>NZ_JCAJWY010000001.1:0-132722 GCF_059489205.1 Rhodococcoides sp. S146-33
CGGACCTGGGGAATTACGTGACAACTACCCCTGGGGAATTACGAGACCGTCGACACTTGCAGCCATTCATAGTCGATGGGCATGTCTCGGTATCGGCCACGAGCGCCGCTCGCTGTCGATGTCGACGTCGATTCGCATATTGATTGGCACTAGGACTGGCAGCCGAATTCCTATACCAAGGCAACGTGGTGTGATGGTGCTGTCGAACCATGCCAGGTCAAGAACGGTGTCTGCGGAGTCCGACATGGCTCGACTGTTCCAGATCCCGGGTGGGTCCGCACGAGCATTCTAGAGCTTGGTGGTCGCGACAATGATCACAACAAACAGCGTCGGAATGCAGGCAGATCGGAGACGAGGGGGCCAGTCTGGACACCCCCTTATTCTCAGCGTCGCAGGTATTCGTACCGAAGGGCGTTGATGACCGGTCGCAAAATCGCATCACGCCAGTCCACGAGAGGCGATACCTGAGCCACGCGGGGTGCATACCTGCGATCCTTCGATCGTCCTGGGCTACCCCAGTGGAAGCCGTGACGGGGGCGGGACTAGGTGCGGAAGCGTAGGGGCAGTCAGGAGGTTTCCTGGCGTCGCGAAGGTCCGGCGAAGCGAATCAGTTCTTGATCGATCGGCACGGGAGACAACGATGGCAACAAGTTCGGCGGGGGAATTCCAACAGCCTGATGACGTCGAAACACTACCGGTAGTAGCGCGGCCGCTGAAGACTGATTCTGAACTCATTCAGGAAATGACTGCGATTTTTTCTCGCCATCTCAAGGGGAGCGATGTCGCTGTGGATGATGACTTCTTTGGGCTCGGTGGCAACTCCATGATCGGAATCAAGATCATCGATCGAATTTTCCAAGATTACGGCGTGGAGCTATCGGTGCGAGCCTTCTATCTGGCGCAGACACCTGCGAAAGTCGCTGAGCTGGTTGAGATGGGTCGGGCCCAGAAGTGAGGTTGGAGCCCGGAGCCGAGGCGATGGTAGACATTGACGGCATTGACCTGCTCGACCTTGATCTCTTTACCGCTGGTGACCCGCATGCGGTCTGGAGCGTTCTACGCGATCAAGTACCACTGCATCACCAAGCGATGGCTGACGGTCGGGAATTCTGGTCGGTAACACGATACGACGATGTGTGCTCTGTGCTCGGTGACCATCGTCGGTTCACTTCCGAGCGCGGCACGATTGTCACCCACCTCGGCGAAAATGATATCGCCGCGGGCCAGTTGATGACGTCCACCGATCCCCCTCGGCACACGCAGGTCCGTCGAGCGATCGGCGAGCGCCTCACCACCCGTGCAGTTGCGCCGATGGAGGACCGACTCAGGCAGTCGATCGCGACCTTCCTCGATCCTGCGATTAGTGGGGAGATCTGGGATCTAGCCGAAGCTGCGCGGCTTCTTCCAATGTTGGTTGCGGGCCCCCTCCTCGGGATTCCTGAACGCGATTGGCGGGAACTAGTGACGCTGAGCGGTATGGTCGCCGCACCCGCTGACCCGGAATTTCAGTGTGGCAGCCAGTCCGCGACATTGACAATCGCCCATCACGAGATAATCAGCTATATCACCGATTGGGTACAGCAAAAGCGAGCCGTTGGTGGCGAAGACGGGAGCTTGCTCGATCATCTGATGAGCGTAAAAATAGACGATGTTCCGCTCAATGATGACGAAATTGCTTTCGACGGATATAGCTTGCTGTTGGGTGCCAATGCCACAACTCCTCACACTGTATCGGGCACGGTTCTCGCTCTCGTCAATCGGCCCGACCAATTCGCCATGGTTCGCGCAAACCACGCCCTGGTTCCCGGGTTGGTCGAGGAGGGTCTTCGGTGGACTTCGGCAGCGACCAACTTTATGCGCTATGCCGTCACGGATGCCGAAATCGGGGGTGGAACGGTGCCTGCGGGCGGTGCCGTCGTTGCGTGGATCGGCTCGGCAAACCGGGACCAGAAGAAGTTCCTGAACCCTCACGTGTTCGATGTCAGAAGAACCAGCAACAGGCACATTGCGTTTGGGTTTGGTCCGCACTATTGCATCGGTGCACCGCTCGCCCGACTAACTGCTCGAGTCTTCTTTGAAGAGCTAACTACCCGATTCGTGTCGGTTGATCTCGGTGGCCAGCCTCGTCACTTGCGGTCATTTTTCATAGCCGGGTTGGCTAACCTTCCAATTGTTGCCAGAAAGTAGATGACATGGTCGTCGGTTCTCGTCCAGCTCTCGATAGATCGTCCTCTGCCGCAAATGGGGCCGACTCTAAAACACACACTCGGTGGCTGGTCCGGGCTCCGGCGGATGAGGACACGGCGCGCCTATTTTGCTTTCCCCATGCAGGCGCTGGAGCTTCGGTTTTCAGTTCCTGGCCCATCCACTTAGGCGGAATTGGGATATATCCACTCCAGTTTCCCGGACGTGAGAATCGTCTCGGAGAGCAGAACGCCGCTACGTACGGCCAACTCGCCGCAGGTATAGCGCAAGCCCTAAATCCGCATCTTGATCGCCCATTCGCATTCTTTGGACACTGTGTGGGTGCATGGTCGGCTTATGAGACAGCGATCTATCTCAGCGAAGCTGGCATGTCACGACCCCGTCGGCTGTTCGCATCAGGCCAGGCCGCCCCGCATTATTCGGACAACGATCCGATGCTAAAGATGTCTGAGCTCGAATTGCGTAAGAACCTGGCCACTGTATTGAAGAGTAGAGGGGTCGAACCCAGACCGGACATGATCGAGCTCGGTTTCACAGTGTTGTGGAGAGACATCGAAGCTGTGCGGACGTATCAGCGCACTGCTCCAGTTGAGCTGAACTGCCCGATATCAGTCCTGCGCTGGCGCGACGACGCTGACGTTGATCATGAGGCATTCAAGGAATGGAACCGATACTCGAATAATGTCGACATGCACGAACTTGAGGGTGGGAAGTACGAGTTCATCGATCTCTCTGAGAAGCTGCAAACTTTACTCCAAACATGGTGACCGTCATTAAAGCGGTGTCCCGCTAGCGGGGTAGGAAGAGTTCCGGTGCCAGAATGTGTGATCGTTGAGCCGCCGATGTCCTGGCCGACAGGATCGACCAGCGTCTCGATCAGTTGATTCATCGGGCGTTAGCAGCACTGGTGCCAGGGTCGGCTGAATGGAGATCGGCATGGGACAACCAAGGCCCTCCGATCGGACGGGCTCACGTCCTCGGCACTCCTATGTCCGTGCAAAATTGGTCCTTCGCGCGAACGTGCCGACGCCGGAAGTCCAGGATGGCCGTGTCGCAAGCCGGTCTCAACACGGCCGGCTCCACCTCCGGCTCCTCGATGTCAGCCGGTGGCGCGAACGCGCAGAGTGCGTACCGCAGGTGATCGCATCGACGTGGGTCAGCCGAGCTTCTGGGCAATGACTTCCAAAGTGCATTTTCGCACTCCTCCGTATTTCACAAGACACTGCGAGACCTCGTCGGTGACGGCTTACGGCGATGTGACAGGTGAGTGAACTCCGCTCAACTTAGATCCGACTGGAAGGTATGTCCCAAATATTCCTTTCAGCAACGTCTTTCGCGAGCCTTCGGTGGAGCACGTATGGCATGAAGAAGGCAAAAGCATTGCCGATGCTGCGAATCACGTCGCCGCTATGCGACAGAAAATCCATCGAAGTTTGCAAGAGGATCGGTCAAACTTCTTCCAAGCCATCGCATGGGGTGTAAGGTCCACGCACAGAATCAGTGGATGGCAAACGCACTACCTCGCCGCATTGGAGAACTGATAATGACGCCAGAACTCAAAAACATGTTTCGAGTAGGAATATCATTCCTTGTGCTAGCTATTTATGCTCTGGTCTGGGTCTGGCTTTCCGTTTCGACTTGGCAGTATGTTGCGACCGAGACGGCACCCACGTTGCCTGTAAGCGCAGCCAACGCATCGTTAGCAGGACTGCTGGCCACTGCGGTGGCCACAGGGTCTGCAAATGTGTTGGGCTTTAAGCTACCGGAAAACGATGTTCAAACATACGGACAACTGAGCCTGGGTGGGCGCCTGTCGTCGGCTCTTAGGTCTATGTTTTCGGTGTCGGTCCTTCTGACCGCGGGATGCGTCTGTTACATCGTCGTAGGTACTCTCGTACTTGTCACTTATGTGTTCAATCAAGCTGAGTCACCTGGGATAATCGCTGGCTTTGGCTTGGCGATCGTCGCATGGTTCGTTGCGGCCTTTACGAGTATCTTCAGTACTACTGGGTAGAGTTTGCCGTTAAGTCAGCTTCGAATGGCACTACTCGCATCCTGGATGGCTGCTACTTGCAGGTAGTCGGGACGGGGTTTGCGGCGTCTAGCCGAGGCCGCAGGGCAGTTACCCCGATTCATGCACGCCGCCGCGAGACACGCTATGAAGTGGGATCGCTTAATGTCCAGTGCTATGGGGAGTCTTATTACAGCCGTCCGTTCGAGGGGGCGTCACCGGGGCTATCTTCTGTGGTTTCAGTGGTAGTCGAGAGCCTCCGAGATATCGGAGGAAGGCTGCCTTGAGTTCATTCGGCCGTTAAGGGGCCGTGCTCGATTCGTAGATGAGGTCACGAAGCAGCTCGCTTGGCCCTGCCGCAATACTGCCCGCGGCGGCGTCGCGGTAGATACGCGAGGGCACGGCATCTTCGGTATAACCGCGAGCTCCGTGATACTGCAGACATACGGCGGCGGCGCGGCGCGCGAGCTCCGTGGCCTGAAGCTTGGCGATCGATGCGGTGCGGGTACTCAAGGTCCCTGAGATGTGCTGCTGAGCAGCGTGATAGGTGTAATGACGAGTCGTTTCGAGATCGCTGTGTAGGTTAGAAATTTCTTGTCTGACTGACTGTTTAGCGCCCAAAGGAGCTCCGTTAATCTTGTGGGCGCGAGTGAAGGCGTCGAGTAATTCGATGCAGTGCCTCGCACCGCCAAGTGCAAGAAGTGCGGCCGCCAGGCGTTCGAAATCAAGCGCGCGCATCAGATGGAGGATGGCCCTGTCCTGACGTCCGATGAGTGCTCCTTCTGGTACCGGTGTGTCGCGGAAGGTGATGGTGCCGATATCGGCGCTGTGCCATCCGAGCATGGGTGTCTGGACTCGTTCCACCGACTCGTGATGCGCATCGATGATCAGCAGCGATCCACCTACGAGACCGCGTGTGGCGGTCGATTGACCGCTTTTCACCAGCGTGATGAAGACATCGGCCGTGGTCGCGTTGGCGATGTAGGTCTTAGTGCCAGAAACGTTGTAGCCCGCTCCGGTTGCGACGGCGGTTGTGGAGAGTGCGTGAAGATCCGAACCTGATCCCTGTTCGCTGATGGCCAATCCCGCTACGAGGGAGCCCCGACGACAAGGCTCTAGGTAACGCTCCTGTTGTTCCGGTGTACCGAACATCTCAAGGTAGGACGCAGCCATGTACGCGTGCACACCGATACTTGCTCTGATTCCCGCGTAGCCTGTTCGGCCGAGCTCTTCGAGCAATATCGCACTAAACAAAAAATTGGGTCCAGACAAACCATGCTGAAGAAGCCCATGATCGGCAAGGGACCGCCACACGGACTTGTCCATGCGGCGATCCGCCTCCCATTCGTCAGCGTGAGGGAGAATTACTTCCCCGAAGATCTGCCGAACTTCGTCCCGGAAGACATCAAGGGTGCCAATTGCACTGGCTTCGTGGTGGTTTCGCAGTGCCAGAGTATTGACTGCAGTCATGCGATGGAGCTGACGGCGTGTGGGGGCAACACTGCGGTAATAGGGCCCTTGATCTGAAAGACGGCGTTCGGAGTTCCGGCCGCAGCCCAAGTAGTTGAGTATTGAAGCAAGTCCTCGTCGACGACAGTAGTCAGGGGTTGCAGATGGCCAAACGGGGGTACACCCCCAATTGCGTATCCGGTCACGGCCTTGACGAACGCCGCATCCGCCTTGGCGATTTTGACCTGTAGCAGACGTTCGAGTGCTCGTTCGTTGACCCGGTTCGGGCCGCTTGCGAGCACAAGTACCGGGTCGTTCGCCACCGTCGCTCGAAAGACGAGCGACTTGACGATCTGTTCCTTGGCACAGCCAAGGGCAGATGCTGCGTCATCTGCTGTTCGCGTGGATGCGGGGAGTTCGATTACCTGAAAGTCATGGCCGCGATCCTGGAGTGTCTGTTGAAATTGCTGTGCACGTTTGGCCAAAGTCATGAGATCAGCTCTTTCGACGGTGACATGGTCTGTAAGAGTGTTCGCCGGTCGATCTTGCCTGTCGGCGTCAAAGGGAAGTCGTCACAAAGTCTTACTGCAGACGGCACCATGTACGGGGGAAGTTCGGCGTGAAGTTGGCTCTTGATCCAGTCGGGGGTGCACTCTGCGGTGTGCGGGACGATGAATGCGACTAATCGTCTGTCGGGTGCGGTGTCGTCGACGGTGACAAAGCAGTGTTTGACTGAGTCGAATAGATCCAAATGATGTGTGACTTCGCCGATTTCGATTCGGTGGCCGTTGATCTTGACTTGGTCGTCGTCTCGCCCGAGGAAAACTAGGTCACCTGTATCGAGGAAGTACGCGCGGTCCCCCGTACGGTAGAGGCGTTCAGGCCGTCCGTCTATGGTGGCCTCGAAGAACGCATCGTCTGGTGCGGCTCGGGGATCGGTCAAGTATCCAGGTGAGAGACCTGGTCCCGCGAGATGTAGAGTCCCGGATTCTCCTATGCCACAGAGCCGGTTGTTTCTGAGCAAGTACACACGGGTGTTTTGCAGAGGTCGCCCGATCGGGAGCCCAGTGGTTCCCGACTCGATACGTCTGACGGGGTAGTAGGTGGCGAACGTAGTAGCTTCGGTGGGTCCGTAGACGCTGACGATCTTGTCCGGACCGAGAGCCTGTACCGCCATGTCCATATGTTTGAGTGAATGAGCCTCTCCCCCGGTTAAGATGGTGTCGAGGCCGGAGAAAATCGCAGGGTCTTCGTCGATGGCGAGGTTGAACAAAGCCGTCGTCAGAAACAGGGTGGTGATCGAGTTGTCTGCCAAGACTCTTCGAAGCTCCATCAGCCGTACGAACTTGGATGGGTAAAGCACACAGGTGCCGCCAGTGAGCAGGGCACCCCAGATCTCGAATGTTGCTGCGTCGAAGACGACAGGTGCCAGGTGGAGCAGGACGCTTCCCTGTCCGAGCCTTGCGTACCGTGCGTTCTGCACGAGCCTCATCACAGACCGGTGTTGTATCGGGACGCCTTTAGGTGTTCCGGTGGATCCCGAGGTGAAGCAGATGTAGGCAACGCTGTCAGCCTGAGCACCCGTCCGCCGGCGGCCTCCATCGCTTTCGTCGAGTTTCGGTGCCTCGGTGGAAACTACACGCAGCTGCCGGAACCGGGCACTCAACATGTCGGGGTGATCCGAGATCGCCGCGGAGCATTGCGCCAGGCCGATTACGGACTCGATCCTGTTGTCGGGCCAGGAATTGTCGAGCGGGAGGTAGGTGCCACCGGATTTGATTACCGCCAATAGGGCGGTGATCAAATCCGGTGTCCGCGCGACGTCGACAGCAACCACCTCGCCAGGTTGAATCCCTTGTGTGCGCATGTGAGCACACATCTGCTCGGCGCGCTCGTGGAGTGCGCGGTAGGTCAAAACTGTTTTTCGGTGGACCACCGCAATGGCGTCAGGGGTGGCAGTGACCTGCGCATCGAAGACGTCTGCAATCGTACAGTCGTCGAGATAGGGGGCGTCCGTGTCGTTGACGTATGCGTGCAACGAGAGGGCGTCAGGGGACGTCGATACCGTGCGCACTCGCTGTCTCCAATCGTTTGGTGATCATCGCCAACACATCGGTTCTATGGGTGTTGAGGAAAAAGTGACCGCCGGAAATCTCGACGGTTTCGAGCTCATCTGTGGTGTGTTCCCGCCATCCCTGTGTGGCGCGAAGGCTGTCGATGGAGTCGTCACGCCCGTAGAACGCAGTGATAGGCGTGTCGAGCGCAATGCCCGCGTGTCGATCGCCCCATTGTTCTGCCAGCGCGATGTCACGGCGGACCGTAGGAGAGAGCACGTCCATGAGTACCTTGTTTGCCAGTAGCTCCGGTGGTGTTCCACCAAGAAGCCGGAGAGCTTTGCGAAATTCGTCTTCATCGAGGGTGTGCATGAAGGGAAGGCGCTGAGGCGTTCTGGGACTGCGAGAGCCTGACACAAACAGACGGTCTGCGGAGTGAACGCCGCGGACAGCCAGGGCGTGAAGTACCTCATAGGCCAGCCTCGCACCAAAGCTGTGGCCGAAGAAGGCGTAGCGACCGTCCAGATAGGGCGTGATTGCGGTAGTGACATCCTCGATCAGGGATGGCCATTCCGTGTGTGCCCGTTCGGATATACGGGTGGACCTGCCTGGGAGGCGAACTGCGAGCAGTTCGATCTCTGCCGGCAGTAGCTGCGCCCAGGGTCGGAAGATGTCGTGGGTTCCGCCGGCGTACGGGAAGCAGACCAACGTCGTCTTCGATTGGCCGCCAACAGTGCCCAACTGGGCAATCCAGCGATCCTCCGCTTCCGCCACAGTCAGAGACTGTCTGCCGAGTCGAGCCTGGTCGTCGATCGAGCGATGGTCGCGGCGATCTCTGCAATGGTGGGCCGCTCGAACAGGTCGTCGGGCGGCAATGCGTCTTCACCGAAGGCGTCCTCCGCACGAGCAATCAACTTCAGTGCTGTCAAAGAGGTTGCCCCGACTGCGAAGATGTCGTTTGCGGTTTCCGTGATCGGAAGCCCGAGTGAGATGCATGTTTCGAGTACCCACGCTTCGGTAGTGGAACTACTGCTGACAGTCATCCCTGAACCCCTCCCCGTGGAACGAAGCGATGTCCATTGACCGTGCTGTCGGCAAACTTGTTGTAGCCGTACTCGTCCCGTCCCGAGACCAAGACGTTTCCGAATTTGTCCAAGCTTGCTTCGCCGCCGAACTCGGCCAGCGCATCGGAGTAGGGATAGACCCGTACCGAGGTCGGAAGATAGCGTCCGGCGAACCCGAGCCGCATCTTGTCGGTGAGGCCGCTGTGCGGATGCGATGCATGCATCAACGTTGACCAGAAGATAATGAACTGACCCTGCCTCATCACCTGGGATACGGCCTTCGACTCGTCGGGACTCCAGTTCGGGTCCTTTTGTAGCTGGCGGTAGTCGTACCCGAAGAATCCTCGCCGGGTTCCGTCCTTCTCGACCTTGTTTACCGAGTCGGCGTCGTACTCCATGGTCTTCGACTCGTCGTAGTTCATCGTCTTGTGTGACCCTGGAATGAACTGCAGGCAGCCGTTGTCGATGGAGGCTTCGGTGAACGCCGACCAGACGGTGATTGTTCCACCGAATTCAGCGTCGTCCGGCCAGACGATCTGTGGGTGCTTGGAGCCGGCGACGTTGGAGAAATTGTCGGCCTGGTGCCAGTCGGTGCCCTCGTCCCCAGGATACTTCGGGAAGAATTCGCTTCTCCAGCACAAGGTGTCGGGTCCAAGAATGCTCGAGACTCGGTCGACTATCTCGGGTCTCGTGATGTGGTCGGCAAGGAAGTCGATATCCAAGTGGCGGTCGTAGTTCGACAGATTCGTGACCCCAGAGACTGCGCTTTCGCCCTTGTATATCGCATTCTTGGTATTCAGGAGTTTCGGGCGAAGAGCACGAAGGTTTTGCTCCATCTCGTCGGGCTCATACAGGTCGAATGGCCCGATGTAGCCGTCTCGGTGGAACTGTTCCAGCTCGGCGCTGGTGAGCGCGAAGTCAATTGTCTGCTGTTGCACGGTTTTCCTTTCGTTCACTCCGAAGGCAGTAACGCCACACGGACTGCTGATCAGCTGGTGCTTCTTCTGTTGAGGTAGTTCTGGATGGTTTGTGCTGCGAAGCTGATGTGGCGTTCGAGCACACGAACTGCTTCCTCGACTGCCTGTCCTCTCGCTGCCTCGATGAGTGCCCTGTGATCGTCTTGGGCCAGCTCCTCGATCCCCAGCGCCGCCAGATGAAAACGAAGCAGTCGTTCTTCGTCCTGCAGCTCGCTCTCGACCATTCGCAGGAGCTTGGTGTTTCCGGCGCGACGGTACAAACACATGTGAAATTTGGCGTTCTCTCGCCCGAGAACATGCAAGTCGGTCGTCTGCTCCATGGCGCTCACATGACTCTCCGCTTCTGCGAGGTCGTCGACTGTCAGGTGCGGTACGGATTTCCTCAACGCTGCAGGTTCGAGCGCGAGGCGCACTTCATAGGTTTCAGCCGCATCGGTCGCGGTGACCTGGGTGACCATTGCTCCCCTGTTCGGCACGATCGTCACCAACGCATGTGATTGAAGCTGCAGGAGTGCCTCTCGGACCGGCATTCGACTCACCCCGAACACGCGCGCCAGCTCCTCTTGACGCAGGGTGGTTCCGCTCGGGATTCGCCCGTCGAGAATGGCGGATGCAAGCGTCTCCTCGATCAACGCTCTTGCGAGGTGAGGCTCGGTCGTCACGGTTCCCAGAACGTCGAGAACAGGGGTCGGTCGAGAGGTCATCAAGAACTCCAATCATTCGAAATGTTGCTTAATCATCCCCCTTGACTGTTGCTAGCGAATGCGGTGTAGTAAATCGGATCCTGGATCCAAGTTGACTCTAAGTATGCCGAACGAATGTGTCAAGACATCCGATACAGCCCCTCCGGTCAGTGCAACATGCTGGTCGGTGAGGCAAGGAAGGTGCGCGTTGATGGAAATCTGCGTGTGTTCGTCGTGGGTCTTTCAGTCGCCGAGCAGGCTTCCGACCTCCAAGCGATGGCAAATGCCGCTGCAGCTGGACGGGTTCTCCACTCGGGGCGATCTTGATGGACCTCCAGAACCGGAGGAGCAATCGGCGCACCACGCCCTTCTCATGTCGACGGCGAGGAACTAAGTGGACCCTGTCAACTCTGATCACTACCCACACGCTTCTCGTGCGCAGCCGGTCACAGCCGGGATTGTTACTGCCCTCGTGGGGTTCACCAGCTCGTTCGCGGTTGTTTTGACCGGTTTACGTGCAGTCGGCGCATCCGACACCCAGGCGGCATCGGGACTGCTGGCCCTATGTGTAGTGATGGGTTTGGGGATCGTATTCCTCGCAAGCCGATACCGGATACCCATCACTTTGGCGTGGTCCACTCCGGGAGCAGCGCTGCTAGCGGGCGCTGGTTCGGTCGTTGGGGGCTGGCCTGCGGCGTTGGGAGCCTTCGTTCTGGTCGGCGTCGCGATCGTTCTCACCGGTCTCATACCGAAACTCAGCACTCTCATTGCCGCCATCCCAGTCTCACTCGCACAAGCAATGCTGGCCGGCATACTCCTGCCGTTGTGTACTGCCCCTGTATCGGCGGTAGTTCACACACCTCAAACGATTGCGCCAGTGGTCATCACATGGTTGATCCTGCAACGTTTCTACCCACGTTGGTCAGTTCTGGCAGCTTTCACAGTCGCGGCCATTGTTATTGCTGTGGACCGAGTTACCTCGAACAACTCGGTCTCCTTCGGCAGCATCGTGCCACGTCTAGAACTGGTGATGCCGCAGTGGACATGGCAGGCAGCTGTTGCTCTGGCGCTGCCTTTGTATGTCGTCACCATGGCATCGCAGAACGTTCCCGGATCAGCGGTGATGGCGTCGTACGGTTACACCGTTCCCTGGCGTTCGTCGATGGTCTTGACTGGCATTGGTACGGCGGTAGCCGCTCCAGCCGGCGCACACGCTATCAATCTTGCTGCGATAAGTGCGGCGCTGGCCGCCGACGAACAAGCCCATCCAGATCCGCGCAAGCGATGGATTGCGGCCCTCACCGCGGGGTGGGCCTACCTCCTGCTAGGAGGGTGTTCCGCTGCTCTGGCGGCCCTCATTGTTGTTGCCCCGGCCGGAATCGTCGAGACCATTGCAGGCCTGGCTCTTTTCGGCACCCTAGCTTCAGCACTGACTTCCGCCTTACACCGCGATGCTGACAGACATAGCGCAGCGATCACATTTGTAGTCGCGGCATCGGGGGTGAGTGCCGCAGGGATCGGCTCAGCATTTTGGGCGCTCATCGCCGGCCTCGCAGTTCACGCCCTCGGATTCGTTCGGCGGCGTCCTGGCGGGTCGAAGGGCCACACCAGCACCGGTGCCCACACCGCCGAAGAGAGCGTCGCATGAGTAGAGCCGTTGATTCACGGGTGACAGGACAGTCCAGAGGTACGAGAAATGCAGCACTGCAACGTAATGCGACTGTCAGGTGTTGCTCGACTCGGCCGGCGGCGGCGGCGGTGACCGAGCTTTGGACTGGACCGATTGGTAGTCACGATGCCCGACGGGCGATTGCCAAAGAGCTACCGAGGAGCTTCATTCGATGATTGTTCTTACCAACCCGGTATCGAGCGGAACTGCGCTGGCTCGGGCGTTCGACGAGCGAACCAGCGATACGCTGCGCATCTACACACCAGAACTGGTTCCAGCTGATTATGGCGACAGGACACTCGTACACCAAGATTTAGAAGAGACCTGCGTGACACTCGCCCGGGCGGGCGCAAGTCATGTAGTTGCGGCCAGCGAATACGGCGTAACGCTTGCCGATGAATTGAACGATCGACTCGGCTTACCCGGAAACGATCCGCTTCTGTCGGGGGCACGTCGTGATAAGTACCTGATGATCCGCGCCATCAACGAAGCACGAGTACCAATCGGCAATGCAGTCATCGTGCAATCAATCGCGGAAATGACGGCTGCGCTGGATGGGTGCGAGTTTCCGATCATGGTCAAGCCGGTGGACAGTGCCGGAAGTGACGGGTGCAGGGTCTGCCCCGACCGTCTGGCCGCGCACAGAGCCGGTGCAGCGTTGTTGGGAAACCGGAATCTCCTGGGCCGAAACAATGATCGAGTTCTGTTGCAGGAGTACTTCAGCGGGCCTCAATACGTCGTCAACACGGTGAGCATCGGTGGGACTCATCTGCTGTCCGACTACTACCACTGTCGCATCGACGAAGTCGAGGAAGGTGCCCCGGTGTATCGACATATGAGGGCACCGCAGCTGTTGGACGACCGAGACCACGACGTCATCCGCTACACACTTCGATGCCTTGATGCACTAGGGATCAAGGAGGGGGCCGCACACTCGGAGGTTCGGATGACGTCGAACGGCCCGCGTATGGTGGAGGTCAATTCGCGCGTGATGGGTCCATGCCTGGAACCTGATCCATATTTCGCCGCATTGGGAACGACGCACCAGCACGCGACGGCCGAGCGATACCTCGATCCGGAGGCGTTCAGGGCACGCTTCGAGGTGCCGTATCGAGCCCGGAAGCACCTCGCCAAGGTGTTCTTGCGCGCGCACAGCGAGGGAACGATAGCGGCTGTTCCGGGCCTCGCGGCCCTACGCCGACTTCCTAACCTGCACACCGTTGTCGGCGTCCCCGGTGCCGGCACCACTGTCCGCGACCGGCTGCTGACTACCGGTTTCACTGGAATTGCGTTCCTCGTCGATGACGACGGGGACCGTCTGACCGAGTCGTTGGCGACTATTCACGACCTCGAAAACGCCGGACAGCTCTTCGACATCGTTCCCGACGACCGACTGGACAGGAAGGCATGATGCACGGCGAGAAGTTTGACGAGGTACAGGACACTGAACAAACTGGGTCGACCGTCCGCGGAGCGTTACCAGTACACGACCCGACGGCCAACGAGCCGCAGCACAAATGGCCGGCAGAGTGACTACTCACAACCGGTACCTGCTGCTGATCCTCGTATCGGTCGGAATGCAAGCGACGGTCCAAGGCTTCATGACGGAGAGGATCAGTCCGTCGGACAGCTTGGTGTTCTCGATCATGGCATTCGCCACTACCGCAGGCATTTTCGGTGTGGTTCACCGAGTGCGCTCGGGCCGGACAACACCAGCTCCGCGGGATACGCGTGTGGCGATGGCCTGGATGAACTTGGCCACGGCTGTCACTTTCCTCAGCTACTACATGTCTATCAGCATTATCCCGGCCTCGACGACCAGCTCGATCGAGGCGGCTTTGGGACCAGTAGTGCTCATCCTGATAGCACTGGTGGTATTCCGGCGCCGAGAATGGAAGGGGCGAATCGACCTGTGGTCGATATCCATCATGATGGTCTTCGGGCTGCTCCTCGCCGGCCGGACGTGGCAACTATCAGACCGGAGTACCGGGTCAGCGGCGGCGCTGATCGGTCTCGTGCTGGCCGTCGCAGCCGGCAGTGGCATGGCAGTGGTTGTGCTTCTGTCGAAGAGTTTCGGCAGCACCAACACAAGCCCAGTCTGGGTCACCGCTCACAGATTTCATCTGACATACGTTCTCGCGGCGCTGGCGTGGCTAGCCAGCGAACCGCAGGTCCCCGATGCGAGTGAACTGGTCACACTGTTCGTTTTCGGTGTATTCGCCGTCGTCATCCCTCTGTTTCTGCTGCAAGTCGGGTTCCAGCGGGCGGATTCGCTTCCGGCGATTACTCTCGTCGCGATGCTGCCAGCTATGACCTGGTTAGCCCAGCTGGCCGCAGGGCAGAGCGCCGACGCCATATCGTTGTTGCTGATTGTGGGCGTGGTTTCAGCCTCAGTAACTTTCACTACGAGGCAAGCGTCGAAGCGCGTGGAGAACCCGATATGACTGGGCACGTCGCGATCATCGGTGCGGGCGCTGCCGGAACGGCGGTGCTATGGGCCGTCGCTCGCCACGGTGCCGCTGAGTCGATCGAGATCATCGATCCGCTGGAGCCCGGCCGTGGCAGGGTCTTCGACGCGGCACACACTCTCCTACGATGCAACACTTCGGCCGGGGTGATGTCGCTCAGAGCCGACGACGTCGACGACTTCGTCGAGTACTTACGTCGTACCGGAGACCCTTCTGAACCTTCCGAATTCGTTCCCCGACACTTGTTCGGGGGCTACATCAGATCCTGCTTGCGCGAGGCACGGAGTGCTGCAGCAAACCGGGGCCTGTCGGTTGACAACCAGCGGGCGCGGGCAATGTGGGTCGCTCCGCGTGTAAACGGTCGAGGGTACCGAATCGGACTCGATGACGGGCGATCGACAACTGCAGACCATGTCCTGGTCGCCCCAGGAGTAGGCCCTCCGACCGTGCCCCTCTCTCTACGAGGCTTCGTGGGTTCGCCGACGTTCTTCGCGACCCCCTACCCGGTGGATAGAGTAATTCACACACTGTCGGCTCGCTCCCGCATCCTCGTCATCGGCACGCGCTTGTCGGCTGTCGACTCGGCACTCACCCTTGGGGCCGCCGGCCACCAGGTCACCTTGACATCGCGCTCGGGTGAACTACCCGCAGTACGGACGTCGTTGCGGCACAACCTCGTTGCGACACTCGATACAAATGCCCTGGAGTCGCTGTCGATCGACAGTGAGCACCTACCCAGCGCGCTCTTGCGTCTGATTCGCAGGGCCACGCGCGACATCTGCGACCTTCCACTAGCACGGCAGACTTCCTCGGCTGTCGACCCGGTATTGCGCATGCGCGAAGAACTAGCGCTCGCGGACGCCGGCGAAACGTTGTGGCAGGAAACCATTGCGCAACTGATCGATGTCATCAACGATCGCCTGTCCCGCGTGGATGATCCACGCGTTCGTGGTGTGGCAATGCAACGCGGCAGTCGCCTGGTGAATCGCTATATCTCGGCCATCTCCACAACGAACGCGCGTTTGCTCATGGAGTTGATCGACGCGGGCCAAGCGAGAGTTGCATCGGGCGTGCCGATTCAAATCGCCCGAACTGGCAATGATGGCTGGCGGTGCACGTGGCGCGACGGAACGCAGGACTTCTACGATGCAATCGTCTGTGCCGCGGGATTCCAACCTCCAACAATGAGCGTCACTGCACGAGGATTGTCGTTCTCGTCGCCAGAAAGCACAGGGGGTACACCACCCGTGCTTGAGACAGACCTGCGGTTGCGTCTGCCAGGATCGCTCACATCCGAAGATGTCATGTTGATCGGTACGGCGTCATTCACCCGGGTACCCATTGTCAACTATGTCCGGACGGCAGTTCTCCAGGCCGATTCTGTAGCTAGGGAACTCAAATTGGCGACACCAGCAGTCAGGTCGGGGCACTGATGTCGCGGGCAGACGTAGTGGCAAGCCCGATTGATTGGGGCGCAATTTCGCACTGTTGTCTCACGTTACCATCTGCGATCAAAGAGGAATGTTAATCCCCAGAATATGCCGAAATCCGAGCCAACCATGAGGACGATTTTCGATGTACCAGCCAATTCCTTTTCTGTCCGGTCACAGCCTCTTCCTGTTTCTTCTCCAAATTTTTTTGATCATATCCGTTGCGATAGCACTCGGAAGGCTTGCGCGCCGGTTCGGTCTCCCATCGCTCGTCGGCGAAATAACTGCCGGCGTGTTGTTAGGTCCCTCCGTCTTGCAAAACATATGGCCCGACCTTGCGTCTACGGTCTTCCCAACACAATCCGAGCAATTTCATCTCCTTGACGCAGTCGGGCAAGTAGGGGTGCTACTGCTCGTCGCTTTCGCGGCAACTGACCTCGACTCAACGGTAAAGAAAAAACCGGTATCGACCGTGTTCATCAGCGCGAGCGGTCTGCTTGTTCCTCTCTGTGCTGGTGTTGCAATAGGGCTCGCCCTACCCCTTTCGCTACGAGGAAACGAGTCAACTACGGACACTTTCGTGCTATTCCTGGGTGTGGCGCTGTGCGTCAGCGCGATCCCAGTCATCGCCAGGACCCTGACCGACATGGATCTCATGCACCGAAATTTCGCTCAATTGACACTCAGTGCAGCGGTCATAGATGACACTGCGGCATGGTTTCTCTTATCTGTCGTCTCTGCACTCGCCGTCGGCGGCCTCACCGGTGCCACACTTCTGTCCGCGGGTGGAGCCTTAGTCGGTACGTTGATCTTCACGCTTCTCGTTGCGCGTCCCCTTGTGAAGAAGCTCGTTGGCTGGATTAGGCATTCAGGCGAACCAGCACTTGCCTCTGGAGTTGTCGTAGCCCTCGTCCTCGTATCTGCGGCAGGAACCCAGGCGATCGGGCTGGAAACAATGCTTGGCGCGTTCATCTGCGGAATGTTGATCCGCCGCTATCTCCCACGCAATAGTCAAGCCCTCCTCCCCTTGCGCACTGTGGTGATGGGGGTACTGGCCCCCATCTTTTTCGCAACGGCTGGACTTCGAATGGACTTGACAGACTTACTGAAACCCTCTGTTGCTTTCGCGGCGATCAGCGTGCTGGTGGTAGCCATCGTGGGTAAGTTCCTCGGCGCGTACCTCGGCTCAAGGTTGTGTCGACTGGGGCACTGGGAAGCGGTTGCCGTCGGCTCTGCCTTGAACGCACGAGGAGTGGTCGAGATCATCATTGCGATGGCAGGATTGCGGCTTGGAATCATCTCGTCGGAGATGTTCTCTATTATCGTGGTCGTCGCCGTCGTTACATCTTTGATGGCACCGCCCCTCCTTCGAGCCGCAGTTGCTCGAATCCGCGTGACTGACGAAGAACGCCGAAAGCACGCGAAATATGCGGCCATGGACGAACCATCTATCCCATAATGTCAGGAAACGAGTGGGCAATTGATGCCCGTGCCTCGCTTGTGCCCGTCGAACGGCGCGAGACCATCTCACGGCATTGTCATTCATCAACGCATGCCACTATCTTAAAAGAAAGGCTGATCGACAGAGATGTCAATAAATGCTTTCTTTACAAATGAGATGCGCCTTTGGTTGGACGCACATCCCTGTGACACCCACAGATTGATAACTGCCGACGGTCCGAAAACGGGGTTTCCCATAGTCGGCGCTACAACGAACCCGAGTATTGTGGCCGACTTCGTGCAGCGGGCGCCCCAATTTTGGAACCGGTCCACGACGGAGGAGCGAATGATGGAGGTGATCCGTGCGGGAGCAGCTACTTTACTCTCCCTCCATTCCCAGTCCCGTCGTGAGAATGGATGGATATCGGCACAAATATCGCCTGAAATCATGGGTGATGCCGGTTCGATAGTCGAACAAGGAATACTGTATTCGTCGATCGCTCCGAACGTAATGGTTAAAGTGCCCTGCCATCGGGAAGGAATCCAGGCCGTCGAAGAACTTGTCTCTCGTGGAATTTCGGTCAACGGGACCATGACCTTCTACGCTTCGCAGGTGAAAGCGTTCGCAACAGCAGTTTCGCACGGCAGGCGGCGTCTTAGGCCGGGCAGTTTGGAACCAAAATCGGTCGTAACGCACATGATAGGCCGAGTGGGCGATGGGATCCACCCCTCGATTCTCGCTAACATAGACACCGTGCAATTGCGGCGGTTCGAATGTGCCATAGGCCGCCATGAGCAGGAAATATTGGCGACGGTGGATCCCGAAACGACATTGCTTCTATCTTCTGTACGCATGGATCAGGAACATAGAATTCCCATTCATATCGAGGCTTTTAAATCTACAAAGGTTATTTTCACTTTGAAGCCCGATCATATCCACCAAATTGGGGCGCTAAAATCCAACTTCGTCGAGGGCGACATACTTGAGGGTATAAACTCGATTCGTGCGGACTTGAGTCTGTCGCACGAAGCATTTCCGGATATACCAGTTGAAATAATTCAAATGCATCTCGACGAAGACGCGCTTCCGATTAAGCAGTTTTCCTCGACTCCGCAATTTGCTCAAGTCCGGTCTGAAATAGCGTTGAATTCATCTATCCACCGTCGCTGGAACGGCGTTCGTCAGGCTGTGCCATGATTAGTACTCTTAATTAATGGTTTCTGCGACTAAATCGATCTATTTCATCAGATTTTATCCTCGCTTGAAAGGTGAGTAGCAATGACTGAGACCCATCGTTCAGTGCCAGACTTCAGAACCGAAGCCGAATTCGGTCGTGGTCGGCTATCAGGGACCGTGATGATAATTGGGTTCGGAGATTTGGCCCAAAAGCTTACAATTCTTCTTTTGCAGCAAGGTTATGTTAAGCGAATTGTTGCAGTGGGTCGGGACGAGGAGTCTCTGATCAGAGACGTCAACTTGTGTCGTTACACGGCGGCTAATGCAAGATCTGCCACGGAAATTGTGGCTTATGCGTGCGACGCCACGGACACCGAACATCTCTCCGACTGCATTGTGACGACAAACCCCGACATAATTGTCAACTGCACCACGGTTCAGAGCTGGCGACGCTTGACCGAGCTCCCTCAAGGTGTCTTCGACTCTCTCGACGAGGCGCAATTTGGGCCGTGGCTGCCGATGCATCTCGCACCTGCTCTGGCGGTGTACGACGCATACCTCGCAAGTGGATCTCCAGCTGTACTGGTAAATTGCGGGTTCCCAGACGCAGTCAATCCGATACTTGCTGCTGTACATGGATCTTGCCGCGCGCTAGGAGCTGGCAATGCCAGCAACTTGATCCCCGCACTCCGATTCGCATGTGCACGACTTTGGGCGGTTGACCCTCGGCAGGTTGAAGTTCTACTAGCAGCTCAGCACTACGTCAGTCACCGCGTCCCGCGATATGGCGATAGTGGCGGCGCTCCAATGTTGTTGGGTGCATTCGTGGGCTGCTGTGACTATCGCTCGGTCGAAGGAGACGATCTCTTAACGGTGCTGAACGACGTCGCAACGACCGGGCGCCGCCGTGGCGGAATCAACGGACAATTTTTGACCGCAAGCTCAGTTCTGGCGGTCGTAGCGGCAAGCTTCAGTGATTCTTCGCGGATAGTGCACTCGCCCGGAGTAGGAGGTCTGCCAGGCGGCTATCCGATCGACATGGACAAAAACGGATGGAGAATTCGAGTGCATCCCGGTCATGTTGTCCAAGAGCTCGTGGATGTCAACCGCCGTGGGCAAGAGTTCGATGGAATTGTCGACATCGATTCATTGACGGGTATTGCAACTCTAGCGGCGGCGAATCTCGAGCGGGTGCGCCATCACTTGGACTATCCATGGGGCGATATTTCACCTTCACGGGCATGGCAAATCTCAAAATCCCTTCGCGGTAGCTTCGTTGATTTGCTAAGGACGAGCAATAATACTTTGTCTGATCACTAGAAACGAATGACCAGGAAGTCTATTTGGAATCAGTAATGTCCGCGGGGTCCACGGGATCGAGATCCAACGGCAGAAGCGCATGAGTTGTTGCATGACAGCTCGGATCGGTCATTGTCGTGGTCTGAAATTCCGTGGAAGATGGCAGATTGCGCTGGTCGATTTGAGGTTCGTGTGGGCTAGTGTGGCCGGAGTCAGGGCGTACCATCTGGATAGCGTCCGCCAAGGCACCGAATCAATCTGTCTGCTCGAGAAACCAACAGCTCTCCCCACGCCTCGCATCGTTCCTGGGGCATGCGAAAGGTAGGCCCACTGATAGTGAGCACGCCGATGACGTCAGCCGCAGAATCGAAGATTGGTGCAGACAGGGCGGATACGTCTGACGAGCACCCGCCAACAGTTGTTGCGTACCCATCAGACCGTATCTTTGACGTGGTCCTGCATTCGGACTCTGACGTAGTGTCCAGTTCGCCCGTCACCATCTGCATCTCGCCGCCCAGAACTTTGGATGCCGAATGACGTGCGTAGGCCAGAAAAACCCTGCCTGCGAGGCAGTTATCTAGTGGGGTCACCTTGCCTACGTGCATTTCATGGCGCAACGAATGTCGTGTTTCGGCAACGGCGACAGCAACACAAAAGTTCTGCTCGGGTCGGACGTAAGATGCTGTTTCTCCGGTTGAATCTCTAATTTCTTCAAGGATCGAGTTCGCAGTTGTAAGGAAGTCCATACCTCTTGTAGCTGCTGCTGCCCAAAGCGTCATTTTGGTTCCAACGAGAACGTGGTCGCCACTCTTGTCGAGGAAACCCTGGGACACCATGTTGCTTACCAGGCGCTGGACCGTGGACCGTGGCATTCCGGTTGCTCGTTGTATCTCACTGAGGGTTAACGCTCGACGCTGCAATGTGAATGTTTCTAGAATCTCGGAAATCTTTCCCAACACAAGGAGTGGCGACGCCGCCAGGTTTGAGTCAGTGGGCATTCTTCCGCCTGGAACCGGTGTGGTGCAAGATTCTTATCTTCTGGATGCATGGTGACATTTCGGTTACGTAAATCTAAATCACCTCTTGTCATTTCTTGGTCGACAGCGAGGCTGCTGCTTGTAGGGTGTGTTTACGCGTAGTAGAATTCAGACTTTCGTTTGCTCTCGTCCTCCGTCAGTGAAACTCGGCGCATCGAAAAGCGCAGTAGCGGTGGTGCCATCAATGACGTTACGATCGCGACCAACACGATGATTGTGAACATCTCCGAAGAGATGACACCCAGTCGCAGTCCTGTCATCGCTATAACGATTTCGACAACTCCGCGTGCGTTGAGGGCCGATCCGACAGCTACAGCCTCCCATCGTCCGAGTCGGCTCAACCTGGATCCGATGTAGGCACCAACGAATTTGCCGATGATCGCAACCAAAAGCACAGTGGCTGCGGCCAAAGCTACCGACGGCTCCAGTAGTTCTGTCAGGTCCATACGAAGACCGGCGGTTGCAAAGAAGACGGGTGCCAGGACTCCAGTCATGACAGTTCTCAAGGGCACCATCACCGCAGCCTTGGCTGGAAGGTATCGGCGGATCAGGATCCCGCAAAGGAATGCGCCAAGCAGAGCTTCGAGACCGACGGCGTGCGTGCCTGCTGCCGACAGCAGCACAAGAACTACCGTAACCGCCGAGGCGTGAGCCGGATCGGCTTTACTGGTCACCCAACCCATCAACCGTTTGATGAGAGGACGCGCGATCAGCAGGGCAAACAGCAGCGTGCCCAGCAGAGCTGCGAGCACGCTGATGACAGTTCCCGTAGTGAGTCCACCGATGGCGAGTGCGGCGACCACCGAAAGCAGAAACCACGCGACCGTGTCGTCCACTATTGCCGCGCCCAGTGTCAACTGAGCGACATTGCGGTGCATAAGGCCCATGTCAGTCAGCGTCTTTGCAATCACCGGGATCGCGCTCACACACAGCGCGACGCCGACGAACAGGACGAACGAGGAATCGTTGGACTCGTTGCCGCGCAGAGATTGTGGGAGGACGAAACCTACCGCCACGCCGGCGGCGAGCGGGACCAAGAGTCCGAACACGCTGATCGTGAGAGTCGTTCCTGAGTTGCGGCGCGCGGCCGCCATGTCGAGATCGGTTCCAGCGAAGGCGACCAACAAGAGGACGCCTAGCTGCCCGACGGCGTCCAGTAGATGAAACTGTTCTGCTTGCGACGGGAAGACAGCGGACGCGAAACCCGGCCATGCATTCTGCAGAACTGAGGGTCCGAGGATGATCCCTGCTCCGATCTCCCCCACGAGCGACGGGAGCCCGACATGCCGTGCGAGTCGACCAAGACCTATTGCGACGGCAAGGAGCAGGCCGACTTGGAAGAGAAAGAGGAAAAGGACATGCCCCGACAGAAAGGGAACTGGCTGCATCTCGGCATCCTATGGTTGATCCAGTGAACAGACAGAACAGAGATCTGTTGTGTCAGATGGCGGTTGGCAGATTCGGGCATCCGGTGGAATGTAAAATGTTCGATTCGTCTGTGTCCTGGAGGAAGCGGCGCACGAGCGCATGAAGTCGGTAGCGGCCCGGATCTCCGTGTTCCAATAGGTTTGCATCGACGAGGTCTTCGAGCAACCGCTCACGACGCGCACCAAACGACGCACTAGTAGTGGTAGCCGCGAGGTCACTCTCATGAGCGACGGAGTGGAGCATCTCCAAGTGCTCTCGATCCTGGCGCATAACGGACACCGTTAGCGCCGCCGCCAGCGACTTCCGCTCGGGTCCGATATGAAGTAGGCGAGACGGATCCTGATTTAAGTGATCCGCAAAGGCGCGGATCGTCCATGCAGGTCTATGTCTGACTCGTGCGGCGGCGGCGCAGATCACCATCGGGATCCCGCCGCAGAGTTCTACGATGCTCTGCGTGGCGGGCAGATCGGACTCGGGCCGTCCGTCACCGACGATCACAGCGAACAGTCGCGCACCGGCTTCGACGTCCAGCGGTTCGAGAGTCATCGCCCGCACAAGGTCCAGGCCAGTCAGTCGTGTGCGACTGGTGACGATTGCTATCGAGGAACTCTTTGGTGCCACAAGGGCATTGACTTGCTCTTCGTTTACGACGTCATCAAGAACAAATACGACCGCCCGTTGCGTCTGCAGCTGGAACCACAGTTCGCGGCGCACGTCGAACGACGCGTGGAGTTCGACACCTGCGACGCCGGACTGCGCCAGCAGGGCAGTCAGCGCCTCACTCGTTGTCATCGGAGCGGTGGTTGGAGAGTGAGAGCGTATGTCGACCATGCAGAAACCGTCTGCGTACTTGGTCGCGAGACGCCGCGCCAGATTGGCGGCAAACACGGTTTTACCAACGCTTGCCATGCCGTCCACGGCGTAAATGTGTGCATCACCAGCACGATCCGTGCACTGTTTCTCCGCATCATCGAGCTGTGAGTCTCGTCCAACAATCGGTGCGTTTTGCCGTTGAACGACTTCGGTTCTCAGTCTTGGGACCGATTTCCGGACGACGGGTTCGTATACGCTGGACGTGATCTGTTCCATTGCTCGCCGTAAGGCGGCACCGGGCGCAACACCGAGCTCGGACGACATGGCACTTTCAGTTGCTCTGTACAAGCTTAGTGCGCGCTCGCGCGACCCGCACGCAGTGAATGCTTGCATCGCAAGTGTAACTAGATGCTCGCGGTACGGATTAGAGGTAAGTGCTTCGCACACCACGGTCATCTGACCGAGATTGATGGTACCGAGGTCGATTTCAAGTTGAAGCCAACGCTCTGTGACCTCCAGTCGACGATCATCGAGCAGCCGGGTCCGTGCCTCGATTGCGGTGTTCCCTGCACCCTCGACCGCGGTTCCCTGCCACATGTCGATCGCTTGACGGTAGTGATCGATTGCACTCTGGCAGTTCGATTCTTCTTCGGTCCGCGCAGTGTCGGCCAGTGTGCAGAATCGATCGATGTCGAGCGAGCACTGCGACAATCGGAGGCGGTACCCATGAAACGCCGTCTCTACTGCTGCAGCGATACTCGGGTGAATGCCCCGTATCTCTGAGACTGTGTTGCGCACTTGTTTTGCGGCAGTAGTAGGAGGGTCGGACTCTTCCCACAAAGCGTCGATCAGTTTGCTCAACGGTACGACCTCGCCGTGGGCGAGAGCGAGTAATGCCATGACCGTCCTCTGCCTCCTTCCCTTCAGCGGCAGATCTATACCGTTGCAGCCGATCTCGAGTGGGCCCAATAAACGCACGTTCAAAAGCGACAAGATTCCCCCACCGATTCAATTCATGTAAGTTTCAGTTGTCTACCGGGTTCGCCGAACGCTTGTCGCCACCGGTCGAGCGGAGGCGGCCGTCTGTGACGGCCAAGAGAGCTCCGCCGATGGTAATCACCGATGCAAGCAATTGAACTCCAGTGAACGATTCTCCCAAAAATGCAGTTGCGCATATAGTTCCGAACACTGGAACAGCAAACATCATGATGGTCGCAGTGGTTGGCGCGACGTGACGCAGCCCCCGGTAGTACAGGAGGTAGGCAAGCGCCGTCGGCCCGATCGCAAGATAGGCGACATTCAGCCAGGACGTCGTCGAGACCGCCGCCCAGTCCACGTTCGGGATTGCGGGCGCTGCGACGGCTGCGAGCGCGAGAGCGCCGACCGCCGTGCCCACTGTCGTTGCCTGCAGTGGGTCAGCTCCTTTGAGGACGCTTTTGGAGGTGATGGTGTATGCCGCCCAGCACACTGCGCCTGCAACGAAGATGGCATCGCCCGCGAGTCGTGTGCTGTTGAGTCCACCGTCTGCCCCGCCGACGCTGATGAAGAACAGAGCCGCTCCGAGTACTGCGACCACGAGGCCGGCGACTCTCGTTCTCGACGCTCGTTCGCGTCTCGTGACCACCATGAAAGCGATGGTGATAACTGGGCTCATGACTGGCACGATGACCGCGCCGTCGAGCGACGGAGCCAACGAGAGGCCCCAGAAGAAGAAGACGTTGTAGGCGAACACACCGAGCAATCCGACCGCGCCGGCACGGATCGCTGTTCCGCGATCGAGAGTGAATCCACCTCGCGCGACGAGTAGCACTGCTACGACGAGTACCAGCGCACCACCACCGAAGCGTAGTACGGCTGCCACCTGGTGAGGGATCTCACCGACCACCTGCTTCGAGCTGGCGAATGCGCTACCAAAAAAGGCCATGGTGATGAGCAGATTCAAGTACGCGAGCTGCGCGGTTCGGTCCGCAGCTGGACGGGTTTCGGTAGTCACGATGGTCCTCAGTTCTGTGGAGTCGGCGTGGTCATGGATGCATACGGGTGCCCTTGAGAATCTTGTCCACCGCGTTCCTTTTGGAGTGAACAGCCAGTCCGACCAGGTCCAGTTCTTCACGGGCGACGGCGCGCACCGCTGCACGGTTGTCATCGTCGTTGTTCGTATGAAATAGATCGGCGGTGAATACAGAGATCGCTAGCCCGCGACCAACAGCTCGTGTGTGAGCAGCTGTTAGATCTTCTTTCGAGCCCGAAAAGACAAGTACAGGCTGGCGGAACATAGCTAGATACTGAGTATCGTCGGCGTCGGCGTACGGCTGTCCGATGAGGTCAGGATTTGCGGCGGCGATTCCACTGACGAGAAAGGCGGACACGTTCAGTCGTTGCCAGCTTTCCAAGTCGTCTCTCAAGAGAACTGCGATCTTGGTGTCGAACCTGACTGGTGCACTTTCTGGATCCATGATCCAAGTTTGTCCGGCAGGAGACCGCTGAGTCTTGTACATTCTTGACGTAGTGGACAAACCCGAGATCACAGCATGGAACCCTGGTGTCCCCGGGGTGGTCGAGGTGTTCCATGCCCGCTTCGTCGAGCACCGATACCCCCTGCATACTCACGATTCGTGGACCTTGTTGATCGTGGACTCTGGTGCGATCAGCTACGACATGGCTGGGCACGAGCATGGGTCGGTGCAGTCCACGGTGACCTTGCTTCCCCCGCATGTTCCGCACGACGGCAGGACGGTCACCGACACAGGCTTCCGTAAGCGTGTCATCTACTTGGCTCCGGACGTACTGACCAATATCGGCTCAGCGGTGGACACCCCGAGCATCCGCGACGATGCCCTCCGTGATCGTGTGGATCTACTCCACCGATCACTGAGTTGTCCGCTCGAGCGTTTCGAGGCGCAGAGCAGGTTGGCGTTTGTCGTGGAACGGCTACAAGGTCACCTGCGGCACGAGAGCGGTCCCCCAGTCTTTCGTGCTGATGGTTCGCTCGCTCGTCGGCTTCGAGATCTGATCGACTCGCGAATAGAGTCCGGGGTCACACTCGAGGAAGCCAGCAATATAATGCATGCGTCACCGACTCACTTGGTTCGCGCGTTCACCCACGAGTTCGGCATCGCACCGCACCGATATCTGATCGGTAGAAGGATCGAGGCCGCCCGGCGAATGCTCCTGGCCGGCGTTCCGGCATCGCAGGTCGCCACGCTAGCAGGTTTTCATGATCAGGCTCACCTGCATCGGCACTTCAAGCGAATGGTCGGAACAACTCCGGCTCGATTCGCGCGGGACGCCGTTTTGCTCTCCACACCCATGGATTAGCTTCTACTCGCTTCCAGCGTCGGTTGTCCGGTCTCTTATGGTTCGCAACGCCACAACCATCAGACCGATGCCCCGGGCAATGGTGTCCACGTCCCGGCTCAGGCTGATACGCACACACTGATGTGCATGGTCGTTGGCTACGTCACTGGAGTCGCCCAAGACGAAAAAATTGTTCCCGGGAACAACACAGACCTTGTACGTTTTGAGCAGCTGGTAGAACTCTCCGACCTGGAACCACGGTTCGCGAATCCACAGCCAGCAGAACATTCCTCCATCGCTGACGTGCAGCCGCCAATCGATCTCGTCATCGAACGCATCGTGCAGCAAGGCTTCGGTGTCTCGTCGTTTCTGCTCGTAGTGGGGTGTAATTCGGTCCCGTACTACGTCGTCGACGCTGCCGTCGCGCAGGGCCCTGGCGATAGCGGCCTGAAACAGCTGCGGCCCATGCAACACAGTGTTCGATACAAACGCGCACAGCGGTTCTATGAGGGACGACGGCCCGATTGCGAACCCCAATCGTTCTCCAGGTATCCCGAATTTGGAGAAGGTGAAGAAGTGCACGACGTTCGGGTGCCATCGCGGCAAGGCACGCGACCCGGCCACTTTTGGGAAGGGTTCCCCATAGGCATGATCAACCAGCAGCGGCACCTTCTTCGTCTCTGCGATACGCAACAGCTCGTCGAACTCGGTAGCTGTCAAGCTGTCACCAGTGGGATTACGCGGATCGGACAGCAATAGCGCGCCTACATCCGTGCGGGCATTCACCGCATCTGTATCGAGTGCATACCGAAACATGTTGTTGGACAACAGGCATATCTCCGGAGCAACACCGACTACTCCGTTGACGTCCAACTCGAGTCCCTGATAGCCGGTGTAGTCGGGCAGGCAAGGCAACACCAGCACCTTGTGGCCGTCCGGGCCCGGCCCGGTGAAGACCGTAGTCGCCGCAAAAAGGAGCATCTGACTACCGGGTCCGACCACGATGTTGTTTCGATCCAACGACCATCCGAATCGGGAGGAGAAGTACTCGACAATTGCGTCGAGCAGCACGTTGGAACCTCTTGAGGGTCCGTACGCGGTGCTGGAACTATCGAGATCGAGTTCGACTGCCGTTCGAGCAAATCCTTCCACCGCGCTCAGTACTTCGGGAATCCGCGCAGGGCTGCCTGCGCCCAGATCGACCCATTCGTCGCGATCTTCGCCGGCCGTTGCCAGAGCGATGTCTTGTAGAATTTCCCGAATTCCGGACAGCTGCGACATCTTCTCGCCGCGATCGGACAGACGCATCAGTGGACCTGGGCGGATGCGTCTGCAGACCCGTTTGCCGACCTCCGGTGCGGAGCCCTCACGCTATGCAACCGATCGCTGAGTATCGAGGTAGGCAGCGATCTGGCCTACCGTGGGTCGACGGAACAGATCGTCCATTGCCACTTCGATTCCGAAGCTGTCCGCGAACTCGTTCTGAATCTCCGCCATGATCAATGAGTGACCTCCGAGTGTGAAGAAGTCGTCGTCGTCTCCGATGGCGGACTGATCGAGCTTAAGGTTTCGCGACCAGATGTCGCGAACGTCGTCGATGGTCATGTTTGACGGGAACCTTTCGGTAAGAGTTCGGGGGGTAGATCAGGAGAATTCGAAGCGCTCGCCATGATTGTTCGTGGAGCGGATTCGGTTGTGCTCGAAGCGGTTCTCTCCAGCGACTAGGACACTGCCGTAGTTCTGTAGATCGAACGTTGCGCCGTGGGCAGTGAAAGCGCTCTGATTGGGGTACACACGCACGTGAGTCGGCACGTAGCGGCCCGCGATCGCAAACCGGGTTTCACGTTCGGTCGTGTTGGGCAACGAACCGTGGACACACGAAGCCGTGAAGATCACGGCCTCACCGGGCTGCATCGGCATCTCGACAACGTCCTCGGGGTCTGGCTCCCAGTTCGCGTCGATCTTGAAGTCCGCGAAGTCATAGCCAAAGAAACCGGTGTCAGCGCGCGCTACGTCGTAGTCGTCTGTGCGACCCGCAGTGGTTGGCTTGTGTTCGTCGAAGATCCTGTCACGGTGCGACCCCCGTACGAAGCGCATGCAAGCCGTTTCGGACGTGGCCGGCGTGAAAGTGGTCCACACAGTGATGTCGATGAATGCATTCCAGTCGGACTGCGTCGGCTCGAGCTGAGCTTTGCCGTTCGCGTAGCTGTAGTCGCGGACCTGATGCCATTCAGTGGCTTTTGCGCCGGGGAATTTGGGGAACCATTCGGTTCGCCATGACAGGACGTCCGGGCCGAGGATCGCAGTCAAGTACTTGAGGATCGTGGGATGGGCGACGTGTCGAGTGAGTTCAGGGATGTCGAAGTGGCGATCGTAGTTCACGCTGTTCTGGTAGAGCGCCTTCGATCCGTCGAAGTTCCGAATGCGGATCTCACGAATCAGTTCTGCAGCCTCGTCGGGTTCGTACAGCTTGATCGGTCCGAGGAAGCCGTCTCTCGTGAACTGCTCGATGTCGCTCCTGATGTCCTCCGGAACGACGGCATTGGGAGCGATGTGCGAAGTCGGGGTGGTTGCTGACATTTCGGTCACGGATTCTCCTGCTGGTGATGGTAGTAACGGTGGTCAGAACCGCACAGAGGCGGCGTCGACGAGAGCTTTGCGATCGACCTTGTTGTTGGGAGTCATTGGGAATTCAGAGGTTTCGATGAATTTTGCGGGAATCATGGCTTTGGGAATCGATGAATGGAGATCCTCGCGCAGTCGCCGAGGGTCGAAGTCTGAGTCTGCAGAGATGACGAAAGCAACCAAGTCCAACTCGCCGGCATCGTTGGCCACTGCCACGACCGCGGCGTCACGCACTGCCGAGCTTCGACGCAATGCGTAGTCGACGTCGCCGAGATCAATCCGGTTCCCCCGAATCTTGACTTGCGAATCCATTCGGCCGACGACCACCAGCTCGTCATCGGCGGTGACGAACCCGCGGTCGCCAGTGCGATAGATCGGCAGAGCCGCACCCTCGCGATCAACGACAGTGAAGCGCGCTGACGACGTTTCAGAGGCTCCGAGATAGCCTGCTCCGACGCCGGCTCCCGAGATGCACACCTCACCGGTCTCGCCACGCTCAACGTCGCGGAGGTCGTCGTCGAGAATGTGAATCGCAGTGTTATACACCGGCGTTCCGACTGGAACATGGCCGTCGGCGTATCGGTCATAGTCAGCCAGTACATGCGATGTAGCAACGTCAGTACATTCGGATACTCCATACTGGTGCAACAAGGTGCACTGGTGCCCGCGGCCCTTCGCCCAACTCTCGACACGGGCGATCGTAAGTGCTTCACCGCCGATGAAGACGTAGCGCAGTGACCTGAGCCCATCCTCTTCCCTCCTACCGTCCCTGTCGATCAACAGATACAGCGTGCTCGGTGGGCAGTGCAGAGTCCGCACCTGTGAGGTGCTGATGATGCGGTAGGCCATCGCGGCATCGAAGCTGCGGCTCGGGAGGAGGTCAAGGCGTGCTCCGCAGAAGAGCGGAGTGAGCAGGCTTCGTTGAGTGATATCGAAGCCGAACGAGCTGACGACCAAGTTGTGTGCCGTGTCGTCGAGTCCGTACTCGAGGACAAGCCACGTGAGCAGATTGTGCCAACCGCGGTGGCGAACTGACACTGCCTTGGGAGTTCCAGTCGAACCAGAGGTGAAGACCACATAGCAAAGGTCTTCCGGGCTCAATATCACGTGCGGCTTGTCGCTGGTGTGGGCTTCGATGTCATTCGACGAGCCGTCGAGAGACATCACCAGAGTGTCGCGGTCCCGTGGTGTCATCTCTTCGGTGTCGGCAGTGCAGCACACCAACGACAGCCCGGGCAGCTGTTCCACCATCCGTCGCAATCGATCTTGCGGATAGCTGGTATCCAAAGGAACGTACGCCGCACCGGCCTTGAGAACCCCTAGCAAGGCCACAACCAGTGCGGGGGTCCTGTCCATGCAGATTCCTACCACGTCTCCGCGACCTATTCCGCGCCCGAGAAGTAGGTGGGCGAGTCTGTTCGCTTGATCATCGAGTTGCCGATAGGTCAGGCTGCGCTCCCCCGCAGTTACGGCCGTTCGATTCGGGAATCGTGCGGCCTGCCGCTCGAACTCGTGGTGGACAAAAGGCTCGGTAGCTTTTGTGATAGTCAAGCCTTGCAGCGCCGTCGAGGTGGTCATGAGCTAAGTTCCGCCCTGTTGAGAGCGACGACGAGAGCCTTGAGGGTTGCGTTCTCGGCGACGTCGTCGATGCCAACTCCCATTGTTTGGATCCCGTTCACCGTCAAGCGGGCGTATGCAAAATTCCGGCCTTCATCGGACGAGTCGACTACGAGCTCGTCGATTTCGGCGGCATAACCTTGATCGCGTAGTCCCTCTACGAAGGCAGCTTCGACGGTGTCCGACTCGCCGGTGACCACAACTTCTGCGCCATCGCCGCCAGCCAAATGCACCGTAATCGTGACGAGACCTCCGGTCCGAGAACGGTCTACCAAGGCCTCTTTGAAAAGGAATGGAACCTGCTTGTCGACATACTCTTCCCGAAAAAGTGCCCAGAGCTCTGACCCCTCGAGCTCGGCCCCGCTGGTGTCTACCACCGCTTGGACGACTGTTGCAAACTCGCGCCGCATCGATTTCGGTAGTCGCAGTCCGTGCTGGTGCTCCAGAACGTGCGCGATCCCGCCTTTCCCGGACTGGCTGTTGACTCGAACTATTGATTCGTAGGTACGGCCCACGTCCATCGGATCAATAGGTAAATAAGGCACGTCCCACGGCACGGAATCCCTGGACATACCTGTCCGGTCCGCCAGGGATGTCACCGCGGTCATCCCTTTGGATATTGCGTCCTGATGAGTTCCAGAGAACGCCGTGTAGACGAGGTCGCCGACGTATGGATGCCGCGGGTGTACTTCCATCTGATTACAGGACTCCACCGTCCTGCGCACAGAGTCGATATCGGTGAAATCCAACTGAGGATCGATGCCCTGACTGAACATGTTCAGTGCCAGCGTCACCAGGCACACATTGCCCGTGCGCTCGCCGTTTCCGAATAGAGTGCCTTCAACTCGATCCGCACCGCTCATCATGGCCAGTTCAGCAGAGGCGACCGCTGTACCGCGGTCGTTGTGAGGGTGAACGGACAGGATGATCGAATCCCGGCGATCGAGATTTCGATTCATGAAGTCGATCTGATTGGCAAAGACGTTCGGTGTATCTGTCTCGACGGTGGTCGGCAAGTTCAGAACCAAGGGTCGGTCCACCGAGGCGTCGCAAATCGAGGCGACGCGGTCAGATATTTCCAATGCGAAATCCGGCTCCGTCACATTGAACGTTTCGGGCGAATATTCGAATCGAAAATTCGTCGACGTGATCGCGTTCGCTCGGCGCATCATGTGGGTTGCCGACGTGTCGACCATCTCTCGTACCTGGGCTGTAGTCATCCCGAATACGGCTTCGCGCCACAGACAAGCAGTGGCGTTGCAAAGGTGCACCATCGCTTTCGACGCGCCGGCTAGGGCCTCGAACGTTCGATCGATAAGTTCCGTTTTCGCGGGAGTGAATACACCAATCGTGACATCATCAGGGATGAGGTCGTTCTCGATAAGATGTCGAACAAAATCGAAATCTGCCCGACTGGCCGACGGGTACCCTACCTCGATGTCTTTAAATCCGATGCGAACCAGGAGGTCGAACATAGCCTGCTTGCGTCGACGATCCATCGGGTTCGGGAGCGACTGATTTCCGTCTCTGAGGTCGACGGAACTCCAGAGAGGTGCCCGCAGAACCTCAGGCACCGGCCACATATCCGAAACCCGCTGTGCATGAGTATTTTTCCCGTATCGACCGAAAGGCATCGGGGACGACGCCTGTGCGTTCCAATGCGGCACCGAATCCATTGCCGGTGACATGACCAAGCTCACTCGTCCTCCGTACTTTCAGCATCCGGAAAGCTTTTGACCGCGTCCACGTTGCCGCACCGTGTCCCGCCCACGTCACGGCGTCGAGTGGCAGTAGTGCAGGAAGATAAAAGGATCAAAAAAGGATGCGCCGTGCCTGGTTTCGGCCTTTCGTGATTCATGCAATGGTCTTCCCATGCTTGATGTCGCAATCGATCTGGAGAGTGTTCTCGCAGTAATCGATGACCTCTGGAACCCTCGAATCGTCGCCAAAGTCAATGATCACGAGGCGCGAGTAGCGAAATTTCACGGTGAATACATCTGGCATTCACATGCTGATACGGATGAATTGTTTCTCGTCCTCGATGGCCGTCTGAAAATCGAGCTTCTTTCTGAGGACGGAGTGCAAAGCGCGGTCGAATTGCCGCGCGGCTCCCTGTTCGTGGTTCGTCGCGGACGCCGCCACAAACCAGTCAGTGAAGGGGGTGCCTCGGTGCTGATGCTCGAGTATGGCGGAACGATCACCATCGGCGACGAAGAGGACGTTCCCAGTCACATTCCGTCGACGTCTGGAGTGCCGTTGGCATCTTTGGACTCGTCTACACAGGCACAGGAGGGGTAATGAAGCTCGCGGTGATACCCGGCGACGGGATTGGTCCAGAGGTCACGGCCGAGGCCCTGAAGGTTCTCGACGTGGTCCAACCGGACGTCGATTGCACCATGTACGACTTGGGCGCGAAGCGGTACCTTGCCAGTGGGGAATTGCTGCCTCACACCGTCCTCGAGGAGCTTCGCCAGCACGATGCGATTCTCCTCGGGGCGATAGGTCACCCCGACGTTGCTCCTGGCATTCTGGAGCGCGGCCTGCTGCTTGAACTGCGTTTTGCTCTTGACCACCACGTCAACCTTCGGCCGGCCACAACGGAACCCGACCTCGTTGGCCCTCTGGCAGGCAATCCCCCGATGGACCTTCTCGTGATCCGAGAGGGAACCGAAGGACCTTACACAGGCACCGGCGGGGCCATTCGAGTAGGGACGCCTCACGAGATAGCCATCGAGACGAGCACGAATACTGCGTACGGTATCGAACGCGTCGTCCGCTTTGCCTTCCGAGCAGCCCTCGACCGACGACAACATCTGACTCTCGTGCACAAGACAAACGTCCTGACCTTCGCAGGATCGCTTTGGCAACGGGTCGTCGATCAGGTCGGACTCGAATTTCCCACCGTTACCGTGAGATACCAGCATGTGGATGCGACGACGGTGCACCTGGTGAACAATCCCGGAGCATTCGATGTCATCGTCACGGACAATTTGTTCGGGGACATCATCACGGACCTCGTCGCGGCGATCAGCGGCGGAATCGGACTCGCCGCGAGCGGGAACATCGACAGTTCCGGCACCAACCCTTCGATGTTCGAGCCCGTGCACGGCAGCGCACCCGACATCGCCGGACAGTTCGTGGCGGACCCCGTAGCCGCGGTGAAATCGGTCGCACTGATGCTCGGGCATCTCGGTCACCGTGAGTCCGCCGTAAAGGTGGAGAACGCTGTTCGGTGTGAACTTCGCGGTCGAACTCCCGGTTTGCGTCCCGGAACCCGCGATGTAGGCGACCGCCTCGCATCTGCCGCCGGACGATAAAGGAGATCTCAAGTGACACCACCCCGCACACTCGCCGAAAAGATCTGGGATGCTCACGTTGTCATTCCCGGCAGCGCCGACGATCGAGCCGAGCCAGATCTGCTCTACATCGATCTACACCTGCTGCACGAGGTGACCAGTCCCCAAGCCTTTGACGGTCTGCGGCTTGCCAAGCGATCGGTGCGACGGCCCGATCTGACGATCGCTACCGAGGATCATAACGTGCCGACCACTGACCTCGACCATCCTATCGTCGATGTGGTTTCGCGTACTCAGGTGGAGACTCTCCGGAAGAACTGTGCTGAGTATGGGATCCTTCTCCATTCGATGGGTGACCCTGACCAGGGCATCGTGCACGTAATCGGTCCACAACTCGGCTTGACTCAGCCCGGCATGACAATCGTCTGTGGAGATAGCCACACGTCGACCCACGGGGCCTTCGGCGCACTCGCCTTCGGGATCGGAACCAGTGAGGTCGAGCATGTCTTGGCTACCCAGACTTTGCCACTGCGGCCGTTCCGGACCATGTCTGTCACCATCGACGGTGCACTTCCTGCAGACGTCAGCAGCAAGGACCTCATCCTGTCGATCATCGCCGCGATCGGCACCGGTGGAGCACAGGGGCACGTTATCGAGTACCGAGGCGCAGCGGTTCGAGCGATGTCGATGGAATCACGAATGACCATGTGCAACATGTCGATCGAGGCGGGTGCCCGCGCTGGGCTAGTCGAACCGGACGACGTTACCTTCGATTACCTTCGTGCGCGTCGCTACGCACCGAGCGCGGACGACTGGGACCAGGCAGTTGCGAACTGGCGGGCGTTGACGACCGACGAGGGAAGTCGATTCGATCGCGAGATAAGAATCGATGCCAGCACATTGACCCCCTTCGTCACGTGGGGAACAACGCCCGCCCAAGGTCTTCCGCTCGGTGAGGCAATCCCCGACCCTGCGCAATGCCTTGACGACGACGACCGTGGGGCGATGACACGAGCGCTGGAGTACATGGGCCTGCAGCCTGGTACTCCCTTACGCGAGGTGACCGTCGACACCGTATTCATCGGTTCGTGCACCAATGGACGCATCGAGGACCTGCGCGTCGTCGCGGAGATCCTGAACGAACGCCGAGTTGCCGACGGTTTGCGCGTACTCATTGTTCCAGGGTCCCACCAGGTACGTGAGCAGGCCGAAGCTGAAGGATTGGGCGAGATCTTCACGGCGGCGGGGGCGGAGTGGCGTCAGCCCGGGTGCTCGATGTGTCTGGCGATGAACCCTGATCGACTCAAGCCAGGCGAACGCTCGGCCTCGACCTCAAACCGCAACTTCGAGGGGCGACAAGGCAAACACGGCCGCACGCACTTGGTTTCGCCTGCGGTAGCGGCCGCCACCGCAATTCGTGGAACCTTGTCGGCACCACGGGACCTACTCCCAACAGACGGGACATCGCTGTGAAGCAATTCATCACCCACTCTGGAATCGGTGTGCCGCTGCTTCGGTCGGACGTCGACACCGACCAGATCATTCCTGCCGAATACCTCAAGCGCATCACGCGCTCTGGGTTCGAAGACGGTTTGTTCGCCTCGTGGCGACATGATTCCGACTTCATACTCAACAGGCATCCCTACGATGGCGGGAGCATCTTGGTTGCCGGCCCTGACTTCGGTACAGGATCTTCACGCGAACACGCCGTGTGGGCACTGCAGGACTTCGGCTTTCGCGTCGTCATCTCGTCGAGGTTCGGCGACATCTTTCGCGGCAACGCGGGCAATGCCGGCTTGCTAGCCGCGCAACTCGCTACCGAAGACGTCGAGATGCTCTGGAAGTCATTGGAGGTGGATCCGACTGTCCCCGTCGCAGTAGATCTGCGTGACCGGACGATTAAACACCTCGATTTCGTGGCCCAGTTTCTTATCGACGACTACACCCGATGGCGGTTCATGGAGGGCCTCGACCACGTCGGCGTAAGTCTGCGGCACACCGATGCTGTTGCAGCTTACGAAGAACGGCGCCCGTCGTTTTTGCCCACCTTGACGACGGGAGGTTGACCGGTGGCTCCTGGACTTCACGGCTCGACTTCGACCACCTCGCGGTGGTTCAGACGCCAGGTGGCCAGACCGGTCGAGGTCACCCAGCGGATCGTCTGCTTTCCTCATGCTGGGGGAACCGCACATTCTTATTCGTCCTGGACAGACAAGTTCCCGTCATCGGTCGAAGTAGTAGCGGTTCAGTACCCTGGGCGCCAAGACAGACTGAGTGAGCCCTGCATAGAGGAAATGGGCGACTTGGTCGCAGGGATAGTTGCCGAGATGCCAGCGCTCGCCGAACTCCCGCTCACACTTTTCGGTCACAGTATGGGCTCGGCGGTTGCGTACGAAGTGGCGCGGGCGTTGGAGTCTTTAGACACGTACCTGGTCGACGCCGTCTTCGTTTCCGGGCGCCCCGCTCCTAGCTCCCTCCTGAGCGAAACCAAACATCTGCTGACTGACGCAGAGCTGGTCGAGGCGATGCGGACTCTGAGCGATGTCGACGATGCTGTGTACGACCTGCCGAAACTCTGGCCGTTGATATTGCCGCCGCTACGGTCGGACCTACGTCTGTTGGATGGTCATCGTCCCACCGAACTGTCCCCACTCAATGCCCCGATCGTGGCCATGGGCGGCAAGGCCGACGTCACTTGTTCAATCGACGAACTCGATTCGTGGAGCCGCGCCACTCGACATCCATTGGTCGTGCATGGATTCGAGGGCGGGCACCACTATCCACGACTAAGTGAAGACGAGCTCATCGCTACCATCACGAAGTCGATGAGAATCGACTAGCAACAATGGCTGTCGGGCCCGACTCTTCGGAAGTAGCTACTCCTCACGAATTCGGCATGCTTGCTCGGGTCAGACACCACCTGCGAGGGTGCTAGTGGCGTGGACTCGCAGTACCCTTTGTGAAGGGGGAGCGTTGGGTGCCGACCACCATGAGGTTGGAATTATCGCCCAGATGGGTTCGAGCCAACGCTGTCCCGCCGATGAACACAATCCGATCCGCGAAGTGCGCACTCAGATAGCCGAGCAGGTGCGAGATCAGGTGATCCCGCTCGACTTGAGCACGCGCGACACTGAATTGCGCGGCCACTGAGGCCAACTCGTCTGCATTCGCCGCTGCTCCCCCAACCGATCGCGCAACCGCACCAACGTCGTTCGCATCTTCTGAGCCCCAGCGATCTCGGCCACCACATTCGGGTCACACCGTCGATACAACTGCTCCACCGCCGGCCGCACAACGCCCTCGGCATCACCGAGACCCGCACGCTTCACCAAATCCAACACCGTCTGCTCCGCAGTAGTCACCGACACCACACCCAACTCGGTATCGATCCGCTCCGCATCCAGACGCGCCGTGGCACGCACCACGAACCGAACCACCGCCTGACGATCCTCTGAACAAATCGGATCTGCCGCGTCTGCACAGCAACCACAGCAGTCGCCAACGCCCGCGGAATCCCACCGTGCAACCGGGCCGCGCTGACACCCATCACCACCGCGTCATCGGGGCCGTACGCCGCAACCGCGATACCGGCCGCCGGCTGCCTCCAAACCCGGCATCCACCTGCACCTTCGTCAGGAATCGGGTACGTCGGCTCCAAGCCTGCAGACCCGACACTGACTCCAACACCGCAATCCAGCTGCTCAGTCCGAGTGCATCCACCTGCATCCACACGAATGCTCACCGATGAGTTAGCAACGAGTTGTGACATTCTGTGACACCGAACGCCGAATCGGGCCGCCGAACCGGCAAAACCCCAGTTCACGGTCGACACATAAACCCAGGTGGACGAACCGGGCTCGCGTAAGAAACGAGCGGTCGGAAATAGGCGAAAAAGACACGGACTCAACCATTTTCGCTGGTCGAGGCCGTCTCGTGCAGCCTCCTAAAGGGATCGAACCGTTGACCGCCGCTTACAAGTATGTTGCGAGACAAGCAGATACGTCCGCATGGAACCAACACAGGGGCTCTGTCCTGGGTCGACCGTCCAAGCGGGACCATCCGAACCCACTCTTGTAGGTACCGACTTGTGACACCCGTGTGACAGCGAGACCCGGTCCTCAGAGACGTGCCGGATAGAACGCGCCGACAAAGTCAGCACTGTCACGAGTTCTGGCCACCATTCAGTCCACCGACCCCCTGCTTCGACACTCTTCAGCGAACCAAGCCCACACTTCCGCCTTACGATCGAATCGGCACGGTCACGTCGTGAAGACATCGGTTCGTACCGGAGCGACCTGGCTCTGTCGGTATTGTCTGTTGAGCCACGGACAGGGCGACAAGCTGGAAGCCGTCGCCCGCGGACGAAGAGGAGCCCGTTCCGATGATCGCTGCAGCAGGCTTCAACGGCGTGGTCCGCTTCGACGGTCGATACGTCACCATCGAGCGAAGCGGGTTGATGGCCAGACTGTCGGTCGGGGTCGGAGAGAAGCGAATCGCACTGTCTTCCATACAAGCAATTCAATTCAAGAAGCCGACACCGTTCGTCCTCGGGTACATCGAATTCACTATTCCAGGTGGCATCGAGGTGAATTCACGCTTCACATCGGCATCTCGACGAACGGGTGATAGCGAGAACGCCGTCACCCTGGAGCGCAGGCATGTCCGCGACATGCTGGCTTTACGCCAAGCGATAGACGACGCACTGGTGGCACCCACTCCATCTCCCCCTGCCACATCGAACCCAATTCCACCGCCTCCCCCGCACGTACCCGCGGGGTGGTACCCGAACCCCGATCGCAACGGAAGTCTCCGATACTGGGACGGCCAGATGTGGACCACTCACACAGCCCCAGCGGGGTAGAGCAGAACGTATACATCACCGAATCGGTCCGGCCGAAGCCCTTACCTGTGTTTCATACCTGCTGCATCTCGGGGGCCTCGACGAAGAACGGCCCGGTCAGCTCACTCCAACGCCGGATCATGCCGCGTCGGCACAGCCACCACAGCCGTCGCCAACGCCCGCGTAATCTCCACGCGGGTCTCTTCATCTCGGCAAACGACCGGGTGATGCTCCACAACTGCCGATGGTCCTGGACGATCTCCAGCACCGAGTGGGATGCTGCGAATTGGGGTGCGCTTAGGCCAACACTGCAGGTCAGTCAGATTGGCGTGGACGTCGACGGGCCAGGCGTCCGCGTGAGCGACCACTCTGGCCTTTACATAGACGGCTGGGGACGCGTAAACCTGCGTGCCGATCTGGATGCGGGCGATAACTGGTCTTGGAACCACCGGCGAACTCTTTCGCTAGGATTTGAGCTCGTTATAACTATAGATATGCCGATCGTTCGGGGAATGAAATCGGCTCGGTCAACAATAACACTCCGGCACACCCCTTCGTCGAATGCTAGGCAATCTATAGTAGATTCAGTGACTACAGTGCGGTGCAAACACGCTCATTGCGTCAAGAGCTCCAATAGATCAACGCGGACCGCCATTGACGTGGCAGGACCTCGCCCTTACGGGCGACGCCGATGACGTCGCGGCGGAACTCCTCGGGAAATGTTTTCAGCACGGGAAAATCCTTCCATTGTGAGGAACGATCCTCGCAGATCAGATGTTAACCAAAGCCAGGGAAGCCCCGCACACCCCTCAGCGACTGTACAGAACATTCAAAGCCAAGCAACTCGCGAAAAACGTATGCACCATCCCACCCCAGTTCCCCAACTTACCCCGCTGCTTGACAGCAGTCGACTACGATCAACCGATGAAGATATCCTCTCTCGTCAAACCGGGAAGACGACCCCACGACATCGTGATACGAGGTCGGGCTGTGTATTACTCGTATTCGTTCGACCTCGGCCCTGGTCTGAATGTAGAAAAATTGGCCGATCAACTTCTTTTAAAGAACCTGGGCAAAAGCGCGGCATCACCAATCTCGGATGAAGTCAGATTCAGCAAGTCCCATATTGAGACGGAAAGAATTTTACGTGATATTCAATCAATCAAGACCTTGCAACACGCGCTCAAATCTGGAGACTTGTCAACACTTTCGACTTTTCGCCGATATTTTTGGCTATCTCTCAAGGTTGCATCTTCGGGATACTTGCAAAAGCTCAGATCAGGAAACGCAACCGAGGAAACGCCAAAGACAACCGACGAAATTGAGGATCTGAGCCTTGAACTGGACAAATCGCAAGAGGAACTGCGCCTGAGTCAATCACGATCTGAGGCGTGGGCATCGATACGCAACGTCGCGGAACGTGATCGATACGCTCCACGCTATTTCGACAAGATCCCTTACATCCGGGTCGAGATGAGACAGGTCCCATACACGAGCTTTCTAGTCGGCCAAGACGTCATCGAAGTCTCGCTACTGCTCCACACGTCCGGCGTCTGCATTCTCACTCTTGCGTCTGCCGTATCAACCGCCCTGGACCTTAAAGCAATGCGAAACTGCATGGTGAGCGATCTTAACCGAATCGACACCGTCAACATTGCTGCGCCAATTTACAACCACTATTGCAGCGCAAACGGAGTCCAACGGTCCAAATCGAATGATCTCATGCGCGAAGGTGTCGGCTGGATTGACCTTAGTACCAGCGACGCAGCCCAGCTGACTTTTCACTCGGTGTTCGAGATCTATCGCGATGCGATAAGATCGATTTTTGGCAGTGGTGGGCGCAACGATTGGAGCTCCTACACCATGTTGTCGATAGGGGCACCGGTGTGTGCGTGCGAGGGCAAAGCCGCAAAGGACAGACATCGCCACGATTTAGCACTGACTGCGCTCAGGGCGACGTCAGCTGTACCTCTAAACGCAGACACAGTGTCAGAATTACTCGCGAATAAACTCAAGGTCTCAGACCGAGAGCTTTGGGTATCTGCAGGTAGCGCAATCTATGCAAACTGGGCCGCGAATGAGCCGGACTATCGGGAAGACTTAATGCAACTCATTCCGATCGAATCAGCCATTCGACAAATCCGCCAGCTGCAGCAGGTCGATCGCGAGACATCTACGGCAACGGTTCGCGACAAGAAACTGTTTGCCTCACAGGGAATGCTGGCAGTAGGCCTCCAAGAGTATCGAAGAAATCTACTGAACGGGCCGGATGACGAGAACATAATAAATGCAATACTTTCCTCAAATTCTGCTGACACTCTTTACGAAAGATTACTTGACCGCGTCAAAATTCTTGAGAGCATAGTTTCTACGCGCTACTCTAGAATGCAGACTCGACGCTCGATCGCAATCGCATCGTCCGGTTTCCTCGTAGTAGTTATGTTTTTAATGCCTCGCATAAGTGAATCGATCCGAACGTTTGAAAGACAGAGCCAATGGTCAAAGGATTTGGTTTCACTTGCGTCGGACACACTAGGAGGACGTGGGCCCTTGGTGCTGTTTATATATTTCGGCGCACTCGCGCTTACAGCCTTCCTTCTCGTGGCATTCTCGGTTCGGTGGAGGAGAAGCGGACACCGGCATCGCCAGTACGGGTTCAAGCTACCGCAGAATAAGTCCGTCGATACAGTCGGAGACTGAGTCTCATCGCTGACAGACATTGCACCCACTATCCAAGGACCCGCCATGAGCGACAACGACACTGACCCACCGCCACTCAGAGGGACCTTCTGGTTGGCCAGCGATTCGTTAAACTCGGTACGCGCCAGCTTGCAATACCGCGACGGCACCGACGCACTCTTGACCGTCGACGGGCAGATCACACCCGGCCGGTCCCAGCTTCGGCACACAACCGGCTCCAGCGCAACCACCATTCGCGCACCCCATCCTGATGATGCCGTCGCTGACTTTGAGCCGGTGACAGTTCACGGGACTCTCGAGGACGGAACCGCACTCACCCTCCTCGATACACGGATTATGTCGTCCCCGCTGTGGCCACCTCGGTCGCCCCAGCAACGCGCGACAGTACAAACGACTGTGCGCGGTGCGCATCTGACTGGTCCGGAACATCAATTTCACTCGATTCGCTTCTCAGTAGACATCCCTGGGGGTTGGGACCACCTGGCCGCTGACTGGTCAGGTAAATACGCTGTTGCTGAGGGTATTTCGTTCACATTCATCGAAGACACCGCCGGGCGTCTGCTTTTCGAGTACGTTTCCAGCTCGCCCCGATCATTGCTTGAGTTGAGAATGAGCGCTTCAAACGCGATTGCAGGCTTGGTGCAATTATGTACCCGACGTGAACCGCGCGTTTCCTCAATCTCCGTCTCAGCCGATATAGACGGGCCGTTGCTAGCAGTCAAGCTGACCGAGGAACGCGAAACTGAGTCCCGCCCAATGCGGACTTTTATACCTCTAGAGGCACTTACGGTAGAAGTATTGGTTCACTGGCTGACCGTCTGGCAGAAAATCGGAAACTTGGGTGATGCCGTTATCGCTGGCCGAGATGATGTGGTTGAGGCCAATGTACTCGTTCTGTGTGCTGTAGCCGAAGGCCTGGACAACCGTCTTTTCGGCGACACCAATGAGCAGCTCGTTTTGACGGAGGGCCAGCGAAAGACGATCCGCAGGTCGGCCCGGTCCGCAGGGCTTCGCGCGTTCGACGATCTAGGAACGCCTGCCGCTCGCGCGGACATCGAGCGAAGCCTGACCGACAGCTTGGCGGGTTTCGGCAGAATGACCTTTTCTGACAGGATGAACCGTTTGGCGACAAAAGCTGCTACAACAGCTCCAGGGATAATCTCGGATTTTTCAGGGTCTGACATTGCGCCACATGAATCATGGCAGGACCTTGTAACTTTTGCACGAAACACAATGGCCCATCAGATAAGCAGATTGGTGGGAAAACGACATCGCGATCGTCATTACAGGCTACTCATTTCGGTGTCAATGTCGCTGGATTGGGTCTTAAAAATTCTGCTGCTGAACGAATCCGGGATACACCCCCTCATCGTTGAGAGGTCTGTAATTAGGGATGCTGAGTTCCAGTACTACCGAGCGAATATCCGTAGCACACTCAATTGCTGATTCAGGTGCACGCCTCGGTCGCACATCGTAGAATTTGTTGGTATCGATCGCAATCCACGCCAGGTCCACTGACTCCACCGCTCCTCACGCCGCGACGTTTGGCCATGCCTGACCCGATAGCTTCATCTCCCAATCAGGTTCGTTGACAAATCCGAGAATTGCCACCGAAGCGGCCCGGTCTTGACTCCGCTGCAATTCTTTGTGAAGGAAACATTGTATGAGGGCGCGAGTCGGCAATGGGTCACCGCCTTCACTACACCGGACCATCGGCAGCGTTCGTGATCGGCTGCTCCTTTCGAGAAATCGTCGGTTGGCACGCCTCGACGGTCGAAGACACCACTATGGTTACCACGCAGTGGTGATAGCACCATGCGACGAGATTACGGTGGAATCGAACTGGCTCAGGGCTCACTCATCACAGCGACGCTGGCAGTCCGTCGCGCAGTGCTGTTGTGCAACGAAGCCGTGCAGGGAACGGGTCTTGTTGCGCTCACCGCAGTCAGTCCCGTTGGCGCGAGTGAGTTCGCGATGGAGGCCTGCTGAGCGATCCGCAGCGGAAGTCGGGATTCACCTCAGCCACCTCAGGCGTGGCGACCCCCCCTGCGATCATGACCGGGCGGTGCATTAGCTGACCGAAGGTGCGCGGCCGGGCGCTTCGATTCCGCTCACCAACACTCGCAACCCAGAAATCACGACAGACCGGTACAAATGGGAATACAGACCAGCTGGTTGCTAGCGCAGCCGCGAGCTGTTCGTTACGGTGCCTAGTTACTGAGGGTAGCGAGATGCGGGAGGCGCAGGCAGATGCCAGGGGCATGGAAAGCAGCGGTTACCGGCGCGGGTTCGGGACTGGGCCGTGAAGTGGCACTGCGGCTAGCGCGCCAGAACTGGTCACTTGCTCTCGCGGACAACAACTACGACGCACTCCTGGACACGCAGTCTCGATGTGCCGCTACAACCGAGATCGCAAGCGCGGCCCATGTAGACGTCGCCGACCGGGCCGAGATCAACTCGTGGGCGGCATCTTCGCGCAATGCACTCGGCGGTATCGATGCTGTCTTCAATGTCGCAGGCGTTCTTTACAGCGGCGACGTCATCGATACTCCCCCAGCTGACTTCGATTTCGTCATGGCAACTAACTTCGAGAGTGTGGTGAGTAGCTCTCGTGCCTTCCTGCCAGACATTCTGAAGTCGCGCAGAGGTCGAATTGTGAACGTCTCATCTGCATTCGGGGTTGTGTCCGCACCAGGTTACTCGGCATACAACTCGTCCAAATTTGCCGTTCGAGGCTTCACCGAGGCGTTGAATCAGGAGTTGCGGCTGGCATCACGAACCGCCCGCGCGACATGTGTCATCCCCGGCGGGCTGAAGACATCGATCGCCAGAACAGCACGGTCGGCACCAAGCGTCGACCAGGGCCGCACTGCCGAGCTCTTCGACAGCCGTATAGCCCGAACTGCACCCGAAGACGCTGCTCGAAAGATCATCGCGGGAGCGTGGAAAGGCAAGTCGCAAGTGACAATCGGACAGGACGCTCGACTCGTGGATCTTACCGCACGCGTGCTCGGCCCTCAGTACACCAAGATTCTGCCTGCGGTCCAGGCATTGCGAAGACACTGACAAGCCATCGCACACAGACAAGCAACTACCTAGACCTGCGGGGGTCGGTCGACCATGTCGAACAGCTGGATTCTCATCGAGGCGTTCGGAGACGCAGAGCCGTCCGTGATCGGAGTTGGGTCTTCACCCAAATCCTTTGTTCCTCCTCGTAACGTTCTCCGCAGCTCCGACAGCCGGAAAGAGGCAGGGGCCGCGGTAGCGGAGGCACTTTCTGCGGAAGCCATGGTGGATCGGCTATCCAAAGACGGCAACAGGCGAGTACTGGCCGAACCACTGCGAACGTTTGCTGGCCGTACGCACGGTGCGTGGGTGTGGCTCGGTCAGCGCGACGAGACTCCACCACCACGAGACGCCGCCGGGGCGTGGCAGTTCAACCTCACCAAGAGCACAGCAAGTGGTAGCAACGACCTGCTCGATCTCTACCGCGTTCCGCAAGACGAGCGCGAGACCCAGCGTGCACTCGCGGGCGCGTTCACCCGACTTGTCACCAACCGTGACGAGAGCGAAGCAATGGCCAAGATCGTACAATCAGCGCCGGGCACCACTCACCAAGCGGTCTGGACGGTGAGGCGGGACGACGGTGAACTTCGGGCCGCGCACTTCTCGTGCCGGATGATTGCCGAAGACGGGGTTTCGGGCACCGAAGTCATCCTGAGGGGTATCACCCACGACATCGGCCCCGCAGGGGAAATCAACATCGCTCCCCCACCTACGATTCTTGAGCATCGCGTTCTGGAGGCTTCCACCAAGGAGGGCGAGTACCGCGCACTGGTCAACCTCAGAACGCTCAACTTGTTGCGCTGGTACAACTCTGACCCCGCACCGGATATCTGCTGGGAAAACCTTCCTGATGAACCGGTACCTGCAATTCATCCGGACGACGTACCAATTGCGAAGCAAATGTCGAACGCACTCGCACGCGAACGCGCCAACGGCGTGCTTCGCTTCAGAACTATTGACAGAAATTGGAAGCCGATGACAATCGACGCGGTTTTAGTTTCACTCGATCAGCACACCACGGCCGCACTCGTCACTCTGACCGAATTGTGCGAGGAGTAAATAATCTCGCGGATCCCTATGGATCCACAGAGACCTTTGCGGACTAAGGGGATGGAATCCCTTAGGACCTAACTACGTTTTATAGTTGCGTAGTTTTACAATGACTCTGCGCGTGTCGTGCGGGCTTCGCGAGTTCGACTCCACGCAGCTGCGACCGTTTGAGGCGACACCCCATACGTACCGGCAAACGACTCGATGCGCTCCTCGCTCTCGGGCTTGCGCCCCCGTTCGATGTCGGCGAGAACGGTGGTCGACAACCCGAGCAGCTGCGCAGCGTCGCCCTGGGACAGCGCGGCGTGCACCCTCAGGTCGGACAATTTCAGCTGAGACTCCGGGATCGGAACCAGCGCGGCGACCGACGTGTGCAGTGCGTTCGCAATTCGGCCGAGCGTCGCAGGCGGAGGCGTTGAGCGCCCCGTCTCCCAGGTCGATACCGCCTGCCTGGTCGCGCCGACCTTAGCCGCGAGGTCGTCGGCACTGAACCCCGCGCGCACCCGTAGCTCGCGCAACCGGTCGGCGCGAAATCCACGAACTCCGCTTCGCGGCACTGTCCCCAACTCCCTGTCGATCTTGCAAGACAGCCCCATTTTCCTCGATCGACGACGACCGCGATCTCTTGTGCGTTTTATAGTTGCGCACTATTGTCGCAGTCATGCCTCAGTCAGATTTGAGTTCCGCTACGCTGAACCAATTGCGCGGTGTACCGAACCTGTTCTACAGTCCTGATGCGCGCCCAAAAGGGATTCCTCGGTGCTTGCCTATCTCGGCACCGCTTGTAGCGCGGGACATCAGGTCGGTCTGTTTACAGAATCCGTCCGATCATTCCTGTCGGGAGTTTTACATGTTCGCGTCGCTCGCCCTTGCCGCATCGCAGTTACCATCGACGGCTGAGACCAGCAATTACCATCATCGAAGTTCAGCATTGGACCATCACGGACGAGATGCGACGGCAGGTGCATTCACCCGACATCGCCGCTTTCCCCGAGGTTACTGGGGCGAATCAAAGTGAGTGCCGCACGGGATGCGATGGTGGCAAGTCTCCTCTCACTGAATCAGTTCTGCGCGTCAATCGTCGTAAATCGGACACATGGCGACTTGATTGCATGCTCGCTCGACCAAGGGCATTCCGGTCGCCACCAATTCATCGGCGACGATGGAGCGCTGCTAGCCGAGTGGGGTCCACCCACATCCCGCACCGAGCGATCCATTCCTACCCCTAAGCGGTAGACCTGGCAGTTCAGACTGCAACTCGACCCGAGTGGGCTTCTGCCGATAGTCCCGCTCGTGAGCTACAGGCCCCCCGACGCCCTGTAGCTCGACCGATGGACCGGCGCGAGGGTCACGCAGCGAGCGCATTTCATCATGTTCAGCGCTGCGCGACCCCGCCGGGACATCACCCCTCAAACTCACACCCGTTCTCACAGAGAGGATTTCGATACCCGATGTGGATTTTCCAGCAGCCTTGGTTCTGGCCGGTGGTCTTCGGCTGGCTCTGAGGCCCTAGCACGTGATGGGTGCGTGTGACTGGCCCACAACCTATGGATCGCACGCACCCATCCACTTCTCAACCCTCTCGCCACCTATAACCAATTGTCGCCAGAACGGTTGCTTCGCAACCGCATTCACCAGCAGGACCCGATCATCGGGTCTCACCAGGAAGGGATCGACACCAATGCCAGCAACACCGGGCACCAGATACCACCGCTCAACCAAGACGCGAGGGCGGGTGATCAAATCGCTGCCCGCCGTAGCGGCGGTGACGATCGCCGGCTTGGCCATGCAGGCCGCTCCCGCTCACGCTGCACCATCGCAGCCAGGAGTGACCAGCCCCCGAGGATCACAACCAGGGGTCACGAGCACACCACAAACGGCACCAGCCACCCTGCCGCCGGCCGCACCGGAGCAGCGTCAGTACCTGCCCGGTTACCAGCCCTCACCACAGGTCCAGCAAACCCCGTCACGGAGTTACGACGACTACCTGGCGGGCAACCAGCAGTCCTCGTACTACCGGAACACCTACTACGAATCCCCTGCTCCGCAGGCCGCCCCGAGCGAAGCGCCCCCGGGATTGCAGGCGGCTCCGCCGCCCCCGCCGCCGGTCCCGACGGTGCAGCGCAAGGTCATCGCCCCGATCGACGCACCTGATGGCTACTTTCTCGTCGGCGGTGAGCTCGTTCCCTACGACCCGAACATTGTGGACCGCAATTTCGTCGAGCAGTTCAACAACACCACCCAGGCAATACAAGCAGATGGCGGAAACTGGCTGGTGGACAACGGATTCGCCGACGCTCCTCGCGCCGACCGCATCGCGGCAGGTACCGCCACTGGTGTCATCACCGGTGGTGCTGTCGGCCTCGCCGCGTCCGTGGTCCCGGCCGCAGTCATCACCGGCACCGCCGCTGCTATCGGCGGCGGACTCGGTGTCGCCGCTACGACCGGAACAGGTGCCGTCGTGTGGGGCGGGCCGGTGGGCTGGGTGTTCATTCCCGGCGCAGCCGCGCTCGCAGGAGCAGGAGTCGGCGCTGCCCTGTCGGCACCCATCGTGCTGGGTCTGACCGGCGCAGGAGCAGTCATCGGCGGCGCCCTCGGTGCCACCGTTCTCGGCGGCGAGCAGCAGATCATCGAAGAGCCTGCACCGCTTCCGGCACCGGACAGCGTCCCGGCTCCTCCGGCTGCGCCGCTGACCGTCGATGCCCTCAGTGTCCATAACGCCATCGACACCACCGTCGAGCAGGCAACTACCGCCGCCCAGGCGTGGACCGAACCCACGTATCACGCCGTACAGGGATTCATCTCCACCGCGCTCGCACAGCCGGAGGTCGCGCAGACCGTCGTAGCCGTCCAGTCCGCCGCAGCTCCTCTGGTCGATCAGGCCACTGCCGCTCTCGGTGGCTTGCAGGCGGCGTTCGCACCCGCCTAATTCGCCCTACAGCCAGCCAGTTGGACCAGCCAGGAAGGACCTATCCAGATGATCCGCCGTTCGACGACATCTCCGATTGCCAGTGCCACCGGCCCAGCCCGATCAGGGGTGCCGTCGAGCTCGCCCCGGGTGCCGCGATTGCGCCGACGCGCGGTCGCGGCAGCCGGGGCTGCTGTCGTGTTCGTGGGCGTCGCCGCCGCTGTGTTGCTCAGCGGCGGCGACTCCGAGCCGGACACAACAGCCGCCGACACGATCGTCTCTTCCTCCATCGCACCGACAACCGTTGCCGCCGGGCTGGATTGCTCGATGCCGACCGGTGACCAGAACAGCGGCCCCGGGGTCATCGCCGCGTTCGAGCACGCCTACTACGTCCAGCGATCGGGTGCGGCCGCGCACGCTCTGGTCTCACCGAACGCCCCGACGAGCGCACCGTTCACCGTCGAAGCCAACCTCGACGCAGGTATCGCCACCGTCCCGGCCGGCACCACCTACTGCCTCGACATCGACCCGCTGCGCACCGGCTCCTACACCCTCACCCTCACCGAGAGCGGACCGAACGGGCCCGGGACGCAGTACCGCCAACGGATCACCACCGACCAGGTCGACGGTCGCTACGTCATCGCCGCCATCGAGCAGGCATGAACACCCGCCGCCGCAGCACCGCGGCGAACAGCCACCACGAAAGGAACGCCAGGACATGAGCGATGCAGCGAGCGAATGGGCCGAGGCCGCCACCGCAGTACGACAGGCACACGAGACCCTCGAGGCGTCGACCGCGAGCGAGATCCGCGCCTGGGCAGAGCAGGCGGGCCTGTCCGGCTGGTCGATGTGGCAGAAGGTCAAACGCGAGCTCTACAAGCAGCTCGACCTCGACTACGACGGACTGCGTGCCAGCGAAGCCGAGCAGGTCACCGACGCGGTCGCCTCTGCGGCGTCGGCCGCACCACTGGTCGAGCTCTACGCCGCAGGCGACGAGCGCGGCAGCTTCGCCGTGGTCGGCGACGGTGACGAAACAGCCTGGTACGGAACATTTCACGCCAAGGACGCGGTGTTCCGGCAGGGCGATCAGACCTCGGCCGACGACTCGGCGGCCGGCAAGGCAGCCTTTCTCGCCGGCAAGCTACGCGAAGAGCTCGACGCCCCCGCGATCCGGCTGATACTGCATATCTCCAACCCGCACCTCGACGGCGCGCGGCTCGCAGCTCTCGCCGCGCGCTACGGAGTGCACCTCGAACGCCTCGAGATCGACGACGAGAACCCGGCCACCGTGTGGTGCGAGGTTCCCGGGCACCGTCCGTGGCAGGCCATCCGGCTCTCCGATCTGCTCGTCGACGATCAAGCGGAGGTCGGCTGATGGCCGAACAGCACCCGCGCCCGGACGACGACAACCCCGTCGCGGGCTACGAAGCCGAGGACACCGTCAACCTCCGCGCTCAGCGCCTGCGCCGACCCGAATCCGAACCGGACGAACAGCCTGCAGAGGAGTCGGCCGACGACACCGCACCGGACCCGTACGGAGTCGGGCAGGACGCACTGGCCGCGGTCGAGACACCCGATGTCGACCCCTCAGCGTTCTACCGCGCACGACTGTTCGACCGCCAGGAAGAAGACCCGACCGCCGAGCCCGCCGAAGCAGGCCTGAGGGGCCGGATCAACGCCGCCCTGGGAACTCACCTCAAGCCCAAGCCCACATCGGCCGAAGTCAGACTGCGTCAGTCGATTCGCGTTGTGCAGCAGCCACTTCCCGGATGCTCGGTGGTCTCGGTCATCAACCCCAAGGGCGGAGCGGGCAAAACTCCGACATCGGTGATGCTCGGTTCGACGTTCGGCAAGCACCGTGGCCACGGGGTGACAGTCTTCGACGCCAGCGAATCGCTCGGCAGTCTCGGCGATCGCGCTGCCCGCACCACCGATCCAGAGCTCACGGTATGGGACCTGCTCGACCATGCACACGAGCTGGCATCCTCGTCGGCGGTGTCGGGATCGCTCACTGCGTTCCTGCGGCGTCAACCGATGATGGAAGACATTCTCGCTGCGGACAATTCGGCCGACCGCGAGCGCAACCTGGGGTGGGACGAATGCGCCGCGGTGATGGCAGTGCTGCGCCGACACCGAGACCTGATCGTCATCGACACCGCCGCCAATCCCCTGGCCGAGAGCTGGCAGTGGGCCGTGCAGCATTCCGATGCCCTGGTCGTTCCGCTCCCGCTACGCCTCGACATCGCCCGGCAGGTCTATCAAATGCTCGAGGGCATCATCGCCCGCGGCTACGGGCACCTGTTGGCGTCGACGATCGTCGTGACCTGTGCAACACCGGATTCCAACCCGCAGTTGGCGTCGGCGGTCTTCGAGGACCTGCGCAATCTCGGTGTCCAGGAAAGCAATTTCATTCAGGCCCCGTACGAATCAGCTCTCGCCCGCGGCGATCGGATCGTCTACAAGGACCTCCCGCCCGCCACGATCGAGGCCTACACCAATGTCACCGCCCTGGTCGCCGACAACGTCGCCGCGGCACGAGCCGGCGCGGCCTATCAGTTCACCGATCCGTACTCGCCGCAGCCGGTGAACCGCCAGCCCGACAGCGCACCACCCCCACAGCTCTCGCAGTGGGAGCGGCGCAGCCGCGACCGTCGCGGAGCCTGACCCGTCCCCACCCCGCTCGAGGACACGAGGAGAACACCATGACCGGCCAGAGAACGCACACCACCCCGCGGCGAGGACAACGCCGGACACTGTCGGCGCTGACCGTCGTCGTCTCCGCGGTGGTCCTGGCCGCGGGCACCGTCCCCGCGCACGCCGCACCGGCGGCGACGGCGGCGACCTCGTGCGCGAATTACGTCGCCATCATGGCCCCGGGTACGTGGGAGACCAATGCCGCGGCTAATCCGAGCACCCCGGTCGGGATGCTCGCCACCGTCGGCAACGCCCTGAAACAGAAGTACGGCAACGACATCGAGGTCTACTACCCGGCGTACGCGGCGTCGGCGTTCGACAAGGGCCGCACCTACGCCGACAGCAAGGAGACCGGTAAGAGCGCGATCAACAACATCCTCACCTCGGCGTGCGCGACATCGAAATTCCTGCTCTCGGGCTACTCCCAAGGCGCGGACGCCGCCGGCGACATCGCCGCCGAGATCGGCAACGGACGCGGCGTCGTTCCCGCGGCCCGGATTCTCGGTGTCGGTTTGGTCGCCGATCCGCACCAGGGCACCGCCGGCGGCACCGTCGTCGGGCCGAAGGTCGACGGTCAGGGCATCGGCGGGGTCCGGCCGGAAGGCTTCGGCTCTCTGGCACCGGTGGTCAAGCAGCTGTGCAATCCCACCGACCTGTACTGCTCGACGAACGCGGGTAAGGACGGTCTGCTCGCCGGCCTCGGCAAAGTCTTGGCGAACAAGCCCGTAGACCCGGCCACTTCCACCGTAAGCGGGCAGACCGGCCTCACCGCGTCCGGAGCGACCGCCGTTCCCTCGACGACCGCAGCACCGTCGAGTAGCGCAGCGCCGTCGACGACGGCGCAGGGCGGCGTCACCGGTGCCGGGACGACGCCGGCGCAGTCGGCTTCGGTCAGCGATTTTGCGTCGTCGCTGGTCTCTGACTTCTCCCGCGTCGATCTGGCCGGAGCCGCGAACACCGCATCGACCCTCGGGGAGCGGGTGGCCACCCTGCCCGACTCGGTGGGAACCAACCGCACTCAGTCGCAGGTCGCCAGCGTCGGGGCCTCGGCGACATCTCTGCTCAACACCCTCGAACCGGTCGCCGATGTGCAGTCAGTGATCGCCGCAAACCCCGGCATCCGCTCGACTCTCGACACCGCACCGGAAGGATCACCGGAAGCGAAGACCTCCACGGTGCTCGACGCCCTCGACCAGATCGACATTCCCGCAGTCCTGAGCACCGCGACCTCGATCGCCGACACCGCCTCGTCGGTGCTGGGCGGCACCGGCACCACCGCCGGCCTCGCCGGCACCGCGTCGACCCTGAGCGGGCAGGTCGCACCGTTGCAGTCCGTGTCCCCGGATGCGCTGACCTCGGCAACGCAGGTGCTCTCGCTGCTCAAGCCGAAGACGGTGGTCAACCAGGTCGTCAACGTCGCGACCGGCTTCACGAGCCTGGACTACCAAGGCATCGTCGACAACCTGATCGCCTTGCCGCAGAAGGTCGCCGCACTCGACGTCGCGGGATCGCACAAGATCGCCGGGGACCTCAACAACCAGTTCGCACCGATCGTGAAAATGGCCGCAGGGGTGGACCTGCACACCCTCGCGGCATTGGTGGCGATGATCCCCGACCCCAGCGGATCGGCGCAGATCGCCTCCCTGGTGCTGAGCTTGCTCGGCAACGTCGACGTGATCCGCCTGGCCAACGATGTCGGCGCGATCCAGGAAGTCGCGTGGAAGATCCTCGAAACCGGCAACCTCGCGGCCGCCGCCGAGCTGCTGCCCATCGGGCTCGACCTCGCCTCGGTCGCGGTCGGAGTGCTCACTGGATCCTCCAAGACCAGCCCCGACCAGCTCGGCGCGCAGACCCAGGTCACCGGACAGTCCGCAGCGATCGGCCAGCAAGCCTCCAGCGGCGACTTCGCCGGTCTGGCAGGCAGTCTCGTCTCACTGGCCTCCTCACCAGGCGCAGGGGACGCGGCCGAGCTCGTCGGTGCCGGTATCGACGCCGCGACCTTTTTCGCCTCCGGTGCTCACCAGTCCTACGGCGACTTCACGGTCGACTCCACCGGCCGCAGCGCCCTGCAATGGCTCATCGACTTCTTCACCCAGAAGATCGGGGGCTGACCAGCCGCCGAGCAGGCTCTGCAGCCGGGCGGGCATGACGCAGAGCAGCCGAAAACTACAGCACCACAACCGAACTACGCGTAACACCACCGGTGTCCGGGCGGGCACTGATCATCTTTTCGATTCGTGAGGACATGCACCGATGGCAGCATCACAGCAGGGCAGCAAGGGCAGTGCCGGCGCACTGAGCCTGCTGCTGATCGCCGCCGTCGCTGCGATCGGCATGTTCGGTGTCCTCTCGGGCGATCGCACACCGCCGGCCGACGAAGGCACATGTCTACCGGCCGGCGCGGCCGTGGTGGCTCCGCACTCGGGAACAGTGGTGATGCCGCTGCGTGAAGGCACGTATCAGGCCACGAGCGGTTTCGGTGCCCGCACGAACCCGGTCACCGGCGACGCCGAAGGACACCAGGGCCAGGACTACTCCGCCCCGACCGGGACCCCGATCTATGCGGCCACCGACGGCACAGTCGTCAAGGCCGAACACGCCAGCGGGTTCGGCAACTGGATCATCATCGACACCACCGTCGACGGCCAGTCGCTCTCGACGGTCTACGGCCACATGAACGACGACGGCGTCGGGGTAACCGCGGGCCAGACCGTCAAAGCCGGGGACCCGATCGGCACCGTCGGCAACGCCGGACAGTCCACCGGCCCCCACCTGCACTTCGAGGTCTGGCCCGGCACGCGCCTCGCATCCGGATCGAGCCCGGTCGATCCCGTTGCCTGGCTCGCCGCCGCCGGTGCCACCGCCCCGACCGCCACCGCGGACGTCCTCGCGACAGGACCGGCCGGCACCTCCCCCACGACCCCGACCACCGGTGTCGCGGCGCAGGGCGTATCGAGTCGATCGGTCAAACTCGCCGCCGCGATCAAACCCGGCTGCGGAGTCCCGGCCGGATCGACCGGACTGCGACCGGGCTCGGTGCCGGCGGACTTCGAGCCGTGGATCGTCAAGGCCGGCACCGTGTGCCCCGAGGTCACCGCCCCGGTCGTCGCCGCGCAGCTCGAACAAGAGGGCGGCTTCGACGTCAACGCCCACAACAACGGTTCAGGCGCGGACGGGCCTGCGCAGTTCATGCCCGCCACCTGGGCCGCGAAGGGCGTCGACGGAGACGGAGACGGCCGCAAGGACACCCGCAGCATCGCCGACGCGGTGATGAGCCAAGCCGCCTACGACTGCGAGCTGGCGGGCATCGCCAAGGACTTGCTCGCCGCCGGCAAGGTCAGCGGCGACCTGACCGAGCTGTACCTGTCGATGTACAACTGCGGGCCCGGCGCGACCCTCTCGCAGGGCCGGGTGTGCCAGAACGCCGAAACCCTCGACTACGTCGCGAAGATTCCCCGCCGCGCAGCAGAAGCGTTCTCCGTCGCCGTCCCCCAGGCCACACCGGGCATCGTCCCCGGTGGCCCGTTCGGTCAGAACGTCGTCGCGGCCGCGATGCGCTGGCTCGGCACCACCTACGCCTGGGGCGGAGGCGACCGCAACGGACCCACCCGCGGTGTCAGCGACGGCGGCGGCCGCGCGGACATGATCGGCGACTTCGACAAGGTCGGCTTCGACTGCTCCGGACTGGTCCTCTACGCCGTCGCACAAGCCTCCGGCGGCGCGATCGTGCTCCCCCACCAGGACTCGGCGCAGATCGCCGACAGCCGCGGCCGCGTGATCGCCACCCCCGGCGAGCTTGCTCCCGGCGACATCATCCAACCCCACTCGGGCCACATCTTCATCTGGCTCGGCGGAAACAAGGTCGTCGAGGCACCGCAGTCCGGCGACGTCGTGAAGGTATCGGACTGGACCCCGCCCGCGAGCGGCCTGACAGCACGAAGATTCAGATGAGAACCACCCGCACCGCCCTGACCGGATTGCTCGTCGCCGCAGCGGTTCTCACCGCGTGCGGTGGCCAGGACACCGGCAGCACCGATGCCCCGTCGATCCCGGCGCAGCAGTGGACACCGGGTACGCCCCCGCCGAGCGGCAGCGATCCCACCCGCACCCCGCCGGCGGCCGCGACCACGCTGCCCGACATCGCTGCAGGGGTGGACCGGCAGGACCCGGACTCGGTGGCCACCACGGCGCTGACGGTCTGGTTCACCTGGAACACCTCCGTCGACGCCGGACCCAACGATGCCGCAGCCCGCACCGCACCGCTGCTCACCTCCGAGTACGCGCGCGAGATCACCTCCACCACAGCGCAATCGAGTCCCGGTGCGCAGTGGCTGGACTGGGCCGCGCGCGGCGCGGTCCTGACCCCCGACCTCGTCGTCGACGACGAACCCGTTCCCCCGCAGACCGATTCGACGGCCTACCGCTCCTACCGCGTCACCCAACACATCGTCGGGGTGCCGGTGAGCGAGCGGGTCGTCGCGATGATCCTGCGGCGAGGGTCCGGCGGCTGGGAGGTGAGCCGCATTCAAGACAAATAGCTCCGCCTCATCTATCCACTGGCACTGCAGAACAACACGTTTCGGAAAGGAACCCCCGATGGACACAGAATCCGTCACCATACCCACGACCCGCACCCCACGCCGAGCTCGTCGTGTACTCGGTGTCCTCGCTCTCACCGCCGCGTTCACCGTGCTGGCCGGCGGAGTCGCCTCCGCTCAGGCGGTCAACCCGTTCGACGGGGTCAACCCGGATATCGGATTGTTCGGTCCCGCTCTGAACCAGACGTGGAAGCGCCTGCTCGCGGCGATCTGGGGAGCCAGCATCGCCCTCGCCGGCCTGTGGGTGCTGACCTCGTTCCTCAGCTCCAGGAAGGCGCGTAAACGCAACATGTCCAGCGATCTGAGCGAAGCGGGCGAGGATCTCAAGCTCTCGCTCATCATTCTGGGCGGTGTGGCCGCTGTCTCTCCGATCGTCGGCGCGGTCCTGCTCCTCGTCCAGCCCGGCGCATAGCCGATCGCGGATCTGACCACCACTCTCCCCTCCTCCCCGACGCGGCACCGTCCGCAGAAACGAGCACTCATCATGGCCATCGACTACCGCAACGTCGGCGCCGAACCCCCCAGCTCTCCCAACACCGGCACCGTCTCCGGTGATCAGCACTCCGACAGCAAGTCCGGGTCCAAACGCTGGATCATTCTCGGGGCCATCGCCCTGGCGATCCTCGCCGTCGTCTCGGTGATCGTGGTCGGTCTGTCGGGCGGCTCCGACGAGACCGGCGGCAGCGATGCCATCCGCGCAGTACACGGACCCACGACGGTGAACAACGGTGTCCCCAGCGGCTACACCCGCGACACCCAAGGCGCATCGACGGCCGCGGTGAACGTGCTCCAGGCGTTCGATCAGGCCAGCCAGGGCCGCATCGACATGAACGATGTCCGCTCGACGATGATCGCCACCGACCCCGGTGCCGAACTGGCCCGCGAGATCGAACTCGGCAGCAACCGCGACGAGAGCAGCGACGTGATGAACACCCTGCCGGCCGCGGTGCACGTGTCCTCGTTCAGCACCGACGCCGCGCAGATCTCGGTGTGGTCGATGACCACCACCCAGTCCGACATCAACAACACCGGCACCGTCGCTGTGAGCACTCTGTGGGCGACCACCGACATCTCGTTGGTCTGGCAGGACGGGGACTGGAAGGCCAAGGACTGGTCCTACCGCCAGGGCCCGCGACCGGAGGACGCCTCCTACCCGGCCGCTGATTCCGCGCTCGGCGGTCAACTGACCGCCGGGTACTACACCTTCTACATCGACTAGGAGAGAACATGATTCGCCGTCTCGTTCTCATCGCGGTCACCGCCGCACTGGTGGCTCTGTTCGGATCACCCGCTGTTGCGCTCGCCCAGCCTTCCGCCGTTCCCGCTCCCGCACCGGGGGCGGTCACCGCCCAACAACCGGCATCGAGGCTGCCCGCGCACTTCCCGGACGATCTCAAGAAATTCATCGGCGGTACCGAGGAATTTCGGAGCGGGCCCTGGTTCACGGGGAACTGCGCAGACCACGGCGGCGACCTGGGAACCTATATCTCCCAAGCACTCACGAACGAAAACCGGCTCCTGTACTGGACAGCATCGGACGAGAACAAAGCCGTCATGCTCGGCGGTCCGGGCGCGGTCGGCAGCGACCCTCAGGCCCAGGCCACGGCCGAGATCACCCGTCAGGCCGTCGCCGACGGGACCGAACCACCCGCCGACGCTCTGCCGACCGTGTTCCCGGCCGGGGACACCAGCTTTCACCCACCGACCGGAACCTGCGCCGAGGACCTCGCCCGGTGGGGCACCAAGGAATGGGGCACGTGGGGCTTCGCCTGGGCGCAGAGCCCGGACGCGGACTCGCTGACCGCGATCAAAGCGCTGCCCGGTGCCGACAAGGTGCCCGACGCCGCCTGGTCGGACCCGTGCTCGCAGGGTTCGGGCGACCAGTACTGCATGCACGCGTTCTTCGTCGACTGCTCGAAAGCCGAACGGGCAGATGCCAGCCGCTGCCAGGACTGGAATCTGTCGATCGGACGATTATTCGCCGGCACCGCGAACTGGATCGACAAGAACACCTCGTTCACCGAACGCCTCGAGGACACCCTCGGCAAGGTCATCGCCGCCACCCCGCAGTACAAGCTCGGCAAGGCCTACCTGCGGGCATTCTCCTGGATCTCGGGAGCAGCGAACGACGTCGTCGACTTCGTCACCGATCCGACCACCGTCATCGACGACTGGGTCAACGCCACCAAGAGCGGGGCCCTCTCGCTCACCGACGCCGTACTGCGTGGGTTGACCTCGACCGGCGACTTCGATCCCACCCAGCAATGGTTCGTGACCTATTACGCCGGATCGACGGGTCTGGGAATCATGGTCATGTCGCTGGCGGTCCTGCTGGCGATCATGCGATCACGGCACAAGGGCTCACCGTCGGAGCTGGTGGCCAACGTCTTCGGCTACATGCCCGCCGGGGTGGTGATGATGCTGTTCTCCCTGGCCCTGGCTCAACTGGTGATCGAGTTCGCATCAGTGCTCACCGAGGGCATCGCCAGTTTCAGCGGATCCACGATCACCGAGATGGTGCAGGACATCTACGCCACGATGGGCACGCTGAACAAGGACACCGTCGTCGGCGGCTCGATCGTCGGCCTGGTCTTCTTCGGCATCCTGCTGCTCGGTGCGATGTCGGTCTACCTGGGTCTGCTCATGCACCAGATCGGGCTTCCGCTGACCGCGTGCGTCGCCGGAATCGGCTACGGCATGTGGGTGCACCCGACGTGGCGGACCAAAGCGCTGCGGCCACTCTTCACGTTCGTCGGCATCGTGCTCAGCAAGCCGATGCTGTTCCTGCTCATTGCGATCGTGCTCGCCGGGGCCAACAACGCTCTGCTCTCGGGCGGCGGCGGCTCGGGAGACCTGACCTCGCTCGGCGCTCTCGTGCTCGTCGGGGCCTCGATGGTCGTCGTCGGCCTGGCACCGTGGGCGATGCTCAAGTGGGCACCGATCCTGCCGACCAAGGCCGACTCCGAAGGGTTCGGCGGCGGTGGCTCCGTCGCCGGTGGTGTGATCGGAGGCGTGGGCAGCTCGGCCCTGTTCCGCAGCCGCAGCGGCGGAGGTGGTGGCGGAGGCGGGTCGACCGTCACACCGCGCTCGACCCGCTCCGGCGACGGCGTCGACAAGGCCACCCGATCCGCGCACTCGGCCCCGTCGAGCAATTCCATCTCTGGCCACACCACCGGGGCCGCCCACAGCGGCGGCGCCGACAAGGGCGGGGCGTCGACACCGAAGCGCTCGACCATGGGAATGGCCGGCCGACTCGGCGGAAAGCTCGCGACGGGATCGGCCGCGACGGTCGCCTCGGCCGGGGCAGCAGCGGTGCCGATCGCCGCGCAGTCCGCAGCGGCGGCGATGAACAAAGCCAAATCCAGTGCCGAGTCCGCACCGTCCGAAGCCGAAGGCAGGTAAGCGATGTCGACCGAGACCGTCGAGCACGACAGCGAGCAGAGAACCTCCATCCTGGGCGGTGAGATCGCGCGCCGCGGCATGACCGGGATCTCGGCACCGGTGCTCATCACCTGGACCGCCGCTCTGATCATCGGCGTCGTCTACTACTTCGCCGCGGGCGGGGGCGCGATGACCGTTGGGCTCGTGGCCGTGTTCTACGTCGGGGTGTTCGCCTCGACATACGAATTCGGCGACGCTTCCCTGGCGGCGCGGCAGTTGCACCGGTTGCGGAACTGGTCGCGGATGCGGCGCGGGGAGCACGTCTACCGCAACGCCGACGACCCTGCCTACGGGATCACCGATCTCGACCCCGGCTGGGAGTACCCGGTGCCGCTCGGGCGGACCGCCCCGCTCGACGTCGCCGGCACCGGCCTGGACGAGATGTTCATCGTCCGCACCGCCAACCCCGGCGAGCGGGCCTACTACACGGTGGTACTGTCCGTGCAGGGCCTGGCAGGGGGGCTGCGCACCGACGCGGCCTGGGCGACGACATCGGAGAAGTTCGGTCTGTTCAGCGCCTCGATGGCCCGCAAGACCTCGCTCATCCGCGGAGTGCAGCTGATCCACCGCTCCATTCCCGCGGATCTGACCATGCACGAGGACTGGGTCGAGCGGGAGGTCGAAAAGCTCGGCGACATGCGTCTGCGGGCACCGGTGGAGTCCTACGGCGACCTCATCGACACCATCCGGCCGCACTCGGAAGAGCACCGGGCGTACGTGGTGCTCAAATTCCCCCAGACCGACCACTTCGAGGCCGAAGCCGCGCGGGCTGCGGGCGGGAAAGGTGCCCGATTCGAAGGCGGTGTCGCCCAAGTGATCCGCGACGAGACGATGCGCGCGGTGAGCAAACTCGTCGCCGCCGGCATGGGCCGCGTCCAGGTCCTCGGTGAGCAGCGCACCTGCGCGCTGATCCGCGCGTTCATCGACCCGTCGAACCCACTCGATCGCCACCAAGGGGCTCGGTGGTCGAACTGCTGGCCCTCCTACGTCGGTGGCCACGACTCGGTGGTGGTATCCGGCCGCTGGCACACCCGTGTCGGGTTCCTCCCGCCGGCGAGCATCGAACCCATTCCGCTGGGCCCGCTGTGGCTCGCGCCACTGCTGACCGGGGTCGCCCCCGACATCGGCGACGACGAGAACCCGCCCTCACCGACGATCCGAACAGTCAGTGTCCGAGTCGATTTCGTGCCCGACGCCGTCGCCCGGGAAGCGGCCAGTCAGGACTTCACCCAGGACCGGGCCTCGCAGGAAAGTGCCGCACGCAAAGGCATCACCGGCGACGGCTCGGCCGAAGTGATGGCCACCGCGTCCGGGCGTCGACGCACCGATCTGATGCCGGGCTCGGGCCATCACGGCACCATCTACTCCCTCGCGGTCGCGGTCACCGGCCGCGACGAAGACGACCTCGAGCGGGCCTGCATGCGCGTGGAGGAAGCCGCCGACGAATCAGCGATCAAAACCATCACCTGGCAGGACGACACGCACGACGTCGCCCTGTTCACCACCCTGCCCTTCGCTCGCGGTCTCGCCGTGACGCGCTACACCAAGTAGCCCAGGAGATTTCGATGCCGCAACACACCACCCGTCGTCCGTCCACCCGACCGGCCGCGACCGAGCAACCGGTACGCCCGCGGTTGCTCGGCGGCGATCGCGAACGACTCGGCGACGTCGACGCCGTCCTCGAGGCCGCGCAGGCGGTCCCGAAGCGGATTGCCCGCCGTAAGCCACCTCGGCGGTTCGCGCTCCTCGACCGCTACGGCTGGTACGAACCCCGCTCCGAAGGCGCGTGGAGCACCACCAGGCAGTCCGAAGCGCTGAACCTGGCCATCAGCCGCCGCAGTGCCCGCCACCAGGGAGCGGTGACCGGCCTGAACCGGATCTCCCAGGATCTGGTGATCACCGATCCGTTCGAGCTCTACGGCACCGACATCTCCAACATCAACGTCTGCGTCGTCGGGGACATCGGCAAGGGCAAGTCCTCGATGATCAAGACCGCATTTCTGTGGCGGCAGATCATCTTCGGCCGACAGGTGGTGGTCATCGACAAGAAACGCCAGGGCAGCGAAGGCGAGTACTCCATCTTCGCCCGCACCCTCGAGGTGGAATCGGTCCGGTTCAAAACCGGTGGCGGCGGCGCCAGACTGAACCTGCTCGACCCGGCGATCACCACCGGCGGTGAACATGCCGGCGGCCTCGACGGTGTCACCCCAGCCGGTCAGGAAGCCCTCGTGCTCGCCGTCCTCGCCGACACGATGGAACGCCCGCTGACCACCCCGGAGAAGAGCGCCGTCGGCCGAGCGTTGGAGCTGGTCAACGCCGACGCCGCCGCGACCGGTCGCGCACCGGTGCTCAAGGATCTCGCCCGCCGCCTCGTCGAGCCGTCCACCGACGACGGCACGTACTTCGGTGACCGCTGGTCCGAGCGCTCCCTCGAATGGGGCTACGAGCCGGGCCTGGCCCTGCTGCGTCTGGTCGACCGGGACCTCAAGGGCCTCGTCGACGCAGAAACCTCCCCGGAGGTCCGCGCCGCGCTCGAGCACCCCTTCGCGCACTTCGACGTCTCCGCGCTGCCGACCGAAGGGCCTGCGCTGCGGGTGGTGATGACCGTGATCAACACCTGGCTGGCGAACCTGCTCGCGGCACGCTCGTCGGTGTCCAAGCAGACCATCCTCATCGTCGAGGAAGGCTGGCACGTCGCCGAAGGATCGACCGGCGCGGTGTTCCGGTCGAACATGAAACTCTCCCGCGGACTGGGCCTGTCGACCGTCTCGGCCTTCCATCACCCCTCGGATATGTCCCACGACTCCCCCGCCCGTGCCCTGATGCAGGAAGCGGGAATCGTGTTCCTGTTCGCGCAGGAACGCTTCGACGACGCCCGCGAGACAGCCGAGATGTATCACCTCCCGCCCGGGTCCATCGACATCATCATGGGCCTGGGCCAGGGCGAATGCCTGGTCAAGATCGGCTCGTCCGATCCGATCCTGATGGAACACGTCCGCTCCCCGCAGGAGATCGCCCTCACCGACACCGATGCCGCCGTGAAAGGAGTCAAGCCAGCATGAGCACCTCATCGCCCTCATCGTCAGCGGCCCGACGTTCCCGCACCATCGACGTGCGCGTGAGCTCCGCGGCCTCGATCGGGTACGCCGACGACACCTGCTCGAGCAGCGAAGGCCGGTTCGCATCCCCCTCCGCCGCAGCACGATTCGCCGTCACCCACGCCGCAGCCCTCGACGCCGGTCACCCCGACACCACCCTCACCATCACCCGCACCCCCACCGGCCACGGTGACGACGACGTCTGTGTGTCCGGCACCCCCGGTGAGATCGCCTGCGCACTCGCCACCATCCCGATCTACAGCGCCGGAGTCCGCACAGCGCGGATACCGGCACCGGAGTACCTCCGTGCCGCCGTCGATGAGGTCACCCTGCCGATCCAGTGGCAGGGCAGCGTGGGAGTGGAGGCCGGCGTCGATGTGCGCGTGCTCTCGACCCGGCCCGACCCGCTGCCGTACTCGACGCTGCTGCTCGGACAATGGGCACCGGACCTCGCGCACCGCCTCGCGCACGACCTCGCCCGCTCGATCACCGAGCGCAGTGGCCAACGGAGCCCGGCCACCGTGACATACCTCCCCGACCAGGGGCGGTACGAGATCACCCATCCCGACCCGATTTCCGAGACCGACGCCGCCGCGGTGGCCCGCTACATCCGGATCACCCGACTACGAGCCAACCTCGCCGCCCTCGACCCGGTGGGCGACGCGGACTGCGCTGTCGGTCTCGCCGCCGAGCTGCACGTGCTCGAAAGCTATTCCCGCCGTGTCCCTTCCACCGACGACAGGACAGTTCGATGAGTGCGATGCAATCCCCTCCCCGTAGGCCCAGCGATCCGTTCGTTCCGTCCGAGGTCTGGGTCGGTGCCGCTCTGATCGTGGGGCTGGTGTTCGCTGTCGCCGGCGGCGGCATGGTCTCCTCGCTGGTGTCGGGCAAGGTGATCGCGATGCCCACCAGTTTCGGTGAGCTGTTCTCGATCTTCCGCGGGTTGGCCACGAACCCGTCGGACCCCGCGGTTGCGTGGCCGGCGACCGCGCAGCCGGGTCCGGCGTGGGTGACCTGGGTGTGCATTCTGGTGCTCGGTGCGCTGTATACCGCTGTCGCGCTGTGGATCAGCTCCGAGATCGACGACTGGCAGCACCACCGCGGTCAGGCGCAACGTGGTTTCGCCGGCCGACGTGAGCTCGCCCGGGCGGGTATCGACGAGAAGAGTGTCCGCACCGCTGCCGTCGCCACCCGTTCGTCGTTGAAGGGCACGCGGGCCTCGAGACTGGACGCGAGCGAGGTCGCGATCGCGTTGGGCCGCAACATGGTCGATCCCGACAGGGTCGTCTACATCAAGCAGAACGACTGCATGCTCGTCGAGGGCGTCACCGGGTCGGGTAAGACCTGGCGTGTGGCGTATCGGCGCTGCATGGACGCACCCGGTGCACTGCTGGTGACGTCGACGAAAGTGGATCTGATCTCGGCGACGTACGAGCACCGCGCGGCGCTCGGGCGGGTGTCGATCTTCGATCCGGACAACATCACCGGATGGCCCGACCCGATCCGCTGGTCGATCCTCTCCGGTTGCCAGGATCCGGACGTGGCGATCCGCCGCGCGCAGAGCTTGGTATCGGCAATGCCGATGGGAGACACCAAGAACGGCGGCTACTGGGAGGACAAGGCAGTGGTGCTGCTGCGCTGCTACCTGCACGCGGCCGCGATCAGCGGTGCGGATCTGGCCACGCTGCGCGTGTGGGTGAACTCGCGCAAAGGCCGCGAACCACGCGAGATCCTGATGCGGACGATGCCCGGCTGGGAAGCCGAACTCGGCCAGATCCTCGACTCCGGATCGGACTCCTCCGACGACATGATCGGCGCGGCCAGCCGACTCCTCGCCCCGCTCGCCTCCCCCGCACTACTCAAGGCCGTCGATGTGCCGATGCGCGAGTCGTTCGACATCGACGAGTTCATTCGATCCGGCACGGACACGCTGTATCTGGTGTCGAAAGGCAAGGACAATTCTGCGGCCCCGTTCATCGCGGCCCTGGCCAGCGAAGTGCACTACCTCGCCGATCGCCACTCACAGAGCCTGCCCGGTGGCCGATTCGATCCCCCGATCCGGTTCGAGCTCGACGAAGTCAACAACGTCGCCCCGATCCCGGGACTGCCGGATCTGATGTCGGACTCGGGCGGCCGAGGCATCACCATCCATGCCTACGCCCATAACGAGGAGCAGAACAAGCTCCGCTGGGGCGCGGTCGCCGGCAAGATGTTCGCCGACAACTCCCCAGCCCGCTTGATCCTGCCCGGCCTCAAAGGCGACGAGCTGCAGGCGATCTCGAAGATGCTCGGCGACCGGTACGAGTGGCAGCCCTCCGGAAACGCCCAGTCCGGCCCGACGCTGCGAGAGGTGCCGGTGATGTCGCCGGCGCAGATCCGTCAGATGGACCCCGATCAAGGGCTGCTGATCTACCGCACTGCCCCGCCGATCCTGGTGCATCTGCCGACGGTGTGGGACGTGAAGGAATCACGCGCCGCGGTGTTGCAATCGCAAAAGGTGTTCGACGAGATCGTGGCGTCGGGCACCGCGCCTCGTGCCGAGCTTCGGTCCGGCGCGGTGGTGCTCGACAAGGTCAGTGACGGGACGACACTGTCGTGACCGTACCGGGCGGCGAGCAGGAAGAGTTGGTGCCGTCGCGGTTCACCTGGCGATATCTCGATGCCGAGCAGGCTCGGGCCCTGTGGTCGGAGCTGATCGACTGGACCACGTGGCTGCGGGAGCGCTACGAGCTCGGCACCAAGATCCCGCCGTGCTGGTATCGCCATGATCCCGTCGTCGAGGAACTGAGCGCCCTGATGGCGGCATGGACCGATGCCTACTACCGCGGTGACGAGTACCGGGACGACCTCACCGCCTGGCACACCCAGTGGTTCCGGCCGCTCATGGCGCGCATCCGCGACATCTCGGACTTCGACAGTTGCACCCACGATCGGTGTGCGCACCGCCCGTTGCCGCCGGCCACCCTTGCCGGCATCGAGGAGTTCGTCGCCGCCGACATCGATAACCGGTTTGGTCCAGAACGGCCGGAACCCGACGCGGAGACCGAACTGCAGACTCTTTCGGCAGACGATATGAACGCGGCCATTTCGTCCGGAATAGCAACGCCAGGCGGCCCATCAGATCCGATCACGTCCGTCTATTTCGACGAGTCGACCTGGTTTTTCGACCCTCTCAGACGGCGGTGGGTCCCCGCTGGCTGAGAAAATTGGGATCCTGACGAAGCATCGTCCTCTTGACTGGCACCAACGCGCTGAACAGCCGGGCACAGGGCCAGCGAGCTCCGGATTCGGACGGATGAACTACAGGAAAAGGCACAGACCCGCCTGAGTGCAAGCAACACTGTATGTAGTCTGGCAGCCGATGATAGTTGCCTTCGAGACGTCAAGACTCCGCACCGTGTGCGAGACGCCTGCTGAGGCTGCGAAAGCGTACGGGCCGGAGACTGCCGCACTGCTCAGAGACCGTCTCGCAGACCTTCGCGCCGCGCAACATATAGACGACCTCCTAGCCGGACATCCGCGACTTCTGGGCTCGGCCAAGGACATTCTGGCAGTCGACCTCGGGCCCGATTGGACGATGACCTGGGTGCCCAATCATCGAGACGATAGAGTCGACGAAGATGGCAACGCGGACTGGATCCGTGTAGGTCGTGTCCGACTCGTAGCAATCAAGAGGAGTCAACGGTGAGCCAAAACGGGTTAGCACCAAGATGGGCGTCGGCACCGGGAGAGACCATCACCGCAGTCATGAGCGAAAAGCAGCTTGATTTTGAGCGGACCTCGGCGCGTCTCAACCTCACGTCGCGAGGCATGGAAGACCTTCTACACGGCCGCACAGCAATAACACCGCAGCTTGCAGCAAGTCTTTCTGCCGCAATCGGCGCGTCACAACAGTTTTGGCTGGCTCGGGAAAATCAGTACCGTGAAGACCTTGTCCGCGTGGCTGCGGACCGCTGGACGCAGGAATTCCCGCTTCGCCAAATGGCAGAACTGGGCTGGATCGAGAGTACTTCTGACTGGCATGCACAGATCGACCAGTGCCTGGACTTTTTCGGTGTCGACTCCCCTGACGAATGGAAAGAGCGCTACGAAGACAAATTCCAATCAGCGCATTACAGACGCTCCCCCACATTTTCCATAAACGGCGCAGCAACCACTGCCTGGTTCCGGGCTTGCGAAAAGAGGGCAGACGAGATTGGCAACGTAGAACGCTACAACGCGAATCGCTTTGAAGAGTCCCTTTCAGAAATAAGACGACTGACACGTCAAAAGGACCCTAAGATTTTCGCTCCTAGACTCAGCGAGATCTGCGCCGGAGCAGGCGTCGCCGTGGTTGTAGTTCGTGCACCGAGCGGCTGCCCAGCCAGCGGCGCGGCCAGAATCTACCGCGATAACCCATTGATTCAGTTGACTGCACGGCACTTGACAGACGACCACTTCTGGTTCAGTTTTTTCCATGAAGCTGCACACGTTTTACAGCACAATCTAGATGAGGTATTTCTGGATCTGGAGGATGACGATACAGGAAGCCCTACAGAGATCGCTGCCGATCTTTTTGCGAATTCGACACTGATCCCAAACCCAATCCCCCCGCTTCCAAAGAAACTAACCACTCGTGATGCGGTGCGAATCGCAGTTGAGAATCAAGTATCTCCAGGAATTATTGTTGGGCATTTACAACATCTTGGCGCGGTCAGCCAAAACAGCCTCAACCGGCTAAAACGCCGGTACAGATGGAACGACTCTAACCTCGAAATGAAGTGAACTTGCTCGGACTTTTTTGCCAATTACAAAGCGCGTCTTCCAGAACATCGAACGTTAGACGCAATTCTGCGCACAGCTGAGCAGTCCAGACTTCCAAGTCTTTATTTGAAATAGATGCGTCTGCCGACCCGCTAAAGAGGAGTTTCGCGCCCTTCGTTGGCCCGGCTTTAGATTCAAAATATGCCTTGTCCGGTTCAATGTCGAGCAAAGCCAACTTCCCGAGCATTGTCAAGTAGTCAAAACGTGCGGTTCTACCGAATCGCGCCACCGCCTGCATAGACTCATAAAGCAACCCGAAAGCAGCCTTACGCGCACTAGTCGGTCCGACAATGGATGCGAAACGATGTTGGTGCGTACCACCGATCCAATCGACGTATGACTCGATCACTTCTCCCGTACCACCCGCCGAAACACCATTCAGACTCTCATATTTTCGATGATTGCCAAATTTTCCACCTCGTGTATGCAGCTCAGCATTATTGCTGACCAGCCATGTGCGAACAGCCCCCACATCTGACTGCACGGCCCGCCAATCCCACACACCACTTTGGCCGAGCTTAGAATAGAATTCCGAAACAAGGGACCATTGAGTCTGCCTGGGTCGCCCGAAATGCACAGACAGAAAAACTAACCAACACGCGTTGTCAAAATTGCCTAGCTTGCTTTCTCTTACCGCCGCCATTATTGGATCGAAAGCCCCCGAGGAAGCGTCAAGTACGCGCGCCGACGCAAGCCGAGCACTTTGGCGCTCAGCATATCGTCTCCTGTGACCACTCTCGATGAGCTGGCCCAAAAATGCAAGCGCACTGTCCGGGTCACTAATACCTGGAAGTGGACGCGTCTTGGCGGTGTACCGATGTATGGCATCCTCCAGCCTGTCCGCCTCCAAAGCGTCAATCGGTCTAACTACAGGTCGCAAAACCACGAATTCCCTCTCCCAGCTCTCGTCCGATGCCTTCCATCACTACCTTTGTCACTCCGAAACTACTCTGTAGATTGTGATTGTAACCAATAACAGAGATTTCTCGACCGAGATCAAAGTCGTCGATGGATGAAATTTTCTGCTCGTACCTGTAGCCGTCAACAGCTCGGCCGGTCGCTCGCGGCAGCTCCCAGCCATCCACTTTCACACGGAAGAATTCGGTTCTCGCCATCTGCTCGAATTCTCTGACTACCGAGCGGCCATTCAAGACTAGCGTTTCCAGGCGACTGTCCCTTAATAAGCTAGCCAAGCTCGCCCTCCCATCAGCAAGCATTCGCTCTCGAGTAGCGGCAGAGAGCAACCCCCACTTAGTACGAGTTGCGTAAGCCACCAAATCGAGATGACAAGCTTCTCCACCGTAGTACGAGTAGCCCGCACACCCTAACAACCGGTCGAGTACGTTGAACCACTGCGCATAGGGGTTGTGATCGAAGTATTGGCGACATGCCGAGCTCACAGCGGTCACCTCAGCTTCCGATGCCTGGTCCCAGCTAAAAAGACCGAGCGAGTTTAAAGTCGCCAACCTCCGGTCTTCAACACGCAGTTCTTTGCCGCTTGAGTCCGCAAACTCGCGGTTACTGGGATTTATCCCTACCGTTGCAATACGCGCATTCGGCAAGTCGCCGAAAAACGGCACCGGGCAAGCCCACCGAATGACATCATCGTTCTCAAATTGGGACAATTCTTCGATTAAACTACCGAGAATATTTTTCATCTTGGACAACCATCTCGCTTACGTAGTTGAAATAATTACGACGATTTGACGCGGACAAATTCCCGTAGCGTCCCGTCAGTAATTGCATCTTGCATCCTGCCCGCGTAGGCCGTATTCCCCCGTTTGGCAGCTTCCCAATGGGCAAGCACTCGCACCAAATCTGCCCAGTAAGCGTGCGAAGGTAGGTTGATCTCATCGAAACTTCCCGACGATCTTAGCTCCCCCTCTGCGGCAGACAGCTGCTCAAGGTAGGTCCATTGAGCCCCGCTTGGCATTGGCTTCATTGACGAATCAGTGCTTTGCCATCCCTCTTTCAGAAATGCTTCCACGTCATCCAACCTTTCTTCATATAAATGAAGGCTACCCACATTGTGAATATAGCGTCCCAACTCGCAATTCAAACTTCTGGCGACGATCTCCTGTATCATTGTGAAAACAAAGATATCGTGCGGTAGCCCCAAGTATGCATCGTTTGAGCGCATAGTGACTATTAGACTGAGACACCCATCGCGAAGTAAAAACTGCATCGTACTAGTGCACGGGATATCCTTAAACCGTTTACCTTTACTTATATCCGACTTGTCAAAAATTTGAACGACAGCGCGCCTAGTGTGTGGTTTTTCTTTTAGCAGCTCGATAATGTTCCGAATTTGATTGTTGTCGCCGTTGCCAAAAATCCTCGGACCGTAGGCACCCCGAATAGATCCATCGGATTCAATCTCGTTCGCGTATATTGGTATATAATGCGTAATAGTGCCTGTGTCACTGGTACCGGTCAGATACCAATTGAGCTCGGCAAGGCCGCTTACTAACCTGCGTCTACTCTCGGACAGGCTCAGTCGGGCAAGCGGGTTCTCCAACTCAAGCGAGGCCCCGACAATCTCAAGTGTAGATCCGCGAGTCGCCGAAAGTTTGGCACCAGAAGCAACCAGCTCATTATATGTATGACGTAACAAGTCGTCGAGAGTTCTATCCGACACCGAAAACGCCACAACGACACTCCGATCGAGACCTCAGTTCGGCGGTGCGCTCCTTGGGCTAAGCGCACCTCTACTTCCGTAGAAATCCTATCGGGGTTGAAGGTAAAGGTTGGGATGCGAGCTACATTGCCGTGGTGAGTCGAACTCACCCATCACGAAACGTATGCGGTTTCCACAATGGCAACTGAAGCGTGTCGACGAAATCACCGCCCGCCGTCATCCCCCAATTCGGGTATTACCTTAGATGGACAGTCCACCTCATAAATGTGCCCTGGACAAACGCCACCACGACTAGACGTGTTTTCCATGGCCGCTGTCGGGCTGCGTTCTTGGCGCTCAACGGCCGGTCCACGCAAGGGGACGTGTTGCTGGCGTGGTGATGCTTCTGGCTCGGTGGCACTACTGGCGGCGGAAGGTGCGGGTAGTCGGTCTCAGAGACGTGGTCCACGGGTCGGCCCGGATCGGCGGGCCTGTTGCTGGCGCAGTTGTTCACGGCGTTCGGCTTTGCGTTGCTCGGCGAGGCGGCGTTGCTCTGCCGAGCGTTGCTCTGAGGCCTCTCGTCGCGCCCTGTCCGTGTCGATGATCGGATCGGGCTTCGCAGGTTGTGGAGCCGGTGCCGACTGCTGTCCTGGGCCTGCGTGTGCGGGCACCGACGCGGGTGCGGTGACTGTCTTGATGCGGGCGTTGACCTGATCCCACGCACGGGCCGCTTCGCCGTGTTCGGGTCGGTCGCCTATTAGGGTGCGGTCGGTGTCGATGCCGAATTGTTCTCGGTAGGCCCCGACTTGCCCGGCGGTGATCTGCCAGCGCAGTCGGGCACCGCCGGAGTCGGGAACCTCGCCGAGGTGGCGGGTCCAGGCGGGTTGTTCGTCGACGGCGTGCTGTCCGAGCTCGCGGGTGCGTTCGGCGATCTCGGTGTATCGGCGGCGGCTCCAGGCGACGAGTTCGGGGTCGATTCCCTCCCGGTCCTGCATCGGCGGCAGGACCCAACTCGGGGCACTGTGGTCGCGTGCTTGTCGGCCGAGGGGCCAGCGTCGTTCGGCGTCGTCGAGCAGATCCGCTGCACTCGGGTCGGGGTCGGTGACACCACGGCGCAGTTCCACGATCGCCGCGTGGGGGTCTTTGCCGGCGCGTTCGGCATTGCGCAGGTGCGCGGCGAGGTCGGGCCAGGCCCCTTCGTCGCCGAGGATCGTCTCGGCGTGCTCACCGAACTGGGTTCGCAGCGTCGGTTCGATGCTTTGCGCCCAGGCATGCATCTCTTCTGCGCCGTTCTCGATGCGCTTTTCGAGTCGCCAGTGCATCACGGCGGAGACGGAGTCGGCGCTGGTGAGTTCACGCTGCGAGCGGGCGGCGGCGAGTGTGGGGGCGGCGTCGAGGCCGAGCTGCTCGGCGCGGCGGTACAGGTGGACGAAGGTGTCCCATTCGGCTTCGGCGATCATCGTGTTCGCCAGTTCCGGACCCATGTTCTCGCGGACGATCGCTTCGATGCGGTGCGCGTCGATTAGTTCGCCCGCGTACTCGTATCCGCCGACGTTGTAGTCGAGCTTGCGGTGCGCGACGGCGGCGTCGCGTTGCTGCTCGGTCGCCGAGACGTCCGAGCCGTCTCGGCCGATGATGGTCCGCACGACTTCATCGGCAATCTTCTTGTCCGGATGCACGTGGATCAGGTGCGGGTCGACGATGCGGTCGATCGGCACGTACAGCTGGTGTCCGTCACGTCCTCGGGTGAGGGCGACGTAGAGGGCTTGCCGGTTCATGGTGTCGTCGACGAGGACATGGACCTGATCGACGGTCATGCCTTGGGAGCGGTGGATGGTGGCGGCGTAGCCGAGCTCGCAATGCTCTTTGACGTACTCGGCCGGCAGGCGGATGCGCCCGCCGTGTTCGAGGTGGCGCACAGTCAGAGAGCCGTCGCGGTGTGCGGTCTTGACCGTCCACAGGTCGCCGTTGCGCACTCGTTCCCCCCTCGTGCCGGTGACCCGCAGGCTGGTGTCGTTGCGGCGGGTGACGATGCGGTCCCCCGCGCTGGCGCGCAGTCCGTCGGAGAGGTCGTTTCCGCCCTTCTTGACCAGTCCCTTGGCGAGTCGCTCTGCGCGGGCACGGTCGTTGAGGTCGCGGACGGCATGGTTGCTGCTGGCGATCATCAGCGACGTCGTCTCGGTGTCCGAGGTCTTCGCCCACGCGGTGAAAACTTTCTCGGCGAGGTCATCCGCCATGCCGTGCTGCACGCGGTCTTTCGCGGCGTACCAGGCCGCGACGGAGGTGTCACCGTCGCGCAGTCGCAGCGAGATCTGGGCTTCTTCCTTGTCGCGGAAGCGATGGACGTCGACCAGTTCCGGTGCCGCGCTCGACCCGGCGACCAAGCGCAGCGCACCGCCGGTATCGACGGCGGCGAGCTGCTGCGGATCACCGAGCAACCGAACCACTGCGCCGCGCTCGGCGGCGATGTATGTCAGCCGGTCCAGAGCGTGCGTCGAGGCCATGCCAGCTTCGTCGACGAGGACCATCGACCCCGGGGTGATGCCGGTGTCGAGTTCGTTCTCGTAGCGGGTGAGAACGTCGGCGATCGTGCGGCCGGTGACACCGAGTTCGTCGCCGAGAACGCCGGCGGCTTTCGCGGACGGTCCGAGGGCGATCACGTCGTATCCGGTGCTGCGCCAGGCGTCGACGACGACGCGCATGGCGGTGGTCTTGCCGGTGCCAGCCGGACCGACACCGGCAGCCAGGAGGGCACCGGAGAACAGGAAGTGCTCGACGAGTGCTTTCTTGTCCGCGCCGAGGTGCCAGCCTAGCCGTTGGGTGTGCGCGGCGAGGGCGGCGGTGTAGGCGTGGGCAGGTGCCATCACCGCGGTCGGGGTGTGGGCGGCACCGACAAGGCGGTGTTCGGCGGCGAGGATCGCTGCGCTGGTGTAGGTCTCGTTGCCGTGCACGGTCAGGATCGACGCACCGTCGCTGCGCTGCAACGCTGCCGGGGCCGCGTCGACCTGGCGAGTCAATCGGATCGACTCCGCGCCGAGAGCGGCTTCGGTGACCTTCTCGGCGACCGCGTCACGCTCGGCCGCGGTCGCGAACACCAGCGGCCGCAGTTGTCGTTGGACTTCGGCTTGGATGTGCCAGCGATTCCAACTCGAGCGCTGCTGTGCGATACGTGCGACTGCGGTGCGGGCGATCTCGCGGTGGTCGATCGCAGCGGCATCGGTGACGGTGATCGTGTTCCCGGTGCTCGTCTTCAAGGCGGAGTTCAGGGCGCGGCGGCCAACGACGTCGAGCGCGCGCTCGCGCCATTCCGCGCGTTGGGCACCGAGCGATTTCGGGGGTGCTTTCTTGTTGCGGGTTTCCAGGGTCGCTTGGTCGGCGAGGCGCATCTGCATCGCGGTCGAGGGGTCTTTGCCGTGGGTCTTGCGGTAGTTCGAGACTAGTCTTTCCAGCCGTGACTCGATGGCGTCGCGGCGGGAAAACTCGCTGAGCAGTGCGGTGGGGATGCCCTCGATTTCGCGGACGGCGCGTTTGTTGATTCCGGTGCCGGGTCGGTCGGCGAACACGGTGCCGAGTTCGCGGGTGACGTACTCCTCGATGAGGGTGTTGTAGCGCTCGGATGCGGCGACGGCGAGCTTGTGCAGCACGCGGCCGTCGAGGCTGCGCCATTTGCCGTCGACGCCTTGCACTTTGGTGGAGATCGCGACGTGGGTGTGCAGGTTCGGGTCGCCGTTGCGGTTGTCGCGGTGATCGAACCGGGTGTACATCAGGCCGGTCGATTCGATCTGTGCGACACCGGCTTTGCCGACGCGGGTGTAGGAGGCGTTGTCCTCGACCCAGCCGATGGCATCGCTGACCGCGGCCCTGTGTGCGCGCTCGATCGCGACACGGGTGTCGTCGTCGCCCAGGCCCCAGAGAACGGACACTGATTTCTGTGGAGTGAACACACAGTCGTAGCCGGCGACGGGTTGGCGTTCGCGGCGTTGCTGCGAGGCGATGTAGCGGACGAGCTCTGCTTCGCTGGCCGGTGATCGGCCGACTTCGCGGTGGAATTCGTCGGCGCCGACGCGGTAGCGGATCTGCTGGCACTGGTCGGCGGTGAGCGGTTTTCCGCCGGCGGCGCGGTCGTTGTCGATCTCGGCGCGGATGCGTTTCAGCAGCGGCACCTCGTTGCGGAAGCTCGCGAACTTGCGGCCGAGCCGCATGCTCTCGATCGCCGCGTTCGCCTTCGTACCGTCGAGGACAGCGGCCTCGATCAACGCCTGGGCTTCGGGGTGCAGGCCTTCACCGAACAGCGCCTTCATCTGGTCCTCGCGGACGTATCCGGACACCCCGAGCTCGGCCGAGGCCCGTCCTCCCCAGATGCCGGGTTCGGTGCCCTCAGCGGCGTAGTAGTCGGTGAGGTCTTGGCCGCGTTCGAGGCGTATGTCGGCGCTGGCGACCTCGCGGGTGAGGTAGGTGTAGCCGTCCCCTGCGTGCAGCGCATGTACGGTCATCATCGCGGGCACCGCCGCTGACGAGGCGGTGAGAGACGAGATCTCACGGGCCGATCTCGCTCGCATTCTGCTTCTGAATCGCGCGGCACAGTCGCGATAGTACGCAGATTCCGCCCATGGACACTAATAGTGCAAGAGGTGTGTGGCGTTCGGTCTTGCGATTTACAAAGGGATACAGGAAATCTGAAGTCAACAGTATCTAGATTTCGGACGAATCAGAACTTGCATGGACTAGGAGGGACGAAAGAACAAGCAGGACAACTCAATCGATGCGACTCCGCGTGCTCACGACTCTTCCGGAGCCAGCCTGTCGGCGGTATCCTGTCGGGTATGACTCCCTCAAACGGTGGACCGGTCAGTGCTCGGGAACGGGCTCGACGGGCGAATGCGCAGCGACTGTCGGACGCACAGTTGCACTTGAAGAATCAGGAACAGGATTTGATTTCATATTTCGATGCCACCCGCGACGAACAAAAGATCAACGACGACATGACCAAAAGGATCGAGCGGTTGCGGCGGGACGCGAAAACCAAACTCGATGCGGCGTATGAGACACGCGCAAGAGCACTGGCCGAGCTCAAGAAGCGCGGCGAAACATACGCCAGTATCGCTGCCTTGGTTGATCTTTCAGTGCCGGAAGCAACGCGATTAGTCAAAACGGCGATGGTGTCACATGCGACCGCCAGGCCCGATGTTGGTCCAGCTTTAGAGGATGACACGGGTAGCACGGAGGAGAGTTTCGAAAGCCGTAAGGATTCATCATCAACTGCGGCAGTAGCGCCATCGATAGATGGAGACGCGGCGGCGGATGGAGAGGGCGGGCGCAGGATCGCCTGACAAACGAGCGGGCTAGCTCCGCAAGCTTCACGCCCGCACACATCGAAGGTTCTTAGCTCCTTGCAACACACTGTGATTCGAGAACGCAACGAGAGCGCACGCCCACTAAACATAGTTACGGCGACGTGGTTATGTCGTTGGATTGGTGTTGATTTCGGCTTGCGGTAGGAGGTGAACGTTCGTGATCGCGCTTGTTGCCATCGACTTGATCGTCGTGAAAGCGCTGCGGCGCGCTGGGATGTGCGGGACAGGTTGGCGGTTCGCTCCAATGCGGGCAACGGGAGTTATCGCCGGGGGCCCGCTTCGCATCTATGTAATTATTTCGTCGATCGTGGTTGCACTCGTCGTTGCTGCCGTCGGCGGCGCGTTGCGCAGCACTTTCTTACAGCTCGTCGAAGTTTCGTCACGTAGCGCGCTTGTGGCGTGGTCCGGATGTTGCTCCATGCGTGTTCACGGGTCCGTACCACGTCAGCATCAAAGCGCTCGTCCTGATTCGCTCTTGCCGCGCAACGGTCGAGCTGTGGGTGCGTGTCAGGTCCTCAGGTCATGCGCCCACTCGCACACCCAGCGCGGCAACGCAGGTGCATCGAACGGTGCGGCAGCAAATTTCGCTTCGCTGCGAATCGCGCACTCGGGATCGCGTCGACGGACCCCAGCGAGCAGGTCGACCCGACCGCTCGAACGAGGCTGACCGCAATCATCGCCAATCTCCGAGATCGTTTCGACGAAGCACGAAACAACGGCTGGACCGGCGAGGCCGAAGGCCTCCACACCAGCCTGACCGCGGCAGCGGCGAAGCTCGCAGCCTCGACCGAACGGCAGGTCCCCACGCCACGATATCGCTCGGAATCCCTGCCATGCCTTGACGGATCTCCAGCAGTTTCTACTCGGGCCGGAGACTGGTGCGCTGCTTCAATTCGTTTAGGACACGGCGACCAGGTCATCTGTTCGCGGCACCATCCGGCGAAGTAGGTCGAAGGCTTCGGTGTCGGGTCTACCGCAATGATTCTTCGGAAATGGTGTCCGGTATCCGGCTCCGGACGCGTCGACCAGCCACACCACCGGTGGGGGGAGGTAATCACCCGAACACGAGTAGAGGATCGACACCCGACACCGATACGACGTGGCCGCGAAAGCTTCCGCCACCTCATCGATGCCGTCACCGGAATAGGTCAACTGGCGCACAGCGTAGAACGGCACCTCCACCAACTGTTCGCCAGGATTCGCGCATGTCATCACCGACGTGACCGTGAAGCCAGCTGGTCTGGAACCGAATTCGGGACTCTGCGGAATGCTCAACGTTGCCCCCGACAACACACCGCTCGACACCTCACGGTCATCGACACAGGACGGCACCGTCGCAATCGCCGCCTTCGGGGAGGGCTCAGGCCAGAAGTAGACAGACAAACCCGCAACCAGAACTGCCACCACAGGCAGCACGATCAACCATCTCCGTCGGGTCACATCAGCTCTCCTCGGTGCGAGCCCTTGTGGTGCAGTACGTTTCGCTACGACCATCGAGGGCAGCAGTCACGGCCGTCGTCGAGTCAGAGACAAGCCCGCGACCGTCGAGACCGAGACCCACCAGCACACCGTACGACCCGAACCACAATCTATGGCTCGGCGAGTACCTCAAAGCTTCAGTGTGCGGGCTCGACGTCGCGCGGCTCCGGCCGCCTGCTGCTCGTGGGCGAACAGCAGTCCGTACGTGAAACCGTTCTCTGCGGGTCGGGTTCCCGCGGCAGCTCCGAGGCGGCGAAGAAAACCCGCGGCGACCAAGCTGTCCTGATGTTCGCCGAGCACTTCCTGCACGTTCTTGAAGCGCCGGACCGTCTTTTTCGCGTGCTTCTGACCGAGCACCGGTGTCGCCAGCTCCGTAGCGTACCGGGCCCGCTTGAACGCCTTTCGGGCTCGGTGCAGTGCCTCGTCATCACCAGCGTCGCCCGCGATTGCGGACCTCAAGCGCGTGCGGGCCTTCTTGCCGGCCTTGTTCGACAGTGACGTCACGTCCCTGCGTGAGAGTGACCGCACCGCGGTGTCGAGGGTGTCGAGGGCGCTGGTCAAGGCGGCATACCGATCACCGATGAGAACGGTGTCGACGTCGGCTCGGTAGCTGCGCTGTTCAGCAGCAAGGGTGGTCTCGATGTCAGCCGCCACGGGACCGAGCACCCACTCGTCGGGTAGTTCGGCCACCGCCTTGGCGAAGCGGGCACGCTGCACTTCGTGGTCGCGGACATGGCCGAGGATCCCGGCGTACCAGGACAGTTCCTCGTCCAGACCGGTGGCGACTCCCGGGTCGAAGGCGTCGGCGAACACCCGCAGGGTGCTGCGGAGTCGCCGGATCGCAACGCGCATGGCATGGATCGGATCCTCGCCGCGCCGCAGCGCAGCATCTCCTTCTCGAATAGCACTGACCTGCTCGCGCACGTACGCGGCGACCGGTGCTGCGCCCGCATTTCGCGCCGATGTCGAAGATTTCGTCGATGTCGTCATCGGTATGGATGCCCCGAGTGCGGACCGATCGAAACCACCATGGTTCGATCCCACGCTCCAGGGATTCACGCCGGGGAGCGAGGGTTCGAGCCGCATCCAGACACTCCACCAGCTCACCAAGCCAATGTTCGAGTTATTCAGGGCGTTTGTTCAGTGTTCACCTTCTCGTCGCCCTATGGATGCTTGCAGATACTGCGAGGGTCCGTCAGCCGGGTGATACTGCAGTCATGCCGCCGACACCCGACACCCCCCACGAGCGCGATCGGATGCTCACATTCGCCCTCCAGTGGATGCCGTACGGGGGCGGCGACGCCGAGGACATCATGATTGCCTTCGGGATACCGCCGGAGACGTATTTCCGCAGGCTGCGGCACCTGCTGGCCGACCCCCCGCGCCCCGTCGACCTCGACACCCGAACCATGGACGCGCTAGTGCACGTATGCCGTCGTCGCCTCGAACACAGCGCGACATCCGTCGGCCGCCCACGGGTCGGGCAATGACCAGCACACGCGCAGCAGGCACCGCCACCGGATCGGCGCAGTTCATCACACATTCACCTGAGGCGGGGCACTCACCGCGGCCCGGTGACCGGAAGATGAACGCACACGGCGGGAAGCCGACGTCGACGACCGCCTCAGGGAGAGAGCCCGACACCTCCGATCATGCGCAGGCGCAGGTCTTCGCTGCGATGCTGACCGTCGAGATCGACGCCGTCTCGGCGCTCGTCGACGAAGCCGAACAACTCGCCCACACAGCCGGGCGTATCGGCCAAGGCACCGCCCGACTCTGGCACAACGAAGAAGCCCGGTCGCAGCGCAAGGTCCTCTACGAGCTGCACCGCCAACTCGACGCCCTCCACGCTCGGTTTCCCGATATCCCGGGGTAGGCACCGACGACACGACCTCGAGCGCAGTACCCCAGTTGACCTCACCCCGAGCAGAGCGGATTGTTGAAACGATGACCACCACCACCGAACACGAGCACATCGACGCCGTCCGCGATCGCCTCGGAGCGCTCTTCCCCGACGTGCCTCGCTCGGTCATCGACGACACCATCGCCGCCGAGCACGCCCGTTTCGAGGGCAACTCCATCCGCGACTTCGTCCCGTTGTTCGTCGAACGCAAAGCCCGCAAAGCACTCCAAGCCCACGCCCACTAGCGGTCCGCGGCAGTTCGCCGGTTCAGGTCGAGGGAACGCCCTGGTGCAGCCACGAACTCTGCCCGTTCTCGGCAGCACGATCAGCTTCACCGATACGGGCTCCGGCCCACTCGTACTCTTCCTGCACGGCAATCCCACCTCGTCCTACCTATGGCGCAACATCGCGCCCGCCGTCGCAGCACACGGCTACCGAACGACCGCGGTCGACCTGATCGGCATGGGAGCCTCCGGTGCGTCCGATCGAGGCTATCGTCTGGTCGATCACCTCGCCTACCTCGAGACTTTTCTCGACGTGCTCGCCGTCAAGGAGCTCACACTCGTCGGTCACGACTGGGGAGGCGTCCTGGCACTTGCCCTTGCTCGATCACGACCCGATCGGGTCCGCGGGGTCGCAATCCTCGAAGCACACATCCACCCGATTGACAGCTGGTCGGATCTCCCCGGGCCGGATCGGGAGATGTTCTCGCGATTGAGAGCCGAGGGTTTCGGAGAACAGGCGGTCCTGGAGGAGAACTTTTTCGTCGAAGTCGTTCTCCCCTCTGGCATCGTCGGCAGCCTGAGCCGAGAGGATCACGATCGTTACCGGACACCCTTCCCAGACCCTGCATCTCGTGCGCCGATTCTGCAGTGGGTGCGCGAGATCCCCATCGCGGGCAACCCGTCTGACGTCGCCCGTGTGATCCACGAGAACCTCCAAGTCTTCCGCGACCCCGCTCTGCCCACGCTCCTCATACACGGAACGCCTGGTGCCATCATCGGCCCCACCGAGCTCGCATGGTGCTCCGCCCACGGCCAAAGCATGACGTTCGCAAGCGTCGGAGCCGGAACCCACTTCCTCCCCGAAGATCGCCCGGCCGAGATCGTGACCGCTCTCGCACGCTGGCTCACCGCCGTCTCCTAGGCGAGTGAAGGGAAAGCGCGAGACATCAGTCCTTGCGGGCCTTCGTGGTCGCGCGCCGGAGTGAGGGGCGCGGCAGCTCGAGGGAGATGCTGCAGCGTTCGGGGTTGTCAAGAGACAGAGAGAGGAAGTCACGCCCTATGGGTAGAACGCGAACTGCCCAGCTGTGGCCGATAGCAATCGTGATCGCTATCGCTCTTGCGGTGCCGGCGCTGATCATCGCGTTCGTCGTCAGTCCGGGCAAAGACGAGGGCGTTGCATGCTCTTCGGTTGCACCGAGTCTGAGCGAGCTAATTGTCAGTCGGCCCTCGGTTGGTCCAGTTCAATATTTGATGTCGTTGGCAGAAGAGGTGGCACCCCAGGGTGAGACGAGGGCGTATATGCGCTATTACGTGATCGCCATGCAGTTCTCCACTGCGGATGGGTTGACGCACGAGGGTGTTTGGGAAGTGGGTACGAACAGTCCCGATTCAGAAGGTGGGGCGGTGTCCGTGCAGGTTCCGGCCGACGGATTCGCGGAATCCATCATCTCGATCAACGCAGAAGCGCAATCGTTCACCCCCTGGCCCCGCGAAGGTGCCATCGTGGATCCGTTGAGTGAGGCCGCAATTCGCGCGAGAACGTGCATGAAGGAATTTACTACAGCAACCCTGTGAGAGCACCCGTATCTATGCTGCGAAAGGGGTGGTTGACCGCTTCGTCCGTCGGTGTAGTGAAGATCCGGGGCGGCCTCCCCGCTACTCGATGTGCTGCTCGATGGCGGCGATGAGACTGTCTGTGGTGGCGCTGTATTGGCCGAGGTAGAGGCGTTTGCAGCCGTCGAGTTCTACCTTCATTTCCGAACCCCCGGAGCCGTCGGGGCGCAGTAGCAGGATGACTGCATAGCGTTGGGCGGCTTGTTGGCATGGTGGTGCCAGCGGCAGTTGCAAGACTGTTCGCATCAGAGTTCTACTTTGTTCGAGCGTGAGGCGGTCTCGTGACTCCATGGGCACATCGCCATCGGCGAGGCTGCAGACTTGCAATCTGCCGACATCGTCGATCGGGGTCGCCAGTTCTGAGGCTTCTCGATACTGCCGGCGCTCGTCCTGTGGGTCGACTTCGTTGGTGACGAAGAAGGTTGGCGCTGTTCGTGGACATGTTCCGGGGTCGTCGGCGGCGAGTCCGTCGATGATGTGCTGTTCTCGCCCCACTTCGTGCAGTAGATCGAGCTTGCCCAAGGGGGCTTGCTCGTATCCACATCGGATGGTTGGCCATTGGGGCCGGATCGCTTTACCTGCCTGGTCTACGAGCCAGAGCCCTATCGGGGGTTGATAGTCGATAGCGCAGCTGGAGTCGGACCCACTGCCACTGTGTCTCTGAGAGGGGATTCTGAATGTGTCGTAGACGTCGCGAACCTGACCGTGCAGCTGCACTGCGTCGATGGTCAGTTGCCCGTTCAGGTTTTCCCCGCGTTCGCAACGGACTACCGCGACAGGCTCGAAGTCATCCGGCGGGTATCCAGGGGGGATTGTCAACGGTTCGTCCGTCTGGGGCCATTGGACCGCAGCCGCGAGCGGGGTCTGTATTTCGGGGAGCAGGCAGTCGGCCTTGTCTTCGACGGTGGCCTCGTCGGGTGTGAATGTCTCGACGCCGTCCCCGCCACCGAAGGCGGACCCGCATCCGGTAACCACGAGCAGAAATGTCACGCAGACAACGGATAGTTCGACTGTCCGTCGGAGCAGTGGCCGGTACATAGATTGAGGGTACGGTCCGTCGAGAGCATGTGACTGGCTAGCTCAGACACGTCGACTTGCTAACCCCGCTTAGTCCGGATAAGCCGACGATTGCGCGCGAGCAAAGCTCATGCGCGCGTGGGTGGTACGTCGCGGCCGTGGACGGTGGTCACGACCAGATCGAGGCCGTCGAGGCAGATCGAGGCGGCGTCGAGCGGGTCTGTCGATCCTGGATCCACGAGGTGAATCTTTGCGAGGTCGACGCCGTGTTCGTGGACGGCGAGGAGGCTCAACCTCGGTTGGCCGATGAGGGCGACGTGATGGCCGGCTGCGGACGCTTCGGCGATGAGGGCGATGAGTACCGATCCGGCACCGGCGACGGTGTTGGCGGTTCCGGGGGCCAGAGCTCGGCGTGGGAGCAGAGCGGCGAGCGGCGGCACACAGGCATGGTCAGAAGGGTTTTGCCGCGTACAGCAGCGACGAGCGGTTCCGGGTCGTCGTCGACGGGCGTGACCCGATCGAGGGGTTCGACCCGATCGGGCGGGGCGATATTGGACAGGTCGGCGGGTGCGTGGTCGCGGCGGCCCGGGGACGGTGGCCATCCGGCGGCGGAGGACGTCGAGCTGGGTGGCTTTGTCGAGTCCGGTGAGGTCTTCGATCGCGTCGACGGTGGCCATGTGGATGGACCTTTCGCCGTGCCGGTGTGAACTACCGCCCATACATCGAACACCCGTTCGAGTTGTTGCATGTGCTGGTGAGGCCGGTCAGCGGGAAACGGCGTGGCCGTCGAGGTCGGTCGCGGCGAAGGTCCAGGCGAGGTGCCGGCACAGGCGCAGGGTGCGTTTGAACTGCTCGCGCGCATATTGACGGCGGGATCATTGGTGTCGCGGCCTTCCGCTCGGATGGCTGCGCGCTCGTCGTCGTCCATATCCAGTTGGACGCACGACCCAGCGATGCAGTTCTGGCAACAGTCATTCGAGTGAACGACTCGACGACTGGACGACTGGACGAGCAAGGTCGAAAGACCGGAAGCAAGGTTTCAACTAGAACACCGCCGCCGAAACCGGCGAGCTCCTCGATTCACTAGCTGAGAAAAAGCAAAACGACCGCCCGGTATACCGAGAAATTTAGAGCCTCTTATGCGACGCTTTAACTCCACAATCAACACCGGCGAAAGTCGGACAACCCAAGAGGTAAAGCATGCGCAGTTTGGTAAAGAAGGCAAGCGTGGTGGCCGCTGGCGCAGTAGCAGTAGGACTGTTGACAGCTCCGCCCGCGTCGGCGGAAACCGTCTCGGGATGGATCGGCCCAGCGAGCGCCAACTCGATCAACTACCTACATCAGTCGAGCGTTATCACCACCCCGTATCTTTTCGCCTCATCTGCTGTGTGGACCCCGTTCGGGCAGCAGATCCCGGTGAACTCGGTTGGCATCAATGCTCGCCTGTTCAAGTCGGGTGTTCTCTGCGATGCAACCGACTACCTCTACAACGGCTACACCACGGTCAACTACTCGGTGGCCACGGGCGACCCTGATTGCGGTCCCGGTTCGTACAACAGCCACGGCCTGGTCAGGCTGTTCAACGGGACCGGATACAACTCCGTCGCCACCTTTCCCACCAGCCCGGTGAACATCGGCGCGGCCGCCCGATCTGCTGCACCCGACACCGAAGTAACCGCCGGTACCACGCCGGACGGGCGTAGCACAGGGTCCGCGGAAGGTATCGAGACCGAAGCGGAACTGCCGGATCTCGTTGCGGCATTCGCGACGAACGGCGAACGCGGCTTCGTCGCCAAGTCCGACCTCTCCTCCCCTGAGTTGACGCAAAGCGAGGTGGCGGCACTTCCCACGACCTCGACAGATGACGGATCGTCGGTACACACGACCGGGTCGCGAACTGTGCCGGTCTACGCAGACAACGGCATCGACGTCATCGGTGAGTTCGTGATCCGATGAGGCTGAAGAAGGTATTGGTCTGTGCCGCTGCGGTACTAAGCGTGTGGTCGGTGAGCCTGGGAACTGCGGTCGCTCAACCTGCCGAGACGGATCCGCAACCGGGAACGGTCGTCTATGACAACATCCCGGACGAGGTCTATCCGACACCACCGCGAGGCGATGCGCAGGCACGGGATGCCAGTGGGTGCACGTTGTCACCGGGCGGGTTCGCACAACTGAATTGCATTGAGGTGAAGGGAGAGGGGCAGTTCGTCAACTACATAAGGGCACGAATGGAGATCGGTGCCAACGATATTCTGCCTGTGAACAACATCTGCGAGCGGGCGTATGAATTCCAGTACTACCGACCGGGGTTCAACACCCCGATCACCCGAGTGTTCAATCAACCCGGATGTGCTATCGCGGCCCCTGGCCTCACATATTCCCTCACCCACCAGGTCAACCTCACGCTGAAGGACGGCAGCACCGCCTGCACGAGGACCAAGAGTGACCTCACCTTCGATGAGTGGTCACCGTACGCTTGCGTGTTTATCAACGCGTAACGGTCGAAAATAGTGTCGGCCTGGGAGAGGCCGTGTCGGCGAGTCGGGCAGGACTGCACCCCTGTGCGGTTCTGCCCGTTATCGTCGATGTCACTATCGTCAGTGAAAGGTGGAGTGAGAAATGTTCTCGATCGTCGTAACTACCGCACTTCTGGTCGCCGGAGTTGTTCTGATATTTCGTGCCACCGGAGAAATATCGAAGCTCAATGTCGGCCATCGTCTCCCGGTTCTATACGGACAGTTCGTAAACAAGCCATCCAAGTCCGCGGTCACGTGGCGCGGAGCCGGATTCCTTCTCGTACTACTCGGTGCATGGCGTGCAGCAGCACTCGCGTGGGACTACAGGCCCGGGTGGTCCATCATCCTTCTCATAGTTCTCGTTCTCGCCGGATGGTCCGTTCCCGCCCTCGTAGTCACAGTCCGGCACAACCGGAGCAACGGACCGATGTCGGAGACAGTCGCCTGACCTTGCGTTGTCGACACTGTTCTCCCTCCCCCACTGCTTGCCGGCACCCCCCTCCGTCCTCCCCCACACCGGTCCATCTCCACATGAACGGCCCCCTGGCTCGGCCTTACAGTTGTGCCGGCGGTCGTCCTCGAGGCCGCGGAGTCGATCGAGGTCGGCGTGTTACAGCGAGATCTCCTCGCGGAGGTCGGCGGCGATCGTCTTCTGCTCGTCGATGCGTTCGGTGTAGTCGCGGCGCAGCTCGGCCTCGCGTTTGGTGGCGTCGGTGCGCTGCTGGGCGAGTGTCGCTGTGTTACTCGGTTGTCGTCCTGATCTGCAGCGCGTTCGGCGGCGAGATCCGCGCGCAGAGTTTTCGCTTCGGCGCGCCGCTCGGCCAGCTCGGTCTCGAGCGGCGGCCGTTCTCGTGTATCGGTCGATCGCCTCGCGGTGGCTGGTGTTGAGCGAGGCCACGATGAAGTCGTGGGTGTCCTGCTGGGCGCGTTTTCGTGTCGATGAAGAATTCGGATACCGACGCTGGTTATCCTCGTGGAGACGAATGCGGTTGCGCATTGCGAATGTGTCGATGAAAGGTTCTGCGGCTGTGGCCAAACGAGTGACAACCCAATTGGTGGACGATATCGACGGGTCTGTCATCGACGACGAGTCCGGCGAGACGATCGAGTTCGCGATCAACGGCGTCGAGTACTCGATCGACTTGAAAGCGAAGAACGCCACCGAGTTTCACAGAAAGCTCGACTACTACATCGAGCATGGGACGCGGGTCGGTGGGCGCAAGCGTAAGCCCTCCCCCGCTGCCGCGTCGGCCGCGACATCGGCCGGCGGATCGGTCAAGCGTGATCCGGAGCAGACGCGGGCGATTCGGCAGTGGGCGTTCGATCAGGGCTACGAGATCAGCGAACGCGGCCGCATCCCGGCCGACATCGAAGAGGCGTACGACGCCGCACACTGACAGGCGGCGAGCCGCTTGCGTCCACGCGAGCGGCGGCTTCATGTTCTCTCTGCTGCCCGGGCTGTGGCAGGACGGAGCGCAGTGGAGTTCCATTTGCCTGCCGCCCGCCTGGCGGCAACTCGTTCTGCATAGTCGACGGCATCGATTCCCGACGTGCGCGACATGACAAAGGCCCGTCCCTTGGTTGGGGGCGGGCCTTGTCGGGTTGGTGGGGTGGTCAGTCAGTCGGCGGATTAAGGTCTGTGCCTGCGGCAACGTCGCGTAGCCACTGCGGAACTGGATCGTTGTAGTACTCGCGGAGCTTGATCGAGGCTCCTGCGGCTGCCGCGCGGACCTTCCGGCGTTGCTCGGGAGTCCAGGCCCGGCGGGGTTCGGTGGTGGTCATGGGCGCTCCTCGCGGGGTGTTGTAGGTCCGCTGTCGCTGTTGTCGTCGGTTTCCGCTAGGTCGTCGCTGCTGGGCGCAATATCTCGGTCGGCAATTGCTCGGGTGTGCGACGGTCGGTCTTGGCGATGAGGGGAGTTGCGGCAACGGTGCCGAACACTGTCCAGCCGAGCGCAACTTCGTCAGGGTTGCCGCTGACGGTGCGCTCGAGGCACCAGGTGATTCATTGCCAGGATTGGGAGCGGTTGTCCGCTCGCGTGCGTTGGTTGACGGTTCCGGCGACTCCGACGACGGCGAAGACGCCGACTATGAGGGTGATCCAGGCTTGTGTTGGCACGGGCCGGGTTCCTTTCGGTGGTGGGTTCGGAGTGCGGCGCGCTGCGCAGCACTTTCTAACAATATTTTCGAAGTTTCGTCACGTGGCGGGCTTGTGGCGTGGGCCGAACGTTGCTCAGTGCACGGAAGCGCTCCGCGTCAACGCCGTAGCGCTGGAGCAAGTTTGCGTTCGATCTGTACCGCTCGATCAATACCGTGAATTCAGACCAGCAGGTCATACGCCCACTCGTACACCCAGCAAGGCAACTTGGGTGCATCGAACGGTGCGGTAGCGAAACTCGATCCGAAGCGCAATGCGTTCTCGGGGATCGTATCGACGGTGCAGGAGCCGAAGGACCTGGCTGCGACAATCCACTGTCCGCGGTGATGCACACGGATCGCGGTCGACACGGTGCACCGCCCACCGGAGTATCCGGCGGTCAGCTGGTGGCATTCCCATTCGACGTGCTGATTCTGCCCGAAAAAGTGCGTCAGCGTCCCGGCGAAGGACGGCCCGTAGAGGGTCCCTCGGTCGGTATCGATGCGGATGAAGTTCATGGTGTTGGCCTTTTCGGGTCATGGCGGCAATGCGAGGTGCGCGTTGAATGTTGCTCAGAACAGAGGAATTTGGTTGCGCGCCGCGAGACTCTCGCGGAGCTCTCGGAACTTGCCCAGAAGGTCTGAGGCGACGGCCTCGGTGTAACCGATGGACCGCGCAACTTCGGTCAGTGTGTTGCCGGCGGCCAGCGCTTCATCTATCTCACGCCCGACAGCGAGGCCCTCGACTTCGTCTGTATCGAGATGCGCGACATCGGTGACGGCGAACCGGGCAGAAGCGAGGGCAGCTCGACGCCGCTCATCGCCCGACTCTGTCTCTTCCCGCGACGTCATAATGTGCTGCCGCTGCGGAAGGCGTTCAGGCGGTTCGTCGCTTCACGTTGCGCCCTTCCAATTTCGACGAGCTGGTCGAACAGAAGTTCTTCGGGCGCTTCCTCGGCGAGCTGCTGAATTCTGATCCCAGCGTCGAAAAAACTACGTCGGTAACTTTCCGACAGGACCATGCCGGCGTAGTCGGTTGCCGATGCTCCGCATGCGTTCGCTGCGGTGACGTCGGTCAGTGTTCGACGCAGCCGTGCACCGCGGTGTCCGCTGGCACCCGACCGGACGAGGACGCCCAGAACACTCGCGGGGTCGTGTGGGAGGTTGTCGATGATCAGCTCCTGCACGATGTCGTACAGCTCGCGATAGACGGGATCATGGAAATCGTTAGCCTGCAATGTCGCTGCGATGCGGGTGGCCTCGTCGGTGTCCTGCGACCACATCATTGCGCAGATCGCCAGTGCTTCCGGCGCCATCTCCGGATGGTCCGTCAGATCAGCGTGATCGTCGTCGGCGGGTTCGACTGATCTCAACGGGGTCATCTGTTCGCCTCGGTTTCTTTTTGCGGGGTCAGCTGCGGGAGAACTGGATTCGGCATTCCGGTGGCGCTTTGCTCGGTCCTGCCGAGGTGATCGTCATGGCAGAAATGTGGATCAGATGTACAGAAGGTTCGGTGGCGCAGAGCCGTCGAATTGCTCAAGGCTGTCGAGGACGGCGTTGTAGTTCTCGGGCCTGCAGCTTCCGAGTCCGACGATGAGGGCACAGGTTCCGTCGAGTGTGACGAGGTAGGACGGCGGGCTGCCGTTGTCGGACGATGCGTGCTCGCGCGCGTCGAGGAGGGCGATACGGACGGCATCGGCTGCGGCGCGTTTCGCAACCTGGAGATTGGGTTCTGCTCCTGTTGCGGTCAGAATTTCCGGGTTGTCCTCAGGGTGTGTGGTGACTGTCCATGTGATCATCGTTGGTTCCTTGTCGCTCGTGCCGGCCAGCTGCTTCTAATCAAGCGTCACACGAGGTCCGTAACAAAGCGTTCGCTGCAGAGACCAATCGAGCGAGGGTGTGGACAACTGTCGTGTCGAGTTAGCCTGTGGATAAACGACGTTCGGCCCCGGGGTTGGGGCCGAACGTGTGGTACTAGACGTCGTCGAAGACATCGAGGAGTTTGGCGGGGTCGCGGCGGTAGCGGCTGCCGTCGAGAAATACTCCGACGGCAGCACGGTGAACGCGTCGGAGTTCGGCCATCAATGTGTCGTACCCGATGCGGTCGGTGATCCGCCAAGTCACAGGTCCCATGTGCAGGTCTACCCAGTGGATGGTGCGACGTTGTTCGGAGCTGTAGCGGTGGTGCGGCACTGCGGTGTGTTCGGGGCTATCGAGCCACAGGACAGAGATTGCGGCGGCCCCGAATTCTGCGCCTGGTTGCGCGGGGTGGGGGGCTTGTCCATCGGCTCCGGCGAGTGCGGCCCGGACGGTGGCAAATCCGGTGATGATTGCGGATACTGTTTCGGCGCTGCGGAAGGTCATCATGACGTGACCTAGTGCGACGATCATCTGCGCTTCGTCGGTGGCTGCGGAGGTAGCGGTGATAGTGGCCTGTTGGGGTCCGGAGACCAGGACGGTTGTGTGGGTGACAATTCCGGTGGTCCGGGCGTTGTGTGCGGCGGTGGTCCGTCGTCCTGTGCTGGAAGTATTCTGCGGCATGTCAGGCTCTCTTTCTGTTGCGGAACCGGCTCCCCCGGCCCTTTCGCTCTGCCAATTTCTTTCGCCGTCATCTGGCTCGAAGGAGAGAAGGCGGCGCACTGGACCGGCGTCCTGGCCCTGATCCGCAAAGTTTTCAGCCGCAGGCGCTTTGAAAAGTTTTCGGAGCCCATCGGGCCGGAGCAACGCGGAGTCAGGTTCGGTAAGACGGGTCAGGGTGTTGCATGCTCGATCGGAGCCAGATGTGCGAAGGAAATTGTTCTTTCTGCTGTGCGGAGCGCAGCGGAGCTCAATCCGGAGACCGCCGGAGGTGGTCCCAGGGCAGCGCGCGCCTCGACGAAGACTGAGCCATCCGGGCGCGACCACCTCAGAGCCATCAACAGCCTGGGGTGATTGCGCGGGAGCGACGGAAAGCAACCAGGCTCGATGTCGCGGTAGCACTTCTATCCTGCGGACATGCGGTCACGCTCGCTGGCTGGCTTTTCATCAAACCTGGATTGCCCGTCCTGGTGGCCATCGACGATCCCTGCGGTGACTTCTTCCCACTTCCGATATCGGCGCATCGCGGTCGATGCAACGGAGCCATCCGTTTCTCTACCGATTCGTGCCCACGACCATTCGCGGTGGGCGTGTCGGAGCCGCGCTGTTTCCGCAACTTCCGGTGTGAGGTCGTCGACTTGCAGTCGAGGCGAGTCCGCCGTCTCGACGTGTTCTCCCCGCGTGCCGTCTTCGCCCTCTGAGTCATCCCGGCTCGGGCTGGGGCCTTCGTGGCTGAACTCGGTGTCTGTCCAGTCCGGCTCCGCTGTGGCAGCACCTGGAGCGAATTCCACTCTGACGGCTCCGCGGGGCGCACGAAGTATGACGGCCAGCACTTCGGTCATCGCAAGGAGCGCAATAGGTGCAATGGTGGCAATACCCGCCGAGACTACGGCTGGAAGCAAGGTCGCACTCAACACTGCGTGGTACGAGTTACCCGCAATCGACGCCGATGCGGCAACACGCAAGATCGTGACGACGAAGCGACGGCCCTTGATCGTGCGGTTGTCCGTGTGATTCGACAGCGCAATGACTGTCACTGTTGTCGAGACAATTGCGCCGTCCAACACGACTGGAATCACCCACGCCTCGCCGGGACCTATCCCAGCCATCACCGCGAGATCACGCAACACAGCGAAACTGAGCCAGAAGGACGCCCCGGCAATGCCTACTGTCAGCGCAACGGCCGTTGCGAGGGCCCACTGCAAGATCGCTGGATGGAGCGCAACGACGTCTGACGGCTTCGTTGTCAACGGGGTTGCCGTGGAGTGTGATCGGCTCATCGGATTCTCGGTCCTCGTGCGAGGGGGCCCGTTCGTTGCGGGAACGGCGCACCGTCGTTGAATCTGTTGCGCAACAACTCCAAGTAGTCGTCGATTGCCGCATTGACGAGATCCGACGGGCCCCGCGGCGCGCCGGGCGTTGCGGACAGCGCTTCGGCTGCGTTGAGAAGATCGTCGACGGTGGACTGGTAGAGGTAGTACGAACGCTTCTGTTTTGCGTTGTCCGGTGACGGTTGCGCACCGGTCTCGGCCGACGAAACAGTGTCGTGGGGCTGCCGCGAGTTTTCCGGCGGATCGACCGGGCTCGATCCGGCGAGTGCGCTCTTCATACGTTCGGGCCGGGCCATCACAGGTGCCCCTTCGTGAGAAGCGCAAGAGTGTCGCGATAGATCGTCGACAGGCTGCGAGATTGTGTTGTCCCCCAGTCGACCAGGCTGGTTTGGGCCTCCATCGAGTCTTTGATGACAACCCGCTTGGGAACGGCATCGCCGAGAACGTTGATGTTTGCGGCGATCTCGATCAATTGTTCTCGGCCGCTGATCGTCGCGATCTCGTGGAGGTTGACGACCGCACCGAGCATGGCGAGGTCCGGGTTGTAGCTGCGCTTGACTGCATCGATGGTGCGCAGCAATCGCGCGAGTCCATTGGCTGAGAACAGCGCGGACTGAGTCACGACGACGGCGGCGCGCGCTGCAACAAGGGCGTTGATAGTCAGCAGATCGAGGCTAGGTGGGCAATCGATGAGGATCACGTCGTACACGCCTCGTACGACGTCGATTGCGTCGCGAAGCCGCCGTTCTCGGCCGGCACCGGCGACGACCAATTGATCGCGGACGTAGGCCAGGGACTCGTTTCCCGGCGACGTGGGTACCAGGTCTACGCCAGGCCAGATGGTGGGGACGACAGCATCGGCGATGGTTGCGTTCGACGACTCGGCGAGTACGTCGGCAACACCGACATCGTCGCTCTCGAGCTCGGTCTTGGTCAGGACTGTGCTGGCGTTGCCTTGCGGATCCACGTCGATAACGAGTGCTCGCTTCCCCACTTGGGCAACGGCGTAGGCGAGGTGAAAGACGGTGGTGGTCTTGCCCACCCCACCCTTCTGGTTGCAGAACGCAAAGATGTCAGCGGGCATCGTGGGTCTCACTTTCCATGGATGAATGGGACGAACTGGGGGTATAGCGGAAATGGGATGTCATGCACGCCTTGGACCCGGCGGATGAGTCGCACCCTGTAGAAGTGTTGGATGTATTGCAGGTAAGGGGCACGAGGCGTGATTCGCTTGCCATAGGCGAAAGGCGCGCCGTAGGGGCACGAGAAGCATTTACTACCAACACATCCCAAGCGCGACTCGTATCCTTTGTGGGCAATTGAGGTGTAACCACCGCAGGATGTATGACGCCCGTCGCCGGCAAGTCATCCGAGGCACTCTTTGCGGGTAATTCAGGTACGGCAGTCGCGGAGAACTCCGCCGCCGCACTGCTAGCGGGATCGGCCTGCACCGGCGAACTTCTGCGATGGCGTCCGAGCAGCCAAATGTGTTGCTCTGGTCTGATCTTCGGGGAATCGACGTGCACAACGGGTAAGAGCAAGAGAGCAGCACGGACTGAACGATCGAGGTCCGAATGATGGTTCGCCATGAAAGGCAACTCGTTGGTGTCAGCATTGCAGATGGGTAGAGAGCTCAACTGGTACCTCTCCATAGTGGTGACGGATGAAAGACAAGGGACTTCGTTCATTCCCTCCGGACCCCCCATGGCCCCTGAGCCAATTTCCGCACCCACGTTGTCCGCTCCACGCCCGATAGCCCCGCGCCTCGGTGGGCGCGCGGCTAATCGGTATCGCCACCGGTTCGATGATCAGTCGAGCTGGTGGTGCCTCGAGGCCGGTCTCCGAGGAGTTACAAAGGGTGCACAGGCCGGCGGCAGGCTGGTATTACGTCGGGCTCTGCCAGAAAACGACGCTGCTGCGACACATCAGGCCTTGCTAGAAACTTCCGTAGCCAAGGCTCGTAAGGCGCGAGCAGAAGAACTCAACCGCGATGTCGCCGGTCGAAGCATGCGTCATCGCCCGTTCTGCTCCTGACCGGAATCGAGGACGGGGAACGGTGACTCAGCGAAATGTCTTGAAAGACTTAGCAAGACGCTCTATGATCGGTGGCGAAGCTCCTTCCTCACGGGTGGTGGTTTCGACGCCCTCGGCCTCAGTGCTGGTAACACTGAGATTTTCCGGGGGCGTTTCAGTTTCCTGAGGGATAATTGGCTCTGGGCCTCACGCGACGCCTGAACTGGCGTCGGATTGAGCCTCGAGACCTTCGATGTACTCATCGATGGCCGTATCCGGGATCAGCCGGCGCTTGCCGACCTTCACGCTCCGGATTTCTCCGGACGCGATCTTGTTGAAGAAGTTGGATCGTCCAAGTCCCGTGCAAGCCATAGCCTCCGGGACAGACAGCAACCGTCTGGGCATCTTCAGCACCTCCACTGATTGTGTAGTAGAGCCACACCTTTGGGGACTTGTTGGATCAGTCCATGTGGTTCCACCACAGAGTAGCAACTACGTACCCCACCCACAAGACGGACGGATTTTCAGTTAGACTGCGTACTTATGACGCAGCCTTGGGCGGAAGCAATCGTTGCCCGGGTCGCCTCGGAAGTTCGCCGACTCCGGGGTAAAGACCACTCCGCACTGTCCGCTGCAAAGCTCGCCGACAGAACTGTCGACTTCGGGTGGGGAATTTCCCGGTCGGTGGTTGCAGACTTGGAGACCGGCCGAAAGAAGAGCCTTGACGTCTCGGAACTGCTTGTATTAGCTGCGGCACTGGGAGTCTCACCTGCACAGTTGGTCTTCCCTGACCTTCCCAAAGGGAAGGTCGAAGTACTCCCTGGGCTGCCGCAAGAATCTCACGACGCCCTCCGCTGGTTCAGCGGCGAGGCCGGACTCATGCGACCGAGCTCAGAATGGACTGAAGAGGAATCAGAAGCTCCTCTCGACATGTGGGTCCGAGACACCTTCGACCCGAGAAACGATCGTGTCGGAATCACTCGCGAATGGCTTGACGCACTCAAGGCCATGCGTCGCGCCCGGGTACAACTGCGAAACGGATTGTCCAAGAACGAATCCGCCGAACATATCGAGTCGATGCAGTACCTATACGAAGATGCACGACGGCGCTCGGAAGAGCTGTTTCGACGGATGACCGAACTGGGCATGAACACACAGGACGAAGAGGATGGCTAGGCAGCAACTGCCGCCACAGATCAAGAAGATCTACGTCACCAATCGGTCAACAGGCAGTACCGAGTTGCGGTATCAAATGACTGTCGACGCTGGTGTTGCCGACGCCAACGGCACCCGGGCATCGAAGCGAACGCAGTTGCGTCGTCGATTTCTTACGGAGAAGGACGCTCGCGCAGCCCTGTCCAAGATTCTCGAGGAAGTCTCGAAGGGGACATTCGTTCCCTCCTCGACCACCACGGTCGAAGAGGCTTGCGGTGAGTGGCTTGCCGGACGACGCGTACGAGAGTCCACAAAAGCCGCGTACACCCATGCCCTTCAACCGCTGCGCGATACTTACGGCGGGCTAGCGGTGCAGAAGTTAACCAAAGGTCACTTGGACGCTCTAGTGAACGACCTGTTGGCCGGCAGCTCGGTCAAACCCGATGGCCAACTGCGACGTCCGTGGAAGGCCACTTCGATCAATCCGATGCTCAACCTTGTAAGCGCGGTCCTCTCCGGGCTGATGCGAGAAGGGCGATTGGTACGAGACGTTGCCGCGCTCGTCGACCGCGCGCCCCGTGTGCACGTCGAGATGCAGACATTCACGGAGGACGAAGTGCAACGCCTCCTGGAGGCATCGACGTGCGATCGGAACGGCCACGCCTGGCTGCTTGCCCTGAGCGGCCTCAGACGCGGTGAGTTGTGCGGGCTTCGGTGGAACGATGTCGATCTTCACGCCGGCAGCCTGACAATCAACAACACGCGAGTCTCGGTCAATGGACGCGTCGTAGAGGGCCCCCCGAAAACAGAAAAGTCCAAGCGCACGCTTCCCCTCACACCAGCCCTCAAAACCGCACTCGAAACTGCACACCGCTTGCAGGGTGTGGAACGAAAGAGTCCGACCTACGTCGGCCCCGGCACCTACGTTGTGTCCGACGCTGTAGGGCGACCTTTTCATCCCGATACGGTCAGCGACTATTGGCGCAGGCTATGCACCAACAGCAAAGTGTCCGACATACGCCTCCACGACGCGCGCCACACGTGCGGGACTCTGCTGCACCTTCAAGGTGTGCCTATTGCCGTGATCTCGGCATGGCTGGGGCATTCGGACAACGCCTTCACGATGCGCACCTATGTCCACTCCCAGAACCAAGCGCTACTGGGCGCGGCCGACACTTTGCAGTCACTCGTCCGGCGTCGCGACGAGCCATCCGGCGATGCGCGTTGACCGGCGCTCGTCCGCAACCGTCCACCAAGTAGCAGGCGGACTCACCAGGCGCTGTTCCGGCGGGTTTTGAAGTACTTGTGACATTCTGTGACACCGAGCTTGCCTAATCGGAAATGAATCTCATTAGAGATAGCGCAAAAGGCCAGCTCAAACTCCTTTTTAGTGGAGCCTCCTAACGGGATTGAACCGTTGACCGCTCGCTTACAAGGCGAGTGCTCTACCGCTGAGCTAAGGAGGCAGTGAAGCGACGCAATCATATCCGTTCATCGGACGCTCAGTGTCAACAGGTACCTTGTCGGTGGATCACCCCAGCAACGTGTAAAGACGGACATGACTTTCCTGCAAGACCTGACGGCTTCGTTGAGCCGTCTCACCGGTGAGCGTCGGGCCACCATCGATACGCCGACTGCAGCACCGTCACCTCTACGCCCTATCGATCTGACCGACGATGCGTCGGTCGCCGAGGTGCTGGACCTCGCGGTTCGCGTCGGCGAGGTGTTGTTGGCCTCGGGTACTTCGGCGGTGGACACGGCGACGCAGGTGCAGTTCATCGCGGCGACGTACGGCCTCGCGCGCTGCGATGTCGACGTCACGTACAACTCGATCACTCTGAGCGCCCATCGTGGCCCGACGCGGCCTCCGGCGTCGACGATGCGCATCGTGCACTACCGCTCGATGGACTTCACGCGGCTGGCCGAAGTCGACCGTCTGATCCGCGCTGTGCGCGTCAAGATGGTGCCGCCGAGTGCCGCGCTGGAGCGACTCGACGAGATCACCAAGGCCCCGCACCCCTACAACCGGTGGATCGCGACCCTGGCGTGGGCCGGCATGGCTGCGGCCATCAGTGTGTTGCTGGGCGGTGGCGCTCTGGTCGCTGTGGTCAGCTTCCTCACGACCATGGTGATCGACCGCATCGGACGCGTTCTCAACCGCGCCGGTCTGCCCTTCTTCTTTCAGCAGGTGGTCGGCGGCTTCGTGGCGGCGACACCGGCGATCACGCTGTACAACTTCCAGGACCAGCTCAACATCGATATTTCGCCGTCACAGGTCATCGCGGCCGGTGTGGTCGTGCTGCTGTCGGGTCTCTCGCTCGTCGGCTCGGTGCAAGACGCGATCACCGGTGCCCCGATCACCGCGTCGGCGAGGTTCTTCGAGGTGTTGATGATGACCGGCGGCATCATTGCCGGCGTCGCGACCTCCCTGCGGATTGCAGCGTTGATCGGCAGCGATCTACCCCAGATCAGCAACTTGGCACCGCCGGACATCCTGCAGGTCCCCACGAAGGTGATCGCAGGCGCGGCAGCGTCGCTGTTCTATGCACTTGCCTGCTACGCCGAGCAACGTGCGCTGACGGCTGCCTTCATGGGCGGTTTCGCGGGATCCCTCGTCTACCTGCTGTCGCAGACGCTCAACGTGGGTCCGATCATCGCCTCGGCCATCGCTGCTGTCGTCGTCGGATTCGCCGGTGGTCTGCTGGCCCGTCGTGCGCTCATTCCGCCGTTGATCGTCGCCGTTGCGGGCATCACGCCGTTGCTGCCGGGCCTGTCTCTGTATCGCGGTCTGTACGCGATCCTGAACGACCAACTACTGCTGGGAATCAGCTCTCTGTTCGCAGCGTTCGGCGTCGGCTGTGGCCTGGCGGCAGGCGTCACCCTCGGTGAGTGGGGTGCCCGCACGCTCCGCCGACCGCGCATCCTGGCGCGTACCGAGGAAGTGCTGCGTCCGACGCTTCGTCGCATAGAAGTACCGCGCCGACCGACTGTTCGTCGGCGGCGCGGCACGGGTACTTCGTAGAGCGGAGCTCAGGCCTCGGCGCTGGGGGTTCCCTCGGCAGAGGCGCGTGCAGCAGCGTCGGCTTCCATGGCCTCACGCAGGCTACGCGGACGCATGTCGGTCCAGTTCTTCTCGACGTACTCCAGGCAAGCGGCGCGGGTGTCTTCACCGAAGACGACACGCCATCCCTGGGGGACCTCGGAGAACGTCGGCCACAGCGAATGCTGGTCTTCGTCGTTGACCAGCACGAAGAAGCGTCCGTCTTCGTCATCGAACGGGTTGGTACTCATCTCGCCTCACTCGTCGCAAACGTTTGATTGGTACGTGATGCACCGTGAAGTGCACCACGACCCTAGCAACGCGGGTGTCTGCCCGGTGCCGTCAGGCCTTCAGAAAGCCGAGCAGTTCCGCATTGACTGCTTCGGGGCGCTCGAGATATCCGTAGTGGCCGGCATCTTCGATTTCGACGTACCGGGCACCTGGAATGGCGTCCGCCAGCTCCTTGCCCAGGTAGGCGGGAATCATCCGATCGTCGGCGAACCCGACCGACAGGCACGGCACGGAGACACCGCGGTAGGCCGAGGTGCGATCGAAATCGTCCTCCATCCCCAGCTGGGCGCGCACTCCGGCCGAAGGTGACGACGCCGAGAACTCGAACAGATCGAGCCAATCGCGCGCACTGCGCCCGTCGCGCAACGTCGCGGGCGACAGATTCATCACTGCCGTGACCGCAGCCGAATACGTGCCGGGGAGCTCGACGCGCTTGTCGTACAACGCTCGCTCGCCCTGCGCGAGGGTCTTCTGGAACTCGTCGACTCGGGCGTGGCCGGCGAGGAACACGGCCTTGCGCACCAGGTCAGGCCGGGCCAAGGCCAATTCCTGCGCGACGCGTGAACCCATGGACGTTCCGACGACGAAGGCCTTCTCGTCCCCGTTGCGGACGAGTTCGATCAAGCCGGCGGTGTCGGCGACCATCGCCTCGATAGTGATGCCGTGAGCGCTCTCCGACGACGGCGCGATGCCGCGATTGTCGAACGTGCACACCCGGTACCCCGCTGCTGTGAGAGCGGGCACCTGATGCAGCTCCCACACGCGGCCCGGGCTACCGGTACCCATAACGAGAACCACCAGGTCGCCACTGCCTTTGACCTGGTAATTGATGTCGATGCCGTTGATCTTGGCGATAGGCATAGGTCTCCTCACTGCTGATACGTCCGTCGGCGATCGTATCGTTCGTGGTCGACACGGGGTTACTCGTACAGCCAGTGGGTACCTGCAGTGACATGACTGACGAGAACGTAGCGGGCGAAGCACGCAAGGGATTGCTCGACGGAATCAAGGGCAAAGCCAAAGAGGTCGTGGGCGCGGTGACCGGCAACGATTCGTTGACTGCAGAAGGTCAGTTGCAGGCCGCGCAAGCCCGCGAACGCAAGGAAGCGCAGGCCACCGAGCGGGTAGCGGAGGCTCAGGCCTCCGAAGCCGGCGAGGAGTTGGCCGACGTGCGTACCGCCGCCGAGAGCCGGCGTGAAGCCGCAGAGAAGAACGCGGCGGTGACCGAGGCCAACGCTGATCGCGTACGCGAGACACAGGTGACTGCAGCCGAGCAGAACAAGCGCGAGACCGTGGCACAGGAGCGCGCAGCAGCGGAGGTCGATGCCACTGCCGAGCAGATCGAAGCCGACGAGGACCGACGCATCGAACAGGCTGCGGCGGACTCCGACGAGATGGTGGCTGCGCAGAAGCACCAGGAGGCACTTCGTCAGGCCGAGGCCGATCGCAGGAAGGCCGAAGAGCTCCGCAATCAAGCCTGAACCACTACTGCAAAACAGGAGTTTCGCTTTATGAGTGTCCTAGCCATACCGATGACCATTCTTCGCATCCAGTACAAGATCGCTCGAATTCCGTTGCAGCTCATCGAGACCAACGTCGTGGAGAAGATGAACGCGGAATCGCCGGCCCGTCTGGTGTACGAGCACACACTCGGATCATTGGACCGAGCGGTCGGAAACCTGTTGGGCGACAAAAGCCTTGCCGATCGCGGCGAGACATTGGTCGACAGCACCGAGAACCGCGCCGAAGCAGCTCGACTGGACGCCGAAGCCCGTGCCAAGAAGGCCGCTGCGGACGACGAGTTGAAGGTTGCCCGCGAGACGGCCGAGAAGGACCGCCGAGCCGCGGACGCCGCTGCCCAGGAAGCAGCCCGTGACGCACGCCAGGAAGCGGAGCAGCGCAAGCGTGAGGCGGCTCAGGAAGCTGAGCGCGAAGCCGCCGCCAAGAAGAAGAAGGCCGACGAGCAGGCCGCCGCAGCGGCAAAGTCAGCCGAGGATCGCAAGAAGGCCCAGCAGGCTCAGGTCGACAAGCAGGAGAAGCTGGCCGCAGCGCCGTCCGAGGCCGAATTGGCCGAAGCAGCAGAGCGTTCCGAGGAAGCCGACGCCAAGAAAGACGAAGCAGAGCGCATCGAGAAGCTGTTCATCGCGGAGAAGAACAAGGACTGACACGCAGCGCCAGGATCCATACGAAGGTCGCCCCATCGATAATTCGGTGGGGCGCCTTTCGTCGTTCGACACGTCCGCAGTTAGCGTCTCTAATTTGCCTCTCTCACAACACTTCTCGAGATGACCGAAAGCAAGCGCTCGTCCGCGGACAGGTGTATCAATAGAGCACCAACGCACTCCTGTGCAGTGTGACCGTAATCGAAGCCAGGGTCGGGGGTCCCATGGACTGCAGCGCTGCCCTGACCGAACCGAGCGCCGAACACAACGACCTGACGGACGAGTCGATCGATTCCTCGTTGCCGGTCGACAGTTCCGCTGATCGCATGCTGTGGGCCACCGCAGGCAATTTGTTCGGGAACTGGCGCGATCGAGGCGATGGCGCGCAGTTCGAGCAATTGGTTCGACTCCTCACGCCGGTCCTCTGGCAGGTTGTCCGCGCAGCGGGAACCGACGAAGAACAAGCACGAGACGTCCTGCAGACGGTCTGGCTCACCCTCGTCCGTTGTCCCGATTCGGTGCGTGACAGCCGAGCCGTCGGCCACTGGCTTGTGGTCTCCGCGCGTCGTGAATCGTGGCGCGTGGTGGGCCGCGACCGACGTTCCGTAACGCTCGACCCAGCCCGAGTACCCGAGCCCGAAGCAGGTTCCTCTGCCGAAATCGAAGCCCTACAGGCCTCCGATACCCAGGTGCTGTGGCTCGCGGTGAGCAGATTGTCGGCCAGATGCCAACGGCTGGCCCGTGTTGCGGCAAGCCTCGAGCTGACCGACTACAAGTCGCTCGCCGCAGACCTGGGACTCGCGGTGGGCAGTGTCGGTGTGATCCGCCGCCGGTGCCTCGACACCTTGCGAGCCGACCTCGAACAGCAGGGAGTGACCGGTGCCTGAAGACAGCAGCTCTCCGTCGGCCGATTCCGCGCTTCTCGAACGGCTCGGCCGAATGTGGCAGGACGCCGATCCCCCGCCGCTGGGGCTCGCCGACGATCTGGTTGCGTTTGTCGCCGCGGCTCGGCTGGAGTCCGAATGGGCAGAAATGCACCTGGTGATGTCCGACGACCTGGTCGGTGTCCGAGCATCCTTGGACACCAAGACCCTCGAGTTCGAGCTGGGCACCATCGCACTGCTGGTGCGCGTGGCCCCGGACTCGTCGACGACCGGACGAATCGACGGCTGGCTGACGATCGACGACGCCGCTATCCCGGAGGGGACGTTCGTCACCCTCGTCGCCGACGCCGGTGACCGCACGACGCAGGTCGACGACGATGGCCGATTCGAGTTCTCCGGCATCCGCGAAAGCCCCTGGCGGCTGCGGTTTTCGTTTTCCGACAGAACACAGCTGATACAGACACCTCATCGACAGTGGTAGAAAGGCCGACGACAATGGCGAATGACGAACCGGTGGAGAGCTGGAAGCGGATTCCTCGGGTGGCGGTCGGCATGCCGGGCAATCCGGAAGACATCGGTTCACAGAGTCCGACGCTGTATGTGCGCGATACCGTTCTGGTGTCCTACCGCGCTACCGAAAACCGCGATCCCGCAGATGCTCTCGCGGAAGTGGCCGGACATTTCGGCTGGCTGCTCGACAGACGCTCGCGCGACGACCGACTGCCGATCTCGGTTCGATACCCGGATGTCTACGACGAGGACGCCGAGTCCGAGCGGATCGTCGAACGCGTGTTTCTCGTGGCAACCGGGGATTCGGTGGCACCGATCGTCGACGCTGCGGCGTTCGTTCGTACGTTCCGAGCCACCCGATCCGACGACACCCCTGTCGACGTGCAGCTCGAACACGTTCTGGCGATCGGAACTTCGCTGGCCCCATTCATGTCGCCGTTCATGTCACCGTTCATGAGCCCGTTCATGTCTCCGTTCATGTCTCCCTTCATGTCCGGCGGATCACCCGCCGGAATCTATGCGGTCCCTGGAGCCGGCGGCCGGATGCCCGTCGCCTATGTCGGCCCGGCACCGGTGCGACATCCGGACGATCGAATCGACGGTCGGCGAGTGCGCGTCGCGATCCTCGACACCGGCTGCGGTACACACGATTGGCTCGGTTTCGTCGCCAAAGGTGTGGATCAGAACCCGATCATCGGAATCGACGATCCCGCCACCGACCCGGAGGTCCACCCGGATCTGTTGGGTCCGCTGGACGGACAGATGGATCCGGTCGTCGGTCACGGCACGTTCATCACCGGACTCGTCCATCAGGAGGCACCCGACGCGGACATCCTCACCGCCAGGGTGCTCCACGCTGACGGAATCGTCTACGAGGCAGACGTTCTCGCGGCTCTGAGCGCACTGCTCGAGTACGTTCGAGCAGACGATGCGAACCACGTCGACGTGCTCAATCTGTCACTCGGCTTCTATCACGAGGAAAAACCCGGCTTCACGTCTTCCATTCGCGATGTCCTTGCCGCACTTCGCCGAACGGGTGTCGTCGTGGTGGCCTCGGCCGGAAACGACGCAACGAACAGGCCCTGCTACCCCGCAGCGTTCTCCCTCGATCCGGACGAACAATCGTGGGCGCCCGTGGTCTCGGTGGGCGCGCACAATCCCAACGGCACCCAAGCCTTGTTCAGCAACACGGGTCACTGGGTGAACACCTGGGTGTGCGGCGCAGCAGTGGTCAGCACGATGCCGGAATTCGACGCCGGAGCCACACCGTTGGCACGACGACGGGCAGACGGATCCGCACAGGCACGCGAAACGCTGGATCCCGACGACTTCCTCGGCGGGTTCGGCGTGTGGAGTGGCACGTCGTTCGCCGCTCCGATCGTCGCCGGCCGAATCGCGGCAGCACTCATCGGTTCCGTCTCCGCTCGAAACGGTGACGACCGCATCGCCGCCGCCCGAGAGGCGACCGACCGCGTCCGAGCAGCGATCACCGCCGAGAACGACGCGCTCCACGCCAGATCGATCCGATCGAGACCAAGCACCCCACGGTGAACTCTCCACAAGACTTGGTGGGGCGAGCGCAGTCGCTCATCAGCGCCGGACGCCACGACGAGGCCCGGCAGCTGCTGGCACAGGCGCGCGAGCAACTTCCCAACGGTCGGATGCGTGCCGAGGTCATGTCGGCAACCGCGTGGGTGATGAGCGAAACGGGCGATCTGACAGGAGGTTTCGACGTCTGCCGTTCCGCCCTGCGTGACGATGAATCAGGGGCAGTGCGGCTCGGCCCGATCGGACGGGCGATCCTGGTCGGTCGCCTGGGGGCACTCGAGGTTCGGGCAGGCAACGACGACGCCGCGCTGCCGCTGTTCGGCACTGCCGTCAGCGCATTGGGTGATCACCCTGCGGCCTGCGGCAGAGTGCTGATCAATCGCGGCTACCTGTACCTACGACGTCGACAGCTGCCTGAGGCCGCCCTCGACCTCGATGCAGCGACGCAGTCGTTCGCTCGTGTCGGCGATGTCGTCGAACAGGCCAAGGTGGCACACAATCGTGGCTACGTCGATCTACTGGCCGGCGACCTCGCGGGCGCGCTCGATCGAATGAACACGGCCCGCGAGACGTTGCGCCATCTCTCGTCCGCGCACAGAGCAATCTGCGACCTGGATCGCGCCGAGGTTCTCGAAGCCGCAGGAATGATCGGCGACGCCGTCGACACTCTGGAACAAGTACTGACACTCGTCGAAGAATCCACGGAGTGGCACACCCGCGCCGAGGCGGAACTTCTGCTCGCTCGCATTCTCGTCGACGAGGACACCGACCGCGCTGCGACTCTCGCAGCCGCCGCAGCACAACACTTTCGCGAACACGGAAGTGACGGCTCGGCCGTGCGAGCAGATGCCGTTGCCGCTCGAATTCGGCTGCACGGCGGCCTCCCGAACGGCGTTCCCGACAATATCTTCGACTTGCTGGATCGCCTCGACGCGCTCCACTTGACGGCACACTCGACCGAACTGAAATTGCATGTGGCACTGTGCTTTCTGAACTCCGACATCGACAGGGCCGAACGGTACGCCGCCGACATAGAAGTCCACACCGATGCACCGGTATCGACCCGCCTCCTCGCTGCCCGTGTTCGGTCGGCACTCGAGCGTGGACACGGACGACCCAACGACGCCCTGACCCATGCGGCACGAGCCATGGACGAATTCGTCGAATGGCAAACGCACTTCGGCAATCTCGGAATGCAGGTGGCAACGCAGAGAGTGGCCACCGACGTGGTCCTGCAAGGGCTGAACGCGGCGTGGGAGACGCAGGATCCGGAACTGATATTCGACTGGTCCGAACGAGCTCGCGGAGCAGCAGCCGCCTGGAACCCGGTGCGCGCGCCCCGCGACAACGAGGTGGTGCGAGCGCTTGCCGAAATCCGTTCGCTCCGTGACTCCGACGACGCCGAGGCCCACCGGCGTCGTGTCGAACTCCGGGAACAGGTCCGAGATCTCGCCTGGCGTGGATCGTCCTCCTCGGCGACCCACTCGTCACGGCCCGGTATCGCCGATGCCCAGCATTCACTGACGGAGTCGGGTGCCGCGCTGATCACGTATTCGTGGCTCGGCGACAGGATAGTCGCCATGGTGATCTGCTCAGGCAACCCGGCCACGTTCGATCTCGGATCGTGGACCGACATCGCGCGGGAACTGTCCGGTCTCCCAGCAGATCTCGATGTGGTCGCTGCGCGTCGTGGCTCCCGGCTCCGCACCTCCGTCGAGAGGTCGTTGACGAGGCGCTTGGCTGCTCTGGATCGACTGTTGGTCGCACCTGTCCTGGCCGACTCCATGCCTCGTCGAATTCTGTTGACGGTGCCCGGTGTTCTCGGCGGTATTCCGTGGGGCCTACTCCCCAGCCTTGCCTCTCGTTCTCTGTCGGTTGCGGTCTCGGTGCAGTGGTGGATCGGAAGTTCCTCGGAGCCCGGTGCTCGGGCACCTGTAGGGGTGGTGTGCGGGCCGGGCACAGCACACGGTGAACGGGAGGCCGAAGACGTTGCGCAGGCCTGGGCCGGCCGGTCACGGATCGTCACCGGCGACGACGCCACCACTGTCAATGCAGCCGATCTCGCCGAAGCGTCGAACATCCTCCACGTCAGCGCACATGGGGGCTATTCGCGCGAACATCCTCTGTTCTCGTCGATTGCCCTGAGCGACGGCCCGTGGTTCGGCCACGATGTCACTCAGCTCGCGTCCGTACCGTCGCTCGTGGTCGTCTCCGCCTGCGAAATGGGACGCGCAGCCGGTGAATTCGATGCGCTCGGAATGGCGCGTGCCTGGTTGCATGCCGGTGCACGCTGCGTTGTCGCTGCCCCGGCGAACATCAACGACGAGCGTGCCGCTGAATTCTTCCCTGCCCTACACCGAAGAATGGCGGGCGGCGAGGCCCCAGGCGATGCACTGGCGACGCTACGCGGTTGTACTCCGGATTCGTCGGACCTGAGTCTCGCCGCACTGTGTTACGGAAATGCCTGGTGAGCAACATCATCGAGTGATGTATCAACGATGTGGCCGAACGCTCCTGATGGTCGTACACACCCGAAGGCCCATCACCGAGGAGTGGATATGTCCACCACACTGACAGACCCGTTCACGGAGGAGCGGATGATAATCCTCCGCGCTCCAGCGCGGCCGGCCATGCGAGATCTCGACGCCGGACCGGTGGCGATGTCGGCAGGAGCAACCGCAGGCATCACGATCGACATCGACAGCAAGGTCAGCAAGTCGACGATGCGCACGATCGCGAACGACCCCACCGTCGTCGGTTTCTGCCCGTCACTGCCGATGAAACTGATAGAGCCCGTGCCGACGCCATCGCTCGACCGAGAGGGTGTCGGCGTCACGACGTGGGGAGTCGATGCTGTCGGCGCAACGACTTCGCCGTACACAGGGTCCGGGATCACCGTGGCCGTGCTCGACACCGGTATCGACTCGACTCATCCGGCCTTTTCCGGCGTGGAGCTCATCACCCGGGACTTCACCGGCGACGGTAGCGTCATCGACAAGCACGGCCACGGAACACATTGCGCTGGAACGATCTTCGGACGGAATCTGAACTCGAAGCGAATCGGCGTTGCCAGCGGTGTGAACCGCGCGTTGATCGGCAAGGTTCTCGGAGCCGACGGCGGTGGTAGCGATATCCTCACCCAAGCCATGATCTGGGCTCGCGACAACGGAGCACACATCATCTCCATGTCCCTGGGCATCGACTTCCCTGGCTACGTGAAATATCTTGTTCAACAGCGCGGCTACCGCACCGAAGTCGCCACATCGGTAGGCCTGCAGGCTTACACAGCCAACGTCAGACTTTTCGAGAAGCTCTCCGAGTTCCTCAACGCCGGTCTCGGACAACCACTCGTCGTGGCCGCCACAGGCAACGAAAGCGGTCGGCATGCCAACCCACCGTACGAAATCAATGTCTCACCACCGGCCGCCGCCGCCGGCATCATCGCCGTCGGTGCACTCGACAGCAGCGTGGACGGATTCGTCGTCGCGCCGTTCTCGAACACTCGGGCAACGGTTTCCGCTCCGGGTGTCGGAATCGAGAGCGCCGGTCTCGGCGGCGGCACCACCACCATGAGCGGAACCAGTATGGCCACCCCGCACGTCGCGGGCGTGGCAGCTCTGTGGGCAGAAAAGCTCGCGGCACAAGGGCAACTGAGTCCTCTCGTACTCCAGGCCAAGATCATCGGCGACGCCACCTGCGACCCGCTCGCGTCGGGTTTCGACCCCCTCGATGTCGGTGCGGGTCTGGTGCAGGCACCGCAGTCCTGACTTCTTTCGATAGGCACTCTCACACCCATGCCCGTGTCACATCTTTCGGAGGATCACCATGACCAGTACCATCCGCTCCACTGGATACCTGCTCGATCGCAGCGGCATTCCCGACGATGTCCTGGATCTACTACACGTACTTCCCGGACAACACCAGGTCGAACTCGACCCCGCTGATGCACCGGCAGCGGCCCAGCCGTCGTCTACCGAGCCGTACTGCCCGACGTGGGCAACTCACTCCGATCCCACTGTTGTGCAGACATTCTCCGTAGGGGGCGACACGTTCCTCGAACCACTGGTGCACGAGGAACCGAATCCACTCCTCTACCCGATGTGCACGGTTGGGATCGTGTTCACCAGCGCAGGCAAGCGAGGTAGCGGCGTCCTGGTGGGGCCCAACCTGCTCCTGACGGCGGGCCACGTCGCACCGTGGGGCGCGAGCTCGTGGACCATGGAGTTCGTCCCCGCCTTTCGAAACGGCAACCGTCCCTACGGAAGTTCGTACGTCCAGACGTACCGCGGCTACAACACGAACGGCAATGTGACCGGTCACGATTACGCGATCTGCAAGTTGTTCAAGCCCTTGGGCTCCGCGCTCGGGTGGATGGGTACGGCGTCGTTCGGCAGCGAAGATCAGTACTACAACAAGCGTTACGTCTCGTCGGGGTATCCGGGCAGCTACGGTGAGCGACCGGCAGTCGAGTTGGACATGGGCATTCGCGACATCGACGACGACAGTCCTGGCCGCGAGCTCGAATTCGCGTTGCGCGCAGACCTCGGCCCGGGTTGGTCCGGCGGCCCGCTGTGGCAGCACACTGCCAACCCCTATGCCGTCGGTGTGCTGAGCGGAACGGAGAAGGACGGTCTCGACCCGACGCGCCTCGTGTACGCCGCCGGAAGCCCCATGGTCGATCTCGTCAACTACGGTCTGGCGAATTGGCGGCCGTAGACCGCACGTCGGCTCGGGCTGCTGCGAGATCCAGTCCGGATGACGCGCTGGCAGCGCAGTCCATCCTTTGGTAGCGCTGACCATTCTGGTGGACAACCTCTTCCAGCCCCGCACCGTGTTTTCGGTGCGGGGCTGGATTGTCTTATGTGTGCTCAGGCGATGTGGGGGCCGGCTCGGGCGTGGGATTGTCTCGGTTTTCGGCAGGGGTCGACGGTGGCCGGTGGGATGAACCACGGGTGGTTGTCGGTACCGATGAAGACTTCCCAGTCGCTGTGGTGGATGAGGCGGTGGTGGAATCCGCACAGCAGAACCAGATTGTTCATGTCGGTCGGGCCGCCTCGGTCCAATGCCAAATATGATGCCCCTCTGTCCAGGCGGCGGGTTTCCCGCAGCCGGGGAACGCGCAGCCGTGATCGCGGGCGGTGAGGGCTTTGCGTTGTTTGGCGGTGATCGTGCGGGCGGTGCGCGCGAGGTTGATCGGTGAGCCGTTCTCGTCCATGACGATGGCGGTAAGGACGCAGTCGCAGGCGAGCTGGCGGGACGTGTTGCGGGACAGTGGTCCCATCCACGGCAGCCACCCGACAGACGTACCGTTGCCGAACAGGTCCCTGTATGCGCCACGATCAGCGGCCGGGGGTGCATCCGACCCGTCTGCTGCATCGGGGTCGATCGCGTGTCCGGTGTTGATGTCGACCGGATCGACTGTGTCGGATTCGGTTGCTGCGCCGGGGGTTTCGTCGTCGGTGATGTCGTCTTCGTCGCCGCGGCTCTCGAGGTCGGTGAGGTCCTGCAACCGGATGTGCAGGTTCAGGTGCGGTCGTTCGCCGCCTTCGATGGGGCGATCCCTGGAGGCGAGGTATTGGTCGAGGATGTGCCCGAAGGCGTCGGCGCGTCGCCTGGCGGGGCTGCGATCGTCTGGGGTGCCGTCGGCGGCGGGTTGGGGTTCGGTCAACGGTGAGAGTGCGGTGAGCAGTTTTTCTCCGGTGACAGCGTCGAAATCCATCTTCGCCACCAGACGTCCGTTCAAGGTCTTCGAAGCGAACAGTTCGTTGCGGTCGGTGTCCTCGGGTGGTGGCGTCTTCCCGCCGAACTCGTCCTCGAGCTTGGTGATCGCTTCGCGGATGCGGCCGGTGCGTGCGCCGGGCCCGGTCGCCGCCGTGATCATCGCGGTGCGGGCCATGTCGCGACCCTCTTCCGGGAGGTCCTTCGGTGGGGTTTCCGCGAAGGTGAGGATCAGCGCGGCATGGTCGACGGTCATGACGCCTGCGTTGACGGCGTCGGCGATGTCGGGGAAGTTCTTCAGTCCGCGGGCGAGGGCGAGAATCTTGTTCGCTTTGCTGGGGGACAGCAGGGTGGTGGAGGTGAGCCAGCCGGCGGGTCCTGGGAAACCGAGTTTCTCACGGGATACTCGGGTGTCGATCTCGGCGACGAGGGCGATCCGCCGAGCTTCGAACAACTGGATCTGGTGGGAGACCGCGGCGGCGTCGGCGAGGAGTTCGCTTTCGCTCAGTTGCCAGATCTCCGTGGTCATGGGATCAAGCGTATCGAACATGCGTTCGATATGCAACGATAGTCGAATCGAAAACTATTGCCCTGCATAAGCATTCGCCAACCGAAATCTGTCGGTGGCTTATGGTAGGCGGGTCAACCGCCCACTCTGAACGTCGCCCGGTATGCACTGGGTGAAACACCTAGCTCCGCAGCAAGCTGGTTTCTCAAAGATGTGGCGGTGCCGAATCCAGTGTCGTGCGCGATGCGTTCGATGGTCAGGTCTGTGTTCTCGAGCAACTCTCGCGCTCGCTGCACCCGCTGCGCAACAATCCACCGAGCCGGGGGGATTCCGACTTCGGCCATGAAGCGGCGCGAGAAAGTCCGAACACTCATCGACTGCCGTCGCGCCAGGTCCTCCACCGAGAGTGGCGCACCCAAATTGCTCAGCGCCCACTCCTGCGCGTCCGCCGTCGATGTGCCGTGCGTCCGCGGTACCGGGGTGTCGATGTACTGCGCCTGACCACCGCGGCGGTGGGGTGGCACGACGGTTCCTCGAGCCACCCGATTGGCCACCGCCGAACCGAAGTCCTGACGAATCATGTGCAGACACAGATCGATTCCCGACGCTTCCCCGGCCGCCGTCAGAATGTTGCCGTCCTCGGTATAGAGCACGTTGGGATCGAGTAATACTTGGGGATAGAGCTCTGCGAACCGGGATGCCGACTTCCAGTGCGTGGTAGCGCGTTTGCCGTCGAGAACTCCCGCCGCGGCGAGAACGAACGCACCTGTGCAGATCGACGCCAGTCGCTGATTCTTCACCACGCGGAATAGGGGCGAGACGGCAGCAAAGTCGGTCTCGTAATCGGAGTCGGAGGCAGGAACGATTACGGTATCGGCCTCGGCCACGGCGTCGAGTCCGCGTTCGACGAGTATGCGAACGTCGGAGTCGGTGCGAACATGGCCGGGCACGTCGGTGCAGGTGATCACCTCGTACAGCGCCTCGCCCGCGTCGGAGACCGCCTGCCCGAACAGGCGATGCACGATGCCCAACTCCATGGCGAGGAGGCCGTCGCGCACGTAGACGGCAATGCGATGCGTCATGGCCGAATCCTGTCACGTGCGATTTCGTCGTGCGCGTTTTGCGTATCTCCAGCTATGCAAAACGCGCACGAGGGAGCGCAGCAAATACCCTCGACCGATGCAGAACCAGCGCGTACTTTCGCCGATATTCACGACCCTGGTGATCTTCGGCGTTCTTGCCGTTCCACGGCTGAAATTGCCCTGCGCCGGCATCGCGGGCTGGGGAATCGCCATTGTCGCTGCAGCGGCTTGGCTTTTCATGGCGCTACGGCCGCAACGGTCGAGGCGACGTAGTTAGACACGGGTCGTGCGTGTTTTGCGTATCTCCAGCTACGCAAAACGCGCACGAGGGAGCGCAGCGACGGGCATGGCCGAATTCTTTCACATGTTGTCTTTCATGCCACTGGTTCCGAAGAGCGACGTAGCCCAGGATCGAGTGCATGAACATCCTGTGGGTCTATGCCCATCCAGACGCCCGCTCACTGAACGGCTCTTTGCGAGACGCAGCACTGAAGCAACTACGCGCCGATAGCCATACCGTTGAGCAGTCGGATCTGTATGCAATGCAGTGGAATCCGGTGGTCACCGCTGAGGATTATGCCCACGACTCGCACAGACGATTCCATGTAGCAGCAGCGTCGAGCACAGCCCTCGCAACCGGCACCCTCGCCCCAGAGATCGCCGCGGAGCAACAGAAGCTACTGCGCGCCGACGCCGTCGTTCTGCAGTTTCCGCTGTGGTGGTTCTCGATGCCCGCGATCATGAAGGGCTGGGTGGATCGAGTATTCGTGGAGGGTTTCGGGTACGGCATCAGGACAGCCGACGGCAGCAGCACCCGGCGCTACGGCGATGGCATGCTCGCCGAAAAGCGCGCGATGGTCGTCGTCAGCATGGGCGGCAGCGAACACACCGTCTCCCCACGCGGCATCAACGGCGACCTGGACGAGATGCTGTACCCGATTCAACACGGAATCTTGTTCTATACCGGCATGTCCGTATTGCCACCGGTGCTCGTGGCGAGCGCCGACCGGATGACCGAAACCGATTACGCTGCAGCAGAATCAGAACTACTCCAGCGAGTGAAGGGTCTGCACACCGAGGATCCTATCCCCTACCGCACCCAGAACGGCGGCGACTACGACCGACAGTTCGTGCTGCGGGACGACCTCGATGCCGAGGACACCGGAATGCGGATTCACACCGACAGTTGATCAACCGAGAATGCGAGCGAGAAACGCACCGATGTTGTCTTCCACTGCTGCGGTACGTGTCTCGACATCGAAGTCCTCCTTGAACTGCCGGCCCAGCGCAGGGGTCTTCTTCTTACGCGCATAGAGCGAGCACGCAAGGTCCGAGCAGATGTAGGTACCCACGGTATTTCCACGCCTGCCGGATTCTCCGGCTTTCGCAGCAGCCATCAACGAGACCCCGCCGTTGGCGTGTGTGGTGAGACAGATGCTGCACATCTGCGCCGTGCGCGGCCCTCCGGGCTTGAAGCGCAACGCGATTCCGCGCAGATCGTCGCCAGAAGGAACGACGATGTAGCTTCTGCCTGCGAGTTTCGGGTCCACCCAACCGAAGAAGTCGAGATCGTCCCACGGCACCGCGTCGAAAGTCTCGGGAAGGGTGACCCGCTTGGCATCGCCCTTGGACGAATTGACGAACGACGACCTGATGTCGCGTTCGGAGATCGGTTTCATCGTCACTGCCTCCACTGCTCCAAGAGAGCATCGATTCCGTCGAGAATGCGAACCCAGGACTCCTGCGAATCCGGCGCGCTGTGACTGAACGAGCCGGATGCGTCGAGGGTTGCGTAACCGTGAAAGACACTGCCCAACAATCGAACAGCGTGAACTTGGTCTGCCTCGCTCAGGTTGTACCCTCGCAGGATCGCCTTCATCATCGCCGAGTGACGCACTCCCGCACTCGCAAGAGCGGTCTCGTGATCGAGCGGAAACTGCGTCGCGGCATAGCGTCCCGGATACTCCCGCGAGTAGTCGAGATACGCGTTCGCTACTGCCACCAACGCGTCCTTGCCCGCTCGGCCCGCGAGAGCCTCCGACACCCTGTCGGCCAGTTCCTCCAACGCCAGCAGCGCGATGCCGACGTTCAACTCGTGCGAGTTCTTCAGATGCGAATACAGGCTCGCCACCTTGACGCCGAAACGTCGCGCCAACTCGCTGGCAGTCACGCGATCGAAGCCGACCTCGTCGGCCAGATCCGCTCCTGCCGCCACGATGCGTTGCGTGGTCAATCCTGCGCGTGCCATGCCGGCCTCCTCGATCTGTCGAGGACACCGTATCCAAAACTAATAGCTATAGGCAAATTGCTAAACCATTCAGCGGCCCTGCCACGCCTCCCACAACTGTGCGTAGCGTCCACCGGCCGCGACGAGCTCCTCGTGCGGACCCTGCTCCAGGATTTTTCCGTGCTCCAACACCACCACGCGGTCGGCCGCAGCGGCCTGCGTCAGACGATGCGCGACGATCAACGTGCTGCGTCCCTTCGTCGCGGCGTCGGCAGCAGCTTCGAGTTCGCGCGCACCGGAACTGCCGGCCTCCGCGGTCGCCTCGTCCAACACCGCGACGGCCGGGTCGGCGAGAACCACACGCGCCAAGGCCAATTGCTGCGATTGTGCCGCGGTCAACTGGTGCCCACCCTCGCCGACGGCGGTATCGAGTCCGTCGTCGAGTGCCTCGACCCACCCCCATGCTCCGACGGTCCGCAACGCTGCTTCGACGTCGGCGCGTCCGGCGTCCGGCGCGGCCAACCGCACGTCGTCGATCAACCGGCCGGCGAAGACGTGCACTTCCTGACTGACGATTGCAACGTGTCGGCGCAAGCCCTCACTGCCCAGTGCGTCCAGGGTTGCGCCGCCGACGCGGACCGTGCCGGACGTCGACGCGATCGAACCGGCCGCGATGGCCGCGATGGTCGATTTGCCGGCACCGGTGGACCCGACGAGCGCGACGGTCTCGCCCGCATCGACGCGCAGGTTCACTCCGTGCAACACCTCGTGGCCCTCCTCGTACGCGTGCCGTAGATCGACGACTTCCAGCGTGGAATCGGCGGGCTTGGAACCGTCGCCCACCGGCCGTTCGTCAGGAATATCGACGACACCGACCAGGCGGGCCAACGATGCACCGGCAGACTGGATGTCGTCGAACGTGAACAGCAACGTGCCGATCGGATTGAACAGGCGATGGAACAGCAAGGCCGCGGCCGTCGTCTCACCGACGGTGACGTAATCGCCTCGTACGAGCAGGAACCCGGCCAGCAGGATCACCGACAGTCCTACGCATTCGGCACGGTTGCTGCGCGAGCCGAACCGGGTGAAGAGTCGGAAGACATCGAGGCCGATGTCTCGGGCCTTGGCCGACGACCGGTCGATGTCGCTCAGATGAGCAGACTCGAGTCCGTACGCGCGCACCGTTTTTGCGCCCTGCATACTGCTGACGAACGACTGCGCACGCTCGCCCATCGCGACGCGTTCGGCCGCATACAGCGGAGCCGACCGCGGCAGATACCACCGTAGCGCCAGCACGTACATCGGCAACGCCACCAGTCCGGCGAGGCCGAGACGCCAGTCGATTCCGAGCATCGTGATCATGCTCAGGCATACGAGCAGGAATGCCCCGACGAGCTGCGGGATCACTTCACCGATCGACTTCGCCATCACGGCGACGTCGTCGCCCACTCGGGAGAGCAAGTCTCCCTTGCCTACTCGCTCCAACGTGGCCACCGGCAGATGCAGGGCGCGACGAACGACGGCTTCGCGCAGCGAGGCCAGGATTCCCTCGCCGAGGGTGCTGATGAGATAGCCGCTGAATCCGGTGACGATTCCGCCGATCACCGCAGCCACCGCTATCACCACGACGACACCGACGATCGTCGACGTGTCGGCTCCGTCCCGGACACGGTCGACCAGCACACCGAGCACGTAGACCGGCACCAGCGACATTCCCGCAGCAATCGCGCCGAGGAGCAGCGTCACCGCTGTTCGTGCTTTTCGCAACCGCAGCTGTTCCAGCAGCCACTTCCCGGACCGTGCTCCGGTGGCGATCGGAAGTAGTTCGGGGGTGGTCATCGAAGCACCGTGTTCTTGTACTGCGTGTCCGTTGACGCGAGATCGTGGTGCGTTCCCTCGGCGACGACGCGTCCGCCGTCGACGACGAGAACGCGATGGGTCACCGACAGCAGCGCAGGGCTGGTGGTGATGAGGATGGTTGTCTGCGAGGCACTTTCGGTGTGCCGGAGTTCGGCGATACCGCGAGCGATGGCATGTTCGGTGACGGCGTCGACGGCCGTCGTCGGGTCGTGCAGCACCAGCACCGGCGCATCGACCGACAGCGCCCGAGCCAGGGCGACCCGTTGACGTTGCCCGCCGGACAGGCTCGCGCCACGGTCGGTGACGGCGTGGTCGAGTCCGGCTTCGTGCAGTTCCACGACGTCGGTGGCTGCGGATGCCTGCAGCACTCGGGCGAGTTCGGCCTCGGGCCGCTCACGCCCGGCGGTGACGTTGCTTCGGACGGTACCGGCGAAGAGGTCGGTCAGGTGCGGCTCGACGAGAACGGTCTCGCGGGCGCGTCGGAGATCTATCTGCCCGGCCGTTATGCCGCCGATGCGGACCGTTCCGGTGTAGTCGGACTCGGAGACTTGGCCGGACAGTAGTGCGGCGATCGCTTCGCCATCCTGTGGCCGATAGGCCACCACACCGAGCAATTCACCCGGCGCGGCCCGGAAGGCGAGGCCGTCGAGCGATCGGAACCGGACGTCGTCGACGGTCAGTTCGGTCCCTACCGGAATCGCGGACTCCGACTGCGGTAGAACGTGTTCCGCGCCGAGTACGAGGGCGAGCCGATCGGCCGATCCACGCACCATGGCCACCACACCGGGAATCCTCGACAACCCGGTGAGAGGTTCGATGACGAATTGCGACAAGCCGATGACGGTGATCAACTCACCGACCGAAATCCGGCCCTGCAACGCGAACCAGCCTGCAGTCCCAGCAATTCCGACGGCGAGCAGCGCGTTGACCGCCGCCGCGAGGCCTTGATAGACGTTGTTGGCGCGGGCCAGTTTTAGCGTCGCAGCCAATGCTGTTCGGCTCGACGTCACGAACCGCTGCGTTGCCGCGTCCTCGGCACCGATACCGCGCAGCGGCCGCACGCCACTGACCAGGTCGGTGGCCATTCCCGATACCCCGGCGATCTCGGCTTGCTGCGCGGTAGCCGCACGAGTGAGTAGCGGGGCGAGACGCTGGAGCGCAATCAGAATCACCGGAGTACCGATCACGACGGCCAGGCCCAGGGGAATGTCGATGATCAGCAGGGCCACCGCCGACGCCACCACCGCCACGGCCGATGCGAAGACCCGGGCAATCAGATCGAGGATCCACGACTCCTTCTCGGCATCCGAGGTCGATACCGTCAGCAGCTCCCCCGACGACAGCTCGGTCCGCAATCCGCGGGGATCGAGAACGCGTCCGGCAACCTCGATACGCACCAGGTACGCCTCCCGCTCGATCGCGACGACGATGATGCGAGCACCGATGCGCCACGCGTACGACAGCGTGACGAACAGGGCCGCCAGCCCGATCAGCGAGACGATCATCGCCGTGACGTCGCCGGTGTCGATGGCCCGCGAGACGATAAGCCCGATGGCGACCGGGACCATCGTTTCGCACAGTTGATGTACCCCGAACAGCATCGACGAGCCGATCAAGCGTGCGCGATGCCGCCGTACGGTGCGGCGCAGAATCGCGGAGCCGGTGGCCGGAGGAGGGCCCTCCACCACCGTTCGAGCATGGCGAAGCGGTACAGAATCGGTCATTTGCTGCAGCCTAAGGCATCGGGAACTGGCGATGGGGTGCCACATTTACATAGAGTCGTGGCCAGGAACACCACGTAAGTCCAGTAGAAAGTACGGAGAACACCATGCCTGCGAAGACATCGACCGACAACGACATCGCCGACGAAGACATCGTCCCACTCGAATACGAGACGGCCAGCCAGGCTCAGCGCGTCGTCGCCGCCTACGCGACCGATGCAGACGAATGCCGCATGTTGTTGTCGATGCTGGGTATAGACCCCGTAGCGAAGACCGACTGACAGGTTTTCGCAGGGCTGTTTCCCCAGGGATCTACAAGCGGATTGGACAGTTGTGGCTGACGCCTCGCAGGGTTCGGATTTTGTCGTCGTAGCCAACAGGTTGCCCGTCGATCTGGAAAAGCTTCCGGACGGAAGCACGCGATGGAAGCGAAGCCCCGGCGGGCTGGTCACCGCCCTCGAGCCGATCCTGCGCGCCAACAAGGGTGCCTGGGTGGGATGGGTCGGCGTGTCCGACGTCGACGTCGAGCCGTTCGTCGAGGACGACCTACAACTGCGACCGGTGCCGATCAGCGAGAAGGAGTACACCCAGTACTACGAGGGGTTCTCCAACGCCACCCTGTGGCCGCTCTACCACGACGTCATCGTCAAACCGGAGTACGACCGCGACTGGTGGAACGCCTACGTCGAGGTCAATCGCCGCTTCGCCGAGAAGACATCCGAGGCGGCGGCACAGGGAGCGACGGTCTGGATCCAGGACTACCAGCTCCAGCTCGTCCCGAAGATGCTGCGCATGTTGCGCCCCGATCTGACCATCGGGTTCTTCCTGCACATCCCGTTCCCGCCGATCGAGCTGTTCATGCAGATGCCGTGGCGGACCGAGATCGTCGAAGGACTGCTCGGTGCCGACCTCATCGGCTTCCACCTGTCCGGCGGTGCTCAGAACTTCCTCTACCTTGCCCGACGCCTCGCCGGGGGAACCACGTCCCGCGGCACCGTCGGAGTGCGGTCCAAGTTGGGTGTCGTGCAGGTCGGCTTCCGAACCGTGCGCGTCGGAGCCTTCCCCATCTCCATCGATTCGGGCGACCTCGATACCAAGTCGCGGACGAAGGCAGTCCGCGATCGCGCGAAGCAACTCCGAAAGGATCTGGGAAACCCGAAGCGCATCATGCTCGGTGTCGATCGACTCGATTACACCAAGGGAATCGACGTCCGGCTCAACGCTTTCCGCGAATTGCTGGAAGAGGGCCGAGTCGACCCTGCCGAGAACGTCATCGTGCAGTTGGCCACGCCGAGCCGTGAACGCGTAGAAAGTTACGTCGCGATGCGCGGCGAGATCGAGCAGCAGGTGGGCCGCATCAACGGCGAGTACGGCCAGGTGGGCCATCCGGTGGTGCACTACCTGCACCGGCCGATCCCCCGCGACGACCTGCTCGCCTACTTCGTCGCCGCGGACGTCATGCTGGTCACCCCGTTGCGCGACGGTATGAACCTCGTCGCCAAGGAATACGTGGCCTGCCGCAGCGACCTCGGTGGAGCGTTGGTACTCAGCGAATTCACCGGTGCCGCAGCAGAACTGCGTCAGGCATACCTGTGCAATCCACACGACCTGGACAGCGTGAAAGACGCGATCATCGGTGCGCTGGAGCAAGAACCCGAGGCCGGGAAACGCCACATGCGCGCGATGCGCCGGCAAGTGCTCGCGCATGACGTCGACCGCTGGGCCCGCTCCTTCCTGACCGCACTCGCACAACCTGCGGAGGGCTCGAGCCCCACGCTGCGTTAAATCACTTTTCTTCCGACCGTCGACGGCTGTAACTTAGCCGTCGACGGTTTCTTTTTATGCGCTTCACACGTGAGGAGGTGGGCATCATGGCCACCTGGACGACAGCACCCTCGAGCCCTCGTTCCTCCTCCCCGAAGGATTTCGCATGTCTCCACTCGACCATTACGGTCTCGATCAACACTGGCTGACCGAATTCGAAAAGCATTCTCGGAACTCCGTTCTCGCCCGCGTCGTACGCGTCGACCGCGGTGAGTTCGACGCCGTCACCGACAGCGGCATCGTCCGATGCACCGGCAGTAATACCTGCACCGGAGATTGGGTGACGCTGGACGAGAACTCGTTCCGGCTGATCGCCATTCTGCCCCGCCGGACGGCCATCGAACGAGCATCCGCCGGATCCACCTCCGAGACACAGGCACTCGGAGCCAACGTCGACACCGTTCTTATCACCGTCGCGTCGGACACGGCCCTCGACCTCGGTCGCGTCGAGCGCTACATCACCCTCGCCTGGGGCAGCGGCGGCGTCCCCGTTCTCGTGATCACCAAGAACGACAGCGGCAGCGTGGACGAAGAACGAATACTGGCAGCCGCACCGGGTGTTGTTGTGTGCAGCACGAGCGCTGTGTCGAACGGCGGAATCGACTCACTCACAGCACATCTGCGGGGCACGGTCGCACTGATCGGGCCATCGGGATCGGGCAAGTCGACGCTCGGCAACGCTCTCCTGGGTGGCTCGGCGTTCGCCACCGGTGCCACCCGTGAGGCCGACGGCAAGGGCAGGCACACGACAGTGCATCGGGAGTTGATGCCGATTCCAACGACGGGCCTCGTTCTCCTGGATACACCGGGTCTGCGGTCGGTGGGCGTCCAGGGATCGGAAGATGCTGTGGCGAGCGCCTTTTCCGACATCGAAGAACTGGCCGCAATGTGCCGGTTCGGTGACTGTGCCCACGAACGCGAGCCCGGCTGCGCCGTACTCGCCGCCGTCGACGCGGGCGATCTCACCGAACGTCGACTCGGCAACTACCGAAAGCTGCTGCGGGAGAACGCCTGGGCCACCTCGAGGCACGACGCCGGAGCTCGCAGGGAGAAGCTGCGCGAGTACAAACAGATCTCGAAATCGCTGCGCCGGAAATACGCAGCCGAAGGCAAGGTGAGGTAAGTCAGCTCTCGTCGAACAGCGAGGGGCTCTCGCTCTCCGCCTCGGCCTGCGGACTCGAACCCCCGCTGTTCGACGCCTTGCGTACTACCTCGACCGTGGTGGTACGCACCGACAACCGATGCCCGTCGTGATGCTCGAGCAAAGCCAGACCCTGACGAATCTCGAGCACCTTCCACGGGCCGGCGTGCCCGGACGCCTGAACCAGGTCGCCTGGTGCGATCTCGGAAGCCACTGTTGTTCTCCATTCAGCGAGCGATCGGGTTCGAGCAAGTGTGTGACACACACCCTATCGGGCGTGCCCTGCCTGCATCCCACTTGCTCGTCGAACAATTTAGGAGTACTCATGTAATAGTTGTAGATATACAAGCAATAATGTGGAGGTGGACGTGACCGAGCTGACTCGACGACACCGGTATCTCGTACTCGGCATCTGCTGCCTCAGCCTGTTTCTTGTCAGCACAGACAACACCATCGTCAACGTTGCGCTGCCGTCGATGCGCACCGATCTGAATGCGTCCGTATCGGGCCTGCAGTGGATCATCGACGCGTACACGCTGGTCGTCGCCTCACTACTGATGCTCGGCGGCTCGATGGCCGACAAGTTCGGACGCAAACGCTTCTTCCTGATCGGCACCGGAACGTTCGTCGCCGGGTCCCTTCTGTGCAGCATTGCACCGTCATTGGGCTGGCTCGTCGCCTTCCGCATGCTGCAGGCCGTCGGCGGCTCGATGATGAATCCCGTCGCCATGTCGATCATCACCAACACCTTCACCGACCCGAAAGAGCGTGCCGGGGCCATCGGAATGTGGGGTGCCGTCGTCGGGATCTCGATGTCCGCAGGCCCCGCACTCGGCGGCATACTCGTCACGAGCGCCGGGTGGCAGTCCATCTTCTGGATCAACGTGCCGGTCGGCATCTTCGCCCTGCTGATGACGCTGAAATTCGTGCCCGAATCCAAAGCCGAACACGCACGAAAGTTCGACCCGGCCGGGCAGTTCCTCATCTTCGCGTTTCTGGCCTCGCTGGTGTTCACCATCATCGAAGGTCCCGCGAAGGGCTGGGGATCGCCGCTGATCGTGCTCACCGGTGCCATTGCAGTCGGGTCCCTCGTCGGCCTGCTGGTGGTCGAGTCGCGGATCGAGGAACCGCTGATCCAACTGAGGTTCTTCCGCAGCGCACCGTTCAGTGGGGCGACGGTGATCGCCGTATGCGCGTTCGCTTCCCTCGGCGGATTCCTGTTCCTCAACACCCTCTATCTCCAGGATGTGCGCGGGTATTCGCCGCTGCACGCCGGTCTCTACACTCTCCCGATGGCTTTGATGACGCTGATCTTCGCGCCGATCTCCGGCCGTATCGTCGGCACCCTGGGCGCGCGCATTCCGCTGCTCGTGGCCGGAATCGGATTCGTGACCTCTGCGCTGATGCTCACCCGATTGACGCCGACGACGTCGTTCGCGTGGCTGGCGGTGGCGTACGTGATCTTCGGAATATCCTTCGGCATGGTCAACGCTCCGATCACGAACACCGCGGTATCCGGAATGCCGCGCAGCCAGGCCGGGGTGGCGTCCGCCATCGCGTCGACCAGCAGGCAGGTGGGTCAGTCGCTCGGGGTGGCCGTCGTCGGCTCCATCGTCACCGCGAGCATCGTCGGTGAGATCTCAGACGGCTTCACCGCCGCCGCCGTGCCCGCGTGGTTCGTCATCGCAGGCGCAGGCGTGGTCGTCACCGTTCTCGCCGTGGTCACCACGGGCCGGTGGGCCCGCGCGACCGCCGAGAACATCGGCCGTCCGGTGCTCGTATGACCGCCGATGCAGCGCATGTGTGGCGCGAGATGCGCGCATTGATGCTCGAGAAGCACGACACCCGACGAGCCGTCGCCGACGCCACCGGGATGAGCTTTCTGCGGGCGAAGCTGCTCACCAAGTTGCTCGGGGGTGATCGGACGGTGACCGAGCTGGCCGAGATTCTCGCGTCCGATGCGCCGTACGTCTCCCTCAACGTGCGCGAGCTCGAGAAGCGTGAATTGGTGGTGCGCACCGAAGATCCCGACGATCGCCGACGTCGCATCATCGGGCTCACCGATGCCGGGTGCCGCCTTGCCGAGGAAGCGAGAGCGATCGCCGACGCTCCGCCGCCGGAATTCACGACGGTGTCTGAGGCGGATCTGGCCCATCTGCGCCGGATTCTGCAGCTGCCCTGATTCTCTTGGGACAGCGCTTCAGCGGCGGATGGCCTCGACTGGGGTGCCGATTTCGACGAGGGCGCGCACGGTCGCCGATTCCATTCCCGGGGATCCGCACACCAGAATTTGGCTGTCGAGGAACGGCCCCTGGGTGGCGATCACGTCGGCCATACTGCCTTCCCAGCAGTGCTCGGGCTCGAAGAACGCGGTGGTGGAACCGATTTCGTCCCGGATGCGGTCGTTCCATCGATCCGGAGCCCACGGCTCGTGCAGTTGATCGACGACGGGAACGACGGTCAACCACTGCAATTGCGACGCCATCAACCACAGCATGTCCCCGGCATACAGGTCGCGAGGCGACTTCCCACCGACGAACAGCGTCACGTTGGGTGGCTCCTCCCATCGCGTGAGATCGAGCAGAATTGCCCGCAACGGCGCGAGGCCGGTGCCGCCCGCGATCATCACGACGTCGCGGCCCGAGTCGTCGACATGCAGAGCGCCCTTCGGATCACTGATTTGCCAGATATCCCCTGGCCGCGTTTCGTTGACGATCGATCCGCTCACCCAACCGGCGGGAACGGCTCGGACGTGGAATTCCAATTTTCCGTCTCGGGAAGGCGGCAGCGCGGGTGAGTATCGCCGTGTCAGAGCAGAATTCTGGGGAACTGTGACCGATACCGACTGGCCTGCCGTGAACGGGACAATATCGCCCTCGAGTCTGATCACCGCGAGGTCGTTCCTGAGGCGGTGATACTGAACGACTGTCGAACTCCACGCCTGCATGCGGACCAGGATAGGGGCACGGGTCGGGTGTGCGGCAAACGCGCGCGCGTTTGCGACGAAGTGAACGGGAGAAACGTAGAACGAACCTAGCGCTGGTGCTTCGGCTTCCAGACCACCAAAGCGTTGCGTTGGATCGGCACCAGGTCGCGGCGATAGCTGGCGTGCACGGCCGCCAACTCCTGCGCCAGTTCGCTGATCCGCGACTGCAGAGCCTCGACCTGATTGGTGAGCTCGATGATGCGCTTGATGCCGGCGAGGTTGACGCCCTCGTCCTGCGAGAGTCGCTGCACTTCACGAAGCAGCGCAACGTCACGCGGGGAGTAGCGTCGCCCGCCTCCGGTGGTGCGATGCGGGGTGACCAGTCCGAGCCTGTCGTAGGTCCGCAGCGTTTGCGCATGCATTCCGGCCAGCTGAGCCGCCACCGAGATCACGAAGATCTGAGCGTCGGGATCAGCTTGTCCGCCACCGGCTTTCGCAGATCCGCCCTCGGGAGGGACCGACATCACACACCTGCCCACCCGGCCCGCGGGTCGAATCCGCTGGCCTTCTCGGCTTCCAGATAGTTCTTCAGAGCGTCGGTAGCAGCATCGTCCAGTTTCTGCGGCACGGCAACTTTGACGGTCACCATCAGGTCACCGGTACCGGATTTCTTCGGGATACCGCGTCCACGCACCCGCAGTACTCGGCCGTCGACGGTTCCCGGTGGAACCTTCACGCCGACGCGACCCTCGAGGGTGGGCACCGACAGCGTCGTACCGAGCACCAGTTCGCCGTAGCTCACCGGAACGGTCACCGTCAGATCGTCGTTGTTGCGGCCGAACACCTTGTCGGGCTTGACCCGTACCGTCACGAACAGGTCGCCCGATGGCGCTCCCCGCAGACCCGCTTCGCCTTGACCGGCGAGCCGAACCTTCTGCCCGTCGCTGATGCCGGCCGGTACGCGCACGGTGATGGTGCGGGTGCGGTTCTGCACTCCGGTTCCACGGCAATCCGCGCATGGGTCGTCGATGATGGACCCGCTGCCACGGCAGTCGTCACACGGCTCACTGAAGCCGAACGCGCCCTGGTTGCGATTCACGACACCCTGGCCGTTGCATTTGGGGCACACACGCGGGCTGGTTCCCGGCTTCGCGCCGCTGCCATGACACGTGGTGCACGAGGAGGGGCTGGTCAGCTTCAACGGGACCGTAACGCCCTGTGCCGCTTCACGGAACTGCAGCGAGGTCTCGGTCTCGACGTCGCTGCCGCGTCGGGGCCTGTTGCTCTGGGGGCGCTGCTGCGCGCCACCGCGATTGAACAGACCTCCGAAGAGGTCGCCGATTCCGCCGTCGCCGCCGCCTTGACCGAAGATGTCGCCGACATCGAAGGTCTGACCGCCACCACCGAATCCGCCTGCGCCGGGCGAGAATCCACCGCCGCCACCGCGGCTACCGAATCCGCCCGAGGCGAACAGCCGTCGTGCTTCGTCGTATTCCTTGCGCTTGGCCGGGTCGGCGAGGACGGCATGCGCCTCGCTGACCGCCTTGAACTTGTTCTCGGCCGAGGCGTTGCCGGGATTGGCGTCTGGATGGTTGTCCCGGGCCAACTTTCGGTACGCCTTCTTGATCTCTTCTGCAGACGCGCTGGAGGAAACGCCCAGCTCCTTGTAGAAGTCCTTCTCGATCCACTCCCGCTGGCTCATCGGGCGTTTCCTCCTCTCGCGCTATGTCTGTTTACTGCTCGTCGGACGCAGGTGCATCCGATTCTTCTGTTGCCGTGCCCTCGGAAACGCTGTCGACCACGCCGACCATTGCGGTCCGCAGCACGCGTTCGCCGAGCTTGTAGCCCGGCCGCATCAGGGTTCCGACGACCGGACTGCTGCCGTCGCCCTCGTGGGAGACGGCCTCGTGGATGGCCGGGTCGAAGGCGTCGCCCTCGGCTCCGAAGGTGGACAGGCCGATGTTCGAGAACACCCCTGCCAGCTTGTCTGCCACCGACTTGAGCGGTCCGGTTTCGAGGTCGCCGTGCTGGCGAGCTCGCTCGAGGTCGTCGAGAACCGGAAGAAGCTGCGAGACGACGGACGCTTTCGCGTTCTCCGCTCCGGTCTGCTTCTCACGGTCGGTACGACGCCGGTAATTGGCGTACTCCGCCGACACGCGCTGTAGGTCTGCGGTGAGTTCGGCGACCTGCGTGTCACGCGGGTCTTCCACCACGTCACCCTCGACGGTCCCTTCGTCCACCGAGTCGGGCTGGGGCGCAACCCCGGTGCCCACGAGGGGCTCCGGAACTGCGTCACCTTCCCGTACTTCACCGGTCTCGGGATCGATCTTTCGCTTGTCCACGAAAGTGACCGGTTCTTGCTCGGTGTTGTCCGACGTCACTTCTTGTCCGTGTCGTCGGCGGGCTCGTCGACAACCTCTGCGTCGACAACACCGTCGTCAGCGGCCTGCGCGCCACCCTCTGCGCCGCCCTGCTCCTTGGCCTGAGCCTCGTAGATGGCGGTGCCGAGAGCCTGCGACTCGGTCGAGAGCTTCTCCACGGCGGTCTTGACTGCCGAGATGTCGCTGCCCGCGAGAGCCGTCTTGGCGTCGGCGATGGCGGTTTCGACGCGTTCCTTGAGCTCGGCGTCGACTTTGTCCTCGTTGTCCTTGACGAACTTCTCCGTCTGGTGGACGAGGGACTCGGCCTGGTTGCGAACCTCTGCCTCTTCGCGACGAGCCTTGTCCTCGTCAGCGTGAGCTTCCGCGTCGGCGACCATGCGGTCGATCTCTTCCTTGGACAAGCCGGAGCCGTCCTGGATCTTGATCGTGTTTTCCTTGCCGGTGCCCTTGTCCTTGGCCGTGACGTGCACGATGCCGTTGGCGTCGATGTCGAAGGTGACCTCGATCTGCGGGACGCCGCGAGGGGCCGGGGGCAGCTCGGTCAGCTCGAAGGAGCCGAGGAGCTTGTTGTGCGAGGCGATCTCGCGCTCACCCTGGAAGACCTGGATCTGCACCGAGGGCTGATTGTCGTCAGCGGTGGTGAAGGTCTCGGAACGCTTCGTCGGGATGGTGGTGTTGCGCTCGATGAGCTTGGTCATGACGCCACCCTTGGTTTCGATACCGAGGGACAGCGGCGTGACGTCGAGGAGCAGAACGTCCTTGACCTCACCCTTGAGGACACCGGCCTGCAGTGCAGCACCGACGGCCACGACCTCGTCCGGGTTGACGCCCTTGTTGGGCTCGCGTCCACCGGAGAGTTCCTTGACCAGCTCGGAGACGGCGGGCATACGCGTCGAACCACCGACGAGCACGACGTGGTCGATGTCCTTGACTGCGATGCCGGAGTCCTTGACCACTGCCTGGAACGGCGCGCGGGTGCGGTCGAGCAGGTCGGAGGTGATCTTCTGGAACTCCGAGCGGCTGAGCTGCTCGTCGAGGAACAGCGGGTTCTTGTCGCCGTCGACCGTGATGTACGGGAGGTTGATCGAGGTGCTCTGCCCGGAGGACAGTTCGATCTTCGCCTTCTCGGCGGCCTCGCGCAGACGCTGCAGCGCCATCTTGTCCTTGGTCAGATCGATGCCGTTCTGAGCCTTGAACTTGTCGACGAGCCAGGTCACGATGCGCTCGTCCCAGTCGTCGCCACCGAGGTGGTTGTCGCCGGACGTCGCACGAACCTCGACGACGCCGTCGCCGATTTCCAGCAGCGAGACGTCGAACGTGCCGCCACCGAGGTCGAACACGAGAATGGTCTGCTCGCTGTCGCCCTTGTCCAGGCCGTATGCGAGAGCTGCCGCGGTGGGCTCGTTGACGATGCGCAGGACGTTGAGGCCGGCGATCTGGCCGGCTTCCTTCGTGGCCTGACGCTGTGCGTCCTCGAAGTACGCGGGAACGGTGATGACCGCGTCGGTGATTTCCTCACCCAGGTAGGCCTCGGCGTCGCGCTTGAGCTTCTGCAGCGTGCGCGCGGAGATCTCCTGAGGGGTGTACTTCTTGTCGTCGATCTCCACGGTCCAGTCCGTGCCGACGTGGCGCTTCACGGAACGAATCGTGCGATCGACGTTGGTGACCGCCTGGTTCTTCGCGGGCTGGCCGACCAGCACTTCACCGTTCTTGGCGAAAGCGACGATCGACGGGGTGGTGCGTGATCCCTCGGAGTTGGCGACGACAACCGGTTCGCCGCCCTCGAGGACGGACACGACCGAGTTGGTGGTCCCGAGGTCGATACCGACCGCACGAGCCATAATGTTTCCTCCTGTTAGTGCTGGGGTTCAGTCCCTGGGTGAGCGAACTCCGCTCAAGTTTGCACAACGCGATGTGTCGCGTCAACTTCAAACTTGAGCCTCATCCACTCAAGGCTGCTGACCTGCACAACGGAGGGTGTGGCGAATTTGTTCCCGAGGGAGCGGCTGCGCCGCACGTGCATGGAAATTCGGTGCCCACTACGAACTTCTACTCACATGGGGCGAAGCCCCTCCACAGCAGTACGCCGCGACGATCAGCGAGGATCGTCGCGGCGCAGCGGGAGAAAAGTTGGGGTGAGAACTACTCGGCAGGCTCCTCGGCCGGCGCGGGGATGCAGCTGAAGCTGAGCAGCCCGGCCGTGATGTTGTTCATGAAGTCGGCGTCGAGGGCGCTGGCGAAAGCCGCGGCACCCGCGGGACGAGCGACCCATTCACGATCGACGGAGGGCACGGTGTACGTCGCCGCCTCGCCAGCCTTGATGGTCTTCTCGTTGTTCTGACCCTGAACTCCGGGCAGCGCACCGTAGTTGACGTTGACGTTCGACGCGTCGTCCTCACCCTTGTTGTCCACCTTCACCTGCAGTGCGACGACGCCGCCCTCGGGTGCGTCCTTCACCGTGGTGTCGCAGACAGCGGCCATGGTGACCACCAGGTCGGGGCTTTCGAGGACTGCGGAGCCGAGGGGCATTGCGGGCTCGGCCTCGGGTTCGGCCGAGGCCATGGGCACGAGGACGACCGCACCGATGCCGGCGGCCAGGGCGGCCGTCGAGGCCAGGATCGATGTGCGGGCAAGACGTCGCATGGACAACTCCTGTAGCTGAGGGGATGTGACCCGTGAGTCTGATGTGACTGGAGGGACAGTTGGTACCTGACTCACTATGGCCTATCGGAATCAGACATTCCACACCAGGCGGTCTCGATTCGATGACGTTCGCATATCAAAGGAAAACGCCCCCAACGAATTACATCGGTGTAGTTCGGCGTAGGTTTCAGCGGTCGACCGCCAAGGTTTCACCGTTCGGCGAACAGGGGAACCACAACCCTGCGGATCGGCCGCGCCCTACGTAGGGTTTCAAGAAAAGCGAGGCTACGGAGGCACATGGATCCCGAAGTGCAGCACGAACCGAGCGAGATCACCTACGACGAGAAGTTCTACCCGGCTCGGCCGAAACCACTTCGCCCCTCGGTGCGCCGCGCCAACCGGAGCAACAGCCCCACTCCCGACAGCGAACCGGTGGCATCGAACCCGGAGTACGTGGACTGGCTCACGGAACAGTCGATGCTGCGCGACGCCAAGCTGATCGCCGAGCAACTCTCGGGCAAGGGCAGCATGTGGCAGAACCCGTATGCCGATCCCGATCCCCGCGCCGCCGTCGAGCGCGCACCGGTGTGGTTCACCGCGTATCCCATCTCGGTGATCAACGCCCCGCAGACGAGCTTTCTGAGCACCCTCGGCGACGAGAAGCTGTGGCAGGCGTTCTCCGAAATCGGTGTCACCGCAGTGCATACCGGCCCCGTGAAGGTGGCAGGCGGTATTCACGGCTGGCGGCCGACCCCCTCGGTCGACGGCCACTTCGACCGCATCGGCATGCAGATCGACCCGGCGTTCGGATCGGAAGAAGAGTTCCGACGCCTGTGTGTGGTGGCCTCCGCATACGACGGCATCGTGATCGACGACATCGTGCCCGGGCACACCGGCAAGGGTGCGGACTTCCGACTCGCCGAAATGGCCGTGGCCGACTACCCCGGCATCTACCACATGGTGGAGATCGAACCCCAGGACTGGCACCTACTGCCGCGAGTGCGCGCCGGTGCCGACTCACAGAACATCGACGCCGAGGCCGAGGCCAATCTGGCTCGCGCCGGCTACATCATCGGCCAGCTGCAGCGAGTGATCTTCTACGAGCTCGGTGTGAAGGAAACCAACTGGAGCGCAACACCTCCCGTCGTCGGCATCGACGGCGTAGAGCGACGTTGGGTGTACCTGCACTACTTCAAGGCCGGTCAGCCGTCGATCAACTGGCTCGACCCCTCTTTCGCCGGCATGCGGCTCGTGATCGGCGACGCCTGCCACTCCATCGCGGACCTGGGTGCCGGGGCACTGCGCCTCGACGCCAACGGTTTCCTCGGCGTCGAGCGTCGAGCCGAAGGCCCGGGCTGGTCCGAGGGTCATCCTCTGTCCGAGGCCGCGAACCACCTGATCGCCAGCGTGGTGCGCAAGATGGGCGGGTTCACCTTCCAGGAGCTGAACCTGACGATCGACGACATCAAGGCCATGGGCACCAACGGGGCCGACCTGTCGTACGACTTCATCAACCGCCCCGCGTATCAGCATGCGCTGGTCATGGGCAACACCGAATTCCTCAGGCTCACCATGACTTTGGCGCGTGACCACGGCGTCGACACGGCATCTCTGGTGCACGCGCTGCAGAACCACGACGAGATGACTTTCGAGCTCATCCACTTCGCGACCCTGCATGCGGAGGACGAGTTCTCCTACGGCGGCGAGACCGTCAAGGGCTGCGACCTGGGCGATCGCATCCGTGGCGAACTCACCGACCGCCTCACCGGGCGTTGGGCACCGTACAACCGGACATTCACGACCAACGGAATCGCTTGCACCACAGCAAGTGTCATCACCGCATCCCTCGGTATCCGCGATCTCGACCGAATGGACGAGGCCGACATCGAGACGGTCAAGCGAGCCCACCTGCTGTTGGCGATGTACAACGCATGGCAGCCGGGCGTATTCGCTCTGTCGGGCTGGGATCTGCTGGGCATCCTGCCCATCGATGCCGCAGAGGTCGACGATCTCATCCGGGAAGGTGACACCCGGTGGATCAACCGCGGCGCTCACGATCTCATGGGATATTTCCCCGAGGCCGTCCGCTCGGAGTCCGGCATTCCGCGCGGACGCAGCCTGTACGGATCGCTCCCCGAGCAGCTGGCCGACCCGCAGTCGTTCGCACGCCAACTGGCGCGAATCATCGAGCTGCGCAAGCGGTACGGTATCGCCACAGCGCAGCAGATCGATATTCCGACGGTCTCGCACAAGGGACTGCTCGTCATGGTTCACGAACTGAGCCAGGGAACGATTCAGGCCACGGTGCTCAACTTCTCGTCCGACGAGATCAGCGCAACCATTCAGTCCAAGCACCTGGTGCCCGGCACGTGCGCCATCGACGTGTACGACGACAACGAGATCGCAACGGTGGACGAGCTGAACAGCTTCCCGATGACATTGCGTCCGTACGAAGGCGTGGCGGTGGTCCTGCGCTGAGGCAGCGGCTCAGCAGCCCAGCCCGATAGACTCCTGCAGCGTGGCCGACGAACCGATGGACCCGATCTCGCGCAGACCTCGGCCTGCGCGTCCGCAACCGCCGCGGCCGGATGTTTCCGTCGAGCCTCTTCGGCCACGGCAGGAGCCCACGCCTTCGGTTCTCCCGAGGCTGGCGACTGCGCTGTGGACGCTTACTGCGGTACTGATCCTAGTATTGGCGGCAGTCATCGCACTCAATTGGGAGCCCGTGCTGTCCGGAGTCGAAAGCGCTGTCTCACAGCAGGATTCGACGGCAAGCGCGGTCGACGTCCGTAACACCGCCTCGGCAACACTGTTGTCCAGCGGTGCCGCCGGAGCGGTACTCGTACTGCTCGGATTCGTCGCACTCAATCTACTGCGCGGTGCAGCCACGTCGTCCAAGGTCCTGATGGGCGCGGTCGGGCTCTTGACCATCGGTGCGGCCGTCACGTTCTCGACCTTCGTTTCCGACGCCCCTGCACTGCTCGGCGGGGTTCTGCAGTGGGGACCGTTCGTCGTTGCAGCAGCGGCAGGCGCGGCGACCGTCGTCGCTCTCCTCCCGCGTAGGGCATCGACCCGATAAAACTCAGCCCAGCGAGGCGAGTATCCCTTCGGCACTGCGGGCAGCGAGGGCACACGAGCCCGCAGTGAACCGATCCAGCAGTGGGTGCTCGGACAGCCCACGCCACTTGTGTACTGCCGCCAGCGCGGTCTCGCGTTGTTGACCGGGGCCGGCGTCGGGCGGCAGGTTCAAGCGTTCGGTGGCGGAAATACCGAACCCGCCGATGATGCGCTGTAGGTCCTGCAGGGCCCCGTCGGGGAGTTTCGGTGTGGTGGAGCGTAATCGGCCGAGCAGGCGCAGTTCGGCAAAACCGTGCACGTCCGCCAGCATCCGCCCGGCCTCGGTACGCAGAGCATGGGATTCCGGCCGGAACTCCAGAATCCGTTGCAGTGCCACCAGAGCGGAGTGCAGTTTCAGTTGGTCGGCTCGCTGACCGAACTGCACGTCGATCACCGAACGCAGTTCGCTCAAGCCGCTGCGTTCGACCAGATCGGCAGCAAGCGTGGGCGAATCGCGTACCCCCAGCCGAATCAGAGTGATTGCCATCCGAATTCCGAACAAACCGAAGCGGTCGACGATGCTGGCCCGCAGCGCGGCATCGACGGGCAGCGTGCTCTCGGGTCGCACGAAGCGATCGGCCGAGAGCATCGCCAACTGCAGATCCTCGGTCGGTACCGTCGCCAGCATCTCGAACGCAGCGAACTCGTTCTGCCGCAACGTTTCCGCACCGAGTGCGAGCAGGCCCGCAACCGGAACCACTGCCTGGCACAAACCGGTGGCTTCGAGTTCGGATGCAAACCTCGCGGCGACCTCCTTGGCCGACATCATCGCGTCCATCCGGCCCGAGCCCACCTCGTCTGCTCGGGACACCACCCCGATGACGCCGAGAGGACCCGAATCGCCGCCCACGTGCGCGCCGATCTGTCCGAGAAACGACACGTCCGACGCGTTGAGGGTGCGCAGCAGATACACGACGGCGTCGGCACCGGAGGACGAGTTCTCGGGGGTGAGCATGGCCAGCGTGCGCGCCGATACATCGCGCGAGAGCGACGACGTGCCCGGGGTGTCGATGATCGTCGTCTGCGCCAAAGTGCTGGCGGGCCATTCGACGTCCAGGCGATCGACCTGCGCGGCCGTCAACGACCCCAGATCGAAGGTCAGTCGGCCGTCCCGTCGCTGCACCGGCACGTTCGCCGCACGATCGCCGTCGTACCAGGCCGTGACAGCGGGCGTGACGCCGTTGCGATACCACGTGACGACCTTGGTGCATTCGGTCGCATCGGTCGGCGCAATGTCCTGTCCGACAAGCGAATTGAGCAGAGTGGATTTGCCGGCCTTGAGCGATCCGGCCAACGCCACCCGCAGCGGCTCGTCCAGTCGGTACAGACATTCGTCCAGCATCCACGCGGCTTCGGCGTCCCCCGCGTACGTCGATCGAGCAGCCGAGATCAGGTCACGCGCCCGGTTCAGAGCCGTCGCGCTCATACCGCCTCGTCCTCGACGAGAGCACGTGCGCGAGCATTCAATTCCGAGGCCACGCGCAGATCGTTCTCCAATTGCGCTATCCGCGCAGCACGGTCCGTGTTGTCGGCAGCGGCGGCTTCCTGCGCCGAGCGTAGTGATTCGTTCAGCGACCGCAGCGTCTGTTCGGCGATCGAGGTGAAGTGATCGCGCAGTACCCGCTGGATCTGCCGCAGACGGTCTTTGGACTCCTTGCCCACCTGAAAGCTGACGTCGTCGGTGAAGCGTCGGATCGCCATCTTGGCCTCGGAACGGCGCGCCTTGACGCGATTCTCCTTGTCCTCCTTGTAGGCCTTGGTGCCCAGCAGAACGCCCGCGCCGATCGAGATCGGGTTGAGCAGACTCAGCCCGACGAAGGTGGTGATCAGACCGAACATGAGCACACCGCCATAGGAGCCGCGCATTCCCACGAGGACTTTCTGGGTGATCCCCACCCGACCGGATTCCAGCTCTGCCAACGACGAGACGGGTTCGAGAACATTGTCCAGATCACCGAGATCGAGGTCGGGCAACGCTGCGGCTCCAGAGGACGCGAAATGCTCGGCCACCAACTCCGAGAGCCACAGTGCCCGTTCGTGCGCCCAGACGAAGTTGTCGCCCACCGACGCCGCGATCTGCTCCTCGAGCCACTCGCCGAGTTGCGGCCAGTCCTTACCCGGATCCCCCTCGTCGACGGTCTCCTCGGCCTCTCGGGTGACGCGGCGCAACCGGTCGCGTAGATCGTGATCGATATCGGACGCCAGATCGGCAATGCCGTCACCGAGGGTCTGCTGCCATTGCGACGAGCGTTTGTGCAGCTCTTCTGCGGCGGATTTGGCGCGCTGCAGACCGGCGACGGCCGCGGCCGCCCGCTCCGGATCCTTCAGCGCCGCAAGCTCACTGCCGAAGGACAGGGAAAGGTGCTCGGTGACCGAGCGAACGTCGAGTGAGACCGACGCGCGAGCCAATACGTCCGCACGGGCAACCACCTCGTCGCGGAGAAACGCGTAGAGCTGTTGAAAACCGGACTCGGCGTTGAGCTCTTCGTCGTTCAAACGCAGTGCGTGCGAGCGCAACAGCGACGACACCGGGAGCATCTGCACGTCGATGCCGGCCCGCTCGAGGTGCCCGCGATTGGCCTCGACGATCTGTCGCCAGTGCGGATACAGATCGATCTTGGTGATCAGTACGGCCACGGCCGGGCAGAGGCCTTGCACCTGCCGCAGAAAGGACAGTTCGGGCTCGGTGAATTCGCGGGAGGCGTCGGAGACGACCAGTACAGCGTCGGCGGACGGAATGAGCCCCAATGTTCCTGCAGCGTGCGGATTTCCGTGCCCACCGACACCCGGCGTATCGACCAGGACCAGACCGTCGGCGAGCAATGGACTGGGCACTCCGATGTCCAGCCGCAGCACTTCACGACCCTGAGCCCGGGGACTCGCCGGGGTGACGGTGGTGACCTCGTCGGGCGGCACGTCGACGCGGATCGGCTCACTGCCCGGATCTGCGAGAACGAGCTGCGCGGAAAAGCTCTCGGCGTTCGACACCACCGTCGGGATCGCCGTGGTCTCGTCGTCGCCGACCGAGCACACCGTCAGATTGAGCAGCGAATTCACGAATTGACTCTTGCCCTGCTTGAGCGGTCCGACCACGATGATGCGTCGGCGCGGATCCAAGACTCGCGTTCTCGCTGCCTCCACTCGATCGACCAGATCGGATCTTCCCGCTGATGTCGCCACTTTCGCGGTGCGACTCAGCAGCTCGGCCAGCTCCGTCGTGTGCCCATCCATGCTCTTGCTTCACAACCCGTTCTCGTCGACGTCCCCAAGCAGAACTCTAGCGACGACACGGCCCCGAGTGTGACGAACACACTCGGGGCCGTGCACTGGTGTCGCTGACCGAATCAGGGGTGCAGCGGATCGATATCGTGATCGACCGTCACCGCGTGGCCGAGAGAATCGGCCGCCGAGTCCACCGAGCCGTGCAGGCTGCCGTCGCTGAACAGACTCGAATCGCTCTCGGCCTGGCCGAACACGTCGGAGTCGACGCTCGACCAGCCGGTGCCCGACGCGGTTGCGCTGCTGTCGAAGGAGCCGGAGTGCTCGAACGATCCCGACGCTGCACCGTTTGCGGCCGAGGAAAGGCTGCCGCCTGCATTCGCCAGGCCCTCCGCACCGGATTCCAGACCGCCGGTGACACTGCCCGCTGCCTGGCCACCGATATCGGCAGCGGAATCAAACCCGCCGCCCACGGACCCCGCAGCGTCGACACCAGCATCCAAACCCCCGGTCACCGTCGAGGCGACTTCGCCGCCGAAAGAGCCGCCGGCCTCGAGTCCGCCGCCGACGTTCGACGCGATCTCGCCGCCCACCGAGGTGCCGGCGTCGACCACTCCACCCGCAGCACCCTGGATGCCGCCGGCGACCGACCCTGCAGCACCGGCTGCACCTTCGAGACCTGCGCCGGCCGAAGCTGCCGCATCCAGGCCGGTATCGACCGCACCGGTCACGGTTCCCTGCAGACCTGCG
>NZ_JCAJWY010000001.1:132822-1798047 GCF_059489205.1 Rhodococcoides sp. S146-33
CCGGCCGACGCTGCCGCATCCAGTCCGGTATCGACGGCACCGGTCACGGTTCCCTGCAGACCTGCGCCGGCCGACGCTGCCGCATCCAGTCCGGTATCGACGGCACCGGTCACGGTTCCCTCCAGACCCGCGCCGGCCGACGCTGCCGCATCGACGCTGCCGGCAACTCCGCCCGCAACTCCCCCGGCGATCCCGCCGCCCAGGCTGCCGAGACCGGCGAGCCCTCCGGTGAGTCCTGCTCCGGCGTCGGCCAGTCCCGAGAGACCTCCGGTGACGCCTGCACCGGCGTCGGCGACTGCTGCCAGCCCACCGGTGACGTCCGCACCCACGTTTCCGACGGCTCCGAGGCCACCGGTCACACCGGCGGCAGCGCCGCCGACACCGGCAAGTCCGCCCGTCACACCGCCACCGAGCCCACCGATACCGGCCAGACCACCGGTCACACCGCCACCGAGTCCACCGATACCGGCCAGACCGCCCGTGACGCCGCCGGCGAGTCCACCGATACCGGCCAGCCCACCGGAGAGGTCAGCGCCGACTCCGCCGACTCCACCCAGAGCGGCCTCGACGGTTCCCGTGAGATCGGCTCCTGCTGCCACCGCGGTGTCGATCGCTCCGGTCAGACCCGCGCTCAGGTCGGTTCCGGCACCGAGTACGGCTCCGAGGTCGAGTGCTGCACCGGTGTCGAGCACCGTCTCGAGAGCGGTGCCGAGCTGGGCTCCAGCCGCTCCGCCGACGCCGAATGCGGCTCCGAGGATGCCTTCGAGGTTTCCGGTGACTCCACCTTCGATGCCGCCCATGACACCGCCTGCGAGGCCTCCGCCGATGCCTGCACCTGCGCCGATGACGCCGTCGACCGCGGTGTCGATGGCCGCCGTCAGGCTGCCGATCGCGCTGGTGTCCAGGTCGAGTGCCGTTCCGAGTGCGCCTCCGACGACCGCGCCGATGTTGCCTCCTGCGGCCAGCAGGCCGTCGACGTCGAGGTCTGCGAGCGCACCGGCGTCGAGGACGGCTCCGAGTGCGGATCCGATGGATCCGGCAATGGCACCGTCGGCGGCGAAGAGCCCGCCGAGGCTGCCGCCGATGCCACCGGCGATGTCGCCGATCAGTGCGCCGCCGGCACCGACTGCGCCGTCGAGAGCAGCACCGACGTCGGTCGTGAGATCTGCACCGACGGTCCCGAGGCCCGCGAGTGCGCCGCCGATTCCGGCGGTCAGAGCGGCACCGAGGTCACCCGCGATGTCCAGTCCGGCTCCGGCACCGAGGGCGGCGTCGAAGACTCCACCGAGCGCCGTGCCGAGCTCGGCTCCGACGGTTCCACCGACTCCGAAGATCGCGCCGAGCGCGCCGCCCAGTCCGCCCTGGATGTCGGCCAGTGCGCCGAGGTCGACGGCACCGGTCGCGCCGATAGCAGCGTCGAGTGCTGCCTGCAGCTGTGCGGCGATGTCGCCACTGATCTCGCCGCCGATGTCTGCACCTGCGCCGATCAGTCCGGTCAAGGCAGCGCCGAGACCGACGGTTCCGCCGAGCAGACCGTCGAGATCGAGATCCAGATTGCCTCCGAGTCCGCCGCCGATGCCTGCGCCCGCGCCGATCAGAGCGTCGAGGGCACCACCGAAGGCAGTGCCGAGCTCCAGACCGATCTGACCGCCGACGGCCAACGCTGCAGCGAGAGCAGCCTGCAGGGATGCCGCGATCTCACCCGTCACATCGATTCCGCCGGTCAAGCTGCCGCCTGCAGCGAGTCCGCCGCCGGCAACTGCGCCTGCAGCGAGTCCGAGTCCGGCAGACAATCCGCCGCCGAGGCTCGCCCCTCCGGCAAGTGCGCCCTCGAGGCCGGCCGATCCGCCTGCACCCAAGATGGCCGACAGCTGGCTGCCCGCTCCGGCGAACAGACCCGACTCGGCGACCAGCGGTGCTACGGCGACGATGTCTGCGTGGGTCACGTCGCCGAGGCCTGCGGCGGCCAACGTGGTCTCGGGGTTGGCGCAGTAGGCCGCCGCGGCCTGGTCGTCGCGCAGCAAGCCGAGAATGAAATCGAGTACGGCGTTGGTAGCCATCTGGGTCTCCTTGACGAGTGGTCGTTCGTGGTTGATCACAAAGCTATGCATCGGAGAGCCCCCGCCCAACGGGGCCGATCCCCCTAATACCCCGGGGTCCGCCAGGGGGCTTTCGTTAGGGGATCTGAGCGCTTTAGGGGATTTCACTCATTTCACGCTCTAACCTGCTGTGAGACGTAACGAACAACGGACGCGGTCCGACAGTGCGGGTGACGGCAGTACTACTGACGGCTGAGGCGAGATGAAGGCGGCGACATCACTATGAACGGCAAGAGTGCAGCCTGCGGAATGACCGGGACAGGGCTCGGCATACGTATCGGTTCGGTGACAGCGGCTGCTGCACTCGACACCGACCCCGTTACTTCCGTCGTCAAGCGTTCGGCACTCGATCTTCGCCCCGGCGCGGCTCCGAGCTTGGCCGAGCTGTGGGACGGATCGGGCCGCCATCTGATCAGCGGGTTCGCCGACCGAGTGGGCGACCCGGTGGAATTGATCGACGACGACGGCCGCAGTCACCGTGCCGAGGATCTGTACGCCACCGCCGCTCGCGCACTCGTGGCCGAGGTGTCCGCCGGAGCCGATTCCGCCCCCACGGTCGTCGTCGCCCACCCCACCCGCTGGACGGCGTACACGGCCGAGGTCCTCGGCGAGGCATTGGATCGCGCCGGCCTGGCCGACGCCACGCTGGTACCCGAGTCCGTTGCCACGATGCGCTGGCTCGAGGTGACTCGCGGACCACAGGCCGACGGCCTCGCCGTGATCTACGACCTGGGTGCCAGCGCCCTCGACGTGACCCTGATGCGGACCGGCACCGACGCAGGCGTCGTCGGCAGCGGCGTCCACTCGCAGGAATTCGGCGGCGCGCAGTTCGATCACGCGATCATGCAATACGTCCTCGATACCGTCTCGGGAAGTCAATCGTTCGAGTTCGATCCGTTCGACCCCGACACCGTCGGTGCGCTGGTGGAACTGCGAGCACGGTGCGGCCAGGCCAAAGAACAACTCTCTTACGACACGTCCACCTCGCTCACCGTGGACCTGCCCGGTCTGCACACCGAGGTTCGCCTGGTGCGCTCCGAGATCGAGGAACTGGTACGCGCATCGCTGCTGGCGTCGGTCGGGGTCGTCCGTGACGCCGTGGCCGCCGCGGGGCTCGAGGTCACCGATATCGACCAAGTGGTGCTCGTCGGTGGCAGCTCGGCCATTCCCCTTGTTGCCGAACTCATCTCGTCCGAACTGCGCGCCCCCGTGGTGGCCGGTCCGCGTCCGGAACTGACCGTTGCGATCGGAGCCGCGATACTCGGAAGCGACATCGCCGACGCCACCGCCGCCGAAGATGCAGCCTCCCTGGCTGCGGTCCCGACCGCGTCCGTGGCTACCGCTGCCGCCGCCCCGATGCCTCGCCCCACCCCGAGACCGGCCCCGACGCCCACTGCGGTGGAATCCGACGCAGGGATGTCCGGCCGCAAGAAGGCCGGCCTCGTCGCCGGATCCGTTGTCGTTCTGGCACTTCTCGCCGGCGGAGGCCTGTCGGTGGGTACCGCGTTGACCTCGGACAACACGGCACCGGCCGAGTCCAATGCCGACATCTCGAGCACCGAAACACCGGGAACCACCGCGGCTGTCGCGGACGCATCGACGACGACCACGACTACGGGCGAGAACGGCGCTGCTGCAGTCGGATCCGAGGGCGCTCCCACCACGGTCGTCAACGCCGACGGCACCGTGACGCAGATCGATCCGGCCACCGGTGCCCCGGTTGCCGGTGCGCCCGCGGCGGGAGCACCCGCGCAGGCCCCTGCCGACAACGGCGCAGCAACCGTGCCGACCATCCCATCGGTCGCGGCACCGACGGTGCCCAACTACCAACCACCGGCTGTGCAGGTGCCACAGGTTCCCAGCTACCAGCCACCTACGTACCAGGGCCCTACTCTCGGCGATGTCGGCCAAGGTGTGGGTCAAGGCCTCGGCGGCGTCGTGGGCGGAGTCGGTGACGGACTGGGCGGTGCGGTCGGTGGCGTCGGCGACGGTCTCGGCGGAGCCCTCGGCGGCCTGACCGGTCGATAAGCCGACCGTGACCAGCATCCGGCCCTCCCTCGTCGGCGTCGAACGCGCCGATCGTTTCGTTCGTGATGCCCTCGACACCACGGGGTTTCATGTTGCGGTCGGAGTGAACGGGTCCGGTCGCTCCGCAGTTCTCGACGCGATCGGGTCGGCGGTGGATCCGCATTCGGGCAGCATTGCCGATGCCCCGTCCGGCTCGACGGTTCTCGTCGACGACGCCCATCTACTGTCGGAACAACGGTTGGACGAGATCGCCGCGGCGGCAACGCGGTCGGACATCACGCTGGTCGTGGCCACGGCTCCGCGCTTGTTCGATTCTCGGATCGAGAAGTTGATCTCGTCCGCCGGTTCCGGTCGACTGACTCTGGTTCCGTTGGACAAGACGTCGATCGCCGCACGGGCTGCCGCCACCGCACGGCCCATCTCGGCGGCACTGGCCACTGCCATTGCGAAGTCCACCGGGGGAATCCTCTCTGCCGTCGACGCAGCCCTTGCCGCGCTATCCGCAGAGCTCGCCGACCCTTCACCCCTGCGAGCGGTGACCGAAGCCGTTGCGGCACAGCATCGTCGGATGCTGCTCGACACCTCCGACGACACTCGGGCGCTGTTGCTCGCAGCTCGATTCGGCATAGCACCGGATCCCACGACGGCCGCGCAACTGATCGCGCGCGCGAACGAGGTCGAATCTGTCGTCGATCTCGCCTGCAGCTCCGGCCTGCTCGACTCCACCGGCGCGTTGGTTCCGGCCGCCGAGGTTCCCTTGACCGAGCTGATCGGTGATCGGCGCTGCCGCGTCCTGCTCCAGTCCGTCACCGACGTCGCATCCCGATCCCGCCTGCTCGACGCCACCGCCGCGCGTGCGCTGGCGCAGCGAGGCGTCGTCCATGTCGGTTTGGCCGATTTTCTTGTACAGCAAGCAGATTCGGCACCGGTCGAGTCATCCGGCGCGCTGTACGATGCAGCGGTCGACGCCGGTTTCGATCCGATGGTGCTCGCCGCCCGCCGGTCCGAGGTCGCGGCCGCCACCGGCGACCTGGACGAGGCTGGACGCTACGCCGATGTGGTACTCGACAGCGCCGCCGTCTGTGATTCCGCGGATCTGCGGACCGCGGTGCGGGTCTCGGCCGCGATTGCCGCGCAGCGCGGAATGCTCTCCCGCAGTGCGCAACTGTTCGGATGGCTCGGCGAGAATCGACTCGGGCCCGATGGGGTGTGGGCCGCTCTGTCCGCTGCCGGAGCCGGCGATCGTGATGCTGCGGACCGGTCCATGAAAGCGGTGTCCACACTTGCGCCGACGTCGAGCACAGCATCCGGCACCTTGCTGGTGGCCGGCGTCCTCGGGTCGATCGACTCCCGCAGCGCAGCCGCCTCGAGCGGTGCCGCGCACTCGCTGATGCGCGCACTGTCGTTGACCGGCAACGTATCCGATCGTTCGTATGCCACCGACACCGCCGCGGCCGTCGCAGCCCTGCACGCCGTGCACTGCGGCGACCTCGCTCGCGTCGATTCCATTCTGGCCCGAGCCCTACCCGAACAGCGTCCCGGATCCGAGGCGCACACTCGGCTGATCCTCCTCGGGGCATGGGCGTCGATGCTGCGGGGCGATGCCGCCGAGGCGAGCGCTGCGCTGGATAGCCTCCGGATACCGTTGTCGCACATGCGCAATCAGCTCTTCCTGCACGCGATCCGGGTGGGCCTGGCTCGCAGGTCGGGTGACGCAGGGTCGTTGATGACCGCATGGACCGGCGCCCAGAACGTCATCGCCGAATACTCGGCAGATCTGTTCGCGCTGCTCCCTCTGGGCGAATTGCTCTTGGCTGCAGCCCGACTCGGCCAGGTCGACCGCGTCGAACACCTCGTCGCGCATGCCGCCGATCTGCTCGCAGCGCTCGGGGATCCGCCCGTCTGGGCGTCTGCGCTGAACTGGTACCAGGTCCAAGCGGCCATCGTGGCCCAGACTCCCGACGCGCTGGTGCCACACGCCAAGGCCCTCGCGGCTGCCGCCCCCACCCACCCGTACAGCGCCGCCCTCGCCGCCGCCGGCCGCGCCTGGCTCGGGGTGTTGCAGGGCAGGCCCGATCCGGCCGACGTGGAGAACTCGGCACGGACGCTGACCGCGTTCGGGCTGCCCTGGGATGGAGCCCGATTGGCGAGCGAGGCCGCGCTGACCGTCACCGATACCGCGACCGCCACCGCACTGCTGCACATCGCCAGGTCGCTGCGCCAATCCGGGTCGCAGCCGCCCACCGCGCACCGCCGCGAGAGTTCCGGAACCACGCCCACCCCGACCGGATCGCTGAGCGAACGCGAGGCCGAGGTCGCCGAGCTGCTCGTACTCGGAGTCACGTACCGCGAGGTGGGCAGCCGCCTCTATATCTCCCCGAAGACCGTCGAACATCATGTGGCTCGCATACGGCGCCGGCTCGGGGCCGAGTCTCGCTCGGAGCTCATCTCGATGCTGCGCGCCATGGGATACGGAGGCTCCACCAGCACATCGAGCAGCAATGTAACTGTGTGAGGGCCGGAAGCGACATAACGACCGACCATCGGTAACCGATCAGAACAGGCAGCATCCCCATGACCGAGCAGCCCGGCAGTGTGAGGATCGGCACGCCGGACGTCGGCCTCTATCTGGACGACGAACGCGCCGTGGCTGCGGTGTCGCATCCCATTGCGCCCGGCCCGTCACTGCACCTGGCGTCGCTGCACTCGACCGTGCTCAACACCCATCCCGACGGCACCGTCTCGCTCGGTGACACACCCGGCGAGAAGTCGGAGGCGTACACCCACTTCCTCGACTCTCTCGCCGACGGCGTCGGCGTCACCGGCAGCAAGGGCACCGTGTTTCCGGCCGAGCAGCTGACGTCGATGGCGCTGTTGTGCCTGCTCACCGAGGTGGCGTCGTCGATCGATCTGCAACCAGGCGACCTCGCCGCGGCCGCCACCTACCCGGCACGCTGGACGGCCGATCAGTTATTCGCGTTGCGTTCGGCGATGAATGCGCACGGTCTCGCGCACGTGTCGCTGGTAGCCGAAGCGGAAGCGCTGGCAGCGTGGAACGCATCGGTGCGAGCGACCCTTCAAAGCAAGGACACGGCCGTCGCCGCGGCGCGTGGTGCTGCACTTATGGCGTCGGAATTCCCCGTCGACGCGGTCACCGAGCGAATAGCGGTACTGACCCCCACCCGTTCCGACCGTCGCCCGCTGTTCGCGGCGGCGGCGTTCGCCTCTGCGTTGATCGTCGGCGCGTCCCTGATCGCGCTGCAACTGGGTACCTCTTCCGACACGACGGTGCCCACCATCGGCAACGCGCAGCTGATTCCGCCGACAACGTCCTCCGGGACCGGTGCCGGCGGCCCGATCCAGTTCCCCACCGTCGTCGTCGAACCGGCCGCCGAGATCGCGCCGGTCCAACCTCTTCCGCTGGAAACGACCGAAGAATCGACCCCGGCCGAGACCCCCGAGACCTCCGAGAACCCACGACGCAACGCGGACCCGACCGAGATCGACACCCGTCCCGCCGTAGAGACACCCGACATCCGCGACCGCGAGGACCCGCGTGAGACCGTCGATCCGGTCGACCCCGAACCAGTGGTCCCGGCCGACGAAGACACCGAGGACACCGGCGAGACGACCGACCCGGACACGACCGACCCGCAGTCCGACACCGAGCAGGCACGCGACGCAACGACAGAGGGAACTCCATGAGCGGTGCGGGCCATCTCGGAATCACCGTCGGTAACACCCGGTCGGTGGCAGTCCACCGCGTCCGCACCGACGACGAACCGACGGTCGTCGTAGTCCCGACGACCCTGAGATTCGACGACGACGGCCGAGCTCATCTCGGCGAACCCGCCGACACAGCCCCCTTCACCCGGTTCGTGGACCTGGTCGGTCAGCAGGAGGACCTCGAACCCGACGCCGCCGCGTACCGCGCCGAGGATCTGATGGCGAACGCGGCCAACTGCCTGGTCACCATGATGTCCTCGGCAACCGAGTCGGCCGACGCACCCGTCACGACCATGACGTACCCGACGCGATGGCCGCGCGAGAGCGTTGCACTGCTGCGCGATGCCCTCGATCACGCCGGCCTGACCGCAGTCGCCCTGGTGCCCGACGCAAAAGCCGCCAGCACCTTCGCGCAGCGCCACCCCGGCACGGCCGCCACGGTGATCGACATCGGCGCTACCGGCACCGACATCTCGACGTATCCCGGCGGCGGAACGGTTCGCACCACCGCCGTCAGCGGAGACGTATTCACCGATGCGCTGTTCGATCACGTGGTGACCGATCGAGACCACATCGATCTGTCCGACGCCGCAGTCCTGGCCGCTCTCGCCGGCGTCGTCGCGTCCTGCGAGGCAGCCAAACACGCACTCAGCACGGACGAGAACGCCACCATCTCCGTCGATCTGCCGGGGCTGTCGCAGACCACGACCGTGACGCGAGCCGAGTTCGCCGACCTGGTCGCGCCGTCGGTACGCACGCTCGACGTGCCGCAGACCGGCACCGTGGTGCTCACCGGCGGCAGCGCCGAACTGGAGTCGGTGGCCGCCGAGATTGCCGAACGGACTTCGGGTGATCTAGTGGTCGAGCCACTGGCAGCACCCCGAGGCGCACTGCTGCTCGCCGAGGTAAACGATGTCGACGGCAACTCCCTGGTCACCGGCGCCGCGCCGATCGTCACCCGTAACGACGGCACCGATTCGCTCGATACCGACGCCATTCCTGTTGTGCCACAAGAGAAGTCCCTTGCCTTCTCCGAGGCCATCCCAGCGGTGGCTCCGATGTTCGAGCCCTCGGAGTTTCGGTCCCATCCGGTCGAACCGGCCGAGGAGAACACGTCGAACACCGGTGCCGCACCGGCCGTGGCCCCCGTGCTCGCGTCGACGGATGCGACGAAGGAACGCAGCGAACGCTCGCGCACCATCACCACGATCATTGCCGGTGCCGCGGCGGGCGTGGTGATCGTGCTGGCGATCGCCGCGATCAGTGGCGTGTTCAGCAATTCGCCCGCTCCGACGCCCCCGGCCGTCACCGACGCAGGCTCGCCGGTCGTCACCTCGACCCGCACGCCGCCGACCACAACCACCACTCCCGCTGCGGCCGTCGTCGCGCCGGAGGTGGTCGACGAACCGACGTACGAGCCGTACATCCCGCCCCAACCCGCGCCGCTGCCTGCGCCGCCACCCGCACCGATCCCGACGCCCCCGCCCGTGGTCACCACCACCGTCCCGGTGCCGACGACGACCCCGGTGACGACCACTCCGGCCGCGACGACCACAACGCCACCTACTACTACGTCTGCAACAACACCGACATCTTCCGACACTGCTACCCCCTGACCTGCGCAAACCCTGGTTCAGCGGCTCATGCCCTAGGGTGGGGCGCTGATACCAAGCACCCGATGAAGGGATTTCATGCGTAACACCGGGGCTCTGCGTACTGCAGTGCTGTGCTCGACGGCTTTCGTTCTGTTCGCTTCGTTCTCCGGAACAGCGGCCGCCGAGCCCGTTGTCCAATCTCCAGCCGATCGGCTTCCCGCAGAGCTCGTCGAGGCTGTGCAGCGCGATCTGAAGATCTCTCCGCAGGAGTATCTCGATCGGGCCGCTCGTGCGCAGGAGTTGTCCGCCTACGCATCGGACTTCCGTGCCAGCCGCCCCGCTGATTTCGCCGGCGCATGGATCGGACCCGACGGCAACGCCGTCGTCGCAGTCACCTCCCCTGCCGCAGCACAGGCAGTGGCCAAGGACGGATACGCCACAGCTCAGTCGCCGGTGTCGGCGGACGGGCTCGAGAAGTCTCTGGCCGATCTCAACGGATGGATCGCCGGCCTCCCCCGCGAGATCTCCGAGCAGATCAACGGAACGGCGATCGACTTCATCGACAACCAGGTGGTCATCGACCTGGTGAACAGTCCGATCGGTAGCGCACTCAACCTGCCGACGTTGCTGGCCAACATCAAGGTCATCCTCTCCCCCGGTGGAAACAAGCCGGTCGACCCGGCTCCCATGGGCGGCGACACCTACGTCACCAGCACCGGGCCCATCGCCGACGCCCCGACCACCGACATCAGCATCTGTTCCTTCGGGTTCAACGCAATCGACTCCTTCGGCGACGCCGTCAATTTGACTGCTGGACATTGCAATCCGAACAAGGCCACCGGAGCCGGCGGCGCACCGGTCTACCTTCCCGATCCGTCGGACATCAAGCGCAGCACGCAGATCGGCTCGTTCGATCGGTCGAGCCTGGGCGCGCAGGACGGCCTCGACTGGTCGGTGATCGACCTGAACGACAGCGGTATTTCGTCCGGCCTCGACCGTCCCACCGTCCGCGGAGCCAACGGCAGCACCGTCACGATCACCGGAACCGCAGCACCCGTGATCGGAGCGCCGGTCTGCAAGTCGGGTCAGTCCTCGTCGTTCACGTGTGGCGTCGTTGCCGCCGACCGCGTCGAGACACAGCTCTACATGGAGGACGGCACCTCCCGCACGGTCCGTGGATTCGCCAGCACCGCGTGCACTCTGGCCGGCGACAGCGGCGGTGCCATCGTGACCGGAACACTCGCGCTCGGCATCACCAGCGGATCCAACAGTGGTGGCGCACCCGACTGCAACGAGGCAAATCTGGCATTGGCCCAGTACGGGGGCACTGCGAGTCTCGGCATTCCCATCGATCAGGTCATCGGCGCAACCGGAGCGACTCTGCGAACCGAATGAGCCGGTAGGTCGACGCCTGCGCACCCCCTATAGTCAGTGAACGGCATCACATCGTTGATGCCTCGGGGGAGGGGTTTCATGCGTCGCCGTGGGCTGGGGTTGTCGATTGCCGTGTCATGCGTGATTGCGATGGCGGTGTTCGCGCCCGTTGCCACTGCCGCGCCCGCAGCGGGTACCGATCCGGTGCTGCCGCCCGACTTGGTCGACGCCGTCGCCCGCGATCTCGGGCTCGATCCGCACCAGTTTCTCGAACGGGCCGACGCGGCAAGACGTTTAGCGGAGTTCACTGCCGCTGTCGGTTCCGAGGCGATCACGGGTACCTGGCTCGATACGGACGGTCGGCCCGTCGTCGCGGTAGCAGACGGACACGCCTATACCGAGGTGGCCGACGCCGCGTCGGCCAGCGGCTTCGCAACGGTCGCCTCCGGAATCGAGATTCCACAGGCAGTGCGCGACGCCGTCGACCCGCTGGTGGAGCTGCTCCCCTTCGATGTCGCGCCCACGGCCGGTCCCATTCGGGCCAGTTCCTATCTGGGCGGAGACAGCTTCCTCGCGGGCACTCCGGCCGGTCTCGGTTTGCGTTGCTCTCTCGGATTCAACGCCGTCGATCCCACCCACGGACCGGTCAACATCACTGCGGGACACTGCGATCCGGCCGCCACCGGTTCCGCAGGGTCGACCGGCGCCTACCCGATGTACGGGAGTCTCGTCGGGTCGAAGTTCGGCTCCTTCTACCGAACCAGCCAGTCGCACAACGATTACGCCCTGATCGAGATCGACGACGCCAACGTCGGGGAATTCGAGAGCAATGCGGTGAGAGTGCCCGGATCGGGACCGCTGCACGTCACCGGAACGGTGGATCCCATCGTGGGTGCACCGGTCTGCAAATCCGGTTCCAGAACCGGATTCAGTTGCGGCACAATCTTGTCCACGGGCCGGAACGTCGCCATGGGTGCAGCCGTCATGGACCGAAGCTTCTCTACATCCATCTGCGCTCTCCGCGGCGACAGCGGCGGCCCGATCGTCAGCGGCACCCTCGCCGTCGGCATCGCCAGTGCCTCGAATGTGGGTGATCAACCGTCCTGCGAAATCGCGATGGTGTTCAGCATGCTGCAGGGCCAACGACCCGAACTGTTCGCCACCCCCATCAACGACGTGTTGGCCGAGAACCCCGGACTGACGGTCCGTACGTCGTAGCCACACACAGCGCACAAAAAACCCGCACCCTCGACGAGGGTGCGGGTTTTTATGTGGGACGTTGCTTACTTGGCCCAGACAGTGGTTCCGGGTGCCGCATTCAGCGTATTGATCAGGTCGATGCCTGCAACAACGAGAGTCGGTCCGCCGGCGATGATGGTGCCTGCGATTCCCCCGACGGTTGCGCCCAGCGGGACGGACGCCAGACCGACGGGTCCTCCCAAGAAGCCGAGTCCGCCGACCAACGCGCCTATCGCGGTTCCGGTGAAGCCGCCGATGGCGGTCGCGATACCCAGCTGCGAGGAGAAGTTCTGCTGCGCTTTGAGGTTTTCCTCGGGCGATGCGACAGTCGTGGCACCGATGCTGCGCGAGTTCGCCGACGCCTTCGTGAAGTCGAGGTTCGGGATCAGGCGCAGGGTCTTGCCGTTGTCGTCGACGTTCTGCTCGTACGGGAAGTTCAGTCCGCCCAGGTTGAACGAGAGCGGGAGGGTGACGAGGGTCTTGTCGGCGGCGTCGAGGACGTCGACCGTCTTGCCGTCGTCGGCAACCTTGAAGACGCCCGCATCGATGGTGGTGACGATGGTGCGGTCTTCGAGTTCCACGGAGTAGTTCGTATCCGGGGTCGTGCTGGACTCGGGTTGCGCGTACGCAGTTCCGCTGGCCAGACCCATAGCTGCTGCTACGAGGGCCGAGGTAACGACCAGTTTGCTGAGTTTCATGTGGAGTTCTGTTCCGTTTCTGTGATGTGCACGCTCTGCGGGACCAGGTCCGCTCGAGCTCAAAGCCACCCCGATGACCCTTTTGCGACGTTCGATGCGCCCGAAGTGTAGCGCACAAACCGGACCGTTCGTTGTCCTTTTGCAACTGTCCCGACGCCTATCAGTTATCAACTGTCACAAACATATTGAGTTTCTGCAGCACACAGAGTTGCAGTACGTCACCATGCGGCGAAAATGTAATCCGAACGGTCGACTGTCGGGCCCACTACTGCGGCGCATTCGATAGTGCAGAGGACAAGTAAGGACTGCCTTCTCGACTCGCCTCGCAGGCCATACGCCTAACGTGATCCACGAGACAACCTACCGACGAGTTCAGCCCACCCGTCGAATGACCTCATTTCGGCGCCCACCAGCGTCGGCTGACAGAACGATGCTAAGTTACCCGTCAGTACAGTTGGTTAGCTACCGGCGAGTAACATCGGGTGGCATACAGTTCGACGGGCTTGAACCAGCGGTAGCTTTCCCAGCTATCACCCCACAGCGAAAGGCCGCGACATGAACGCCCTGACGATCACGTTGGGCACAGTCGGTGCTCTGCTCAGCCTCGTGTGTTGGTACGCCTTCATTCGTGGGGCCCTGCGCATGTTCAACATCGTGCGGCTGGGTCAGCCGGCACCCGACCGTTGGCGACCGATCGTCCCACGCTTCAAGCAGATGGTGATCGAGTTCGCGGCCCACACCAAGATGGTCAAGTTCCGCACCGTCGGCTGGGCGCACTGGCTCGTCATGATCGGTTTCATGGTCGGATCGGTGTTCTGGTTCGAGGCCTACGGCCAGACGTTCAACCCCGAGTTCCACTGGCCCATCGTCGGCGACACCGCCGTCTACCACCTGATGGACGAAATTCTCGGGCTCGGCACCGTCATCGGCATCGTCACGCTGATCGTCATTCGCCAGCTCAACCACCCGCGTAAGCCCGAGCGCCAGTCGCGCTTCGCCGGCTCCGGGTTCAAGGCCGCCTACTTCGTCGAGGCCGTCGTGCTCATCGAGGGCCTGGGCATGGTGTTCGTCAAGGCGGGCAAGATCGCCACCTACGGAGACGCGAACCCGTACACCGACTTCTTCACGATGCGCCTCGCCGAGCTGCTGCCCGCCAACTCCAACATGGTCTCGATCTTCGCTCTGATCAAGTTGATGTCCGGCATGATCTGGCTCTACATCGTGGGCACCCGCATCAACTGGGGCGTCGCATGGCACCGCTTCACGGCCTTCCCCAACATCTACTTCAAGCGCATGGACGACGGCACCGTCGCCCTCGGACCGGCCAAGCCGATGATGTCCGGCGGCAAGGTCCTCGAGATGGAAGAGGCCGACCCCGACGTCGACGCGTTCGGCGCAGGCAAGATCGAGGACTTCAGCTGGAAGGGCTGGCTCGACTTCACCACGTGCACCGAGTGCGGCCGCTGCCAGTCGCAGTGCCCCGCCTGGAACACCGGCAAGCCCCTCTCCCCCAAGCTGCTGATCATGTCGCTGCGCGACCACAGCCACGCCAAGGCCCCGTACCTGCTGGCCGGCGGCAAGAAGGACATGGCCGGCGACGAGGTCGGACTCGTCGATGCAGAAGGCAACGTCGACCAGAAGGCGCTCGACGCCATTCCGCAGGCCGCTCGAGACGAGGCCGATCGCAAGCTCGTCGCCGACGCCATCGAAGGCGGCATCATCGATCCCGAGGTGCTGTGGAGCTGCACCACCTGTGGTGCCTGCGTCGAGCAGTGCCCGGTGGACATCGAGCACGTCGACCACATCATCGATATGCGTCGTTACCAGGTGCTGATCGAGTCCGAGTTCCCGTCCGAGCTCGCAGGTCTGTTCAAGAACCTGGAGAACAAGGGCAACCCGTGGGGCCAGAACTCCAAGGACCGGCTCAACTGGATCAACGAGATGGACTTCGACATCCCGGTCTTCGGCAAGGACGCCGATTCGTTCCAGGACTACGAGTACCTCTTCTGGGTCGGCTGCGCCGGTGCCTACGAGGACCGCGCCAAGAAGACCACCAAGGCCGTCGCCGAGCTGCTCGCCACTGCAGGCGTGAAGTTCATGGTGCTCGGTGCCGACGAGACCTGCACCGGCGACTCCGCTCGCCGCGCGGGCAACGAGTTCCTGTTCCAGCAGCTCGCGATGCAGAACATCGAAACGATCAACAACGTGTTCGACGGCGTGGAGCAGAAGAAGCGCAAGATCGTCGTCACCTGTGCGCACTGCTTCAACGCCCTCGGTAACGAGTACCCGCAGGTCGGCGGCGACTACGACGTGGTCCACCACACGCAGCTGCTCAACCGCCTCGTGCGGCAGAAGAAGCTTATTCCGGTGGCCTCGGTCAGCCAGGACATCACGTACCACGATCCGTGCTACCTCGGCCGTCACAACAAGGTGTACGACGCTCCGCGTGAGCTCATGGCTGCGTCGGGCTCCAACCTCAAGGAGATGCCGCGTCACGGTGAGCGGTCCATGTGCTGTGGTGCCGGTGGCGCTCGCATGTGGATGGAAGAGAACATCGGCAAGCGCATCAACATCGACCGGGTCGACGAGGCGCTCGCGACCAACCCGAAGAAGATCGCCACGGGCTGCCCGTTCTGCCGCGTAATGCTCACCGACGGTGTCACCGCACGGCAGGAAGGCGGCGCGCACGAGGGTGTCGAGGTCGTCGACGTCGCGCAGCTGATGCTCGAGTCGATCACCCGCGTCGAGTCCTCGGTACTGGCCGAGAACATCAAGGTCATCCCCCGCGAGCGGACAGCGGAGGAGGAGCTCGAGACCGAGAAGGCGATGGAGGTCGAAGAGGCCGAGCGCATCGCACCCGTCGAGGAGCCTGCCGAGGCGAAGACCGCTCCCGCAGCTCCCGCTCCGAAGGCCGGCGGCGGACTGAAGATGAAGGGTCTGGCCAAGGCACCGGGCGCGAAGGCACCGGGTTCGGCTGGAGCCACCGACACGGCCGACACTGCCGAAGCCGAGGCAGCACCGAAGCCCAAGGGTCTCGGCATGGCCGGAGGCAAGGCACCCGGCGGCAAGGGTCTGCAGATGAAGGGCAAGGCTCCCGGCGCGAAGGCAGCTGCCCCTGCGCCTGCCGACGCTCCCGCTGAAGCTCCGTCTGCCGAGACCGCCGAGGCCTCGGAATCGACTCCGTCCGTCAAGCCCAAGGGTCTGGCCGTGAAGTCGGGCTTCAAGAAGCCGGGAGCCAAGGCACCGGGTAAGCCCGCCGACGCTGCCCCGACTGCTGCTCCGGTGGCTGTCGGCGAATCTTCGGAATCAAGTGCTGCGGCAAGCGAATCCAAGCCGACCGTCCAGCCGAAGGGCCTGGCCGTGAAGTCCGGATTCAAGAAGCCGGGAGCGAAGACTGCGAGTGCCCCTACTGCAGCAGCTCCGGCTGCCGAGGCACCTGCTTCGGAGGCACCTGCCAGCGAAGCACCCGCTGCCGAGGCTTCGACCGCGGAGGCACCCGCTGCCGCAGAATCCAAGCCGACCGTCCAGCCCAAGGGTCTGGCCGTGAAGTCCGGATTCAAGAAGCCAGGCGCGCGGACACCAGGTGCGGCTGCACCTGCCGCGCCGGAGAAGGCAGAGCCCGAGACGGCCGAGCCGACAACGGAAGCCGAGGTACCGAAGGCCGAAGCACCAGTGACGGAAGCACCAGCGACCGAGGTGACGGAAGCAGAGGTCACGGAAGCGGAGGCACCGAAGGCGGAAGCGTCGGACACTGCGGCCGATGCGACGTCCAACGGTTCGGATGATCGGACTCCGCCCAAGCCGAAGGCCGGTGGACTCGGATTCGCTCCGGGAGCCAAGGTTCCGGGTCGCCGGAAGTAACCTCACACCCTTTTTACCGACGGCGCGCCCCTGTTCACTTCAGAGCAGGGGCGCGCAGTCGTCAACAGGGGTGTGAGGTCCCGCCTCGGGTTATCCACAGGCGACGAGTTATCCACAATCCGGCACACGGGGCTTGTCCAAAGCGACTGCGCTGGAGAGCATTCCTCCATGAACCGCATCGTCTCGCGATCCGACGCTCTCTCCCGTGGTACCTCGGATGCCGAATTGCAGCGCTACTGCCGAACGCGAGCGTGGCGTCGACTGCGACCCGGGCGGTTCGTCAGCCGGTCGCAATTCGACTCGCTCACCGCGGAAGAGAAGCACCGCGTCATCGCCGAGGCTGTGTTCGACGCGGCCACGGCACCCGACGCTGTTGTCAGTCATGTGAGCGCAGCCGTCTTCCACGGTCTCGATGTGTGGAATGCCGATCTGAGCCGAGTACACATCACCCGCAATCGTGCCCGTGGCGGTGGGCGCAGCAGTGGCCTCCGGAGACTGCACACGTCTCCCTACTCCGACGCTGACGTCGTCGACATCGATGGTGTGCGGGTGACGGCTTTGGCACGAACCATCGCCGATTGCGCTCGCACACTCCCCTTCGAGACGGCCGTCTGTATTGCAGACGTAGCCGCGCGAACCCGAGGCATCACCGTCGAACAGGTTGTCACAGCACTGAATTCGTGCCCGAACCACCCGGGAAACCGAAAGGCCCACACCGTCGCGAAGTTCATGGACGGCAGGTCCGAGAGTGTCGGAGAATCCCGCACCCGGGTGTTGCTGCACAACCTGGGGTACACCCCACATCTGCAGGTGACGATCACAGATGCCCGCGGATTCGTCGGGCGCGTGGATTTCGATCTGCCGGACATCGAGACCGTCCTCGAATTCGACGGTAAGGTGAAGTACGGACGCTACGTGCCGGAGGGACAGTCTGCGGCGGACGTGGTGTGGGAGGAAAAGCGTCGCGAGGATCGCATTCGTGGGACCGGACGCCAGGTTGTACGAATCGCCTGGGCGGACCTCGACAGTCCCGAACTGGTCTATCGGATGATCCGCGAGGCTGCCGAACGCGCCCGACAGCGTAAGTGAGCGCCCCTTCTACCGACTGCGCGTGCCCGCTCGCGTCAGAGCAGGGGCGCGCAGTCTGCAAAAAGGGTGTGAGCTTCCTTGCCACACCCCCGCGACGTGGACGAATCGGGCATCGTGAGTATGGTCGGAATCGCACGGCGTACCCGACGAGTAGGAGCAGGCATGACCGACGACGCGGACAAGCTCTGGCGACGCTACGACGAGTGGTGGTCGGCTTTGACCCCCGACGACCGAGCGCATGTCGAGAAGTGTTGCGAGTCCGGCCGGACCGACGAGCGCCTGTGTACCCTCATCCGCGAACACGACGGCCCGTCGAAGGCCGCGTTCGAGGCAGGCAGCAAGTTGTCCGAAGGCAACAGCAAGTACTGCGCCATCCCCAGCGCGCTGCTCGAATTTCTCGAGGCGAAGCGCGCACACCCACCTCTCAGCTAGCGGGACGCCACAGCTCCAGCTCGGGGATTCCGGGCGGCGTGAATCCCATGACCTGGCCGTAGAAGGACAGTTCGGACTCTCGCGCGTTCACCTGAGTTTCGAGTTTGCGGAACCCATGCGATTCACCTGCGTAGGCGAGGTAAGCGTGGGGTATCCCCTTCTCCACCATGGCATCTCGGAATCTTTCGGCCTGTGACGGCGGTACGATCGGGTCGTCCAATCCTTGCAGCAACAGCACCGGGCAGGACAGTCCGTCGACATTGTTGACCGGTGCACGGGTGCGGTACAGGTCGATGGCCTCGGGCAAGGGTCCGATGAGCCCGTCGATGTAACGGGATTCGAAGTCGTGGGTCTCGGCGACGAACAGCTCGAGCTCAGCGACACCGAAGTAGGAAGCCCCACAGGCGAATACATCCGACGACGTCAGCGCTGCCAGCACTGTCCACCCACCTGCGGAGCCACCTTCGATGGCCAACCTCCGCGGGTCGGCAAGACCGCTGTCGGCGAGACCCTGCACGGCGGCAATGGTGTCTTCCACATCGACAACGCCCCACTGCCCGCGCAGGCGATTACGGTACTCGCGACCGTACCCGCTCGACCCGCCGTAGTTCACGTCGACGACGCCGATGCCGCGGCTGGTGAAGTGCGCGAACAGCGGGTTCAGCGCGGGTGCCACGTGCGCCGTCGGACCGCCGTGGACGAACGCGACGTACGGGGGGAGTTCGCCATCGAGCCCCTCGTAGGACGGGTTACGCGGCGCATACGCGATGGCGTGCACCTCACGATCAGGTCCGTGGAACGTCACCTGACGCCCCTCCGGCAAATACGCAGCGTCAGGCACGGACTCGAAACCCGAACGGACAGGGGTGAGTTCACGAGTTACGAGATCGAGTGCGAACATTCCACCCGCCACCTGTGCCCCACCGCCCTTGATCAACACTGTCGATCCGCGGTGCCCACCGAGACCTACCGACGTCACACCGTCGAGCGCGATGTCGTCCAGTGTCCCGGACGCAGGGTCGAGCACTGCCAACGTATCGGTACCGATGGTCCGCACGGTCAGCAGCTTTCCGTCGTCGAGCACCTCGTACCAACTGGATCCGAGTCGCCACAGTGGAGCACCGAAATCGGCATCGAGGGTCAGCAGAGGTGAGAGCGCTCCATCGAGCGTCGCCGAATACAGGTTCCACCAACCACTTCGGTCGCTGATGACGTACAGCGACCGGTCGTCGATCCACTCCGGCTGCATCACCGATTCCTCGGTCGAACCCAGCAGGACCGTCCAGGACGTGGGGTCGGACAGCGACGCCACACGCAATTCCGTTCCATCCCAGGGCATTTGCGGGTGATTCCATGCGATCCAGGCGATGCGGGTGCCGTCTGGCGACACGCGCGGGAACGCGAGAAAGTCCGATCCCGCCACCAACGAGCGCACCCCGCCACCGCTCAGGTCGATCGCCACGATGTCTCTCGATACCGCTCCGGCGTCGTGCATCTCGCGGACTGCGATGACGTCCTTACCGACTACCGAAAGTTCGGCGTACCGGATGCTCGACGCCACAGCCGGTTTCGGAGTGAGCGGCACAGGTGCGCCTCCCGGGGTGAGTCGATAGACGCGTTGATCGGAGAACTCGGCGAACACCAGGTCGCCGTCCGCTGTCGCGGTCCAAGCCCCTCCGCCGTATTCGTGGACTCGGGTGCGGGCGTTGAACGGTGCGGGCAGAATCGGCTGCACTTCTCCGTCGACGTAGCGGCAGACAGCCGTCCGGCCCTGTTCGGCCGGTCTCAATTCCGACCACCAGATTTCGCCTCCCACGTAGCGACCGCCCTCGACGGGATGGCCCGCGGACGAGAGGTCCGCTGCGGTGATGGGCGAAGGCCAGGATCCGAAGGCGAGTGCAGTCACGATCTCCACCCTAGTGAACTGACGTGGCTGTAACGCGGTGTTCACCGGCCCTTCAACAGTGACCCGGATGATGGAACACAAGTACCAGTAGGGGGAACACCATGCGCCGGACCACTACCCAATCGGTGGACCACGAAATTCTGACGTTCGGCCGAACCTGGCAGGGCTACGGCGGCGGCAGCGACGAGGACATCTACGTCGCATTCGGCGTCGACGCACGTACCTACTTCGAGCGCTTGCGTCGTATTCTCGACTCGCCGGTGGCCGAGGAGCTGTCCCCCGACGAGCGGTCCGCAATTCTCGAGATCTGCCGGGCGAGACTCACCTGATCACTACACCGGCGTCAACAGCTCCGGGCTGTTGTTCTTGACGCTGTTCACTGCCGTACTCACCTCGTAGGGCTCCAGACGTGGTTCGGGAATTGCTGCCAAGATGTCCTGCACCGCGCCCAGGTCGGTCACGGTCGGATCGAGCCAGCTCGCGCGGAGATCCGGTGGTAGAACGACCGGCGAGCGATCGTGAATGTGACCGAGCGCGTCGGCTGCAGGCGAGGTCAGCACCGTGACCGACCAGACCCACCTGTTCTCGTCGTCCTCGGCCTTGGTGGGATCTCGCCAGAGTTCGTACAGACCCGCCATCGCGAGCACGCCTTCCGTATGAAGGAAGTACGGCACCTTTGCGCCGTCGCGCTTCTCCCACTCGTAGTACCCGTCGGCAGGCACGATGCAGCGTCGACGGCTCGCGGCCTTCTTGAACGACGGCTTCTCGGTGATGGTTTCCGACCTGGCGTTGATCAGCCGGGAACCGATTTTCGCGTCCTTCGCCCAGGAGGGGATCAGACCCCAGCGAACCGAGCGCAGTTGCCGCACCGCGTCGGACTCCGGTTCGTCCTTGGGGGCGCGTTCGAGCACCGTCCGCACCGTCTGTGTCGGGGCGACGTTGTACGACGGCGGCACCTCCTCGCCCACCGTTTCGGCGATGTCGAACACCGCCTGCAGGTCGCTGTCACTCCGGGTACTGGCATACCGTCCGCACATAGCCCGATTGTTCCACTCGCCACCGACAACCCGGCCGAAACAACTTCTCGCGAAACAACCTCGTGGAAATCGAGACCGCTCGCCTGGCACGATGTGACGGGTGACCACTCCGCAGATCCACACTCAGCCGCGTTATCGCACGTTGCAACAGTCCACCAAGCTGCAGAACGTGCTGTACGAGATCCGCGGACCGGTACACGCCCACGCCGCTCGACTCGAAGCCGAGGGGCACCGCATCCTCAAGCTCAACATCGGTAATCCGGCTCCGTTTGGCTTCGAGGCTCCGGATGTGATCGTGCGAGACATGATCGCCGCACTGCCCGTCGCCCAGGGCTACTCGGAGTCGAAGGGAATCCTGTCGGCGCGACGTGCCATCGTCACGCGCTACGAGCTCGAACCAGGCTTCCCTGTCCTCGACGTCGACGACATCTACCTCGGTAACGGGGTGTCCGAGCTCATCACGATGACGATGCAGGCGTTGCTCGACGACGGTGACGAGGTGCTGATCCCAGCCCCGGACTACCCACTCTGGACGGCGATGACGACGCTGTCGGGCGGCAAGGCCGTGCACTACATCTGCGACGAGGAGAACGGCTGGAATCCCGATCTGGCCGACATCGAGTCGAAGATCACTCCGAAGACCGTCGCGCTGTTGGTGATCAACCCCAACAACCCGACCGGTGCGGTGTACTCGAAGGAAGTTCTGCAGGGCATCGTCGATCTGGCCCGCAAGTATCAGTTGCTGCTACTGGCCGACGAGATCTACGACCGGATCCTTTACGACGACGCCCAGCACATCTCCCTGGCGAGCTTGGCTCCCGATCTGTTGTGCCTGACGTACAACGGACTGTCCAAGGCGTATCGAGTGGCCGGCTACCGCGCGGGGTGGCTCGCGATCACCGGGCCGAAGAAGCACGCAGCGGGGTTCATCGAAGGCATCGACCTTCTCGCGTCGACACGGTTGTGCCCCAATGTTCCTGCGCAGCATGCCATTCAGGTCGCACTCGGCGGCTATCAGAGCATCGAGGATTTGATCCTGCCCGGCGGACGACTGCTCGAGCAGCGCGACGTCGCGTGGGAGAAACTCAACGCGATCCACGGCGTCTCGTGCGTCAAGCCTCGGGGCGCGTTGTACGCGTTTCCGCGACTGGACCCCGAAGTACACGAGATCTACGACGACGAAAAGCTGGTGCAGGATCTTCTGCTGCAGGAGAAAATCCTCGTCGTTCAGGGCACCGGCTTCAACTGGCCCGGCCACGATCACATCCGCATCGTGACTCTGCCCTGGGCGCGTGACCTGGCCGTTGCGATCGAAAGGTTCGGCAACTTTCTCGCGTCCTACAAGCAGTGACGACAAAAGTTACGCGCGAGTAGTTGAAAGTGACGCAAAAAACTCGGGTGGGAGCGCGCCCTGCGGCCGAATGGTCTGTAGATTGGCGGACGGCACTTCGGTGCCCGCGAGCCCTGGTCGGCCCCTCCCCCCCCGGGTCGGTCAGGTGGTGGCGGGGGACGCCCCCCCTGCTCCCCGCCACCGAGCTCCTCGCATCGGCCACCCAGATGGCCCCGTACTAGCCTTGCACCGTGGAACCACACGGCAATCATCCCGACGGCACCAGGCCGGGCCTCGACTCCCATGTGGGCCACGGACATGGGCACGGACACAGCGACAGTCCAGCGCCGCTCGGCCCGGTAGCCGCCAAGGTCGTCATCGGACTGCTCGTCGCCATCGGCATAGCCGTCATCGCCGGGGCCTTCGCGCTGTGGCCGAGCAAACAGAGCGTCGACATCCCGCTGCCGTTCCAGACCTCCGGCGGAGGTGCTGTGTCCACCGAGGCGGGCACCATCACCTCGCAGAGCATCGGTCCCTGCGGAAGCCCCGACGCCGGCCGAGCGTTCACCGGCAACCCGACCCCAGCGGTCAACGACTCGTACGAATGTCAGCGCAGCATCGTCGACATCACGACGGGCGAGGACGCGGGCAAGCGGACGGTACTCGAGATCGCACCGGGTCCCGGCCAACCGACGCTGAGCGCAGGCGAGGACATCCGGATGGTGTTGCAGACCGACCCGTCCGGTGGGGTTCGGTACTCGTTCAACGACTACTCCCGCGGGCTTCCGCTGGGGTTGATCGTCGGCGTGTTCGCCGTGGTCATCTGCGTCGTCGCTCGCTGGCGGGGATTCCGCGCGCTGGTCGGCCTACTCATCGCGTTCGCGGTGCTGGTGGTGTTCATGCTGCCGGCTCTGCTCGACGGCGCGCCCGCCATTCCGGTCGCCCTCGTCGCCGGCGCGGTGATCCTCTACGCCGTGCTGTATCTGGCGCACGGGGTGAATCTGCGTACCAGCTCGGCGCTACTGGGCACATTGACCTCGATGGGCCTGGCCGCAATTCTGTCGTACATCGCAATTCGGATGACGCACCTGACCGGGTTGTCGGAGGAACAGAACACCGCCGTGCAGACGTACATCGGCAACGTCAGTGTCACCGGTCTGCTGTTGGCCGGTTTCATCATCGGCTCGCTCGGTGTGCTCAACGACGTGACGATCACTCAAGCGTCGGCAGCCTTCGAGTTGGCATCGGTCGACGAGACGGCGTCGCGGCGCGAGATCTTCACCGCCGCGATGCGGGTGGGCCGCGATCACATCGCCAGTACCGTCTACACCCTCGTCCTCGCCTACGCCGGTGGCGCGCTGCCACTCCTACTGCTCTTCAGCGTCGCCGACCGGTCGATCCAGGACGTGTTGACCGGCGACGCCGTGTCGATCGAAATCGTCCGATCCTCCGTGGGCGGCGTCGCCCTCGCCCTGTCGGTGCCCCTCACCACGGCGATCGCCGTGCTGCTGGCCCGGCCGATCACCTCGTCTCGACCGGCCGACTCGTCCAAGAAAGGCGCGCCGTCACGGGCAGCCAAGCCCACTCGCTCGCGGGGCTCGGGTCGCCACAGTGCATAGAGCGGCTGCGCCGCACGTGCACGAAAGTTCGTAGCGGACTACGAAGTTCCGTTCACATGCGGCGCAGCCGCTCACCCGCTCCTCAGGCGAATGCAGCTGCGACGGTGTCCGACAACAGGGCCCCGTTGTGCGTGCTCAGTCCCGCCTTCAGACCCGCGTCTGCCTCGCAGGCAGCTTCCCAACCCTTGTCGGCGAGTGCGACGACGTACGGCAGGGTGGCGTTGGTGAGAGCGTACGTGGACGTGCGCGGAACGGCTCCGGGCATGTTGGCGACGCAGTAGAACACCGACTCGTGCACCTTGTACGTGGGATCGGCATGGGTGGTGGCGTGCGAATCCTCGAAGCAGCCGCCCTGATCGATGGCGATGTCGACCAGAACCGAACCCGGCTTCATACGCTCAACCAGGCTGTTGGACACCAACTTCGGAGCTTTGGCTCCGGGTACCAACACCGCACCGATGACGAGATCGGCCGCGAGAACAGCCTGTTCGAGTTCGTACGCATTCGACACCAGAGTCTTGACGGCGCCGCGGTACTGATCGTCGATGGCACGCAGTGCCTTCACATCGAGATCGAGAACGGTGACGTCGGCGTGCATACCGAAAGCGATTGCGGTGGCATTCTTTCCGGACACACCGGCACCGATGACGACGACATTGGCGGGACGCACTCCGGGCACTCCGCCCATGAGAACTCCACGCCCACCTTCGCTGGACATCAGGTGGTATGCACCGGCCTGGGGCGCGAGGCGTCCGGCAACTTCACTCATCGGCGCGAGTAGCGGCAGCGAACCGTCTGCGGCAGTGACTGTTTCGTAGGCAATGGCGGTGGTCCCCGAGTCCAGCAGCGCGTCGGTGCAGGCCTTGGACGCCGCGAGATGCAGGTAGGTGAACAGCACCTGCCCCTTACGGAGGCGTGAATACTCCTCGGCGATAGGTTCTTTGACCTTCAGCAGCAGCTCGGCCGTTTCCCAGACCTCGGCCGCATCGGTGAGGATCTGTGCACCTGCAGCTTTGTAGTCGGTGTCGGTGAACGACGATCCGGCTCCTGCCTCGGTTTCGATGATCACTTCGTGTCCTCGCGAGACCAGTTCGTGCACGCCTGCCGGAGTGATGGCCACCCGGTATTCGTGGTTCTTGATCTCGCGTGGAATTCCGATCTTCATGGCGGCCTCCTCGGTGGTGGGTGACGTGAAGCCGTGGCTTCATCCGTGTAGGGCAACTATGAATTATCTACGGAATCGCCGCAATGGAAGTGAACATAATTCTGTAGCCTGGTCGAATGGTGAGTAATAGTTCGTTCGAGGCGGGTGGCGCGGGGTCCCAGCCGAAGGATGTTCGGTCGATCCCGCTGGACCGAATCGATCACATCCTGCTCGACGAGCTCCGCCGCGACGCCCGCACACCCAACAACGCGCTTGCTGCCGCGGCCGGTGTCGCTCCGTCCACCGCACTGGCCCGGGTCCGCGCACTCGTCGAACGTGGTGTCATCCGCGGCTTCCACGCCGACATCGATCCCGAGGCCCTCGGCCAAGGGATCCAAGCCATGATCTCGGTGCGGCTACAAGCAGATGCTCGACGGCGGATCAGCGAATTCGGATCGAAGATCGCCTCCCGAAAAGAAACCCTGAACATCTACTTCATTGCCGGTGCCGACGACTTCCTCGTGCACGTGGCAACCGTCGACACCGCCACGCTCCGCGATTTCGTCGTCGAGAATCTCAGTGCCGACCCTGCCGTCGCCGCAACCGAGACGATCCTGATCTTCGAACACATCAGGCCGCGAAACACCCACGGCGAGAGCTGAGTCCGATCAGGGGGCGGGCGGTGCGATCGGCGGGAAACCGGGCAGTGTGAAGTCCGGGAACGCCGGGAACAGCGGCGGCTGCTGCTGCGTCGTTGTCGGTGGAACGGACTCGACTGGTGGCGGCAGCGCGGGCTCGGCCGTGGTCGTCGTCGGCTCCGGAGTGACTGGCTCCTGAGTGACCGGCTCCTGGTAGACCTCGGTCTCGGGCGGCACGGTGGTCGGTTCGACGGTGGTCTCCGGCGCGGGGGGCGGCAATACCGGAGCAGGAATCACCGACGTGGGCGCAACTGTCGTCGTGGCCGGGACCTCAGTCTGAGTGCGACTGACCGAGGTGTCGACCACCCGCGGCGTGTTCTGGTGGGTGAGCATGAAACCGGACACGCCTACCACTGCAGCAAGGCCGAGGGCGAGCACACCACCGGTGCGAAGCTTGCGTCGAGCACGAGTTCGATCGTCCTCACCGTCGTCGTCGTCGTAGTCGGCGTCGAGCCAGTAGATGTTCTTCAGCTGGAAAGGAACCGGCTTACCGTCGTCGTCGCCGGTCGTCTCGGTATCGACTCGCCTCTCGGGAACCTGCGTAACACTCTGTGCCGCAACAGTTTCCGCCGCGTCCGAGTCGTCGACTGCGCCTTCGACGGTGCCATCGCCGGCATCCGTGCTCAATACAACGACCTCCCCGTCGACCTGCGCCCCCTGCACGTGGTCGTCGAGAACATCATCCGTCACGGCCGGAGGCGACTCCGGCTCGACAGCAAGAGAATGGGAAGAATCGACAACGGAATCGGTGAATCTCGAGGATTCGAACCCGCCGGCCGCGTTCGTGGCGTCGACCGACGTGGCGTCCACCGGAGCCTCGGCAGACGTGGTGTCCACCGGGGCCTCGGCAGACGTGGTGTCCACCGGGGCCTCGACCGATGTGCCGGCGATCGGAGCCGCCGCGACCCAGGGACGGGCGGGGACCGGACGCGTTGTGGAAGGCACCGGAGCCGACGCCGGCGGTGCAGCGTGCAGCGACTCGGTGCGGGCCGGAATCGGCCGGACGGGGGCGGCCGTAGGTAGAGGTGGTCTAGGTGGCCGAGGGTTCGCCACACGCGACTGCGGCGGACGCGGCGGCGCAGGTCGGTGCTGAGGGGTCGGCGCAGATGTCGGTGTCGAGTCCACGCGAGTTGCAGGGTCGACGAGGGCTGCCGGTTGCGGTGCCACCCGCCGGTTCGCGTCGGGATTGCGGCCCGGAGCGGTTCGTGAGCGTGAGTGCGGTCGCGCGGTCAGAGCAGCGCCGCGTGCTGCGACGGTCTCGGGCTCGGTCGGCACGATCGACGGCAGTTCCAGCAGCGGTCCGACGCGATTCTGCACGATCGGCATCCGTGCGCCTCCGCCGATCAGCACAACGGCATCGATGGGCACGTTCGCCCCGATCAACACTTCGCGCGCGAACTCGACGGCCTCGTCGAGCAGATCGGTGATCAACAGCTCGAAATTCTCGCGCGAGAGCAGAATCATCCCGCTCGCATCGGGCAGGCACACCGCATCCTGAGTGGACAGGCGTTCCTTGGCGATTCGGCAGCGCTTCTCGAACAGTGCGATGTCCGGGTCCGTCATCTTCTTGCCGAGACGCTCGAGTTGGTTGTTGCGGACGTAGGCGTCGAGCAGGTCGCCGCTGTATGCACCCGACCGCTGCGAGGCGGTGACGGTCCGCTGTACCAGGTCGACGACGCTGACCGTCAGTCCGGAACTACCGAGATCGAACAACGCGACCGATCTGTAGTCGCGGGCCTCGCCGGTGGCTGCCAGGTACTCGACGACGGCTTCCACCTCGTGCACCAGGTGGTAGTTGTGCAGATGAGCACCGGCGAGCGCGGCATGCAGCGCATCTGCCTGCCGAGGGTCGCGGTAGGCGACACCGGTGGCGAGTTCGGGCTCGGTTTCCACGGCCGCACCGATCGATTCGGCGGCCAGGTGCGGGAGATCGCCGCCCACGCTGTCGATGAGCTCGTTACGGAAGAACAGTGGCCGCTCGATGTCGGTGACCAGGCCGGACGCGTCGCCGACAGGAGCCTGGAACTGCTCGGCTCGGGGCTGCGCCGTACGCACAGCCCGGGTCCCCATGGACACCCCAAGCAGCACAGTCACGGTTGTCGGCCTCACTTCGTTCGGCGGTAGCGGCGGACGCGGTACACCTCGTCCAGAGCGCCAGGCTACCGCCTCGACCGAAACTACGGGGCGCGCGCCCCAGAAGCAGCCGAGGCGGTACGCCGCGGAAACGGTCGCGCTGCCTGTTCCAGCATCCCGCCCGGCCGTGCGGTTTACTCCGGCAGTTCCGTATCGACATCAGGTTGGTACAGCTCGCCGTCGTAGGTGAAGGCTCGCTCGTACAGATCCGCGTCCGACAGGCGAACCGGTCCCTGGACGGGCAGCTCGGCCGGCCCGGGAGCTGCATCCTCGGCCGGCCCGGCAGCGTCGGCGAGGGCGGCAGCGAACCCTGCATCGACGGGAATCTGCTCGTCGATGAGCGGAGTGGGTGCCGGAGTGTTTCCGCGAGTGAACACCAGACCTGCCACCGCGACGATCACAAGGGCGACCGCCGCCAGAACCGACGCGTCGCGCACAGACCATCTCGTCGTGCGCCGCGTCGGCTGGGTGACGACACCGGGTTCGAGAACGTCGGGTTCGAGAACGTCGGGCTCCGCAACCGCGGGCTCGATCACCGCGGGCGCGATTGCCGAAGAGCCGGCAGCAGTGTCGAACACGGTCGACGCGATCGCCAGTTCTTCGGTCGCGAGCTGATCGACGGTCAGGCCGTCGATCATCCACTCGTCGACCGCACCGAAATCCGTGGTCCCGGGCGCATCGAGAAGCTCGGACGCGTCGTCGGGCACCGTGACAAGTCCCACATCGGAATCCAGAACATCCGAGTCCAGAACATCGGCGTCCAGAACATCCGTGCCGACAGCGGCTTCGAGAACGGGTCTCTCGTCGAGTGCCGCGCCCTTGGCGATGGCCATAGCCGGCGCGTCGGGCACATGGACCGGGACACTCCACTTGTCCTCGATGATGGTGCGCACCGCGGGAATGCCTGCACCGCCGCCGATGAGCAGCACCGCGTCGGGAGCCTGCTTGGACGCCCAGTCCAGCGCGTCGGTTACGAGCGGGGTGATCTCGCGCTCGAATTCCTTGCGGCTGAGCAACATCGGGCCGCGGTTCGGTGCCCGGACACCCGCCGACGAACTGACGAGTTCCTTGAGTTCGCGGAAGAAGGCTTGATATTCCGCGTCGCCCTCCGGGCCGACCGGTGCAGGCAGGATGCCTTTGGCCATCACGATGCCGCGGACCACCTCGTCGAAGCGATCGCCGCTGATGTCGACGGTACGTGCGGTCCACTCGACGTAGTCGCCTGCGACGTCGAGTGCGGTGGCCGACAACCCCTTCTTGCCCAGGTCCACCACCAGCACGTAGTCCTTGTCGGCCAATTCCGGAACTGTGCGGGCGTAGGCCATCAGGGCCTGAGATTCCTCGACCATGCGGGCGTTGGGGACCGTTCGGTCGTCCAGCGTGTCGAGAAGCGCCGTGACGGCTGCGGTATCCCATCCGGCAAGCACGATGTCCTCGAACGGGCCGTGGTCGACCAGCTTGCCGGGCAGCACGTCGTGCGCGCCCACTGCGTCTATGGAGTCCTCGACGCGGCGTCCGTCCGCGATGTACGCGATGCGCACGGCACCGGTACCCACGGACACACCGCAGACTCCACTCATCGACAAGACAATCCTTTGCGCATTGCGATTCGGTACCCGATCGGCACCCTCACGAGCCCCCGCTCCACTCGAAGTGTACGGCGGTCCCGAGGACCGATGCGGGCATCGAACTAACGCTACTAAACAATCTAGGATATTGTTTGAATGGGTCTGGGGAGACTTTGGGTCGAAAAGGCGCACAGCCAGCGGACCTGGAGACGACTACGAGGCCGTCCGGTCTCGTGGTTAACGCGATCGGTGGAGGTTTTCGATGCAGACGCTCAATGCTCAGGACGTGGTTCGGGTGCGAACCGTTCTGGAGAAATTCGGAAAGCTGCCCGTCCCCGTGGAGAGCATCGACGAAGCCGCCGATCTCTACGACAGCGGCCTGACCTCGCACGCGAGCGTCAACGTGATGATCGCCCTCGAGGACGAGTTCGACGTCGAATTTCCCGACACCATGCTGCAGAAGTCGACGTTCGGCAGCATCAACGCGATCGCCGCGGCCATCGCCCAGCTGACGGACTGAGGCCATGACCACCGTCTACGAGAGCTCGATCGACCAGTCGATGACCGACGTGCTGGCCGTTCTGCGGACCTATGCCGACGAAGTAGATCGCGATGCCCGCTTCCCCACCGAATCGGTGGAGGCGCTGCGCGACGCCGGGCTGCTCGGTGTCGGGATTCCGCGTGAGTTCGGCGGTGGCGGGGCAACCCTGACAGACATCGCCCGCATCTCGCGTGCCCTCGGCTCCGAGTGCGCCTCGACGGCGATGATCTTCGTCATGCACCAGTCGCAGGTGCTCAGCATCGTGCGCCACGGCAAGTCCGACGCCATGGCAGACCTACAGCGACGAATTGTGACCGATCGCATCCTGGTGGCCTCCGCCACTACCGAGATCAACATCGGCGGCGACGTCCGCTCGAGCAGTTGTGCGGTGGAGTACGACGGCGAGCGGATCACCCTGAGCAAAAACGCGCCCGTCATCTCGTACGGCGAGTACGCGCAGATCGTGCTGGCGACGGCGCGCCGCAGCGTCGACAGCCCGCCGAGCGACCAGGTCCTCGTGGTGTGCGAGAAGCCCGACGTGACGCTCGAGAAGACCGGCACCTGGGACACCCTCGGATTCCGCGGCACCTGCAGCCCCGGCTTCATGTTGGCCGCGCGCACCACGACGTCGAACATTCTGGGCGACAACTACGGCGACATCTCCGCGCAGACCATGCTTCCGGTGGCACACGTGCTCTGGGGATCGGCCTGGCTCGGCATCGCCGATGCTGCCGTGACCAAGGCACGCAAATTCGTCCAGAAGGCCGCGCGCAAGACACCGGGAACACCGCCGCCGAGCGCATTGCGCTTGGCGGAGTTGATGGTGGTGCACGAGCAGCTGGTGGACACGGTGTTCGGCGCAGCTGCGAAGTTCGAGGCCGTCGCAGACAGTCCGGCCGAGCTGGGTGCCATCGGTTTTGCGCTCAAGATCAACAACGTCAAGGTCACTGCGTCGACGCTCGTCATCGACATCGTCGGCAAGGCCCTGCAGATCTGTGGCATCGCCGGCTACCGACAGGGCGGCGAGCTCAGCATCGGCCGTCACCTTCGCGACGCGCACGGGTCCGCAATCATGGTGAGCAACGAGCGCATCCTCGGCCACAACTCGCAGCTCTCCCTCGTCTACAAGGGAAAATGATGACCACCACACATTCCGCACCTGAGACCGATATCAGCGAACTCGACTCCGCCCGAGCATCTTTCCGCGCCGAGCTCATCGACGCGGGACTGCTGGTACCCAGCTCGATTCCCGGACTGTACGGGCGCAGTGGCGAATTCGAGGACATCATCGAATTCATCGATTCGCGTGTCGTCGCGGCGGGAGCAGCCGAGCACGGCTACCAGGCCAAGCGATTCCGATTCGCTCCGGTCTTCCCCCGAGAGGCCTTCGAGCGCACCGACTACATCGCGTCGTTCCCCAATCTCACCGGTGCCATCAATACGTTCGAGGGCGACAACAAGGCCCACGCCGCGTTGTTGGCGGAGAGATCCGACGGCAAGGACTGGGATCACTTTCTGCACTCCGCCGGAACCATGTTGGTCTCGGCCGCGTGCCATCCGTCGTACTCGATGCTCACCGGAACACTGCCCGCCGACGGTGCCCTGATGGACATCTACGGCTTCTGCTTCCGGCACGAGCCTGCGGTGGATCCGGCTCGGATGCAAGCGTTTCGGATGCACGAGTTCGTCCGCGTCGGCACCCCCGACGAGGCGATCGAACACCGCGAACGGTGGGTGCCGCGTGGCCTGCAGGTGTTGGCCGATCTGGGGCTCGAAGCCGAGGCGGTCATTGCCAACGATCCGTTCTTCGGTCGCGCCGGACGCATGCTCGCCGCCAACCAGCGCAACGAGAACCTCAAGACCGAGTTGGTCGTCAAACTCTACGGCGATCTGGACGACGGCACCGCGGTCGTGTCGTGCAACTGCCACCGAGATCATTTCGGCCACACCTTCGACATCGCCACCGTCGACGGCGAACCGGCTCACAGTGCATGTGTCGGGTTCGGTATGGAACGCATCGCACTGGCGATGCTCCGTACCCACGGACTCGATCGTTCCGCGTGGCCGGCCGCACTGCGCCCCTGATCGATTCCGCTTCACCCGTGTACGTGTAAGGACCAATTGAAGTGAACAGTTCCCGCACCGCTCCTCGGCGCATCGGCTCCGTTCCCGCCGAGTCCTCGCGTACCCCGGGCGGCAAGTATTCGACGTGGTTCGGCCCGTCCGATTCGCCTCTGTTCGGTACCGTCCACGTGCCGACCGGAGGCCGGGCGCGCGGAGGCGTCGTCCTGTGCCCGCCGCTCGGCAAGGAGCAGGTGGACTCGTACCGGGGCATGACTCTGCTCGCGCAGAAGCTCTGTGCGCAGGGACTTCTGGTGTTGCGCTTCGACTATCGCGGCACCGGCGATTCGTGGGGTGAGCAGGATGCGCCCGGCGCGGTCGGTCATTGGCAGCGCAGCGTCGTCGACGCTGTCGCCTACGTGCGCGGTTGCGGTGTGGGCGAGGTCGGTCTGGTCGGCCTCCGTATGGGTGCACTGCTGGCGTGCTCGGTAGCCGCCGAGTGTGGGCCACTGACCGCGTTGACCCTCTGGGATCCGGTTGTCCGCGGCCGGTCGTATCTGCACGAGCAGCGCGCCCTGTATTCGGTCAGCGTGACCACCGATTCCGACGCCGATCCTCGTGTGTCGATCATCGGCGCTGCGCTGCATCCCGATTCGGCTGCAGACTTCGCGGCACTCGACGCCACCAAGGCGACGACCGAGGCACCGGTACTGGTCGCCACCCGCGCCGAGCGAGGTGACTCCAAGCCGGTACGCACACTCGTCGACGCACTCTCCGCGGACGAGCACACGCTGTCCGGTCACGACGACTTTCTCGAGCCGAGCGACTTCGAGGTCATCATCCCGGCCGCCGACATCGCGTCTCTCGCCATCTGGACGGCGGCGAAGTTCCCTAGCCGAACCGCCTACGACGTCGAGGTGCCGCGTCGAACGCGTTCACTGGTCGACGGAATCGACGAAAGCATCGAGTTCCTGGGCGCGCAAGAGCTTTTCGCAATTCGTTCCAGCTCGGACCGATGCCCACCCGGTGGTCCGACCGTGGTGCTCTACCCCACCGCGAACGAGCACCGCGTCGGTCCGGTGCGCATGTGGGTGGAACTTGCGCGGCTTCTCCCCCGGTTCGGAGTTTCCACGGTGCGGTTCGATCGGCGTGGCACCGGTGAGTCCGGTGTCGTCTCCGACGGGGAGGTGACTCGCCTCTACAGTCCCGAAGGAAACGAGGACGCCCTCACCGCCGTCCAGCAGTCGGGGGCCTCCCCCGACAACATCCTGGTGTCCGGAATGTGCTCGGGCTCCTGGTATTCCAGCTTTGCTGCGCGCGAAATGGGAGTGCGATCGGCAGTACTTCTCAACACGCTGGACTGGACAACTCGTCGACTCGAGTTCGTCAAACGCTCCTCGATGCACACCGAGGAGACCGGACTGCGGGCACGCGCGCTCGATCGACTCCACCACTGGGGCGTGGCCACCAAGAATGCCCTGCAGCCGCGGATTCCCTATGCCCTCTGGATCTGGCTCGGACGCCGCGGACTGATTCAGGTTCCCGAGATCTCGTTGCGGCTCCTCAGCGATCGGGAGGTGCAGACGCGGGTGCTGCTCTCCCCCACGGACGCCACCTGGTTCGAGACCAACCGGGGTCCGGAAGGCATGCGCCGGTTGCAGCGTCGAGCGTCGGTGCCCACTGTCACGTCGTTCGAGTCCGGTGATCACTCGCTCTACGGCCGCGATCTACGCGAGAACGTCCGAGCCGAACTGATCGCTGCCACCTCCGCCGCGTTCGACATCGAGATCTCCGCGCCGTCGCCGCCTGTCGCAGTGGGGCGGGTGCGACTGTGAAGCACCGCGCTCCCAGGATCGCGCCACCCAAACACGAGCAACTCGAACAACTTCGGTGGTATCCGGTCGAGCCTGCGCGGTTCGACATGGGTTTGATGAACAGTCCGACGATGCCGGTTCCGACCGTGCCACGGCACAACCCGGTCCGCTCCGTCGATATTGGACCGGCCGACGTCCTGGCCGACCCGAACCCGGAATCAGGACCCGGGTCGAAGGCATCCGATCGCAACCTGGCGCTGAATTCACTGGCCTTGATGCTGTCGACGGCCATCACCGGAGCGCTCGGATTGTTGTTCTGGGCAGCCGCCGGCCGCCTCTACCCCGTGGCAGAGGTCGGCAGTGCTTCTGCCGTCATCACCTCCGCGGTGATGCTCTCGACGCTGTCCAACCTGAGCCTCGGGTCGATGTACGAGCGTTTCCTTCCGATCTCGGGCCGGTTGGCCAAGTCGTTCATCGTGCGCGGCTACATCACCGTGACGGCGTTCGCGTTCGTACTGGGCGGCGGCTTCCTGCTGGTAGCTCCCGTCGACGAGATGTTCACCAACACTGCCGAAATCGTGACGTTTCCGTTCTTCGTTGCGGTGCTCGCGGTGTTCGCACTTCAAGATCAGACGTCGTCCGGTCTCGGCGTAGCCCGCTGGGCGGCAGCCAAGAACATCTTCCACGCGGTCGTCAAATTCGTCATGTTGTTGGCGCTCTTCGCAACCGAGCGCAGCACCTCGATCATCTCCGCCTGGGCGGTCCCGGCGATCCTGGCATCGATCTTCGTCCTGCGCGCGATCATGAAGAACGTCCGCACCGAACAGCGGTACGCCGGCACACCGGATCTGCCGCCCCGGCGGGAGATGTGGGCCTACTTCGGCTCGGCCTACGGCATCACCGCACTCGGCTCCCTCGCTCCGCTGCTGGTGCCGATGATCGTCGTCGCCACCCTCGGCGCCGAGCAGAACGCCTACTTCTCCCTCACCTGGTCGATCGTCAGCGCCCTCTACATTCTGATCAGCGTGTTGATCGGCCCGTATGTCGCCGAGGTCGCCGCACATCCACAACAGTTCCACCGCCTGACCAAACGGTTCATGACCCTTGTGTGCATCGTGGCGGTCGGAGGGTCGATCTTCCTGGCCTTCATCGCACCGTTCGGCCTCGGCCTGATCGGCCAGGGTTACCGCGACCAGGGCACCATCATCGTGCAGCTGGCCGCGCTCACCATTCCGCTCTCGGTGGTCGGTTCCCTGTACGACGGTTTGGCTCGGGTCCGCCGACGCATGCGGCTGGCTGTGATCGTGCAGGTCGTGGCCACGTCGATCATCATCGGCGGATCGATCGGGCTGTCGTCGTCGATGGGTATCGCCGCTGTGGGCTGGGCCTACCTCGCTGCCGAGGCGTTCGGCGCGCTGGTGCTGATCGTGCCGCTGATTCGGTGGATTCGCGAGCTGTCGGCAGGGAGCAACGGCCGGCCCGACGACGATGCAGGACCGCCCGACGATCCCGGTCCGCGCGGGCCGATCGACGACCGTCACGACGACTCCGCTCGATCGAGTCGACGGGATTTCCGACACGATGAAGCGGGACACCGCGAACCTCGTCACAGCGAGCCACAGGACGCGCAGCCGCAGCACGCCGAGCCGTCGCCGCGTCGCATTCCGGTGCACGCTCAACACAGGACGGCACCATGACCCAGACCTATCGAGCAAGTTCGTTGGACATGCTTCGGTCCGATTCGCGAATCGTGACCGTGCTGGGGCCGGCAGATTTCGGCGATCTCACACGTGTGCAGAGCCGCGTGCTCGCATTGGCGTCCGTCGGTCCGGCAACTCGACTGGGTCTGCACGCCCAACAATTCTCGGCCGCATGGTCCTTCGAGCCGGATCGGGTTGTCGAGCACATCACCGAGGGACCGTCCGTGCACCACGCACAGCTGGCCGAGCGGTTGACCGAGTTCGCGCACGAGTCTGCGGTCGACATTCCCGTTCGGATCCGGCTGGCCGGTCGGTACCTGTTCCTCGATCTCAATCACGGACTCGGCGACGCCCTGTTGCCGGTCGACCTGTTCGCCTACTTGGCCGACGCCACCCCGAATGCTCCGCTTCCGGCCTGGGCCGGGAGTGCAGTGGAGGGTCACCCTTTGCGAAAAGCATTGCTACACTGGGCTGTTCGCAATCCTCGAAAGATTGTCGACACCATCTACGGCCGCGTTTTTCCCGGCACGACTCCCGAATCCGCAGAATCGACCGGGGGACCCGGCACCGCATCACCGACGGCATTTCGCCCCTGGACACCGTCAGCCGCGGTCGCCGTTGCTGTGACCCCGGTGGGCACCACCGACGCGATTCGTCGGTGGCGAATATCCAATCTGCCCGGTGCGAGTGTCAGTGCCGTGATGTGCGCGGCCGTGTCCGCGGCCTTCGTTCGTACGTCGTTTTCGGTCGCTCGGTCCGCGGGGTTTCTCTTCGACTGCCGCCGCTACCTTCCGCCGTCGACCACGGTGCTGGGCAACTTCGCCGCCGGTATCGGTTTCACCGACATCGATCCCACCTCGCCCCGTGAGGTGAACGACGCGCTGTCCGGCGCGATCGACAAGGGGCGTCCGATCGCGTCCGCGACGATCAGCACGATCAAGTACAAGCGCGAACAGCGAGCTGTTTCCGGTGTGTTCGACGACCGTGCGCCGGTCAGTCCGAATGTCGATCTGATGTTTTCGGACGTCGGTAGAGTCAGGCAGCTGGAGCCGGTGTCGTGGGTTGCCGAACCTGCCGATCGAGCCTTCTTCGTGATCGCGGCTCCCGGTAGTCCGGAGTCGGTGATGATCACGATGGAGACCATCGATTCGGTCGTGTTCGTCTCGGCATCGTTCCACGACAACGTTTTCGACAGCCAGACCGTGCAATCCGCACTCGATCTGGTGGCGGCCGACCCCCTCGCATTGCTCGCCCCTCAGGAGAAGATCGCATGACCACCGAAGCGAAGTCCGAAGCGAATCGCACGACGGCGCGGGCCGAGCCCACCGCCGCCCCGAAGCGATCACGCTTCGTTGCCCATGTCGCTCGGTGGGCGGGTCTGTCGGTGGTGCAGTTCGTCCTCGTCGAGTACATCGTCTCCGCCACCTGGCGTGGGCTCTACAGCTACCGGAACAACTACATCAGCGAACTCGGAATCCCCTTCTGCGGTCCTGCAGGTGATTGGCCGTGCAGCCAGCTCTACGTCCTGCTGAACGCCTCGATGGTGCTGTTCGGAGTGGCGATCGCGGCGGTGGGCGGATCGTGGTACATCGTTCGCCGGATCGATGGCAGGGCCGCGTCGTTCTTCGTCGTTGCCGGTGCGGGTGCGATCACGGCCGGCGTCGTCAACCAGGGCGTCAACTACCCGATCCACTCGTTCGGTGCCACCGTGTTCTTCGTCTTCGGGAACTTCGGCCTCGTCGTCGCCGGCGGGCACCGGAGTCTGCGACGAAGCATCCGCATCGTGGTCACCGCGCTCGGTGCCGTCGGCCTGGCCGGATACTTCGCCTACATGAGTGGCCACGAATTCGGACTCGGCATCGGGTCAATGGAACGCATCGCCACCTACTCCCTACTGGTGGGCGTCGTGGTGCTCTCGGTCTCGCAGTTCAACGCGACGCGAGTACCGAAGACCATCGACGAGTCCGCGTGAGCCGTCACTCCGCATCGGGCGGGGAGTCCCGCGCCGGGACCGTGGAGATCTCACGGCTCCCCGGCACCGGACTGCTCGTCGAGCGTCCGCGACGCCGTTGGCCGTCGGTGCTGGCATTTCTCGTCGTGCTTGGGCTGGTCGTCACCGGCACGGTGTACGGACTGGGCCACCGCTCCACCGGGAGCGATTCGGAATCCGCGACGGGCGACACCGTCGACGCCACGTCCACGACATCGGCGTCGAACACTTCGGCAGCCAAGCCCGGATACACCGTCTACGACGACTTCTCGGGAACGGCGGGCGACGCGTTGGCGGACGCCCGATGGAGCCACGACGTCGGTCGGACCGGTTGGGGAAACAACGAGAAGCAGGACTACACCGACTCGACCGAGAATTCCTCCGTCGACGGCCAGGGCCACATGGTCATCAACGCCATGCGCAACGGTGACGGCTACACCTCGGCGAGGGTGACCACCAAGGACAAGTTCGACTTCACCTACGGCCGAGTGGAGGCGCGGATCGAGATGCCTGCCGGCGCCGGGCTGCACCCGGCGTTCTGGATGCTCGGTACCGATCTGGACTCCGTCGGCTGGCCCCTGTCCGGCGAGATCGACATCATGGAGACCCTGAACCAGGCCGATCAGTACCACACCGGAATCCATGCGCCCCAACCGGATTCGCTCACCAGCCAGAAGGTGGACGCAGGAGGAACCCCACCGGAACCGCTGTCGAAGGGCTTCCACACCTACTGGGTCGAACGCTCACCGGGGCGCGTGACCACCGGCATCGACGACACCACCTTGGCTACCGTCACCCCGGCCGACCTCGTCGGCGGAGACGACTACTGGGTTTTCGACAAGCCGTTCTTCCTGCTGTTCAACGTCGCCGTGGCCGGCGATTGGCCCGGGCCCACCGACAATTCGACGCCGTTCCCGGCGACCATGTCCGTCGACTGGGTGCGGTATCGCACCGATTGAGACCTGCAGTACCTGCCCCGAAATGTGTCACCCGAAAGGATCTCTCCCGTGTTACCTCCCGCGCTCCCCAGACTCCAGTCTCCCGAATGGGACGGTGCCGTGTGGATCGGGGACATCGATCTGGAGCAGGAACTTCCGACGTCTCTCGTACTCGACGATTCCGACGGCTATCGGCGTGCCCGGTTGTTGATCCGACGCGGACTCGACCCGCTCGGTTTCGTCGAAATGGACGTTCTCGACGGCGCAGTGCCTGCGGCGGCCGTACGGACGGCGGCGATGTCTCTCGCGCAGGTTCCGATGCCCGAGGCTCTGCCGGAACCCGGTCGGTCACTGCCTCCGATCACGGTGGTGATCTGCACCCGGGATCGGGTCGATCACCTGAAGGGAGCGCTCGCATCGGTCGCCGCTCTCGACTACCCGGATTACGAGGTCGTCGTCGTCGACAACGCCTCTCCGACCGATGCGACGCGGCGGTACGTAGAAGGCCTGAGCGACAAGCGCATTCGTGTTGTGTCCGAGCCGACGGCAGGGCTGTCGAGGGCGAGGAACACGGGTCTGCGCGCGGCGCGGAACACCATCGTTGCGTTCACCGACGACGATGTCGCGGTGGATACGAAGTGGTTGCAGAGCATCGCGCGCGGTTTCGCACGAGCCGATCGAGTGACGTGCGTGTCCGGGATCGTGCCGAGCGGGGAGATCAGAACCCAGGCGCAGGCGTATTTCGATCGCCGCGTCGGGTGGGCGAGTTCGGTGACGCCTCGGGTCTACGACCTGAAGAACCCCCCGGCCGATGTTCCGCTGTTCCCGTTCCAGGTCGGGATGTACGGAACCGGGGCCAACTTCGCGGTGGACCGCAGTCGGATGTTCGATCTGGGAGGCTTCGACGAGGCGTTGGGAGTCGGCTCCCCGACCAACGGCGGTGAGGACCTCGACATGTTCTTTCGAGTTCTGATGGCGGGCGACAAGCTCGTGTACGAGCCCGCGGCCATCGTGTGGCACCGGCACCGCGCCGATTCCGAGGCATTGGCCGTGCAGGCCCGCGGTTACGGCCTCGGCCTCGGCGCCTGGCTGTACACCGTCGCCACGAACCGACGATCCGCAACGCTCGCGGCCACGGTGGCGATCCGCCGGCTCGGCAGCGCAATTCGGTTGTCGGCCAAGATGAGCAAGGTCGCGTCGCCTCCGGACGACCTTGCCGCCGACCTGCCCGATGGCATCGGCCGAATGGAATTGTTGTCCATCGCCAAGGGCCCGGCGGCCATTCGGCGCAGCAGGCGCGAAGGTCGCGAGCGCACTCCGTTGGCGGGGGTGAGCCGTGAACCGGTCCTCGACTGATTCCAGCCACCGGTCCCTCACGGACCTGCGGCACAAGCTGTTCGTCCCGTCCGACTGGACCCTCGAATGGCCGGTCGGCTCGACCGACTCCGCTGCCGGTACTCGGCGGCGCGCGGGCAGTCGACTGCGCTACGCCGACATCGCTGTTCTCGCAGCAGGGTCCGGTCTGGCCTCGATGATCGCGCTGCCCACCCTCGTTCGCGTCGTACTTCTCACGGTCCTGTTGTTCTTCGGGCCGGGTGCGGCGATTCTGTCGTGGGTGCGCATCCCCCGGACCGCGGTCCCGGCTGCGCTGCCGATTCTGAGCATCTCGGTGGTGACACTGATGGTGTCGGTGGCGATGTGGGGATACCGCTGGTCGCCCCGGATGTGGACGCTGTGGCTGTGTCTGGCCCTGATCGGCTCGTCGGTGCTGTGGTACCGCAAGCACGGTCGTCCCGATCTGCCCGAATGGATCGCGCGCACACGGGCGGTCGTCTCACCGTCGTCACGCGCTGCGGCCGTCGCGTCGACCAAGTTCGTCGTGACCGACCGAGACACGCTGCGCCGCAACGTTGCCGGCCTGATTCTCGCACTGGCTTTCTTTCTGTGGCTGCCGATGCTGCCCGGCCTCGAACGAGCGACGTACTCGCAGTTCGGGTTGCTGACCGCAGGCACCGGCCCGGGGCTCGTGCTGTGCATGGTCCTGATCATCGCGGCGTTCCTGATCGCCCTACGGCGGAATCAGCTGCGCACCATGATGGTCGCGATCGGACTGGCCATCGTGGTGCAGCGGTTCACCGTCACGCTGATCACGTCCGCGCCGATCTACGACTGGACGTACAAGCACGTCGCGGTGACCGAATTCGTCCTCGACCTGAACCGGCTCGCCCCGAGCGGGGTGGACATCTACAGCGAGTGGCCCAGCTTCTTCCTCGTCTCGGCGTGGTTCCAGCACGTCACCGGGTACGACACGCTGTCGCTGGCGCACGTGTTCGCGCCGATGATCCACGTGGTGCTCGCCGCATGCATCTACGGTCTGGCCCGAGTCATGAAGTTCACCAAGCGGGCCGCCATCACCGCCGCCATGCTCGCCGAGGTCGTCAACTGGGTGGGCCAGGACTACTACTCCCCGCAGGCCTGGGCACTGCTGCTCGCCGTGGGCTTCCTGGCTCTGCTGATGTCCTCGTCGCTGACCAGATCCGCGGCGTTCCTGTCGATCATCCCGTTCGCTGCTCTGGTGCCGACGCATCAGTTGACTCCGTACTGGTTGATGGCCGTCGCAGGCGTACTGCTGGTGACCCGACGAGCCAAGCCGTGGTGGCTGATGATTCCACTCGGCGTCATCCTGCTGGGATACCTGTATCCACGCTTGCCGATCGTGGCACCGTACGGACTCTTCCAGGGGTTCGACCCGGTTCAGAACGCGGCGAGCAACGTCCAGGAAGAGGGCGTGCTGGGCAAACAGATCACGTCTCTGGTCTGCCGGGCGTTGTCCGGCGGAGTGTTCGGCCTGGCGTTCGTCTCGGCGATCTACGCCTGGCGTACCAAGAAGACGTTCTGGGCCCCGATGGTGATGGCATTCGGTTCGATCATGCTGCTCGCCGGGCAGAGCTACGGCGGTGAAGCGATCTTCCGGGTGTACCTCTATGCGATCCCGGGGTGCGTTCTGTTGATCACGCCGCTGTTCCTTGCCCTGTTCGACCGTCAGCCGTCGCAGGACCGGCCGTCGCGCGCCCGCAGGCTCACCGCACGTACCGCTGTCGCAGTCGCCACGGCCGGCGCGGTCGGGTCGGCGGTTCTCGGGCTTCAGGCGTACTTCGGACTGTGGCCGATCGTGCTCGAGCATCGTGACCAGATCGACGATGCCCGAGCGGTGGCCGCGGAGTCGCCCTCCGGCACCGCCGTCACGATGCTCTACTCCTCGGGGTACCCGGCTCGCTCGACATCGGATTACGGCCGTCTGACCGAGGCCAACGACTACTGGGACGTTCCTCTGTACGCTCTCGGCCCCGAGTACATGCAGGGGTTCCCGACGCCGGAGAAACTCGGCCAGATCGACTACAACGCCTCGGTCAGCCCTACGCCTACATACATGGTGTTGACTCGCCAGTCGCTCGAAGCGATGCACTACTACGGGTTCGTTCCCGACGACGCAGTGAACCGTTTCAGGCAGTGGCTGCGGACCAACTCGGCATGGTCGGTCAGGTACCAGGACGCCGACACGATCGTCTACCAGTACCGATCCAGGTAGCCGGACCACAAACTATGACGAGCGTCTCCAAACAATCTCCCAGTTGGTTTGTTTATAGCTTGACAATCTCGTAGCTTCTTTTAAGCTTGGTTTCAGTCAATGGAAACAGGTTCTTACGCTTCACAAACGGCGTCAAGACACTGTCTGTGGATGCGGCGGGGGTCGTTTCACGGAGTTCGGAGACATCTGCCCATCGCACTCGACCCATGTGGAATGGATATGTTGAATCGTCAGAATCCCCGCGTCAGTGTCGTCATCCCGACGCTCAACGAGGCGGCGAACCTTCGCCATGTCCTCCCCCTGCTCTCCCACGATTACGAACTCGTACTCGTCGACGGTGGATCGGTAGACGGCACCATCGACGCCGCTCGCGAGATTCGCGGCGACATCCGCATCATCAAGCAGACCCGCAAAGGCAAGGGCAACGCGCTCGCCTGTGGCTTCGAGGCCGCCACCGGCGACATCATCGTGATGTTCGACGCCGACGGTTCGGCCGATGCTGCCGAGATCCCGCGCTTCGTCGAGGCCCTGATCGCCGGTGCCGACTTCGCCAAGGGCAGCCGATTCTGCGAGGGTGGCGGCAGCCACGACATCACACCGCTGCGTCGCGCCGGCAACGGCGGTCTGCACCTGGTGGCGAACACGCTCTTCGGAACCCGCTTCTCCGATCTCTGCTACGGCTACAACGCCTTCTGGCGCGACCTGGTGCCGGTGCTGGATCTGCCCGTCGTCGATCAGCCCGGATCCGAGGGCATGATGCTCTGGGGCGACGGCTTCGAGATCGAGACCATCATCAACTGCCGCTTCGCCGAAGCGTCCGTTCGTATCGAAGAGGTGCCGAGCGTCGAGCTCGCCCGGATCTACGGTCAGAGCAACCTGCGGACCTTCTCCGACGGCTTCCGCGTACTGCGCACGCTCATGACCGAGCGCGTGCGAGCTCGCCACATCAAGCGCAAGTCCATCGTTCGCCCGTTGCGTGAGTCGATCGACGCTCGTACCGACATGGACCTCGAGTTCGAGGCCCTGGAGTCGTACAACGAGGTTCTCGAACTTCGCGAGAGGACGGCGTGAGCCTGCCGACTTCCTCGGTCGTCATCTGCGCTTACACGTTGGCTCGGTGGTCCGAGCTTCGGACCGCCGTCCGCGCCGTCCTCGATCAGGTCGTACCGGCCGACGAATTGATCGTCGTGATCGACCACAACGCACAGCTGGCCGAGCGCGCACGCGAGGAATTCTTGCCGCTGCACGACACCGTGAACGTGGTGGAGAACAACCACCCGCGCGGCTTGTCCGGTGCGCGCAACACCTCGTTGGATCTCGCTACCGGTGACATCGTCGTCTTCCTCGACGACGACGCGTCACCGCGCACCACAGGATGGCTGGGAGCCATTCTGTCCCATTACTCGGACGATGCCGTGTACGCCGTTGGGGGCTCTGCATACCCGGTATGGCCGGACAAACGTCCGGCTTTCTTACCGGCCGAGGTAGTGGGTGAACCCGGCGAACTCGATTGGGTCGTCGGGTGCACCTACCGCGGGCAGCCAACGGAAACCGCTCAGGTCCGCAATCTCATGGGCGCGAACATGTCGTTCCGCCGTGAGCCCGTCGTTGCACTCGGTGGGTTCGTCTCCGGCATCGGCCGAATCGGTCGAGTTCCCCTAGGCTGCGAAGAAACCGAACTGTGCATCCGCCTCCGTCAGACGCATCCCGATGCACAGATCGTGTTCGATCCCTCGATCGTCGTCGATCACACGGTCAGCGCAGACCGCACTCGACCGCGCTACCTCATCACCCGTAGCTACGCCGAGGGTGTCTCGAAGGCAGCCATCGCCCGCTTGATCGGGGCCGAGGACGCACTGTCCTCGGAGCGTGCCTACACCGCCAAGATCCTGCCTCGCGCAGTCGGTCGCGAAACCAGTGCCGCTGCCCGCGGCAATCCGATGCGCGCCTGGGGTGCGATGGCCGTGGTGGCAAGTGTCGGCGCGGCCGGAATCGGCTATGCCCGAGGGAAACTCAGCACGAGCCGCTAGCGGCACGTGCACGAAACTTCGTAGCCCACTACGAATTACCGCTCACGACCTTGGGCGCAACCGTAGCCCGCTCCACGGAATTCAGCGCACGTACGTGTCCGCGGGGCGCGCCATCACCGACAAGAGTCACCGTCCGGGGTTCGTTCGGTGCCAGATGGAACCACGAGTCGGATACCTGGAAGTTGTCGATGTCGACACAGACGTACTGCGCCGCCCACTCGGATCGAATCGTCAATTCCCATGAACCAGTACGCGTCTCGGTCACCTCGGCAGACAACCCCACAGTGTTCTGACGGGCCTGCGGGCCGACGAGGACGGTGGTGCGCGTCAACTCGACCCCGCTGCTGTCCAGGAATGCGGCGGTGACGGCGGAGTAGGTTCGACGGCCGAAGCGGTAAGCATGATTGACATCGGTGAACGTGCCGACGATGGAGTCCACCGTCAGCGCGACCGAGGAGTTCGTGTCCACCTTCACCGGCTGCTCGAATTCGTGACTGCCCCCAGCGGCGTGCAGCACCACTCGCATTGTGCCCGTGCACGCCGGACCGTCGTTGACCAATTCCACCGAGTAGCCGTCGAGTCCGTTGTCGGACAGCAGTAGTGCCATCGGCGCGCTTGCTCGCGCCAAGGCGTAGAAGGGCGCTTTCGGCACCCCGGCAGTATCGACTATGCCCCAGCCGGCACCGGGAACGGTATCGCGCAACGTGAGCACGAGGGCACCGGCGCACCCCGAGGATGCCCGACGCCAGTGGCCGAATGCCTCCGTGAACGCTTCGACGGTCGCGGCTCGGCCGTAATCGAGATACAACTCGGCGTCGTCCCGGCGGACAAGATGCGGGTCGACGCCGAAGATGCTGCGTACGTAGTGATCGCGCACATCCTCGAAATCCCAGGACGAGCCGCGATCGCGAGGGACAGCAGCTTTCCATTCCGGGTGGTGACCTGCCACAGCTGAGGACCCGAAGAACCGCTCCACCGACGCCCGTTCCGGGGGCACGGCAAATGCAAGACATTCTGCCGCGAAACGTACACCGGCAGTGCGGATATCGGACAGCGGACGGAGATACCCGCCGACACCGAAGTAGTGAGCGATACCGTCACCCACGTGCGTGTGCAGCTCGCCCTGCACACTGGACGGACTCGACGTCACATACGCCGCGTCGGGCAGACGATCGGCCAGAAAGTCGGGAACAACGCTGTCCAACATCTCCATTCGCTGATCTGCGGCGGAAAGCCCCAGCATCGTCGGTTGCTGCTGCGTCTCGCTTCCGCCGCTGACGAACATCAGTGCCGGGTTGGCCGACACGGTATCGGCAAACGCGTCGAGTTCGCGGGCGACCGACGCCGTGAAGGTCTCGTCGGTGGGCGGGTCGACGGTGCCGAACATCAGGTCCTGCCACACCATGATGCCCAGTTCTGCACACAGCGACCAGAATTCGGGTTGTTCGTACACGAGGGTGCCGACCACCCGAACCATGTTCAGACCCGCGGAGCGAAGCTGTTCGAGCGCGGCACGCAGATCCGCCTCCGAGGACCACAATCGCACCGGATCCAGCGGCGTCCACGTTCCACCTCGGCAGAACACGTCCTCTCCGTTGACCACGAGTTGCGCGCCGCCGTCGGAGCGGTCCAGCTCCACGGTACGAAAGCCGACAACCCCCGTGTGATGTACGGTGCCGTCGATCTCGAGCGCCACCCGGTACGTTCGCGGTCGACCGTGCGTGTGCGGCCACCAGAGTTCGACGTCCGGCAGAGTCAGAGTCGAATCTATGTGCTCGACCGTGCCGAGCTCGAAGGCGTTGTCGTCGACGAGAATTCGAGCCACAGCGGGGGATCCCAGTTCGGCGCGCAGCACCACGATGCCGTCGGTGCCGGACACGGCCGTCGTCGATTCGAGGCGACGAACATCGGGAATCGGCGTCATCGACACCGGACGCCACGGTCCGACGGCGATCGGAAGGGGCCCGTACACCGGCGCCCGGCCGAGCATCGTCGTCCGCTCGTGCCGAAGCCCCTGCGCGGCAATCAACGACGATCGCCATCGCCCGCGGGGACGGCGTGATTTCAGCTGCGCAGCAAGCGATTCGACGTGTACGGCAATACGGACCGTGGGCCCGCATTCGGTCACATCGATGATCTCGGGTACGAACATCGACGTGACCGTTCGGCGGTGACTGCCGTCGATCCAGATCTGGGCCCGAGTTGCTATGCCGCCGAACGTCACTCGCACCCGGCCGTGGTCGGCGGCGGAGACGTCCGCGACGAACCACCAGTCGTGATCGTCCGGGTTCGCTGCACCACGCGACGCACCGAGGGCCGACGCCACCGTGCCGGGCACCTCCGCGTCGATCCAGTCGAGATCGGCGGGTAGGTCCACGGGGTCGAGAACGGTGCCGGCGTCGGTTCGGCCCAGCCGCCACCGGACGCCGTCGAGCAGATCGATCACGTGCCCACGGCACCTGCAACGAGGTCCATGGCTACCGCCCAGTTCCTGCTCATCTCGGTCAGCGGTTCGTCGAGCACAACGTCACGGCCACGGGCGGCGCGGGCCATGCGGAACTGCACGGCTTTGGCACCGGAGGCGGCATCGCGGAAGTGCGATGCTGCGGCGGCAGCACCCGGCGCGCCACGGCCGTCGAGGTATTCCACGTAGTTCGCTGCGAGCTCCGCGGTGGCTCCGAATTGCCGGAGCAGTCCGAACGACCACAGGTGGAATGCGTCGGGCCCGGCGGTTTGGACGAGCGGAATGTCGGCCACGATGCGCCGGGCAAGCGCATCCACCGGGTTGCCCGGCGCGCGGCGTGCCAAGTGTGCGCGAGCGACGTCGAGGTCTCGATCACCGAATCCGGCAGCGAGCACCGCAGAGTTCACCCGGATCTGCTCGACGTAGGGCAACAGCACCTCGGCATGCGGTTCGGGAGCGAGGTTGAATATCCCGTCGAAGTCGGCCCCGGTGAGATCGAAGTACCCGCGATTGTGGAAGTACCCCATCACCTTGTCCTCGCGGTTGACGAGGTTCGGCACGATGGTGGTCTTGGTGTGCTGGTTTCGGTAGCTGGTGCCCGCGGTGTCGGGCAGCCAGAAGCCGTCGACTTCCACGGTGACGTGGATGCCGTCGTCCAGACCCTCGACCACATGCTCGAGCACGGGCCGCCACACGTTCATCTCGGCCACGTCGATGCCGTACAAGGTGCGCAGGTCCTCGGGCATGATCTTCACGAAGTCCCACTGCCTGCCGTCGCACCCGGCACTGAGTACGAATGCCAGTGCTGGAGTGGGGTCCGCACCGAGCGAATGCAGTACCTCGATCCAGAGATCGACGTAACAGTTGGTTTCGGTCCAGATGCGGTCGTGGTTGTGAATCGGGTGCGGTCGGTACGTGATGGGGTCTACCTCGAGGACCCTCAATCCCGTTCCGAGCCTGTCCAGCACTGCATCGTTCGACATGACGCCTCTCCTACCGGATCGAATGTCGGACGGTCCCCGAGCCGCATTTGTCCGTATTGCCTGTATCCAGGCCCCTAATCCTATCGACTGGATTTATTATTCGCACAGGATCGGACGGTAGGATTGTTTTCGCTCGGCGAAATACTTTCTGGGCCACCATCTCGACAGAAGCGGTATCGGACCCCGAAAACGCGGGCAGTCGCACAGCGAACAGTTGGTTCCACGCCGGTAATGCCGGTGCGCAGCTTGTTCGTGATGACACTTGCATATCGGCTCTGAGCTGGGCACATGCCGAGTGTAGACAACGCACGACACATCCATGCCCAACTCGGGCACGCAACAGGAGGTACCGCGGCGATGCGCCGTTTCGTTCGCACCGCAGCGCAGGTCGTCGGCTGGATTCTGGTCGCCGTGACCCTGGGAATGTTCGTCGTCCGGCAAGTGGGAGTGACGGAGATCACGTTTGTTGCGTTGGTTGTCGGGGCTCCGTATCTCGGCACCGCCTCACTCGCCGCCGTGATCCTCTTCGCCGCTGCCCGCGCCCGGCTCGGGTCGGCCGTCGCCGTGGTGCTCACGATCGCTGTCGTCGGCGTGCAGGTGCCGATGTTTCTGGCCGACGGGCCGGACAACTCCGGCCCCGAGTTGTCCCTGCTGACCGTCAACGTTGCGCACGGGGACGCCGACGCTTCAGCCATAGTCGACGCCGTACGTGCCAACGACGTCGACATCCTCGCCGTCCAGGAACTGACGCCCGAGGAAGTGACCGATCTGCAGGCGGCGGGTATCGACGAACTACTCCCGTTCTCCTTCACCGCTGCGTTGCCCGTGGCCGACGGCACCGGCCTGTGGAGCCGCACACCGCTGACCGAGGGCACCCGTCTCGACAATTTCGGCTTCGTGCCGGTACAGGCACGAACCACCGTCGACGGGCAGGATCTGACTCTCGTCTCGTTCCACGCGATGTCGCCGGCAACACCCCGGCACACCACCGAATGGAATGCCGATCTGGCCAGGATGCGGTCGATCATGGAGACCTACCAGGAGACCGCAATCGTCGCCGGAGACTTCAACGCCACCAACGATCACCGGCAGTTCCGGACGTTGGCGTCGTCTCCGTTCTCCGACGCCGCCGACGCAGCGGGCGCGGGCCTGTTCCGCACGTTCCCGTCGGAGCGACCGCTGGCACGCCTCGACCATGTGGTGACGAGTGAGAACGTTCGTGCTCTGTCGGTCGAGCCGCTCACGATCCCGAAGAGCGATCACCTGGCGGTTCTCGCGGAGGTACAGCTGCCCTGAGCCTGACGAGCGCGGGCTAGAAACGCGGCAGCTGGAAGACCGGCGGCGGCGGCAACTGGATCTGCGGCAGCTGAATCTGCGGGAGGCCCGGGATCAGCGGCGGCGGCGCGGGTGCCGGCGCCGCGGGGGGAACGTAATCCGGCTCGGAGTACGTGCGGGCCGGAGCCTGCGCAGCCTCCGTGGTGGGCGGCACGGTCGTGGTGGTGGGTGGCGCACTGGTACGCGGAATCGTCGTTCTCGGTGTGGTGGGCACCGCCGTGATCGGAGCCGTCGTTTCCGCCGGAGCGCTGGTCGGCTGCGTGGAACCACCGCCGTACCCGAGAGACAACCCCAGGGCGGCGACGGCAACGAGACCACCCGCGACGAGTACCGCGCCGCGGACCTTGCGCTTGGAGTCGATCGGCTTGTCGGACGCGGGGTCCGGGCTCAACCAATCGGGAGCTCCGGACAACGATGCGGGCTCGGACGACGACTGCCGTAGGGCCGGGGGCGGAGTGGGCGGACGCGGCGTATCGGCAACCGGAGTCGCCAACAGTGCCGCACCACGGGCAGCGACTGATTCCGGATCGGCCGGGGTGATGATCGGAAGGCCGATCCACGCACCGAGAATCGACTCCACCAGCGGAATACGCGCTCCGCCTCCGATGAGGACAAGGGCGTCGACGTGTTTGGGTGATCGCCCGATGACGTCACGTACCAACCGGGCCGAGTACTCGATCGGAACGGTCACCAGCGACTCGAACGCCTCGCGGGAGATCAGAATGACGCCGCCCTCGCCCGGCAAGCACACTGCACCACTGGTCGACAGCTGCTCCTTGGCCACCCGGCAACGCGCGGTGAACTGGCTCAGCTCCTGGTTGTCGGCAATGTCGACGCCTTGCTTGGCGAGCTGGTTGTCCGAGATGAGCCGATCGAAGTCGTCACCGCTGATGTCGATGGTGCGCTCGGCGAGCAATACCTGGCCGGTGCCGCGGTCGATGACGCTGATGGTCAACCCGGAGCTGCCGAGGTCGTAGAGCCCGATCGTGCCGAAATGGCCCAGTTCGCCCGATGCCTCGAGGTACTGCAACGCCGCACGCGCCTCGGGCACCAACCGGTAGTTGTAGAGGCGCTGACTCGCCATCGCCTGCTGGATCTCACCGAATTGCTGCTGATCGCGGTATGCGACTCCGGTCGCCTGCACGGGTCCGCTGTCGCCCGATTGAGACAGCACCACCCCGATCGACTCGGCCGCCAACTCCTCGGCACGATCCCAGTAGGCGTCGACGGTGTCGTGGTGGAAATCCAGGCGACCCGAATTGTGCGGGCGCGCGTCAGGGCGAGCCATGCGGACCGCACTGGCCCCCACCGACACACCGAGAACTTCGGTCATTACCCGCCTCTTGTCGATTTCCCCGTGAACACACGCCGAGACCCGATGTCACGAACCAGTCTCGATCCCCCCAAAGGCACACTGTAGCGCGTCCCGCGACCGGGCCCCAGTGGACGCGACATCTCGCGTCGACGACACCATTACAGTTGCCGCATGCGCGTTCTGTTCGTCTGCACCGGGAACATCTGCCGATCTCCGACGGCCGAGCGCCTCGCTGCCGCATTCGCCCACGAAGGTGGGTTCGACCTGACCGCGAGCAGCGCCGGAACCCAGGGTCTGACCGGTCACGCCATGGACCTGACTGCCGCGATGGTGCTGACTCAGCTCGGCGGCGATCCGGACGGTTTCGTCGCTCGACGCCTCACACCGGCAATCGCTGCCGACGCAGACCTGGTGCTGACGATGTCGTCCGCTCATCGCGACGCCGTTCTCGCCCTCGCACCGCGGCAGATGCGTCGTACGTTCACTCTCCTCGAAGCAGCCGGCCTGGCCGCCGCGTCGGGCGCACACACGATCGCTGCTCTCGCGGATGCGCGAGCGGTACATCGGGTGGACACCCTGGACATCGGAGATCCTTACCGCCGCGAGCCCTCGGAGTACGAGCTGGCCGGAGAGCTGATCGCGGAAGCGTTGCCCACCGTGCTGCGGTTGACGCCGTGACGAACGTCCATCCCTCACAGCCCCGCACCCTGAGGTAACGTTCTCGCATCATTGCCGACCATCCGGGTTCGGCCACGGCGTTAGGGTCTGTGCATGCGCGACAAGGTCATCGCGTTGGCAGCAGTGGCAAGCGCTGGAGTGGCCATCGCCGTCGGCTTGACCATCGGAGCTCTGGGCGGCGCGTTCGACGACACGGATCAGACGGTGCGTCCACCCGCACTGAAGTCGGACAACCTGAGCTCGGTCGTGGCGTCGCCGAGCTCGACGATCGTCGTCGTACCCCCGTCCCCCACGTGGCAGGTCGCGGTGCCCACCACCGCTCGTCCCACGACGACCACGCCGGATCGGTCCGAGACGACGACGCGGAGCTCGCGTCGCACGACCGGTGCCGACCGATCGACCACCACGTCCGAGGAAGAGTCGGACGACGAGACCACCACCACGGAATCCGGTTCCGGACGCTAGCTGCTCAGCTCGGGCTCGGCAGCGCGGTGGCATCGCCGATGCGCAATGCCGCCACCAGTTCTCGGTACAGCGAGTCGGAGTTCATCAGTTCCTCGTGAGTGCCCCGAGCGCGGACAACTCCGTCCTCCATCACCAGGATCGTATCGGCGTCGAGCACCGTGGAGAGCCGGTGCGCGATGGTGACCACGGCGGCCTCGGACGCAATGGCCCGAATCACCTCGTGAATGGCCGCCTCGGTGCGACCGTCCACCTGCGCGGTGGCCTCGTCGAGCAGAAGAATCTCGGGCCGACGAACGATGGCGCGCGCCAACGCAATTCGTTGACGCTGACCGCCGGAAACGGTCGAGCCGATCAGATCGGTGTCCAACCCGTCGTCCAGCGCACGGATGGTCGAGCCCAGGTGCACCGACTCGAGTGCCGTCCAGATGTCGGCCTCGCTGGCCTCGGGATGGCTGAACAGCAGGTTGTCTCGGATCGATCCGGGGATCACCGGCGTCTCCTGCTCCACGTAGGACAGTCGGGATCGCACCTCGTCGATGGTCAGGTGCTCGTACGAGGTGCCGCCGAGCCGGATCTCACCGCTCTCGGGCGTCAGGAAACGCAGGATCAACGAGAACACGCTCGTCTTGCCTGCACCGGACGGTCCGACGATCGCCGTGTGTCCACGTGCCGGCACCTCGAGGTCGATACCGTGCACGGCGGGTTCTCGACCGGGCGCGTATCGCGCTGTGACGCTACGAAATTCGAGGGCGGGTGCAACGGAGTCGGTTCTCACCGAGCGCGTCGAACCTTCCACACCCACCTCGGTGACCAGATCGTCTATCTGGCGAATACGTGCAGCCGCCGCCATTCCGGCCTGCAACGCGGTGATGTTGGTGGCCAGGGTCTGGACCGGGCCCATCACTTGAAATGCGTACAGCAGGAACGCAATCAGACTCGACACCGCGAGCGCTCCGGTGCTGACTCGATAGCCACCGAGACCGAGGATCCCGATGATGGCCAATTGAACACCGCCACCGGCGAAAGTCCATGCCAGTGCCGAGATCTTCACCGCCCGCACACTGTGCTGAGCGGAGGTGCGTGCCTCGGAGATCACCCGCTCCGATTCACGGGTCTCGGCCCGGCTCGACTTGACGGTGCGAATTGCCCGCAAGGTGCCGTCCAGGATTCCGCCCAAACGACCCACTGCTTCTTGAGACTGTCGCTGCGCCACGGCAATCGGCGGCATCAAACGCGAGAACAGGACCGCGATCGCGATGATGGCCGTCGCGATCGCACCGAGCAGAACCAGATCGAGAACCGCCATCAGAATCAGTGCGCCCACCAGGCCCACGACACTGTTGACTATGGCCACCAACGCATTCGACGCCGCCTCACGCAGCAATACGGTATCGGAGGTGACTCTGGTGACGAGCTCGCCGGTTGGCCGCGTGCCGAGACTGCCGACAGTGGCTCCGAAATATTTACGGACGATGGACTTGCGGGCGTCGAGGACTATCCGCTCGGCCAGCACCCCCAGGACGATCCACTGGAAATACAGCACCACCGACCCCACTACGAGCAAACCCACGAGCAACAGAATCGGCCCGATCAGCGAGGCATCGGTGCCCAGGCCGTCGAGCACACCTTTCGCGACCATCGGGGTGGCCAGAGCGGCACCTGTTCCGATCAGACCGAGGGCCATTCCGACCGCAAGGGTTCGGCTGTGCGGTCGAACGAACTGCCACAGCACACGAAGGTTGGGGAGAGTGATCTTCTTCTTCTCCGCTGTAGCGATCTGCACGTCGACCATGCCACCAGTGTGCCGGAGGAATCAGGTAGTGCCGACCGCATCCCAGATCATGTGGACCGTCGTCCCGTTCTGATCCGACGTGACCGCCGCACTGTCGGCCAATGCCCGCATCAGCGGGACGCCACGTCCACGATTGGGATCGGAGTTGTGCGATGCCCAGTCGCCGCGGTCGACCACCTTCACGTCGATCCGACCCTCCGCGGCCCACAGCACGCGGATATCGAGAGTTCCACGGTCGGCATGATCGCGGTACGCGTGCTCGACGCTGTTCGCGATCGCCTCGTAGGTCGCCAACACCACGTCGTAAGCCCGATCCGGATCGACTCCCACGCTGTCCAACCACTCACCGAGCTCACGACGAATAGCCGACGCACGATCAGCGTCAGCAGGCTCGCCGGTGAACACCAGTTCTTTCATTCGCGTGCCTGCCGTCGAGATCGAACTGTCGGAACGTGAGTCGTCACCTCCGGAGAGTGTCGCCATCATGAGTCCCGTCTACCCAAAAGTTCAGGATCTACCCTTACGAAGTGCAACGAAAGCTTCGTCCACCGTTGCATAGATACCGAAGACCTCGTCCAGACCGACCAGCGTGAGTGGCCGACCGGTGGCCGGACCCTCTGCGACCACCGCGAACCCGGCCTCGCTGCCGAGTTGCTGATGAGTGGATGCCAGCAGCGACATACCGGCGGACGCGAGAAATCCCACGTTGCTGAGATCGATCACCACTGCCGTCGGCGACTTCTCGAGTACGAGAGCAACCGACTCGGACAGGTCGGGAGCAGTCGCCAGATCCAATTCGCCGGATACGGCCAGAACCACATCCCGATCACGCCACTCCACGATCACATCGAAGTGCTGGGGCCCGAGGCCCATGTCGTCCACAGTCACACGGCGACTTTACCCCGGCACACCCCGGCCGACTTTCTTCCGATCGGCCGACTGGCTCGACTCCCATTAGGCTTGCTTCGGTGATCGAGGGACTGCGGGGAGCGGACCGTCGTCGTTCGATCGGTGAGTACCTCGCGGTCACCGTCGGCGGTGCGGTCGGTGCGGCGATGCGGTACGAGGTCTGGACGTGGCGCGTCACGCCGCGATGGCTCTTGATGAGCACGTTCGGCGTCGATGTCTTCGGCTGCCTCGTCGTCGGAGCCGCCCTCGGTTATCTGTCGGGACGGTCGGCCCCGGTTGCTCGCGCGGGAGTGTTCGGGCTGGCGTGCGGGTTCACCACGTTCAGCCTGTATGCGCTGCAGGCGGTGACGCACCGCGGTGCGTGGAACTCGGTGGTGTACCTCGTCGCCACTCCTGTCATCGCATTGATCGCCATGGCCATCGGTGCCGCTGTGACAAGACCGAGCAGCCGATGACGACCATCGTTCTCGTGGCCGTCGGGGGCGCGCTGGCGGCACTTCTCCAGTTCGTGTTCTCGTTCGCGATCACATCCCGCCGTCGGTTGTCCGCGCTGAATCTTCTGGCATGCGCAGCGCTGGGGTCGGTGTTCGCGATCGATCCACCGGACGCTCTCCGATCTGTGGTCGGCGTCGGCTTCCTGGCCTCGGTGGCACCGATGGCGGCACTGGTATCGGTCACGATCGGACTCGCCCGACGGCGGCGGTATCGGAGTGCGGCAACCTTTTTCGTCGCAAATGTCGTGGGAGGTATCGCTGCGGCGATGTTCGGATTTCTGGCCTGGAAGTCGGGCGTCACGCTCTACTACAAGATCGGGTGAGCCCCACCCGGGTCAGTCGCCCGCCGAGTCCTGGCACGATCCCTGCACGCCGGCCTTGACGAACCCCGCAAGTTGATAGAGGTACGTGAATTCCCATTCGACGAGGGAGAAGTCGTAGGCGCGTGGCGTCGGACGCATCGTGACGGTGCCGTCGAAGCACTGATCGAAGATGTACCGAGCGCGCGGTAGGTGGTAGCGCCATGTGACGACGATGACGTGATTCCACCCGCGCTCGCGGGCGAGCTCCTCGGTGAACATCGCTTCTCCGCGCGTCGTCGACGGAATCGGCGGAATGCACAGCACCTCGAACTCGGCGGTGGAGGCCGCACAGGCCTTTTTCATGGTGGGGTCGCTGGATCCGTACGGATCCGAGAGCACCACCGTCTTCGCCAGACCCTGCTGAGCGAGAGAAATGCCGTAAGCCTCGCGCCCGTCGTGCTCGCCGCCGAGTACCACGATGGCATCGGCGGTGGTCAGTGGATCGACGCGGGCTTTGGTGAACGCGATGTATCCGCCGACGCCCACCAACGACACCAACACAACCGGGATCGCGAAGGCGAGAAGCATCGACAGGCGTCCACGGAACACCCCACCAGGTTAGGGAAGGTGTTCCGCGTCCGCGCGGTCAGAGACTCGGATCACTCACTCGGCTGCGGAACCGTGACGTTGCAATCTGTGACCTCGGGGTTGACGCCGAAGTAGTTGAGCGGTCCTGCGACGACGGTCAGGGCAATGGTGCCCGCGCCTGCGCAGTTGTCGGGTGCGCTCTCGAAATCTCCACGCTGGTACGACGCGAATGCGCCGATGATCAGCCAGACGAGAACGATCAACGTTACGAACCTCATGGTGCCCCCTTAGGCGGTCAGCCGCCGTTCGGCTGTCGAGAGCTACGTATGTCCGATTGTCGCAGTCGGCAAACCATTCACTCGTTCTGCCTGGACAGCGTCTGCGACAGATAGTCGCTCAGAGCTTGCTCCTGAACGCGGTCGAGGGCGCGAGCCAGCTCGGCCTGCGCAGATTTCATCGCCAGACTGCGCATCTTCTCGAACATCTCGGTCGTCTCGGCCACCTCCCCCGACTTGGGAAGCCAACCCGGTCCGTGTTTCGCGGCGAGATGGTCGGTCACACTCCGCACCATCGACTCCGCGATGGCATTCATCATCGACGCGGTCCGCTCGTGCTGGTCGAGTAGGTGTTCGAGAGTGAAGCCGTACTGGCTGAGATCGACGAACACCTCGAGGAGAGTGGGGTCGAGGATCTCGGCCTGGTCCCCGTCGATTCTGATCAGTTGCGCGTCGATCAGTCGGGCAACGATGTCGTTGTTGTCCTCGCCGAGAAATTCCGCAATCAAGTCGACAGGAATGGTGGTGGTTTCGGCCGAGGACCATTTACGAGTCACGATTTCCTGCAGACCCAGGATTTCCTCCAGGTCCTTGCCCTGCTCCCAGCCCGAGAGGAAGTCGGCGATGTGCGCCGAGGTGAACCCACGTTGGAGCAGAGAATCGATCACCTTCAACCGCGTCAGGTGATCGTCACCGTAGATACCGACTCGTCCGCGGAGGGTGGGTGGCGGCAGGAGGCCTCGTTCCTGGTACGCCCGCACGTTGCGAGTGGTCGTCTTGGCCTCTCGGGCCAAGTCGTCGATTCGATATTCCACCGAGCTCCCTACCTCCGCCGCGCGTCGACCCACAGGATATACGTCGACCACGCGGCAGAAGGGGGAGCCGGAGCCCAACGTCACCGCAACGAGAAGTGTGCTCGCGAGCGATTCAGGAGTGGGCGACGGCCCGTGCCGGTTCCCGCGGCAGATCGACGCGGCGCGGAACCATGGTGAAGTCTCTCTGTTCGACACCTCTGAGTTGGTTGACGTACTGGGTGGCGAAGCCCGGGAACATGGTGGCGTTGAAGCCGTCCTCGGTGAGATACCAACTGCTGCAACCGGAATTCCAGGTCGTCTTGGCCAGTTTGCGCTGCATCTCCTCGTTGTAGGCATCCTGGACGTCCTGGCGCACATCGGCACTGTGCAAATCTTTCTCGAGCACCAGGGAGATCGCCTCGACGATGTAGTCGATCTGGGCCTCCATGTACACCAGAGCAGAGCTGTGTCCAGGTCCGGAATTGGGACCGAACGTGAAGTACATGTTCGGATATCCCGAGACCGCAATGCTCTTGTACGCCTTGGCCCCTGCGCTCCATTCGTCGGCCAGCACGCGCCTGTCACGGCCGGTGATCGGTATGGGCGTCCCGGTGTTGGAGACGTCGAATCCGGTGGCGAACACGATGGCGTCGAACTGATGCTCGACCCCTTCCACGGTTCGAATACCCTTGGGCGAGAGCGTTGCGATCGGCCAGGTCACCAACGTGCAGTTCGGCTTCTGCAGTGCCGGGTAGTAGTCGCTGGTCATCAACAGTCGTTTGCAGCCGGCCCGGAACCGGGGTGTCAGCTGTCGCCGCAGCCACGGATCGCGAACCTGCTGACGCAGATGGGCACGACCGGCCAGTTCGACGATGCGCGTCAACGGGGTCTTCCATACGACACCGAGGGCAACGGACTCGTGGCCCCAGAACCACAGCGAACGCGCCAGGGTCTGTGTCTGCGGGTACCGGGCGTATCGACGCTTGGTGCCTGCCTGCACCTTTCGATTGATTCTGGGCAGCGTCCAACCCGGGGTACGTTGGAACACCTTGACCGTATCGGCGATCTTCACCAGTTCGGGAACGATCTGCACCGCGCTCGCCCCGGTTCCGACGACGGCGATCTTCTTACCCTCGAAGTCGTAGTCGTGATCCCACCGAGCACTGTGGATCTTGCGCCCCTCGTAGGTGTCGATGCCGCGAATGTTCGGCAGGCTGGCATTGGCGAGCGGGCCCGAGGCCATCACCACCGCACGCGCCCGAACATCGGGGCACCCGTCGATGCTCAGGTGCCAATACCCGGACGCTTCGTTCCAGATTATGTCGACGACGTTGTGTCCGAATCGGATACGCGATTCGATGTCGAACTCACCGACCATCGTGTGGATGTAGTCGAGAATCTCGCCGCTACCGGAGTATGTGTGCGACCAGTTGGGATTGGGGGCAAAACTGTACGAGTACAACCTGGACGGTATGTCGCAGGCTGCGCCCGGATAGGTGTTGTCGCGCCAGGTTCCACCGACCGCGCTTCCACGTTCCAGGATGGCAAAATTCTCGATTCCACTGTTGCGCAGCCGGATAGCGGTGCCGACTCCAGCGAATCCCGCACCGACGATCACCGCGTCGAGTACACCTTCGCGTACGTCGAACTCGCTCATGCGACGGGCTCGTAGGTCAGTTCCTTGGCCCAGGTGGGCTCGGAATTGAGGGTCTTGCTCGGGTACCGGCGAGTGAGCTTCACCAGGCCGTCCGCGAGTACGTGGTACGGGTGCTTGCGGTTGATGACGATGCTGCTGTGCCACTGCACAAATCGATACATCGGCACGCGCAGTGCCTCCGGGCTGCGCTCCCCGACACTGCGGAATCGCTTCATCGCGGTGTACAGACGCTGCTCGTCCACGCCCATCTCGACGATGTTGTCGCGCATCTTGTTCAGCAGTGGGATGTAGCGCAGCAATCCGACGATGAGGGCCGGGTTCATCCACGCACCGATGGTCTCGACCAGCAGCTTGCGCATCCGGGAATGCCCGAGCAGTTCGATGACGGCGAAATCCACTGCAAGATGGCGAGATTCGTCGGAGTTGATCTTCTTGAACACTGCCTGACACACCGGATCGTCGATCTCGTCCATGATGAACTTCACCAGTGCACCGTCCAGCGCCACCTCGAGCATCGGTATGACGGTGCCCAGCACGGTCAGGGACAGCCCGTCGGAATGCTTGTCGAGCCAATCGATCACGAGCTTGACGTTGATGTTGGGCTCGGGCATCTTGTCACCGTCGAGCATGCCCCAACGCCGCATGAGAGCGAGTTCGGCGTTGGCGTGCTTCTGCTCCTCGGCGTGAAAGTATCGATAGATCTCGGCCAGCGTCTCGTTCGGAGCCTTGAGCGCCATCGCCGCGAAGCCGCGAGCACCCACGTTTTCGATCCACATCAGATCGGACATGAACGGCTTGAGTTTGGCGTGCAGTTCGGGGCTGATGGTCTCGGCTCCCAGGCCGTCCCAATCGATGTCCGCCAATGCCCACTGACGGTCCTTGATCTTGGTCAACATGTCTTCGAAATCCATTGCCATGTCAGGCTCCTGTGGTTGTCGAGGTGAGGGATTCGTTCTTCGCCGGCTCCTGCTCGGCGGGCATCACACGATTGAGCAATCCGAGAAAGCGCACGTACACAGCAGGCAGCAGTCTCTTGAATCGCCAGACCGCCTTGGCGTCGAACTGGGGCACGACGTAGAGCCGACCCTTGTCGAAGGCGTCGAGCGTTCGGGCAGCGATCTTGTCCGGCGAGCGTCCGGTCCAACGCATCGCGAACTCCGCCAACCGGGACGAACTCGCGGTGATCCGGCCGTCGACGGCCACGTTGGTCTTGACGAACGTGGGGCACAGAACCGACACCCGCACACCGGTACCCGAGAATTCCGCTGCCATCGTTTCCGACAGGCTCATCACTGCGGCCTTACCCACGTTGTACGGACCCATCAGCGGCGCAGCGGCAAAGCCGGCGGCGGACGCGACGTTGATGATGCCGCCCTCGCCTGCGGCGCGCAGTCCAGGGGTGAACACCTCGCAGCCGTGGATCACGCCCCACAGGTTGATTCCCAGTGCCCAGTTCCAGTCCTCGAAACCGATGTCGCCGACGGGCTTTCCACCGATGCCGACGCCGGCGTTGTTGATCAGCACCGTGGTCGGTCCGTCGAACTCGATGCCGGCACGCAGAGCCAGTTCCTCGACGTTCTCGCGTATCGACACGTCGCACTCGACGGCGTATCCGGTGGCACCGAGGGCGTTCACCATCGCTACCGTCTCCTGCGCACGCGGCAACGAGATGTCGGCGCACATCACGACGCCTCCGCGACGAGCCAGCTCGAGTGCGAACGCCCGGCCGATACCGCTGCCCGCGCCGGTCACTACCGCTCTCGACCCGTACGACGGTTTTCCGGTCTTGCTTCTCATCGGCTTACCTGTTCCTTCGACTCTTGTTGTACAACAGTGGTTTCGAGTACACGTTCGACAAACTCGGCGGCATGCTCGAGCGCATGCGCGGCCTCCGGTATCAACTTCGGGAGAGCTTGGAACACGTGCATCTGATCGGGCCAGATCTCGAGTTCACTTCGTCCGCCTCCCGCCTCGATCATGGTGTGCAGATGCCGAGCGTCGCCTCGCAACATCTCGGCTCCACCCACTTGGATCAGGGTGGGTGGAAAGTTGCGCACGAGTGCGAGATCGAGCCGGAGACGCGGGAGATTCGCATCGTGGCCGTCCGTGTACAGCGCCACGAGTCCCCTCGCTGCCTTCGCTGAAATCATCGGGTCCTTGCGCGTGCGCTCCATCCGCGCCGAGAGCTCGAAGTCGAGATCGATCAAGGGCGAGAACAGCACCATCGCTCCCGGTTGCGGCGTCCCGGTCCGGTCGTTCTCGATGATCAGGTCGGCGGCCAGGTGTCCGCCGGCGGAGTCCCCGGCGATGACGATGTTCGCTGCGTCGTACCCCTGGCTCAGCAGCCAGCGGAACGCGGCCTCGAGGTCGTCGGCTGCAGCTGGAAAGGGGTGTTCAGGAGCCAGTCGGTAGTCCACCGTGAACACCGGCAGTCCGGTCGCGGAGGACAATCGGGAAGTCAGACCACGATGCGTTCGCGCCGAGCAGATGACGTACGCGCTGCCGTGGATGTAGAGAATTACCCGTGGCCCCGGAGTCAGTCCGGGCGCACGCACCCACTCGCCACGAACCGGGCCGTCGGCCACGAGGTCCACTCTCGTGCCCTCGAGGACGGGACCGAAGAGGTTCATCGAGGTAGCGACGAGGCGTCGGGAGAACTCGATGCCCCCGCGGGACGTCGGGAGCAGGTTCGTCACCGGGCGCAGAGTCAGCCGAGTCATCAAGGAGGCCAGACGAGTTCGCCGCGAACCGGCGCTGAATGCGCCGCGGGGCAAGTAGTGGTCGTCGGTGGTCGGAGTCACGACATCACCTTCACCCTCTATTCGCCATTTGTCAATGGCCTATTAATTAGTGGCGAAGTGTGCAACAGTAACGTCCAATACCGAAAGCGCAAGGGAGCGAGCACACGTGACGATGTTCAGGAGCGAATCATCGGCAGAGCCGGATACGTCTGCCAGCGGTCCCGAGGACAGAATCTTCGAGTTGGAGATCACCGACGTGACCCGTGAAACCGAGGATGCGATATCCCTCGGCTTTGCGATCCCCGAACACGGAGAAGCACACTTTCGGTACGAACCGGGGCAATTCCTGACCCTCGAGATTCCGTGCACGGACGGCGGTTCGGTAGCCCGCTGCTACTCCTTCTCCAGTTCCCCGGCCCGTGACTCGATTCCCACCGTGACCGTGAAGCGAATCCAGGACGGTCGTGCATCACACTGGTTGCACAACAACGCCGTTCGTGGGATGCGACTCAAGGCGCTGAAGCCGTCGGGCATGTTCGGACCCGAGAGCTGGGACGTGGATTTTGTCCTCATGGCCGCCGGCAGCGGGATCACACCGATCATGTCGATCATCGAAACCGCCCTGTTCCGGCACGACAATCGGATCACCCTCGTCTACGCCAACCAGAACCGCGACTCGGTGATCTTCGGGGAGCAACTGACCGAACTACAGTCTCGTTTTCCCGATCGTCTCGACGTGCACCACTGGTACACCTCGGAATCGGGGCTACCCAACGCTGCCGGACTGGCCTCGATGACCACCACGGTTCCGGCGGAATGCGAGGCATTCCTCTGCGGCCCTGCGCAGTACATGAACGTCGCCGAGGAGTGGATCACCCGCACCGGCACGACGGCGCACAGAACCCATCGAGAGGTGTTTTCCTCCTTCGACGCCAATCCGTTCCGGGCCGGCGACGCGCCAGCGTCCGAGGAACCGGATGCGAACTCCGTCACCGCTCAGGTCGAGATCGATGGAATGGAGACCGAGTTCGCCTGGAATGCGGACACGAAGCTGCTCGACCGGCTCCTCGAGTTGGGCCTCGATCCGCCGTACGTGTGCCGCGAAGGAACCTGCGGCGGTTGCGCTTACACGCTCACCGAGGGCACTGTGACCATGCTCGCCAACGAGACGCTCGACGAGCACGAGCTGCAGCACGGCGTCCGATTGGCCTGCCAGTCCGTGCCCGATTCCACGGCCGTCCGTGCGGTGTTCGACCGCTGATGCCGCAGGAGTTCGCTCAGCCCTCGAGCGTCACCGAGTGTGGCTCCGAGTTGAAAGTCGCGACGGATCCCGAAGCGCGCGCAATCCCTGCGATTCCACCCCAGACCATCATGGTGAGGTAGTCGACGAGTTCGTCGGCCGGCATGGTTCGGTCGAAGATCCACCAATGCGACGCCAATCGGACCGCTCCGATCATGGCGAACGCGATGGGCATCGAGCCCGCCGTCGAGAACTCGCGCTCTCGAAATCTGTCGGCGATGACGGTAGCCAGCAGGTCTGCGATCAGCCCTTCGGCCGCGGTGATGATGTCTTGATTCCCGCTGACCGCGTTGTTGGCGTGCACGTAGATGTAGATATCGGGATCGGTGGCGACCGTCGTGACGTAAGCCTGGATCACGGCGCGGGTGAGGTGGTACTCGTCCAGGTCCTCGGAGATCGCGTCCTGGATCCGCGGCACCAGTGCGGTCTCGACGTATCGAGCCATCGCAGCGTCGGCGAGACCCTTTTTGTCCGCGAAATGTTTGTACAGAACGGTTTTCGAGACACCGTTCGCTGAGGCGATGTCATCCATACCCACGTCGTGTCCGTGCTCACGAATCGCTGCCAGCGTGCGATCGAGCAGTTCACGTCGCCGGGTGATTCTGTGATCTCGCCATCGGTCGCTTCGCCCGTCGACCTTGACCGCCACGCTCATGCCGACTGCGATACCGCTCGTGATCCCCTCAGCAGAATCGACGCCACCAGCTCGGGATCGTCCGACATCGGGACGTGCCCGAGCCCCGGGTACGTCGTCACTTCCGCCTGCGGAAAGGTTCGACGCACCAGCGGTGCCTGATACACCGGCAGAACCAAGTCACGACGGCCCCACGCGACGGTGACGGGAACGGTCTCGTCGACCGGAACGCTGAAGCGCGGCACTGCATTTCCGGCTGCGTCGATCGCGCGGTTGGTGGTGATGCTGAGTGCGTCGATCGTGGCCGTCGCTGCGGGAACTCGCCACGGCTTGGCGTAGAACACGCCGTTGGCGATTGTGCGTCCGATCACCGAACGCATGATGGTGGGCGCGATCGGACTGATGACTCGCGACAAGGCCCGCAGCAAACGGAATACGAGCAGCGCCCGCGTCTGATCCCAGTGGCCGCGGAAGAAGCCGGCCGGAGAGAGCGCGGTGGCCGAGGCGACCGAACCGCGCGCTGCGAGTTCGAGGGCGAAGTATCCGCCCAGCGAATTACCGGCCACATGCGGCTTCTCGCCGTCCACGGCCACGAGCTCGAGGAAGCGCTCGAGTTCGGCCACGATCCAGGGACCGAGATCGAATGCTTCGGTGGGCAGTTCCGGTGAATTGCCGTGGCCGGGCAGATCCACCGTCACCACGCGCCGGTGCCGGGCCAGACTCTCGACGACACTGTCCCACGCATGTTGCCGGTGAACTATGCCGTGGATCAGCACCAGGGTCGGTCCCTCACCGCGGATGGTGTGTGCCAGCGCGGAACCGTCGATCTCGAAAGTCATTGCGATCCAATCTCTTCTCGTCTACCCGGTGCGAGCGTCCACCGATACAGGACCGGCCACCGTCACAGGTACGGTCCGCCCGAACCTCATCGATTCCGTCAGATCGTCGAATCGCGCGTCGATTCTGTCGAGAATATAGTTCTGACGCACCGACCAGGGACGCTCGGTACCCGACTTCGGTAGCTCGTCGAGCGAGCGGGTGACGTATCCCGATGCGAGGTCGACGACGGGCCGAGATTCCACGGGCTTGCCTGCCCGGTCCGGTATCGCATGGGTGAAACCGTGGGAGCGCATGTACACGAGCAGTTTTGCCACTGCCTGAGCCGTCATGTCGGCTTTGAGCGTCCACGATGCGTTCGTGTACCCGATGCACCAGGCCACGTTGGGCACGTCTTCGAGCATGTGGCCCTTGTAGACGAACTTGTCGTGCGCCTCGAACGGCTGTCCGTCCAGTGACAGCGCGATACCGCCGAATGCCTGCAGCTTCAGGCCCGTTGCGGTGACGATGATGTCGGCGGGGATCTCGTCGCCCGATTCCAGCAGGATGCCGTCGGCGGTCACGCCGGCGATGTGGTCGGTCACCACGGTCGCGCGACCGGAGCGAATGGCCTTGAACAGATCGCCGTCCGGAACGACGCACAACCGCTGGTCCCATGGGGCGTAGGTGGGGTCGAAGTGCTTGTCCACGTCGTATCCACGTGGCAGCTGGGCCTTCGACATCGCCCGGAACACCCTGCGGGCAGTCTTCGGTGCGCGTCGGCACAGCTGATACGAGCCGACCATCAACAGCGCGTTGCGCCACCGCAACGCACTGTGCGCCAGGGAGTCCGGCAGCACACGCTGGGTGAGCGTGGTGAACGGATCGGTCATCGGCAGTGATGCGATATAGGTCGGCGAACGCTGCAGCATCGTCACCGACGCGGCGTCGGCCGCCAGCGTCGGCACCAATGTGATTGCGGTTGCGCCACTCCCGATCACGACGACCCGCTTGCCGGAATGGTCGAGGTCCTCGGGCCACTGCTGCGGATGCACTACCTGTCCGGTGAACTCGTCCAGCCCGGGAAGATCGGGGGTGTACCCGCCCGAATAGTCGAAATAGCCGGTACACAGGAACACGAAACGGCTGCGGTAGGTCTTCGGAACGCCGTCCGACAACGCCTCGACGGTCCACAGGTCCGTCGACGAATCCCAGTTCGCCGCAGTGACCATGGTCGAGAAACGTGTGTGCTCGTCGATGCCGTTGGCGTAGGCGGTGTCGACGATGTAGTTGCGGATGTCCTCGCCATGCGCGAGCAGGGTGTCTCCCTGCCACGGCGTGTGCGGAAACGAGAACGTGAAGATGTCGCTGTCCGAACGAATTCCGGGGTATCTGAACAGATCCCAGGTGCCGCCCGCCCGCTCGCGTCCTTCGAGAATCGCGTAGCTCAACTCCGGTGCCATCTGCTGCAGGCGATATGCCGCGCCGACGCCCGATATGCCGGCACCGATGATGAGCACGTCCTCGAAATTTTCGACCGAGCTGTCGACCTCAGGCCATTCACTTGTACTCACTGTCATGCCTCGCTGCCTCCCCGAGCATCCTCGCGATTCGACCAGGCGAATAGAAGACCGCGACCTACATCACACAATGTGCCATTGACGAATGGTTATGTCAATGGCAGCGTTCACCACACCCCGTAGACAGGAGCAGCCATGAACTACACGCACAAGCCGAGACGCACCGCCATCACACCCGGAAGCGACCTCCGATGACTCCCGTGGTGGTCGGTGTTGCGGGAGTCGTCGCCCTCATCCTGCTCACCTCGCGCGGTTCCGGTTTGGACTTCGACCGACGTTCCGTCTCGATGGCGTACGAGTCGGGTTCAGAGCGCTCTCGCCGTCGAACATGGAGGCTCCGTTCGAGGACGTAGGTACCCGTCGGGCCCGCCCGCCGATAGTGACCCGAAACACGCCCCGTCGGACGTATGTTTCGGAGCGTCGATTTCGACTCATACCTATCGGCGTCGTCCGCGACGCCCCCAGCTCCGGGTTGACCGGAGATTACCTACACGAAAGAGGTACGCACCGATGGCCGACTTCATCGACAAGGCTCAGCACAAGGCAGAGGAACTGGCCGGGACTGCGAAGGAGAAGGTCGGCGAGGCCACCGGTGACGACAGCCTCCGCGCCGAAGGTGCAACGGATCAGGCCAAGGCCAACACCCACCAGGCTGCGGACTCCGTGTCCGACGCGGCCGAGAACGTTGCCGACACCGCAGCCGACGCCGCCAACGAGGCCAAGCACGCAGCCTCCGATGCAGCCGACAAGGCCGCCGACGTGGCCGAGGATGTCAAGAACACCGTCAAGGACAAGGTGCAGAACGTCGATGTCGACGACGTGAAGCAGAAGGCCTCCCAGGTTGCCGACAAGGCAGCCGACAAGGCCTCCGCCGTCGCCGACGATGTGAAGAACACGGTCCGCAATATCGACAGCGACGACGTGGCCCAGGCCGCGAAGGTCGGAACCCCGGTCATCGCTGCCATCGCAGCCGCAGCGGGAGCCGTCGCGTTCGTGCTGATTCGTCGTCGTAACCGTCGTCGCAGCGCCGCACACCTGTTCGTTCCGTCGAAGCGCACCACCCGCAAGCTCGCCAAGAAGGCACGCAAGCACAGCTTCTGAAGGTAGTCACGCGAAAGCCCCGCCTCGTCGTTCGAGGCGGGGCTTCGTGCGCCTCTAGAGCGGCTTCAGTGCCCGGCTGGGCACCCAATGCGTGACGGATTCACTGCGATCGCGTGACATCAGCTCGTACGTGACTCGGCCCAGCCAGTCGCCGTCCACGGTGATGGACCATTCGACCAGATCGCCCGGCACGACGCGTCGTACATCGAATCCTTCGGGGTTGAACTTCGACGCGTGATGCGGCGGCAGTGGATAGAGGATGTTCAGGTCGATCCACACCTTCAGTGGTGGTCGGAGCAACTTGAAGGGGCGCACGGCGGACGCCGGTCGGGGTTGCGCGCGCCGTGCCATCGTTCGATCATACGTTCGATAGTCGCGTCGATCCACACACCCCGGAAACGAACAACGGCCCCTCACACGTGATGTGCAAGGGGCCGTTGTTCGGTGCTACGAGAGTCAGAGGCCGAGCGATCCCGCCAGGAACGGCCAGGACTTGTGCAGATCGTCCTGCCAGTAGCCCCACGAGTGGTTGCCGACCGGACGGAAGTCGACGGTGGCCGGAATTCCGAGCTGGTCGAGACGCTTCGCCAGGTTCGACGCGCAGAAGTTGGTGGCCACCTCGATGCCGCCGCCGACGATGACCTGGTTGGCGAGCGTCGCCGGGTCGTTGTTCAGGCGCGGGTTGGCGAAGGTGTCGTTCGGAATGCCGGGCAGGCCGCTGCCGGTGCTCATGTAGATCTGCGTGCCGCGGAGCCTCTCGGCGTTGAGCAGTGGATCGTTCTCGCGCCACACGGGCCCGTCGAGCGGTCCCCACATGTTTTCGACGTTTCCGCCGCCGTACGTCTCGACGACGAGCTTCACGAACTGTTGCCCGATCGGGTCCGACGTCTGTGCGCAACCGCTGTATGCCGCGACGCCGGTGAACTTGCCGGGGTACTTGATCGCGATGTTGAGGACCGAGGTGCCCGTCATCGACAGCGCTGCGAGCGACTGGCGACCGTTGGTGTCGAACTGGGCGTCGATCAGCGGGGGCAGTTCTTCACCGAGGAAGGTGCTCCACTTGTTGCTGCCGAGCTTCGGATCGTCCTGCAGCCAGTCGGTGTAGTAGGACCACTTGCCCTTCTGCGGGGTCACGATCCAGGCGTTCTTGTCGGCGAGGAAGGCCTCGGCGTCGGTCTGCGACTGCCACGAAGCCGCGTCCTCGCCGCCGCCTGCACCGTTGAGCAGGTACAGCACCGGGCGCGACACGCTCTCGTCGGCGGGACGCTGCACCGTCACGGGAATGGTGCGGTTCATCGACGCGGAGAAGACCTGGAGCTGAACCTGCTTGCCGTCGAGGGTGTTCACCGACTCGATGCGAGATCCGTTGCTCGACTGTGTCGTCGACGCAGGCAGCTCGTCTGCGGACGCGACGGGCGTCATCAGCGCGGTCGGAAGAATCGCCACTGCGAGGGCGACGGCCGTAGCCGAACCGATTCGCCGGAAGCCGTGTCGTCGAGATCGTGGCACGCTGTTTCACCTTTTCGTCGAGTTACACCGGTCGAGTTTCTACATCGGCCGAAGATGAGGTGACGTTACCTCGAGCAAACGTCCCGAGCGTTATGGACCGGACGAATCCGAGACGCGATCGTGATGCTCTCGCTCGCGACCTCCTCGGCTGACCCGGACCTGGTTGTTCAGGATCGGCACCCGGTCGCGGAATCCCGCCGATCGGCACCGATCCTGAACCATGGGGTCCGGTCGGAGCCCATCACTGACGCGAACCGACCTGAGTGTCCACTATTTGCCTGCGGAAGCGGGATTCCGTACGACGGCCGAAATAGTGGGCGCTCAGGTCAGTTGTACGGCCTACGCGCCGTTGCCGGGTCGCCGTAGGTGATGGCGCGTTCGCGTCGGGTCCCGGTGGCCAGGGTTGCCGCCCAGTTGATCAACGTTCCGATGCGATTGCGGTTGCCAGCGAGGAATGCGATGTGGATGACGCCCCACGATACCCAGCCCAGGAATCCCGACATCTTCAGCGGCCCGGCCTGCACCAGTGCGTGTCCACGCGCGATGTAGGCCGCGGTGCCGAGGTCTCGATACTTGAAATCCGAACGCGCAGAACCGGATACGTCGGCCGCGATCGCCGCACCCGCAGCCTTACCGCCCTGCATCGCCACTTCTGCCACTCCGGCGAGTTTGTTCAGCGACATGATGTCTCCGACGACGAAGACGTTCCGGTGTCCCGGGATCGACAGGTCGGGCTCCACGGCGATGCGTCCCGAGCGGTCCTGCTCCACGCCCATCGCGTCGGCGAGCTGCTTCACGAACGGAACAGCCTCTACGCCTGCGGTCCACAGCACCGTGTGAGTGCCGTAGCGAGTGACCGACTTCGGTTCGGCCTTGGTCGTTACTTCGACGTCGGTGGCCGTGACGTCCGTGACGTGGACCCCGAGATGGGTTTCCACCCCGACGGTGTCGAGGGTCCGCTGCGCCTTTGTCGTCAAGGAGTCGGGGAACGATTCGAGTACGCGATCACCGCCGTGAAAGAGGAGTACCCGAGCTTCCGACGGGTGAATCGAGTCGAACTCCTTCGCCAGCGCCCGAGACGCGAGTTCCCTTATCTGACCGGCCAACTCGACGCCCGTCGGGCCTCCCCCGGCGACGGCGAAGGTCAGCCAGGGCCGACGCTCCTCGGCGGTGGGGAGAGACTCGGCCATCTCGAAGGCGGAGATCAGCTTTCGTCTGATCGCGAGGGCGTCGTCGAGAGTCTTCATGCCCGGTGCCCACTGCACGTATTCGTCGTGACCGTGATAGGCCTGCTGCATTCCGACGGCGACGACGAGGTAGTCGTAGGGCAGCTCGAAGGTAGACCCGTCGAATCGGCTGGCCGTCACCACTCCGCCGTCGCCGACTGTGGTCACGGACGTCGCTTCGCCCAGTGCCACGTACACGTTCTTCTGTTTGCGCAGCAGGTGTCGTAGCGGGCTGGCGATCGAGCCCTCGGACACAAGACCGGTGGCGCACTGGTAGAGCAACGGCTGAAAGACGTGCGAGGTACCGCGCTCGAGCACGGTCACATCGACGTCCTCGTTGCGGAGGCGTCGCGCGGCATGAAGCCCGCCGAATCCGCCGCCGAGGATCAAAACCCGTGGACGTGCCATCTGAACGTTCTCCCTCGGACCGACTGCAGAGATGGATTCTCCGGGTTGCCAGCGTACTCGAGCAGGCCCATCGCGACGCCGGTGCCGCACCCCCGATGAGAGGGTGCGGCCTTCGGTGTCGATGCAGATCAGCCGAGCAACTGCTGCATGGTGTCGATCTCCTGCTGCTGCGTGGCCACGATCGTGCGTGCCATCTCCTGCGCCTCGGGGTTGGAGCCGTCGGCGATCTCGACGTTCGCCATCTCGATCGCGCCTTCGTGGTGCTCGATCATCATCGTCAGCCACTGGCGGTCGAATGCCGCACCCGACAGAGCAGTCAACGCATCCATGTCCTGTTGGGACATCATGCCCATGCCCGAGCTGTGGTCCATTCCGCTCATCTCACCCATGTCGGCCGAGGGTGCGGGCTGACCCCATTCGGCGAGCCACGCCGTCATCCGGTCCATTTCCGGTTGCTGCGCGGCTTCTATCGCCGACGCCAACGCCACGACATCCGAATTGTCGGTGCGCCCCTGGACCATTGCCGCCATCTCGACCGCCTGCGCATGATGCGGGTACATCATCCGAGCGAACATCACGTCCGCGTCGTTGAACTCCGCGGACGCGTCGGCCTGGGATGACGCCGACGCCGAGTTGGACGAGCCCATCGAGTGACCGTCCATCGGCATGTCGGAAGTGTCGTCACTGCAGCCGGCGACGAGGAATGCGCTCACGGTGGCAGCAGCCAGCGAAGCGACCAGTTTTGTACGCATGTGAATCTCCTTGCGAAAGTGCGGAATACAGGGATCTGGGTATGCCGATCCGCCGGTGGGTGTGCTTCCACCGGGCTCCCTGTCACACTCGCAACGTCACCGATCTGTCCAACTCCCACAGAGTCCACGGCGGTGCACGCTCCGAGATGGCGTCGGTGCGCGCGCCGATACCCGCCTCGGACAAGAACGAGTCGCTCACATCGACACTCGTCGAAGGAACCGACAGAGTCGGCCACGACACCGTCGTTCCGGCGCACGGATGCATCATCTGGTGCGCGGACGGGCAGTCGGGCCTCGCTGCAGCCACCTCGATGGGTTCATCGTGGTGGGATACCGACGCCATGGCCGTGTGGTTGTTACCGGGTGACATCACCGGTGTCACCGAATGCATCAGCAGCACCCCGAGGACCGTCAGCACGATCAGCAATCCGGTCGCCGAGGCAAAGCCCGGGCGACTGCGTCGGATCACTGACTTCATCTCATCGACGATAGCAAGACATACCCCCTAGGGGTAGCGGGCAGGGACTTCGGCCCAGAACCGAAGGACTTCCGCCTCTGTTGGCTATGCGTCTGATCCAGCCATGCTCGACGCGTATCGGCACACGAGAAGTCAATGGACGGGAACACATCATGAATGCATCGAGCCGAGTCGTCGTCGGAGTCGACGGATCTGCCACTTCTCTCGACGCGGTCCGCTGGGCAGCGCGCGAGGCCGTACGACGCCACGCCCCACTCGAGTTGGTCACCTCGTCACTGTTCGCGCCGGGAACCTACGGCGATGCCATCAGCTTGCGGATCGGCGCGTTCGCAGATCCGGACGTCGAGGCCAAGCGGGTACTGACCGCTGCGGTCGACGTTGCGCACAACACCGCGGCAGGCAATTCTCTGATTCTCGACACTCGTCTCGAACATGGCTCGGCTGCACGCAATCTGACGCACTTCGATATCGCACCCGCCTTGATCGTCGTCGGTTCACGGGGCCTCGGCGAGTTCACCGGCGGGCTGATCGGGTCGGTCAGTACCGCCGTCGTATCGCACGCCACATGCCCTGTTGCAGTGATCAAGTCGAACATCGCCAGCGACGGCCCGGTCGTCGTGGGAGTGGACTGTACGTCCAACAGTCAGCCTGCGATCGGGTTCGCTCTGCAGGAAGCGTCGATGCGAGGCGTCGACCTCGTTGCCGTGCATGCCTGGAGTGATCTCGAGCTCGGCAGCGTTCTGACGCGTGACGAGGATGGGCCGTGGGCAGATTCGGAACTCGCCGAGAAGACATCGCTGGCCGAGAGCCTGGCCGGTTGGTCGGAGGACTACCCCGACGTCACCATCCGCCGGGTGGTGGTTCAGGACAGACCCGTTCGCGAACTGGTCCGCGCCGCCGAGAACGCGCAGCTGATCGTGGTCGGTAGCCGTGGCCGGGGCGGCTTCGCCTCTATGCTGCTCGGATCGACCTCACGCGCGGTGCTGCATTCGGTCGATGTTCCCGTCGTCGTCGTACCCACGAACCGATGACCGCGTCCGCCACCGAGACCACCTACAGCCCCGACGAACTCGACGCAGATCTGCGCTACTGAGTTGCTGCGAACTATCTGACGGTCGCCCAGCAGTCGATGTGGTCTTCGCGTTTCACGGCTACCCACGCGCCGTGCATCAGTTGCTGCACGGCCGCCCGAACGCCCAGCGATTCCATGTTCGCGGCTTCATCGAACAGGGCACCACCACAACGCCGTTCGACATGGTGACGCTCGACAAGATCAGTCCGTACCACCTGGCCCTCGACGCTGTCGATCGAGCGTCGAACGCACCCGAGGGCGCGCAGCAACTCCGGCAGTTCTGCGAGGACCAACTGACCCGGCACGATGCCTACATCCGTGAGCATTTCGAGGATCTCCCCGAAATTCGACAGTGGCGGTGGTGGTGATGGATCGGTAGCTACCCGCGGGCGATGATCAACGGACAGTCGACGCGGTAGGCCAGTGACCGGACGGTGGACCCGAGAAGGAGACCGCTGAACCCACCGCGTCCACTCGAACCCACGACGACGGCCTGCGCACGTGACGCCACCTCGAGGATCCCGTCGGCCACGTTGCCGCGCAACACTGTTCGTTGCACCGACACACCCGGGAATTGCTCACTCCAGCCGGACAGGCTCTCTGCCAAAACGGTTCGACCGTTCGACGCGATCGCCTCGGACCTGTCGCCGGTGGACGCGTCGGGCGACGAGATCAGTTCGTCCGTCGACACGTGGACTGCGACCAAACCTGCTCCCCGGAGCGAGGCTTCGTCGAATGCCAACCGAACCGCGTCCTGGTTGTGCGGCGACCCGTCGATTCCAACGACAACAGGGCCTGCCGACGAATGCAACTCCACACTTCCCGGCACGATGACCACAGGGCAGTGCGCTTGGACGGCCACTGCGGTGCTCACCGAGCCGAGCAGTTCCGCGAAATATTCACCGTTGCCGCGCGAACCGACCACGATCATCGAGGCACTGGAGGACTGCTCCAACATAGCCTGAATCGTCGGTCCCACAAGCGATTCGCTCGTGATGACGAGCGTGTCCGGGTTCTTCACCGAACGTCGAGCAACCAGCGACGCCCAGGCGAGGATCGATTCTGCGGCTGTGTGCTCCTCGGAACCGATGTGAGACGGCAACGCCACGAAGCTGGTGTAGAGAGCCTTCACTTGGTAGGCGGACAACAGCTTCACTGGTAGCCCACGCAACTCTGCCGCACGTGCCGCCCAACCGACTGCGTCGAGCGATGAGCCGGAGCCGTCGACACCGACGACGATCGCTCTCGCGCCGACGGTGCTCATGCGTGCGGGACAACGAGAACGGGGCACTCTGCGTGCCGCAGGACGGTGGTCAACGTGCTTCCCGGAACGCGATCACGCTCGTGGCCCAACACCATCAGCTGTGCGGTGTCGGACACCGCGATCAACTCCGATCCCGAGTCGGCCTCAGCGTAGACCGACGCAACCCGCACCGAGGGGTAGTCCGCACCGAAAGGTTCCAGTCGGACGTCCATCGCCGATTCGGGGTGCAGGTGGTCGACCGGACCGCGGATGGCGCTGGCCAGAATGGACGAAATCGCCTGGGTGTGTACCGCGAGCACACTGGCACCGCGCATCGCCGCTTCCTCGAATGCCTGCGCCACGACGACATCTGTCGCCGAGACCTTCGCGTCGCCCAAGGCGGCGACGACTGCTCCGGAACGCTCGGCGTCGAAGGTTCGGACGACCGCCACGGGATGGTTCGAGCATTCGACGACCGTGTGCACCATGGATCCGAGAACCCATGCAGCAACAGAGTTCTCGGTAGTCATACCCAACACCGTCAGGCACGCCGATGCCGCTTCGGACAGCATGACCGTCTCCGGGCGTCCCTGCAGAACAACGGTCTCGACGACCACGGTCGGGTCGCTCGACCCGGCCACGATCGCCGCCTGGTCCAACACGGTACGGGCGTAATCGTCGTCCACATCCGGCGCACCATCGACTGTTTCGGGCTGAAGATGGGCCTGGATCACGTGCACCAGACGCAGCGACGTTCCACGGCCGCGCGCCTCGCGGACCGCGAAACGGGCTGCGTCCAGTGCAGCCGTCGATCCGTCGATTCCGACCACGACGGGTCCGGTGGAAAGTGAAGTGTTCATAAGATGCCTCTCGATGGTGCGCGTCTACGACGAGAACGCTACGAGCGCAGGCACACCTGACACAGCAGTCCGAGGTCATCGGAACAAGTGACCAAGGTCGTCACCCGTCAGGGCAGCGGTACCGACCAGATCAGCTCGGTGCCACCTGCGCCAGAGGCGGGAGGCCTGAGAATCATCGCACCGCCACACTCGACTGCCCGCGCCTCGAGGTTTGCCAGTCCACTACGAGTATTGTTCTCGTCCAACCCGATTCCGTCGTCGGAGACCTCGATGCGGAGATTGTCCCCGACCGCCAGTGTCACGTTGACGGTCTCCGCCCGAGCGTGATGGACGACGTTGCTCACCGCTTCACGAATGACGGCGACGGCGTGGTCGGCGAGGGAACTGTCGATGACCGACAGGGGCCCGAACATACGAACCACGGCGCGAATAGGAACGCTTTCGGTGAGTTCCAGGACGGCTCCGTTGACGCGCTGCCGTAGACGAGTGGTCGAGTGCGTCGAGCTCTGCAGATCGAAGATCGTCGTGCGGATGTCCTGGACGGTGTCTTGCAGATCGTCGATGGTGCGCGCCAGACGCTGACGAATATCGTCGAGTTCGGTCTTCTGCACCGTGTTCTGAAGAGACAACCCGGCCGCGAAGATCCGTTGAATGACGTGATCGTGAAGGTCCCGGGCGATCCGATCACGGTCCGCGAGGACGTCCAGCTCGTGCATTCTCCGCGTGGAGTCGGCCATCTGCATGGCCAGCGCTGTTTGATCGGCGAAGCTGGACATGAGATCGAGTTGGAAGTCGTTGAACGCCGGCGCTCCCTTACGACGCAATGTCACCAGGACCCCGCGCACGCCGTCGGCCACGCGCAGCGGTGAGATCAGCGCGGGGCCGAATGTGTTCGCAACATGCTCGCTGGGGCGATAGTCCAACTCCTCCTTGCGAGTGGCGGTTCGAAGACGATATGCCGCACCGGAACTCGATCCCTCGATCGGGATGAACGAACCCACCACAGCGTCCGCGTCGTACCCCTCGGCGATGGAGATCACCAAGCGGGAGACCGTGTCGGAACTCGAACCCGCGTCGGAGGGAACGGCGATGAACGCAGTGTCGGCCCCAGTCAGGTGCACGGCCCTTCTCGACACCATGCGCAGGACTTCGTCGATGTGGCTCCCGGCCAGCAGCTCGGTGCCGATGTCCCGCATCGCTTCCATCCACGATTGACGGATCCGCGACTCCTCGTACAGGTGCGCGTTCTCGATCGCGATGCCGGCAGCCGAGGCGAGCGCCCGCGTGACGACCTCGTCGTCCTCGGTGAACTGCGCTCCGTTCTTCTTCTCGGTCAGGTACAGATTTCCGAACACCTCGTCACGCACGCGAATGGGCACGCCGAGAAACGATTTCATCGGCGGATGGTTCGGTGGGAAGCCCACCGCCTCCGGATGCGCCGACAGGTCGTCGAGTCTCAATACGTGTGGTTGATCGATCAGCAGACCCAGTACACCTCGGCCGGTGGGGAGATGGCCGATGGCATCGCGCACGTCGTCGTCCATGCCGTGATGGATGAACGCCCTCAGACCGTGTCCGTCGCCGCGGACGCCGAGGGCACCGTAACGAGCTCCGACGAGGTTGACCGCCGACTCCACGATCGACCGCAACGTCACTTCCAGGTCGAGGCCGGAGGTGATGACGAACATCGCGTCGAGCAGACCGTCCGCTTGCACGCGCGCATCCGCGATGCGACCGATGCGGTCCTGCACCTCGGCCAGCAGTTCACCGAGCCGAAGCTGTGGAAGACCCGATAGGCGGTGATCATCCATCCGACGGCCCGGGGTGCGTTCGCGGATGCGTTTCGGCCAGCCTCGACGCATACACCGCCGCCTGGGTGCGGCGCTCCATCCCGAGCTTGGCGAGCAGCCGGGAGACGTAGTTCTTCACTGTCTTCTCGGCCAAAAACATTCGAGCGGCGATCTGCCGATTCGTCAGTCCCTCCCCCAGGAGGTCGAGCAACGTCCGTTCCTGCCCGGTGAGGTGATCGATCGGTCCGGGAGCGGCCGTACCCGCCCGCAGCTTGTCCATCAGCGCTGCCGCTGCGCGATTGTCCAACAGCGACCGACCCGAGCCCACGTCCTTGATCGCACGTGTCAGCTCCATACCGGTGATGTCCTTGACGACGTATCCGCTCGCGCCGGCGAGGATCGCGTCGAGCATGGCTTGATCCTCGGTGAACGAGGTCAGCATCATGCATTTGAGATCGGGGAGTCGGTCGAGCAATTCGCGGCAGAGCTCGATGCCGTTGCCGTCGGGTAGCCGGACGTCGAGAACGGCGACGTCCGGCCGTAATGCGGGAATACGAGCGAGTGCCTGTGCGCAACTTCCGGCTTCACCGATCACGGTGAGATCGTCGTCGGAGTCGATGAGATCGATCAGACCCCGACGCACGATCTCGTGATCGTCGACCAAGAACACTGTGACCACGTCCGACCCCTCACCCGCGTCCTCGGTGGGCGCATGTCCCCAACACTACGGACCCGCGGCCCGAGGAAGACCCCACTTCGGACATCGAAAGTGGAGCCGAAAGTCCCTGTTGCCGATCCGGGTTCACCCGATCTCAGCGACCGAACAGCGACCGCATGCTCCGACGCTCCTTCGTGGGCGGCGTCGAATCCTCACTGCAGGTGCAGCGGTCGGCTGCGGCAACCGTACGCATGACCGAGTCGACATGTTTGCCCCAACCGCCCCAGCCGGTCTTGTGGCATTTCTTGCAGGTGACGGGGTAACACATGAGAATCCTCCTGGTAAAAAGTCGGTCGAAGTTCAGGCCGGAACGTGAGCGTCGGCCCAGGCGTTGTATCCGCCGAGCAAATCCGAGACGTCCTCGAATCCCTGTGCTCGGAGCAAGGATGCGGCCACGCTCGAACGCCATCCTCCGGCGCAGTGCGTCACGATCGGTTTGCCGGTCGGCACCTGATCGAGGCGAGTTCGCAACTGGGCCAGCGGGATTGAGATCGCTCCCGGTATCGTGCCGAAGTCGCGCTCACCGGGGTTGCGAATGTCCACCAATGTCGCCTCACCCGCTGCGAGCATGGAGTCGAGTTGCTCGACGGTGGTACGAGGCGCGGTCTCGACCAGCTCGCTGAGCTCCGCGGGAAATGTTCCGTCTCGGTCGACCACGAGGTAACCGATCGCGTTGTCCGAGCCGATTCTGGCCAACCGCAGCGCGGCTTCCTGTTCGTCCCCCGGGTACGCGATGAGAACGATCCGTCCGCCGACCTCCGCGACCATGCCGCCGGTCTCGACGAAGCGACCGTCGAAACCCACATTGACCGATCCCCGAAGATGACCGGCCGCGAAATCATCCACACTTCGTGCGTCGAGCACCCTTGTGCCGGAAACCAGCTCGGCCCTCACGGCTTCGGGTGTCAGCGCAGGGATAGTTCGGCCAGGGGACAGCAGTGGGTGCACCTGCTTGTTCATAGCTGCGTCGGCGGAGAAGTACGACGGTGCTGCCGGTTGGCCGTCGGTGACCAGCGCGACGAACGCGTCTTCGGTCATCGGCTGCACCGACGGGTTGCTCGCGCGCTGCTCACCGATGGTCGAGGTCAGCTCGGTGGACAGGTTCTTGCCGCAGGACGAGCCGGCCCCGTGAGCGGGCATGACGACGACGTCGTCGGGCAGCGTCAGCAGCTTCTCGTGGATCGTCGAATACATCGCACGGGCGAGGTCGGCGGTGGAGCCGTCCCCGAGATTGACCAGGTCCGGACGTCCGACATCTCCGATGAAGAGGGAATCACCGGTCAGGACCGCGGTGGGTGTGGCACCGGGGCGCTCCCGAACCAGCACCGAGATCGACTCCCACGTGTGACCGGGCGTCGAGAGGATTTCGAGTTCGACGTCGCCGAGGGACAACCGCACCCCGTCGCGCAGTCGCCGGATCGGGTAGTCGGTCTCGGCGGCCTCGCCGAAGCCGATCCAGGCACCGGTCGCGTCGACCAGTTCGAGATGGCCCGAAACGAAGTCGGCGTGGAAGTGAGTGTTGACGACCCCTTCGATGGTGAGTCCGTACTTGGCGGCGTCGTCGAGATACTCGGCGATGTCGCGACGCGGATCGACGACGATCGCACGTCCAGTGGTCTCGTCACCGATCAGATACGAAGCGTGGGAAAGACATTCGAGGTAGTACTGCTCGAGGATCACGGTTCCCTCCATCCTGCTGTCGCCGAGCGCGTTTCACGGGGCGGTAGACACAGTGTGCAATACCCCCTAGGGTATGTCAAGTACCCCTGGGGGTATAGGATCACACCATCGATTGGAGAGAACGATGACTTTGGGGCTCGCGCTCGGGTTCGGCGCAGTGATCGGGATTCTCCTCGGCCTACTCGGTGGAGGCGGATCCATTCTTGCGGTCCCGGTGTTGGTGTTCGCCCTGGGCCTCGGCGTGGAGGAAGCGATCCCCGTCTCGCTTATCGTCGTCGGTACGGCCTCGGCGGTGGGAGTGATACCGAAGCTGCGAGCCCGCCGCGTCGAATGGCGACTGGCGACAGTGTTCGCTGCGACCGGCATTCCAGCGACCTTCGCCGGCAGCGCACTCGGCCGGTTGCTTCCAGAGAGGATCTTGCTGCTCGGCTTCGCCGCCGTCATGGTTGCCGCCGGAGCCCGGATGCTCGCCGAGCGAGGAGATATCGGAACAGCCTGCAAGACATCGGCATCGGGCATCAACTGGAGACACTGCGCTCCGCGGTCGATTCCGGCCGGCCTTGCCGTCGGATTCATGACCGGGCTGTTCGGCGTCGGAGGCGGCTTCCTCATCATTCCAGTGTTGGTGCTGATGCTCGGCATAGAGATGTCGGTCGCGGTCGGCACCTCGTTGGTCATCATCGTCGCCAACTCCGTCGCCGGTCTGTTCTCACATCTGAGCGGCACGACCATCGACTGGTCGATCACCCTCGCGTTCGCCGGCACCGCAATCGTCGGCTCCCTTCTTGCCGCGCACTTCGGAACTCGGGTCGATACCGCACGACTGCAACGCCTGTTCGCCTACCTGGTGTTCGCCGTGGCCGGGTACGTCGTCATCGACGCGGCTTTTCTGAGCTGAATCTCGCCGTCGTCCGGCCCCATGTCGAGCCGGAACGGCGGGTAGCCGGCGACGTATCGGGACCTTGTGCCCTTACTTTCCGGTGCACGGCGTCGGAGACTCGTAATCGACGCTGAACACACGGCGGTGAGGGGTAGGTGACGGCATGCACGCACAACTCGCGCACCGCTGGTGGCGCCAAGGTCCTTGGTCCACCAATCCGCTGATGCGACTGCCCGACAGGATCGAACGAACGCTCGTCATCGTCGGGGTGGTGGTCCTGCTGTTGCTGATACCCATCGCAGCGACGATCGGTTCGGTGACCTACAGCGACGCGGCATCACAGTCGCAACAGGAACGTGCAGAATACGTTCAGGTCGATGCCCGAGTGATCAATACCGCGCAGTCCACGGGTACCGGAAGCGACAGCACCACGCTTCCCACCGGCACCGCGACAGTGGACTGGACTGCACCGAACGGGTCCATTCACTCGGCGTCGACCGAGGTTCCCTCGGACGTGCAGATCGGTGAGACCATTCCCGTCTGGTGCGACGCGAACGGAAACCTCGTGCCTGCGCCAGTCAGTGCGGTTGGTGCAGTCATCAACGGTGCCTCCACAGCCATATTCGTGTGGGTTCTCGGTGCGGTCTTCGTCGGATTCCTGGTCTACTTCACCACGGTGGCCGGTGACCGGGTTCGCATGCGGCACTGGGACAGTGACTGGAAAGACTTCATGCAGGCACGAAACCACCCCTCGCGGTAGTGCCGTCGAGTCGACGCCCGACGCTGATTTCTGCCTGACGTCGGCGCGACCACATGACCTTCGAGACACTCGCTCTGTGTGTCGCGCTCGAATTGCGCCTCGACATCGTGCTGTTGTTCGGCTTCGCGGCCCTCGCGATCCATACCCATGCATCGGTGATGCTGGCCGGCTTCTGGCTCCCGGTCAGGCCCCGGCCATTGCGCTCGGAGCCCTGGTGACCATCGCGGCGGCAGCCTGTTGCATCTCGGTTTGCCGCTCGTCGTCCCACCTGGCCCGCGGGCCTGCGGCGCCGCAAGGCATTTGGTTGTTTCGACTTGATCGAGACGGGGAACAAAGGACGTGGAACGATCGGCACGACGCGAAACGGATCATGACGATGACAGATGACCAGGTCTGGCGCCTCAAGGGTGCGTGCATCGAAGACATGGATGCCTACGACTCGCAACAACTTCCCCGGCACGGACGCAAGCGCGCAGAGAAGGCATGGCGCTTGTGCGCCGATTGCCCGGTGTTGCGCAACTGTGCCGAGCAGACGGCGCGAGATATCGAGTCGGGTCGCATTCCGGTCGGCGTTGTCGTTGCCGGTGCCGCGTACCACGACAATGCGAGCAACGGTCGCCGGACCGATGCGTACCGCACTCTCGAGTTCCTGATCGGGCGCCCTCTGTCGAATCCCGCCGCCTGATCAAGGCAGTCGTTCGATAACGCAGCGGTCACGAAAAGCTACGAACTCAGTAACGGCCGCAGCTCTGTTCGACGCGAAACCGGTGTGTCTTCTCGGGCTTGACCTGCGTCGCAGCCAAGCGCGCAACAATGCTTGCATGATCGCAGCGCACGTTACCCACCTCGGGCTGTCGGATGATGTCCAGAGGGCACTGTCGCAGCGAGCACCGATAGAACAGGCCAAGGGAATGTTGATGGCAACGCATCGCATCGACGCCGACGCGGCATTTTCTCTGCTCGTGGACCGATCGCAGGGCACCAATCGCAAACTCCGCGATATCGCGCAGGAATTGGTGGACGAGGCCTCGACCGAAAGCTGATTGTTCAGGCGACCCCGTACGCTGTTTTTTCAACGCACGGGGCCTGAGCAATGCTGCAGTCCGGACTACTTCATTACCTGCTGTGCGGTATGCCCTGCCATGGCCGCCCGAAACATCCCTTCCGGCGACACCATCGGGGGTATGTCAGAAACGCGCGAGAATCGCACGCGCACAACGGACTACGGTCGCTCGGTCGTACGACATGACGTAGTCGAATTCACGGTCTGCGTCGGCCTCGCCGCGGTGCAGGTCGATTGCAGCGAGCACTCCGCAGAAGTGCGGCCCGAGCACCACCACGTTCCACTCCTCGACGAGTGAGTCCGCCGGATCGATAGGTGCATGCACGATGCCGCCTTCTTGCACGTACCCCATACCTACGCCGTACACGCCGGCATAGGAGATCTGCTCGGCCATCGACACCCAGCGTGCGCGGGTGGTGGGAGTGAAGTGCTCGGCCCTCTGAAAAGTGCCGAGTATCAACGTTTCCGGTCCCGCCGATGCAGCCTGCATCTCGAGAGACGTGCTCATCGCAACAAGTAGGCGTTTGGTGCTTCGCGTGGCGATCTTGCCTGCGGCCGCGATGGCGTACGGCGACTCCAGCGCTGATGCCGGCGTGCTCCACGTGGGGAATGGAGGCATCACCTCGGCGGCATCGGCCGGCAGCTCCTCGGTCGATTGCGCGGCCGGGTAGAGCTCGCCCACCCCGTACGTCGCGCCGAGTCCCAGTGCGCGGCTGCGATGCAGCGCTGTATCGACTCCGCTGGCGACAACCACCGCGCCCGTTCGTTCGACCTGAGCGGAGACTGCGTGGGCAGTGCGCGCGGTCGACACGTCGGGGCGTGTGGACACCATGGTTTCCGCGAGGATGATCACGTCCGGTTCGATGAGCGGGAGCAGCGTCATCGATTGTGGTCGGCGGCCGACGTCGTCGACGGCGACCACTTTGCCGTCGCGCCGGGCCTTGTCGATCGACGCGAGAGTACGAGCCGGGCTGTCCACGAGAGCTGCTTCCGTGACGACCACGATGTCTCGGCGGAGTTGCTCTTCGGTGGCGGAGTCGATAGCGGCGAGCGAGCCGACATCCATCGACACGAGCATCGGCAGTCGCACCGACTGCTCGCGTCGAGCGACTCTCCAGGCCAGGGCGTCGAGTTCACGTTTGGCATCCATGGCCCTCGCCGCGCGCTTGAGCGCGTCGGCCGAGGCGAGGGGACCGCCCTCCGGCCCACGCAGCTGCACCTCGATCGCTGCGAGAGCGCCATTGTCCAGCCGACAGACCGGGGCGAAATACGGCTGCACCGTCAACTCTCCCGTGTCCGTGTCGACTGCGGATCCTGCTTCGGCCAGCGCGAACGTCACACCACAGTTTGACACGGAAAATCACCCCCTGTCCGACGGGGGTAGATCGACATTTCAAACATCGTTTCCAGCAGCTTCTGCTCGCCCTCACGAGACTGGTCGACGGAGGTGTCACGGAGGACGTCGCAACTATCTCGTTTGGGTAACTTCACATAACGATCCGATAACGGGCAACGCACTCGGCGGACGTGCCCTCTCGACCGCGTCGTCGACGACAAACCGGGACGAAAACCCGTGATGGAGTGGACTTTCGAGATTCGAGCCCAGTTTCGTTACCATGGCATACAACAAACATACCGCCCGTATTGTTATTTGTCACAAGATTCAAATGAAACAATTCCGACATACGCTTCGCCGTCCTAACGTCCCTCCTGGCCACCGGAGTTCCGGTGCCACCGGCTGCCCTCGGAGGGCTCCGGAGTCGTTAACTGGACTTGGAGGATCGATCGATGACGCTCACCCCGCCGACCCGCTCTCGTACACTCGCCGCCGTACTCGCCGCCGTTGCCATCACCGGTGCGACGGTCGGGGCTGCCAGCGCCGGTGCCGCAACCATCTCGCCTGCCGGCACCGCCTTCTCAGCGCCCGGAACAATCGTCGTGAGCACCCCGGCCTCGTTCGGAGTACCGGTGAGTTGCTCCATCGATCTCATCGGTACCACCAGCGCCGACGGCTCCTCGGCATCCATCACCGACGCCAAGATCAGCGGTTCCAATCGTCTGTGCAACCTGCCGCAGTTGAAGAACTTGCCGTGGACCCTCACCCCCACCAGCGCCACCGCCGGCGAAGTGTCCAACGTGGGCTTTTCGCTGATCGGGTACAACTGCGGCCCGGCCACGCTGGCCGGTTCGTTCGACAACATGACCAACACTCTGACGTCGACCAACCAGCCGATGTCCGGTAACTGCACCGTCAACAGCCTGTCGGTCCAGCCGAATCCGGCGTTCACCCTGTCCTGACGCTCGAACTCGTCCGAAAAACAACCCATCAGCGATAAGGAACCCACGTGAAGATCCGCAACAAGTCTGTCGTCACCATGGCGGCGCTGGCATCATCCGTCGCACTGGCAACGATGGTGGCTGCGCCGGCCAACGCTGCCGACACGCTTCCCATCACCTTTCAGGCAGACACGACGACGATCATCGCCAAAACCGGTCAGCCGGTCATCTTCCCGACCACCGACCTGGTGACCGACGTCGACCTGGTCGGCGGAACCGTCACCGGTTCGCTTGCCCTCCCCCAGGCATCGGCGAACCTGAAACTCGGCCCAGCCACGCTCGCCAAGTTCACCATTTCGATCATCGACGCGACCCCGGTCTCGGGCACCCTCGTCCAAGGCGGACCCGCTGAGGCACCCACATTGGATCTCGATGTGAAGCAGAGCTTCAAGATTCGCATCGATTCGGTGAAGCCGCTGGGCATCGACACCGGATCGGCAGGGTCCGCCTCACTCGACCTGATTCCCGCAGGTGCCAATTGCGTCACCGCGGAAACCACGGCCAACCTCACCGGTTCGCTCGACGCAATCGATCTGATCCAGAACAACCAGACCGACTCACACGTCAAGGGCACCTACACGATTCCGCAGTTCCAGAACTGTGGCGCGTTCACCTCGGTGCTCAACGCCATCATCGCCGGCCCCGGCAATACCCTCGACGTGCACCTGACCAACCCGGTCTTCGACGTCGGAACGCAGTCTGCGATCGCAGCCGAGGTTGCTCGCTAGAGCGACCCAATACCGACTCACGGCGTCGATCGGTTCCGAGTGCGGAACCGATCGACGCTGTCAGTTGAGTTCGTCGACGGCTCGGTGCGACGACGAGTCGTTCCCGTGGACCGCCACGCGATCACCACCGAGTCGTTTCGCCTGGTACATCGCTTCGTCGGCGCGGCCCAACAATTCGCTGATGCCGAACTCGATGTCTCCGACCTCGACAACCACGTGGGCGATACCCAACGACGCGGTCAACGGTGCTCGATCGGTTTTGTCGGATAGTCGGATTCGCAAGCGCTCGGATTGTTCGATAACCGAGTCGAGGCTGTCCACGCAGACGACCGCGAACTCTTCGCCGCCGAGCCGAACCGTGACCGCCGGCGCGGGGAACACCTCCAGAATGCGGCTCGCGGTCGTTCGGATCGCCACGTCGCCGTGCTCGTGGCCGTACCGATCGTTGACCGCTTTGAAATTGTCGACGTCGATCACCACGGCGGCCACCGATACGTCCGAACCGGATCGAAACTCCAGGTTGCCGATCGCCGCGTCGAATCCCCGCCGGTTCTGCATTCCGGTGAGGGGGTCGTAGAACGCGCCGGTGGCGTCGCGGCGCAGCAGCATGAGGAACGAGTGGCAGATCAGCGGGGCCGAGAACATCACCAGGATCAGCATGATCAGGTAAAGAGTGGTCTGCAGACGCTGCTCCGGGCCGTCCATCAAGGCCGAGACGTAGAGCGCGGCCGTAGTGAACAGCGCGAACACATGATGTGCGGTGAACAGTTTCGGTCCGCGAAATCCCACGATGTAGCTGCCCATGACGGTGAACAAAGCAGCCAGGGGCAACACCATGGACGGTTCTTCGGTGGTGAGCAGCACCGCGGCGAGCACGATATCGGCGTACAAGACGAAGGCGATCGACATCTGCCAGCTCGGCCAGCCACCGATCAACCAGGCCGCACCCACCGGAAACGTCGTGATCACGGTGAACCATAGGATCCAGCGACCGAGCGTGCTGTCGCCGAGCCCCGGAATGGTCAGCGCGATCGCCGCGGCGGTGCCGTACAGCCAGCAGAAGACTCCGATGAGAACCCTGGTGATGGACAGTCCGCGTTGCGACCGTGCGTATGCGACGTTCCACCCGTAGTCGACCGGAAGCGACCACCACTGGCGAAGACTGTTCACTTTGAAGTGCGGCTTTCCTCGGGTCTCGACCTGGATCGACAAGTCAACCACAGACGAAACCACCTGGTCCGCGAAGTCGTGAACTTACCGAGGCAGGGACTAGCCCCGCATGCCGTCGGCCAACTCGAGCACCCGGCCGGCGTATGTGACCACAAACGCGTCGAGCGCTTGCTGGGACAGTTCGGGGCATCCGGCTCTGCGGAAGAAGTGCTCGAGATCCACCAGACGGTCCCCGAGTCCGACGCGCCGGCGATCCAGCGCCTCCAGCTCCACCACCAAGGCCTCGAGCTCCTTGACTTTGCGCATTACGTCGTCCATCGGATCACCGTCCACTTCGCGGGAGCTGTGCACAGATTGGGCGGCGAAGCCGGGCTTCCCTCCCAGCTCCGCCGAGAACAACAATACGCTTTATCGAACACATGTGCGAGTCGCTCAGTTTGTACCACCTAGCCTGTGCACAATCCGAAGAGGTGGCCTACAGTCTGTGACATGCTCCAGAAGAGGGGTCCGAACGGGGTTCGACCGCCAGGCTCGACACATCCAATTCAATTGGCGCTCTTGATAATCCTCACGATTGCCGTGGTCGCTCTGGCCATCCTCGCAATCCACGAGGGTCGCCTCTGAACGCGTACCTCGTCACCATCGACGCCATTCGGCGGGATCCCGCGTCCGACGGACGATCCTGAACCCTTAGGTCCGCAGTTAGGGGCGAGTGCCGTCCGGTCCGAGCTCAGATACTCGCGATTCCTGCTAGTGCGGCGACCTCGGCCGCCATCTGGGCGGCAGTGCTCGCCGTCGGGTGCACGCCGTCGAACGTGGCACCGGGCCGATCGAGCAGTGGTGCGAACTCCGCGACGGGTACGCCGTGCTCGGCAGCGAGCGCTCGAATATCTGCGTTCAGCGCGTCGGCGCTGACTGTGCGCGCCGACGGCACCGTCGCGATCACGACAGTGTCCACTTCGCGCGCTCGCTCGAGGATGGCGCGCAAATTGTCGACGATCTGGGGCAGCGGCACCGATCTGGCCAGGTCGTTGGTGCCGCCGTTGACGACGAGGATGTCAGGGTTCGCGGCCAGCGCATCGTCGGTTCGCGCGAGTATCTGCGTCGTCGTCGCGCCGTTGATTCCGAAATTTCCACCACCTGCAGCGGGGGACGCGTCGCCGCATACGAGGTACGAATACCATGCCGTGTTGCCGTGAATTCCCCACCCGACGCGGGAATTCCCTTGCGCCATGGAATCTCCCAGCGTCACCAATCGCGGGCCGGTGTCGTTGACGCTCCACCCGAAGCAATGCGCGTTGCGGACCGCCAGCGCCGGCTTCTTCAGTGGTCCTGCGACGAGCACGGCGGTAAGCGCCAGTCCGAGTGCCCCGGCGATCCACAGTCGACTTCTCTGCACGTAGCAGATTCTCTACCGCCGGCAATGGCGCGCATTCAGGAGGCCCCACCTATGTCGGGGCCGGGATCGATAGCGGCCGAACCGGCAGCCGGAGCTCCCTGCGGCGCGACTTCGGGGCAGGCTGCGCCGGTACAGCACCGGCGCAGCCCCTGGCGTCAGGAACCGAGGAAAGCGCTCACCGCGGTTGTTCCGCTCTCGGCGCTTCCGCTGCCGATGAGCCCGAGGATGACGTCGACGATGATCTTGGCGATGAATGCGTCCATAGCTACTCCTGTTGTGAAGTACCCCCGACGGGATACAGACGGACCTACGAATGTCGCGGCCGACCATTACCGGCCGCAACGAGACGCAAGGTAGCAGCTGAATCTGCCCGGAAAGCGACGCTGTGATGACGCCCACCTCCGCGGTGATGCGTGTACAAATTTCTAGATTTGTACATCGTGCTGACAAATTCAGTGTATTGTCCAATCCACAGTGATCGGACTTACACGAGGAGTGACGATGACCGCATCGAACATCGACGATCAGGCACAGGTGCCGGTCGACGAGTGGCACGACCGCAAGCGACATCTTTGGCTCATGGGCCTGATTCCACCCACGGCGGTGTTCCTGGCAACCGGTCTGGTGTGGGCCTTCAACCAGCTCGGCTGGAATGCAGTCGCCCCGGTGTGGTGGTGGATCGGCGCGCTGCTCGTCTACGGCTTGCTCCCGATCCTCGACCGGTTCTTCGGCCCCGACGGTGACAACCCGCCCGACGAGGTGATGAAGGCGCTCGAGGAAGACAAGTACTACCGCTACTGCACGTACGCCTACATTCCGTTCCAGCTCGCGAGCCTGGTGTTCGCCTGCTACCTCTGGTCCACCGACAACCTCTCCTGGCTCGGCATCGACGGCGGCTTGGGGCTGGTCTCGAAGATCGGCCTGGCCATCAGCATCGGCGTCATGGGCGGCGTCGGCATCAACACCGCTCACGAACTCGGGCACAAGAAGGACGAGCTCGAGCGTTGGCTGTCGAAAATCACTCTGGCACAGACGTTCTACGGCCACTTCTACATCGAACACAATCGCGGCCACCATGTTCGCGTCGCCACTCCCGAGGATCCGGCGAGCTCCAAGTTCGGAGAGAGCTTCTGGGCGTTCTTGCCACGCAGCGTATGGGGCAGTCTGAAGTCGTCCTGGGAGCTCGAGAAGACTCGAATGGAGCGTCTGGGCAAGAGCACGTGGAGCATTCACAACGATGTGCTCAACGCATGGCTGATGTCCGTCGTCCTCTACGCGGTCCTCGTCGCCGTGTTCGGCCCGATCGTGCTGCCGTTCTTGGTCATTCAGGCCATCTATGGCTTCTCTCTGCTCGAGACGGTCAACTACCTCGAGCACTACGGTTTGCAGCGTCAGAAGAAGGACAACGGCCGTTACGAGCGATGCACCCCCGAACACAGCTGGAACTCCGATCACATCGTGACCAACATCTTCCTGTATCACCTTCAGCGACACAGTGATCACCATGCCAACCCCACGCGGCGCTACCAGACTCTGCGCAGCATGGACGGAGCGCCCAACCTGCCGAGCGGGTACGCGAGCATGATCTCGCTGGCCTACTTCCCGCCCGTGTGGCGCAAGGTGATGGACCACCGCGTTCTCGATCACTACGACGGCGACATCACTCGCGTCAACATTCAGCCGTCCAAGCGGGAGAAGATCCTCGCCACCTACGGAGCTAAGTGATGGCCGCCTACGAGTGCCCGGTGTGCGAGTTCGTATACGACGAGTCCAACGGCGCACCGCGAGAGGGCTTTCCGGCCGGGACTGCATGGTCCGACGTACCGGACGACTGGCCGTGCCCCGACTGCGGTGTCCGCGAAAAAATCGACTTCAGGAGTAAAGCATGAAGCTGTACCGCTGCGTTCAGTGTGGGTTCGAGTACGACGAGGAACTGGGCTGGCCCGAGGACGGCATCGAACCGGGCACGCGCTGGGACGATATTCCCGACGACTGGTCGTGCCCCGATTGTGGTGCAGCCAAGGCCGATTTCGAGATGGTCGAGGTCGAACGCGGGTGAACGCTCGGCAACCCGGCAACGTCGTGATCGTCGGCACCGGTGCCACCGGATACACCGCCGCCAAAGTGCTACGCGCCGAGGGCTTCACCGGGTCCATCACGCTGATCGGTAGCGAACAGGAGGCCACCTATCGTCGTCCCGCGGTCTCCAAGGAGTTGCTGCTGGGCACCAAGGCGGTCGATCAGGTTCGGCTGGGTCCAGCGATCGACGGTGTCGACGTTCGCACGGGTGTCACGGCGACCGCGGTCACCGATTCGGCCGTGCAACTCGACGATGGCGACTCGGTCCCCTACGACACCGTGTTGCTGGCAACGGGTTCTCGGGCGCGGCAACTCGACCTGCCCGGCTCGGCTCACGTGTTCACCCTTCGCAGCGCTGCCGACGTCGCCCCGCTGCACGCAGACATCCTCCGAACAGGATCGTTGCTGGTGATCGGTGGTGGACTGATCGGGTGCGAGGCGGCAGCGGCAGCCCGATCACTCGGTGCCGAGGTCACGGTGCTGGAGGCAGCATCAGCTCCGCTGAACCGGATCGCACCGGCTTCGATCTCGCAGATGTATCGAGACCTGCACGCCGACAACGGTATCGAGATGCACACCGACGTCTGCGTGACCGGCCTGGAGAAGATGCCCGACGGCACGCTCCTGGCCACTGCTCAGGACGGACGCTCGTGGTCTGCCGGCACCGTGCTGGTGTCGGTCGGATCGGTCGCCAACGTCGAGCTCGGGGCGGACATGGGCCTCGAGACCGCGTCGGGAATCCTGGTGGACGCCGGGATGCGGACATCGGCGGCCGGTATCTACGCCGCGGGTGACGTCGCCGAAGTTCCCAACTCGATCCTCGGCGGTACCTATCGAAGCGAGCACTGGAACGGCGCCGTCGATCAAGCGACCCGCGCCGCTCGGTCCATCCTCGGTCTCGACGTCGGCGATCTCGACGTTCCGTGGGGCTGGTCCACTCAGCACGGCGTCAACCTGCAATTCGCGGGGTGGACCAGGGCGGACGACGAGTACGTCGTGGTTCGCGGCTCGATCCAGGACCGCAAATTCACCGCCTGTGCACTGCGCGGCGATGCGCTCGTCGGAGCTATCGGGGTGGGATACCCCAAGGACATCCGGCAGATCCGCTCCCTCATTGCGCGCGCAGACCCCATCGACCGAAATCTCCTCGGGGAAGATTGGCTGGATCAGCCGCATGCGGTCGTTCGATAGAGTCGTGCTCATGCCCGCAGCCGAACAGACGTCGACCCCCGGTCGATACCGTGAAGCAGCGTCCACTCTTGCGCGCGACACTGCGCTCGATGCGCTGCGCGAGTTGTTGCACGAGCGCAACTGGCGCAACGTGACGATGAGCCACATCGCCAAGGCTGCCGGCCTGAGCAGACAGAGCCTGTACAACGAATTCGGTTCTCGGCGTGGCGTCGCACAGGGTTACGCCATCAGATTGACGGACCTGTTCGTCGCGATGTGCGAAACGGCGCTGTATCAACACGAGAACGACGCGTCGGCCGCTCTGCGCCAGGGCTTTTCGTCGTTCTTCGAGCTGAGCGGTCTGGACCCCCTGGTGCGGTCGCTGCACAGCGGCGACGCACCGGAGGATCTGTTGCGCCTGATCACCACGGACAGCGAGGTGCTCATCGACCGGGCGGGAGAGCGGCTGGCGGAGACGTTTCAGCGTGGGTGGGTCGGCGCGAGCCCACGTCAGGCCGACGTGGTCAGCAAGGCGATCGTCCGATTGGCGCTGAGCTACATCCCTGAACCGCCGGACGACATCGGCGCGGCAGCCGATGATCTGGCCCTGCTGCTCACGCCGTTCATCGATTCCATCACCGACAGCCGTCCGGCCGAGCCCTGACCCCTCAGGAGTCGCCGGCAGGTACGAGCACGATGTCGAAACCTGCTCGCGCCCAGGTCTTGTCCCCCACATCTCGACCGTCCGGGGTCGGGGTACCCGCCGACTGCTCCACGAAGTCCTTGATCAACGAATCTTTGACACCGAACACCGTGTCGCTGTTCAACAATTCATCACCGCTGACGAAGATATGCGTCACCAACGTTCGCATCCCCGCTGCCGTCACCATGAAGTGCAGGTGAGATGCCCGCATAGGCGATCGACCGGTCGCAGCGAGCATCCGTCCAACCGGCCCGTCGTGCGGAATCGGATACGGAGTCGGTGTCAACGCCCAGAATCGATAGCGCCCGTCGTCGTCGCTGTAGAGATGCGCTCGACCGCCGACGCGTGCGTCGTCGTACTGAACGTCGTAGAACCCGTCCTCGTCCGCCTCCCACACCTCGAGTCGAGCACCGGGAATCGGGCTACCGTCGGTGTCCCGTACCGTGCCTTCTACCCAGCACGGTTGTCCTGCAGCACCTCCCGACGCATCACCGCCGTTCTCGATACGCGGTGCATCGTCGACGAAGAAGGGGCCGAACACCGTCGCCTCGGTCGCACCCTCGTGGGCTGGATTGTTGACGTTGATGGTCTGCATCGACGCGCCGAGCACGTCGGAGAGCAGGATGAACTCCTGGCGACGATCGTCGGTGATGTGCCCGACCTCGGTCAGGAATGCAATAGCGGCGTTCCACTCCGCCTCGCTCAACCGCACGTCCCGAATGAATCCGTGCAGGTGCCGCACCAACGACGTCATCACCTGATTCAGGCGTGGATCGGTGCAATCACCGAACGACTCGATGACGTTGTCCACCAATTGTTCTTCGACGGTGGTCTGGGCTTCGGAAACGGTCTCGTCGGTCATACTCTCGCTCACTGTTCGCTCTCGCTCGGCCGGTCCCCGGCCCATGCTGCTCGAAGAATTGTGGTTACCGCCTCGCGGCTGACGGGGCGGGGGTTTCCGTAGGAGCGGCTGGTCGCCTCTTCGGCGATCCGGTCGATGTCGCTCTCCTGCATGCCCAGTTCGGCCAGGGATCGAGGCGCGTCGAGGGTCCGGCACAGGTCCCACAGCCGTTGCGCCGGGTCCGCGGTACCGGGAAGCGCCCGTGCCAGAGCTGCCACCGCCCCCGGTGCGTGCGACTGGTTGAAGGCCAACACGTGCGGTAGCACCACTGTATGAGTCGGGGCGTGCGGCAGATTCAGCGTTCCGCCCAATGCATGACACAGCTTGTGATGCAGAGACATCGTCGTGGCACCGAGCGTCGCTCCGCACAGCCAGGCTCCGTACAAGGCGTCACCACGGCCCTGGGGGTCGGACGGATCAGCGACGATCGCCGGGAGTGCCGACGTGAGCGCCCGCACCCCGTCCTCCGCCATCAGTGCGATGATCGGGCTGATGTCCGGTGCGTACAACGCTTCCACCGCATGAGCGACGGCGTTGATGCCGCTGGTCACCGACAGCCCTACCGGGAGGCCCGTCGTCAGGTCGGGATCGTAGAGAACGGTGCGCGGCAATACGGCTGTGTCGCGGCCGGTTTCCTTGTGTCCGTCGGTCGTCATGCCCCATACCGGTGTCATTTCGGACCCGGCATAGGTGGTGGGCACAGCCACGATCGGCAAGCGATGTTTCAGGGCGATGGCCTTCCCGAGCCCGATGGCCGATCCTCCGCCGACGGTCACGCAGCCGTCGGCCCGCAGCGAGACGGCCTCCGCGCTCGCTCGGGCGGCCAGCTCGGCGGGAACGTGCATGACGGCATCGGAACGTGTTCCTACGCAACGATCGCCGAGGATCGATGCAACGCGGTCGGCGACGCTCTGCTGGCTCGGGGAGCACAGCACCAGTACCCGGCGGAGTCCGAGGTGATCGAGTTCCTCGGCCACGCTCTCCAGAGAACCGGAGCCGAATCGCACCCGCATCGGGTTGGCCTCGTAGGCGAAATCACGGATCATCGCGACAGCACCGCGGTCAGAGCCTCGCGAAGTGCACCGTCGAGATCCGCGACCAGTCCGTCTGCGCGCCAACAGATGTGCTTGTCGGGGCGCACGAGCAACGCGCCGCTCTCGGATACCTCACGTAACCGCGCCCAGTCGAAGTACAGATCGGTCACCTCGCGACCCGGTCCGATGACGACTGTCTCGAGCGGTACCCCGAGTTCGTGGGCGATCTTGTCCGCGGCCGACTCCCACGCCGAGCCGGCAACTCCGGTGATGAGTGTGAAGCGTTCGTACGGAGCAAGATCGAGCATCGCCCGCTTGTGCAGATGATCGCCCACCCACGCGTGGGGTAGGTGAGATCCGGGCAGGGTCGACACCTGGTAGTACAGGTCGCGGTCTCGTGTCGGTTCGGGTGGAGCGCCGTCCGCCACTATGGCCGATGATGTGTAGAACTGTCCCAGTTCGACGCCGTGCGCATTGAATTCGTAGTTCTTGGTCTCCATGGCGGCAGCGAGTGCCGCGCGTTTGGCAGCTCCGGCAGGAGTGTTCGCCTTACGTTCCTCTATTCGTTCGATCATCTCCGCTTCGGTCTTCGCATCGGTGACACCGAGAGCCTCGAACAGGCCGACGAATTCACGACTGGAGCGATTGGCCCGCTCGACGATCCGCTTCGCCACCGGTGCCCGCTCGGCACTGTAGGTTTCGAGCAATGATTCACCGGCGGTACCTTTCAGCACCGCGGCGAGCTTCCAGGCAAGATTGTAGGAGTCCTGGATCGATGTATTGGAACCGAGTCCGTTGCTCGGCGGATGCCGATGGATCGCGTCACCGGCACAGAACACGCGACCCTTCTGCAGATGCGTGGCATGCGCTTCGTTGTTGCCCCACAGCGAGGTTCCCGTGATCTCGACACGAAGATCCGGCATGCCCAACAGGTTCCGAACGATCTGGACGGCGGCAGCCTCGTCGACCACCGGTGGCGGTGCCGAGATGTCGAATCCCCAGACGACGAGCCACTCGTTCCAGGGCCGCACCATCCGCACCAAGCCGGCACCGATACCGCCCACATTCGATCCGGGCTGAATCACCCAATACAGCACCGACGGTCGATGCCCGACGTACTCGGCGATGTCTGCCTTGAACGTGATGTTCATCGACCCGGCGATGTCCATCGCACCCTCGAACGGAAGGTCGATGTCGGCCGCCACTTTCGAGCGCGCTCCGTCCGCGCCGATGAGGTACTTGGCTCGAATCGTGTACTCGTGTCCGGTCAGTCGATCCATCACCGACACACTGACCCCATCATCGTCCTGCACATGGGAGAGGTACTCGGTCGAGAACTGAGTCTGCGTTCCTCGCATCGTCGCGTTCTTGACGAGGATCGGCTCGAGGTAGGTCTGCGGAATGTCGACGGTCAGGCACGGCGACGCAAGCTGGTAGTCCGCTTCACGGTCGGCACCGGTTCCCCACGTACGAATTCGGCCGATCTCCTCGCCCGCGATGGACGTGCAGAACACCGTGTCGCCGACGAGTTCGTGCGCCGTCGCGTCGGCGAGAACCTGCTCGGCAATTCCCACGTCACGAAAGATCTCCATCGTCCGTTGATTGGTGATGTGCGCGCGGGGAGTGTTGGCCGTCCAGCGGTACTTGGTGATCATGATGTTGGGGATGCCCAGGGTGGACAGCAGCAAGGCCGCCGATCCGCCCGCCGGACCCGATCCGACGATGAGCACGTCGGTCTCCACCACCGAGGAATCGGGCAGTGCGGTTGCCTTCTGACCGTCGTCGAACACCGGCATGTGATCACCCTTCGTCGTGCCCGACTCTCGTTTCGGGCCCTGCGATCGAGTGTCCTGCATCACTCCGGGGAGGAGTCGAAATCGCGCCGAGCTCGGCGCAAACCGACACACATGGCCGATTTCGTGAGTGTCACCCCGCCGATCGCATGATCACGGCATCGCGTCGGACGTCGGTTGCGCGCCGGCCGAATCTGGCCACGAACGAACTAGAGAAATAGGTGGCGGACGAGAACCCGCACGATCGAGCGACGTCGGCAATGGTCACCGACGCATCGAAGGGGGCGGTGAGCTGCGCGTGGGCACGCGTGAGCCGCCGCTCGAGAATGTACTTGGGCACGCTGATGCCGTCGTCGGCGAACACCCGTGACAGGTGTCGGGCACTGATTCCCACCGCGCGTGCCACGTGCGCGGCAGACAGCGATGCGTCGGGCAGGCGTTGCTCGATGAACGAACGCGCCGCCGCTCGATGAGCGGAGTTCAGATTCGCGCGGGCACCGGTGGTCAGCACCGAGACGAGTTCGAGGATTGCGCTCTCGTCGGGTGCTACCGGGTCGTGTCGACTCGTTGCTCGCCCCACCTGCCGAGCGAGCGCTGCGGCATGAACGTTGCCGCTCGCGGAAAAATCGAACACCGTCGGGCTTGTGGGTGCCGCCGTACCCGCGACGTCCGCGAACAGCGATCGCGGCATCTTCACCACCAGCTCCTCGAGGCCGTGGGAGAAGCCCCGCATGAAGGCGGTGTCGGCGTCGAGCAACAAACCCTGGCCCGGTCCGACGGTACGAATGCCGTCCTCCGAGTAGAAGAATGCATCGCCGACGAGACTGAAGTACATCACGACCGAGTCCGACGGCTGCTGCCGAATCAACTCCGCATCCCGTTCCACCACGTGCGACGTTCCGACGACGCGCGCCAGGTCCATCGATCCGAGTCGAAGGTTCGTTCCGGTGGCTTCGAGCTGCTTCACCTCCAACATGCGGCAACGCAGCCCGAGCAGCACGTCCGCATTGTGCCCCTCCCACCGCTCGATCCGCTCCTCGAGCGGTAGATCGAGAGTGGAGAATTCGAAGGGAGCGGGCATGGAGTCGATTGTCCTCCGCGTATGCCGGTCGCGTCTGCTATTTGCAGTCGGTCCACTACCGAGTAGTCACGCCGGGTTCGACAGCTCGATCAGATTGCCGTCCGGGTCTCGCACGTAGACGCTCAGGATCGGTCCCGTGGCACCGGTGCGCGTCACCGGTCCCTCGACGATCGGCACCTCAGCAGCGTGCAGCTGTTCGACGACATCGGCTATCGGCGTGGAGACAAGAAAGCACAGGTCGGCACTGCCCGGTGTGGGTACGTCCGCCTTGGGCTCGAACTCGTGACCGGCCTGGTGCACATTGATCTTGCTGCTCCCGAACAGCAGCGCAGTCCGGCCGGAGCCGAAGGTCTGTTCGGTCATGCCGAGTATGTGTGTGTAGAAACGGACGGTCGCGGCCGGGTCCGAGGCGGTGATGACGAGGTGGTCGAGGGATTCGATCTTCATGGCGAGCTCCGGTTCTGTGTCGGTGGGTCAGATGAGGTGTTGTGCGCGTGCGGCTTCGGTGAGTTCGGCCCGGTGATCGGGATGAGCCAGGCCGATGAGCGACTGCGCACGTTGCGTGGACGACAACCCCTTGAGGTTCACGGTTCCGTACTCGGTGGCGACCCAGTGGACGTCGTTGCGCGCTGTGGTGACCGGACCCGAGAGCTTCGGGACGATCTTGCTCACCGTGCCACCTCGTGCGGTCGACGCGAATGCGATGACCGACACGCCCCCCTTCGAGCTGTATGCCCCTCGCACGAAGTCGACCTGGCCGCCCGATGCGCTGTATTGGTGACCGTTGAGCCACTCGGAGTTGCAGGCACCGGTCAGGTCCATCTCCACCGTCGAGTTCACCGACACCACATTGTCGTTGCGGGCGATCACCGCCGGGTCGTTGACGTAGTCGACGGGGTGGCTTTCGACTCCGCGATTGTCGTCGAGGAAGTCGTAGAACTCTTTGTCCCCCATCGCAAAGGTGAACACCGATGTGCCGCGATCGATGCTTTTGTACCGGTTGGTCACCGCGCCGGATTCGATCAACCGCACGAGTGCAGGGGTGAGAACCTCGGTGTGGATACCGAGATCGGTGCGGTCGGCCAGCATCTCGCACACTGCTTGTGGGAGTCCGCCGACCCCGATCTGCAGACACGCATGCTCGGGAACCAGATCCGCGACGCGGCGCGCGATCGCGCGGTCGATCTCACCCGCCCGACGCTGCGGCAGCGCGGGCAGTTCCTCGGTGTGCTCCACGATGGCGTCGATCTCGGACACGTGCAGCGCCGACGCGCCGAACACCCGCGGCATGCGGTCGTTCACCTCCACGACAAGCCTCTTGGCCTGGCGCGCAACCGAACTGGTGTAGTCGTTGTTGGTCCCGAAGGTGAAGTAACCGTTGCTGTCCATCGGCGAGACTGTCACGAGAAAGGTATCGACCGGGATTCGCTCGGCGAACAATCGGATGGACTGGCTGAACGAATTCGGCACGAAAGACACCACCTTCCGTCCGTCCCGGTCTCCGCGCACGATGAGCTCACGCTCCGCTCGCTGAAGAAACATGGAGTGTGGCTCGAGGGCACCCATCAGTTCGTACTGCAGCAGACTCTCCTGCATCGGCTGCTCGGCATGGAAGTAGTAGAGCTTCACCTCGTCGATCTCGGCCCGCCGGGCTCGATCGGCCAAGGCGCGCATCAGTGCCGGAGGTTGTCCGGCTGCCTGCCCGAGAGCGACCGTGGAACCGCTCCGAACATCGGCGACGGCCGTTCGGGCGTCGGTGAGCTTGGCCGCGTATTCGGCGGCGGCTCGGTTGGTTGCTGTGGTTGTCATCAGTAGTTCACCTCCTGCTCGGGCGCGTGTCCGCGCTTGTAGATCAACATGGTTCGCTCGAAGGTCATCACCACATCGGCGTGTTGATTGGTGCCGGTGGTCTCGACCGTCACGATTCCCTGAGTGGGACGGCTCGCGGATTCCCGGGTGGAGAGGATGCGGCTCGCTGCGTACAGGGTGTCGCCGGCGAAGACGGGATGCGTCGCGCGGACTTTGTCCCACCCGAGATTGGCGACCACCTTGGCACTGACCGTGCGTACGCTCATGCCGGTCAGCATCGACATCGTCAGGGTCGAATCGACGAGCATCTTCTTCCATTCGGTACCCGCAGCGTATGCGGCGTCGAAGTGCACGGGCTGAGTGTTCATGGTCAACAACGTCATCCAGATGTTGTCGGTGTCGGTGATGGTGCGCCCGGGACGGTGCTCGAAGGTATCGCCGACGACGAAGTCCTCGAAGTAGAGGCCTGAGGTCTCGCGGTACGTGTTGGGTGCCAACTCCCGGTACGCGGGAAGAATCGGGTCCATGTTCGCTCCTGTTCTCTTTCTTGATAAGTATCGGCGTGTTCAGCGCCGCGCGCGTGCGAGTATTCGACGCGCTCGGCGAGCGATGGCCTCGTCGACCATCTGTCCGTCCACCGTTCCGACACCTCGTGTTGCTGTGTCGACAACATGTGTTGCCCAGTCGATCTGGTCAGCCGAGGGCGTGAATCGCTCGACGATGGGTGCGATCTGTGCGGGGTGAACGGCGGCTTTGGCCTGAATCCGCTGCGGACTGCGTCCGCGGTATCGATGCCGAGTCCGGCCGCGTCATCAATGTCGAACCAAGGTGTGTCGATGACGGGAATCCCTGCCGCTGCTGCGGCCAGCAGGCAGGCCGACCGTGCCTGCGCGAGAACAGCAGTGCCACTTTCGGCACCGAGATCTCCCGCCATGTCGGCGGCACCGTACATCAGTGCCGCGATCGGCGATCTGGCGTCTTGGACTATCGTGTGCAGAGTTGTTGCAGCGAAGGCTGTTTCGATCATCGCAACAACGCCGGTAACCAGGCCGGCATCCGCGAGTACCTCCGCGACAATATCGACGGTTGCCGCCGCGTCGACTTTCGGCACGACCACATAATCGGGTGCCACGCCGGAGTCGGCCAGTGCCAGGAGGTCTCGCAGGCCTGTGACCGTGTTCGGTGGATTGATCCGCACGGCACTACGGACGTCGCCGACATCGCGTGTCTTCAGGTGCTCTATGACCGAGTCGCGGGCGCGGTCCTTGTGGTCTTTCGCGACGGCGTCTTCCAGGTCGAGGATCGCGACTCCGGCACCGCATCGGGCAGCGACGTCGAAATGCTCGGGGTCGGTGCCGGGAGTGAACAGCCACGCGGTCGGGATGGCTGTGGTGTCGTCGTCTTCGGTCGGTGTCATGTTCTCGACGCTACGACGGCTGAACTGCCGCGTCTATCGATAGTTTTGCGGCTTATAGTTGCGTATATCGCAAGTGAAGGGACGTGTCGATGGAGCTGTACCAGCTACGGTATTTCCATGCCGTGGCCGATTTCGGGGGCTTACGGCCGGCTGCCGAACACCTGGTCGTGTCGCAGTCCGCAGTGAGCCGTGCGATTGCATCACTGGAGGCCGAAATCGGTGTCCCCTTGTTCACCCGTAAGGGACGGGTGAACGTGTTGAACCGCTACGGCACTACGTTTCGCGAATCGACATCGGATGTAGCCCGCAGCATCGACGTCGGTATCGCTGCGGTGCGCGAGTCGGCCGGTGCAACAGCAGGCACCGTCTCGCTCGGATTTCTGCATTCACTGGGAGCGACGGTTGTCCCCAAAGCAATTCGCGAACACCGCGGCATTTCCGACGGTGTGAACTTCGAGCTACACCAGCGTTCCGGCCGCGATGTGATCGCGGATCTGTCCACGGGCGTCACGGATCTCTGCCTCAGCGTTCCGGGGCTGTTCGTCGACTCGCTCGAGGTGACGTGGGAGCCGCTCTACGTCGAGAAGCTTCTCCTCGTCCTACCGCGCGGTCACAAGTTCTCGCGCCGACGACGGCTTCGCTTTTCCGAACTGGCGGAGGAATCCTTCGTTGCACTGGACGCCGAACACACCCTGCGTCGCGTGTTCGACGACGCATGTCGGCGGTTCGGCACCACACCCCGTATCGCGTTCGAGGGAACCGATATCGAAACTCTTCGCGGCCTGGTGGGCGGCGGGCTCGGTATCGCGCTGCTGCCGTCGGCGGCGGTACCCCGCGATGACCTGGTCGAGGTCGATCTCGCCGAGGACGTCTCGCGCGTCATCGGAGTCGGCTGGGTCACCGATCGCTATCTACCGCCCGCCGCGGTCGCCTTCAGGCAATCCCTGCGCAGGATGTACACCGAGTCCGGGTAGACGGCACCCGTCAATCCGCCTGCACCCGACTGCGCGGAGGGCCGGTGGGCGCACTTCTCCCACCGTCGCGCAATGCGACCACAGTCCATCCCGCTCCGAGCACTGACAAGGCCAATACAGCTCCAATTGCGATCATGTGACCACAATGGACTGCTTTAGGGATGAATAGTGCAGTCCAGTGTGCAACAGTGGACTGCATGGACTCGTTCGACGCCACCGCGATCTCGGCCCCGGATCTGGCAGCACGCATCGACCCGTCGACGCTGCGGAACAGATCCGGTGGCCCGCTCTACCTCGGCATAGCCGACGAGTTGCGGCGGTTGATCGAGAACGGTGAGGTGACGGCTCAGACGCGGTTGCCCGCCGAGCGGGCTCTGTCGATCAGCCTGGACGTCAGCCGGGTCACGGTGGCGTCGGCCTATCGCCATCTCCGTGAGGGTGGCTGGATCAGCGCTCAACGCGGCTCTGGCACATATGTTTCCCCGACGAGCTCGCTGCCGTCGTGGGGAACCCTCGGCGGCGATCGCGAGACTGCAGATCTGGGATTCGTCAACGCATCACCGTCGGCCTCGCCCTTGCTTGCCGACGCATACAGCGTTGCGGCCGAGAAGATTACGGGCCGATTCGCATCAGGCGGCTACGCTCCGTCGGGTCTGCCCGAGCTCCGTGAATCCGTTGCCGCGTATTACCGAGGGCGCGGAGTACCTACAACGGCCGACAATATTCTCGTCACCTCGGGGGCCACCGACGCCATCCACGCAGTGTTGGCGACGTTCACCGAGCCGGGCGCCCGGGTACTGATCGAGCACCCGACGTATCCGGTTGTCGTCGAACTCGTTCACTCGTTCGGCGGTCGTTGCATCCCGGTGCCGATCGATCCTGAGAACACCGAGGAGTTCGTGGCGTCCGCAGACAGGGCCGCGCGTCAGAGTGCCCCCACGCTGGCGTATTTCATGCCGGACTTCTCCAATCCCTCCGGTGCACGGCTCCCTCTCCGGACCCGACGCCAACTGTCCGCGACCATGCACCGCCACGCGGTACTGACCATCGTCGACGAGGTTGCGGCAGATCTTTCGCTGGACGACTCACCCGACATCGAACCCTTCGGAGCGGCGACCCCGGACATCGCGACGGTGACGATCGGGTCGATCAGCAAGACGGTGTGGGGCGGCCTGCGAGTCGGCTGGGTGCGCGCCGAAGCAGGCCTACTGGCGAGAGTCACCGCAACCTATGCGCGACGCCAACTTTCGGCGTCCATTTTCGATCAACTCGCTGCGGTCGAATTGATGGGCAAGTACGACGAGGTGCGCCGGGTGCGCGCCGACACGTCGAGAGTCGCACGTGATCACACCGTTGCTCTGATGCGAGACCGGTTGCCGGATTGGCAGTTTCGCGTCCCGGATGGAGGCCTGGCCTTGTGGTGTTCCCTACCTGACGGCATCCGATCCAGTGCGCTGGTCGCCCAAGCCCACTCTCACGGCCTGCTGCTGGCACCGGGACTGCGATTCGGCACGGGATACGCGTTCGACGATCATCAGCGCATTCCCTTCACTCGTTCACTGCCCGAAATCAGCTCGGCAATCGACATCCTCGCTGGACTATCCCCTGGAATTGGTCCGACGGCGGCCGTCGGGTCGAGCACGCATGCGGCGGCGGTCGTATGAGGCAGTCCGATTACGTCGAGGGCTGGGTTCGAGGTTGGGCGCACTCGCGTCTCACGCCGGCACCGGTCGAGATCGCGGGAGGCTGGGCGATCGAGACCGGTACGACGCAAGAATCTCGTCGATCCGTCTTGCACACTCCGACCGCCGAACAGGTCGAATCGATTGTCGAGAGACCACAACCGCGGAATGCCTGCATCAAGTACGCGGGGGCGCCGGCGTTCGGTTCATTGTTTTCTACCGAATGGGTCAGGACCGATCCTGCGTGGTTCATGCTGCGAGAGATCACCGAAGTCACCGCGGTACCGGTACCCGACGGCTATGACGTGCGAACCGTTCAGCCGTCGGATACGTTGCTGACAACGGAGATTCGTACCGCAACCGGCGAGTTGGCTGCGCGCGGGCAGATCGGCTTGGGTCAGGTTTTCGTTGTGCCGGACCAGATTGTGACCGAGGATTCACATCGCCGCCGTGGCCTGGGCTCGATCGTTATGAACCACCTCGAGCAGGGTGCACTTCGAGCCGGCAGATCGCGTGCAGTTCTCGGTGCTACGTCGGACGGGCGAGCGCTGTACACCAAACTCGGCTGGACGACCGCTACGGAATTGACGGGCTACTACCACCGTCCCGGGTAGCGCAGGCAACGACCACTGACCTCAGTACGCGCGGGGATCGGACCGACACCGGACAAAGCGTCGAACAGACCCGCAGCGGTGGTCTGAGCCCCGATCATGTGTAAAAAGAATGCCCCGAATTTTACACGTTTTTGCGATGGGCCAAGTTTCTTGCCACTCAGATCTGGCCTGCGGAGCCTTCTGCCCTGACCAGCAGTCGAAGAAACTCTCGGTTGATGAACAGGCGATCCCGCCCAACTTTGCTCTCCTGCAGCAGGCCAGCTTCTACCAGTGCGTTCAACCAGCCAGTTGCTGTCGGCCGCGAAACCCCGCATCGAGAGACGACGGTCTTGATTCGACAGTAGGGCTGCTCGAACAGCACCGACTGAAACTCGGAATCAGCCCCTCCTTTGGTGACTGCACGGGCTCGCATGCTGAAGTCGTCCTGAAGCGCACGGATCGCTTCGATCTTGCTGAGCGTGTCGTTCGACGTCCGTTCGATGCCGGCGAGGACATACAGCACCCACGGCTCCCACGCCGCTTGCGACGTCACAGCCAGTAGCAAGCGGTAGTAGTCGTTCTTGGTGTCGATGATGTATCGCGAGAGATAGAGCACGGGCATTCTCAGGAGACCCGCCTCGATCAGGAGCATCACATTGAGGATTCGCCCGGTTCGGCCGTTGCCATCGGCGAACGGATGGATCGCCTCGAACTGGTAGTGCGCGACGGCCATCCGCACCAGCGGGTCCATCCCGTTGTCAGCATGTACGAAGCGTTCCCACTCGCTGAGTTTCGCCTCGATCAGGTCACGACCTTCGGGTGGGCTGTACGTCACCTCACCCGTAACCGGGTTGCCGATGCGCGTACCGGGCATGGCCCGGACTTGCATCTTCCGCCCCTTGATCGTGCTGCAGACATCGATTGCCGTGGCCGCCGTCAACCCGCGCTCGATTGTTCGATCGAAGCCCACTTTGAGCGCGGTCCGGTATCGAAGCGTCTCGCGAGTAGCCGGGTCGGCTGCCGCGTCGTCGCCGAGGTGCCTGAAGAGCTCATCTGTCGTAGTGACGATGTTTTCGATTTCGGAGCTCGCCTGTGCTTCCAACAACGGAATGGAGTTGATGAGCACCGTCGGGTTCGGTATCGATACAACTGCCTGGTCGAGCTTTGCTAGCGCAGTGTTTGCCGCGATGGCAGCCTTCAATACCGCGCGCGTTTCCAACACGTCGGTGCCTGGGGGTGCCGGAAGTTCGTTGAACGGAGAGTCGGGCTGCCACGCGATCATGCGTGGACAATGCCACGCTGCAGGGGATATGTAAAGAAAGAGCACGGATTTTTACACGTTCGCGCTATCTGCAAAGTTTCTTGCTCAATCCCGCCGCGAAGGCCGCCCCATCGCACCGAAGCACGACCAGCAGCTCTCACCGAACCGACTTCTTCTCGTAGATCGCCATCGCCCAGACGTACCCCACCAATGCGATCACTGTGCACCAGGCAAGTGCCAGTGGCAGGTTCGTGCCCAGCGGCTCCCCCGTCAACAGTCCACGCAGGGTTTCGACGAACGGAGTGAACGGTTGGTACTCGGCGAACCATCGCAGTCCCGACGGCATCGTGTCGGTCGGGACGAACCCACTGCCGAGAAACGGCAACAGCAGCAACAGCATCGGAAGATTGCTCGCGGTTTCCACCGATTTCGACGCCATTCCCATCGCCACCGCGAGCCAACTGATTGCGAATGCAATGAGCACCACCATCAAGCTGGCCGAGATCCATTGCAGCAAAGATGCATTCGGTCGAAATCCAACAGCGAATCCCACTGCGAGCACCACCACCACTCCGAGAACAGCCTGCACCGTATTGCCGAGCACGTGACCTGCGAGAACCGCAGCCCGCGAGATCGCCATCGTTCGGAACCGCGCGGTGATGCCTTCGGTCATGTCCATTGCGACGGTGGTTGCCGTCCCCCCGGCTGTGCCGGCGATCGTCATGGCGAGGATGCCAGGCATCACGTACGGCAGATACGCAGTGCGTCCACCGTCGGAATCCACACCGGGAAGCCCTGCGCCGAGCGTTCCCCCGAACACGAAGACGAACAACATCAGAAACACCACGGGTGCTCCGATGACGAACATCGTCAGGCCCGGATACCGCACGATGTGCAGCAGATTTCGGCGGAGCATCGTGATCGAGTCGCCGACCGTATACGTGATCGTTGTGGTCATAATGCTTCCTTGCTGTCGGCCCGGCCGGTCAGAGCCATGAACACGTCATCGAGGTCGGGGGTATGGATACTCAGGTCTTCGGCCTCGACGCCTGCGGAACCCAGTCGATCCAGCACCGCCTGCAGCGTTCGGACGCTCCCATCGGTGGGTACCGACAGTGCAAGTCCGTCAGCGTCGACCACCGCATCACCGAATGCGCGGGTTGCGTCGTCGAGCGCTGCGACATCGGCGAAGCACAATTGGATGTGGCCGCCGGGTATACGACGCTTCAGCTCGTCCGGGGTACCGTCGGCGACGATCCGGCCGCCGTCGAGTACCGCGACACGATCTGCGAGTTCGTCTGCCTCGTCGAGATATTGGGTGGTGAGCAGCACCGTGGTGCCGTCCGACACGAGGGATCGGACGATCTCCCACATGGTGCGTCGGCTTCGTGGGTCGAGACCGGTGGTCGGCTCGTCGAGAAAGATCACGCGTGGTGGAGCGACGAGACTCATCGCGAGATCGAGCCGGCGTCGCATACCACCCGAATACGTGGACAACGGTTTTCGAGCGGCTCCGACGAGGTCGAATTGATCGAGCAACTCCGCCACCCGCGGCTTGGATCGCGGTCCGAGATGACGCAGTCTCGCCATCAGCATCAGATTTTCCTCTCCGGTCAAGAGGTTATCGACCGCCGAGAACTGGCCGGTGAGGCCGATCGCCGCGCGGACACCAGCGGGATCGGTGACGACGTCACATCCTGAGACTGTCGCCGAACCGCTCTCCGGTCGAACGAGAGTCGACAGGATGTGAACGGCGGTGGTCTTGCCTGCCCCGTTGGATCCGAGCAGTGCGGTGACAGTGCCGGTGTCGACTGTGAGGTCGACGCCATCGAGTACACGGTTATTGCCGAAAGACTTTCGCAGTCCGCGGACGTGAATGGCAGATGTAGTCATGGGATGCCTGTTCTTCTCAGCTGTGCCGGATAGCAATGTCGCCGTACCGTGTGCGAGCGCGAATCGTCACGCTTTCTTCTGTGTCGTCGGGTGCGCCCACGGGGGTGAGTTCGTTGCGAACATGCCCGTCCTTCGACGACAGGTCCAGCCACGCCGGCACTCCTCGCTGAACGCCGACAGTAATCTGCCCGTATCCGGTTTCGACTTGGACTGCCCCAGTGCGTACTTCGTGGAGTGTGATGCTGCCGTAGGCAGTTTTCGCAGTGACTGCGCCGAGTGATTTCTCGATATCGAGATCACCATAGGAGAGCTTGGCGTCGAGGTCGGTGCCCGACTCCCGCAGCATGATCGAGCCGTGCGACGCCTTGAGGGTCGCATCGCCGACGACCGTGCCGACTCGGATCTGTCCGTGATCGGCAGTGATGTCGATATTCCCCAGTGCCGTACCCACTGTCGCGTTACCGTGCCCGGCACGCACCCACAGATCCTCTGCCGAATCCACTTCCACCGGGCCCGTGGAACTCTTTATGCGCACGGCACCGAGATCGCCCAACGTCCGAAGACTTCCGGCTGCGATTTCCGCGGTGAATCGAGATCCCTGCGGCAGTTCGACTTTCACGTCTACTGACTCGGTCGGCCCGAAGAAGCTGATGCGCGACTTGGGGCCGATGACGGTGAGCCGTTCTCCGTCGAACTCAACCTTGGTATTCTCGGCACCTCTGCGGTCTACGGCTTTGGACGGGTTGGTTGGCCCGACGGTGACGACGGTGTCGACGCGTTCTGCCGCAACAACTTCGATGCTGCCGACCTGCAGATCGATGGCCAGGTCTATCGGCGTCGGGGTAGCGAATTCGGGCATGACGATGCCTCCCTATGGGCATGGTTGTGAAACCCTGCTGAGTGCAGAGCTACTGAGGAGCTGTGGTGGTTCAGGAACTCAGCGCGCCCAACCGGCGAAGTTGTCGCCGGTACGCACCGTGCGTTGCGCAGCGCGCCGTTGGTTGGGTTGAAGAGCAGCGGCGACGGCTCGCACCAACCAGGTGTTCACCGACATCCCGTCCGACACCGCGGCCTCGTCCACCCGCGACTTGAGTGCGTCCGGCAGTCGTAGCGTCGTGCGAGACGTGCTGGTGTCGTCGAGTTCGATTGCGGGAGATGCGTGCTCGTCATCTCCTGGTTCCGCCACAGGTGCCGCCACGACGAATTCGATCTCACGTCCACGCAGCCTGATGTCCACGGAACCGGGGGCAAGGTCGCGGTTGATGTCTCCGACCGCGGCCGACAGCACGTCGAGCATCACCAGACGCGTCGCCGCATCCATGCCGTCGACGAGTCGTTCGGCAGCGGCACGAGTGTTCTCGTCTCCGGTCGCTGCCGATTCGACCAGTCGACGTTGGAGATCGGTGACGTACTGCCCAAGTTCCATGGGTCAACAATGACACCACGGTGGTGTCACGTCAAGCCCCAGTGGTGTCACTACGGGCTCTATTGCAGCCTGTGCCGCGATCGCAGCACTCGGACTCAGGGCCGGAGGGCCTCCACGATGGCCGCGATTCGCCGCTGGCGGGTGTCGTCCCGCTTCGCATCGGCGACGGAGCGGGCATGCTCTTTACGCGTCGACGGTGCCAGCGCATCGAACGCAGCGCGCACAGCGGGATCCGCGTCCAGAGCTGCCGCCAACGCCGGCGGCACCTCGATCACCTGCGGTTGGTCGTCCAACTCGATGGTCACGTCGACGGTGTCGCCGGCCTCGACGCCCAAGGTGGCGCGCACGCTCTTGTTGAGCCCGAGCAGGTTCTCGCCGCCCATGCGCCCGATACGGCCGCGCACGGTTTGTCCACCGATCGTGAACCGGACCGGCGGAGTTTTGGTGGAACCGAGCGACGCGACCTGCTCGTCCGTGAGCACAATCGCTGCCGCAGGGCCCCGTGATTCGAGGACCGTGGATACCCGCAGAACCGTTGCTGCCATGCGATCACGCTAACCGTCGGTGGTGCTCTGAGTGTCCACAATTTGCGTCGAGAGACGGAATCCCGCCACGGGAGTCGAATAGTGGGCAGTCAGCGCACCTGAACGACTGCACTCAAGCTTCGGCTTCCACGATTCGCTTGATCGCCGCCAGGGTGCGCGGGATGCCGTCGAGTGCCGCTTGGCTACGGGTGTCGATTTCCTGTTGCGCGTCGTCTCCGAATTTACTGTTGAACATCGCGATTCCGTCGGGCAGGAAGTTCCAGTTCTCGGTCAGGCGTGTGCCACCGTCCACCGACTCGAGGGTGTAGCCCCAGCCGACGAAGTTGTCGCCCACCACCCAGGCGAATTCGCTACCAGGCTCGGCTGCTGCCACTGTCGACACCGTCTCCCACGTGCGGCCCGGCACCACGTTGCGTCCGGTGAACGTCGATCCGACGCCACCGCCGTCGGGCTCGTTCCACCAGCATTCCTGGCAGATCGGGCTCCACTCGCCCGTTCGGGTGACATCGGAGACGACGGCGTACACCTTCTCGACCGGTGCAGCGACGACAATGGATTCGGAAAACTCGAGTGCAGTCATCTCACCATTGTCCCTCGGCGGCCGACGCAGCTGTGAGCAGCGTCGCTGCCCACAGCAGAATCACTGGTGCGCAACCGAATTCGGATTCACACTCGACTCATGAGCGAATCGCCTCGAATGTTCCCACCCGAACTCCGCAACCAACTCCTACGGCACCGAGTACTCGTGCTCGACGGCCCCCTCGACGACGACAACGGCACGGTTCTCACCACTCATCTGCTGACGTTGGCCGCCGAGAATTCCTCGGCCGACATCGCCCTGTGGATCCACTCCCCGGGCGGATCAGTTCCCGCGATGCTCGCCATCCGCGATGTGATGCACCTCGTCCCCTGCGATGTCTCGACCCTCGCGCTCGGATTGGCCTGCAGCGCTGGTCAATTCCTGTTGTCCTCGGGCACGCGAGGAAAGCGGTACGCCCTGCCGCACTCACGGATCCTCATGCATCAGGGCTCGGCGGGCATCGGAGGCTCGGCCGTCGAAGTGGAGGTGCAGGCCAACGATCTGCGTCATACCAGAGATACGGTGCTCGGCTTGATCGCCGACGACACCCGGCAAACACGCGAGCAGATCTTCGACGACTCCCTCCACGACCGCTGGTTCACCGCGGAGGCCGCGCGTGCGTACGGGTTCGTCGATGCGATCGTCGACTCGTTCGACCAGGTCATGCCCGCACGACGGGTGTCCTTCGGAATGGAGATGGCACGATGAGCACATACACGATTCCCAATGTCATCACACGAGATTCGCGCGGAGAACGCGTCGTCGATGTCTATTCGCACTTGTTGAGTGAGCGCATCGTCTACCTCGGCACCGGGATCGACGCAGGCGTCGCGAACGCGATGATCGCGCAGCTTCTGCATTTGGAGGCCGACTCACCCGATCAGGAAATCTCGATGTACATCAACTGCGAGGGCGGCGATACGGCCGCTATGTTGGCCGTCTACGACACCATGCAGTTCATCGGATCACCGGTTGCCACAACATGTGTGGGGCAAGCTGTCGCAGCCGGTGCCGTACTGCTCGCCGCCGGGGCACCGGGGCGACGCTCGGCGCTGACCCACAGCCGGGTGGTGCTGCATCAACCCGCGGCGCAGGGACGTGGCACTATTCCCGATCTCATTCTGGCTGCAGACGAGGTGGTCCGAGTTCGGGCCGAGATGGAATCGATCCTCGCGAAACACACCGGGCGCGAGGCGGCGACACTTCGACACGACACTGACCGAGATCTGGTGTTGACGGCCTCAGCTGCCCGCGAGTACGGCGTCGTCGACCAGGTTCTCGAGGGACGTCAGGCAGCCATCAACGTCGCATCGCCACGCGACAGGTCGTGATGCGCGAGGCGCGAGATGTCCGCCATGGACGTGCCCAGGGCACCGACGACGGCCGCAAGGATTTCGCTCGACGGGTCTTTGCGGCCACGTTCGACCTCCGACAAGTACTGCGGCGCAATGCCTGCGCGGGCAGCGGACTCGGCCAAGGTGTCGCCGCGGGCGTGCCTGCGCTCGCGTAACCTTCGGCCGACCACCTCACGCCACAACGGTTCCACTGTTCGCGCTGCTCGGCGCTCATCGATTCGTATGACCTCGCCCATGATCGGAGCCTAGGCCTCGATTCCATGAGGTGTCGGAGATTCTGCTCAGAGCAGAGACCCCGGTGTCACGAATGTCCTCGCGAAGCGCTTCTGCCAGGGCGTTTCAATGGCTCGGTTCGAGTACTGCCGCCGAACGTAGTCGATAGCCGCACGGCCGGGCATACCGTCGAGCGCAGCAAGACACGCCAACGCTGTGCCCGTTCTCCCCACACCACCCGCACACGCGATTTCGACTCTCTCAGTTACGCAGCGGCGCAGTGCCTCTCGCAGTGCGACCCGGAGTTCTTCCGAATCGGACGGCAGCCAGAAGTCGGGCCACCGAACCCACCGGCTGTCCCAGTCGAAGTCGCCTGGATCTCTGCCCCGTAGGTAGACGCCGAATTCCGGCAGTGGGCCATCAGGAATTGAATTGCGCAAGGCGCGTCCACGAACGAGACTGCCCGACGGCAACCGCAGCACTCCCGCTGTGTGCACATCCCACATTCGGATCCTCCTTTCCTGAGTCGACTACTGGAGGTGTCGCTGGTGCGGTATCGTTCGCTCGACCAGCCCGAAACACTCACCGGCCCCGCCTCCGACATGGCGCATTCGATGACAATTCTGCACGAGAGGGCAATGCCCCCGTTCGTCCGATGAATCCCAACAGGCCGCGCAAGGCGCGGAACGATGGTTGGGCCCTCCACTATCTGGCGCAGTGGCGTCAGCGCGTCGAATATGCTGAAAAGCGCGTGAATGGAAAATCCAGGCTCCTGCGTGACTACCGAATACCCAAATTGGCCGGCCTCACCGGTTGTCCCGGGTGCGACGGCCACTTTTTCGGCGACGGGCCACGCGACGCATTGGAGCGACTCATGCGGCGCGATGGGCGTCGTGCCCACAAGTTACGCGTCGCCGTAGCGCAATTGGATCAACGGTATCGAGACGTCACCGTAGAGATAGACCGGTCCAGAACGATGCCATGGTGGGAACGCCGAGCACCGTGGGTGTGACTAGCTGCCCGGTTTCGTCCACTCGATTGTGTGTCGAAACCCGATGCGGTGCCGCATGACCGCGCCCGGGAGTCGGTTCTGAACCAGGTGACCGATCTCGTCGAAGCTCAGCACAGGGTCCATGACGGGGAACGGCGGCGGTGGTGCCGTCACCGGACTCGGCCATGGCCGGTGGAGAAATCCGATCAGTGGATTGGTGACGATGGAGACGGAATCCCACAGCAGATCTCGTACGCTTCGCGGTGGCGCGAGACCCACGATGAGCACGCGTCCGCCCGGCGCAAGAATTCGTTCGATATGGCGCAATGCGTCGTCCATGTCGAGGTGATGCAGGACGGCGACCATCGTTACGAGATCGGCCGAATGGTCCGCCCAGGAATCGAGTTGGCGATCCGTGATGGTCACATTGTTCGAATCCGCAGGAGTGATTTCTGCGATTCGGCGCATCTCCGAGTCGCGGTCGACCCCGGTAACTCGATCGAAGTGTGGAGCCAAGGCGCGCACCAATCCACCTCGTCCGCAACCGAAGTCGACCGCACTGCCGCGCCTCTCGGGCAGGTTGGCCAGAATCCAGCTGTGGAAGTAGTCGTTGTGACTCCACGGGTATCGCTCGTTCAGCTCACGGAGCCACCGAGCCCCTCTGCCTCCGATCAGGGACGTCCCCATTCGTCTCAGCAACACAGACCCAGTATTCACAACGCTCAACCCAGCCATGCGTCCAAGGCCTGTTGGACGGCTGAGGGCGCTTCCAACGGGGCCAGGTGCCCCACGCCCGGAAGGGCGATCACAGACGAATTTCCCGGCAGCAACTGCCGCAGTCGAAACGCCTGTTCGACGGGAATCCAGGGGTCCTGCCGGCCCCATCCGATAGAGGCTTCACAGCGGACTCGAGGAAGTGCGTCGACGATGGGTCGTGTGTCTTCGGAACGCAGTTCGGCGATCTGTCGGTAGAACGTGGCCTGACCCTCGTCGGATATCCAGGGTTCGGTCAACATCTCCACGATGTCAGGGTTCAGCCGCTGATATGCGGCTCCCGCAATGTATTCGGCAACCAATGCCCTGTGTAGGGAAGCCGGCAACGCAGCGAAGACGTCGCTGTTGTCCGCGACGAGTCGGAAGAATTCGGATCCCCACGGGTCCAGGGTCACCACATCCCACAGGAACAACTTGCTGTAGTCGCGGCCGTGCATCAGGTGGGCTCCCAGCGCGACGGCACCGCCGATATCGTGCGCGACGACGAAAGGACGCTCCAAGCGCCAGTGGTCGAGCAGCATCGCGAACCGTGACATCTGCGTGGCCAGGTCGGTCCGCACATCGGATCCCTGTGCGGAGCGGCCGTATCCGGGCATGTCCCACAGGTAGACCCGATGGCCATCGCTCAGATGTCGAGCGACCTTCGCCCACACCTGAGCCGACCAGGGCGTTCCATGGCAGAACACAACGTCAGCGGAGGGCACGTCCACGTCGGGAGTCAGCTCGTAGGTCGCTACCGAATCGCCGCCCACGGACACGAAGACGGGCGCTGGTAGATCGAATCTGTCGATCGTCATGGCGATGAAGGTAATACTTCAGGTCGACCTGAAGTCAACATGGGAATATCAGCGGGTGAAGATCGGAGAGGTCGCCTTGGAGCTCGACGTTCCGACCCATGTCCTGAGACATTGGGACGACGTGGGTGTTGTTGTGCCCGAGCGTCTACCGTCGGGCCACCGCGATTACAGCGAAGAACATGTACGACGACTGCGGGTGTTGCGAGCCTGTCAAGACGTTGGAATCAGCTTGGCCGATATTCGCCTGATCCTTCATCGAGACGAGCCCGGACGAACCGCAGTGATCGAAGAACAACTGGCCCGAATACGACGGCAACAAGCCCAACTCGACAATGCCGAGCGCTTCCTCGAGCACGTCGTCTCGTGCACACATGATTTGCTCACCCGATGCGCGCAATGCAGCGAGTATTCCGCTACCCAGGTTCGTTCGACTGTGGACACCGACGCGCCGTTCGATTCCGACTGAATGTTGGCACCACCTCTTCAGGCGCGGAGGAGCGCCGCGAGTTCACGAAGGTACGCGCCCGGCGTAATTCCCGCGACGCCACGAAAATCGTTGATCAGATGGGCTTGATCGACGTAACCCAGGTCAGCAGCAATGTGGGCAGCGTCGGCCGCCGGGAGCGACAAGCGCTGCAAGACTTCTTGTAGTCGAACCCGTCGGGCGACTGCTTTGGGGCCCATCCCGAGTGTCGATCGCAGCGCCCTCTGCACGGCCCGCTCACTGACCCCAAGCATTCCTGCCACGGATTGCCCGGGTTTGCTGCCGACACCCTGTGCCAATGTGTCGATTACGGCGTTCGCGAGAAGGTGTTCGGCAGTCGGTCGTCGTTTCGTCAGCATCTCGGTGATCACCGAATCTGCCCGCAGAGCATGTTCGGCAGCCGAATCCTTCGCGGCGATGGTACCGAGCACGCCGAAGAGAAGGTCATCGAGTTCTCTGCTGATCGGTTGTGCTGCCGATAGTTTCGTTGGATCCAGGTTGGACACCACCGCCAAACCGGCTGGACGGAGTCGGACGGCAAACACGAAGCCTCGGCCTTCGATCGTTCGGGTCCACGCTCTGCGTTGAACGTTGGTGACCATGAACGGCGCAGGCACTGCACCGGTCTCCACGCTGACCGTCACAGCCGGAAACTCGAGGACTCGCTGCTCGATGGCTTCGCCTGCAGACAATTCCCATTGCACGCTCCAGTATGCGTCGACGACATCGCGAACCTCTGCAGCCGGTTCGTGCCAGGTTGCGTCGAAGCGACGAAGGAGAGAAGGGGCCATGACGCCGGATCGTTCGTGAACCTCGATCGGCTTGGACGCGGGCCGGCTGTCTTCCATGTCGCAATTCTGCAATACAACTGGCCCCCAGACCCGAGACGATCGAGTCGTGACCACTGAATACTGGATTGTTGTCCGCCGAGGAGGAAAATCGTGAACTGGCTGCACATCGCCGCGGCGGCGGTTGCGTACTACGCCCTCGGCGCGCTGTGGTTCGGACCGTTGTTCGGACGCGCGTGGGATCGCTCGATCGGGCATGATCGTGAACAGACGGGAGGTCGATTCCCGCTGTCTTACTATGTGGTTCCGTTCTGCTGCTCTGTCGCGACGACCATCGTCATTGCTCTCGCTCTCGATGCCACCGACTCGGCCAGCGTGATAGCTGGTGTATTCGTCGGCCTGGGTGTCGGATTCGCCTCCGCGGCAGCATCGTTGACCAATGCACTGACGCCCAGCACTCCGCAGCCGTTCGTTTTCGGAGCTGTCACCGCGAGCTACCACCTCACGGGATCGACAGTAGCGGGCGCAATCCTCGGAGTCGCTTAGAGAGTTCGTATCTGTGCACCCGGCCGGGCCGTGGCGAGAAGCGCTGATGGACGCGCATGGTCACTAAGCTTCCAACAACTCCGCGAGTCTCTTCAGATCTTCGGCGACCATGTCGAGATCGCGCTCGAATTCCTCGTCACTGAGCTCGATCTGACGGACCGTGAACAGAATTTCCGCGCCGTTCGGATGGCTCAATACCCGTACAGGATTGTTCACGACCGTCCCCGACGGCAGCGTGACGTCATGGTCGAGGACGCCGAGGTCGTTGCGGGGCACAAAACGGACTGTCACGCGTCCCATCGGAGATTCGGCGATGAGTCGATCGCCGTCGATGGTCACGGGACTGTTCGCCAGTCCTGCCGCCCATGTGGGCAAGTTCGCGGGATCGACCGCGTACTCGTACACCTCCTCGGGTGTGCGTCTGATAACTCGAGCCACATGTCGACTTGCCACCACACGTTCTGGATTCATAGCAGCGACCCTACGACGACGGGCGGCGACGTTCTGCCGGAAATCGAACCTGTGCCGACGTCGTGAGTGCACGAGCCCGGTCACACACATGGGACTTGAACATGTTCAAACAACGGTCTACGGTCGGTTTTGAACACGTTCAGAAATGGGGACGATCGATGGCACGCACGTCCGAGACACGCGACAAGGTGGTCGAGGTAGCTCTGCGCCTCTTCCGTGAAGAGGGGTATCAGGCGACAACCATGCGTCGCATCGCCGACGAAGCAGGCGTCTCGCTCGGCAATGCCTACTACTATTTCGCAGGCAAGGATGAGCTCGTCAACGAGCTGTACATGGTGATTCAGCGCGATCATCGCGAGCGTGCGCTCAGCGTTCTCGTCGAGGGTGGCTCACTGTCGGAGAATCTCGCCGCCGTACTGCATTCCGGCCTGGACGTGATGGAGCCCTATCACGCGTTCGGTGGTTCCTTCCTGCATTTGGCGTTGCCGACGAGCACTAGTTCCAGTCCGTTCTCGGAAGAATCGTCCGACGCCAGGTCCATGGCGATCGACCTCATGCGAACCACCCTGGACACGTCGAAACAGAAGATCCCCGCGTCGCTGAAAGATGCTCTCCCGACGCTGCTCTGGATGATCTACATGGGGGTCACTCTGCACTGGGTGACCGATTCCTCGGACGACCAGCGACGAACCCGCACTCTGGTCGACGGGCTCGTGCCCGTCGTATCCAAGGCCGTACGTCTGGCTCGTCTTCCCGTCGCACGGGGGTTGGTCACCGACGTGGCCGGTCTCTTGAAACGAATGACCTCTTCGGAAGGGTTGGACCAGTGAACGATTCACTATCGACCGTCGTCATCTGCGGTGCCTCCGGCTACATCGGCGGGTATCTGCGTCGCTACTACCAAGAACGCGACATCCGGGTCAAGACCATCGGACGCGGAACAACCAGCGACGCAACGTGGTCCGATCACCGCAGTGTCGTCGATGTTCTCGACGGCGCCGATCTGGTCGTCAATCTGGCAGGGCGGTCGGTGAGCTGTCGCTACAACAAGAAGAACGCAGACGCGATCCTGTCGTCACGCATCCAGACGACCGCCCAACTGGGACGCGCCTTGGCGCAGGTACCGAACCCACCCGACTTGTGGGTCAATGCCAGCACCGGAACGATCTATCGCGATTCCCGTGACCGGCCGATGGACGAGCGAACCGGCGAATTGGGATCCGGATTTTCGGTCAAGGTCGGCCGAGCGTGGGAGCGTGAGCTTTTCGACGCGGACGTCGCCATTCGAAGAGTGGCGCTGCGCATGTCGATCGTGTTGGGCGCAGGTGGCGGGGCCATCAATCCGATCATCGACCTGGCGCGAGTGGGGCTCGGTGGCACGATGGGCGACGGCGGTCAGATCTTCAGTTGGGTGCACGTCGCGGACGTTGCCCGGGTTCTCGACCATCTCTACGAAACCCGGGGCATTTCCGGCCCCGTCAACGTCGCCACACCGTTTCCGGTGACCAATGAGGACATGATGCAGCAGGTCAGGAATGCTCTGGGTCGCAGTCACGGTCTACCGACTCCGGCATGGCTGCTGCAATTCGGTGCTCGGGTGATCCGCACCGAGGCCGAGCTGGTCCTGAAGAGCCGGTGGGTGGATCCACATGTGCTGACAGACAGCGGTTTCCAGTTTCGATATCCGACGCTGGACGACGCGTTGGCCGACATCGCGTCCGAGACGCCTCGAGGGTTGCTCCCTGTCGCCCTCGGCTGATGTAGCCGCTGGTCCAAGTGATGAAGCAACCCGGCTACCGAAGGACGAACGATGATTTCCATACACCTGCGATACGAGATCGACCCCAATCGCCTCGATGAGTTTCGCGAATACGGACGACGTTGGATCCCCCTGGTCGAACGGTTCGGCGGAACGCATCACGGCTATTTCCTGCCCAGCGAAGGAGACAGCGACGAAGCCTTCGCGCTGTTCACGTTCGACTCGCTCGCAGCCTACGAACGCTACCGACAAGAGTCCGCCGTAGACCCGGACTGCATCGAAGCGATCGAATTCGCCCGAACCACAGGATGCATCAGGCGCTACGAACGCCGCTTCTTGTCACCGTTGTTTGCTGGCGAGTGAGGACCTCGCACCCGATGAGAGTCATCGTCGACGATCAGGCGAAACAAACACCCCCGCGGACTCGACTACTACTAGGGATTGGGCACCGATGACCCGACTCCATCGTGGCGGTGCGGCCGAACGCTAGACTGCGCGGATATGGGTAGGCGGAAGGTCACGAGGACCCTGGCTGTCGGCCTCGCACTCGTCGGGTGGACCGCCTTCGCCGGCATTTATGCGACGTTCGGCAGGTTCGCGGTGTCCGACACCAGCTGCGACGGAGACAAGTTGAGGCCGTCCACGTTCGGGATTGTGTACCTCATTGCCGTGGCTGCTGTGTGGATGGTCCCCTTCATAACGCTGGCCATTCGAACCCGCTCAGTTGCGGCGATTGTGGTCGTCGTCGTCGCGGCGATCGCGGCCGCGGGAGTTGTCACTACTGTCCTCGCCAACCCCGGCGAATTCTGCTTCTGAGCGCTGGCCTATCAAACTTGATGAAACCTGTGTTGGTCCGCTGATGCCAAGATGACAGTAATCAGAGCGCGCAATAGCACGCTGCGCCGGCCAGGCGCTTCCCGCTACGTCTCGTCAGTCACCGGTGACGAAAGTCATTGCGCGACAATCGGTACTAATAACAGGACTGTTTGTATAGGACGAGTTGCTCGGCAGCTGCAGAAGAGTTCGGCATTACGGCTGGGTTTACAGCTCACCTATATCAGGCTTCGAATTCGAGTCCGTAAAGCTGAATGATGCTCTCGCCGACATCGCATCCGAAACTCCTCTAGGGTTGCTTCCCGTCGCACTGGGATGACGACGGGGCACCGCGACTGACCGCGGCGATGCTGCCAACCGTCGGGCATACTCTGGGATAGACACGCGCGGAAAGGAGCCGGTCCATGCCACACACGGTCGATCCGCGCGCGCGTATCGAAGAGCGAGCTCGCAACAAATTCGAGTCCAAACGAACCGAACTGGCTCAGGCCACGCTGCACACGCTGGCCGAGCTGGGCTATGCGCGCACGTCACTACGAGAGATCGCGCAGAATTCCGAGTTCTCGCACGGCGTCCTGCACTATTACTTCACCGACAAGCTCGACCTCATCACGCACGCAGTGCGCCAGTACGAGGCCATCTGTGTCACACGCTACGACGAGGTGGTAGCCAACGCGGTCGACGCGTCGGGTCTCTACGCGGACTTCGAGGCCAAGTACTTCGCCACTCTGGCTGCGGACGCCGGCATCCACCGACTCTGGTACGACCTGCGGAATCAAGCCCTGTTCGACGACTCGTTCCGCGCCGAGGTGCTCGAGATCGAAGAACGTCGAGTAGACATGATCTGGCGCGTGGTCGCTCGTTACTGCGAGCTCCGCGGAACCACGCCATCTCTCGATCGAGCGTCGGCGTACGTCCTTCTGGACGGCATCTTTCAGCGAGCCCTTCTGCACCACCTCGCCGGAAAACCGGCCGAAATCGATTCGGCCCGAGCACAATTGCGCTCCGCCTTCGCGATGGTGGATTGCTCGACGCCTCAGTAGGTCCCCGGCCGGGTACCCGTGTAGATTCCCGGCACTCGAAAGCGCAGAGATGCCTCCTCGTACTCCTCGAGGGCATGCGCCGTCCACCCGACGATTCGGGCGAGTGCGAACACCATCTCCGGCGTGTCCGCTCTGAGTCCGTAGGCAAGGGCAAACGTGGCAAGAGCAAAGTCCGAGTTGGGAAAGGTATCGAACCGTTCGCTCACCTCGCCGATCACGACGTCCGCAGCCTCGATCACCGAGGGGTCGGCACCGTGTGCAGGATCTCTGAGCAACCGAAGCAGTTCCTCTGCTCGTGGATCTCGGTCGGTGTACACCACGTGCCCGAATCCCGAGATATGCGCTCCTGACCTCAATTGTGTTGCCAGAGCTGTGATCGGATCAGCGATCGCAGTCGCCAAGAACCTGTGCACGGGGTCCGCAGCGGAACCGTGCAGGGGGCCGTCGATGCACCCGAGCCCTGCCGCGAGAACCGAATACAGATTGGCACGGGTACTCGCCGCCACGCGAACTCCGAGAGTCGAGGCCGCCAGACCATGATCGGCCATCAACACCAACGCGGCCTGCAGCGGGACGCGTCCACCTGGATCGGATGCATCGGACTTCACTGCCGCCCAGACGGATTCCGCCACCGAGAGTTCGGGGGATTGCCCGCCAAGAGCCGCGCCCACCGTGGCCAGCAGCTGCCGCGCTTCGCGCACTACAGAGGCGGAGCCGATGTCGAATCGCATCGGACTGTAGGTGGCCGCTACATCGACGGCGATCCGTATGCGATCGATCGAGCGACAATCCGGTGCCATCGCTGCCATTGCATGTCGACATCGTTCCACCACAGCGGAATCGGCCCCAAATCGTACTTCTTCGAGCAGCTCACCCGTCCAGACGAAGTGTGCAACCGACTCGAAAGAGCGAGAACTGAGGTGCACGGCATCGCGCCCCCGGTAGTACAGATGACCGTCGTCGATCAGTGTGGTCTGAGTCCGAATACGCTCCACTGCACCGATATCGGTGCGACGGGCTGTGTCGCGGCCGGCGAGTGCTTCCACCTCGTCGACGTCGAATACGCTCCCCCGCACCCCGGGCAGTCGAGTACTGGTCAGCAGCCCGCGGCTGACATAGGCATAGACCGTCTCCGGCTTGACGCCCAGTCGCGCTGCGGCTTGGGCCGTCGTGAGCAGATTTCGACCGTCGTTCGATGTCATGTTCATCTTTCGCATTGACGGAATCAACATTGACAACGATCAATACTAACGCGGATCGTGGGGGTTGACCAGGACAAAGGAGATCAGTCATGAGCGTTCTCGAAGCCCCGCGCGGGCTGCACAACGTCGTCGTCACCACCACCTCGATCGGGGACGTGCGAGGTGACGAAGGGTTTTATCACTACCGCCAGTATTCGGCCATCGACCTGGCCCTGACGGGCACGTTCGAAGACGCCTGGTTCCTGATGGTCGACGGTCGACTGCCGAGCGATACAGAGCGCGCCGAGTTCCTGCACATGGTGGCACCTCTGCGAGTGCTACCGGACGACGTCGCCGCTGCCGTGAAGACGGTGGCGCGATCAGGACCTGCGCAGCCCCTCTTGGCGTTGCGGACGGTGCTGTCCGGTCTCGCGGGGTCGGTACCGCTGTACGAGTCGTCGGAGGCGGACAAACGGACTACGGCTTTGCGCCTGTGTGCGATGACTCCGACCATTTTGGCTGCTGTGCACAGGATTCGCTCCGGCGAGCAACCCATCGAGCCGCGCGAAGACCTGACGACAGCGCAGAACTGGCTGTTCATGATCACCGGAGAAGTGCCAGACGCCGCCAGCGCCCGAGCCGTCGACCGCTATCTCACCGCCACGATCGATCACGGATTCAACGCCTCGACATTCACCGCACGAGTGGTCGCGTCGACGGGGTCGGACATCGCGTCCGCGGCGTGCGCCGCGATCGGGGCGTTCGCCGGTCCTTTGCACGGGGGTGCACCGGATCGCGCACTCGACGGGCTGGACGAGATTGCCGACATCGATTCCGCAGATGCCTGGGCACGCTCCAAAATCACTGCAGGCGAGCGCATCATGGGCTTCGGTCATCCGGTATACCGGACCGATGACCCCCGATCGGTGATGCTGCGCGAGACCGCACAAGAGATGGGCGGAGCGCTCATCGACAAGGCTGTGCAGGTCGAGAAGGTCATCACCGCCGCGCTCGCAGATCTCAAGCCGGATCGAAAGCTGTACGCCAATGTGGAGTATTACGCCGGCGTCGTGATGGAACTGTGTGGAATTCCGCGATCCATGTTCACACCGACCTTCGCGTGCAGTCGGATGGTGGGGTGGTGCGCCAACATCGTCGAACAGTCGCACGACAGCAAGATCATTCGCCCGATCGCCCGTTACGATGGTCCAGTGCCTTCGGCAGTGGTGCGGGTAGGTGCCGCCCAGGGCACTTGACCGTGCCACTGCGGCGGAGCCGCACGGCAGTGTGTCATCATGAATACGCGCCTGACGTGCGCAGCGGCGGTGGGGCTCGCCGTAACCGAACCTCGGTCCTCGGATCGACAACAGTCCCTGTCTCGGCACTGGCATGTCCGCAGATAGGGAGAGGTTCGATGAACAATTTCGACGAGACGCACGGCGCTGACTCCGCCGACCGATCACTGCCGGTGGACCCCGACAGCCCGGGCTCATCGCGTCAACTGCATCTGCAACCAGCAGCAATTGCCGCGGTAGCTCTTGGCGGCCTGGTAGGTACCGGTATTCGCTACAGCGCGGAGTCCGCGTACCCGGCAGGCGGAGGCTCGTTCCCGTTCACCACCCTCGTCATCAACCTCACCGGTGCGTTCGTTCTCGGAATGCTGTTGGAGCGCCTCGCACAGTCCGGCCCGGACCAGGGATGGCGACGCCGGATCCGGCTGTGCATCGGGACGGGGGTACTCGGCTCGTACACCACGTACAGCTCGTTCGCTCTCGAGACCGTGGAGTTGCTACGAGATCATCGTGTGGTCGCTGCCGCGGTGTACATGACCGTCAGCGTGGTCGTCGGTACGTTCGCAGCCGGAGCAGGCATCGTTCTCGCCCAGCGGTTCGGCAGCCGGGCGGAGGAAAAGCGATGATCGCATTGTGGGTCGTTCTCGCCGGAAGTGCAGGGGCAGTGAGCAGATTCGTGCTCGACGGCGTCGTCCGATCGCGGCTGAAGGCCGAATTTCCCTACGCCACAGTGTTGATCAACGTCACCGGTTCGGCCGTGCTCGGTGTCGTGGCGGGGCTCGTCGCGTTCAGATCGGCTCCGGAACAGGTGCAGGCCATAGTCGGCGTCGGATTCTGTGGTGGCTACACCACTTTCAGCACGGCAAGTGTGGAGACCGTGCGCCTTCTCGAACGCCGGCGGTACAGCCTCGCGGCATACAACGCCATCGGTACAGCACTCAGTACCACCGCGGTAGTGGGCGTGGCCATGGTCGCGACGGCATACATCTGATGTTGTACTGTCCGCTTCGCGCACTCGTCCTCACAGTGCACAAGGAGCAATGAGATGGCCCAGTACTGGAGTGCCTTTCAGACGGCAGAGGCCGACGGCGAGATTCCCGACGGTCTGCCGGCCGGCAGATACGTTGAGGTCATCCCGAATGCACATGGGGCGCTGACTGCGTGGGTCGCTGGACCCCGACGCTGCTACCGAACTCCCTACCCCGTGTCCGCGCACCCTCCCGTCAAAGTAACCCGCGGTCACCCCAGCGAACCGCCTACGGAAGTGTGGTTCGAGCCCTACACCGAAGACGACATGAGGGCCGAGAACGACGACGTCAATTCCTATCTGGCCGAGGCCGGTATCCGTTTGCGACCCCGTGGATACCGTTGGCACGTACTGGTTCCCGAACACATCGAGGACGGTGAAGCACTGGAAAGTGCCATGCGCGAAAAGAACAGCTACGTCGAGCCAGTCGAGGTGTACGCGGCCATCAAGAAGCTGTACGAAATGATCCAGAACGGGACACCCCCGGCTCTGTCACACCGCGACGATGAGTAGCGACGACGACGAAAACAACCGTGTGCAGCGACAACCGGTGAGCTTCCGGCGTGAGTCGGCGGTGTGGTTTCCGATCTCGCTGGCTTTTGCACTCGCCGTTACCTTCATCGGTGTCGATCTTCTAGCAATCGTGTCGAATCCAGCCGTGGTTCTGTTCGGCGCGGTCTTCGTTGTTCTGTCCCTCATCCCGGGAGCTATCGTCAGCTTCTTCGCGGTGGCCGCAACGAGAGTTGCCGATCGATTGATGAGGGAAACGCTCTCGAAGGAAAACACGCAATCCGTTGCTACCCTTCACGGCACCGTGGCCGGGCTCGTCGCCGGCGTTCTCACCTGGGTGTGGTTGCTGTTGAACGACTCGAGCCCCGACACAGCATCAACCGTCGTCGCGGTAGCTTTCGTTGCGTTGGTCGCCGCGATCTCCGCAGCCCGGGGGTTGATAGCGAGACGATCGAGTCTCTGACCGCACGCACAGCATCACACCGAAAGTAGGCCGGCAGCCGTAACCACCGTTGCGAATTCGCCGTGCAGGTTTGTCGCCGTCATTGCCGACAGCGTCGCGGCAGGCACAATGCTTCCGTCGAGTGCGACGCGATCGAAGGTATGGGTTGCGTCGATGACGAAATAGGTGTCGTAGCCGAGGTTGCCCGCCATCCGCGCGGTCGTCTCGCAGCAGTGATTGGTGGTGATCCCGCAGATCACCACTTGCTCGATGCCTTCGCTCCGAAGCCAGGCGTCCAGATCCGGCGTGCCGTAGAAGCTCGAGTTGACTCGCTTGCTGACCAACAGATCCGGCGTCCCATCGATGATCTCCTTGAAGGCATGCCCCGCACTCGCCGGCGACAATGGAGACTGCGGGTTGTCGGAGTCGTGTCGAACGAACACGGTCGGCCACGATTCCGACTTCCACTTATCCACGAGTGCAGCGATATTGCTCTCGCACAACGGGTTGTCCCGCGGTCCCCAGAACTCCGAATTGTCGAATCCGGCCTGCACGTCGATGACGATCAGGGCGGGCCGTTCGAGTGATATCGATGGAGTCTTCATTCTGTTCAGACTAGCCGCGAACAGCCGCGGAGACCATGATGCCGGGTGGCCCCTTGCCCACCCTCGTTCCCGTTCGATCAGCACACGGTAATGCGATGTGTGATGTGCGCCGTCCTCCATCAATTGTACTGAGCTGCAATGTGATCGGGTAGATACCCGTTGACGCTGCTCACTACGCAGGAGAAGGGCCGGAAACCGCCGGCCACGGCACGTGCTCGCCTCGAACGAAAACTACCTACTACCCGGCACCTGACTCACTACTCGATCAGATCGAATTCCCAGTTCACGCGTTGGATCTCCAGGTCCACCAGCCGAATCCTCCTGGCGATATCGTCTGCAGTAGAGCGTAATTCGGCAACTGGAAGCGCTGCGACGTAGACCAACTCCGACCGTAGTTGACGGGGGCCGTACCGACGCTCCTGATCCCGTCCTGATGCCGCATCCGCCGCCGCGGAAATCGCCTTGTGCCGCATACGTAGCACGTCGCGGGATGCGAGGGCATCGGTGATGGTTCCGTCCCGCACGGTCGCGGCGCTGTTGGTCCTGTTGATTCGACGGATGAGCACTTCGAGTCGATCGAGTGCAGATGCGTACTCCGACAACAGAATCGATGCGTCCTCGGCCGGTGACTCACCGTCCTGGTGGCGGGCATTCGCCAGAATCCGAACTTTCAGATGTTGGGTGCGCTTGATCAGTTCCCCTCGTTCAGCGAGGGCCTCGGCAAGCTTCATGATGCACACCTCGGTGTCCAGAGACCGAAGATGCTGTGACTACGGGCGCTCATGCGCCTTTCGACGTGTCGAATGTGTTCATGCAGTACCACAGTTGATTGAGATGCGGAAGGCTCTGTGCGAGTGCCCGATCACCGCACCTCTACCGAAGGTCCAGGAGCAGCCGCTTCAACAAGTCTGCAAGTTGGCTCCGCTCATCCGGATTCAGCGACCCGAGCAGAGCTTCCTCGTTGGCCACATGCGCGGGCAGCGCGGCATCCACTGCAGCAACTCCGGCCGGCGTCAATTGCACGATGACCACCCGGCGGTTGGTGGGGTCGATCTCTCGTTCGATCAGTCCTTTATCGGTCAGCCGGTTCAAGCGGTGCGTGACAGCGCCGGACGTCACCATTGCGCTGTCCAACAGCTGTCCGACGGTGAGGCGATGGGGAGCCCCGGCCCGACGAAGCGTCGCGATGAGATCAAATTCTCCTGGCTGCAAACCGAATTCGATCAGCACTGCCTGCGTGCGCTTTTCCAGAACGGACGCTGCCCGACTGATGCGGCCGATAACGGCCATAGGGCTGACGTCGACATCGGGCCGCTCGGCGTGCCACTGCTGGACGATCCGGTCCACTGCGTCGAGTGGTTCGTGTGCCATCGACCCACCACCCTTCAAAACTTCAGCGCTCAATTGTTTGACATTCTGCCACGCCAGTCCTAGCGTTCAACGCTAGATAGTTCAACGTTAAGATGTTTCCGAAAAGCACCCTGGAGATGAGCCCCAATGCGAACGCCTCGCATGCAGTCACAAGCAACCGATGCCCGACGCCTCCCGCGTGACATCGCGCCCTCAACTCTCGGGTTGACGGCCACTGCCGCCCTCGCGCCCATCCTCTGGGGCACGACCTACCTGGTGACCACCGAACTCCTGCCACCGGATCGACCGATGACGGCCAGCGTGCTGCGAGCGGTGCCCGCCGGGCTACTTCTGTTGCTCATTGCACCGGGCATCCCCAGCACGGGGTGGCGACTGAAGACGGCGGCCCTCGGCCTTCTCAACATCGGCTTGTTCTTCCCGATGCTCTTCGTGGCGGCCTACCGGCTGCCCGGTGGCGTCGCCGCCGTCGTAGGGTCTGCGCAGCCGCTTGTCGTCGTCGCGATATCGATGATCTTCGGATGGGGACGGCCGCGTCCCATCCAGGTCGGTTGGGCAGCGATGGCCGTCATCGGGGTTGCATTGACTGCAGTGTCCGGTGCAATCCGACTCGACGCCATCGGCCTCGCCGCCGCAGTTGTCGGAGCCGTCAGCATGGCGACCGGCGTCGCCCTTACGAAGCGATGGGGTGTGCCACCCGACACCAGTCCGCTGAATTCCACAGCATGGCAACTACTCGTCGGCGGCATTGCCATTACCCCGCTGATTCCGATCGTCGACAATGGCCCATGGGCAATCGATACCGACGCTGTAGTCGGCTACGCCTGGCTCGCAGTAGTAGGTGGTGCCTTGGCCTATTCACTGTGGTTTCGCGGCGCTCGCGCTCTCCCTACCGCCAAGGTCACACTCCTCGGCGTACTGAGCCCTCTGACGGCCGCGGCTATTGGATGGGTTGTGTTGGGGCAGAACATGACCGCGATTCAGTGCATCGGATTCGGCATCGCGCTCGTAGGTTCGATAGCCGGGCAATTCGTCAGAACCCGTCCGCCGCGATCGGAGTCGTCGGCAGGAACGGCACGTACCTCAACCGGCGACCTTCCGGACGTCGCCAGCGGTTCGGTTCCTCGAATCACAGGCGATACCAACCGAACTCCTCGTTCACGGCGATAAACCAGCACGGGGTCTGATTTCCGCCATCGCTTCGGGCCCGGGTTCCACGCTGCGCGGTGACTGCACCAAAAAACGACCGATCAGTCCGTGTCGCCTCCCTGGTCGCAGTCACGACGTTCTATCGTGACTTTCATGACGTCGTCCAGCTACATGCCGCTGCGAACCGAAACTGGATCGCACATGCATGCTGGGCGAGGGTCGTTCATCGAAGGCACACGTGCACTGGACGATCCGATCCACCGAGCTCCCACCACGCCGAATCGCTTCGGCCCCCGATGGCTGGCGGGCTCGGTACTTGCAGCGTGCATCGCCATCGCAGCGCATGCGTATTTCCTGGGATGGACAGTTCCGTTCGGCCTCTTCGGCAACGGGATAGACACCATCGTCTACCGTCATGGCGGCGACGTCGTCCTGCAGGGCCAGCCACTGTACGAGTTCGCACTGTTCGACATCGGATTACCCTTCACCTACCCGCCGTTCGCGGCCTTGGTCTTCACACCGCTTGCGCTTGTGAGCGTGACGAGCGCGGTGACACTGCTTCAGGTGATCAATGCTCTGCTGATCTATGCCACGGTGGTTCTGAGCTGGAGAGCTCTCAATTACCGCAGCGGGGCAATGTATCTCGTCAGCGCACCGATGGCGATCGCGTTCACTTGGCTCGAGCCCGTGCGCATGACCATCTGGCTCGGACAGATCAACCTTCTGCTGCTCGTGTTGGTGCTGTTCGATCTCAGCCGAGGCCAGGGCGGCCGCCTGCGCGGTGTCGGTGTAGGAATTGCTGCTGGACTCAAGCTGACTCCCGCCTTCTTCGTCCTCCATCTACTCTCCATCAGGGACTGGCGCGCAGCGCTCACCGCGAGTGCGGCATTCGCGGCCACCGTTGCCGCCGGATTCCTGATCATTCCCTCCGATTCCTGGAAGTTCTGGACCGCGACCATGGTCGACTCCGAACGAATCGGGGCACTCGCGTCGCCGGCGAATCAGTCGATTCACGGAGCTCTGGCTCGCCTGTGGCCGGGCCACACACCGCCGTTCCTGGTGTGGTTTCTCATTGCCGCGGCCGTTGCCGCCCTCGCCTTGTGGACAGCTGCACGCGTTCACACAGCAGGCAAGACGTTGCTGGCGTTGGTGATCTGCGGACTCGCGACGCCGATGGTGTCGCCCTTCGCATGGGGTCACCACTGGGTGTGGTGCATCCCGTTGGTCATCGTCGCCCTCGATTACGCGATTCGCCGTCACACCTGGTGGAGCTGGCTGGTGCCGGTAGCGGTGACTGCGCCCATGATCGCCTGGTATTTCACCGACTACCGCGGAATCAAAGCAATCGGAATCTTCATGTTCGAGGGCTCACCCGCATTCGAGACCGTGGTTCAGTTCACCTATCCAGCAGTATTTCTCGCGACCGTTGCCGTCACCCTGACGTCCTCGTTCCGCGCTGCGGTACGCTGATCGCACAGAAGGCAGCAGGCCACCATGGGCTCGGCCATGGACTACTTTTCGGCAAGGGCTCCGCTGCACCGCTGTCGCATTCACTGTTCTCCCGCTACGATCCTCGATACAACAGACCAGATGGTCTTGAACGTGGAGGGTCGAATGCCGTACGTCGGTTTACTGGTGATGCTGCTGTGGGTGTTCTGCCTGATCGACGTGATCACAGCCGACGACGGTGGGGTGCGATACCTCCCCAAGATCGTCTGGCTGCTGCTCGTGGTGTTTCTGCCATTGGCCGGCTCTCTTGCGTGGCTGGTCGCGGGACGTCCGATCGGGGGCGGAATCTGGGGCGGCCCCGGCGGCGGCTCCAGTTACCGGCGGGCCGGCAACTCCGCGTTTCCGGAGTACGAGACCCGGCCCGGACGCCAGGCTGCCCAGAACCCTGAGGCCGACGCCGAATTTATGCGTCGCTGCCGAGATCGGGCCGACGAACAGCGGCGCATCGAACGGGAGCGACGCAACCGCGATCTCGGGTTCTGATCCTCTCGCTCAGCGTGACTGAATCGACGGCGAATCGATGGTTCCCCATCGCGAGGGTGGTAACACGATCAGACGCGCCTTGCCGATGACGGAGTCGACGGGAACGGTGCCGCCGAGTTCGTCTCTGGTATGAGCTCTGGAATCTGCTGAGCCGCTTCGATTGTCGCCCAACATCCAGATGACTGTCGAGCGTTTTCGTCATCATGGAAATCTCAAGCCCTCCGACGGGTATCGTACCGGGCATGCTGTTTGTCGGTTTTCTGGTCGCTGCACTCGGTGCGGCGATGATGACCGTCGCGACCAGACAACTGTCGCGGGTGAACGAAGGGCACTACTTGCCGGTGATAATCGGCAGGTTCGCGGTCCGGCCGCCGCTCTCTGCCACGGCCCTCCGTGTGGGTGCCCAGGCCATATCATTGATCGCGGCTGCGATCGTCGCGGAGTCGACGTGGGACTACACAGCACCCTGGCCGTCGCTCATCACCACGATTGTGACCCTCGTTGCGCCAGTGGCAGTCCCGGTCATTGTCATAACCTCGGCGCATAATCGACGCCTGGCTCTTCCAAGCTGATGATTCGGCTCCACTCACGTCCCTGGCACACGAGGAGAGAATCCCGATGAAGTGGTTCGTATCGGCCCGCAGTGCCGAGACCGTGAGTAGCGCCGTTCGCACTGGCTACACAAATGATTGGGACGGGGCTGTCGTGCAAGCCATACGGGCCGGTCGCGAATTGACGCAGGCGGACGACGGAACTCCGCTCGCCCCTTCGAGGAACTATCGGATCGGTGACGGTGAGGTGGTATCGACTGACTACACCGCTCACGAGGATGATCTGCGACTCCGAATGCAGTTGCGAGTCGACAACGACACCGCAGGCGCAGCCAAATCAGTTGTCGGACAATGGAGTCGAATTGCCCAGTGGCTCGTCGAGAACCTGTCGTCCGTCTCGATTGCCGGGGCCACCGACGAGCAGATCAACGACGCCATGCGCGCAACCGGCGGCATCTGGCCCGAGGAATTGACGTCGTTCTTCCGTCTGATCAACGGCTTTCCTCGTGAGACCTGGATATCGATCTTTCCCGCTCACGAGTTGTTCGACCTCGACCGCGCTGTCAGCGAACGTCAGCTTGAGCTCGATATCTGGGGTGAGATCGACGCCGACATGGGTGCCGAACCCCAGATCGACACATCCGCCGGCGACTACGTCGGAACCTACTTGCCCTACTTCCTTCCGTTCGCGGGACAAGACGGCTATCTTCTGTTCGTCGACGCCCGGCCGGGACCTCTCCACGGAAGCGTCACAGAGTTCCAGAAGGTCGACGCCGACGGCGCAGGCCCCAAATGGCCATCGTTGAGCGCAATGTTGACGGACTTGGCCGATAGCCTCGAGGCCGGCACCGCCTTCGAGGGGCACACTCCTACCGTTGTCGACGGTAAATTACGTTGGCAGCTGGTCCGATGAAACGTGCCGGAGTGTTCACCATGAGTCTCGTAATGCTGATCTGCGCATGCGCGCCTGCTGAAGTCGATGACCTGCAAGTTCCCGCCGCCGCTGTTCGATCGACTCAGTTCGCGCCGCCCCCACCACCGATCACCGACGCTGTTCCCACCGCAGATCAGCTGACCGACCTACTCGCTGCAAGTCTGAATTACGCCGTACGCGAGGAGGATCGGGCTCGACTGTTCGATGGCCCCAGCGAGAACAACGTTTCGCTCGCGCGCGCGTGGGGTGCCCAACCCGATCCACAGCACATCGAATTCACGACCGTCGAGCCTGCCGGCCCGGACGCCGTCAACGCGACCGGGCTAGGGCACTTGGGCAATGTCGAGCCGTCTCCGGTCGGGCCGATCCCCTTCGTGCGATCCGACGAGGAGTGGAAGATTTCCCGCGCATTCGCTTGTGGATTCGTGGACGCTGTCGACGGAAGCCACGCCTGCGCGTGAGCTGACGCGTCTCCGCCACCCCTTTTCGGACATAGAACCTCGAATTGGGTGCAACTGGCCGCGGTGAGCGCGGTCAGCTGCACCCGATTTCACTCGGGAACTTCGGAATCCGATCTGTACGACCCATCGAGGCGAGTTCTGATGCGGCGGATGGCTCTCCAGCCCGCAGGTGTCGCGACCGTACTCACGATCAAACCGAAAACGATGCCCTGCGACAGCGCCGACCACTCATCGGGACTTTCGCCGAACAGCGGCCACTTGTACACAACACCCAGCACCACTAAGAAAATTAAAGCACGCAACGCGTCCCCGCCTCTCGCTCGAGTCGTACAAAATCGACCGCTCGGTATATTGTCGTACGGACCGACTGCACCACAGAAGGATCGACGTGTCGAACCAGCGAACGTTTCGCGAGTACGTGATGACCGGCCCCATGAGTAAGAAGGGCGGGGCCACTCGCAGCGACTACATCAACGCCCTCGCATTGGTTCCCGCGGTGGTGGTCGGATTTCTCCTGGCTCGACTGGTGGCGAGCTTCGGTTCGATTCCCCTCGATATCGCGGTCGGATGCCTGGGCGGCGCAATCACCGGAGTCCTGTACCTCTACCTCGCGTATCGAGTCGACTGCCGGCGAACCTAGGTCGCCCGATCCGCACCTCCGCAAACGCGCGCGCGTTTGCTGAACGCGAGCGAGATCGCGTCCGATCAGGACCTAATTCCCTCGCGTCTGACAAACGCGCACGCGTTTGCGACAGAATCGCCCCACCCCAACCGCACGGACCCCCAACCACTCCACCACTACCGGGCGGCCCATCGGCATCGCGTAGTCGCTCGGCCCACCCCCGGCCCGATCTAGACTCTCCCTCGTGCATCCAGATGGCGAATCCTCGGGCGGCATCATTGCCCAGACCTTGCGTGACGAGATTCTGTCCGGTCGTCGCGTCGGCGGTGAACGGCTGGTCGAGGAGTCGATTGCCAAGGCGTTCGGCGTCTCTCGGGTACCCGTGCGAGAAGCGCTCGCCCAGCTCCAGGCCGAAGGATTCGTCACCATCGTGCGCTATAGGGGCGCTACGGTCTCGACGACGCTGCACAAGGAGAACAAGGAACTACTCGAGGTGCGGCATGGGCTCGAGGTGTTGGCCGCTCAGCTTGCCGCCAAGAACAGGGGCGGCTCCGTCGCACAGCAGCTTGCTGCGGTCGTCGAGCACGCCCGGTCGCAGTCGCGCACCCCAGAGGCGACCACCTCGTTTCATGACCTGGTTGCCGTCGCGGCAGGCAACGATCAACTGCGCGAGATGCTGGCCGGGGTCAATCGCCGGGTGGCTTGGGGGCTCGGCGACGATCCAGGCGCGTCGATCCATGACCACGCGGCTCTCGCGGCGGCAATCCTCAACGGCTCACCCGTCCAGGCCGGGTTCCTGATGGACGAGCATCTCCGGCGCGACGAGGATGACACCCCGCGCCAGGCCTGACCGTCAAGTCGTATACCATTTCAGGGATATATCCAGTCCTTAACATGTTCGTAGCGGGAGATAACTGAAATGACACACATTTTGTATACAAATTAGGCAGTCGTTTCGGAGAGTTACGAGAGGCGACTCACCGGAAACATCCGTTGCCGGTGCCTGCCAGCCCGCTGGAGCACACCATGTCTGCCTCTACCTCGGAATCCGTCCCACCCACCCCCATCACACCGAACGAACCCACGGCCCCCACTCCATCAGAACCCGCATCGGGACTGACCAATGCACTCGATCGGATCGGCTTCACCCGAGTGCAGGGTGCCGTGATCCTGCTGCTGATGGCCGGTTTGTTCTTCGACAGCCTGGAGCAGAACTCGACCGGAGCGATGGGACCGCTCATCAAGGAATCACTCGGAATCGGTAACGCCCAATTGACCCTGATCAACACTGCCACCGTGATCGGTGGCCTCGTGGGACGCCTCGTCGGCGGCTACATCGCAGACCGCTGGGGTCGCCGAACTGCGTTGAGCCTCAACCTTCTCGTCTACACGCTGGGCGGCCTGATCAGTGCGGCGGCCGTGAGCTACGAGATGTTGCTCGCCAGCCGCTTCATCGTCGGCATCGGCCTCGGCGGCGAATTCACCGTTGGCTTGGCCATTCTCGCCGAGCTCGTGGCAACCCGACACCGCGGCTCGTTGCTGGCGACGCTCAACATCTCGTCCGGTGGCATCGGCAACATAGCCTCGTTCGGCTTCTTCATGCTGGTTCTGGGCCCGCTCGGTGGCATGCTCGGCGGCGACGACACCTCCTGGCGCTGGACCTACGTAATCCTCGCGCTGCCTGCAGTTTTGGTGGTCTTCTTCCGTCGCTATCTGCCCGAGTCTCCTCGATTCCTGATGTCGAAAGGCCGGGTCGACGAGGCCAACCGCAGCCTCACTCGGCTGGCCAGCGGCTCCATCTCCGGTCTCCGAAACCCAGGCCCCACACAGCAGTTCGTCACGGCCGAGGACATTCTTCCCAGCACCGAGAAGACGTCCTACGCCGAGGTGTTCAAAGGACAGAACCTGCGTCGCACCGCTGCTGTCGGAGCCGCGTCGTGGATGTCCTTCGGCGCTCAGGTCACGCTGCTGTTCCTGATGCCCATTCTGTTGGTCTCCCGCGGCTATTCCCTCACCGACTCACTGTTGTTCACCATGATCATGAACATCGGCAGCCTGTTCGGAGCATGCGCTGCATGCTATTTGGCCGGACGCGTCCGTCGACGCCCCACCGTCATGACTGCTGCGACTCTCGGTTGCATCTCCGCCATCGCCTTCGCAACCCTGGCGAACAGCGTCGCCACCATCTTGATCCTCGGCGCAATCTTCCAGTTCTTCACGATGATGCTCAACACGATGCTCTCGGTGTGGACACCCGAACTGTTCCCGACGTCCATCCGCGGCATGGGTACCTCGGTGGTCAACGGAATCGGCAACGTCGCCGGCGCGGTCATGCCGTTCGCTGCACTCTTCTTCTTCGATATCGCCGGTGTTGCCGGGGTATTCCTGATGATCGCCGGCATGTATGTCCTCCTCGTCGTCGCCGCGCAGTTCGGCCCGGAGACCTTCGGCCGATCGTTGGAGGCGGTGAACGAAAAGGAGCTCGTAGCAGCGTAATTCAGAGACCCATCATGAAAGAAGGAATCGAACACCATGACCGAATCATTGTCCATCTCAGCTACCGCGCACGGACTGAACTACCTCCCCGAGTACTACGCCGATCACGCCGGACTCTTCGCGGACAACGGCTTGTCCGTCCACGCCAAGGCCTGCGATCCGTGGACCGGCGTGCTCGACGACCTCGCCAGCGGCGAAGCCGATATCGCACTCGGCGGGCTGTGGGTACCCGGAATGTACTGGGGCACATCACGACAGCTCACCGTCTTCGCGCAGCTCAATCACCAGTTCCCCAAGGCCCTCGTCATGCGGGAACCGACACCGGGTGGATTCGACTGGTCGATGCTCACCGGAAAGACCGTGCTCGCTCCGGGAATCGGAGGTAGCGCACCGTATGCGATCACCGCAGGCATGATGCGCGAGAGTGGCGTCGACTCGTCGCGCACCACGTTCTTGCGAGACCTGTCGACGCCGATGTTCGTCGAACTGTTCGAGGACGGCCTGGGCGATGCCATCATTCTCGACATCACCACCGCCCAGATCATGTCCGATCGCGGCACCGGGCACATCGTCGTCGAATACGCCGAGGTGGGCGGACTAGGACCGAACAGCGTGTACTACTGCCGCACAGACCGTTTCGAGGAGCTCGAAGAGCGTCTGGTGAAGTTCGCGACAGGTCTCGACGCCGCAATGGCCACCGTCAAGGCCACCCCTGTCACCGAACTCCAGCCGTTGCTTGCCGAGCACTGGCCGAACATTGCAATGCCGACGCTCTCTGCAGCATGCAGCAGGATTCAGCAGTCGCAGACCTGGGACACCGTCCGTATCGACGGCGATGCCAGCGACCGCTGGATGCGAATACTGCAGGAAGAAGGCATGGTTCGCTCCGCACCCGCGTTCGCGGACCTGGTCACCTCACGCGTCGTCGACGCCGCCGAACTCACAGCGGTCGGCTGACATGACTCTGGTACTGCGCCACTCCGAGATCTCGGCGCTCCTCGATCGCAGTGAGGTGTTCACTGCAGTCGAGCGTGCACTGACCGACCTGTCGACGGGGGCCGCTCAGAATCCGGCGCCGTCGTCGATGAACGGCACCGAGGACGGTCGGATCATCCCGATGGTGGCGCAGTCCGGCACCGCTGAGCTCGCGGTGGTGAAGGTGTTGTCGGACCTGCCGGGGAACCGCGCTCGCGGACTTCCCCGGCAGCGCTCGACCATGTTGGTGACGTCGACTCGTACCGGCGAGTGCGTCGCAGTGCTCGACGGCCGGGCCATCACGGCGATTCGTACGGCGGCCGCCAGTGCCGTGGCCACCGCGCACCTCGCACGTGCCGACAGCACCGTCGTGGGCGTCGTCGGTGCCGGTAATTTGGCCGTCGAACACGTCCGTGCACTACACGGCGTACGCGAACTCGAGAGCGTCGTCGTCTGGTCTCGATCCGCCGATACCGTGGAACGGTTTCGCAACAACATCGCGGACTTGGACCTGAAGATCGAACATGCTGTGTCGGTCGAAGACGTTGCGCGACAATCTCATATCGTCTGCACGCTCACCCCGTCCATCACTCCGATCATGCTCGGCGAGTGGTTGAACGCGGGCACTCACCTCAATGTCGTCGGTGCCGCCCCGCGCCCGAACGAACGCGAAGTCGACGGTGCCGCCATTGCGCGGTCGAGAGTGGTGGTGGACAGCACCGCCACCGCCCTGTCGAAGTCGGGCGATGCGCTGCTGGCGATCGGCGAGGGTGCCGTCGACGAGAGCCACTTCGACATCGAACTCGGCGACGTGATCACCGGCCGGACGACCGGTCGATCGACGGACGAGGAGATCACGCTCTTCGACTCCACCGGGATCGGGCTCGAGGATCTTGCTGTTGCCGAGTTGGTCATCCAGCGCGCACGTGCCGCCGGAGTGGGGTCCGAGGTCGATCTGACGTCATAGCCACCTCCGCAAACGCGCGCGCGTTTGCTGAACGCGAGCGAGATCGCGTCCGATTCGGACCTAATCCCCTCGCGTCTGGCAAACGCGCTCGCGTTTGCGTTTCCGAAAGAATCGACCCGCACCCCGGACTCGCACCACCCAACCGGCACCTCGCACCACCCACACCGCACCCCGCACCCCGCACCGAATGAATGCGCCTTTCTTGCACTCTGAGCGACTGAAAGCCACATTGATCCCAAAAATCAGGCCCGCTTCGACGAATACATTCGCTCGTCCGCAATTCGGAGCAACTGGTCCGGGTCAGTGGTCGGTTCCCAACTCCATCCGACGCTCACCGATACCGGGATGTCGGCGCCGTCGATGTCGTAGGGACCGGCGAGGAAGCCGCGGACCCGGTTGGCGAGGCGTTCGACTCCTTCGGCCGATCGGGCACTGTGCAGCAGGGCGACGAATTCGTCTCCCCCGATTCGGCAGGCCACGTCGTCGGCGCGCACGTTGTCGAGGATGCGACCACCGATGGCCGCGAGCACCTGATCGCCCACGACGTGCCCGAACCGATCGTTGATGGATTTGAACGCGTCGACGTCCACGAAGAGCATTCCGACCGGCCGATCGCTGGACACGTTCCTGAGGCTGTTCAACTCGACCATCAAACGTCGGCGATTTCCCAGTCCGGTGAGGTCGTCGATAAGCAGCTGACGTTCGAGTGTGGCCTCCGCGGCTTTGCGTGCGGTGATGTCCTGGATCTGCGCGATGATCACATCGCCTTCGTCGTCGCGCACCACGGTCGCGTTCCGCTGCACCCAGATAGTGGCACCATCTTTGCGGATGTATCGCTTCTCCGACGCCACGTTCGTCAGCGTGCCGTCTGCCAATCCCTTGAGATGTTCGTCGGCGAGGGGAATGTCGTCGGGATGGGTGATGTCACGAAACGTTTTCTGCCGCAATTCTTCTGCGGTGTATCCGAGCAGCTCGCACAGGGCTTTGTTCACTTGTAGCCATCGTCCGTCGCGGGTCATCACGGCTTTGCCGATCGGGGCGTTCTCCATGGTGATCTGAAAGAGCCGGGTCGCTCGATCTCGCTCCCGTTCGGCCTCCGCGCGGGCGCTGACGTCGACGACCAACGCGGTGAATCCGACGACGCTGCCGTCGAGCATGTCGGGTACGTAGGTGGTCTGAGTGACGCGCACGGTGCCTTTGACGTCGATGAGCGTGCGGTCGAACTGCTGCTGCTCACCGGCGAGTGCGGCGGTGATGTACGGCAAATTAAGTTGATACAGCGTTTCGCCGAGCAGTTCGCTGATGTGCTTACCGACCAGAACCGACGGCTCGATACCGAAGTATTCCGCGTACACCTTGTTGGCGAAGACGTTGCGCAGGCCGGAGTCCCAGTAGCCGATCAGCGACGGCAACTGGTCGACGGCGCGGCGCATCACCTCGTTGGATGAATTACGCGTGACGGTCATGAACCACCTCGATTGTGACGCCGACCGAGCAACGGTACCGAAAGTTTTCGCGCTCGGCCCACAACATGCACACAACACCCCATTGAGTGCGCAAGTGCGCACATGTGTGTACCTTGAAACCATGCTTCTCGCCAACCTCGCATTCCGACGCCTCTTCACGGCGCAGGTCGTTGCGCTGATCGGCACCGGACTACTGACGGTGGCCCTGGGCCTTCTCGCCTACGACATCGCCGGCAGCTCCGCAGGAGCAGTCCTCGGCACCGCGCTGGCGATCAAGATGATCGCGTATGTCTTTGTTGCGCCCATCGTTTCGTCCCTGACGAACGCGCTCCCCCGCAAGCTCGTCCTCGTCACCGCCGATGCCGTGCGGGCACTCACCGCGGTGGCATTGCCCTTCGTCGACCAGGTGTGGCAGATCTACGTCCTGATCTTCGTTCTGCAGGCAGCATCGGCCACCTTCACGCCCACCTTCCAGGCCGTCATCCCGTCGGTCGTTCCGGACACGCTGCAATACACCCGCGCGTTGACGCTGTCCCGGCTCGCCTACGACCTCGAATCGCTCGTGAGCCCGTTGATAGCGGCGGCTCTGTTGACGGTCATCAGCTTTCACACCCTGTTCGTCGGAACGGCACTGGGCTTCGTCGTCTCCGCGGTGATGGTGATCGGGACTCGTCTGCCGAAACACGGTGCGGCCGAGCGCACCAGGCCGACCGACGGCATCACCGCGTTCGTGAAAAACCATGAGCTGCAGGGACTCCTGGCACTGAACACCGTCGTCGCCGCAGCTACGGCGCTGGTGATCGTCAACTCCGTGGTCTACGTTCGCGATCTGTTCGGGGGTGGCAGCAGCTCGTTGGCCGTCGCGCTGGGCTTCTACGGTGCCGGTTCGATGATCGCAGCACTGTTCATCCCACGAGCCCTCAGATCCACCGACGACCACCGCCTGATGCTCACCGGCGCCGCAGTAGCCGTCGTGGGAACCGCCGCAGCAACAGGGGTCTCGACACTGAGCGGAGGATTGCCGGCTTGGATTGCGCTCGCCGCGACGTGGTCGATTCTGGGCATCGGAACGTCGATGATCAACACGCCGTCGGCGAGAATTCTGCGTCGTGAATCCGACGACACCACTCGACAGTCGATCTTCACCGCGCAGTTCTCGCTGTCCCACGCCGCATTTCTCATCACGTATCCGGTCGCGGGATGGGTGGGGGCACAATTCGGACAGTTCACCGCAGCGGCAGTGCTCACCGGCTTGGCTACACTAGCGGGACTGTCCGCAGCACACCTGTGGAGTCGCACCCGTGATCCGGTGGTCGCCTCCGCGTAGGGAGAAGACGTTCGATGCCACCGAAGAAGGAACCGCGCATCAGTCTCGACCATGCCGTCCAACCCGACTCCGCCCGCCTGGCCACTGCCAGTGACACCTTTCGGATGCTGTCCGATCCCACCCGGCTCCACATCCTCTGGCTGCTCGATCGCGGCCCCGCCGACGTCAGTGCACTCACCACCGCCACCGGAACGTCGCGTACCGCCGTCAGCCAGCATCTGGCCAAGCTCCGATTCACCGGACTCGTGGAGACCCGACGCGAGGGCCGGAACGTCATCTACCGCTTGGCCGACGGCCACCTCGCCCGTCTCGTGCGGGAGGGCCTGAATTTCGCAGACCACAAGGTCACCGGCGAACCTCCGCACGAATGACCGGAAAGCACCGATGAAACGCCTCGCCACAATGACAGCCACGCTCCTCACCGCAACAGCGCTGTCGATCGCACCCGCCTCGGCCCACGCGTCTCTGCAGTCGAGCAATCCTGCCGAGAATGCCGTGCTCGACGCCGCGCCGGACGAGGTGACCCTGACGTTCAACCAGTCCGTGCAACAGACCTTCGCCACCGTCACCGTCGTCGGATCCGACCAAAGCCAGTGGGCCGCATCGGATCCCGTCGTCGATGGCAGCACGGTGACAGTCGATCTCGACGGACTCGGTGCGGCGGGCGAATACACCATCGGGTACCGAGTGGTCTCCGCCGACGGACATCCGATCACCGGCAGCATTCCGTTCCAACTCACGCAGGGATCCTCGGCCGCGGCAACGCCCCCGGCAACGGACCTCGACTTCACCAACACAGCAGAGCCCGAGGCCACCGAGGCCACCGAGGACTCCGACAGCGGCTTCCCACTGTGGACGATCGGGGCGGTCGTGGCTGTGGTCGGTGCGGCGGGTGTGCTGTTCGCACTGCGCAAACGCAGCAACTGACGGCCTCGGCCGATGCGGACGTGAGAACATGCAGCATGAGTGACGGTGGCCCACGCCCGAAGTCCGATGGCCGTAAGCGGCGTTGGGAGCAGCACAACACCGATCGTCGACGCCACATCATCGATGCCGCCATGACGGTGCTGGCCCGCGATATCGCTCCTGGTGAGCGGCTCACCACCGCCCAGATCTCCGCCGAGGCCGGCGTCCATCGCACCGGGCTCTACCGTCATTTCCGTGATCGCACCGACTTGGACACCGCCATTCAGCGGGCCATCTGCGATCAGTTGACGGCCGCTCTGGTCGCGTCGTTCGAGTTGACCGGTACTCCTCGCGATGTGGTGCACCGCGTGGTGAGCACCTACGTGCGGTGGGTTGCCGAGCATCCCGCGTGGACGCGGTTCGTCGAGCAGGACGTCAGCGCCGAATCGCCCACTCCCCTCGAAGAGACCAACGCGATGCTGGCCGAGCAGCTGGAAGTGAGCGTTGCCGCGTTTCTTTCTATCGTGAACGCGGATCTCTCGCCCGAGGACTGGTCGCTGGTGCGGCCGTGGGTGGCCGGACTGGTCTCCGGATGCATGGGCGCGGTGCGCAGCTGGAGCGGGCAAACCGAATCACGCACCGGCCTGGACCATTTCGCGACGTTCCTGGCCGACACCATCTGGCTTCAGGTCAAGGGACTCGGGGCATCCCGCGGCATTTCGATTCCCCAAGTCCCTCTCGAAACCGTCCCGCTCGATACCGCCCCGGAAACTCAGCCGAACGACGGCTCACTGCGGTAGCGCGACGGCCGTCCGTCGATACCGAGAGCGCGCCACACTCGCTTCGAGACTCGGTTCATCAGTCCCAGTTCGCCGGCAAGCATTCGGACGTCACCGAATGTGTCGCGCAATGCCTTTCGTGACGGTTCGCTGTTCCACCAGACGGCGTCCACGACCTCGTCGGGGATGTCGAGCTCGCGTCGCATCTGCTTGCTCGGCTTCATGATGACGTCGCACAGCAATCGCATGATGACGGGCGTCAGGATGGAGATCGATGCCTTTTCGAAGCGGCCGAGGCGAGGAGCCTTGTACCGCAGGTACTGATGCGCGAAGCCGATGTGACGGGCTTCCTCGGCGATGTGAATCTGCATCACGCGCTGGACCAGCGGATGACCGACGGCACCGGCACGCAGCACGCCCTTCTGCATGTGGTCGATCGGCTCTTCTCCGGCAAGGACGCCGACGAAGAACCCGAACGGTGCCGACCGGCTGGCGAACACCGTGAGCATCGGAACGATCTTGCGGAACCAGGTGGGTCCGCCGGGCACGTCGATGCCGATGCGATTGACCAGTTCCTGGAACATCTGGGTGTGGTGGCACTCTTCGGTGGCCTCGTGCGTCGAGTACCGGAATTCCGGTGAGTTGTTGGGCAGCGTGAGCGCGTACTGCATGAGGCCGCTGATCAGGATCTGCTCGAACTGCAATCCCACCTTGACCATGCTGGCCTGGCGATACATACCGATGTGGATCTGCCGGTCCAGGGGAAGTGACTTGTACCAGTCGGTGTGTCCGAGCGGGTCGGCGTCGGGCAGCACCCAGCGCGGATCGTTGGGAACGATCGCGTACTCGGGCTCGTCCCACGGAATGTCGAGGAAGGCGTCGAAGTGCTGGTGCACCGATGCCGTCGACAGCGCATGCAAGGTGTCTCGGTAGAGCGTTCGTGAGTCGTCGACTGCAGTCATGGTGGTCCTTCCGCCTGCGTCCCAGCAATATGTACGAAGAATGTGTACGCAACACAGCGTCACACATAAAACTGGTTAGTGCAACGGACCGTCGCAGATACTTGAAGAAATTGTTTCGAAACGACGAAACCGGCCGACCATGCTTCGGTCGACCGGTCTCGAGGATCTGCTGGCACCGCCGTCGTGCATAGAAATTCGTAGAGGGTTACGAAGTTCCGTGCACGTGCGACGTAGTCGCTCTACAGCACCATCGCAAGGAAGCCCACACCGACGACGATGCCGAGGATTCCGGTACCGATGGCCAGTGCCGCATCGGTGCGTTCGGCGCGCTCCCCGGCGAGGTCGGGGGTGCGGTCGGCCCACAGCGCCGCGGCGACGGCAATCAGGCCTGCGGCGATACCGAGCCCGGCGGCCCAGAACGAGACCACCGAGAGAGCGCCGAACATCACCGCGATTTCGGTCACCTGAGCGCGAGTACGGATGCGCCGATTCCACCACTTGGGTGGCATGCTTTCGTCCAACTCACGGGCCTCGAAGTTGGAAGAGGTGACGGTCACTGCCTACTCCTTTCGAACAAGAATGTGCCTCCATTTTGGCACTCGGCAGGCTGGAGTGCCAAACCGCAGAAGGCTGAACACGGAGAAAAGACTATTCGGACCAGTCGCACTGGTCTAATCTGTGGTGATGAAGACAATCACCAGTACAGAAGCCAAGACGCGGCTCAACGCGATCTTGGCCGAGGTCGAGCAAACTGGCATTTCGGTCACGATCACCAACCACGGTCGACCGGTTGCTGTGCTGACGCCCGCTCGACCGACACCGCGCGTCTTCGGCCAATTGCGAGATCTCGTCGTGCCGGAATCTTTCGACGAACCTCTCCCCCCGTCGGAACTGGCCGCGTGGGGGTCGCCGGAGTGACCTCGTTCCTTCTCGACACCAATGCACTGCTACGGCTCGTTGCCGATCCGGACAGGATGCCCGAGGACGTTCGCAAGACCCTCGCCGATCAAGGAAACGAGTTGATGGTCTCAGCCGCCTCGGCGTGGGAGATCGCAATCAAGACTCGGATCGGCCGACTCGACGGGGGCACCCTGCTGTCGACGTGGACCGAGGTGTTGACGGGAATGAACGCGACCGACCTTGCGATCGACTCCGCAGATGCGTCGACGGCCGGGCGGCTCGACTGGGGCCACAAGGATCCGTTCGACAGAATGATCGTTGCCCAAGCCCTCCGTCGACACCTGACGATCGTCACGAGCGACCGAATCGTCATCGACGGGGCGTTGACGCCGACTCTCGACACCCGCGGGTGACCGCTTCAACCCCACAGAAGCTGCTGTCCCGCAACTGCTTTCATCGGTCCGAGATCGAATGTCTTCGCATCGGAGATCACGTACGGGACGTGAATCTGCATCGCATACTCGCGATGTTCGAGCAGAACCTCGAGATGCATGTCCGACGCCCCCTCGGCCGTCGCGTCGGACACGATGGCGTACGACCGCACATCATCGGCGACGGCGCGCAACCGTCCGACGAGTTGTTCGTACACCGTCATGGTGGACGACGCATCCACCTCCACCGGAAGAATCTTCTGCCCGAGAGAGACGTGGTTGACGACAGCTACCGGGTCGAGTCCCCAGTTTTCGCCGATGCGTTCGGCGGCAATCTCGACACAGACGTCGAGTAGATCGTCGAAATCTTCTTGGCACTCGGCGCTCGCCACTTCTCGCCACTTCGTCGTCATCGAAAACCCCCATCATCGCTCGGCTACCCACCTCTTCGACGGCACCCGACACCGATCGGTTCCCGAAAGTCGTACGTTCGTACCAGTTTGTTATCCATCGTGGTGCGTCGACGTCGCGACGGCTCTGGGATCGACCCGACCTCGACTAGACTCCCGTTGAAGGAAGGGGAGAAAGCAGGTCGTTGCGTCGTGGAGGAACACCGGTACAGGCGCATCTTCGCCTCGAGCCCCGTGGCGCAAGCACTCTCCGATGCCGATGGATTGTTCGTCGACGTCAACGCTGCCTACTGCGAACTCGTCGGACTGTCCTCCTCGGAACTGATAGGTCGGTCCGCAACGGTGCACACTCACCCGGACGACCTTGCACTCCATGGCAGCGTCGAGGATCTGATGGCCGCGGGCACGGCAGCTGGAAAGTCCGTGAAGCTCGAGGTGCGTTTCGTTCGACCGAACGACGAGATTCGCTGGGTTCTGCTCACCTTGGTTCCTTTTGTCGGCCCGTCCGACGCCGACTGGACACTCGCGGCCGCTCTCGATGTCACCGATCGAAAAGAGATCGAGGACGGCATCCTGCATGCGTCCCGAACAGATCAATTGACCGGGGCACTCAATCGTCGCGGTTGGTCGGACTACGCGGTGTGCGTCGTAGACGACCATTCGGTCGACACGGTCGTCGCGGTTCTCGATCTGGATCACTTCAAACAGTTCAACGACAACTTCGGCCACGCTGCCGGCGACGCGTTGCTCCGCGACTTCGTGTCGACTGCTCGAAGCTGCATCGGCGACGACGGACTCCTGGCACGTTGGGGCGGAGAGGAATTCGTGATCACTCTGCGTAACTGCGATCGTCGAGACGCTCTTCGATCACTCGAAGCTCTCGCAGCCGCGATCGCATCGTCGGGGGTGACGTTCTCGGCCGGATACACGCTTCAGCGACCGGACGAAGGTCTTCGCAACACTCTCGACAGAGCCGACGCACTGATGTTCCAGGCGAAGCGCGCCGGTCGCAACCGAATGGTCACCGACGCACCTCACTGAGCCTTCACCCATTTGCCAATACAGCAAACTTACTTGCCGATCAATTATCGGGGCTGCCATTCTGACGTCACACACCGCGACGAAAGGCCATGACATGACGCACGCATTCGACAAGCACTACTGGGAGCAGCACTGGGATGACAGAACATCCCATTTCGTCGCGGCGAATCCGTATCTCATGGACGAAACAGCCCAACTGACGCCCGGCACCGCCCTGGACGCCGGCTGCGGCGCTGGAGCAGAGGCAATCTGGCTTGCCGAGCAGGGTTGGCAGGTCACCGGTGCGGACATCTCCAAGGCCGCTCTCGCCACCGCCGCAAGGCAATCCGAGGCGGCGGGCGTCGACGTCACCTGGACGGAAGCCGACCTGACCACCTGGAATCCCGACGCGCGATGGGATCTGGTGATGACCCACTACGCGCATCCGACGATTCCGCAACTGGACTTCTATCGACACATCGCGCAGTGGGTGGCACCGGGCGGTTCGTTGCTCATCGTCGGACACTTACATGATGGCGCGCAACATCATTCACACGAGGGCACGCCGCCGCACGAGGCCACCGTCACCGCGAAAGACATCACTGCCCTGTTCGACGCCACCGAGTGGCGCGTGGACACCGCAGCCGAACAGTCCAGGACCGTCGTCGGTACAGGCGTGCACTCGAAGACGTTGCGCGACGCGGTGGTTCGCGTGACCCGCCTGATCTGATCAGGCACCGTTCTCGAGTCTCGGCAGTGAGGCGACCGGATCGTGGGTGACTTCGGAGGCCGGCGCATACGATGACGTCATGATCGGACGCATTGACGAGGTCGTATTCGACTGCACGGAGCCGGCTGTGTTGGCGCAGTTCTGGGCAGGTGTACTTGGTGGGCAATCTGCGATGCGAGACGACTCATGGCATTTCGTCGATGTTCCAGGGTTCACTCGGCTGGCGTTTCAGCGAGTTCCGGAGGACAAATCTGGCAAGAACCGGCTTCATCTCGACGTCGACGTGCCGAACATCGACGTTGCCGTGGAACAGGCCGTTGACCTCGGTGCGACCGTGGTCGGGAATCGGCACTCCGATGCGGCCGGGTCCTTTCAGGTTCTCCGGGACCCCGAGGGCAACGAGTGGTGTCTGGTGACGCCGCCCAGCTGATCAGAAGGCGTCGCGAAAGCCAACGCGGCGCTCCGCCGCCTCTGTTCATCGCTTTTCGGGCCGTCACCAACAGTGTGGGCAGATACGCTGACTCGATGGCGAGAATGGCATCGCTCGACAAGTGGGTGCATCAGCAGCTCACGGGCGAGCAGACACAATCGAAGCCACCCGGTCCAATTTTGCTGACCGTCGTGACGGCTGCCGTCGGGGTGTGGGTCTGCGTCAAACGAAATTGGTGGCCATCGCCGTTCGGCGCACACACCTGGGCCGACCCGCTGCTTGCCCATCTGCTCGTGCTTGCGATTTTGGCCGCCACCGGCCTGGTGTGGGCAATCCGAACCCTCTACGTGCTCGGCCGCGACCAACGTTGGTCCTGGTGGATACTCCCCGCGCCCGTCGTCGTCTCTGCCGCCTTCGCGTTCGTGGTGTGGGGGCCGAGCACGACCTTTCTCGACAAGCGCGGCGAGTTCGAGGCCATCGCCGTCGACATCCGGGAGAACCCCGGCACGTCCCGCGAGAAGTTCGAGATCGGTCCTTTCGATATCAGTCGCTCCCTAGGCGGCGGCCCGTCGGGAGAGGTCTACTTCGTCGACAATTCGACCATCTTTTTCGGCTTTACGAGCGGGTGGGTGTACTCCCCTGATCATGAAACGGGCGGCCGGAACGATGCCGATTCAACCTGGACTCACCTCGACGGCCCCTGGTACCGATACGAATCGGTGTACCGAGACTGATCTGCCGAACTCGGCGCTAGTAAGAGGGTACGAAAAGAGTCCTCACGACCAGGTCCCAGCATGGAACGCGTCCATCATGTCCTGCTCGATCTCGTCTCGCCGGCTGCGATCGTTCGTCCACGAGTCGAACAGTCGCTTGGTGGTACCGATCATCGCAATACCGGGTACATCCGGCTGGTTCAACGGTCCGGGAATCGGCCACCCGCAGATCGAATTTGCAGCGAGAACAGGATGAATCAACCCATCCACGGCCCGCGAACTGATCACGCGGGTGAAAACGTTGATGGCCGCCTGCCATCAATCAGTAGAAGGTGAACCCAAGGGCAACAACATGTCCCAGCGAGCCTGCTCGCGGGACTCGCGCGTGACGGTCCGCCCGACGGCAATCATGTGCCGACCGACCCTGTCATCCATTTCTTTCGCCCAGACCTCAGGCTCGCGTTCGATGGCCGAACCGAACACCTGCAATTCTGCGAGTCCTGAGCGAGGCCCGGCCTCGCCGAGGGGATACGCACTGAGGTGAACGAGAAGGTTATCCCGCAGATCCCGAACCACCGACCTGTGCGGTGAATTCATCTGCAGTCGTTGAGCTTCCGCGACGGTCACGTAACCCGCAAGGATGTAATGACCGATATCTTCGCGCTCTCGTGGCATCAAGGGGCACCTGCAGAGGCTGTGGCGTGTTGTGACATTTGTGAGTACTCCCGTCAACCAAGTTTCTGCGAGCTATCGTCCGCGTCACCCAGAATCTTCGCCATGCCCAGGGACTTCGGGGCCGTGTAGGTGAAACCGTGTCGTTCGTACAAGCGGCGGCCAGGTTCGTCGGCAAGCAAATTCGCGAAAGCACCAGCGGGCGCTCTGTCGACGATGTGTTGCAGCAATGCAGTGAGTACGGCATCTCCCAGGCCCTGCCGTTGATGATCGGGTAGTACTGCCATGTCCACGATGTGGAAATACCAGCCCCCATCACCGATCACCCGCCCCATCGCAACGACTTCATCCGTGGCCAGATGCCTTACTCGGTAGGCGCACCAGCTGCCGGACAAAGCCGCAAGCGCCTGATCGGCATTTTTCGGTGACAGTCCCGCGCGGCTTCGTAGCGCAAGATACCGATCGACCGTCGGCACGCCTTCCTCCAATCGGTACTCGTGTAGTCGTATATCACTCATAACGCGAACTTAACGCAGAGTCCTGCCTCCCGAGATCCACCATCAAGCCTTCCTGCCTATGAATCGACGACTTATCGAACGAGTTGGGGTAATGTCGCGGTCATGACACAGCAGAAAGGCGCATGAGCGCCCCGTCGTCCGAGCGCAGACTCTTGCGCCCTCGAAGTATCCGTTTCGCTGCCCACCGACTGTGGGTTATCGACGGAACCCAGCCTCCTGCAGCATCTCTCGAACCAGGCTCCGGACAGATCGATCGAATCGCGTCCTGGCCGGAGATATCCTCACCGTCACCTGCGCGGTCCCTTGCGTCCCATGAAGACCGTTACGACGATGTAACTCTTTATTTCCCAACGGAATTGATGGATCAAGCAGACACTCGCGACTATCCGGATCGGTCGCACGCCATCGACGGGGTGTTGTACGTATGACGCATTGGGTAGAAGTGCTGCTGAAGATGGTCGACGGCCCGGAGCGTCCGGTCATGGGTATCGCCCGGGCAGCTCACGCCGACACCGGTCCACGAAACGTCTACGACGCGCACTACGGCATCGTTCCGTCGTACGTGGGTTTCGGGCTCGGCGAACTCCGCCTGTTCCGTTTCGGTCGAAAGACACGCATGGAGTCCCTCGAAGGGAAACCACTGTTCATCGCCGATGGCCACACGTGCTGGGTATTTCAAGCCGGTCACGATGATCCGATCGAAACGAACGAGCTCAATACACGGATACCGGATCCCGGCCGGGATCTGATCGTGTCCCGCCCGGTCGAGCACTGGGCGCGGCCAGGCCTCATCAGACCCACGCGCCCTATCGAAGAGGTCGAATTCATCGGACGGCACTGCTGGACCGTGGAATTGAAGACCGGCAGCAAAGACTCACCAATGGTGCTGACGATCGACATCGAGACCGGGACCGTGTTGAAGCAAGAAGGCGAGGAGGGCACCGCAGAGTACGTCGATTGCGCCCTGTCGGATGGATTGCCGGACTCGACGTTCACGTGGACCGGCGCGGTCAGGATGCCCCGCAACGTGTTTGCCGAGGATCGGGCACGCTCGATCGAACGATCGAAACGTAACATGCAATGGTTCCACGACAACGTCAGCGCGCAGCGGATACACGCGAATGTACTGGTCGACTTCACGCCGACCGAGGTACGACGGGATCCCGAACATCCTGACAGCTTCGAGGCCTACTTCGAAAAGGGTGCCGGCCGATTATGGCGGCGCGCACGGTCCAGCGAAGACTGGTTGCTCCCCGTGAATTGGACGGGCAGGAACTACCCGACCCCTATCCGAGCATGGTCTACACAGACATTCGACTGGGCATGCGCAATAGATCTGGGACCCGACAGTTTGACCGATGCGACGTTGGCCCAACTCCAAGTCGTGCTGCACCCGGGCCACGACGTTGTCGGCACACCCCCACTGAATCCGCCACCTCGGTGAGATCGCCGCGACGGGCCGACATGTGCAGTTCCGAGAGCTAGCCGTGTACAGGATCGATGGTGATGGAAAGATCGCGCGGTGCTGGGAAGATCTCTAAGCTGCATTACACAGTGAGCTGCTGGGTGGCGCGGAATAGCGACTCATGTTCCAACACAATAACAACGAGTTCGAGTCGAGTGCGTTGCCCGAAAGCAAGGCCGTCTACGGCCAACCAGTTGTGTACACGGGACCGGACAGTGCCGAGGGAATCTACGGTGCGTCGGCCACGCCGAGAGTGTTGCGCAGGGGCCACCCGGGACGGATCGTCGATTCGACCCCGCAACATATTCGAGTGGAATGGGTCGGGCTGGAGAACGAACCCATCAGCTTCGCCGCAGGTTTCGTTCGCGAGCGCCCGACCGGCCCGGCCCCAGCGGTTGGGTACCGGGCCTCGCCGCGATCAGCGAGGAGACGTACGAGGAGCTGGCGAGGAAGGCCGAGCAACAGTCTTGATCGACATAGCACTGCCCACGTGTTCTAGTGAAACAGTGGATTGGGTCAGGAAAGAACCGAGGGTCGCCGGTGTCATCGTGGTTGTCTATGACCGAGGCTAGGGCATCAGGCCAGACGAAGGACTAGGAATAGAAGCGTCGCGAACTGCCCCTACACTCGTCGGATAGCCAATCGCAGAGGAGAAAGAAATGTCCCCCGCCGCTCGAGGTTCAGTCCGTCGCTCCCTCGCAAAGCTTTGCACTGTCGGTGTTTTCAGCGTTACCGCGTTCGCTGTAACCCCATCCGCCTTGGCCTCTGCAGATGACATGCCGGTGGCAAATCCTGAGACTGCGATGGATATGCAGATTCCTGGTCTGATACTCGATCTCGGAGGCATTCCGTTTCAGCTGTTTACAGCGACGCCCCGAACTGGATCGCTACCTGAATCGTTCAGCGTGGCCCAAGGTTACGGCGTGACATGGACTTGGTTCAATCTGCAGCGGGGCACCTCGGGCGTGGTCCCTGCCAACGACGGGTACCGGACAGATGTGTACACGGGACCAGGGCAGATAGTTGTGACCGCCAATATGGCCAACCAAGTTACTCCGGCAGTGGGAACGTTCTACCTTCCGCCGGCGGGATGATCGACGTCGAAGTGGTCGTCGCGCATCGAGATCGCGCGACGGTGCGCGTTGGTGACGTGTTTCTCAAGATCGACAGCGATCAGTCGAAGACCGATCTCGAGGTCGACGCGATGCGGCGAGCACCGGTCCCGACCGCACCGATCTTGTGGCGTGAGCCGCCTGTGCTCGCCCTGGCTGCGCTGCCGGGAAAGCCGCTCGGTCACCTCGGGACACCGTCGACCTCGTCACCCGCAGCGTGGGTCGCAGCAGGTGCCGTCGTGCGACTGCTGCACGATGCGCCGTTGCCGCCGTGGCCTGGCCGTAGCCTCGACGAACTCGCTTCGGAATTGGATCGCGAATGTGACTGGTTGGCTGCGAACGGGGTGGTGGACGCCGACGTTGTTGCGGCCAACCGACGGATTGCCGAGATCGTGCTGCGTTCGCGGACACCAGTATTCACACACGGGGATCTTCAGGTGTCCCACGTGTTCGTCGACGGTGATGATGTTTCCGGTGTACTCGATTGGCCCGAGGCAGCTCAAGGTGATCCGTTGTACGACTTGGCAACGCTGACGCTCGGACACCCGGAACATCTCGGCGACGTCGCACAAGGCTACGGTGCCGATGTAGACCTCGATGTCATCCGCGGTTGGTGGTCGATGCGCAGCTTGAGAGGGGTGCGTTGGCTCACCGAGCACGGCTTCGATCCGGCGGCTCCGGGCTGCGAAATCGATGTACTGAAAAGCCAGGGAAAGCGCGCACTACGTCGAATGTAGGAAGCCAACCACCCAATCGCTGGCTCGATGCTGAAAACTTGCCCATCTCCTCATGAGTGCAGAGCACCGGGACCAACTTGCAGGCAGGGTTGCCAGTAATTGGTGCTCCACCGAACGCCATAAGCGCCCGCCGCGGTACAGATGCAGCTCGGACCTACACCATCGTCCCGGGGTGGCTCGGCCGTCGCCATGGCCCGTGATGGACGTTGCTCTCGACGCGGTGGGAGTACACATTGTCGTTACCTCGGCGGACGACACGGGCAGCAACAACGTCGAGTTGCCTGCTCTCTCCCACGATAGACAGCACTGCTCGACGCTCAGACCGCCTCGAGGTGCCAGGAGGGGCGTGTACAGCCTGTTTTTGCCCGAACTACTCAACCCGCGGCGTTCACCGCGGCAGCGAGTCCGTCGACCAGAGTCGGCAGGAAGTACGGAATCGACAGTGCCGTCGGGCCCACTGCAGCTCCGGCTTCCTGGCCGACGAATCCTGCGACTGCACCCGCGGCGACTGCCGGAATCTGGCGCGACACAGGTGAATCGATGAATTGCTGCAGAGCATCGTCGGTGTCGACCTGAGTGAACACCACGTCGGCGTCGATTTTCGAGATGTTCTCTGCCGAGACGGTGGTCGAGTACGTGGCGTCGTCGGTCGCGAGGTCGGTCACCGATGCAGGCGAGACGAAGCCGAGATTCTCGAGCAGCTCCACTCGCGGATCGGACGGCAACAGCAGGTAATACACGTCCGCAGCCTCGGATACGTAGGCGATCGATCGGCCGTCGAATTCGGGGTGTCGATCGCCCGCCTCCTGAACCTGTCGGTCGAGATCAGCAACGAGATCGCGGGCCCGATCCGCAACGCCCAGAACATCTCCGGTCGTAGTGATGACATCGCGCCACGGCGTCGACCACAGTTCTTCGGGCGGGGCGACGACGGGGATTCCGGCGTCGGTCACCGCGTCGTACTCGGCCTGGGTCAGGCCGGAGTGCGGGGCCAGCAACACATCGGGATCGGCCGCGAGCACCTTCTCGACCGTCAGTGCATTCGTGACGTTGTCGAGCAGAACCGGTGTCGTCTCGCCGCTCGCGTCGATGGCGTCAAAGATCCACGGGTATATCAGATCGTCCCCGCCGCCGTATTCGGCCGCGGGCATGGCCACCGGTACGACGCCGAGCGAGAGTACCGCGTCGGTGGTGCCGAAGCCCCAGGTCGCAACCCGTTCGGGCACGGCGTCGAGGGTGGTCTCGCCGTACATGTGTTGCACGGTCAGCGGGAACGAGCCGGTAGACGACGCCGCGGTCGGAGTCTCCGCAGCGTCGGAGGAGCTGCAGCCTGCGAGTGCGATGGACGCGGCCACCCCAGCGATGAGCAGGGCAGCGATTCGAGTAGTTGCGCGATGAGTCATGAATGTCCTGTTTGTCGGTGAAACCATAGGTTAGCCTTAGCTACCCCTCAGAGTAAAACCGAACGCCCCAGGGCTCACAGGAACCTCGCAGCGAGAGTCCAGGGTCCTCACCGGAACGTCCCAGAGTATTGGCACTACCGAAAAGAACCAATGCCAGCTCAGAGGAGATCCGAACATGACCCCAATTCCGGAGCCCACCAACACTTCTGCCGGACCGACCTACGAGGGGCGACTGCTCGATCGCCCCACCGAGGAGGTGGTCGATCAGGGTGCCGGGTTCGACATCAACACCCTGATCACTCGACGCCGCGTGCTCAGCATCGTCGGCGCTGGGGCCGGAGCGGTTGCGCTGGCCGCCTGCTCCTCGACGTCGAACGGCGCAAGTATCACCAGCACAACCGCTTCCACGACCACGGCTACCGCGAGCGCAACGAGCGAAATCCCCCAGGAGACCAACGGGCCCTACCCGGCCGACGGCACCAACGGCGTCAACGTTCTCGAAGAGTCGGGGATCGTCCGCAGCGATATCACCTCGAGCCTCGACGGCGGCACCACGGTCGAGGGCACACCGCTCTCGTTCACCTTCACACTCACCGACATGGCGAACGACAATCGACCGTTCGAGGGTGCCGCCGTGTACCTGTGGCAGTGCGATGCCGACGGCCAGTATTCGATGTACTCCGAGGGCGTCGAGGACGAGACGTATCTGCGCGGGATTCAAGCGGCAAACACCGACGGCACAGTCACATTCGAAACCATCGTCCCCGGTTGCTACTCCGGTCGATGGACCCACATGCACTTCGAGGTCTATCCCGACGCGGCATCGGCAACCAACGCGGACAACGCTATTGCCACCTCACAGGTTGCGTTCCCTCAGGACGTGCTCGACGCGATATACCAGCTCGACACCTACCCGAACTCCGCGAAGAACCTGGCCCAGCTCGGCAGCCTCGACAACGACAATGTATTCGGCGACGGCTACGACCTCGAGATGGGGACGTTCTCGGGCGACCCCACATCCGGCTACGTCGGATCGTTGGCCGTGGCCATCGACACCGCCACCGAACCCGCTGCAGGAGGCGGCGGAGCACCCGGCGGAGGTGGCGGTCAGCCTCCGATGGGCGGCGGCACCCCTCCGACCAACTGACCTCTCTCACCCCAACCACCGAAGGAAACACCATGTTGCACAACCTCACTGGATGGCACGCCCTCATCGTTCTCGCCATCCTCCTGCTCGTGTTCGGCTCGACCAAGCTTCCCTCGCTCGCCAAGGGTGTCGGCCAATCGCTGCGTATCCTCAAAGACGAAGTGCGCGAGGACAAGACAGCATCGACGACGGCCGACGCCACAGTTCCGTACCGACACGCGTCATGACCACGGCCACCGCCGCGCGGGGCACCATGCCGCTGGCAGGGCATATGCGCGAGGCACGTCGTCGCGCGATCCGCGCGGCGGTGTCCCTGCTCGTCGGCATAGCGGTCGGGTTCGCACTCTCCGACCAGATTCTCGACATCCTGCGCGCACCGGTCGAGGAACTCGCCCTCTCGCGTCAGGCCAGTCTCAACTTCGAAACTGTTACGGGTGCATTCGATCTCGAACTGAGGATCGCCCTGTTCACCGGCGTGATCGTGTCGAGTCCGGTGTGGTTGCGTGAGCTGTTCGCCTACCTCACCCCCGGTTTGACGCGTCGCGAAAAGAAGTACGTCTACGGCTTCTCCGCCGCCGCGGTCCCACTGTTCGTGGCCGGCTGCATGTTCGGGTTCACCATCTTCCCGCGCATGGTCAGCGTCCTTGCCGGCTTCTCCTCCGACGAGGACAGCACCATCCTCAACGCCTCGTACTACGTGGATTTCGTCATGAAGATCGTGTTGGCGACCGGCATCGCCTTCGTCCTTCCGGCCGTGCTGGTGATGCTCAACTGCCTCGGCATCCTGTCCGCACACAAACTGCGCAGCAGCTGGCGGATCAGCGTCGTCGCCATTGCTCTGTTCAGTGCGCTGGTCACTCCCGCTGCCGACGTCCTGTCCATGTTCCTCGTCGCGTTGCCGATGGCGACCCTCTTCGGAGCAGCACTCGCGATCACCGAAGTACACGACAGACGCGCTCTCAAAACCCGGAAACCGGAGCTCACATCATGTTCGGCTTGACCTTCGAAAAACTGTTCCTGGTAGCGATCATCGCCGGTTTCGTTCTCGGCCCCTCGCGCCTGCCCGGATACGCCCATCGACTCGGACGGGCCGTGCACTCTGTTCGACAGTTCGTCGACACCACTCGCAGTGCAGCGGAGGACGAGATGGGCGTTCCGCTGCGCCGCAGCCAGTGGGAAACGATGGACGTGCGTCAGTACGATCCCCGACGCATCGTCGCCGACGCACTGCGCGAACCCGACTCCCCATCGGAACAGGTTCTCGCGGAAGCAGCCCGCGTGCGACCCGGTCAGAAGTACCTGATCACCGGGCCCGCGTCGCATCCACGACGATTGCTCATCGATTCGCTGCCCCACAACGACCCGCGTCGGATCGCGGCACAGGTCATCGACGAGTACCGCACTGCAGGTTAGAACGGCGAAAGAAGGACGTTGAGTAACACAGTCCTGCATGATGTAGCGATGACTACCAGCGTCTTGGCTGCTTCGGAGTCGGGTGTGTCCGCAATTGCGTTGTGGACCTTGATCGTCGTGGTGATCGCCGCCGTCGGTGCCGCGTGGGCTGCATTGAGCGTGCGCCGAGTCGGTGCGAACGAGGACGTCATCTCCCGGGAGGTGGCGGCACTGCACAATGCTGTCGATCGTCAGGTGCGCCAATCGGGCGAGAGCGACTCGTGGAACCGCGACCAGGTGACCGCGCGTTATCAAGAGCTACTCTTCGCCCTGTCCAACGTCGATCGTGTTGTGGCCGAGGATATCTCGGCAGCGGTGATCTCGACGCCGGTGGGCGATCTCGCTGCTGCGACTCGGGCGTTGAACAAGGCCTACGACCAGTTGAACCTGGCTCTCAGCGCAGCTCTGGTGGTTGCGCGTCGACGCGTCCACCCGTTGGCCTTGGAGTTGTCGACGGGCATCGATCGCCGTGTGTTGACTCCCCTGGCACCCGAAACCGGAATTGCCGGGCCCGCCTACGAACGCATGCAGAGCGAGCACGCCTACATCAAAAGAATGCATTCGCTGTTGCTGACGGCGATGCGCGCCGATCTGGGTCTACTCGATCCCAGCGCCGAGGCAACGCTGATCTTCACCACGAAGGAAGTGGAAACGGGTGTCCTGTCGGATCGGTCGACGGCAGCCGGCCGAAGTGGAGTGCAGCTGATCAACCTGCTCGAGGATTTCGGTGTCACTCCGCTGCTCGGTGCGGAGGACGACTACGTGATGTCCGACGCGCTGGTAGCCCAATGCGAGGTGCTCTACAGCGCAGTGAGCCCGAACTTTCAGGCAGTGTTGCGGCACATCGGCGACGAGATCCACCTTGCAGTTCGGCCCGACCTCACCGATGAGCGGCTCTACGAGATCTACGAGATCGCAGTGCGTTTGGTCGAAGCCGGATTGCGCGGAAACATCCACCGCAGAGACGGGTTGGACGGCAGCAGCCTGTTCCTCTTCGATCCGACACATCAGGCAGGGATCGATCGGGTGTAGCGGGCCTCACACATCACCGTAAGTAGCAGCCCGTGGTGATCATCAGTGCTGTCCGTCCCCCCGCGCCGAGGAGAATGCGACCGCCATCGGGATCGCGGAAACTCACCTGACGACGTTCGGAATTCTCGCTGTTCAGGCCGGTGCCGTCGAACCCGTTGGCGACGGCGATGGCATTGACGGCCTCGAGCACGGCCTGCCACCGATCGGCCGGGATCGGCGCATCGGAACTGAACGGCACGAGCGTCACATTCAAGCCGGGCGTATTGGAATACGGCTCATCGCAGGGTGATTCACCGCCTGTGCGGGTGGTCGACCATTCCAGCCCTGGCACCAGCGTCGAGATCGCCGCCTTGATGTCTTCCTGCATCCGCTCGAACGCGGGCTCCACCGTGCTCTGCCGCCCCTCCCGCTGCTTCAACTCCTCGAACCGCACGGCGGTCTGCTCGGCAACGATTTCCGAGTCGGCCTTGCCACGCGGACGATGCTCTCCCTCGTACGGCTCCGGTGTGTTGTTCATGCATCCCCCCAGAAGTGCGACAGCGAGTACCGCTGCGCCCAAGATCGACGTTCGCGTCATCGGGCTACTGCCACATCGGGAATGCCTGCGATCACGGCAGCTTGATTGAACTGACTCGTGGTGTCCAGCTTGTAGTAGTCGCTGTGACTTCCCATCCGATCGATGATCGGGCCGGTGAATCGATCGGTGGACATGAGCGCGACGTCGGTGCCGTCGGGCATCACGATGTCGGTTGCCCGAGTGGACAGATCGTGCACTCCGGCGATCTCGCGTGGATCGCCGTCGAAGGCCGCCAGGGCCGCGACACCGTCTCCGCCGGACGCGAGGGTGTACGCGTCACCGCTGATGTTCAGCGCACCCAGGTTGTCGGTGCCGACACCGGGCGATCCCATGAACACCGCGTCGTCCACGCCGGTACCGTCCTGCAGCGCGAATCCTGCTGTGAGAGAACCATAGGAATGTCCGACGGTGGTGAGGTGCGGATCGTCCGAACGCGATGCGTCGATGCCGTCGAGGAACGACGCGAGCCTGCTGCCTCCTGTCTGAGCCATGTCGTCGGACAACACCCCGACCTTCTGCGGGGCCTCGTATCCCATGTAGGCGACCGATGCGACGGTCTGTCCGGCGGCGTCGGGACTGTAGTGATCGAGTTGCCATTGCGAGAGTTCACGGATGTTCGCCGCGTCGTTCACCAGGCTACCGAGCCCGTTGTGGACGGTGCTCGTGAAGCCTGGAGTGTGGACGGATACGTGATCCGCGGTGTCCACGTCTCCGACCGCAACGACAGCGGTCGCCAGCGTCCGTTCCGGCGAGGCGTCGAAGGACAGCAGGTGCCGATCCAGAACCGGAATGCGCTGTCCGTCCGTGCCCAGCACAAAGCTCCCGTCCGTTCCCTTCTCGAACATCAGACGTTCGACGGCGTCGAGCGACGTTTGCTTGTCGAGCGCCAGTTGCAGCCGCTTTCCGTCCATCGCACTGCCGGTCTGGTCGAAGCGAGCCTGCGCCTCGTTGACCTGACCGTCGGCGGAGCTTCGGTCGACATTCAACTGAGCGAGGTTGGCGCTCGACCGATCGGCCGCCGGAATGCCGTCGAGGTCACCGATCCACCAGGGCCGCTCTTCTCGTACGTAGTCGCGTTGATCGTCGGTGAGCGAATTCCACCATTGATTGTTCGCGGCCGGATGCCCCTCTGTCGGCGGTTGCGGGGCTTTGATCGCTCCCTGATCGCTACCGATCCCCGCCGCCTCACGGACATCGGTACTGTTGTTGTCGCTGATCAGGTTTCGGGTGGCCGCGGTCATGGTTGCGGCTGCGCTCTCCTCGATTTCTGTTCCGCGACTGACGATTTCGCCGATGCGGTCGAGGAGTTCGACTTTCATTCGCTGCCGGTCCGCGGCTTCGGCGTCGGTCTGATTCGGCGGTCGCTCGAAAGCCCATCTGTCCCAGAGCGTGTTGTCGTTGCACACGGCGAAGTCGTTCGCGAAGGCCAGCGACGACACGTCGGCGAGCGCACGCTTCAACGCCACGACGGACTCTTCGGTGTCGTCGGTCAGTCGCTTGATCGCTCCGACTTGCGCGGCAGAGTCGGTGAGGTGATCGACAACCGCGTCGAATGCCCGACGGGCCACCTCACTTGCCTCCCCCACCCAGCCGTCGATGAGCGCGAGGCGATCGAGCTGATCGCCCAGATCGATCAGTGTGCTGATTCTGCTGGTGAGTGAGCTACCGAGCCGCTCGAGCCCCGCCGTGTCCCAGTCGTTGATTCCCCCGATGTCAACCACGCGGTCAAGGTACCAGCCTGCTGCCCTCTCGACAGGGTGTTACGTTCACCGTGGTGACAGGCACCAACAGCCTCGGGGGAGGAATGTGATGGGCGATCGTCTGGACGTCAGTGTGCCGGTGCTCCTCGATGCAGCGGGTAGAACCGACCTCGCGATCGAGATGGCATCCGACGATCTGGCCGTGGTGGCACGCGATATGTCGGCGGGTACAGCGTGTTGGCCGGGCGCAGCAGGCGAAGCGTTCTCGGCCCTGCTGTCTGCGTGGGATGCAGCCGACTCGACGCTGTCGACCGATGTGAAGGATCTTGCTCGAGAACTTCAAGCATCTGCACGCGAATATGCAGAAGCCGAGGCTCGAACTGAGGCGCAGATTCGCGGTATCGGCTGAATTACGGCCGTTTCCTTCCGAAACGGCGTTGTGCGAGTACCAACGCAACACCGACTAACAATCCCGCTACAGCACCGATCGTGAGATATTGCGCGGTGTTCGGTCGGATCGGGGTAGACGAGGCTTCGGGCTGGTTGCGTATCCCGAGGGCCGCCGAGGGAATCTCACCGTCCTCGGGGGCCTCCAGCTCCGCAACCACCGAACTCAGTTCGATAGCCGTGGTGTTCGCGATGTCTCGCGCGAGCTCGGGAGAGGTGTCGGTGGCGACGATGTCGAACACGACACTCTCCACCGAGTACGACATCGTCACCTTCTGGGCCAGCTCCGCCGGACTGAGATCGAGTGCGAGCTCGTCGACAACTCTCGACGTGATCAGATTGCCTTTCACCAGTTCCGCATACGCCACGAGCCGCTGCTGCGAAAACAGGTCCGCCTTGTACGTATCTTCTCTGAAGGTCTGACTTCGCGTGGAGACGAACATCTGAGCCCGCGATTCGTACACTGGCGTAACCAGCAAGCTAATCCCGAATGCCGCGGCCACGAATACGACGATGGACACGGCGACGATTCGCCAGCCCGCCCTGACGATGTCTCCGCAGCTTTGCTTGCTCACCTCACGCCGTCCGGGTGATCAGCTTCCCACCGGCCGGAAGCCCGCACCCGGCGCACCCGATGCACTCAACAAACGCAACGATTCCGTCGCCGATGCGTAGGCGGTGGGACTGAGCAGCGGAGCGCCCGAGGCATGGCTGGCGATTCCGATCAGCGTGGTGCCGGCCACCAGTGGGGCTCCGGAGTCGGCCCAGACGGTGACGGCGTCGGACATGAGGTCACTGCCCCGAGTGTCGACGATGGTGCCGCACGTCAGTCCGCTCCCGAGCCCGCTCTTGCAGACCGGCTGTCCCACCGATCCAATACCGATGTCCGTCACGGTGATTCCGCCCAGACTCGACACCGGCGTGACCTTGGTGGGATCGAGGACGATGACGCCGTAGTCGGGTCCCCAATGCCCGACGGCCGTGGTGCCGACCGGGGCGGCGGGCGATCCGACGAGCGTCACGGGCAGGCCGGTGCGCAGAATGCAGTGCCCTGCGGTGAGCGCAACGAGGCGGCCCGCGTCGTCGTATCCCACGGCCGCGATAGAGCAGGCGGTGAGGTCGTCGACGCCTCCCGTGGTGACGAACCCACTGCCGGGTCCGACGACCGGAAGGGGTGCTGCTGCAGCGGTTCCAGGAACCATCGCGCTGACGGCCATCACCGCGGCAGCGAACAGTCCACTGGCAAAACCGATTCGAGCCTTCTTCATGTGGGGCATCCTTGTCGACAAACAGTGGGGCAGGGTTTACGTGCGCGAATCGATCCTGGCATAGGTACGTCGTTCCCGTGCGACGTGAATTGTCAGCCCTACCGCAATCGAGAGCCAACTACACGACTCCGTATCCGAGACGTTTCGCCGCACCGGCAATGCGGCTGGAAAGGTCGGGATGGGTCAGCGGTGCAGAAAGCACTGGCCGGTCCGGCATAGCCGTAACCGCAGGTGCGAACAGTGCAAGGCAAGGAACCCCGGCGAAACGGCTGTTGTATCGCAATCCTTCGAGGTCTGGATATGCCTCTACGATAGCGCGGGCCCACCGTTGAGTAACGGCATGCTGGCCGGTGGAGAGTGCATAGTTGCCACCGGTTCGCGTGGCCCACGCTCCCATGCTGTCGGTGCAGATGTCCAGAACCGTCAGTGGGCGACCAAACGACAGACCTGTGAGGAAGGGGCGATCGCGACTGCGGTCGATCGTCCGGTCGACCTGGAACGCTTCGGCCAGCGCGGCACCTGGTGTCGAAGCCCCGTACCAAATCCCGCGGCCACCGGGGTCTTCTCCCAGCGGTCGCTGATGAGGGTCGAAGCGTAGTAACGGACCGAACGTCCGCAACGCATTCCACGCGATCACATGGTCACCGTCGGTCTTGTGGACGCGCCACCACACTTCGGAGGGTGCGATCACGCGAGATTCCTCGGAGCGAATCTCGAACCTACGCAGCTCGCGCACGGACGGTGGGTCGGACAGCATCGAACGTTCCGTCACACGGCTGCCCAGTCGCGGATCTCGATCAGCTCGAGCACCTTTTCGGGGGCTTCGCCATGCAACAACCACTGCTTGACCGACAGTTGCCGTCCGTCGATCTCCAGCTCTGGTTGTGGCGTGAGAAGGAAGCTGGCAACCGACGTCGGATGCAGATCTCTGGGTAGTAGCTGCTGCAGCACGCGATCCAAGCCCCGAACGAGTACGAGGATCGATGTGTCTGCTTCGGTCTCGACGACGTCGAACTGCACGCTGGGAAACACCCACTTCCCACCGTCGTCGATCGCCCACAGCGTGTGATCCAAACGGCGCTGCCTTACACGAGAAGGAGTGACGCTCAACCCCTTCGAGACCTCGGATGCGGAATAGGACGTGTTGTACAGGCGACCCATGTGGGCTGTGACGTCGGCTGCGACTTCGGCGTACGCCTCGGGATCCTCGATGAGTCCAGCCGAGTCGAGCAGCGTAGCCTCCCCGGCGGTCAGTCGTGTTGCCCAAGGCCTGTGAGCAGGCAACGTGCGGAGCGCGGCGATGAGATCGTCTCGATCCAGATCGAAACGATCCCGGAGCAACGAATCGAATTCGTCGATAGTGCTCATACCGAACCTCCCATTCACCTAACGGTGTCTAACACGACAGTACACCCGTTAGAGCAGTGGGGTCAGTGATAGTACGCAGGCGGACACTCAGGCCCCACGCGCCTCCATACGCCGAGCGCAGGGAGCGAGTCGCGCCCCACAGGCATGTGGACAATCCACACCCATCCAAACAGCTATCGGTTACGAATGCGTGCCATGTGGTGGGTACTCGGCATCGTCGCCGTGTGGCTGGTGATCGGCGCAGTTGCCGCCGTGTGGATCGGCCGTGGCATTCGCCGGGCCGATGCCGAGGAGTCCGCCACCGAGTCGCCGCGCAGAACCACTGACAAGCCACCACCGGAGACGGACGCCGCGTAATCGAGCGGTGTCACTGTGCAGGCGTGTCTCCGGCTTCGAGGGTGAACTGCACGACGTCGATACGTGAACTCTTGAATCGATCCGACGAGCCGGTGAGGTACTGAACGTACTTGTCGTACGTCGCCTCCGAGGACACGGCAATGGCCTCGTCCCGGGACGCGATCAACTTCTCGGCCCACGTGTCGAGTGTCCTCGCGTAGTGCAGCCTCAAGGGGTGCTCCCGCAGCAACTCGAAGCCTGCCTCGGCCGCCTTGGACTTCACCACCTTCACGAGCGTCAACTGCCCGCCGGGAAAGATGTCACGCAGGATGAAGCGCGAGAAGTGTGCATCCTCGCGCGTCAGTCCGCCCCCACCCGAGGCTGGATCGGGCGGCGTGATGACGATGGTGTGCAACAACATTCGACCACCCGGCTGCAGTACCGAGCGGCACTTGGCGAAGAACGCCGAGTACCGGTTTCGTCTGAAGTGCTCGAATGCACCGATACTGACGATCCGGTCGACGGGCTCGTCGAATTCTTCCCACCCCTGCAACCGGATGTCGACGGTGCGATCCGTCGACAGTCCGGCAACAACGGTGCGACCGTGCTCGTACTGGTTACGGCTCAACGTCAGACCGATGACGTTGACGTCGTACTTCTCCACCGCTCGCTTGGCGAGAGCGCCCCAGCCGCAGCCGATGTCGAGCAGCGTCATCCCCGGCTTCAGGTCCAGCTTGCCGAGCGCAAGATCGATCTTGGCCGTCTGAGCTTCCTCCAGCGTCATGTCGTCACGCTCGAAGTACGCGCAGCTGTACGTCATACTCGGATCGAGGAACAGAGCGAAGAACTCGTCCGACAGGTCGTAGTGCGCTCGCACGTCATCGACGTACGGCTCCAATTGTTCGCTCATCACGCCACACCTTTCCCCACCGCATCGGTGCCGATCACTCGGCCTAGTGCACGGGCGCCCTGCTCGCCCAGCATGTCTTCGTGTTCCGCATCCACCCGGTAAACCGAAATCCGGCCGTCCACGAGATCGGTCCAGTGCTCGGCACCATGCGAGCCGCGAGCAGCGAAGTAGTGCACCGGCCCCGCGAACACCGTCGGCGTGTACGACGCCACCCAGGTGGGAGCCATCGCAACGGGGCGATACATTCGCTCCAGATGATCCACCGTGAGGAACGCCAGTTCGCTTCTGTTCTCGCGCAATCGATCCACGACTGTGTCGAACGAGTGACCGTCGACCCCGAGCTGACGGGCGAGATCGTCGACGCCGAACTCCGTCGCGCCTTGAGGTGCCGAGAGCTGCGCGTCGACGAGCGCAAGCAGCGCGACGTCCTCACCTTCGGACTGCAGTTGCGTGGCAACCGCATGCGCGATCACGCCGCCGAGCGACCACCCGACCAGGTGATACGGACCGTGCGCCTGAACACCTCGGATCTCACGCACGTATCGCTCGGCAAACTCCTCGATCGAGGCCGGCGACGCTTCACCATCGTTGATGCCCGGTACCTGCAGCCCGTACAACGGCCGATCGGTCTCCCCGAGCAGCGAGAAATAACTCCAGGCGATTCCGATGGCCGGGTGCACACAGAACAGCGGCGCACCCACACCCTCGGTTCGAAGCGGAAGCACCACATCGAAGACCTTGTCGACGCCATCCACGCCGGTGTCGAGTTGCGTTGCCAAAGCAGAGATCGTCGGATGCACCAAGAGCAGGCTGATGGGAAGCCGACGGTCCAGCCGGTCCCCCAGCGCATCCATCACCTGCACCGCCGAGAGGGAGTGCCCGCCGAGATCGAAGAAGTTGTCATCCACTCCGATGTCCTCGCCGGCCACCTGCAGTACCTCGGAGAACACGGCGTGCACCGACACTTCGTTCGCGGAAACCGGGGCCCGGCGTTCGGTCGACATGACCGACGGCTCGGGTAGCGCGCTCACATCGACCTTGCCGGACAACGTCATCGGCAGTGCATCGACGACGGTCACGGTACTGGGCACCAGGTACGCCGGCAGCGTCCTCGCCAGAAAGTCACGAGCCTCCCGCGGTTCGACGCTGCCCACCACGTAGGCGGCCAAGGAATCTCCATGACCGATCACGCTGGCCTGAAGCACATTCCGGTGACGCAGCAGCGCCGCTTCCACCTCGGACAGCTCGACGCGATGGCCGCGAATCTTGACCTGTGAATCCACGCGGCCGAGGTACTCGAGTTCACGATCACTGCCCTGAACCACGCTGCCGCGAACCACCCAGCGCACAAGATCGCCGGTTCGGTAGAGCCGACCGTCCCCGAACGGATTGGCCACGAAACTGCTTGCCGTCGTTCCGCTCTGCCCCACATATCCTTCGGCAAGGCCGGCCCCGCCCAGGTACAGCTCCCCTACGACATTGTTTCCCACCGGGCGTAGCCGGGCATCGAGGACCACCGTGTCGAATCCGCGGGTCGGTCCGCCGATGGTCACCGGTGCCAACGACTGGCCCCGCTCACGCTGATCGGTGGTGCAGGTGCTCATGACGGTCCCCTCGGTGGGGCCGTAGGCGTTGAAGACCGAACGATGACGTGACCATCGCTGCAGCAAAGCAGAATTGGCGGCTTCACCCGCCATGACAACCACCCGAAGTGACGGTACGGCATCGGCGTCGGTCACCTGCAGCACGGTCGGCGTCAGGCACGCGTGGGTCACCTGGTGTTGCTCGATGAGCGCTTCCAGTTCGCGCCCGCCGTGCACGTCGGACGGAACGATCACCACACTGGCTCCCGCACCGACGGCCATCAGCGTCTCGAAGATCGACGCATCGAAACTCGGGGAGGCGAACTGGAGCACCCGCGAACCCGGCTCCACACCGAACAGATCTCGTTGGCTCTGAACCAGATTCGCGATACCGCGGTGCGTCACCCGCACACCCTTGGGCACCCCGGTGGAACCGGAGGTATAGACGACGTAGGCCACGCTGTCCAGCGGTACTGCGGAAACATCGACTCGGTCGAGCTCGTCGCCGGTGACACTCACCCAGTCGTGACCGAACGAATGGAAGTCGGCAGCCGAGATTCCCGTGACCGGGGCTGCACGATCGAGAATCTCCTGCACTCGGGCGACAGGTTGGGAGGGGTCGATGGACAGGAAGCCGGCACCGGTCTTGGCCACGGCCCAGATCGCGACGAGGTACTCGACGGAGCGAGGGTAGGCGATGGCCACCAGAGTGCCAGGACGAACACCTGCACGTATCAAACTGTCTGCCAGTGCATTCGACTGCCGATCCATCTCACGGTAGGTCAACGACCGCGACCCGTCGATCACCGCGGTATTGTCCGGCCAGCTCGTCACTGCCTGCGCGAACACTGCCGCCAGTGTGCATTCGGTTGCGCTGCCGTGTTGGGACGCCAAAGCCGACGGGGCATGCCCGAACTCTGCACTGCCGAGCCGGAAGTGCGGCTGCGTCGAGACCATCGTCAACACCTCGGCCAGCCGCTCGGCGAGTCCCAGAATCACCGATCGCGAGAACCGTGCGGGTGAGAATCCGAGATGGCCGATCAGTCCGGCCTCGGACTCGTCGACCAGAACCTCGAGGTCGAACTGTGTAGCCGTGATGTCCACGCGCCGCGGGGTGATCGAGGTCGACTCCAATTCGATTGTCGGAGTTGCCGTATCACCGAAGGCGAGGAGCACCTGGAACAGCGGATGGGTATCGACGGCGCGCGTGGGCGCCGCCGCGTCCACCACCCACTCGAACGGGACGTCCGAGTTCGCGAATGCATCGAGATCCCGGTCGCGGACAGCGGTCACGAACTCCTCGAACGATTTCGCAGGATCGACCTCCGTCCTGAGCACCACGGTACCGACGAACATGCCGACGAGGTGGTCGAGAGCGGGGTCGGATCTACCCGCCACCGGCGTCCCGATGGCGATGTCCTGGGTGCCGCTGGCTTCGGCGAGTACAGCAGCGAGCGCTGCGTGGACGACGACGAACACCGTTGCACCCACGCGATGCGCGAGTGAACGGAGCCGCGTCAGGGTCTCCGCATCAACGGAGAACTCGACGGCGGCCTCGGCCGAAGGATCAGGAGTACCGGTCGGCAGATCGAGGAACTCCGGCACGCCTGCCAGGGTGCGTCGCCAGAATTCCAGCTGATCCGACGCCACGGCGTCGAGCACACCCCGCTGCCACACCCGGTAATCCGAGTAGTCGACTGCGAGAGAGTCGAATTCCGGTGCAGAGCCCGAGATCCGAGCCAGCAGTGCGATCTCGACGTCTCGGGCCAGGGGACGGAGCGAGAGACCATCGATCGCGATGTGGTGCGCAACAACAGACAACACCCGCTCGCCGCCTCGTTCCACCAAACCCAGTCGTAACGGCGCTTCGAGGGTCAGATCGAAACCGTGCAGGGCCGAATCGCTCAGCCCGGCATGAGCGTCGTCCAACGTCGACAGCACGATCTGAGGGTCGAGAACAACGGTGGCGGGACCGTCCGCGGTCGACGGGTACATCGTGCGCAGCGGTGTATGCCGTTCCAGCACATCCGCTATCGCGGCGCGGAGCACATCGAGTTCCAGGTCCGGCGGAAGCGGCACCTCGAACGCGATGTTGTATGCGGCCGATGCCGGGTCGTATCGATTCTGCAACCAGATGCGACGCTCGGCCGGGGCCAGGCCGGGGTATGACCGCGCGTCGGGATCATGAATCAAAGCCGGAAGCGGGGTGTAGTTCTCGGACAACAGCTCGATCGCGGACGCAAGCTGCTCCGCAGTGGGTGACTCGAAGATGGTTCGCACCGGCACCTGGGTACCAAGCGCCGCACTGATGCGGGTTGCGGCACGCGTCGCGAGGAGAGAGTCGCCGCCGAGAACGAAGAAATTGGCGTCGACGGCCGGATTGTCGATACCCAGCAGGTCGGCGAAGATTCCGAGCACCACCTCTTGCGCCAAGGTGCGTGCCTCCGCCGAATCCCTGCCGGGCAGCGTCTCCGAGTACAACGCGGCGAGGTCGACTTTGCCGTTTCCGGTCAGCGGAATACCGTCGATCCGGGTGATCACGGCCGGCTGCATCGACAACGGCAGCCGGTCCAGTAGCCACTGGGCCGCGTCGTGGCCGTCGAGTCCCACCACCCATGCGTGAATTCTGTTCTTACGCATCGCTGCTACTGCAGCGCTGACGTCGGGATGCGCCGTCAGGGTGCTCTCGATCTCCCCCAGTTCGATGCGTACACCGTTGATCTGGACCTGATCGTCTCGGCGTCCGCGGTAGTCGAGCAGGCCCGAGAGTTGCTGCCGGACGAGGTCACCGGTCCGGTACATCCGCATGCCGCCGGGTGCCGCCACGAAGCGAGCGGCGGTCGACGCCGGATCCGCGTGGTAGCCGCGAGCTACGCCCGAGCCGGCGAGGTACAGCTCCCCGACTCCTCCGAGCGGCACCGAGTGCAACCGGTCGTCGAGCACGAGCGCTCCCACATGAGCCAACGGCCGACCGATGGTGACCGGCTCACCGGCACGAAGCGACTCGGCCAACGTAGCCACCACCGTCGCCTCACTGGGACCGTAGGCGTTGAGCATCGACCGCCCGGTCGACCAGTCGTCGACGACACCGGCACCCAGCACGTCACCGCCGACAGCGACGGTCTCGATCCCCGGGGTCGGCGGCACGGTAGCGAGCACCGCGGGCGTGGACAGGTAGTGCGTGACGCGATGCGCGGTGAGGAAAGCCGACATCTCGTCGCCGCCGAGAAGCTCCGGCGGTGCGATCACCATGGTTGCCCCGGCCCCGAAAGCCAGCACCAGCTCGAGGACCGCGGCATCGAAATTGACCGAGTAGCCATGCAGCACGCGCGAACTCGACGTCACGCCGTAACGGGGAACGACCTGCTGTGCGAGTGCATACACACCCTGATGCGTCACGACGACGGGCTTGGGTGTTCCCGTCGAACCCGACGTGTGGATCACGTAGGCGGGGTGCTCGGGCTGCAGCACTGCCACGCGGTCAGCGTCGGTCAGCGGCAGATCGCTGAAGTTCTGGGCCTGAGACTCGTCGAGCCAGTGCACCGTCTCTTCGACGCCACCGAACCCGATCTCGATGTCTGTCAGCATCTGTTCCCGACGAACCGCGGGGTAGCGCGGGTCGACGGGCACGAACGCGCCGCCTGCCTTCACCACGCCCCACAGCATCACGATGTACTCGGCCGAGCGTTCGAGGGACAGAGCGACAAGCGTTTCCGGCCCGACGCCGTGTGCGATGAGCAGCCGCGCGATCCGGTTCGAGCGAGAATCGAGCTCGGCGTACGTCACCGATTCCAGGCCGTCGATCGCGACGGTCTCACCAGAATTCCAGACAAACACGTCGAGTAGCGTTCCGCCCGAAGTCGAGGCCGGCAGCGCCGGCGTCTCGGCGAGGGCCAGATCGCCGACCACAACAGTGGGATTGGCAACGGCCGCATTGAGGACGGACAGAATCACCGAGGCGAACTGTTCGACGGTAGCTCGCTCGTAGAGGTCCAGTGCGTACTCGATCTGGCCCGTCACGGCCGCTGAATCGTGCTGGCCCTCGAGCACCAGGGTGAGGTCGAATTCCGAGGTGCGGGTGGGAATCTCCAGCACCGAGACGGGCAGGTCCTCGACGGATCGGTGCGGTGCATTGTCGAATGCCAGCATCACCTGGAACAACGGATGCCGGTCGAGGGATCGATCGGTGGCCAAGGCGTCGACGATGCGTTCGAACGGGACGTCGGAATGCGAGAAGGCATCGAGGTCTGCGGCGCGGACCGCATCGAGCAGGGACGCGAAACTTCCCGACGGGTCGACGGTGACCGCGAGAGGCAGTGTTCCGACGAACATGCCCACCATCTCGTCGAGCGCTTCGTGACCTCGCCCTGCGGTCGGAGACCCGACCACCACCCGGTTCGAGGTGCCGAACCAACTCAGGGCGGCGGCCACCGCGGCATGGACGACCATGAATGTGGTCGAGTTGGTCGATCGGGCCAGCTCACGAATACCCGCGTGCAGAGTCGACGAGATCTCGAAGGGAACCGCGTCCGTCATCATCGATTGCACTGCCGGCCTGGGGTAGTCCGCCGGTAGTTCCGCCGATGCGATATCGATATCACCGAGAACCGATGCCCAGAACGAGAGTTGTTCGTCGGCAACCGAATCCACCATCAATCGGTTCCACACCGCATACTGGCCGTACTGCGCACGCAGGCGTGGCCAGGTGGGCGCGTGACCTGCTCCACGAGATGCATGGGCAAACGCGAAGTCGCGTACGAGGGGGTCGACCGACCAGCCGTCCATCGCGATGTGGTGGACCACGACCACAACGACGGTGTAGCCGGATTCTCGCACGTTCAGAAGTGTTGCGCGAATGGGCACTTCGGCCGACACATCGAACCCCTCGGCCGCGAGCGCAGCCACAGAAGCGTCCAGATCACGCTCGGATACCGTGCGCGCGGGGACCTCCACCAGGACGGTGTCGGTGGGCCGCACCACCTGCCGCGGACCGTCGTCGTCGGACGGGTAGTACGTACGTAGGGCTTCGTGGCGCTCGATGACGTCACGCAGAGCCGTCAGAACCATCGGTGCATCGTCGCCGGCTCGCACTCGCACTGCTACCGGCATGTTGTAGGCAGGCGATGCCGGATCGAACTGGTTGAGGAACCACAGCCGCTGCTGTGCGTACGACAGCGGGATACGTTCGGGCAGCACGGTATCGAGAAGCTCGAGCGACACCTCGGAAGCAGCGGACGAGTCGATGGCCGCCGCGACTGCGCGGACCGTGGGGTCGGCGAACAGTACGGTCAGCGAGATCGAGGAACCGAGGCGAGCGAGAACTCTTGTGGCGCTGAGCGAATCACCGCCGAGCTCGAAGAACGAGTGCTCACGCCCCACCTTCTCGACACCGAGCACGTCGGCGAAGGCTGTCGCCACGGCATGTTCCGTATCGGTGTGCGGCGCAACATATTCGGTCGTGACGAGTGCGATGGGGGCCGGCAGTGCATGACGGTCGACCTTGCCACTCGCCGTGATGGGTAGTGCATCCAGAACGACGATGATGCTGGGAACCATCCAGGCGGGCAGGCGGCTGCGGAGCTGACTGTCCAGCTCCGCCGTGACTCCGGTGACGTAGAGGACGAGCCGGTTGTCGCGCACGACAGCCGCAGCGGCGGTCACCCCGGCACACATCGTTGCCGCGGACTCCACTTCGCCGAGTTCGAGACGACGACCGTGCAGTTGGATCTGCTGATCACCGCGGCCCAGGTACTCCATCGTGGACCCGTCGAACGAACGGCGGACGATGTCTCCGGTGCGGTACAACCGAGCTCCGGGTACCCCCGGGTCTGCAACGAACCTCGTCGAGGTCACGCCGGGCTGCCCGCTGTATCCGCGGGCGAGTCCGTCGCCGCCGAGATAGAGCTCGCCGATGCCTCCCCCCGGAGTGGGCCGCAGATGCGCGTCGAGCACCAACCCGCGGACACCCGGCAGCGGTGCGCCGATGGTCACCCGTTCGGCCGCGCGCATCGGGTCGGAGAGCGTGGCCAACACTGTCGTCTCGGTCGGACCGTAGGCGTTGTGCATCGCCGCATCGGCAGCAACGAACCTGTCGCGCAACGCAGGAGGGCACTCCTCGCCGCCGACATCGAAAACCTCGATGGAGCCGAGGTCGTCGGGGTCGAGAGTGGCCAGCACGGTGGGCGAGGTGATCAGATGCGTGATCTTCTCGCGGTCCAGCACGTGGGCGAGGGCGGGACCGGCGTAGACGTCGGCCGGGGCGATCACCAGTGTGGCACCCGCAGCGAACGCGGCAAGGATTTCCTGGATGGACGCATCGAAGACCGGCGAGGCCACGTGCAGCACGCGCGAGTCGGGAGTGACGGCGTATCGGTCGACGACGTTGGCCGCGAGTTGCGCGAGTCCGCGGTGAGTGACGCTGACGGCCTTGGGTTTACCGGTCGATCCCGAGGTATGGATGACGTAGGCCTCGTTGTCGACGTGCACGTCCGACGCAACGAAGGCACGCGGGTCCGCGTCGAGCAGATCTTCTATATCGAACCACTGAGTCGAATCCGGAAGTTGTTGCAGCGCAGCCTCGGTGGCGATCCCGAACTCGACGCCCGCGTCCGCGATCACGGCAGCCAACCGCTCGGCGGGCTCGGTGGGGTCGAGGGGAACGAACGATGCGCCTGACAGCGAGACTGACCACGATGCCAGCAAAGATTCGTAGGAGCGCTCGATCGCGACGGCGATACGCTTCTCGGGGCCCGCCCCGATCGAGACGAGTTGCGCAGCAATATGTTCTGCAACCCTGGTGAAGTCTTCGCTTGATTGATCGACCCCGGTGGCACGAACCACCGCGCCGGCCGTCAGCAGCGAGGGCACCAGCGCAGGGGTTGCGGTCGCCGCTGCAGATGCGCCGAGTAGCGCTGCTCTCTCGTCGACACCGAGCACCTCGAGCTCGGACACGGCAAGGCCCTCGGGGGCATGAACCACCTCGCCGAGGAGCGCGAGGAACCGTCGATGGTGGGCTGCGAGCTCATCGGTGCTGTAGAGCGCCGGGTTCCCGAGGAAGTCGACGCGGGTACTGGTGCCGGCGACACCGGGGTAGACGTTGACCATCATGTCGTCGATGGGGCCGCTGGAGAGCACGCGGTATTCGCCGATGACGTCGCCGAGCCGAATTGTGCTGTTGTACATCATGATGTTGACCGTGGGACCGAACACTCCGCGTCCCGCGGCGGCACTGCCGGTGCCGTCGCCGGTGGCCCGCTGCATGTCCTCGACGCGGAACCGCTGATGACGTAGTGCGCCGGTGAGTTCCACCTGGATCCGGCGGAGGAGTTCTTCGACGGTGACCCCTGGTTCGACACCGATGCGCAGCGGCACGACGTTGGACATCATGCCCGACGATTCGCGCAGTTTGGTGGTCGCGCGGCCCGATACCGGCAGGCTGAGCATGACGTCTTCGGTGTCGGTCATGCGCGCGAGGTAGAGCGCGAACGTGGCGAGCACGACGGGAACGTCGGAAGAGTTGTACCGATGTGCCACTGCAGCAACGGCTTCGGTGAGGTCTGCGTCCAACACGGCACCGACACTCACCGTCACTCCACTGGGAGCGGCAGGTGCACTGGGGCTACCGGCCAGCCTGGGGGCCTCGAGGTGGCCGTCGAGTCTGCCGAGCCAGTACTGGCGATCGGTCTCGTAGCGGGAGGAGCTGCGGTACGCGGCCTCGTAGTCGTAGATTTCCCGCACTCCGATGGCGCGGGTCTTCGGGATCTCGGAACCCTCGATCAATGCGGTGTACACCGCAGCGGTGCGCTCCTGCACCGAGATTGCGCCGAGTCCGTCCATCACGATGTGGTGAGCGCGGCTGTACCAGTAGTAGTGGCTCGGGCCCACCTGGATGATCTCGGAGGCGATCAGCTGATCGCGCACCAGATCCACCGGCTGCCGGTACTGCTCGTCCATGTAGCGCTGGGCATCCTCGATGGGATAGTCGCGGTCGGTGAAGTCGCGGTAAATCATGGCGTACGGCACCCGGAGGTCCGACCACTGGTACGGATGACCGTCGTCCACGCCGATCCGCACTGCAGGCGATTCGAGCCGTCGGCAGGCGATGTCGGTCGCACGAATCAGCAGGGCCGGATCGATGTCGCCGCGGATCTCGACGTATTGCGCGATGGTGAACGGCACATCCGGTGCAAGCTGCTGAGCGAGGTAGATATTCATCTGAGCAGCCGACAGCGGGAAGCGGCCATCCTCGAACCGCTCACCCGACTCTGGCGACACTCCCCGACCTCCTCAACGCACTCGGCTTCGATTCGGCCGGCGCGCACCATCGACGTCGATCTTTCATCGCCCATTACAAACTAGTCGACCGGGTGTGAATGCTCTACCTGGATCGAACGACAGGTACGCCAGATCGGCCACTCCCCTTTAGGCTGTGCACTCGAATACATTCCTCGACCGAGAGGCCACCGACGATGGCAACCACTTCCACCGATTCCCGCGGTCGGAAATCGGGTAGAAAGCGGCCGATTCTCATCACGGTGGGGGTATTCCTGGTCATTGTCATTGCTTTTGTGGTGTGGCTTGGTTACGAGTCCTATTCCGCGCAGTCGAGTTTGACCGCCACTCGCGACTCGGCCACCCAGGCCAAGGACGCGTTGCTCGACGGCGATTCGGCCGGAGCCGAGGCAGCAGCGGCGCGCGCGGCCGAATCCGCTGACGATGCGGTCTCGGCGACGACGTCCATCCCGTTTTCCATCGCGAAAGCCGTTCCGTATCTCGGTAGCCCCTTGAAGTCGGTAGCGCAGATCAGCGATGTGGTGCAGGGCTTGGCCGTGGACGTGCTCACCCCCGCGTCGGCAGCGGGTGCCAGCCTGAATCCGAGCAGTCTCGTCGAGGGCGGCGGCAAGGTGGACACCGCTGCCCTGCGCGATGCGCAACCGGTACTGCAGCAAACCTCGGCAGCGGCCGACGAGCTGAGCGAGCAGGCCCAGCAGGTGGATGAGCCCGCCTTCCTCGGCGTAGTGGACGAGGCCCGCACGTCATTGATCGATCAGACGCACGAACTCGCGAATCTGCTCACCAACACCCGCATCGCGAGCGAATTGCTGCCGTCGATGCTCGGCGACAACGGCCCGCGCAGTTACTTTCTCGCATTCCAGACCAACGCGGAGGCTCGGGGAACCGGAGGGCTGCTCGGTGGCTACGGCATCATTCGGGCCGAGAACGGCACTGCCCGCGTCGACACCCTCGGTGCCAACAACGAACTCGAATTCGCGGAACAGCCGATCGATCTTGGGCCCGAGTACAACGCTTTGTGGGCTCCGCGAAACACCACCACCGACTTCCGCAACTCGAATGCGAGCCCGCACTTTCCGTACGCCGGCCAGATCTGGTCGTCGATGTGGACAGAGCAGACCGGGGAGGTGCTCAACGGCACCATTGCCACCGATCCGATTGCGTTGAGCTACATCCTCGGTGCCACGGGCCCGGTCACGCTGGCCGACGGCGAGCAAATCACCGCCGACAACGTCGTCGAAACAACCCTCAGCACGGCATATGCCAGGTTCGGCGACGACCAGTTGGCTCGCAAGGCGTATCTGCAGGAGATCGCCGCGGCCGTGGTGCAGAAGATGACCACGGGTGCCGCACCCACCCGGGCTCTGCTCGACGCGGTGGGCCGTGCCGGCAGTGAGGGCCGCATCTCGGTGTGGAGCGCAGACCCGGCCGAGCAGGCAATTCTGGCCGGCACCAAGGTGGGTCACGTGTTGCCGGACAGCCCGGCCCCGTACGCCAACGTGGTGGTCAACAACGCCGGCGGCAACAAGCTCGATTACTACCTCACCCGCGACATCAAATACTCGGCTGAATCCTGCACGGCAGGTACCCGCAAGTCGACGGTGACGGCCACGCTCACCAACAACGTGGATCCGAACGGCCTGACGCCTTACGTGGCGAGCACATTCCAGCCGACGGCGGAGTACGGCACCAACGAGTCGATCGTCTACCTGTACGGCACTCAGGGCGCGAAGATCACGTCCATGAAGGTCAACGGCATCACGGGATTCTCCATCCAGGCCGGAACCGAGCTGGGCCGACCGGTTCAGGCTGCTTACCTCACCATTCCGCCGGGCAAGTCGCAGACGGTGACGTGGGAACTCGAGGAGCCTTCGGCTCCGGGCGAGGCGACGGTGCCGGTGCAGCCGTTGGTGGATGAGCCGACGGTGAGCATCGACGTTCCGCAGTGCTGAAGATCGGCGTTTTCGTCACAGTCGGCGAGACGGTAGTGCGGTTGCCACAAGACTGACCTACAGTCTCGTTTCGTGATCGGAAAAAGACGCAACGACGAGATAAGCCCTCCAGACCAAACACATCCATTTCTTTGGATTGTGTTGGCAATTCTCATAATTGCCGTTGTCGCACTGTTCGTCCTCACCGAGTACGAGGGTCGGTTCTGACGACCGGTAGCGCGACCCGGAAGACGGGCCGACCCCAGAGCCGTTAAAGGACAACAATTTAGCCGGCTGGCATCGAGGGTCGGCCTCGGATGGCCCCCGTTGTCTCCACCGCGGCCACTACGACCGAAAGTCCGCGTCCGATGCAACCTGCCATTCGTTCGAATGAGCTTCCAACAGCGCCCTGCCCGGAGAAGCAGTCTAACGGCGCGTACCTCGCGTTATGTGCCCACTCGGTCGAGTGAAGTCGGACCCATCCGCATAGTGATCGGTCACGAATACGAGCCATGATCGTCGTGATTCTTCGACTCCTCGCCACCCTTACAGGTCGGCCTACACCCGTGGGCGAGTGCAGCAGCTGCGCCGCCTGCAACTGGACCCGCGACTGAACGACGCCGCGTCTCGAGAACGCTGCGGCGTGCTTCGCCGTCCGTACGGCTGCGTCGGTGGCGTCTAAGCGTGCGCGCGAGGTGGCCCCCCCGCGGTCGTAGGGGTGGCAGTCTTACGTTCGGAAGAGGCATCAGAGCGGCGATCGAGTGCGCCGTGCGCGTCAGCCAGAGTGGCGCATAACGTTTGTCGAGTAACTCTTCCGAGCGGCGAATCGAGCCTGAAATGAGCTGTAACAGCTCACGTTCGACGCGCACAAGTGCCAGTACAGATTCTGAACGTCTCGACGGTAGTACTCCTTGGGCGATGACCCCTCGTAAAATAGCCATTTCTACAAGCAGACAGCCGAAGCCCAACTGGTCCGGCCTTCAGACGATTACTTGCGCAGTCTCGGGTTTTCGGTGCCATTTCTGGGCAGAGTCTCCGGCCGATCGGATCGGGGGTAGTTCTCGGATTCCCGCGTTGACACGGGCGTCCTCGGACCCGCAGCAGGCGATGCAGACGCCGACCGAGGGGAAGACTGCCGCGACGGCGGGGCATGCACCGGTGCGGGAGTGGGCGGGGCAACCGGCGCCAGTGACGCGGCAGGTGCCTGAGGGGCAGGGGCAGGCACCGGCGGTGTCACCTGCTTGGGCAGGTTGGTATCGGCGGTGTAGTTGTACGAGTAGCTGTACATGTCACCCTTCTTCGAGGGCGTGAGCGCCAGCACCACGCCGAGGACGTGAGCGCCGATCGTTTCCAAATTGCCGATGGACCTGGACAATTCGTTGCTCTTGGTGTGCCCGTAGCGGGTGACCAGGAGGGCACCGTCGGCATGGGTCGTCAACACGGCCGAGTCGGTCACCGGCAACAGCGGCGCGCCGTCGACGATGACGTAGTCGAACTTCGAGCGCAGTTCCACCAGCATGGCGCGAGACGCTTCCGAACCCAGCAGCTCGGACGGGTTCGGCGGTATGGGACCGGACGCCATGGCTTGCAGACCCTCGTACTTGGTCGGCTGCAGTACTTCGTCGACCTTGGCCTGCCCGGCAAGGACTGTGCTCAGACCGACCGAACCGATGAGGCCCATGTACTTCGAGATTCGAGGACGACGCAGATCGCCTTCGACGAGGACGACGTGGTGGCCGGCTTCGGCGAGCGAGATCGCCAAGTTCAGCGCAGTGGTCGTCTTGCCTTCACTCGGAATCGCACTGGTGACGACGATGACGCGCGGCGGGTGATCGACTTCGAGGAACTGCAGGTTGGTGCGAAGCTCACGGAAAGCTTCGGCGCTGGCCGACTGCGTGAGGTCTTGGAAGTCGACGGCCGGATGCGCCTTGCGTTCCTTGTCGAACGGAATGGTGCCGACGAGCGCCTTGCCGGAGATCGACTCGATTTCGCGACGATTCTTGATCGTGTTGTCCAAACGGTCCCGCAACACCGCCAGTGCGATACCGAGCAGCAGGCCCACGGCCGCACCCAGGGCGAGGTTGCGCTTGGTCTTGGGGCTGACCGGCGTCGACGATGCATCGGCCTGCTGGAAGGTCTTCACACCAGCCGACGGGGTTCCGCCGTCCTCCGGAGTCTCCAGGTCACGGACCTGAGACGTCAGCTCAGAGGCCATCGCGTTGGCAATGTCACGAGCACGAGCGGGAGAGGAATCGGTGACCGTGATGTCGAACAGAACGGTATCCGGAGTCGACGATGCTTTGACCTTCGCGGCCAGCTGTGACGGCGTCAGACCGAGCGGCAGCACATCGAGAACTCGAGCAGCCAGCGCTTCGCTGGTGACCAACTCGGAGTAAGACGCCACACGTTGCTGCGAGAACAGGTTGCCCTGGTAGGTCTCGCTCACCGATGTTCCACCCGACGTGGAGACGAACATTCTGGCGCTCGACTCGTACATCGGTGTGGTCAGAAGGGATGCACCCAAGGCCCCGAGGATCGCTACGACCACGGTGACGGCGATGATGATCCACCGCGCCTTCAGGATTTTCAGGTAATCCTGTATCTCCATGCTTCGAGCTCCTCGTCCGTTCGCACAACCCGCAACGTACAACTGCGTGGCTCAATCGTTACATAGGTATATGGATTCCGTGCAACGGATGAGAAGGCCCGCCGTTTCAGTCAATTCATTAGTTGGAATCATGAGCACAATCAAGCAAATGTCCCGTTGTGAAGATTCACGGCCCTCACACAACCCGATTTGCGTCAATTGAATCCACCCCGCGCAAGGGATCGATCCATACGTCCCACCGATGTTCGTCGTGACGGTAGACGGCGACCCGGCAACCGGGAAAGTCGAGGTGATTCTCGACACTTCGGCGCTCCGATTCGAACTCACTTGCAATCCGCTCCGGAGCGATTGGGCTACTTCAACGCCTGTTCGACCGCCGCCGCAATGGCGGCGTGCCCCTCGTCGCCGACGTGCACACCATCGGGATCGAGCATGCTCTCCTCGACCACGTCCGGATCTGTCAGTGATACGAACTCTCCGCCGATCGCGTTCACTGCATCGCGCACCACGCCCTCGTAGGCAGTGACGAACGGCGGCACTGCGCCCGCCGAAGAAGGGCCGACGGCGATGATCCTCGCGGTGGGTAACCCCGTGCGAAGTGTGCCCATGGTGTCGTAGATCGCGTTGACGATATCGGTGGGGTCCCGGACGAATTGATCGAAGTCGTTGGTACCACCGGCCACAACGACGACGGGCGGGTTCAGCGTCACCGCGTAGCCGGCCATCTCCTCGAAACTGCCACATCGTTCGGCCCCGCATCCCGGTGCCGCGAGTGCATATCCCGTCGAACCGATTCCGATGTTCTCCTCCGTCCATAGCTTGTTCGAGGAGACGAGCGTGGTCCACCGACGACCGAGATCGCTTGCGCCTGCACCTGAAACGTACGAATCTCCGATGAAGACGGCAGTCGGGCCGCCGTTGGCAGGCGGAACGAACGGCGTAGAGAATGTATCGGACAGTCCTTCTTCGGTGCGCGTCGTGTCGTATCGCAGGCCGACGAACACGACACCGCCCACGACGACGATCGACAGCAACGTCGCGAGAACCGCTCTACCTCGAAACATGCTGCGCCGCTTCTCGATAACGCTCGTCGAGTTCTCGGGCCACGGCCTCGGTACCGAATTCGCTGAGCGCCGCTACCCGACCCCGCCTGCCCATCTCGATACGTAGGTCCGCATCGTCGAGCAAACGGCGAACGGCGTCGACGAGGGGCGTCAGCGCACCACCCGGTACCACGATCCCGCAGCCGATGCGCACGATGTCGGGCGCGAGACCGCAGCTGTCGGTTACCACCACGGGCAGCCCCACCGCCATGGCTTCCAACACGGACATCGGGTACGGCTCGTCGACCGAAGGCAGTACGTAGACACTGGCCGCCCGCATGCGATCCGCGGTCTTCGCGGGGGGACACGGTCCCTCCCAGCGAATCCTTGGCCCGGTCCGCTGCGATACCGCGTCCCCGGCCCCCGCGTCCGGACCGACGATCGCGAACGTCACCGAATCATTTTCGTGGACAAGATTTTCCGCCATGTCCACGAAGAGATCGACACGCTTGCGAGGATGCAAGCGCGCCAGGAAAAGCACTTCGAGATCGGCACTCGGAGGTTTTTCCGCCAGCGCGGGGACGCCGTTGATCAGTTTCGACAACGTCATCTGCGGGCCCGCGACCGAGATCAGGTCGGCCCGCTCACGGTCGGTGAGGTACAGGACGGCGGCCGCTCGGCGCAACGCAGACCGAGTGACCAGCGCATCGAGCGGGGCGGCAAGAATCTTGTCGCTTGCATCGATCATCCCGTGGGTCTGCACCACCGTCGCCACTCCCCGCATTCGGCACAGCCGAGCGGCAGGAAGCGTCACCAGATCACGAGCAAGGTGAATGTGGGCGACATCGAACGTTGCGGCTCTGCCGGCAATCCAACGAAGCATGCCAGGTGCGACAAGGCCGGCAAATCCGCTGTGCGGAATCACTCGTCGCGGCCGGAACAGCTCGATACCAACAGCACCCGAGCTCGGAGACGGGCCGGCTCCCGCCGCGACGACGGTGATTTCGTGACCCAGGCCGACGAGCGCGTCGGCTTGGTTGAGAGCCACCCGTGCGGGGCCGCCATAAGCACCGTCCTCGGAGATCAGTGTCACGACGTGCAGGATTCGCATCGTTCACTCCGATCTTCGGGCGGCGGGTGCGAGCACAGTCACGCCGTCGTCGACGTCGGTGGTCACCAGCGCCGTTGCGCCGATTGTCACGTCGTTGCCGATGGTGACACCGCGCAGCACGGTCGCTCGGGCCGCGAGCCACGCTCTGTCACCGATACGGATGGGTGCGTTGTCGAACTCGAAGGTCCTCGACCGTCGATCGTGACTGCCCGTGCAGAGCAGGACACCCTGGGAGATACAGGTGTTCGCGCCGATGGACACCGGCTCGAGATTGAGAATCCACGCGTCCTCACCGACCCACGAATTGTCGCCGACAGTCAGCTTCCACGGCCAGTGGATGCGTACGCGATGGCGAATCAAGACACCGACGCCGATCTGCGCGCCGAACATTCGGAAGATTCGCAACCGAACCGAATTCGGGCACCACCAGTGCGAGACCACGAGACTCGACGCAAGCATCCACAGCACTTGGACGTGGAACGGTCTGCCTTTGTCGTATCCCGCTCCGGTGAAACCTGCGAGCGATCGATCGGTCACGTCCGCTTCCTGAGTGGCTGCGCCAGCGGTGCCGCCATGACGGTGCCCGGTGGCACGTCCTTGACCACGACTGCGTTGGCACCGATGGTCACGCCGTCACCGAGCACGATCGGTCCTGCGACGACGGCTCCGGCCGCCACCATGACGTCGTCACCGATGGTGGGTCGCCCCTTCGGCGAATAGCCGACCGAGGCGTGTTGGTTCACCCAGAAGTTTCTCCCGATCGAGGTAGCCGAGACCATGATTCCGTTGCCGTGATGCAGGAAGATCCCGGGGCCGATGGAATTCGATTCGAGAAGGATCGTCCGGTCGGGTCGATAGATCTTTTTCAGAACGATCCGTACCAGCAGTGGACTCGGCCGCATCCGAAAATGAACGACGTTTCGGAATTCGTGCAGGGCACCCGCGAGATATGCGAAGCGCGAATACGGGTCCAACGGGACGAGCGCGTCGTTTCCGATGCACTCGATCCACCGGTCCACATCTGCCCGCACCAACTGCTCGTTTCCCGATGCCTGCACGCCCCACCACAACGGCCGCGCCCAGATGCGAGCCAGCCGGATCAGAACGGACTTCTTCGCGGTGTACGGCATGCGTGCAAATCTATGGTCGCGCAGCCGTGGTGTCCACCCGTCATAATGCATCGTATGGCCGTGCGACACAGATGGGTTCCGCTGGCATTCGTGCTGATCTTCGTCGCGTCGTGCACGACGACAAGCGTTGAGGTCGAACGAAGCCCGGAACCGGGCCCCAGTCCCGTTTCGTCGTGGGATGCAGTGCGCGTTGCCAGTAACGTCGCCAGCATCGGTATGCCCGGGTCCGATGTTCGGCGTGACATCGACTCCGTTGCCGACACCGGTTTCACGGGAATCAGGTTGCTGCTCAAATGGTCCGATATCGAGAGCATCGAGGGCACGATGGATTGGAGTCGATCCGATGCGGAGATCGAGTGGGCCACCGAACGCAACCTCGCAGTGCTCGGCGTTCTGACCTGGGCGCCCACATGGGCGGTGCCACCCGCATACGCACTGGTCTCGCACCCTGCGCCGACATCAGCGGAGCGATTTGCCGAATTTGCCTCTGCTGCAGCAGCTCGCTATCGCGACAAGATCACGGCCTGGGAGGTGTGGAACGAGCCGAACGTCGCGGCCAGCTACGGCCCGAGCGTCAACCCCGAGCAGTACTGCGCCGTTCTCACCTCGAGCTCCGAGGCTATCCGGGCCGCAGCACCTGGCGCACTGGTCATCACCGGACCGACCTCGCCCGCAATCGATTCCACCAACGATCTGTCTCCTGCGACGTTCGTCGATGCCCTTTACAGATGTGCGGGAGCCCGCTCCTTCGATGCAGTCTCGATGCATCCATACAGCAGCCCGCACCTCTTGAGTGAGCCGACCGCAGCATGGTCCTCGGCCAACGAGATCACCGCCGTCCGCACCGTCATGGAGCGCCATGGGGATACGGAAAAGCGGATCTGGTTCACCGAGTTCGGCGCGCCCACAGGCATTTCCGGACCGGGAGTAGACGAGCAGCGTCAGGCCGACATTTTGGTCGACGGCATTTCGACGCTCGCGCAGCTACCCTACGCGGGACCGGTGTTCGTCTTCGACTTCCGAGATTCGATGACGGGAAGTACAGTGCCGGATTACAACTACGGTCTGGTACGGACGGATTACACCCCCAAGCGAGCGCTCGATGCGGTACGCGCCCTCGTGGGGTGAGCGGCGGCCAGCGTGTGCACCCACTTCTCGAACCTGTCCATCGCAACGGCACGAGACATGTTGTGCTGCAAATACCGATTCCCCGACCGGACCAGCTGCGCGGATTTCTCGGGGTCGGCGGCCAGGGCCATCACGCCGTCCACAAGGCCCGCCGGATCCGCGGGGTCCACGCGTATCCCGGCACCGGCCGATCGCACCTCCTGATCGGTGACGCTACCGGCTGCTGTGGCCGCCAGAACGGGACTGCCGCTTCCGAAGTACGCAGTGAGTTTGCTGGGGACTGCCATCTCCGAAACCTCGGGCCGCTCGTTGAGGAGCAGAACATCCGCAGCGTCCAGTGCCGCGCGAAACTCTTTCTCGGGCAAGGACCGTACGAAGGTCAAGCACGCGATGCCCGCGCCCAGTTCTTCGAGCATTTCTCGCTGATTTCCGTCTCCCATCAGGACGAACTTGACGGGTCCACCCCTACGGTCCGATTCCCGCGCTGCTTCGACGACGTTCTCGAGGCCCTGCTTGAGCCCCATGTTTCCGGAGTGCAGTGCGATCACCGAGTCTCGTGACCACCCCAACAGATCGCGCGCGTGCTCACGGCTCATCGAGGGCTGATATGGCATGTGCGTCCAGTTCGGGATGACGCTGAGTTTACTTTCAGCGACCCGCAGAACATCATGTGCGTAGTCTGCGAACCGTTGATGGATCACCGCTACCCCGTCCGCAGTACGAAGAATCCCGGATTCGAGATTGGTTGTCGCACTAGCACTGGACCCGTGCATCGTGCCTGTCTCGATGACCCCGCGACTGTAGAGATCTTGCACCCACACCCCCAGTGCCGGGCGGAACGGCTGTGCCTTGAGTCGGGCCATCACCAAGCCGGTGGACACCAGCGCGGGTGACACGCATACCACCACGTCCGAGGCTGGAATTCGGCCACGCGCTACCCTGCTGCCGAACGACAGCTCGAGATGAGCACGCTGTGTGACGGTCATACTGCCCGGAACGTAATGGCGATGCCGCGTGACGTGCACACCGTCGACCATCTCCTCGATGGTCGGACCGGCATAGCGCGGATCGGGGGCCCACTGCGGATAGTGCGGGAAGCCGGTGACAACGTGGATGTCGTAGCCACGTTCCGAGAGACCTTCCGCGACATCCGCGGTGTAGGGCGCGATCCCGGTGACTTCGGGCTTGTAGTTGAGGCCGATCAGAGTGATACGCATCAGCGTCTCCGTTTCCGTACTTCGAATTCCGACCGCCTCTTGTCCCACAGCTCGTCGGTCGTACAGATCCGGCGAGCAGGATTGCCTGCCACCACATCTCCCGGTGCGATCGACTGCGTCACCACGGACCCGGCACCGATGATGACGTCGTCGCCGACAACAACACCGGGCATGATGACCGTTCCCAGTCCGACGAATGCTCGGGCACCGATCGACACCGGTGCCCGGCGATACAGTTCCTCGTCGGAGGGAAGTTCTCCACGCGCTTCTGCCACTCGGTCGAGAGAGAAGTCGTGGGTGAGTATTTTGACGGCGTCCGACACAACGCAGCGGTCACCGAACGTAATCGAGCCGGGGCCCGAATTGTCGAGAAACACCGAGGACGAGATCCACAGCGGTCTACCCTCGACCGAGACGCCGGCACGCCTGAGCAACTTGACCACGACGGTCATATACGCGTTCTGGTCGATCCTGTTGAGGGTGCGCAACAGCGGAAGCAACTTTGCGATGTCGATCATGAGATCCTCGATGCGGCAGTGAGTTCGATCGTCGCAGGAGCGGCACTCTCGTCGTTGCCGCGTTGCCGTACCAGCCTGGGGACCCAGGCGATATCGGGGATGAACTGGCACAGGAGCACGGCACCTGCGGTGACCAAGACAACTCCCGCGGCACCCGTCGTCGGTGCCACCGCAATGGCCGCGACAGTGGTGACCACAGCCATGGCGGCGAGGCATCCCGCCTGCCACCGCGCCTCCGTAGGCTTGGTCAGCAACATGCCGGAGGGCAGGTGAAGGCACTGAGCAACGAGCAGGACCGCGAAGGCCCCGGCGAGAACCGACGGTATGTCGATCGTGTCGCCCGAGAGCACATCTGCGAGCCACGGACTGAGCAGGACCAGCGGGATTGCCGCAACCGCAGCCACCACTCCGAATCCCAGGGTGGACGTAAGCCAGAGGCTGACGGTTTGTGCTGCCGCAGTGCGGCGTTTGACGAATATCGGCCAGAATGCCAGCGCCGCTGTCGAGAACACCGACCAGCACAGCCCGTACAGCTGTGCCATCAGCGCGTACCGACTCAATTCGAGAGGAGTGGACAGGTGCGAGAGCACGATTCGCTGGGCTTGAAGACCGAATGGTATGCCGACGCTGACGACGAAGAGCCACAGCGATCCCTCGAGCAAACCCTTGGCGGGTATCGCCACTACCGCTCCTCGGAAAACCGCCACCCCAAGTCCCGAAACTCTGAGCGCTAGAACGGTACCCATGATGTTGCCGAGCAAAGCACCGATGAGCGGCGGCAAGACGTACCAGATGCCGCGGACTCCCCCTGCATACATTCCTGCCGTGACCAGCAATGCGAACAGCGAATTACTCACCATCACCACGACGATCAGCTGTGCGCGGTCTACACCGATCAGGATGCGCAATCCCAAACCCGCCGGAATGGTCACACCGAACAGCGCTACCGCGACCGTGATGGCGAGCCTGTCGTCAGGACCTGTGGTGGTTCCGATGAGCATGCCCCACCCGTCGAACATCATCACCGCGACGGCCACACCTGCGACGACGAACGACACCCGCGCCAGGATTCGGTACGCACGACGGATCACCGCGAGCGCGTAATCGTCGTTGATGGGGTCCCGTGACCTCGAAGTCGCACTCGTCACCACGGCTCCGATACCGAGATCGGCGAAGGGCAACAGCAGTCCGACTGTGGCAACCAAGGCCACCACACCATAGGCCGCGGGACCGGTCGCCCGAATGACGAGGCCCGCACTCACCAGTCCGGCCACGGCGACGACGGGTGTGCCGACGATTCGGAACACGGTACTGAGGATAACGGCCCTACGTTCGATGCTGTCCAGTCCAGCGCCGGTGTCGACGACATCATCGTCGTCCATCTCGCTCGGTATACGGTGACGCCCGGCCATCACCGACCACCTAACCGTGTCCGGCGCGAGAGCACCGACCGCGCGAGCTGCTTCGATCGCGCCGAATACTCGATCATGCGTGACGCCAGGTTCGTGAAGTCCCTACGCCCCAATGGGTAGAACCCGGTCACATCCCACGCACTCCTGATGTCCGCGAAGTGATCACGTTGTGGGCGAACGCTTCCCGCGCCTCCCGCGTCGAAGTTGCACAGCACGGCGTCGATGACGATCGGCTGCTCGAGTCGAGCCGCCTCCAGCATGAACAGGTGGTCTGCAGCGAGTCCGAAGTTCACGTCATAATTGCCGACGCGTCGGAGCAGATCCGTGCCGAACAGCACCGCCTGATGTGGGATCGGGCGAATGCCGAAGGCGAAGTTTCGCATCTCGAAAGGGCTGTACCCCCATTCGATGCCCTCGCGTCCCGGGTCGCCGACAATGCGGGCGCGGCCGTATCCCCAGCGATCACGTACGGATCCGGCTGCACCTAGGGCGGTCATTCCGGTCGCCGCGGAATCCGGATCGGCGAAGCAATCGCCGGAGTGCATCAGCCACACCACATCTCCGGTGGCGCGTTCGATCCCCTGATTCATGGCGTCGTAGCGTCCACCATCTGCTCGAGACTGCCAGTACGACGGCTGTGCGTCGGCGAGCAACCTCTCGACGACGGGGCCGGATCCGCCGTCTATGACGATGTGTTCGAGCGGCGCGTACGACTGCGCGGCGACGCTGTCAAGCGTGCGGGCCAGTCCCGCTGGATCGTGGTAACTGATGGTGACCACGCTCAGGGTGGCGTCAATGGGCATGGGACCGTACCTGCCCCATCAGAGTTCTGCCGAACTTCGCCGCGGCGTACACCATCGCAGGCACTCCTGGCCGGCCTTCGGAGAAGCCACTGACGACAGATCGACGGATTCCGTACAAAGACTGCGCGGACGCCGCCGCAGTGACCGCACTGAACAAGAAGTAGTCTCCGCGGACACGCGCGCTGGCGTCCCGGAGGTGTTCTCGCCCCCATTCGATGTACTGATCCGACACGTCCATCGAACTGCGCGATACCGAGTTCTCGCTGATGTTGTAGATCGAGAAGCATTCCGGCACGTGACGAATGGTCAGATCGGGAACACGGTGCTGCAGCTCCATCAGCCATCCAGGTTCGTCGTGGATGGAGTCCGGCGCGAAATTGAGGGGCACCTCGAGCGCGAGCGACCGGGGAAAGCACAACGTACTGCTTTGCAGCATCGCGTCACCGACGGTGAAGCGATGCAGGGTGAACAGGTAGTCGGCCACCGACTGCCTCTCCCCGATAAGGGTTCTGGGCCAGATCTTCTCACGGTGCCCTTGCTCCCGGACGGCACACTTGCAGGTGACCACCCAGCGGCTACCGTCCGCTTCCGAGACTTCGGCCAGCTGTCGTTCGAGTTTGTAGGGATGCCACAGGTCGTCGTCATCGAGCAGCGCAATGACGTCGCCGACTGCTTCCTGGATTCCGTATTGGCGCGCATTGGCCCCACCCGATCGTGGACCGGTTCGCACAACGCGGATTCGCTTGTCCACGGGCAGGTTCAAGGGCTCGGTGGTGTCGGCAACGACGACAATCTCGAGTACACCGACGGATTGACTCAATGCACTGTCGACGGCACTGCCGAGGCTCGGCCGACCGATCGTGGGAATTACCACGCTGATACTCGGGTGCGTCTTCATCGTTTCGCCTCCGATGCGTGGCGGCTCCGCGATGCACGGTTGTCCCGTAGAAGACGCATCAGCAGATGTGCGTCCTTTGCGTCGCCATCGTGATGCCGACCGTCCGAACTCACTGCAATGCAACAGCATGCGAGACACGCAAAGACGGCGGGGAGGTTGTACGACCACGGCGAATACAGCAGATCCCAAATGGTCTGCATGCCGAGGTACATCATCAGAGGAGTCCACGGTCCCGCGGAATCCGCGACGAAGATCAAGCGGTAGCAAGCCCACAGGAGCCACAGCGGCAGCAGAAGCGCAAGCACCCCCGCCTCCGCCCATGATCCGAGCAGGATGGAGTGCAGAGAGATCGACCCGTTGCCGAGCTTCCAGGCGTACTCGAAGGGAAACGATCTGTCGAAGCCCACCGTCATTGCGGCGTGCTGCGCCTGCACGTACACCTCGCGGGAGATGTTGTCGGCTTCTCCCCACCCGAGCAGCGGACTGTTCATGATGGCGGTGAGGGAGAGCGGCGGCTCGGTGCGGCCGGCGAGCAACATGGGCACCGAACCGTCCGACTGCATCAGCACCTTCTCGCGCAGTGAGCCGCCCAGCAATCCATCGCGGGCTGCATATTCGAGCGCCCAGGTGAACCCCACGGCGAAAACACCGAGCGTCACCACACGACTCGTCAGCGACAGCGCGCCCCCGCGGTACTTGGAGAGGAGGAGCAGCAAAGCAACCGCGCAGCAGATCACGGCGTGGGATCGGAAGTTCAGGACGAGGCTCACTGCACCGAGGGCCAGCAATGCGACCACGACTGCAGCTGTGCGGATTCGGCACAAGGCCATCAGATAGAGCACCGCAATGGTTGCCGAAGGCGCTACTCCGTACTTCCAGAGGTCGACCACACTGCCGGCCGAGGTGAGGAACGTGCCGATCATTACGTAGAAGAACACCGAGCCGAAGGCGATACCCAGCAGCACCGTGGCAATGCGCTCGATGGAGCCGGCGAGCACCGTGATTCCGCAGAAGTACAACGCGAACGACCCGAAGGCGAAAACGTTGGGCGACAGATAACTGGTGTCGTTGACCCACGCCGACGCGAGGTAGGACGCCGTGCCGATCACCGCAAACACCAGCGGAGTCGCGGTCCTACGTCGAGGGCCCGGAAGCAGATAGGCCAACCCGATTGCCACACACACGACGGAGAATCCAGTGACCGTGAAGTTCATCAGCGGCAGCGCCGACGTGCCACCCAGCACGAAAAGCCAGATTCGCTCCGGGGCTCGGACGACTGTGCCGTCCCGTTGTACCTTACGACCGAACTTCGAGGGACCGGACGCGCGCGTTGGTGCGGCATCCACGGCAGGCTTGGGCTCGGGCGCTTCCCGCAGAAACTGGGCTTCGGGAAACACCGTCGCGTGCAACCGATCGGGACGAATTCGATGGTAAGCCAGGCTCATCGGCACAAATCCCATCCAATCCCCCGAGGTGCCCTTGGGCATTATTTCGGCAGCTTAGCGCGAGATTCAGCCGTGCGCAGTAGATATTCGGTCAGTACAAAAATGCGCCATTTAACACGCGACCATTTCCCGATTAGTGCCGTTTTAACCGAAATTCATCAGCTGAATTCCGCTCAAAACCGGTCGCCCCACACTCTGTCCCCGCGTAAACCGACAGACTACCTGTTTCAGAATTGTTCGTCAGCCACATTAGTTGGTAGACAACGCTTGCGGACGGCCGGGACCCCCGCGTAAAAACCATTGGGTGCGCAGTCAGCGGTGACAACGCTTCCCGAAGCAATGACGCATCCATCGCCGATAACAACACCCGGCATGACCGACACGCGGGCACCGATCCAACAACCGGCACCGATCGAGATGGGCAGGTTCTTCGTCTTGCCCGCACGGTCGAATTCTTCACCGATTTCATGCCCGCACGTAATGAACATGGACTGATAACCGATCCGAGTGTCTCTTCCGATAGTCACTTCCGACCCCAGGTCGAAAAAGCAGCCGTAATTGACGAATGCCCGCTCGCCTACCTTCAGCCCCCGCCAAGCACCCAGAAACACCCCGGCGTTCATCAGAGCTGTGGGGTGGATGTCATGCCCGGTACTGCGCAGCAACATGTTTCGGAGCTTTCGCGGCACTGCGCCACTCGCAATCATTTTGTTCAGAACGACATCGCGAAGCACCTGATCGATCTCACCGAACAGAAGGTTTCGCCGCAGGTTCATCGCGCCAGACTATCGCTACAGAGCCACCATTGGCTGGATGACGAAATATCAAGGGCCAGGCCTGAATAACGGCCAACTTACGGGAGCAGCAGGCGACATTCGTCGACGTACTCGGGAACGAGATTGTTTACCTGGCACGATGGTCTGAACAAGACCTCACAATCGACCAAGGCGGGCTACGATTCGCCGAACAACCGACCTGTCTGTTTCGACTGTGCAGACTCACCGTGAGGACCCGCGGATGACCACGACCCAGCCGTCGACAAGCAAGCGCCGACGCAGACGTCGAGTCACGGCTTCCAGTACACGCGCGGATATTCAAGGTCTCCGGATGGTGGCAGTCCTGCTGGTGATCGTCGACCACCTCTTCGGTTGGCCTCGAGGGGGTTTCATCGGTGTCGACGTGTTCTTGGTCGTGTCCGGCTTTCTCATCACCGGTCTGTTGCTACGGGAATACGACAGGACGGGCTCGATCTCGTTTGCCGGGTTCTATCGTCGCCGAATCCGTCGTATCGTGCCGATTGCAACCCTTGTCCTCGTACTGACCTCTGCCACAGGCGCATTGGTGTACGCATCGAGCCGTGCGGCATCGATAGGGATGGACGCCGTGTGGGCGTTCTTCTTCGCGTCGAATTGGAGATTCGCGATCGAGGGCACCGACTACTTCAACGCGGACGCAGCAATTTCACCCTTGCAGCACTACTGGTCACTGTCGGTCGAGGAGCAGTTCTACTTCGTCTGGCCCGCGTTGATATTCGCCATCGGGTTGCTTGTGGCGCGCCGCTCCTGGTCAGGCAACGTCAAGCGTGTGCTCTCGGCCGCGGTGATGGGGTCGATCGTCGCGGCATCGTTCGTCTGGGCACTCCACGACACCGCGACCGATCAGTCCTGGGCCTACTTCTCCACGTTCACGCGCGTGTGGGAGCTGGGGGTCGGTGCGTTACTGGCCATCGGGGCCGGTTGGACGTCGCACCTCCCGCGAACTGCCCGCGCGCCGTTGGCCTGGCTGGGGCTCAGCGCCATCGGGGTAGGTGCGTTCGTCATCAACGAGTCCGGGGCGTTTCCCGCACCGTTGGCTGCGATCCCCGTGGCCGGCGCGGCGATGGTGATCGCCGCGGGCATCGGAACAGCAACTCCGTTCATCGCTCCACTGACGAACAAGGTCAGCGTGTACATCGGCGACATCTCGTACTCGCTGTACCTGTGGCATTGGCCCATCATCGTGATATTCGGATCGATCATGGACGTGAACGCGTACTACTACGCCACCGTCCTGTTCGCGACGTTCGGTCTCTCCATTGCCTCCTATCACTTCGTGGAAGACCCGATTCGACGATCGAACTTTCTCGAGCCGAAAGCCGTGCGGGCAGAGGCGAGGAGGAAACGTAAGAACCGCCTTGGTAGCAGGGACCATCCTCCGGCTGTTCGGTATGCAGGGCTCGGTGCCCTGACGTTGTTGACGGTCGCTGTGGCGGCCTTCTCACTCAAACCTCTCGACCCTCCGGCTACCCCGCCGGCCAGAGCTGCCACAGACACCGCGATCGCTTCGGAGGAAGTCGCGATGCCCATGGGCCCCGCGCAGTCTGCGTTGGCAGCCGAGATCGATGCTGCGGTGAACGCAACCGAGTGGCCGGCGTTGAGTCCCACCATGGACGAAGCAATCACCGGCGCTCAGGCTCCGGGTGGTATCGCCGAATGTGGACTGGTCGACCGACCCGATCCGTCGGAATGCACATGGGGTACAGCCGACGCGCCGAAGACCATCATGGTTCTCGGCGATTCGATGGCGATGAGCTTCGTACAACCGATCAAGAACTTCGCGGAAGCCAGCGGCGGGCAGTGGAAGGCACGCTCGGAGGCCATGTTCGGCTGCACTTTCGTCGACATGGACGTGAGCACGCAAGATGCCGACACATCCGCAGCGTGCCCATCGCGCAAAGCTGCTGCCATCGCCGCCGTGAACGAGGTGAGGCCCGACGTCGTAGTCATCACCAACCTGCACACCGACATCGCAGCGGAGTTGTGGATCCCCGGGGTGAAGCGGCTGACGGATCAATTTGCAGCGAACGTAGGAAAGATCCTGATCCTGGCGGCTCCCCCAAATGACAAGAAACCCGCGGACTGCTATACCCGGACAAGCAAGCCCGCCGACTGCCTGAGCAGAGTGACGGATATATGGAAGGCTCGATCACGGGCGGATCGCAATCTGGCTTACCGAGTGGGTGGAACCTACATCGACACCCGCAGCCTGTTCTGTACCCCGGACAATTACTGCCCCAGCTTTGTCGGAACCACTCCCATGAAGTCCGATTCTTCGCACATGACCATCGAATACGGCGCGAAGGTGTCCCCGGCGCTCGCCGAACTACTCGGAACGAACGGGGTGTAAAACGAGCAGCGAGCGGCCGACCCCTTCATCGCATGCCTACTGACGTATACGGTCGATGTTCTCCCGATACCATCGAACCGTCGAACCTATGCCCTCGCGCAGCGAGATTGCTGGTTTCCATCCGGACTTCTTCAGCGTCGAGACGTCGAGCAGTTTGCGAGGCGTACCGTCGGGCTTCGATGTGTCCCAGTCGATTCGCCCCGAGTAGCCGACTTCGTCGGCGACCATCTCTGCCACTTCCTTGATGGTCTGATCCTCACCCGTTCCGACGTTGACCTGACTGGGACCGTCGTAGTGGTCCAGCAGATGTAGGCACGCGGAGGCCATGTCGTCCACATGAAGAAACTCTCGCTTGGGAGAACCGCTGCCCCAGTTTGTGACTGCCGCCGTTCCGTCCCGGGCAGCTTGGTCGTATCGGCGTATGAGTGCCGGCAGGACATGCGAACTCTGGGGTGAGAAATTGTCACCGGGGCCGTACAGGTTGGTCGGCATCGCGGATATCCACGGTAGTCCGTACTGCTTACGAACCGACTGGATCTGAAGAATTCCGGCAATCTTCGCGATTGCGTAGGCATCGTTGGTCGGCTCGAGGGGACCGGTGAGGAGGTATTCCTCTTTGATCGGCTGCGCTGCGTGCTTGGGGTAGATGCAGGACGACCCGAGGAACAGGACCCGTTCGACACCGAACTGTAGCGCTGCGTCGAGTACGTTGACCTGCACTTGTAGGTTCGAGGAGATGAAGTCGACGGGATAGGTGCTGTTCGCAAGGATTCCGCCCACTTTGGCTGCTGCAAGTACAAGATTGGCGGGCTTCTTCTGCTCGATGTAGTCGAACACCGCAGTGCGGTCGCGAAGGTCGAGATCGGTCGAGGTTTCGCCGATCAGGTTGGTGAAGCCACGACCTTCGAGGTGCCGCCACACTGCCGACCCGACCAGACCTTTGTGTCCGGCAACATAGAATGTCGCCTCGCGGTCGATCGTTCTCGCTCTCTGTGTGGACTCCAGTGTGCTCATGGCCAGTCCGCCAACGCAGGCGTGTCGATCCAGGGCCGTCCTTCGTGGGCGAGAGCCTCGCAATCCGCATCGACCATGATTCGCGCGAGTTCGGGCGCGTGGACCGATGCTTTCCAGCCCAGCTCTCTTTCTGCTTTGCTTGCGTCTCCGACCAATGCGTCTACTTCGGTGGGACGGAGATAGCGGTCGTCGAATTCGACGTACTGCCGCCAGTCGAGGCCTACATGCTCGAATGCGACCGTCAGGAAGTCTTTCACCGTATAGCTACCGCCGGTGGCGAGCACGTAGTCCTGTGGCCGATCTGCTTGCAGCATCCGCCACATCCCCTCGACGTATTCAGGTGCGTACCCCCAATCGCGGATGGCATCGAGGTTGCCCATGTAGAGCCGGCTCTCGGCTCCCGCTTTGATTCGCGCAACCGCCCGAGTGATCTTGCGCGTCACGAATGTTTCGCCACGCCGCGGCGATTCATGATTGAATAGGATCCCGTTGACCGCGAAGAGTCCATACGCTTCGCGATAGTTCCGAGTTACCCAGTAGGAGTACACCTTCGCCGCTCCGTAAGGAGAGCGTGGGTAGAACAGAGTGTCTTCGTTCTGAGGTGGTGGACTGGCACCGAACATCTCGGAGCTCGACGCCTGGTAGAAGCGGCACTCCACTCCAGCCAGCCTCACCGCTTCGAGAAGTCGGATAGATCCGATTCCTGTTGTGTCACCTGTGTGTTCGGGCTCGTCGAAGCTGACGCGCACGTGTGATTGCGCCGCAAGATTGTAGACCTCGTCGGGACGAATGTCTGCCATGAGCATCAACATTCGCGTGCCGTCGCTGAGGTCCCCATAATGGAGGAACAACTTCGCTTCGGACACGTGCGGGTCAACGTACAGATGCTCGATTCGCAAGGTATTGAAGGTCGACGCACGACGGATCAGACCGTGCACTTCGTATCCCTTGGACAACAAAAGCTCTGCTAAGTAAGAGCCATCCTGACCGGTAATTCCCGTTATGAACGCCTTCTTCATACCTGCTCCATTCGGGCACGCCGAGCATGCTGGGGCAAGCGTACAAGGGGACCGACATTAATGCAGAGGATCAGGCCAGCGCGAAACACACTGTGTAGCTGTGTTTTTCAATGAACCGCGGGCTTAATGCCCGACGCCGACCCGCAATCCAGTATCAGGACTCTTAAGCATCAGCCAATTCGGAGACCGTTCGGTTTACGGACGTCCATCCGCATGAAAGGTGGGGAGGCTTCCGGCGTCGAGAGCCTCGGCGAGGGTGGGGGCGGCTGTGTCCTTGTCGGAGAGCTCGTAGGTCAGGGGTGTGCCGTCCCGGGCGGTGGTGGGCCAGTCGATGCCCAGGGCGGGGTCGAGCGGATTGATGTCACGGTCCAAGGCCGGGGTGTATTCCAACGAGCACAGGTACATGACGGTGGAGTTGTCTTCCAACGACAGGATGGCGTGGCCGAGTCCTTCGGAGAGGAAGACTGCTTTGCGGTCGATGTCGTCGATCAGCACCGAGTCCCACTGCCCGAACGTCGGGGATCCCACGCGTAGGTCGACGATGACGTCGAGGAAGGCCCCGCGGGCGCAGGTGACGTATTTCGCTTGCCCGGGCGGGTTGGTGGTGAAGTGGATCCCGCGCAGCACTCCGGCGGCGGAGACCGAGCAGTTCGCCTGCTTCAACTGCAACGCCCGCCCGGTGGTCTCCTCGAACAGGCTCGCTTTGAACCATTCGAAGAACACGCCGCGGTCGTCGCCGAACTGGCGTGGGGAGTATTCGTAGGCACCGGCGATGCTCAACTCACGAAAGGTCATCGGTTCCCTCGGTCGATCAGATCCAACAGGTAGGTACCGTAGCCGGATTTGACGAGCGTCTCCGCCCGGACGCGCAGTTCGTCGTCGGTGATGAACCCACGCCTCCAGGCAACTTCCTCGGGGGACCCGATCTTCAGGCCCTGGCGTTGTTCGATGGTGCGCACATAGTTCGAGGCGTCGAGGAGCGAATCGAAGGTGCCGGTATCGAGCCAGGCTGTGCCGCGGGGCAGGACCTCGACCTGGAGGCGGCCCGCCTCCAAATAGTGACGGTTGACGTCGGTGATCTCGTATTCCCCGCGGGCGGAGGGCTGCAGGTCGCGGGCGATGGCGATGACGTCGTTGTCGTAGAAGTACAGGCCGGGGACGGCGTAGTTGGATTTCGGTGCGGCGGGCTTTTCTTCCAACGAGATGGCTTTGCGATTCGCATCGAATTCGATGACGCCGTAGGCGGTGGGGTCGGAGACCTCGTAGGCGAAGACGGCTCCGCCGTCGATGGTCTCGAAGCGCGAGAGTTGGGTGCCCAGGCCGGGGCCGTAGAAGATGTTGTCGCCCAACACCAATGCCGCACTGTCGGTACCGATGTGGTCGGCTCCCAGGACGAACGCTTGGGCGAGGCCGTTGGGTTCATGCTGGACCTTGTAGGTCAGGGAGATGCCGAATTGGGAGCCGTCGCCGAGCAGGCGGGTGAATTGGTCGGCGTCCTGGGGGGTGGTGATGATGAGGATCTCGCGGATCCCGGCGAGGATCAGGGTCGAGAGCGGGTAGTAGATCATCGGTTTGTCGTAGACCGGGACCAGCTGTTTGCTGACGCCCATCGTGATCGGATGAAGTCGCGAGCCCGTGCCGCCCGCCAGAATGATTCCCCGCATGGACCCGCAGTCTTCCAGACCCTCCCATCACCCGCTCGATTCAAACATCACACTGTCACTGAACTGACAGCGTCCCTAGGAGAAGCCGAACCGGCATACGAACCCGTTCACGAGTACGTTCCCGCTTCGAATTTCGCCCACCCCTGAATCGGCCGCCAGCTGTACGTATCGCGGCGACGGTTCGTCCCCTAGTGCGGCCCCTGGCGCACGTTGATCGGTCTCTATGTCGCGGATGACGAACCCGCATCTAGAAGTTGGTTATCAATTCGAGCGCCTACCCGACGCGATCACAGCCTCACTCATGACCGTCACAGTAGCTAGACCAAGCACTCACCGGTTCCTCAGATCAGCAGGAGTAGGGCGAACGCGCGGGCCGCGGCTGCGCGGTGGTGGTGTGGGGGCCTCAGGCTGATGCGCGAGTTTGTCCCGCTGGTCGAGTTTGTCCTTCCACCGTCGCGCCAACCATTCGACGGTCCACCAACTGATCGTCGCAGCCACCAGGGTAAGGACCACCGACATACCGACCTGCCAGATGGTGAACGGGCGATCACCCACCCAGTAAGTGACGGGGACGTTCCATAGGTATGCGGCGTACGAAATAGTGCCAAGCCAGAGAAGCGGTTTCAAGAGCGGAGTAGGAACCTGTCTCCACGTGAGCATATGAAAAATCAACACTATGGTGCATAACCCAATGACGGGACCGATCACCAGATACGTCAGAGGGCTTCCTTTGATCTCAGGAGAAATCGAAATACCCGCCAGGATCACAAGCGCCAGCCCGGTAAGCACCCACTGAGCAAGACCACGTTCCGGAAGGACTTGCCGTAGGCGATCCTGCCCAATCCGTGCAGCTGCGCCAATCACCATTACGACCGCCCAACTGGTCGGCCAAGGGTAGACCGCAGCAACGTCCGAGCTGTTGAGCGAAATAGATATCGCGCACACCGCTAAGATCGAGACGCCGGACAGTGCAACAACAAGCCATAACCTGCGAGACAACACACCCAAGGTGAGAAGAACAGGCCAAATCAGATAAAACTGCTCCTCGGTCGCGAGCGTCCAGAGGTGCTGGATCGCCACCGCGCCGTGGTCGATGCCGGGCAGATTCTGCGTATAGGTCAGGCCCAGGATCACCCCACGAACGACTCCGTCACGCTGACCCAGCGTGTTGAAAGTCAGTTCCACTGCGGCGAAAATCCCCAGCATGGCGACGAGCGGCGGAACCAACCGGAGAGCGCGGTTGCGGTAGAAGTGGCCGTACCGAACGCGGCCGCTGCCGTCGGGGCCCGTCAGATCCTTCATCAACAGCCCGGTGATCAGATAGCCGGAAAGACCGAAAAATACGACCACCCCAACTATGCCGGCTCCGCCAAACATCCCCGGCATTGCGTGGCGCAAAAGGACTAGGCCTATCGCTAGCCCGCGAATAAGGTCCAGACCCTCGATCCGCTTCGACGTCCGCGCACTTGCCATGCATTTCCCCCTAATTCGATTTCAGCGCGACATTACATCGGATCAGCCAGGGCTGTCAGGTCGGCGCGACCCCTCACGCCACCGAGGCTGAGTGATTCGCCCGCAGAGTCGTGGACACAGTGTCGATCTACGCCGCCATCGGGCTTGACCCGGCCAAGCGAGGACGTGCCGTGTGCGCCATCGTGCCGTATTCCTCGAACAAGCTGGTCAATTCAACACATCCACCCTAAAGCAAAAGCCGAGCGGTGCTAGGAGGGACTTGTTCGGTACAAACACGGCGCAGCAAAAATGCTGGCCATCGCGGGACTCAGGCGACGTAGAGTGAATGAGCGCCTACCTTCTCATCCCCAACCGACCGCTTTGCGGCCGAGGAACGCCATCCAGAACTGGAGGCCGAACCAGTAGCGATGCGGCAGTACTACAATTCCGCCAATTCCACCCAGAACAAATAACGACCCTAAGGAACCAGCCATCACCCAATTTGCTGGTGCGTCGACCAGCCTTCCCATCATGACGCTAAACGCAAAAGACGCAGCCGCGTATGCCAATGGGAAGTACATTGAAGTCACACGAATTTCCAGGGCGCGACGACATACTTCGACGTACTGAATCGTCACGAGAACGCAACCCATCGCAATTCCGCCAGACACCCAAACAATTCCAAGTGTCGACAGAGCAAAGACCGATGCCACGACCCAAATGCACAGGAAAACATTTGACAGCACCACCAAACTAGAACGGCCAAGAACATGAAGCGCCGGAGCACAAATCACCAGCAGCAGTTGGAACGGGGCACTCAGACTCAAAACCTGCAGAATCGGAACCGCCGCCGACCATTCGGCCCCAAAGATTTGCAAGACTAGAAAGTCGGCCCACGCAAACATAAGTCCACAAGCCGGCGCGCCAATCAAGACCACCCCACAAGCAATTCGAAGAAACTCTTCGCCAGCAAACGCGACCGACCTGTCAAGAGCATGCCGCATCGCGGGTAGGCTGACCCTACCTATCACACTACCGAAAGCGGTCACTGTAACTGTTATCAGCCGATAAGAGATCGAGTAATTACCTAATGTTACGGCCCCTAAGATTAGTCCAATCATTATATTGTCGAGATTGCGCCAGGACTGTGTCAACAGCTGTGAAGCCGTCATTTTCAGTGAGTAATAGTGTCCGAATTCCACCTGGCCGTCGAACGTCCGATTCAAGTCACGACGGTACACGACAGCAAATGAGCAAGAAATCACTCCAATCAGCAATTCAGTTACTGCAAATTGCCAAGCAATCGAAACGGCTCCAAAACCCGAATGCGCCAGCCATATACCTAACCCCACCCCAACCAGAGGGCCGAACAGCTCCGCAATTCCTACTTCCCGAAACCGGAGAGCGCGTGACAGGCACCCAACTGAAAACCCTGACAACGCCTGACCCAGAATAGCTATCACCAAAATTATGAACATTTTACCAAGCACATCGTTGCCGAGGCCAAGCATGTATAATCCCAACCCAAGTGTCCCCGCAGCCAACAAGCCAAAGACGGCTAGATCGCCGAATACCACTTGCCGAATCCAAGATCTATCTAGAGTGTTTCGAGTTTGAAGACTGCCATTGCAAGCGAATCCGCAAATTACAAATAATACTGCACTAATCGCCGTTACTTGCGAAGCCAGGCCGAACCCCTCTGGTCCGAGAATTCGAGCAATCACTACACTTCCCACAACCTGAATGGCAAGACGCGAGACTAAGGCAACGGCACTCCATCGGTATGCCGTCGAACTGTTAGACATACTTAAAACTCTTCACTCTTACCAGCATTTGACATGGACAATGCATCTGTCGCGCGCGCCAACAGCCTGCTCCCATAACCAACATTCGTGAGATCTCGCTCATAAACCGAAACTGCAGCGCGCTCAAGCATTTCGACGCGTCCGTCAGAGGAAATCGCGTAGTCGATTGCTCGCGACCAGTCTTCGACGCTGTCTCCCGAAACCAACCCACGGTAAGACTCACTAAAGTACTCACCCAGGCCACCCCCCGCAGTAGCAACGAACGGCACACCCGCCGCAGTAGACTCCAGAGCTACAGTCAAGCCAGACGCATGTCTGTTTTCCTTTAGAGGGATAATAGAGCATTGGCTCGTAGCGTAGAAAGATCGAATGTCAGAGAATGTCGCGTTATCAATTACTGAAACGTTGACTTCCTCACTCAACGAACCTGGCGCTGTACGAGAGCAAACTAAAAACCTGAGATCACGGCGATGGATAGCGACCCTCCTTAACAGGTCCCAATCTCGCTGAGGATCATTACCCGCACAGATAATAAGAGGCACACTATCATCTTCAGCACTGATACCGGGGCATCCGGCACCATAAGCAAACTTCCTGCTATGCAGAAAGGGACCAGGATCAATACCATACTGGGCTACCTGCACAGGACGTCCCAGCCATCCCGACAGCGCTTCCGCATTCAAAGTGCAATGTGTTACGACGACCTCAGCACGCCGAAGACTGAATCGTGCTAGCCGACTCTGAAGACTCGCACTCAGGTTTTGCCGTTCACCGGCCCACACGACTTGTGCGACAATTGGCGGGAAGTTGCGAAACACCCTCCGAAGCAGAAGGTATGCGACACAGGTCTCTTCTGTATGTGAGACTACAACGTCAGATCTGTATATCGATATGATATTAAACATCACGTGCATGAAATCAGTGCCCGCAGGTTTTCTCAGAGCACGCCTTAAAAGACCCCCGACACCTGATCTGAAGTAATCCCGTGCGAACGATATGGACCAATCATCAAACTTATTCGGGTCTAACCCGTAGGGATACTCGTCCGCAACCTCAGCATTCAAGAACCTTTCCTTCCAGGTCAGTTCGCTGCGTCCGCTTTCAAACAAGAACAGAACTCTGTAACGACCACTGCTACGCTCCACCGGGTACCCCCATTTTCACAAGCGCCGACAGATACTCCCTCGCAACCAAATCAGACGCATAAATTTGAACGGCACTCGTCGCTTTCGAGGACATAGCATTCTTTACCGATTCTGGCAGAATAAAATATCTTCGAAGCGCCTCCGAAAGAGGCAATCCGACGTCCGCAACCACCCAACCCACGCCTACACTTACGACAATTTCCTCGGTACCCGTACCAGAAGATACGATAGGAAAGCAACCTGCGGCAAGTCCCTCAATAACAGTCCGTCCGAAGGCCTCATGTTCAGAAACGTTGACTACCACACTCGCATCTTTAAGGTACTTGGCAACGTTATCCGTTTTTTCCACCAAACAGATTTGGTGGCGAGATCTCTCGGCATAAAGCGACACGACCTGCTCGTATGGCGTGCGGAGTTCTGGAGGACTAATACCAACTATTGAAATTGAAAGAGTCACATCGTCGATAGCCTCGGCAGCTTCCAACAGCTTATGCACACGCTTATGCGGCACCACTTGCCCAACGATTGCCACCGAATTGTGTGCTCGAACATAATTCGACTCTGGCAAATACGTTGTCAGCGACACGGGCCTCGGAACGACGCATCGTTTCACCGATGGATGAACAGGATTTGCGGCTCCAGCGGACGTGGCGATGACGCCGGCTAAGAATCTAGACAGGACATTTAGGACCTTGTTGCCACCGTTACCGGAAAAAGTCTCGTGCAGGTCCAATATGCACGGCTTGCGTGCGAAACGTGCGGCAGTTAAGACCTCGAGCAACTCCCAAGTACCGAAGCAGACTACTACATCGCAAGACTTCAATGCGCGAGATAGTCGAATACCGCCGATCAGGCTCCCTACACCATCTAAGACTAAGTCGACCTTGCTTGAAGCAGAAGTACCGCCCGCGTCACGTACACGTCGACGTGTCTGGATCTCAAAATCAGACATTCGCACTTGAGCTGAAAGATGCTGGCGTATTGGAGATCCATTTGCAGCTATTACCGTGACATCAGCTGAGCTCGATAGCTGTTCGGCTATTTCAACAAGACTCTTCTCGGCTCCCCAAATATTTGAAGCATCTGTAACAAAGCACACCTTCAGAAGGTCGAAGTTGCTCATCTGGTTCCGATCAAACGCGCGGGCACGCCGCCGACGATGGTCCCAGCAACCACGTTTCCGCGTACGACAGCACCTGCAGCAAGAACAGCACCACGTCCGACATGGGTACCTGCCAGCACAACAACCCCCGCCCCGATCCAGACGTCGTCCTCGATCACGGTCCGTTGTCGGCTCTCCCCCTGCAGTCGAATTGGTACACCGGGATTCTCAAAGTTGTGATTCTCGGACAAGATGGTGACGTTTGGACCTATCAAGACGTCGTTCCCAATTTCCACACCTCCCTGACCCATGATGCAGTTGTACGCCCCGACCGCGGAACGAGCGCCAATTTGTATTCCGGTTCCCGAATTTCGTATGACGCCTGATACCCGCAACTGGCTGTGTGAGTCAACTGTTACGCTATCGTAGAGCGTTATGCCGTTTCCACCCACTGCGTCGAGCAACACGTCTGAACCAATGCTTACTGCAAGCCCTAGCCTCAGATTTCCTGATGCTCTCACACCGACCCTTCGACCGAAGTAACAGTTCCGCCGCCCCCGTACAGCGGCGCGAATACGACTCGCCAGCTTGCTTGCAAGAAATTCCACCAATTGGCGATTGTCAACTGTCGGGTCTATTCCTGCATCCTGGCTACGTTCAGCTTTGTATTTAGCGTCGATTTTTTCCCTGAAGGTACTGGAGATTTTTGCAATCATTCTATTAGCTCCCGAATTTGTCGGACTGTGCGCGTCCAAGAGTAACTGGGTTGGTTTTGACCCTTGAATTGGCCAACATCAGTGAGCCGGTCGAGAGCGTCAAGGAAAGAGTCGATACTCCGCGGGTTAAAAAACCTCGTTTGCGGGTTGTGGGATACTTCTCGGAACGCTTTGATGTCGCTCACCACGGACGGGGTGCCGGACAGCTCAGCTTCAAGAATGGGAAGTCCAAATCCCTCATCCAGCGATGCAAAAATGAATGCCTTACAGTTCTGGTAGAGCCATTTAAGCTCAGAGTCTGGAATGAACCCAGCAAAGATGACATCATCATTGACGTCAGACATAAAATCTATAACACCTGGATCAGCGAGACCCTCTGGCTGGCCAACTACAACCAGCGGACAGTTTGCTGAAATCTTTCCCACGGATCGCAGCGCTGATATTACAAATTGCAAATTCTTTCGGACGTTAAGACGTCCTACACAAAGATAAAACTGCTGGTACTGCACACCTAGTTGTGCGCACTCGGCTATGGCCTTCAAATAGCCCTCTGGTACAGCGAGGCCAACGCTGATTGCACTCCGACGAAGCGTGAGACTAGCTGAAATCTGATCAGCCTCTGATCGTGTTGAAGATACAACTTGTGGCGAGAATCGTGCCGAGAAGCTAATAAGCGATAGGTAGGCACGTTCTCGCACAGAAAACCAATGCGGTTGCCTTCTGTAAATCACGTCGTGAATGAACGTAACCGCGGCCTTGCTAGAACGGATACTTGAGAAGTTGTGCAGAACAGCCGCGTCACAGTCCGCAGTTCGTGCATCGAATTCGATTAGGTTAGAAATCGCGTGCTGCTTAATCCTGGGCCGCCGAATCTCGCATCCCTCAGGCTCATCTTTTATTGAACCAAATAGCACCAACTGGTCATCTGGGTAGCCCTCTCGCCAATGACTGACGATGGAACGTAGGACGTTACGCCCGGAGGGTGGCCCATCGTCCCACCAATGAGCGTCAAATGCTATTCGCATAATTCACCTGCTTCTGAGGCGCAACTTTTTCCACGACGCCCCGGGCCGATTGGCTTGAGGACCATTTGACGAGCACACCTAAGGCAGCCCAATAGAATCCGTACCAAATTGGATTTGTTGTTACTGCAATGATCGAGAAGCTGAGCAGTAGTGGGAGGCTTCTAATACCAATGCCCATTGCTGCGGCTATAAATGCTGCACAGAAAAAACCAAAACCGATTAGCCCGACGTCATAAATTAAAGCTAACCACCAAAATCCGAAGTAGACCTGTCCGGTCGAGGACTGGTTTGATGAGTGGGTCTGTGGGTAAGCGTTCGTACCTCGACCAATCAAGGGGTTGGCAGATGCGATTTCCGACAACGCTTGGTCCGTGGTTTCAGCTCGAAGTCGCCCGGTACCCGTGTCGGTGCTGCTAAACTCGTTGAGCCTGTCGGCTGCCGTCTTAACTAGCTCGCTGCTGTCATTCGTGACCGCTATTGTTAGTGACGCTGCCCCTATTTGGAGAGAGACTACGGTGGCCACAATTACAGCAGCTAATATTCCCTTGATGAGCGGCTTGGCAGTCAGCAGGAAATAGATCAGCGTAAATGCAATCACGATCGGAATTACCGTACGTGTCACGCTCAGTGCGACAAGCAATGTGCTTAGGAGCGCTTGCGTGTAAAATAATCTCTTGCTGAGGTCCCGATAGAATGCGAGACTGAGCGCCAAAAATGCGCAGACGTACGATGCGGCGAGATTGGGCTCCAGCATCAGCCCCTGAGCTCGTTGGTAGGAACTCGCATAATCTTGCTCGACAAATATAGATTCGGAGCCCTCCGGCGATAGCGCCCATCCCGCGATCGAAAAGAGACTGTAGGCCACGATTGTGCAGGCTGCATCTGCGGCCATTCTAACCGCGTCAAGCCTGCTCCGATGGATTATCACTACGGTGAGCAACCCGATCGTCAGCCAGAGCGTCAGACGAATACTCTGCAGGGGTTGCACGGCGTAAATCGCACTCGTTACAAAGGCTGTCAGAATCCACAGAGCTGCTGACCAGGCGGCAAGCTTCATCCAAGTCGAAAGCCGAGTGGTTGCACTAACGTCACTTGGGCGGAAAATTATGTGGCAGGCAAGTAAACCGAGAGCCACGTGTTCAGGCAAAATCGTTAAGAATCCCGCTTTAAGGGTCTGGCCGGAGCACCCAAGAAGTGCTACGAGTATTATCCATGTCAGTCTTTCACTTCGAGCCGCGGCTCTTATTCCCACTCCAATTAGTATCGCTACCGCGATGTATACCGCCACGCCTGGTCGTGTTACAGAAATTAGTGTTACTGACAGTGACGCGAAAGCAGCCAGGATGTAGAAATTCATGCTGGATTTTCTGATCGCTAAGCGAGGAATCCGACCCATTCGATTCTGCAGATGAGTACTAGGTCTATTGCCATTGCCGAGGGCGCTCACGGTTTTGCTTCTGCAGTTCGATCCGAACGGAACTGTCTGGCTAAATTTCCTGCAACGGCGTCCGTGAGCAGGTCCGAATATCCACTGCACACACTTTGCCATGTGTAGTGGGCCTGTGCCCTTTGGATAGATAGGGCTGCCGAATCTGCTTGCCAGTTTGGATCGGTCATCACACGGCTTAGCCTCGACACGATTGCATCTGAGTCTGGGCGAACGAATGTACCCAAGTCTGACAAGACTTCCCTATTGTAGACAGTGTCACGTGCGACGACTGGTGCGCCACATGCCATTGCCTGGACCAATGCTGGATTTGTTCCACCGACGCTGTGACCGTGAAAGTAGGCACCCGCGTGCTGCCATAGCGAGAAGAGCTTCTTGTCATCGCTGACATGACCCAGCCACTGCACGCGGGGTGACTCCTCAGCCAAATTTTTCGCCGCGAGGTCCAACTCCCCTCCGTAGCCGGACGATCCGACGATCACTACGTTCCACTTCTTGCTGAGTTCTCGGGCGGCTTCGAGGAACTCTGGAACAGTGTTTTCGGGCACGAAGCGAGCAACGATCAAGACATAGTCTCTTGACTTCAAGCCTTCGACCACCGGTAGTCGATCAGGGGCATCGCCACCGTAGGGGATGAACACCCCATCACGGCCGAAGTCGCGCTGCCATCGCCGTCGAATCTCATGCGAATCGCATACCAGCTCAGACGCATACTTCGCCGTCAGTCGAGCTCCGCCGCGAAATACGCGCTTCGCGTTGTTGCCCCACTTCGCTCGCTCCCACTCGATGCCATCGACGTTGACCACCGTGGGAATCCCGCGCGAGCGGAGCAGTGGGAGCCAATAACCGTTGGCCACGTTCATAATCAACGCAACATCGGGCTTGCGACGAGCCGCACTGAGTGACGAAGTGAAGCCGTAGCTCAGTGTGCTGAGCGACTTGGTTTCGAGTCCTTTGGTCATGATGGATTCCACCCGGGGGTCCAGGAGCGGGTCGTCAGGCTTGACTGCGCCGGGACGCCCGTAGACCGTCACGTCCCAGCCCGATTCGACCAAGTACGGAGCCAGACGCCTGATCAGTGTTTCGAACCCGCCGTAGTAGCTCGGGTATCCCCGTGTACCGATAATGGCAACTGACTTACTCATTGAGCAGCTAACCTTCCCGACAGGTGAGTAGACGACGAAGCCCGACATTGGGCGAACTCAATACGCCCCATCGCTTCCAGCGACGGCCTTCATGGTCTTGGCGATGATGAGTAGATCTCCCACCATCGACCAGTTCTCTACATACGAAAGGTCGAGCCGCACAGTCTCTTCCCACGACAGGTCGGATCTCCCGCTGACCTGCCACAGACCCGTGACCCCCGGCTTGACCAACAGTCGTCGACGAACCTCGCCGTTGTAGGTCTCGACCTCACGGCGCAGCGGAGGCCGCGGCCCCACTACACTCATCTCGCGCTTCAGAACGTTGATGAACTGCGGAAGTTCGTCGAGACTGAAGCGCCGCAGCACCTTGCCTACGGGCGTCACTCGCGGGTCGTCACGCATCTTGAACAGGACTCCGCCGGCACCTTCGTTTCGATCCAAGAGATGCGCAACCTGCTTGTCCGCATCGACTGTCATGCTGCGGAATTTGATCATCGAGAACGGTGTGCCGTCGATGCCCATTCGCTCGGACTTGTAGAACACCGGTCCGCGACTGGTTGCCTTCACTGCAATGGCGACCGCCAGCAGGATCGGCGAAATCAGCACCAGCACCAGAGCCGCGAACGTGAGGTCGAAGGCTGTCTTGCTGAACCGGGTTGCACCGTTGTACTGGGGCTTCTCGACATGGATCAGAGGGAAGCCAGCAACCGGCCGCATCACCAGGCGCGGGCCGGCGACATCGACCACACCCGGAGCGACGACCAAGTCGACATCTTTTTTCTCGAGATCCCAGATCATCTTGCGAATACCCTTGTGCCCGAGGTGCTCGGTGGCTGTCACCGCAACGGTGTCGGCACCGCACTCTTCGATCGCTGCGAGAACGTCGTGCTCGTCGCCTAGAACCGGGATGTCGGATCCTTCGACGCTGACTACTCCGTCCCGCGGAGCCTCGTAGCCTGGCATGCAGATTCCGACCACGGCGTAGCCCGCGGAGGGCGACTTCTCGAACGACTGCGCCATGGATACGGCGGCAGATCGACTACCCACGATCAGCACCGACGTCTTGTACTCACCATTGCCCCGTGAACGGGCAACCACCTTGCGCCACACCCATCGACTCAGCAGCAGCGCGATCAGTCCGACCGGCAGAGCAATAGCCAGGTAGAGCCGTGCGATGTCGACGCGGAACAGGAGCGACACGATTGCGATGACACCGAACAAGCGGAAGGTGGCCGAGACGATGCGTCGGTACTCTTCAGCACCGTTACCGATGACTCGTGGTGATCGCGTGCGGAAGATGGCGAGGAAGGCGATCCACACAACCGCCATAACGACGGACACTCCCGTGTACGTGAGCGCCGACATCAGACCGGTGGACTCGACACCACCGAAGCGCACTATCTGGGCCAGACCGACGGACAGAACGACAACAACAACGTCGGTCACCCGAAGCCGCCGGACGTATTGGTCCTCCCACACGTGTCGCGACGTGAGCCGTCGAGCCACCACCGCGCCGGACCGACGCGGAGATCCCCACAGAGAGCGCTGTGCAGCCCCGACAGATGCCACGTGCTCCCCTCCTCTGTACTACTGCGCGCACCGGAGGTGAGCGCGAGTTCGGTTCGAACCAATCCGGATTGCAACTGGTATCGATTTGGAATAGTCCCACGCTGCTATCCGATGCACCACGCGAGCGGCGCAGATCACAAACGAATAACAGCAGGTAATCGGTTTACCACACCATCGCTGACTAGGCGATATGAGTGGCCTAAGCCCACCGGATGTAACCGCACCAGGGCCCAAAAACGTTACATCCGAACACAATCGAGGCGGTAATGTGACGATTCACAGGCTGTAGCGCTGGTTATTGTGCGATCGACAGGCTCGCGCCTACCGGAGGGGTGCCGAACAAACCCGTCAGCAGCCTGAACTGCGAAAAACCAGGGTTTCGCCTACATCAGCGAGCGCAAGAAATCGAATCGGTGAGAATTGATAGCCAAAGGAATGAGCGCACCTAATTCATTCCAATGAATGAATTTCGCTCGGCTTGTTAGTCCCGATTACGGACGGCCCAGCCCGCGGTAGTTCCACCCCGCCGCCCGCCACTGCTCCGGGTCCAGGCAGTTGCGTCCGTCGATGAGGGTCTTGCTGCGTACAGCGCCCTCCAGGTCCTCCGGAGCGAGCGCTTTGAACTCTTTCCATTCCGTCAGCACCAACACCACATCAGCGCCCTCGCACGCTTCCAGCGCGGAGTTGCTGTAGGTCAGAGTGGGGAACAATGCTCGCGAGTTCTCCATCGCCTTGGGGTCGTACACGTTGACCGCGGCACCCTGCAGCTGGATCTGCCCGGCCACGTTCAGAGCGGGTGAATCACGCACGTCGTCGGAATCGGGCTTGAACGCGGCACCGAGCACGGCAACCCGAGCACCGAGCAGTGACCCACAGGCCTCACGGGCCAGCTCGACCATGCGGGTACGGCGTCGCATGTTGATGTTGTCGACCTCGCGCAGGAACGTCAGAGCCTGATCAGCGCCGAGCTCACCCGCCCTCGCCATGAACGCCCTGATGTCCTTCGGCAGGCAACCGCCACCGAAGCCGATGCCGGCATTGAGGAACTTGCGGCCGATGCGCTCGTCATGGCCGATGGCGTCGGCGAGCACGGTGACATCGGCACCGGCTGCCTCACACACCTCGGCAATGGCGTTGATGAACGAGATCTTGGTGGCCAGGAACGCGTTGGCGGATGCCTTGACCAGCTCGGCAGTGGCGAGGTCGGTGACCAGGAACGGGATCTTCTCGTCGAGAAGCTGCGCGTAGACCTCGCGGGCCAGCTCCTCGGCGCGGCCCGGACGGGCACGGTCCACGCCCAACACCAGACGATCCGGATGAAGAGTGTCTTTGACGGCGTAGCCCTCGCGCAGGAACTCCGGGTTCCAGGCAACTTCGACGCCATCGCCTGCGGGCGCGAGTTCACGGGCGATGCGCCCGAGACGTTCTGCTGTTCCGACAGGGACTGTCGACTTGCCGAAGATGACGGCCGGCTTCGTCAGCAGCGGAGCCAGAGTCTCGATGACCGAGTCGACGAACTTCATGTCGGCTGCGAACTCCCCCTTCTTCTGGGGAGTACCGACGCCGAGGAAGTGCACCTCCGCAAAATCTGCGGCTTCTTGGTACGACGCGGTGAAGCGCAGTCGGCCGGCCGCGATGTTGCGCTGCAGCACCTCTTCGAGACCGGGCTCCCAGAACGGGACCTCACCGGCTTCGAGCTTGGCGAGCTTGGCCGGGTCCACGTCCACACCGAGCACCTCGTGGCCGAGTTCTGCCATGCACGCGGCGTGAGTGGCACCGAGATAGCCGGTACCGAATACTGTGATTCGCATCTGTTCTGTTCCCCGTCGATCGTTCTGAACACTGGCGTACTCGACAAGAGCATGTGACGGCTCGTCACAGTAATCCCCTGAAGGACAGCGCCTTCAAGGCACGCGCGCACAAGGGAATAGTAAACACAGGCGATCGACGTCGTCACCCAGGAGCCGTGGTCACGCGCCTACCTGAACAACCAATGAAAAGAAGGTGTCTCAGCGACGAACGGGGAACTGCGGGTTCTCGGGCTCCTCGACGGCCTCGGCGCAGCGGTGGATGAAATCGCTCAGCTCGATGCGAACCTCGGGGGCGAGCAGATCCAACGGGGCCTCGGTGCCGTGATATTCGGCGAATGCCGAGGTGTAGGCATCCACACTGTCCGAGATCACCGCGTGCAGGGACGTCGACCGATTCAGATGCACGTGAGCGATCTGGTCTACTCGATCGGACAGGAAATCGTGAAAAGAGCTCTGCGCCATGGTAGTACCGGATCCGTTCTCCGAAATAGTCGACATCTCAATATGATACGAACAAAACCGACCGACTGCACGATGAACGAGATCGAAAAAGACTGACGTCAGTACGCGCCTTCACTCTTGAAGACGGCCACTGCCGTCTTGGCGATGATGAGCAGATCCCCCGTCATGGACCAGTTCTCGACGTACGAGAGATCGAGGCGAACGCTTTCCTCCCACGACAAGTCGGATCGGCCACTCACCTGCCACAAGCCGGTGATGCCCGGCTTGACGAGCAGACGGCGTCGCACCTCGCCGTCGTAGGTTTCCACTTCGCTACGCAGTGGCGGTCGCGGACCGACCACGCTCATCTCACGCTTGAGCACGTTGACGAACTGGGGCAGCTCGTCGAGGCTGAATTTTCGCATCACCTTGCCGACGCGGGTGACCCGCGGGTCGTCGCGCATCTTGAACAACACTCCGCCTGCACCCTCGTTGAGTGCGGCCAACTCCTGGACACGCTTGTCTGCGTCCTGCACCATGCTGCGGAACTTGATCATCTGGAAAGGCTTGCCGTCGATGCCCATTCGCTCGGAGTGATAGAAGATCGACCCTTTGCTGGTGAGTTTGATGATCACCGCGAGCGCAATCAGGATCGGTGAGATCACCAGGAGCACCGCTGCGGCGAAGAGGAAGTCGAAGGCCGTCTTGCTGAACCGCTTCGCCCCGTTGTACTGAGGCTTCTCCACATGGATCAGCGGGAAGTTCGCCACCGGCCGCATCACCAGCCGCGGGCCCGCCACGTCCATCACACCGGGCGACACGACGAGGTCCACCTTCTTTTTCTCCAAGTCCCACACCATCTTTCGCAGGCCGCGGTGACCGATGTGCTCGGTGGCCGTCACCGCCACGGTGTCGGCTCCGGAGGTCTCGATGGCCTCGACAACGCTGTGCTCATCTCCCAACACGGGGATCTCGACACCGTCGATGGTGAAGGACGTGTCGTTGCCGGGCTCGTAGTTGGGGAGGCAGATTCCGACCACGCTGTAGCCGGCCTCGGGGGACCGCTCGAACGACCTGGCCATCGACAACGCCGAGCTACGGCTGCCGACGATGAGCACCGACGTCTGATACTCGCCGCCGGCACGCTTACGCGCGACGATCTTGCGCCATGCCCACCGACTCAGTAGCAGGCCGATCATTCCGACGGGGAGTGCGATGGCGAGGTACAGCCGAGCGATGTCGAACCGGAGCAGCAGCGAGAGAATGGCAATGGTGCCGAACAAGCGGAACGAGGCCGAGACGATGCGGCGATACTCCTCCGACCCGTTGCCGATCACCCGCGGAGAACGAGTGCGGAAGATCGCAAGGAACGCCAACCACAGGACGGCGAGTACAGCCGAGACGCCGAAATAGCTGACGATGGCCCACGGCTCTCGAAAGTCGATATCGCCGAACCGGATGATCTGAGCGACCGTGACGGCACCGAGAACAACAAGAGTGTCGGTGACCCGAAGACCCTCGGTGTAGTGCGTCTCCCATTCACGACGCGACGTCACTCTTCGTAGGCGCCGTGCGTCCCGTCGCGAGACCCCCGAACGCTGCGTTTCCAGATCGCTGACCGACACTGAATTTCCCCTCGATACGTTCACGTTGTCGAACCCCTACGCGATCGACACCGCTCCGTGCCACCGTCGTGCTTCTGTCTCGGCCGTTCTACCCGGTACCGCTGGTAACAATAGTGTGATCGACGAAAAGCCGCAGCTCGTTACATGTTTCGAGCGCATTAACCGGCGGCGTCCACTGCGTTTCGGGCAGCGCACAATTCGCAGATTCACCCCGCCCCGTGCACCACTAAGCAACACATCGACACTCGATGTCAAGCATTGTCGGTCGATTGCACGACGCGCGGTGCCATGCCCGCGAAGGCCGTCCACATCCGGTGGCCCAGTTCCCGTTGCCCCGCAGCGTTGTAGTGAATCTTCTCGGTCTCGCTGTTGTAGAGACCCCTCGGGCCTGACACGTACGCGACTTTTGTCCTTCGCCCCGGCGTATCGGCATGCACCGCATCGATGACGGCATAGTTCGGCTCCCCCGCCTCGATTTCGTCCGGCACCATCTGGCCCAGGACAAAGGGCACGTCACCGAACTCCGCACGCAGGGCATCGATGAGGAAGTCGAGCTTCTCGGCATATACCGGACCGCTCAGCAACGGCACATCGCTCTCGCCCTGATGCCACAACACCGCAGCGAGCTCGTTGCCGGGTTGGGTGGCCAGGCCGGTTCGGATGCGCTGCACAGCATCCCAGAACAGGTTCATGCGGGCACCGGTGTCGACCGGGTCCCAGGAGATGCCGTTGATGCGCGCAAAGCCCGAGTCGCCGCGCGCGTAGGGAACGAGCAGCACCGGCTTACCCGTCGTATCTGCGAGGTGCGCTGCAAACGTCGGGCCGAACCCCACGGCCTTGGAGGGAACCTCGTGAAACAACGGATTGCTGCCCGCCACGATGGTGTTCTTCGACCGCCCCGACGCTGCCCACTGATGCACTCTCGGATGCGGAGCGTCGAGACCCGAACTGTCCAGCCCGACGCCTGCGCCATGTGCGTTGGATTGCCCCAGCACGGCGACCACCAGGTAGGGCTCGTCGAAGCCGGCTACCGAGATTCCCCGTCCCAATCGCCGTTTGACAACATCTTTGGCCCTGACTGTCAGATCTTTGCGCAACCCCATGGAATCCCCCTCATCGACTGCAATCGTTCTGCGCCGGTATCCCGGCGAAACGATCAGCTATCCACCCATTGACGGCATCGCCGTTCACGTCTCCGTGCCCCCGCCCAGCCTGTCGATCGGTCGTAATGACGTCTCCGAACGCGCAGGCCCGCTCGAGTGCCGCATCGGTCCACGCCGCATCGATGAAGGTGTCGGCATCACCGTAGGCCACCAGCATCGGTGCCGACGCCGGCCCCGTGGGCACGGCCATCGCCGTCAGTGCCTCACGCAGCATCGTCGCTGCCGCGTCGGACGTGGGCGCAAAGTCTTTGTCGCCGAGCCGTTTCACCGCATCGTCGCGGGGACCGGCCTTGTCCGGCGTGCACCCGGTGAGCGCAGCCCAGTCCTGCGCGGCGTTACCGCTGCGATAGTCGTCGAGATCCAACGCAGGATCACGCCGCGACAACGACTCGAGAACCCATTGCAGCAGCGGGCCCTGGTCCGCGGTCAGAGTCCCTGCGATGGCCTTGTCCACCAACCCGACCATGTTCGCACCCGGTGCCAACGCCACCGAACCGACCAGATCCAACTCCGGGGCGTAGGAATCGGCGAGTTCGTTCGCGGCCCACGCAGCGCCTCCGCCCTGCGAGCCACCGAAGGCAGCCCATCGGGTACCCGCGTCGGGAAAGACGGTGCGCAACGCCCGTACGGCATCGATGACGTCGTAGCCGGCCGTGATGTTGTCCAGGTACGCGTGACTACCGGGGTGTCCCAGGCCCTCGTAGTCGGTGATGGCCACGGCGAATCCCGCTGTGGTGTAACCCTGTACGAGAGCCGACGCACCGAGCAGTGAACTCGATTCCGACGGCGCACAGTCCTGCTCGATGCCCGTTGTCCCGTGCGCGTAGGAGATGATCGGCCAACCGCCCTCGGGTGCATCTCCGGACGGGGTGAACACCGTGCCCGAGACTTCGCGCTCACCCACACCCGGCTGCACCGAGCGATACACCACCTTCGCTGCGTTCACTCCTGAAAGCCGCACCTGGATGGGCAGATTGGGCATGGTCTCGGCGCTGACGATCGACCCGCTGCCCGTCCCCGGATCCGCGATCACCATCGGCTCCGGATCCCCACCTCGTATCGCCGCTGCGACGCCGCGCTGCAGGTCCGCGCCGACCGGCACGACGGCGGCGCATCCGGCCAGGACGGGCAGCACCAGCAGTGCTGCGAGCGCTCGATGTGTGCATCGCATGAAACTATTTGCTGGCCTTGAATCTACGGGCGTAGGTCAATGCCGGCTTCTCGATGAATCGGTAGGTCACTGTTCCGAAGGCGATGCTGACTGCGCTGACCAGAACGAAGTTGCGGAGCATGCCCAGCGGGCTGTCGCCGGCCATCCAGCCGAAGCGCCCCACCATGATCAGGACGGGAAAGTGCCAGAGGTACACGCTGAGCGAGATCATGCCCACGTAGCTCAGCGGTGCCCAGTCCGCGCGTTCGGCGAGCACGGACTTCTCCCCTCGGGCCAGTGGGACGATGATGAACAGAATGAGCAGGGCCGAGCCGAACGCGACGGTGGAACTCTGCCAGCGCGAGTTGTCGTCGATGAGCTTGAGTGAGATCGCCGCCGTCGGGATCATCGCGATTCCCGTCCACCACCGCATCTTGGTTGCGATTACACCCTTCATGATTCCGTTGTCGATGGCGACGAACACCACGGCGGCGAGCATCCCGTAGGTGAAGTTGTCTGCCAACGACCAGAAGCTACGGCTGAGCACCGCGATCTCGTTGGGTCCCCAATCCAACAGTTTCGGATCGGTGATGCCCGACGGCCCCACCAGCGAGGCGGTGTAGAGCTTTCCGGTCACCCCGATGACGAACATGATCACCACCGGGATCATCGCCAGCACCGGGGCCGAGATGGAGGTCCGCTTGCGAAGATAGAAGGCGATGCCGGTCAGCAGCGGCAGTGCAAGGTAGAACGCGAACTCCAACGACAGCGACCACGACGGGTTGATCCCGGTTTGGAGCATGCTCGGGATGTACGAGTGCACCAGAGTCAGATTGGCCAGCAGCGTCAGCGGATCGGTGAGCACTCCCAGTCCGTTGTCGGTGAAGTGCTGCTCCGCGACGGCCGCGTTCTCCACGAACACTGCACGCATCACGAAATTCGCAAACAGGAAGATGAACAGGTACGCGGGAAACACTCGCAGCAGTCGGTGCATCGCGTAGCTGACGTTGTTCGGCATGGGTGTGCCCGCGAACAACTTTCGCACCATCGGTAAGAAGATGAGGAAGCCCGAGAGGGCGAAGAAGAAAATGAGGCCCTGACCGAGCAGCCCGAGCTTGTACGTGAGCACGGTCTGCGGCGAGTAGTGGCCGCCGACGTGCACGGCGAGCACACACAGGCACGCGAAGCCGCGTGGCCCGTCGAGGCCGAGAATACGAGCGGGCCTCTTGGACTCGCTGCTCACCGGAGTCGCGGGCGCAGTGGCTGCGGCCGCGGTGCTGTCTGGAGTTGCTGTCATGACTGCCTTCTGAAAGGTCAGGGAGCGGGAGCCGGTTCCGGGGCTGAGGCTGGGCAGAAGCTGATGGCCTCGGTGCCGGCGAACCGGTCCTCGAGCCATCCGAACGCAGCAGCACCGTCGATGTCTGCGTGACCGGAATTCGGTTGGAGTACATACTGAATGCTGTCGCCGTTGCCGCAGCCGGCGGCGATCGCCGCATCCGTCCACGGTTGTGAGATCAGCGTGTCCTTGCCGCCGTAGATCACCAACATCGGTGCCGATGCGGGCGACTTGGGCAGACTCATTTCCCTGAGATAGCCCTCGAGCGTGGCAGTTGCCTCCGGAGTTGCCGGGCGGAGATCGTCGTCGCTGATCTGAGCTGCCAGGGACGTACGGTCGGCCGCGAGGACGCCGCCACACGCCGACAACTCGTCCCACCGCTCGGCCACGATGCCCCTGCGGTAGTCGTCGAGATTCAATTCGGGATGAGCCTGAGACAAGCCCACCAGAACCCACTGCAACAGCGGCTTCTGATCCTCGGTGAGCGTGCCGCTCGCTGCCGCCGCAGCCAGACCGGTGATGTCTGCTGCAGGAACCAGACTGACCGATCCGACCATGTCCAGACCTGCACCATAAGTGCCGGCCAATTCGTTTGCTGCCCAGGAGGCTTGACCACCTTGCGAGCCACCGAACGAAGCCCATCGGGTCGAGGTGTTCGGCACCAACTTGCGGGCGGCACGCACCGAATCGATCAGGTTGTTCCCGACGGTGCGAGCGTCGAGATACGGGTGATAGGTGCCGTCGAGGCCGAGGCCCTGATAGTCCGAGACCGCAACGACGTGTCCGGTGCGTACCAGCGCCGCCACGATCTGGGAGCTACCGAGCAGTTCCGGATCGGTCGACGGGCCGCAATCCTCGAGCACGCCCGTGGTGCCGTGCCCGTAGGCGATGATGGGCCAACCACCCTCCGGCGCTGCGCCTTCCGGGGCGAAGACGGTGCCCGATACTCGTTGCTCGGATCCGTCGACTCCGGACGTGGAGGTGTACACCACCCGCGCCGCGATGGAGGAGATTCCGCTCAACCGGCGATCGATGGTGAGCAACTCCTCGGCACTCTCCAGAGAGCCCGGGCCGTCGTTGCCGTAATCCGCCGGCAGAGTGGCCCCTACCGCGACGGATTGTGGATCCATCGCCGCCGAGTCCGAAGAACACCCCGCCGAGATCAACACCAGCGCCGCTGCGCCGGTCGTTGCTGCTCTGCGGAGCATCGTTGTTCCTGCGTGATTCATCGCTTCTCCCCCATGCGTTCCCCCAGCAATTGTTCGACCTGATCGCGATGGTCGATCGAATCCCGCGAGATCCCCCTCGCGAGTACGAGCACACTGCCCAGAACGACCCCCATGACGCCACCCAGCATCGCGTTGCTCGTGCGCACAGGACTGCTGGCCGAACTCGGGGTGGTGGCTGCGTCCACGACGGTCAGTACGGACACCGGCCCGTCGGCCCCCAGATCGATCTCCCCGGCCAGCTTGACCAATTGCACAGCAACGGAATTGGCTACATCACGGGCGCGCTCGGCGTCGGCGTTCACCACCGAGATTTCGATCAGTGCGGAGCCCGGACTGGGCAGGACCGTGATGTCCTTCTTCAGTTCGGCAGGTTCGATCGGCAGATCCTCGGACGCGATCACCCGTCGCAACACCTGTTCGCCGGTGGCGAGCTGAACGTACGACTCGACGCGAACCAGAGACCCACGGTTGCCGTCCAACGAATTCTTGGGCGACGGTGGACCGGGCGCAGTGACGAACACTCGCGAGGCCGCGGTGTAGGTCGGCTCCACGAACGACGTCGCCAACCACGCGACGCCCGCCGACAGGACTGCCGCGGCCAGGATCGACGCCCAGCCTGACAACAGAATTCGGCCGTAGTCCTTGAGGTTCGGCACACCGGCGGGCGCGATCATCGCTTCTGCTCACACGTATTGGTGGGCCGTTGGCCGGCGAACATGCCCTTGACCCACGGCAACGACCGACTGCTGTCCAGGTTGCCGTGACCCTCGCCCTGATGCAGCTCGTATTCGACGACGTCGCCGGAATCGCACGCGCGCTGCAACGCCTTCTCGGTCCACGGTTCGAGTATCAGATCGTCCTCGCTGCCGTACATCACCAGCAACGGTGTTGCCGAGCCTTGCTGCGGCAAAGCCATATCCGAGAGGTAGCCGCGTAGACGATCCGTCGCCTCCTGGCTCACCGGCTTCAGATCGGACGGCTCGAGCTGCGTCTGCAACTCGGGAACATCCAACGACCCCGGCGGGACGCACTCGAGCAGATCGTCCCACCGCTCGCGCGCGAAGCCGGACCGATAGTCGTCGAGGTTCATCTCGGGATGCGAGATCGCCAGCGAATGCAACGCGTACATCAGCAAGGGGTACTGCGCCCGGGTGAGCGTCTCGTTCGCCGCCGCGTCGGCCAAACCGGCCATGTCCGAGACCGGCACCATTGCGGCCGTACCGACCAACTCCAGCCCGCCGCCGTATTCGGCGTTGCGGTCGCTGGCCGCCCACGCCGCCATCCCGCCGAGCGAGACCCCGTAGGCCGACCACCGCGAACTCAGAGTGGGCATGAAGTTCCTGGCTGCGCGGACGGCGTCGATCATGTTGTAGCCGAACGTCTTCGAGTCCAGGTACGGATGATAGGACCCTTCGAGCCCGAGACCTTGATAGTCGGTCATCGCCACCGCGAATCCGTTCAACGCGAGAGCGGCAACGATGGGAGCGTTACCGAGCAGGTTCGCGTACAGCGAGGGGCCGCAGGCGTTGAGCACTCCCGTAGTGCCGTGCCCGAACGACACGATCGGCCAACCACCCTCGGGAGCCGTGCCGCCGGGAACGACGACCGTTCCCGAGACCTCCGTCGGTTGACCGGTGATACCGGAGGTGGACCGATACACCACCCGCGTAGCGGAGGCTCCGAGCTCGGTGATGTCGGCAGCGATGTCCTCGATCGGTTCGGCCGAGATCAACGAACCAGGAGCCGTACCACCGAAATTCGACGGCGGTGGCGGCTCCGATGCCGTCGCCGACGCCGTGACCGGAGCCGTCTGCGCGCCGGGAGGGATGACTACGGGAACCTCCTGCGAACAAGAGACCAGCACCGCCGCGACGGTCAGCGCAACGCCGACCTTGGCCGCGAACCTACCTGCCATCGAAGCTATCCTCTGCTCGCCGACGAGCTCGCAGTGTCGCTCGTCGCCGGCGTGGGCCGGGATCCGGCGGAGTACGGACGTGCCGTCGGTGTCGCCGTGGAAGGTTCTGCGCCAGTAGGCTTTACCGGCTCGCCCGGCGTCGAGGAGTTGCCACCGAGAAGGCGTCGAGCAGACGGCTCGAAGGTGGTCACGACGCCCAACACAGTGCCGCTGACACCGTCGAGCACCTTGATCGCGCGCCGCAGCTTCTCCCGCGTCGTACGACCGGTACGCGCGAGAACCAGAGTGCCGTCGGACAATGCGGTGAGAATCGCACCGTCGGTGACGTCGAGCAAGGGCGGGGTGTCGATGATGACGTACCGGTAGTCGCCGCGCAGTTGCTCGAGCACGTCGTGAGCACGGTCAGATCCGAGCAGTTCGCTCGGATTGGGCGGCACCGGGCCCGACGGCAGTACCGACACACCGTCGAACACATCGTGCACCACGGCATCCTCGATGCCGTGCTCGCCGGAGAGCACGGTCGACAGTCCGCTGTACTGCTCCATGCTCAGGCGAGTTCCCAACGCTGCACTGCGAAGATCGCCGCCGACGAGCAGGACACGGTGACCTGCTTCGGCGAGAATTGCCGCCAGGTCGATGGCGGTGCTGGTGCGGCCCTCGGCTGCGGATGGGCTGGTGACGGTGATGACGCGCGGCGGCGCGCCACCGCCGAGGAAGCGAATGTTGGTGCGTAGGGCGCGTAGTGGCTCGCCCATCTTGATCATCGACGCCACTGCTGCCTTCGGTCGCGTTGCGTCGACGGGCAGCCCGCCGAGTACGGTGCGGCCCGAGATCTCCTCTGCGCGGGAACGATCTCGAACAGAGCGGTCCAGCAATCCGCGAAGCAACGCGAGTGCAAGACCGACGACGAGGCCGATTGCGGCACCGAGCCCGAGGACGGTGGTCAGTCCCATACCGATCGGTGCGGCCGGAACATCACCCTGATCGACGATGGTGGCACCGGCGGCCGGACTGCCACCACGCTGCGACGTTTCGAGTTCCTGCACCAACTGGGTCAGCTGACCGGCGACCGCGTTGGTCAGGACCTGAGCGACCGCCGGGTCTGCGTCGGTGGCACAGAGATCGAGCAACACCGTCTTGTCGATGGGAGTCGCGGTGACGCGTGAACGCAGTTCGTCCGGAGACATGTCCAACTGCAACTGGTTTATCGCGCGCTGGGCAACCTGTGTGCTGGTTGCCAATCCGGCATAGGAGGTGACGCGTTCCTGTGAGAACAGGTTGTTCTGGTAGGCCTCGCCGACCGAGCTGCCACCTTCGGTGGTGACGAACAGACGTGCGCACGCCTGGTACTGCGGCGTCGTGACGAACGTGTAGGCCCAGCCTCCGACGATGCCGACGACCATCGCGAGCGCGACGATCCACCATCCCGCGCGAAGAATGCGCCCGTACTCTCGAATCTCCACGAGTGCTCCAATCGAATGACGTCGGTCAAGGGGAAAGAATAAAGCGCAGCGAAGGATTCGGCAGAGCGTAGATGTTGCGAGCGGGTGAAAGCGTGACAACATCAGAGCCTATGAGCATCACGCAACGAGCCGGTGCGGCGGCCATCGTGGTCATCCCCGTTTTCGTTACATTCGCAATGATCGTCGGCGGAACTCCAGCAAAACTGGGTGCCTTCGCCCTTGTCGTGCTGACCGTCGGAGCGTACATCGGCCTACGTCATCCGCTGTATCTGACTCGCGCTCTTGCCTTTTCGCTCGGCGCATTGCCATTCGGATATATCCCCGGAGTTCACGCCCCGTTAATATTCGGCTTGGGAATCGCGGTCATCATCGCCACTGTGGTCCACCGCACAGCCGTGAGCCGCATCACATGGCCGGAAATGCCGATGATCGCACTGCTCGTGCTTTCCGCATTGTCGTTGTTCGCGACGAGTGGCGCACTCGCCGACTACGTGGAATTCGCGCAATGGCTCGTATCTACCTTGGTGGTCGTGTGCCTGTTGCGCATGCAGCGTGACGAGCTCGCTCTGTTCGGTCGGATATACGTCTACGCCGCCTCGGCCGCAGCTGCTTTCGCGCTCCTGATCTTCGTCGCCGATCCGGCCGGGAAACTGATCCGCTACCTGTCGATATTCGGCTACGGCAGCGAAGAAGAAAGCACCCGATTCGTCTACAGCCCCACCGGAGCCACCACCGTTCGCCTGGCCGGGACGTACATCGACCCCAATGCGGCCGGCATCGGATTCATGCTGGCCCTGATGCTGTGTGTGCTGCTTCTGCGCGGCTACCTGCGCACAATGCTTGCCGCACTGCTGTTCCTGTCGATCGTCATGACGCTCTCTCGCGCAGCGCTGTTCTCCGTGGTGTTCGGAGTACTCCTGATGTTGGTGTTCCAGCAGCTGCGTACTCGCGAGCGGCTCGCCATCGTCGGTGCCTTCGCAGCAGCATTCGTCGGGGCCCTCGCGGTACCGAGCGTGCGCAATCGCGTGTTCTCGTCGTTCGGCAGCGGGGACGCCGGCTCGAGTGCGCGCGGTGATGCTCTGGTTGAGTTCCCCGGTCACATGCAGGGTCACTGGATGTTCGGACTGGGCTGGGGCCGTGCAGAATTCAAAGACCCCACGGTCGCTTTCGAGGTCAACTACGTGGCCAACACCCCATTGCTGACCATCTATCGGGGAGGGTTGGTGGCCGGTATCGCCTTCGTCGCGATACTCGTCGTGATCGCCGTGGTCGGGTACAAACTCCTGCGTTCCAGACACTGGGAGTACGGGTTCTACGGCGGCGGAATGATCGGTTTCGCCGTCGTCGCGCTGCAACTCGACTTCCCCGTTGTCACCATTCCGGCGACCACCATGGCGTTTTCGGTGATGTACGCATTTCTCGTCTACGCATGGGAAAAGTCATCGGAAACCGATCCGCCTACCGACAATGTCGCGGACGCCAGAACGAAAAGCTTGGTTTCACCGAGAGAAGCGTGACCAGCAGTTTCATAACAATCGGAATGAATTCCGGTATTTGTACAAACCCTTGTTTCTGATGCAATGATTCACCGCACCGGCCCGTCGAACGTGCGCACAGGCCCCCTGGTGGAAAGAATTTCGAGATGGTTCTTCGCGGTGGCTTTCGCATATTGATGTCGGCAACAACAGCGATGATCGTCGCTGTCGGCCTTTCATTCGGAGCACAAGCACCGGCCCAGGCAGCTCCGACGCCACCCGGCGTCGGCATCTCGGACGGCGGCGGTCTGCTCTGGTCCACCGATGCCGAATTGGACACCACCGTCCAGTTCGTCACTGCCATGGGCGTGAAGTCGATGCGCATAGCCATTCCGTGGCCGACCGTCGAACCCACCCAGGGCCAGCTCAACTGGGCACCCGTCGACCGCGTGGTGAACAAATTGCGAGCAGCCAATATCTCGATGCTCGGAATCATTGCCTACACCCCGGCGTGGGCGACCTCGCCGGTGAATCAACCCATCAGCACCCGTCCGGCCTCGCCGGCCGCATTCGGTGATTTCGCCGGAAAAGTCGCCGCCAGATACAAGGGCAAAGTGGCCGATTACGAGGTCTGGAACGAACCCAACGGGTCGATGTTCTACGGACCGCAGCCCGACGCAGCGGGCTACACCGCCCTGCTCAAGGCCGCATATCCGAAGATCAAGGCAGCCGACTCGGCCGCAACCGTCGTCGGCGGAGTACTGGGTGCAGCCGAGCAGGCATACGGAGTGGTCAACCCCGTCGACTTCACCAATCAAATGTACGCGGCAGGCGCGAAAGGCTATTTCGACGCGCTCTCCTACCATCCGTATCAGTACTCGCTGAAGTTCTCCGAGGGCCCGTACGTCGAACATTCCCCTGCCCGGCAGGTCATGGACATGCGCGCCACGATGGTGGCCAACGGTGACAGTGCGAAGAAGATCTGGGGAACCGAGTACGGCGTGCCGACGTCCGTGGCGTCGGAGGATCAGCAGAGCGCTCTGATCTCCGACTTCGTCACCAAGTGGCGCGAGCTGCCCTACACCGGCCCCATCTTCCTGTATCAGCTACGTGACCAGCAGACGGGCAGCAACGACCCGGAGATGACATTCGGGTTGCTGCGCACCGATTGGTCGGCCAAGCCCGCACTGTGGGCGTTGATGAACCTGCTGCAGACCAACATTCCGCGGACCGCGGAGTACAACCGCTTCGCGGCCGCTCCCAACAACTTCGGGGCCGTGCTCGGTCCGGTGTTCCCCGTACGCGACACGTGGGCCCAGTACCGCCAAGATGCTGTGGTCTACGAGATGCCCAACGGATTCGTCGGCGTACCGCGCGCTGTGGCGGAGGCAATCCGCTACACCGGCTTCCTCCCCACCACTCCGTTCAACGGCACCTACCAGGACTTCGACAGCCCCTACGGCCTCCGTGTGTTCTCCACCGCCATCGGCGGAACCCACAACATCGGCGGTGGCATCTTCAGCGCCTGGGATCCCACCCTGGGCCCGGCCACGAGCGACGAAATCCCGCAATACGGCGGCGGCGTTCGCGTCACGTTCCAGTACGGCGCGATCACGTGGGCACCTTTCGTGGGGACGACCGTCACCCGTTGAATTCGGGACTATCCGATCAATAATTCACAAACCGAGAATCCCTTTATTGCGTTCTCGGTGGGCGATTCTCGGCGTCTTCATTGCGGACAAGTTAACTCTGGGCGAAGGTGCGGTTTCACATTCAGTCGGTGACTGAATTGTGTTGTGAAGAACCTCACTTCCGCCTATCTATTTGTCGTGCGAACGGATATTCATATACAGCGAACGAATGACGTTTCGTGGCAGGATTACGTCCATCGTTCGTACGTCTCGTCGGGGGACGCCGATTTGTCCACGGTTCCGTCGTGCAGTGCCGCACGCTCGAACGCGATCGGTGCTCGAGATGTCTCTCGCTCCATTCGAGTACGGTTCGACACGATGGGTAACTGATGAGTACGAATATTGTTGTGTCGCAGCTTGTTTCGCCTAAGTACCATCGGGCGAAAGCATGACCGAAAGCACGAGACCCCGCGTTGCCATTGCCCACGACTACCTGACCCAACGCGGCGGTGCCGAGAAGGTCGTGCTGGCAATGGCACGTGCTTTCCCCGACGCACCCATCCACACCACACTCTTCGAGCCGTCGACGACGTTCCCCGAGTTCTCCGAACTCGACGTACGGCCTTCCCGGTTGAACCGAGTGGGTTTCCTTCGCAAGAACCACCGCGCCGCCCTGCCGCTGCTCCCGTTCGCATCCTCTTCCGTGGAGATCGACGCCGACGTGGTGCTCACCAGCACCAGCGGTTGGGCCCATGGCTTCCACACCTCCGGTCGCAAGCTCGTCTACTGCTACTCCCCGGCACGCTGGTTGTACGAATCGCAGATGTATCTCGGCGAATCACGCAGTCCACTCAAACGCGCTGCACTCAAGGCGCTTTCAGCACCGCTACGCACCTGGGACCAACGAGCGGCACTGTCGGCCGACCGGTATCTCGCCATCTCCACCGTGGTGCAGCAACGCATCGCCGACGCTTACGGCATCAGGTCGACGGTGCTGCCCGCACCGTTCACAGTCGAGACCGCAGCGCCCGAGCCGATCCCCGAGGCGGACGCCTTCTCGAAGGGCTCGGGCTACTACCTCTGCATCTCCCGACTACTGCCCTACAAGAACGTGGACAAGGTCATGGCCGCATTTGCCGGCACCGACCGCAAGCTGATCGTCGTCGGCCGCGGCCCCGAGGCAGACCGACTGCGAAAGCTGAAGTCCGACAACGTACTGATGCTCAGCGATCTGACCTCCGGACAGATGACCTGGCTCTATCAGGGTTGTAACGGTTTGATCGCCGCCAGCTATGAAGATTACGGACTGACCCCCATCGAAGCGGGCGTCCACGGCAAGCCCAGCGCGGTACTGCGCTGGGGCGGCTTCCTCGACACCGTCGAGGACGGTGTATCCGGTGTCTACTTCGATCAGCCACAACCGGATTCGATCCGCGACGCGGTAACAGAACTCGAACGAACCACGTGGGAACCCCTGAAGATCACAGCGCACGTCGAGCAATACAACGAAGAACGCTTCGCCGCCGAACTGCACGCGGCAGTGTCCGAGATGTACACACACAACATGGAGAGGGCGGCATCGTGATGACCAAGCGCGCACTGATCACCGGCATCACCGGCCAGGATGGCCTCTACCTCGCCGAGCTACTACTGAGCAAGGGCTACAAGGTCTTCGGATTGATTCGCGGACAGAACAATCCGAAGGCCGCCATGGTCGAACGGGAACTACCGCAAGTCCAGATTCTGCACGGCGATCTGCTGGATCTCTCCGCCTTGATGCGCGCGTTCGCCGTCGCCGACCCCGACGAGGTCTACAACCTCGGAGCCGTCTCCTTCGTGGCGTACTCGTGGGAGAACGCGCGCCTCACCACCGACGTCACCGGCGGCGGCGTGCTGAACATGCTCGAGTCCACCCGACTCTACGAGCAGGTATCGGGCAAGCAGGTTCGCTTCTACCAGGCATCGAGCTCGGAGATGTTCGGCAAGGTTCAGCAGGTACCGCAGCGCGAGGAGACGTTGCTGTGGCCTCGGTCCCCGTACGGCGTCGCCAAGGTCTACGGGCACTACATGACCATCAACTACCGCGAGTCCTACGGCATGCACGCCAGCTCCGGCATTCTGTTCAACCACGAATCACCCCGTCGGGGACCAGAATTCGTAACGCGGAAGGTGTCCCAGGCCGTCGCCCGGATCGCCCTCGGATTGCAGAGCGAGATCTCGCTGGGCAATCTCGACGCCAAGCGCGACTGGGGTTTTGCCGGAGACTACGTCGAGGCCATGTACCTGATGCTGCAGCAGGACGAGGCCGACGACTACGTGATCTCCACCGGCGAGACACATTCCATCCGAGAGCTTCTGGACCATGCCTTCGCCGCCGTCGACATCACGGACTGGGAGCGCTACGTCAAGATCGATCCGCAGTTCTTCCGTCCGGCCGAGGTGGATCTGCTCGTCGGTGACTCCGCCAAAGCCCACGCCGCGCTGGGCTGGAAGCCGAAGGTTGCCTTCCCCGAACTGGTTACGATGATGGTGCACAACGACCTCGCCGAACAGTCGCCCGACACGGCCGCAATCGCGTGAACACCGGGCACCGCCCGACCGCGCTGATCACCGGAGTGGCAGGCCAGGACGGTAGCTACCTCGCCGAACTGTTGCTCGAGCGCGGTTGGGCCCTCCACGGTGTAGCCAAGCCAGGCGGTAGCGACGGCACAGTCAACCCGCACGTCGCGCAACACCGAGTCGACATCAGCAAGCCCGGGGTTGCTCGGGTTCTGATTCGCGACATCGAGCCCGACTACGTCTTTCACCTCGCCGGCATCTCGTCGGTGTGGCGATCGTGGAACGACCCGGTCCTCACCACGCAGGTCAACGGGCTCTCGGCGGCTGCGCTACTCGATGCCTGCTTCACCCAGCAGGAGGCGTCGGGCAGGCGCATCATGGTGGTCAATGCGTCCAGTGCCGAGATCTTCGCCGGATCCGGGGTAGCGCGGCAGAACGAAGACACGCCGATTGCTCCGACGTCGCCGTACGGAGTATCGAAGGCACTGAGTCACAACATGGTTCACGTATACCGATCCCGCGGCCTCGAGGCGACCAATGCCGTCCTGTTCAACCACGAATCGCCGCGACGACCGGAGACCTTCGTGACCCGCAAGATCACCAAGGCGGCCGCGGCCATCTCCCGCGGCACACTCGACACGCTCGAGCTCGGCAACCTCGCCTCGGTACGCGATTGGGGCTGGGCACCGGACTACGTCGAGGCGATGGCAGCGATGGCCGACTACGGCAAGGGTGACGATTTTGTCGTCGCCACCGGCGAGGCGCACAGCGTGGCGGATTTCGTCGCCACCGCGTTCGAGGCAGTGGGAATCGACAACTGGCGTGATCACGTCCAGAGCGACTCCGAGATGCTCAGACCCGTCGACTCGGCAAGAATGGTCGGCGACGCCACCAAAGCCCGGGATCTGTTGGGCTGGGCACCGACCAAGGACTTCGATCAGATCGTCAAGGCGATGGTCGAGTTCGACATGACCGAGGAGATGGCAGCATGACAGCGGTGGAACGGCCTGTGGGCGAGATCTACGACGTGTCCAATTACAAGATGCAGGACATCACGTTCAAGCGGAAGCTACGCAACCGCGTCGGCACGCTCGGGTTCAACATGTTCGTGACCTTCATTCCGTCACACTGGATTCGGCAGAACTTCCTGCGCGCGTTCGGAGCGACGATCGGCAAGGACGTTTCGATCTTCCGCGGCACCACCATCCTCGATCCCGAGGGCCTCACCATCGGCGACGCATGCTCCATCGGCTTCCGCTGCATGCTCGACGCCCGCGGAGGTATCACTATCGGCAGCAACGTCGTCATCGCCAGTGACACCCACATCATCGGCGGCTACCACGATCACAATTCGCCGGAATTCACCCCGATCCTCGAGCCCTGCGTCATCGGCGACTACGTGTGGATCGCCAGTCGCAGCACACTTCTCAGTGGGGTGACCCTCGGCCGCGGCGCGGTTGTCGGTGGTTGCTCCATGGTGCGCGGGGATGTGGGCGAGCTCGAAGTGGTTGCCGGAGTGCCGGCCAAGGTGCGCGCGATGCGCGATCCCAAGGCCCTCGCCTACCGCCCGAAGTATCGGCCGCTCTTCTACTGATGATTCTGCGCGACTGCCGACTCGTCTACCTCGCCCCTCGATCCGGAGTGGGCGGGGTAGGCGACTACGCCGACGATTTCGCCGACGCTGTGCGTCCCCATTTCGGCGAGGTGATCGAGTATCGCCATGACGGACCCGGGTCGCACTCGGTACGAGACATTCTGCGGCACCGCAGGGCAATACAGGAGCTCGTCGACGTCGACCCAGAGCGCGTCATCGTGCACTGCGAACTCAGCGGCGGCTCGGTGATGCCGTTCTGGGCAACCGCACGTCTCAACGGCAACCCGCTGGTCACCGCGACCGTGCACGACCCACCCGGAATCGTCTGGTGGCCCGCCCGCACCAAGTTTCTGGCCGGCAAGAAGGTCCTCAATCACGGCCTGCACTACCCACTACGGGCAGCGTGGCGCCGACTGGAACGGGCCGTCGTCGGACGTCGAACTCTGTTCGCGCTCACCCGCTCCGGTTCCGACTCCCTGGAACGCAGCTACCCCGCCGTGACGGCAGAGGCCGTGATGCACTTCGTCCCCAAACGCCCCGACATCACCCCGGCCGAGGATCGCCCCCTCGCCGTCGGGCTGTTCGGATTCGTCTACCGCGGTAAGGGATTCGATCAGCTCCAGCAGCTTCGTGATCGTCTACCGAGCGAGATCGCCATTCGCATCGCCGGACGCGGGACCGAACAGCTCGACCCCGTGGACGGCGTCGAGATTCTCGGTGAGGTGAACGGACCCGACGAGGACGCCTTCTTCGCCTCCATCCGAGCACTCGTGGTGCCCTACGGCAAACGATCCATCTACGGTGACGCCTTCCCTGCCTCCGGTTCGGTGAGTCGCGCGATCGCCTACCAAACTCCGGTTGTCTGCCTCGAGGAAGGTGCGCTCTCCGAAACCGACGGCGGGGCACTGGTTGTCGCCGGCGGAACCGTCGAGATCGCCGACGCCACCGCCCGCCTCGTCACCGATCGGGAACAGCTGACCCGACTCCGCCAGGAAGTGGAGACACTGCGGAGCGCCAACGCTCCCCACCTGGTGGCCGAGAGTTTTGTGTCGGTGTGGTCGAAATGATGCGGTGGTCGAAATGAACGGCAATCTGATCAAGGCCGGGGTCGCCGCCCTGTGGACCTACGGGGGTCGAGGTATCGGTCTGCTGTGGACCGTCGCGCTGATCGCCAAGCTCGGGATCAGTGACTACGGTCAATACGCCATGGCCTTCGCGCTCGCCGCGATAGTTGCAGCGCCACTGGATCACCCGTTCACCGTCCGCTCCATCCGGGTGAGCGAGCGAGAGTTTCTGGGCGAGCGCACCACCCGGGTCCTGGCCGGTGCGGTACTGATCGTCGGCGGGCTCTGTCTGCTACAGGTGAGCTACATAGCCTGGTTCGCTCTCGTCATCGGCGGCGGCGAGTTGGTCTTCAATGCCTACAAGAGCAGGGCATTGCGCGACGGCCGTCCTGATCTGACCCAGCGCCTGGACACCACCCGGCAGGCGACCTCGATCGCGCTGGCGACGGCGTATCTGTTCGCCGTTCCTGACCCGTCGCTGACGACGGCCAGCCTGCTCTACGCGGCACCGTATTTCGTCATCGCGCTGTTGGCCGCGCTGCAGACCCGGGTCGCGGCGCCGCGCGTCCCCGGATCGTGGCGCGAGATGTCGATGCTGTTCTCGGAGAACCTCGCCAACGCCGTCTACATCCAGGGCGACGTGCTGCTGCTCGGCTTCCTCACCGACTCCACGATCGCCGGCTACTACTCCGTCGCTGCCGTGACGGCCTGGGCCGTGGCCTTCATCGGCCAGGCTTTCGGCAACACCTTCCACGAGAAGCTCCGTGCAGCAGACGGATTGGTCACTGCCGGCCCGGCCTTGAAGCACACGGCGATTCTCGGCGGTGCCGCTGGATCTCTACTGCTGGCAGCCGGAATCGTTCTGTTCTTCACTCCGGCATCCCCGCAGGTTGCCGGCGCTCTGGTGGTGATGTCCCTCTTCGTGGTGATGCGGGTGATGAACCACGTGTTCACCACCGTGCTCTACCTCCAACATCGCGACCGCACGCGAGTGCTCGCCGCCGCGACGCTCGCGCCGCTCAAGATGGTGCTCGTGCTGTGCCTGTTCCCCTTCGGTGCCGTCGGCGCGGCGGTGGCGTCGGTGATCACCGATGCCGTGCTCCTCGTCTGGTTCATGCGCGCCTTGTACCACGATCCGGTGAAAGAAGAAGTGACACAATGAGACGCGCGACTTTCCTGCTGTCCAAAGACCCCGTCACCGAACACGGTGGCGATATCGCATTGTCCCGCTTGATGATGCAGCTGGCCCGTGAGGCCTTCGAGGTGCGCTCGATCTGCCTGTCCAAGGAGACAGGTGTAGCTCCCGACGTCGTCCGCGTCCCCAAGCCGAAAGTCGATGTGGGGTTGCTGACGAAGTCCCTGCGGCCGACCCGCTCGGTAGTGCACGGACGCTACGACGTCGACGCCTTCCGTGATGCCATCGACGCCTCCACCTCGGATGTGTATGTGGCCGAACACAGTTACATGGCCGAGTCGTTTCTACGTTCGACCAAACTGGGGTCCCCGTTCGCGATCAACACCGTCAACACCGAATCGCAGGTGTGGAAGGTGACGCGCGGGTTGATCGGCCGCATCGAGGCACCACGCATCCTGCGAGACGAGATTCGCGTCGCCCGCGCGGCGGATGCCGTCGGGACGTACGACGCCGACGAGGCGCAGATGTACCGAGACAACGGTGTGCGTGACGCTCGCTGGATCGACCTCACCCTCGAACCCGCGCCGCAGCTGAATCTGGCGGAGACCGCGAAACGCCTGGTGTTCATGGGCACTCGCGATTGGCCGCCGAACCAGGAGGCCTTCAAGATCGCGCTGGAGTACTGGCCCGAGATCTCCGCGGGCATCGACGGTGCAGAGCTGTGCATCATCGGCGCAAAGGCCCCAGGGGCCAAGGATCCCGTCTATCCTGCTGGAGTGCGCGACCTCGGCTTCGTCGACGATCTGCAGGAGTTCCTCGGCACCTGCCGCGCACTCATCGCACCCGTCGCCACCGGCGGCGGCGTACGCGTCAAGATCCTCGACGCCGCCAGCAAAGGCCTACCCGTCGTCGGAACCTCCGCGGCCGTCGGATCCCTCGACTCGATCTTCGAGCTGCCCACCTTCGACGACAAGGAACAGTTCGTCGCGGAATGCCGACGCTACCTGCTCGATCGCACCGCAGCCGTCAAGGCGGGCGAACGCATCTACGAACTGAACACCGCACGTTGGCACGATCGCATCCCCCACTCCACCGTGGAGTCACTGATCGGTGCTCCGCTGACCCGCACCTTAGGATGATCGCCATGACCCTCCGCTCACGCCTGCTCACCGTGGCCGCAGCCGCCGCAATCGCCGTCGGACTCTCGTCACCGGTGGCGCATGCGGCACCACCTGCGGGGCTCGGTTTCACCGGTGGAGCGCCGTTCCTGACGCTCGACGACGCCACGCTGAACAACGAGCTCGGGGCCGGACGTGAAATCGGTGCCTCGTGGGTGCGGGTGGTCGTGAACTGGGCGGCCATCGAGACAGCACCGGGAGTGTTCGACTGGGGCAACACCGATCGCGTGATCAATGCCGCGACGGCACAGGGCTATTCGGTACTGGCCGTGCTGGGCGGAACCCCCGGATGGGCGCAGGGTGGCATCGCTTCCCCGCTGCCCGGCGCAGTTCCGTTGGATCCCAATGCTTTCGGCGCGTTCGCTGGTGCTGCGGCCGCGCACCTCGGCGATCGCGTCGACAGCTACGAGGTGTGGAACGAGCCCAACATCCCCACCTTCTTCGCGCCCGTCGACGCCGCCCGCTACACCGGACTGTTGCGCGCCGCGTATCCCGCGATCCACAACGCCGATGCCGGAGCCACCGTGCTCAGCGCCGGATTGGCCACCACCGTGAACCTCGGAGCCTGGACCGTTGCGCCGGTGACCTTCCTGCAGCAGATGTACGCAGCCGGAGCGGGCGGGTTCATGGATGCCGTTGCGCTGCATCCCTATACGTTCCCCTTCACCGTCGAGAACGATCCCAACGGACAATGGGCACAGGTGGATCAGGCCTACGGCACGATGGCGGCCAATGGCGACGGCGGCAAGAAGATCTGGATCACCGAACTGGGCGCACCTACCGGCAACGGTCCGATGGCCGTCACCGAGGACGCACAGGCCGCGATCATCGGGTCGAGCCTGGCCATGGCGTCGTCGCTGCCGTACGTCGGCCCCGTATTCGTGCACTCACTGCGTGACTCGGGAACCGACCCCGCCGATTCGGAGCAGAACTACGGACTGCTGCGCTCGGACTTCAGCGCCAAGCCGGCATACGACGTGGTGCGGGGTTCGTAGGCTCTGCGAGGGTTCGGGTTCGGGACCTCACACCCTTTTTCCCGACCGCGCGCCCGAGTTCAGGTCATAGAAGGGGCGCGCACCCTGCAGCAGGGGTGTGAGGTTGCTCAGCCCGGCGAGCGGACCTCACGGTTCACGATCGCTCCCCATACGCGGCATCCCGCACATTCGACTCGATACTGAACCCTCGGGTCCGGGGTCGTCGCGCGCATCCTCGGCAAAGCCCGGCCCTGACGTGGCACCGCGCGTCCTTGATCGACCGTATTCGGAGCGCGGCGCAGCCGTCGTCGTCGGAGTCGGTCGGTCAGCGGTCCTGGAGCGCCTGGCGCGCCTTACGCTCGACGAACAGTGGCACAAAATCGCGGATGGAATTGCCCTCGAAACGGGCGTGCTCGGCGGCGATGGTCTCGTCGATCACAGAGCGTGGCACGTTCGGAAAAAGTGCTGCAAGACGATCGCGTACTGCATCGATGTGCTCGTGTTCGGTGGATGTGGTGGTCATGCGTGAAAGAATCCACTTCATTAGGCTAAGCGTCAATACTGGCCACCGAAATCGACCGGTCGGTACGGTGAATCAGGCAGGCAAGTCGGGGAAACGCCTGGTGAGAACATCTAGTTGACGGTGCACTTCGTACAACGAACGTCGGTGCGACCGAGCTTCTTCCTGGTGCCACAACCGGGCCGCGCCCTGGCCGTTTTGTCCGGCCTGGCGAGCGAATCTTTCCGCTTCTTCGACGGTCTCGATCTCGGCGGTCAACATGGCGGCGAAGACTTGCGCTTGTGCACGATCGGGAGTGCAGGGGCCAGGGGTGTTCATGCTCCGGTCACTGGACCGCGAGGAGAAACTCGTCCCAGGTGAACGCGCGATGAAGTGGGCAGCACTGGTGCCCGTGTTCGGAGTACGGAGCGCTGTCATTGCCCGACTCTCGCTGCCCCTGCCGATCCGGCAGCGAATTCGAGCCGTCGACGGCACACCCGGAGTACCGCATCCACGGTGCGTGCGTCGAGCTCAACGGGCTGCGCCGGATCAGCCAGCAGGTTCCGCAACCTGCGGAAATACGTCTCCGGCGGAACTCCGAATGCGACCATGATGTCTTCGGGATCTCCGCCGCCGTAGGGCGTCCACTGGACAGCGAAGGCGAGCATCCGACCACGTTCGCTCGGGTTGTCTGGTGTCGCTGGCATGAATGCAGTATCGACCCACCCATCGACCTACGCAGTCTCCGTACGCATCCACAAGGAAGCCGGAAAGTGAACAGTGGACGACAGAACTTTCAGTTGCTGCCATCATCGGTTTCGATCGCGGTGGTTTCGATCGGTGCGGACTCGGGGCATCCTCACCGATGACGACATCTTCGACATCGCATCAGGACACTGACCGGGCACCGGTTGCCGCGTACGTACGAGAACAGACGAGCGCAATTCGAGAGGGCGATGCCGCGCTTCGGCGCGGTGAGGATCCGATCCACGCCACCCGCGTCGCCATTCGGCGACTTCGCAGCACTCTGCGTATATTCACCGATGCCTTCGATGCAGGTGTCGCTACCCATCTGGACCAGGAATTATCCTGGTACGCAGGCATTCTTGGTCACGTTCGCGATCGCGAAGTGCAGCGGGATCGTTTCGCGCACGCGGTGGCCGATCTCCCCGACGAATGGGTACTCGGACCCGTGGCGGCCGACATCGAGACCACACTCGCTGCCGAGCAACGCAACTACCGGGCCGATGTCGATACCGTTCTCTCCGGCGACCGCTATGCCGCGCTGATCAGCGCACTCGCCACCCTGGACTCTGCGGTGCTTTCGTTGTCCCACCGAAAGGTGACATCACTGGAGAACAAAGCCGGGAAGAAGGCCCGCACCCGGCTGAAGTCCGCAATCATGAGCGAACCCGGCAACGACGAGGTGTTTCACCGAGCCCGTAAAGCGTTCAAGCGTGCGCGGTACGCCTCGGAGCTGGCGGCACCGCTGACCGGTAAGAAGCACTCCAAGAAGACGATTCGGCGTTACAAGCACGTTCAGGAAGTCCTCGGAGAACACCAGGACAGCTTGGTCGCTGCAGAGTTCCTTCGCCGCCTCGGGGCATCGGCGGGAACCCGACCCGCGGAGAACGGTTTCACGTACGGCTTGTTGTTCGCCTACGAACAGCAGGCCGCCGCCGCGGCTGTGCGGCGCGCTAGAGCGCTGAAGCTCTGACTGCGGCGCGGGCTGCGCCGCGCGCTGGAACGACTCAGCGCTCGTCGCAACGAATGCGGGGTTGACACGGTTGGCTAATCGGATTAGCTTTTAGCTACATCAGTTAGCCTCATCGATCCCGGAGCCCACCATGACCGAACTACTTACCATCGGCGACAACACCCTCGCATACGACGTGATCGGCGACGGGCCCCTCGTCGTCCTGGCCCACGGCATCGGAGACAGTCGGCACGCATACCGCTTCCTCGCCCCGGCCCTGGTCGAGGCCGGTTACCGGGTAGCGAATCTCGACATTCGCGGCTGCGGTGAGTCCAGCCTCGGGTGGGACGGCTACAGCCGGACCGACATCGCCGGCGACCTCGTCGCCCTCGTTCGCCATCTCGGTGGGCCGGCTGTGATCATCGGACATTCGATCAGCGGCGGTGCCGCGACCATCGCTGCCGCCACCGCCCCCGAATCGATCGTGGGCCTCGTCGAGCTGGCACCCTTCACTCGCGCCGTCACCTACTCCATGGGCGCGCTGTTGACGAACAAGCGGTACCGAAGCGCGACAGTACTGCTGGGTCGAACCGTGATGACCGGCAGCCTCAGCGCCTGGCAAAAGTACCTCGATCTTGCGTACCCGACGAAGCCCGTCGACTGGGACGACGAGTTGGCCCGCATCACCACGGTCCTGCGCGGGCCCGGCCGGATGAAAGCCGTTCAGGCCATGTGCAAGTCGGCACCCACCGACGCCGGTGCACAGTTGAGCAACGTGCAGTGCCCGGTGCTCATCGTCGAAGGTGGTGCCGATCCCGATTTTGCCGACCCCCGCGCCGAGGGCGACCGCATCGTCGCCGATCTCCCCACCGGCATCGGTGAGGTAGTCGTCCTCGACGGCGTCGGTCACTATCCGCACGCTCAGACTCCCAATGAGCTTCTTGCCGTGACACTTCCGTTTCTCTCGCGCACACACACCCATGCCTAGGGCCGGCCTCGCTCCCGCGTCGGTCACCGAAGCCGGTGCCGACCTGGCCGACGAGATCGGCATCGACCGGATGTCCATGGGACTGGTGGCCGAACGACTCGGAGTAAAGACACCCTCGCTCTACAAGCATGTCGATAATTTGGCCGATCTGGTGCATCGCGTCGGCGTGCTGGCCATGAACGAACTGGGCGACGCAATCCGCGACGCCACCCAGGGCCGCGCAGGTCGCGATGCCCTCGTCGCCGGAACGCGCGCCATGCGCGAGTACGTCATCGCCCATCCCGGCCGCTATGCCGCAGGCAACGCCGCCCAGATCACCGGGCCCGACGACCCCCTCATGGCCGCAGCCAACCGCGTCATGGATTCCTGGGCCGCCATGTTGCACGGCTACCGCATCGACCCGGCACAGCAGACACATGCTCTACGAATGCTGCGAAGCCTGCTGCACGGATTCGCCACCCTCGAAACCGCGGGTAGCTTTCAACTCGGTACCGACCTCGACGACAGTTTCGACTGGATGATCGACTTCGTCGACCAATCCCTCAGTCGCGCTTCGATTCCCGAACAGAGACGATGATGCGCGTCGCGCGTCCAGACATGGAACAACGTTCCAGCTGTGACAGGATCTGCGCATGACGAACACTAGGCCGACACCCGCGCGACGTTCCGATGCCCTGTCGAAGGAGCGCATCGTGCAGGCAGCGATCGAGATGCTCGGTGAGGGTGGCACCGATGCTCTGACGTTTCGCACCCTCGCCGCACACCTGTCCACGGGCCCCGGCGCGCTGTATCACCACGTCGGCAACAGGGATGATCTTCTCGCAGCAGCGGCCGAAGCCGTTATGGCATCGATCTTCGAATCCTCACCCGAGAACGAAAAGACCGAGCTGGGTGTTCGCGGTCTGATGATGCGGGTGTTCGACATGATCACCACACGGCCGTGGGTGGCAACGCAACTCGCCGGTGCGCCGTGGCAGCCGGCGGTCATGCATCTCTTCGACCGCATCGGAACCGAGTTGGACGCACGCGGAGTTCCGGAAAATGCACAGTTCGACGCCGCTTCCGTGCTCATGTACCACGCCCTCGGGGCTGCGAGTCAGCGCGATGCCGGACGGCAACTGGCCGCCACGGTGACGGACCGAGCGGCATTTCTCGACTCCACGCGCTCGGCGGTGACCGACACCGGCGACTATCCGTTCCTGACGCGGATCGCGTCGCAGTTCGCCGGCCACGACGACAGAGAGCAATTCCAGGCCGGGGTCGACATCATCCTCGCCGGCATCGACCGCGGTTAAACCATTCTCTGGAACCTACCCCGCTTGACAGTTTTGGAACGCTGTTCCATCCTTGAATGGAACAGTGTTCCAACAACAGGCGGAGACTTCTCATGGGTACATCCATTTCGATCATCGGTGCAGGACTGGGCGGCCTGGTGCTGGCGCGAGTACTGCACGTTCAGGGAATCGCCGCCACGGTGTACGAGGCCGACACCACGGCTGACGCGCGCACCCAGGGCGGGCAGCTCGACATTCACGAGAACGACGGGCAGGTCGCTCTCGCCGCGGCCGGGCTCACCGAGCAGTTCCGCGCCATCATCCACGAGGGAGGCGAAGCGACTCGCGTCCTACGCCCCGACGGCGAGGTTCTGTTCGATGAACCCGACGACGGCACCGGCGGTCGACCAGAGGTGCTGCGCGGCGACCTCCGACAAATTCTGCTCGACTCACTGCCGGCCGACACCGTCCAGTGGGGTCACAAGCTCACCTCCGTGCGCCCACTGGGCGACGGGCAACGCGCACTCGAGTTCGAGAACGGAACTACCACGGTCAGCGATCTGCTCGTCGGTGCCGACGGCGCATGGTCACGAGTTCGATCGCTGCTCTCGGCCGCCGTACCCGACTACGTGGGTACCGTCTTCGTGGAGACCTACCTCCATGATGTCGACGTACGCCACCCCGCCACCGCTCGCGCAGTCGGTAGTGGTGCGATGTTCGCACTCACACCGGGCAAGGGAATCTCCGTACACCGCGAGGCCGGCGACATTCTGCACACGTACGTTCAGCTCAACCGTAGCGCCGACTGGATCGACGCGATCGACTTCACCGATACTGCCTCCGCCAAAGCCGCTGTCGCAGCCGAATTCGAAGGGTGGGCAACGGAATTGACAGCGTTGATCACCGACGGGACCACCGCGCTGGTACCCCGCAAGATCTTCACGCTCCCCAACGACCACCGCTGGGATTCCACGCGGGGAGTAACCCTGGTGGGCGATGCCGCACATCTCATGCCTCCCTCCGGTGACGGTGCCAATCTGGCGATGTTCGACGGGGCCGAACTCGCGCGCGCGCTTTCCGATCACCGCGGCGACATCGACGCAGCGGTGTCGGTCTTCGAGAAGGCCATGTTCACGCGAAGTGAAGCGGTGGCCGTTCAGGCACACGAAACGCTCGACCTGTGTCTCGGGGAACGATCCCCGTTCGGGCTGATCGACCTGATCTCCGGCGTCACTCCCGTCGGCTCGGGTGATCGTCTCTCGCAGTGACAGATTCACTGTCCGACGCACTATCGAGCACTAGGGCTGCAAGTAGCCACCTATGCCGGAAACGCAGTATGTGAAGCCGAGTGCAATTTCTGCTCCGCTCCGAGGTCCATGTACGGGGATGCCCCTGACAGAGGCGTCCAATGGAGCGTTAGGTGCACCCCTCAGGTCAATCACCGTCGAACAGATCGTCGGACAAATCCACCCCGACGACGATTTCGCTGAACTCGATGCTGATGTACGGCATGTTCCGGCGCAAAGCTATACCCCACTTCGCATCGAACGCCACGGCGCTCGGAAAGCCCTGCCACCCCGGCGGTAGCTCGAACTCCCATGCCGCCCTACCGCCGACCTCGACAGCAGTTCCTTCGGTGTTGTCGGCAATCAGAGTGCTGAACTCGACGTCCCAGTTCTTCTGCACCTCGACCAGGGTGTCAGGGTGTACCTCGAGACCTATTGGCGGAGCGCCTTTCTGCAGAACGCCGTCCACTCTGGACCAGTAGTCGCCGCGCCGGTTGATGATGTGCCGGAGCCCTTCTCGGTCTGCCATCCGGTACGACCGATATGGGCGGTACCAGAACCGAATATTCGCTACCCGATCTCCCCTGGTCTCGACGGCCCGTCCGTACCGGGACAGCCGGGAAGACTTATGGTACCGATCCATGACGGCACCCCACGAAGATTCGGACTCGAAAGTGCGTGGCGGCTCGACGGGAAGCGCGGGCCCTGTCCGAACCACTGCGACGGCAAAGATCCCGCGGCTCAACACATCAGGGCTGACGTGAGACTGAGTCAGATGATCGGCCAACGCGAACGAGCCTGCTACCGAGGGGTATCCGTCGTTCTGCGGTGGTGGACCGTCGATACCGATCCCGCCGATCGCACGGGCTGCTTCGATCACAGATTTCGGTGCACCGCGTTCCTCGGAGTCGTAGTGATAGGGATCGAAATCGGCGACGACCTTTCCGTCTGACCACCATACGAACCGCTCCCCCGAGCCGAGACTGCTGTGTGACAGGATGTCTCGGCCTGCGAACAGCGGCTGCAAGTATGATTCCGTTGCTCCCACGTACTGCGAGTTCTGTTGCACGAGGAGCGCTTTGTCATCACCGAGATCCATGACTGCAATGATTTGAGCATCGAGGCCGTCGAGCTTGCCCGCTGCATCCAGATCGTCCTCTGCGGGCAACAGATCGGTGATGCCCTCTGCAGTCACGTGTTCGGTGTTGTCCGCACCGAAAGCCTGCAGTACCTCAGCGGTCGACGCCTCGCAGATGATGGTTGAGACGTATCCGTTTCCGATCCAGCCTTCGTACAGGTCCGGGATGAACATGTACTCCTCGTGCGATCGCATACCGCACGGTCTCACAAATTTTGAGTCGGGGCCATCGGACATTCGAGAAGCCGTCGGACCGACATGTCAGGGGTCGCCTCAGGGCGTCGCTCCGATGCGGCGCTGACACGACAGTCGGCAATGATGTACCCGTGCCGACTACCGATCCGTTCCACGCGCTCGTTCTGATGAACGCAGTGTTCGCCTCAGCAGCATGGTCATTGGCCAAGCCGTCGTGGCCTGCAGCAATCTCGCTGGGTGTTGTGTCGATTCTGTGGTTGTTCTTCAACACCCCCATCGAAGGCGCGGTGTTGTACGTGATCGACGCGGACAGAGGTCTGACCGAATCGGACTTTCTCACAGTCGCGGGGTTGATCCTGGCGGCCGTGACTGTCGCCAGAGTCCGGCGCACCCACCGATCGGACGTCGACTCCTGAGCAACTGGTGCTCCACTCGTCGAAGTAAGTCAGTGAATGCCCCTGATCGAAGCGTCGAGTGGAGCATCCCGTGCAACCACTGCGGCTCGTCAGAGACGATGTAGTGCTTCGGATCGGTGCGCTCTCGACTACCCGGTGATCGACTCTCCCCCGTGAGCCAACCAGTGCCGGCGCGGTGATAACAATGGCGCTGCTATTGTCGCCGCCGCCGACCCGGGAGAAGCCCTGCTCGGCGCTAACGGCTTGTGACTCTATTGCCGACTGCGTTCGCGGGCACGCGCGCGGAACTGGCCGACTGCGAGAAGGATCAACGCGACCCCCAGAAGAGTGAGGGGAATTTGGGCGAGGGGGGCGTCGATGTCGAGGACGAGAATCTGCCACACCACCCACCCGATGGTCACCAGCCCGGCGCACGTGACATACACCGGGGCTTCGGAGGCGTCGACGAGAACCGCTGCGACGCAGATCAACGGTCCGAGTCCGAGAAAGATCAGCACGAACATCCCGGAGATGCGGTAGTCCCAGGTATGCCACGAGGGGAGCATCCCGACGTCCAGGCCAAGTGACCGACCGGTCGGGTCGGAGGTCAAGGACACCCCGTTGAACATGCCGGCTGCACCCAACAAGATCAGCAGCGCCACCGTCGAGAGCTTGTTCACGGTGACGTCATGGGTTCGTCGTCCTTCGCTTGTGACAGTCGTACGTAGCCGTTGATTCTGCCAGAACAAGTCTGATCGGTCTTGTTCTATCTGTAGTAATTGTGCAACCCCGAAACGACGTCACACCGGCCATCTCCGGTAGATTCGACGATGTCGGCCAAGCCCGCGCCGCTTCTCACTGCGTCACCCCCTGGGTGGCGTCGGTCTGTGGAAGTGAGTGGTGCCTGCATGAACACCGAACCGATAGATCGTGACAGCGGCACCGCATCCGCTTCGGCCGCCGATACCGAAGCCGTCTCGGCCGACGTGTCCAGTTATGCACGTGCGCTCGAAAATCTGAGATCGAAGTTGCTTGCGAGATTGGACCTGTCCGTAATACTGCAGGCCATGGCCACCGAGGTGGTCGAGGCGCTGAACACTGCAGACCTGGCCGGAATCACACTTGTCGACCAGGACGGTGAACTGCCGCAGACGGTGGCGTCGACGGATCCGCGCGTCAACGACGTCGACGAGGACCAGTATCGGAGTAACGAAGGACCATGCCTGGAGGCGGCGCGAACCCAGAAGATGGTCCGCGTCCTGGTCAGTGACGTCGAAGACCGTTGGCCGCGATTTGCAAAGAACGTGTCCGATCTCGGTGTCCGGAGCTACCTCTCGGCACCACTCGTCGTCGATGACCATCACCTCGGGGCATTGAACATCTACAGTTTCGACCCGCACGGATTCAACGACATCGACCAAGCTCTGCTGGGGCTCTTCGTCAGCTCGATCGAAACTGCCGTAATCGTCTCTCGCAGGGCCCGAAACGCAGAAGAGGAAGTCGATGGACTTCTGACCGCGATGAAAACACGCGCCCAGATCGAACAGGCCAAGGGCATCATCATGGCGATGCGCGGTGTCGCCGCCGACGAAGCCTTCGAGTTTCTCTCCGAGCAATCGCAGAGTCGCAACATCAAAGTCGCCGACATCGCTACCAACTTGATCGCATCCATCAGCAACACGTCAGGAGGAAACCAGTGACGACGTGCGCTGCCCCTCGAACCCGAGGAGCCAGGCATGGCCGATGACATCGATCCGCTCGACATCGCGGACGATCCCGTGGAGTTTCCCGCCACCGCAGCGTTGACCCGTGCTGCGGTGGATGTGGCCGGAGTCGACGGCGGCGCGGTGAGTCTGCTCGTAGACGGTGCAGTGGCCCGAGACCTGTTGTACGCCACAGACTCCGATGCGGTACGCATCGACGAACTGCAATTCACGGTGGGTGAAGGCCCGTGTCTGGACGCGTTCAACACCGATACCACCGTTGCGGTACCCGACCTCAGCGATCCTGCCGGCACACATCACTGGCCGACTTTCGCCTCCGACGTCGTCGACGAACTCGGTGCGCACTCCTTACTGGCGTTGCCCATCACCGCACACGGCGCTGCGGTCGGAGTGCTCGAATTGCACCGCCGGACTCCCGGCCCGTACAGCCTCATCCAGGTCGAGGCCGCGCGTGCCATCGCGACCGCCCTCGGACCTGTGATTCTGTCCGAACTCGTCCCCATCGGTCCGGGCAGAACACCGTCGCCGGGGCCACCCGCAGGGAACTACCGACAAGCCCGCGGCGACATCAACGTCGCCATCGGAATGCTCTCGACGCGTCTGTCGGTGACGATGAACGATGCGGCTGCATCTCTCCGCGCCCACGCGTACGCACGGTCCACATCGATTTCGTCGATCGCCCACGACATCGTCAATCGAACCGCTGATTTCGATTTCGAGAGCTGACGGGACTCGACCGGCCGCCCGACGGGTTCGAGGGTCACGGCCGCTTCGCGTTGGCGATGAATCCCCGACGACCGAAGGCTCGGAGACGATCCTTCGCAGTGCGCGCTCGGAGGACACCGCTGGCAGCACCGGCGTTGTCGCGCATACCGCCGATGACCTCTCGGGCGACGTCGGGACCGTCCATGCGAGGAACCCAGTCCAGATGTCGTCGAGCCCTGTCGGTGTTCAACATGGGAGTGTTGAACGCGAGGTCGATCCAGCCGTGATGGACGGCCGACAGGTGGGTCTCGAAACCTACTCGCGCAGCTGCAGACAGCACCCGGTACGGAACCGGGATGACGCGGGACTCGAACGCCTCGGCCACATCGGCCGCGCGAACAGGTGTCGGACCACCGAGGTTGAAGGGCCCGGTGGCACGTCGATCGAGCACTCGCACAATCACATCCGCGACGTCGTCACTGTGCACAGCGGGGACTGCGAACGATCTGTCGATGGGCAGGATCGGGAGATGGTCGACGATTCCTGAGGGCACGACGTCCGGCAATGCATATCGCAGCAAGGCGCTACCGAACTCGTACTGCCCGATGAGCCCGGGACGAATACGAGCGACCGAGACATCGGGGTGAGTTGCCTCGAACTCGTCGAGTACGTTCTCGGCCGCAGCCTTGTCCACACTGTAGGTCGACGACGGCACGCCGGTTCTCGGCCATGTTTCGTCGACCTCGACGCCGTACGAACCGGGTGCGTAGACGCCACCGGACGACATGTGTACCAAATGTGGAACTGCCGCTTCCGCGCATGCCCCGGCAACCGTTTTCACTGCATCGACGTTGACCGACCGCAGATACTCGCGATTTCGCATCGGTTGAAACGCAATGGCCAAGTGGACAACTGCGTCCGCCCCGCGAAACAACGCACGGAGCTCGTACGACGCGCTGTTCGATGTCAGGTCCAACGCAACCCAATCGACCTGCTCCGCATGCGAATTCAGTTCTGGAGGGCGACGCGCAATGGCGAGAATCGAATCGCCGGGACGTGCACGCACGAGTGTACGCAAGAGTGCTGTTCCGACATTTCCGGTTGCGCCGATCACGACCGTTCGCATCGTCTACCTCCGATGTTGGCAACCATCGAAATGCCCGCTCTACATCCATCGAAACCCCGGGGCGTTCTCGTTCCCCGGTCTTACTTGCCGGTTTCCGACGATAATGTGAGTTTCCCCAGACCGGTGCACCGACCTCGCGAACGCGATCAGCTGCGGTGGGCATCATCGCGTGGATTCTGGCCCGTCACCTTCGGCTTCTAGGTCGCGAACTTCTCCAGCGGAAGGAACACAACCCGGAACAGTGAGCTCAGCTAAAGGGCTAGACTTCGCGACGCCGTGCCCAACCATCTTTGGAGTCTGCCCATGCCCCAGCTGAAGACCGTCAGCGAATTCACCGGCAAATGGTTCGCCCTGATCGTCGTTGCGGCGGGTGCGCTTGCCCTGATCACCCCCGACACCTTCAGCGGCGGCACGCCTGCCGTGCCGTGGTTGTTGTCGATCATCATGCTCGGCATGGGAATGACGTTGCGGCTCTCCGACTTCGCGGTGGTGGCCCGGCGACCGTGGGCGCTGCTGCTCGGCGTTGCCGCGCAGTTCATCGCAATGCCGCTACTCGGGTTGGGCATTGCCAACGTGCTCGGACTCTCCGCTGCGCTCACTGCCGGCATGGTGTTGGTCGGATCCGCCCCAGGTGGTACCGCGTCGAACGTGATGGTCTATCTCGCGAAAGGTGACACCGCACTGTCGGTGGCGATGACCTCGGTGTCGACCTTGCTCGCACCGATACTCACACCACTGCTCGTGCTCTGGCTCGCCGGTGAGTACCTACCGGTCGACGCAGGTGGGCTGTTCGTCTCGATCCTGCAGATTGTGCTGGTGCCAGTCGTGCTGGGAGTTGTGCTGCGCCTGCTGTTTCCGAAGATCATCGACCGCATGCTCGACGCCCTGCCGCTGATCTCGGTCGCCGGCATCACCGCCGTGGTCGTCCTCGTCGTGGCCGCCAGCGCGCCGACCTTGCTGTCGATCGGTGCCCTGATAGTCCTGGCCGTCGTGCTGCACAACTCGCTCGGACTCGCCGTGGGCTACGGCATCGGCAAAGCCTGCGGACTCGATGTCGCCAGCCGCCGTGCCATCAGCATCGAAGTGGGAATGCAGAACTCCGGCCTGGCGGCAGCGCTGGCGTCGGTACATTTCAGTCCTGCAGCTGCTCTGCCCGCGGCAATCTTCTCGGTGTGGCACAACGTGACCGGGTCCCTACTGGCCAGCTACTGGTCCAGACGGTCCACCGGGTCCGATAGCAAACAGGACAACGCAGTCACACCGGGTTGAGTCTTGCTCGCAGCAAACAGAATTCGTTACCTTCGGGATCCGCCAGCACATGCCATGACTCCTGACCGGTCTGACCGATCTCCACTCGTCGAGCACCGAGGGCGAGCAGTCGTTCGAGCTCGGCGTCCTGATCCCGATCGGTCGCACTCACGTCGATGTGCAGTCGCGGCTTCGCCTTCTCCGGATTCTCGCTGCGACTGAGGATGATGGTCGGCTGTGCGCCGCCGAACCCGTCGCGCGCACCGATCTCCACCGAACCGTCGTCCTCCCTGTCCAAGACGACGAAGTCCAAGACCTCACACCAGAACGTCGCCAAGGCCTCGGGATCCCGACAATCGAGTACGAGTTCACTGATTCGACATGCCATGTGGGTGAATTTACACCTGACATCCGCGTCGGAAAATGAGTTGATGCCGAGAACGAAGGAGTACTCGGTCGAGTCTCGACCGGATCTACGTCGGTTCGACAGCAACGGTTGCTCCACTCTGAGCCCTGAGTTGCAGAATCCCCGGCACCGAAGCGTCGAGTGGAGCAAAAAGTGCACAGCAATACCGACCGGAATGCCCTGCACGGCCGGGCCGATCGAGTCGCGGGAGGGCATCCGGCGTCCGTTACACCGCGGCTGGGCGACCGACTCGGTAGCCCTGCAGCAAGTCGGCCCCGATCAGGGTGGCCGCATCGAGGTCGTCATCGGTCTCGATACCCTCGAACACGCACCTGGCCTCGGTCTTTCGCGCGAACTCGAGTATCAGCTCGGCCAGGGCCGACTTCGCTCGATTACCTTTCATGCCGTGCACGACGAACGCGTCGAGCTTGATGATCTGCGGCCCGAGCACGACGAGGTGCCGCATACCGGCATAACCGGATCCCACATCGTCGACTGCAACCGCTACCCCGCCGCGACGCAGTTTCGCAAGAACAGCCACCACCGCTACCTCGTCGTCGAGGGCGGCATGCTCGGTGATCTCGACAACAAGTGGCCGACGCCAGCCGTGATCGAGCAGCACGTCCACCAGAGCAGAATCCACCAGTAGCGTTGCAGCACTGAGGTTGACCGCTACGAAGCAGCCTCCCGGCAGACGATCCGATTCGGCCAGGGCCTTCATGCCGGCCGACCTGTCCAGAGCAGGGCCGAGACCACACTGCGCTGCATCGGCGAACCACGCCTCGGTGTCACCGCCACCCGTTGGGAAACGTGACAGGGCCTCGTATCCCTCGATCACACCATCGCGTGCCCGGACGATCGGTTGAAAGACGATATCCGGTCCACCGCCGGCGATCACCGCCTCCACCCGACGCCGCGACCGAAGCAGCGTCGAGTGCAGCGGAGTCGAGGCGGCCCTCTCTGCGGTCGCCACTCAATCGAGCGAGCACGTCGGCATGGGCACGTCGGCGAACCGATCCATCAGGAACGTTGCGGCGCCGCCGCCGTACCCGTCGATCAGTTGCGGTCCGAAGTGGTTGGGCAACACCGCACCCGTCAGAATCGGCGGCAACGGATTGCTTCGGAACTCCACCGAGGCACCTCGCTCACACCAATCCTGGGCCAGCTGCCGGGCCTGACCGTACGGCACGGTGTCGTCGTTGATCCCGCTGGTGATCATCACCGGCGCGTTCGGGGTACTGCGACCGATCCGCTGAGCCTCGAGAATGCGGCCCGCCTGCGGAATGGTCCCCAGATTCTCGAGCATCGACTTACCGTCCACGGTCAGCGATTCGGTGCGCAGGAACGGGTACTTCAGGATGGTGTCTCCGATGCACTGCGTCGACAGATCACTCAGCACCGCCTTGCCGTGATCGGTGAGCCGTTCGTCGACAAGTGGCAGCAAGCTCGGGTCGCGTTCGACGAAACCGTTGAGGGCGTGGCCGATCACTCCGCCGATCAGCGTTCCGTCGACGGTCTTCAGCACCTCGAGCAGATCGGCGGTGGGCGCTCCCGCCCAAGTGCCCTTCACATTCAGCCCCGGTGCGTACTCCGCGGCGAGTTCGGCCGCCGCGGCCGCCGCTCCACCACCCTGTGAATAACCCCAGATGCCGACCGGCGCGTCGGCGTCACCGAGCAGTTCGTTTGCGGCGCGGGCACCGTCGAGAACAGCATGAGCCTGCTCGACCCGGTTGACATAGGTATGCACGCCGGGAGTTCCCAAACCGATGTAGTCGGTGACGAAGACGTTCGCACCCATCGACCCCCACAGTGTGGACGACAACAACTCCTGATTGAACGAAATCGACAGCGGTTGCGTCACAGCGTTGATCGACGTCGGGAACGCGCGGGAAGGAGCGCACTGATCTGCTTGGCCCACCGTGCCCGGCGCGACGACGATGGTCGGCCGAGGACCGGCCCCACGCCACGGCACCTCCGTCTCGATGAACGTGCCCGATACACCCACCGGCGTATCGTCCTGCGTCCGTGACGTGTACAGCACCCGCTTCGCTTGAACGGGATAGACACCGTCCGCACCGGGCAGCGCCGCGAACAGCGACATCGGCTGCGTCCGCAACACTGCACCGGGTTCGTCGGCGACCTGGGCCGGTGGGAGGTAGAAGTCGTCCACGGCATCGGCGTGCGCAGCCGAAGCTCCGAACACAGTCGCCGAGGACACAAGCACGGCGGTCACGGCGACGCCGATCATGGTGCGATACAGATGCATCGGTCTCTTTCCGGTGGTCAGATGATGGAGCCGACATCGTCGGCGACGATAGTGTCCAGCGCACGTTCGGCCAGTGCGGCGATGGTCATGGACGGATTGCACGCGGCGGTGGTGCCCGGCATGAGCGCCCCGTCGAGGACGTACAAACCGCGCTGGCCGTACACGCGACCGTCGAGATCACACACCGCGCCCATGTTCGCCCCACCCAACGCATGCCAGGTGGACGGGAACACCGCGTTGGTATCGGTGAGAATGCTGCCCGCACCGGCTATGCGACGGACCGTCGGATCGATGGATCCGTCCTGAATGACGCTGTCGCCGTTGGCCGGCCAGTGCAGCCGGGCTTGGTCGGACGCGGAGTCGTAGCCGAAGAAACCGCGTCCACGACTGACTCCGTACCCCACCAGCATGGTGCTGTGGGCGTCGAAGGACAACGGCGGTATCGATGCCTGGATGACGGTGTGCGCGGTGTTCGGGTCATCCCACTCGAGGCTGCCGAACACCACCGGACCTCCCTGGGGTGTACCGAATTGCTGCTCGATGCTCGACCACACGTAGATGCGATCGGCATTGGTACCCCAGCCCTGCCCGAGTTCGTCCGGTAGATCGGTAATGGCACCGGTCGCTCCGGCGCGAACGAGCAGCCTGGTGGTGTTCAGACTTCCGGCGGCCATGATCAGCGCACCGGTGGTGAGGATCTTGTTCTCCAGAACCGTTCCATCGGAATCGATTCGATCGACGTATACCGTCCACCGGCCATCGGCGGAACGTTCGACGTGGGTGACATTGTGTTGCGTCGCCACCGTCGCCAGACCCGTCGCCTCGGCGGCTGCGATGTAGGTGACGTCCACGGAATGCTTGCCGCCGTTGTTGACTCCGAACGCCCCGGAGCCGTCGGTGTACGACGGCGTCATCACTCCGCGCGTCTCGTCGAGGGCGAAGTTCCAGTCGATCGGCATGGGGATCTTCGACACCGGCAGGCCCGCTCGCCGCGCATTGGCCGCAAACACCCGAGCCGCTTGATAATTGGGAGTATCGATCAACTCGTCGGGAGCCTGCGCGAGCTGCAACATTCGCGCTACTCGCGGGTAGTGCACGCTGTTCAACGTTGTCCAGTCGAGGCCGACCGGAAAGTACTCCTCGAAGACCGACTGCGACGGCTGCAGGCTCATCCCCTGATAGATGAGGGATCCGCCGCCGACACCGGCTGCACACAACGCGGTCATGTTGTCCCCGGACACCGCCTCGAGCAGGCCGACGTACGGATCGAACGGAACCGGCCTACCGAACAGGTTGGGGCTGGAGCCGTGCCAGAGCATGCGCTTGTCCGGCGACGTGGCGTTGGGGAATGTCGTGGCGTTCGGCCCTGTGTTCCAACGTCTTCCGCGCTCGAGTACCAGAACGGGAATGCCTGCCTCGGCGAGGCGCAAGGCCGCCACACCGCCGCCGAACCCCGATCCGATGACCACCACGCGATGATCTTCACGGGTCAGCGGAGTCTGGACGCGGCGCCCACCGGCCGCTCGCGCCACCCCGGTGCCCGACAGTGCGGCCAAGCCTGCAACAGCGCTGGCACCGAGAAACGATCGGCGATTCAAGTTCGACACGTACCCCCCAAAGGTGCTGCAGCGCCCATGAGACCTGTGTCACGTGGGCGTGCGATGCAAAACTAGACAGAAGGGGTTCGTAGTGTCAAGTTTTACGCGATCAGCCCAGGGGTAGAAGCGGAACCAACCAGCGCCGGAGGTACGCCCGCAAGCCGTCGTCGTCGCGAATCGCCTCGTCGTCGAACAGAATGACCGACAGCCCGTTGCGTACGAGCACAGCGTCGATGCCGTCGAACCGCGTCGAATCGAATTCGGGATGTCGTTCGCTGTAGCCGTCGAGAAATTGACGCACGACAGGCTCTGCTCGATCCATCATGTCCGGATCGAACAACGGGTTCGCGTTGCCCGAGCGCAACAACGAATTGAGCACCGGCTCGCGGCGAATCAGGTTGCGCGCCGCCACAATTGTCTCGATGACGAACTCCGCCGGCGTTTCCGCCTGATCTGCCTTTGCCCTGATGCCGCCGATGACGTCGACGACAAGTCCCACCATCGCCTCGGAGATCATGTCCTCGCGCGTGGTGAAAATCGAATACACGGTCTGGCGGGTGACGCCCGACGCGCGCGCCACCGCCGCGATGGTGACGTCCTCGAAACCACCCTCGGCAATGAGCCCGAGCGTGGCGTCGAGAATCTTCTGCTTCGACCGCATGGTCCGATTATGACGGCATTCCGGCGCTACGGCCTCATCCGATGACGGGCCGTAGACGATAAGCTCGCACCTGTTCATCGAATGGGGGTTCACACGTGAACGACGAGACGACACCCGGGGCGACCCTGCGGACGATCACCGATACCACCAGCGGAGACCTCGAAGCAGTCGACGCCGATGGGCTCATCCACGCTCGGGGAATTCCCTACGCCACCGCCGCGCGATTTCGTAGACCCGAACCGGTCGACACCCCGGGTGCGACCCGCGACGCAACCCGACGCGGCCCCGTGTGCATCCAGCTGCCCTCCCGGCTCGACAATGTCACGGGCCCGATGGTCGACGGGCTCGAACAGAGCGAGGACTGCCTCGTGTTGTCGGTGACCGCTCCCACCGAGGCAGAAGGACTTCCGGTGATGGTGTGGCTGCACGGCGGTGGCTACGTCTCCGGCGGCGGGGAAGCCGAGAGATTCGACGCCGACCTACTGGTCCGCGAGGGCGTCGTGGTCGTCAGCGTCACCTTCAGACTCGGCGGGTTCGGTTATCTGACCCCGAAAGGCCACGGAGACAGCAATATCGGTGTGCAGGATCAAATCGCGGCACTACGCTGGGTGTCGACCAACATCGCTCGATTCGGCGGTGACCCGCACAACGTGACGTTGTTCGGGCAGTCTGCGGGCGGCGATGCCGTCCTCGCGCTGATGGCGTGCGAGTCGGCCGTAGGGTTGTTCTCGAGGGCAATCGTGCAGAGCGCGCCTCTCGGGTTGCGTTCGGGCCGATCGGCTCTGTACGAGACAGCCCGAAAGGCCTTCGCAGCGCACTTTCGTACGGACCCGGCCACCGCACCCGCGACGGATGTGCTCGGTGCAGAGCGTGCCGTGACGCAGGCCGTGCGCAGGTTCGGTGCTGCAGGCGGAATGCCGTTCGGGCCGGTCGCTCACCTCGACCCCCTGTCCGGTGACCCCGATGCCGCCCTACGCAGAACTGCACCTCGCGTCGAACTTCTGATCGGTCACACGAGAGACGATGCTTCACCGTTCGTGAATGTCGTATCGAACATGTTGTGGCTGAATCGGTTCGGCATCGTCAGTTCGGTGCTGACCGCACCGGTCGTCCGCATCGTAACCAACCTGTTGTTCGGCGTCGACGGCATGGTGAAGATGTGGCACCGCGCCGGCGGTCAGGTCGCGTCGTACCGAATCGATTGGGCACCGAAAGGCGCACCGTTGGGGGCGTGCCACAGCATCGAATTACCGTTGCTGTTCGGAGACGCATGGTGGGACGCGCCGATGTTGGCCGGCAATACTCCGCCGGAGGCGTTGGCCGCCGAGGTGCGGCAGACATGGGCTGCGTTCGCCAGAGAAGGAGTGGCCGGGCTGCCTGGGCGTTCGATGGTGTTCTGACCGACGGCTATTTCAGCTCGATTTGGCTGCCTCTCATAGCCGGTGCCCCCAATAGCGCTGCCCAGGAGGGAATTTCCGCGGATTCGAGACCTGATCGATTGGCGTAGACGACAGCGAGGGCAGCCCGCTCGACATCGGACCCGGCATACGACGCCGGCGCGGCGGGGAACACGCGGTTGCCGAAGGTGGTTGCGGCGTCGTTCTGAGGCCCAGGATTACGCGACGGCACCTGATACGCACCGTCGTTGTAGGAACCGCCGGCATATTGCGGGGTGTTCTCACCTTCGGGAGCACTCGGGAGGCACCTGGGCGGTCGGTCGTCCAGGAATCGCGGTTCGTCCTGGTTGGGTAGGTACCGCCCCTTGGGGTTGACGAACTCTGCTGTTCCCTGAATGCCGGGGAACTCACTATCCGTTTCGAGCACCTCGGGAATCTGCGGATCTACCGCGGCGATCTGGTCGAGGAAACAGACGAGAGTCGGGTTGTAGTCACGCAGAGTTTCGAGCAATTCACGTGAATCACTGGCCAGACTGATGATGTCCTCGGAATTGGCTTCCAGGAAGTCCGCAGTGGTCGAGGCACTCGACGTCAGCGACGCGATCAGCGTGTCCACAGCGGGCCGTCGTTCGACCACCGTGTTTCCCGTGGCGCGGAAGTTGTCCAGTGCGTCGACCAAGGACGGGAGTGCGTCTGCATAGGTGTCCGCCAAGTCGGCAACGCCGCGGATATCCCGCTGCAGCGCAGGCATCTCGGCGTTCACCTGCTCGAAGATGTTCTCCAGCCGATCTATTGTTGTGCCGATCTGCTCGCCGCGCCCGGACAGTCCTTGCGCCAACGCCCCGAGAGTGTTGGCCAGATCCTGCGGAGGCACCGCTTCGAGCAGGGGTTGCAGGCCATCGAGCAAGATACCGACCTCGATCGCATTGCCGCTGACATCCTGCGTGAGAACGGTCCCTTCCACAATCGGTTCCGCCGGTCCGGTAGGCACACTCAAGGCCACATAGCGCTCGCCGAACAGGGTTTTCGGTAGCAGCCGTGCGGTGGTATCTGCGGAGATGACAGAGGCGAACGACGGCGTGATGGCCAAATGAGCAACGACCGAACCGTCGCGTACGGACATCGAGTCGACGTGACCGACCAGAACCCCACGGACTTTCACATCGGCACGAACCGGCAGTGAATTGCCCGCCGAGTCCAGAATTACGTCTACATCGACAACCTCGTCGAATGTTCCGTCGTAGCGCGTGACGCTCCACCCCAAGAACAGCATCACAAGCGCGCAGAAAGCGGCACCGAGCGGAATGGTCGTCGATCTGTGACGAGGCTCGATCATGTTCGGTGCTTGCGACTCGAGTGATCCATGCCATACTCCTTAAGTAATGACGTTATCGTCATGCATGGCGGTACCGTCAGTCAAGTCCCGTCGACTCCGAGCTCCACGCTCCTGCCTACTTCGAGGAACCACATGACCAGCAGCAACGCCGCCGACCCTCACACGCTCGACGTGGACGTCATCGTCATCGGGCTCGGTCCCACCGGTGCCACCGCCGCCAATCTGCTGGGTCAACGCGGCATCAAGACGGTTGTGGTCGAACGCGATATCTCCATCTATCCGCGCCAACGGGCAATTGCGTCCGACGAGGATGCGCATCGGGTGTGGCAGGGCTTGGGGTTGTTCGACGACATGCTTGCCACGATGTCTGCTGACGTTCGAGTGCATTTCAAGAACGGCGATCGGACGTTTCTCTCCATGACGTCGTCGGAGAGCCACGGTCAAGGCGTTCCCGGAATGTGCTACTACCACCAACCCGAGCTCGAACGCGTTCTGCGACAGGGGATCGAGCGCTTCCCGACCGTCACCCTGATGCCGGGATACGACGCGGTGGACCTGGTACAGGACGAGAAGTCCGTGACGGTCACCCTCCGAGCGGCCGACGGTGGACAAGATCGACAGATCACCGGCCGATACCTGATCGCGTGCGACGGCGGATCCAGCTCGATCCGCAAACTGCTCGGGATTGGTCTGCCCGGCAGGCACATCGAAGAACCGTGGTTCGACATTCAATTGCGGGCCTGGTACGACCTGCCCGTCGACGCGCCGCTGGACTTCACCTTTATTTCCGATCCACGACGCCCAGGCGTCGACTGCCCGTGCCCGATGGGCTATCACCGTGTCGAATTCAGAGTCAACAAGGGCGAGACCGTCGAGCAGCTGCAAACCGAGGAGGGCCTACGCGGCTTGCTGGCCGAGCGCGGAATCGACTACGACCAGGTAGAGATCTACCGAAGCTGGGGCTACACCTTCCACATTCGCCAGGCCGAACAATGGAGCAAGGGCCGAGCATTTCTCGCCGGGGACGCCGCGCACATCATGCCCCCCTTCGCCGGGCAGGGCGTGTCGTCCGGGGTACGCGATGTGGCCAACCTGTGTTGGAAGCTCGACGCAGTGCTCGAGGCACATGCCGACCCGAGCTTGCTGTCCACCTACGAACCCGAGCGCAGACCGAACGTCGCCCAATTGACCGCGTTCTCACTGCGCATCGGCAAGCTCGTGATGCTCGGCAACCCTACTGCTGTGCGTGTGCGCGACAGCGTGATTCGAGCCGCCATGAAGGCGCCGGGCCTCGGTCCGATCATCACCAAGAACGGGCTCAAGCCTCGCTACGAGCTGGGGACCAAGGGTGGATTCTTCGGCCGCAATACCCGTCGACGCAGCCCTCGCGGAACCTTCATCTGCCAACCCTGGGTCGTGGGATCCGATCTGGCTCCGGTCAGGTTGGACACGGTATTGGACAACAGCTGGACGTGGGTCGGATTTCCGTCCGCACCCATCCCTCGCGCCTTGGCCGAGGCCGGCGTGCACGAGGTGAAGCTCGAATACTCCTCTGCCATAGCAACTCACACCGTTGCACCAGGGCACTACGTGGACAGCGAAGGCGACGTGGAGCGCCAGATGCGTCGATCCCGCGCAGAGGGATTTCTGGTTCGACCCGACAGGTTCATCTACTGCAGCGATCGCGACATCACGGCAGACGACTGCGCCCGCGTGGCGTCGGTAGTCGGAAGAGCGCCGCTGCTGAAGTCCGTATAGCTCGGTCGGAGCGGCCGTCGTCGGATGACGTTGCATCCAAGCATCATCCGACGATCGGCCGTCGATCCTTCGTCAATACGTCGAGCTCGGCTTGCATCGCCGCATGAACCCGGTCCGCGAACTCCTCTGCCGTCTCGCCGGCATCGGGGCGCATAGGAGCGAGGACCGACGTCTCGAGCTTGGTGGGCAGCGGCAGATACGGAAGCAGCCCGACCATACCGAGATTCACGCCCCAGGGAATCGACACCGACAACGGCAGGGTCTTCAGCCGCAGCGCCTTGTCCAACCTGAGCGCCTTCGCTAGACGCTTGCCGCTCCCGAGCACGAGCAGGGACTCCCCGGCCCCGGCAGTGACCACGGGGACAATCGGCACCCCGGCCTCCATCGCCAACCGGGCGTAGCCGGTGCGCCCGTCGAAGAGAATCTCGTTACGGTGTTTCCAGGCCTTGAGCGCATCGACATCGCCACCAGGAAACACCAAGACGTTATTGCCCTCCTCGAACGCATCGAGGGCCGTCTGCTTGCTCGCAGGCCTGGCACCGAACGGCTCGATCAATTTCTCGGCGTGCAGCGTCCAGGCGATCTGGTGCGTCAGCGTGATCAATTCACGATCGACACCCAGTTCGTCGTAGGCGGCCGCGAACGCGAACACGTTGAGATCGATGATGCCGCCGAACCCATGGTTGGCAACGAACAACACCGGAGTGTCCGGAACCGGCTGCGCCGCGGTCACTTCCAGCCGGTTGTAGAAGCGCACGGCATTGATGCTCGCCGCTCGCAAGGTACGCGCGATGTTGTCCATCGTCGACTAACGATCCAGTTGCAGATCGGCAAGCGCGCCGGCGATCACGAAGCCTCCGGCGATTGCGCAGCCCGCTGTTCTCGTTCGTTGTGGCAGGTGAGCGGTGAGCGCGAACGCCGCCGTATCCCAGACGTCGACCGCCACACCCGCGCGCAGCAGTGTCCGCACTGCCCTCGGGGCATACCGAGTTGCTGCGTAGAGTCCGCCGCCGATGTAGATCTCACGAATGCCGAAGGTGCGGGCCGCAGCTCGGGTGGTCGCCACCGCGGCGTCAGGCCCGGCGAGGAGTTCGTTCGCGCGGGTGGGTGCCACCATGTGGGCGACGCCGATCGCCGCGCGGGCGAGACCGACCGCCTCGGGGAGACGTCGAACGAGTGTGGAGACAGTAGCCATGAATCGATTCCTCAGGTAGTGGGAACAGCGGAGTCGCGGGCGAGCCGTCGGAGCAGCCCGACGGCCTTCTTGATGCCGTAAGCGACGATGGTGGTGCGGCCGTCATCGTGGTTCCACTGCAACAGAGCAGATCCGTCCTCCACCGAACCTTCGAGGACGATCGGTTCGCCCTGCAGTGGAAGTGGACCGACGACCTTGATGGACAGTCCCAGAATCTCGGTCCAGAAGTAGTCGTCTGCTGGGGCGCACGTGGGTTCGAGACCGAGCGCAGACGCCGCAGCAACTTTCCCTTGCGCAACGGCATTGGACCAGAACGGTGCTCGACGGGACGCAGCACGCGCGTAGGCGACGTCCCCAGCAGCGAATATTCCAGGAACCGCGGTAGCGCAACGGTAGTCGATGCCGATCCCGGTACTATCCGCGATACCGGCACCGTCCAGCCAATCCGTCTGCGGCACATCACCGGCGCAGGTGACGACCAGGTCGGCAGTCAGCTTCGTATCTGCGAACTCGACACCCGTGACGGGCTCACCGACCAACGCGACGGGAGCATTCGTCCGAACGAACTGCACCGCGGCCGCCTCGGCTCGCGCCACTATCGCGTCGGACAGGAAAGGACCCAGAAGCCGTTGCAGCGGAGGATCCACATCGACGACGGTCACTGCGATACCGCGCGCAGCACAGGCACTGGCGACCTCCATGCCGAGGAATCCTGCACCGACCACGATGGCGGTACGGGCGGAGTCCAGCTTCGGACGGAGTGCATGGACGTCGGCGAAGGTCCGCAGCACCGTCTCGCCCTCCTGCCCCGGACCGGCGATGCGGCGGGCCACCGCTCCGGTGGCCACGATGAGTGCGTCGTAGGGAACGTCGATTCCCGCTGTCGTAGTGACCACTCGACGCTCGGCGTCCAACGACACCGCGGGATCGACGATCGACGTGATGTCCAGATCCGACAGGTCCCAGGTTTCGGCCGCAGTTGCCTCACCTTTGAGCACGTGCTTCGACAACGGTGGTTTCGCATAGCAGCCGTCGACGTCCGCGCCGATCATGACGATCGAACCTACGTGTCCGCGGGCCCGCAACTCACGAGCAGCTGTGCAGCCGGCGATCGAATCTCCGACGACGACGATCTTGCTGTCGAGCGAGCTCACGCCTGTTCTCGAAGCGCCGCGACCGGACACACGCCAATTGCAGAGCGAGCCGAGGCCGCCAGGTCGTCGGGAATATCGTTGTCGTCGAACGCATAATGCAGTTCGCCCTCGTCATCGAGGCTGAATACCTTCGGTGCCTGTTCGGCGCAGATGCCATGGCCCTCGCACCGATCCCAGTCGACGTCGACTCTCATTGCTGTGTCCCTTCTGCCGCCACCAATTCCAGTGGCAACTTCTCGTACCGATGAATAACGTTGTTGACGGCCCGTTTCGGAGCCCCGGTAGCGACGATTCGGTCGACTCGCCGCGCGAGGACTCGCAGCATGGTCTGCGCTTCGAGTCGCGCGAGCCCCTGCCCGGCGCAACCGTGTACGCCGGAACCGAAGCCGAGTTGACGCGACGCATCGCGGGTGATGTCGAACTCGTCGGGCCGATCCCATTCCCGCTCATCACGATTGGCCGATGCGTAGACCACCAGGACGCGGGCACCCCTCGGGATCCGCGATCCGTCGAACTCGACGTCACGAACGGCTCGACGCGAGAACGCTCTGATCGGCGACTCGTAACGAACCACCTCGTTGATCGCATTGGGAATCAAGTCCGGATCCTGCCGAATTGCCTGCCATTGATCGGGATGCCGCGCAAACAGATCGAGGGCACCGGAGATCGCTCCGATGGTGGTGTCCAACGATGGGCCGAGATAGTCGATCATCAAAGCCGGGCACGCAGACTGCTGAATCTTGTTGTCGTCGGCGGCTTTGAGAACGTCGTCGCCCATGCTCCCTGGTATCACCGACCGTTCTCGCACCACCCTCCGGGAGAACGCAAGCATCTCCGTGGCACCCTTCGCGGCCGCGATCGAGTGACGATTGACGGGACCGAGCGAGTCGAATGTCGCTCCCGCCCATCGAAGCAGATCCTCACGGCCGTCCTCCGGCCAGCCGACGAGATCCGGCACGATCGACATCGGGAGGGCTGTCGCAAGATCGTCCACACCATCGACCGACTTTCGGCGCAGGGCCGCGTCGACGATACTTTCGGCCTTCTCCTCCACGGCGGCCTTCATTTTTCGCACGGCCTTGGGGGTGAGCCGATGCGCCAGCACCGAACGCTTGGTTGCGTGCTCGTCACCGTCACTGTTGAGCGTCGTCCCGCGGCCCAACCGATTGGCAACAGGATTGAGGGCCACACCGTCGCCCGAGATGAAGGTCTCGTCATCGAGCAGCACCGCCTTGCACTCCGCGTAGCGCGGGATGGCGAACACCTGCTGCCGTGGGAGCCACACCACCGGGCCGAGCTCACGCAACTTCGCGTAGTGCGGATACGGGTCGAGGATCGCATCGGTGGAGTAGATGTCGGTGCGGTACTGCGGGATCGTCGTGTTTGTCGTCATGAGGTCCTCCGGTGCCGCCGTGTAGGGGTCCGCCAGCGCTCGCCCACTAAGTTTGTGACGATATCGTCACCCATGAGGGTGTCGCCAGTCAAGCTTTTTGACGAATTCGTCATCATCGTTTGGCGATAGGCTGACCTCACGAACCCGTCGAGCAGGAGCAGACCGTGACCGAAGGCAACCGTGTCGAGCGCCGAAAAGCGCGCACCAGAGCCGCCCTCATCAAGGCCGCGCAGGGGTTCCTGGCGCGCGGTAACACGAACGCGCCCGTTCTCGAGATCACGCAAGCCGCCGACGTCAGCAACGGATCCTTCTACAACTACTTCGAGACCAAGGAAGAGCTGTGGCAGGCGGCCATCGACTCGGCCCTCGAATCTGCAGGCGACTACCTCGACTCGCTCACCGTCGGCCTGGACGATCCGGTCGAGAAATTCACTCAGTCGTTTCGGTTGTCCGGACGCCTCTTCCGTCTCGAACCGCAACTGAGCCGCGTCCTGCTGAACTCCGAGGCTGCGGCCTTCGCGGCCGCGGGGGGCTTGGCACCGCGATCACGCCGCGATATCGAATCCGCGGCTGCCGAAGGACGATTCGATGTGGACGACGCCGATGTCGCACTCGCCATCGTGGCCGGTTCCCTGCTGTCACTCGGGCGCCTACTGCTCGCCCAACCCGAACGGGACGAGACCGCCACCGTGGACGACACGACGAGGCGCGTCCTCCGCGCACTCGGAATCTCCGCCACTGAAGCCGAAACGCTGTGCAGCCGAGCACTTCCGACGTCTTACAGCGGCGGGGTACACGCAGCGCTCGACCCCACATCCCAGCCTCTCACCCAGCAGGTCGATCCTCCAGGTCAATGACCGGTGACGTCCAACGCAGCGCCGACGATCGAATCGGTGTCGATGTGATGGTGCTTGTACACCTCGTCCAGCGATCCCACCTGACCGAAATTGCTGACGCCCAACGAGGTCGACGCCACGCGGTTCACGGTGGCCATGAACGCCAGGGTGTGCGGATGGCCGTCGAGCACCGTCACCATCGGTGTCGCTCGATCGGCCGGCAGTAGCTGATCGAGAATCCACGACTCCGCGTCGCCGTGCCCTTGCCGCGCCTGAACGGCACGATAGAGCTGGCCTGGACTGGTGATGCACAGGACGTCCGCGACAATACCGATCTGCTCCAAACGTGTTGCCGCATCGAGGGCTTCGGACATCAGCGCACCCATTGCCGCGATCGTGACGGTGGCACCGTCACGTCGCACGAGAGGGTAGCCACCGGCCACCACCTGTTTGCGTCTGCGCTCACGGGCCGCCGGATCGCTCGGCACGTCGGCCAACGTCTGATCCACCGGACGGGTCGACAGGCGCAGGTACGCCGAGGTGCCGTCGGGACGTCCCAACTTGGCGATGCTGGCGAGCAATGTCCACTCCACATCGATGGCGAACGCAGGCTCGTACGAGATGCATCCCGGTTGCTCCAGACCGATCGACGGAGTCTTGATCGACTGGTGCGCACCACCTTCCGCGGCCAGTGTCACCCCGGACGGTGTGCCGACGAGGATGGATTGACCGCCGGCATAGATGCCGTACGACCACGGCTCGAGGGCGCGTTCGACGAACGGGTCGTACATCACCCCGATCGGGAACAGCGGCTCACCCCAACGACTCCAGGTCGCTCCGAGTTCGCCCATCAGACCGACCAGATTGGTCTCTGCGATACCGAGTTCCATGTGTTGACCTGTGGGTCCTTCGCGCCAATGCATGATCGTCTCGGCGTCGTCGCCGAACCAATCGTGGCGTTCGGCCGAGGACCAGACACCGACCTTGTTGACCCAGCCACCGAGGTTGGTGGTCGAGCTGACGTCGGGACTGACCGTGACGACGCGTCGGGCTGCCTCGGGTGCCTCACGGGTGAGGTCGATCAAGGTGCGGCCGAGCGCGGCCTGTGTGGTGGCCGTGCCCTTCGGAGTACGGCCGATGTCGGTGGGAACTGCGGGCGGCCGACTGATGGAGACCGGCTCGCGGCGAAGACGTTCGGCAACCTCGGTGCACAACCGGCCGGCCGCACTGGCGTCGTCGAAGCGGCCCCAGGGCGATCCCGCGTCCGTACCGAGAGTGTCTGCAAGAGAGGCGTATTCCTCGACCGTCAACAGAGAGGAATGGTTCTGTGGGTGCCCCTGAGTGGGGAGACCGAAGCCTTTGACGGTGTAGGCGATGATGACTGTGGGACGGGTGTCGTCGATCTGTGCGTAGGCGTCGCGCAGGGCGTCGAGATCGTGGCCACCGAGATTGCGAATGGACTCGGTGAGCATCACGTCGTCGAGGTCACCGATGAGCTCGCTGATCGCTGAGGCATCGGATCCGCTGCCGGGCAGCCGATCTCGTAGCTCGGACGCCGAGCAGCGCAACAACCGCTGATACTCGGGATTGGGCATGTCGAGGATGCGTCGACGCAGCGCGTCACCGCCTGTGCGGGCAAAGAGGTTCTCGAGCAACCGCCCGAACCTGACGGTGATGACCTGCCACCCGGCGGCATCGAACATCTTCTCGAGGCGACCCGCGGCGATGTTCGGCACGACTCGGTCGAGCGACTGGCGATTGAGGTCGACGATCCAGACGATCTCGCCCAACTCACCGATGCCGGGATCGATGACGGCTTCCCATACAGCGCCTTCGTCGAGCTCGGCGTCTCCGACGAGGGAGTACTGCCGTCCGCGAAACCCACTCGGGGCTTCTCCGGAAAATGCGGAGTCGACGAACCGACGCGACATCGCACCCCAAATAGGAGCTGTTGCACCGATACCCACCGAACCCGTCGAGTAGTCGACGGTATCGGGATCCTTTGCGCGTGACGGGTAGGACTGCAGACCGCCGTACGAACGCAGGGTCGTCAGGTACTTCTCGTCCAGCTCACCGAGTAGGTAGTTGATGGCGTGCAGCACCGGCGACGCGTGCGGCTTGACCGACACTCGGTCGCCGGCCTCGAGCTGCTCGAACCACAGCGAGGTCATGATGGTGACCATCGACGCGCACGAGGCCTGGTGTCCGCCGACTTTGAGACCCGTCGGATTGGGCCGGATTCGGTTGGCGTGGTGAATCATCGATGTCGACAACCACAAGACCCGCTCGGAGATGTCGTGCAGAGTCTCGCGCCCGCCGGTGACCGAATCACCGTCGGTCGAATTGCCGGTGGTCGGACTGAGGCTGGTCATGGCGGACACTCCTGAGGTAGGCGACGAAAGGTTGCGTCGAGTGGAAGTGGCGGGACCTGATAGGGCCCCGTCACTCCATGAGGCAAGCGTTCGGATTGCGAAGCGCCGAGTCAGTCGCGTCTGTGATGCAACCGGCCTCAGTCGACCAGAGGCCGACCGACTGCGCAATAGAGGTCGGCAGATCTGGGCATTCTGCGCAGTTTCATGGTCCGGCAGCCGAGAATTCTGATCATCTAGGTGGGGTTGCTTCGGCGCGTTGCAGAATCGGTGACCGCCTCGAACGCATCGACGATCAGCGCAACCAACTCGTCGAGGTCGATGTCCGGGTTGTCGAAGAACGTGTCGGCTGTTCGGTCGAGAAATCCGGTCCACCCGGAGATCGCAGCACCGACCAGCGGTGGCAACGGATCCTGGAGTTCGGCCAGGGCCGCCACCTGCCGCTCCCCCTCGGCGCGAGCCTGTCGCAGTGCACTCTCGACACCGGCCTCGCCGAATTCCTCCTCACGCACCACCCGCAGGTAGAGCGCGCGGTGATCCCGCAGGAATTCGATGTGTCGCCGGACGAAACCCTCGAGCCGCCTCCGGACCGTCTGCTCCTCGGGCTGCGGGCCTTGGGCGTCGGACAACCTGCCCAGCACATCGGCCAGAGCGGCGTCCACCAGGCCCTGCTTGTCGGTGAAGTAGTAGAACAGCAACCCGTGTGCCACACCGGCTCTGCGCGAGATCGCCGCCGCACTGATGTCTGCACTGGCACCCTCGGAGATCAGCTCGATCGCGGCGTCGATCAGCGCCTGGCGTCGATCACGGCGCGGACGGGCGCGCCGTGACTGCTCAGCATCGTCGACGTCGTTCGAGGGCACCGTCCGAGAGTAATGCAGATCGAGTCTCGTCTTGCGTCGACCTCTTGCGTTATATGCAGTCAATATGCAATATTCGCAAAAGAGCCGGGTTCGCCGTGCTCCTCGCCAAGGAGGTCCGATGATCACAGTCACCAGCGCTGCCGGCGGAGTCGGACGACTGCTCGTCCGACAACTGGCCGATCGGAAGGTGCCCATTCGCGCGGTCGTGAAGAACGAGAGCCAGGCCGCGACCACCCGTCGGGACGGAGCAACCGAGGTCGTCGTCGGCGATCTACGGTCGACCTCCACCCTCGACAGCGCACTCACGGGTGCAGATGTGCTGTATCACGCCGCGCCGACGCAGATCATCGACGAGCGACCGATCATCGAACATCTGATCGCAACGGCACCGTCAAAGGGACTGCAGCACATCGTCTTCCATTCCGTCATCCATCCCGACCTGCATCAGCTGACGCACCATCATCAGAAAGATATCGCCGAGGGACTGCTGCGCGACAGCGGAATTCCCACCACGGTGCTCAGGCCGTCGCACTACATGCAGAACTACCTCGAAGTGTGGGAATTTCTGCAGGCGGGAGTCATGCCGTACCCGGTCTCGCCGGACAGCGTCATGGGTGTTGTCGATCTCGCCGACGTCGCCGAGGCTGCCGCACAAGTGTTGATCGACCCGTCCTCGCACACCGGACGCACCTACGACCTGTCGACGGTCGAACTCACCCGTCACGAGATGGCACAGATCTGGTCACGCGTGTTGGGCCATCCGGTGACCGCCATCCGCATCCCACCGTCGTCGCTGACGAACTCACTGAACGTGCTGCCCGCGCTCGCCTCGGTCGTCGGACATGCAGTGCGATCGACGAAACTGAACTCGGTCGGGCACCTCGTACGCGGTGCGCAGGCCGCGTCCAACCCCCGCGACATGAAGAATTGGCCGGCCGATGCACGGGAGGCCTATCGCACGATGATGACCCACTACGACGGGCACGGCCTGCCGGCAGGAGACCTGACCGTCCTGCCTGCACTGCTCGGACACGCACCCACCTCGTACGAGGAGTTCGCGCGCCGCTCCGTCGCCGAGCTGGGGCGCGTGAACCGATGAGCCGCAGAGGTTTTCGATATTGTCCGGGCCGCTCGTTGGTCACCGGCGCGAGTTCCGGAATCGGTGCCGAGTTCGCACGGGCGCTGGCCGCCCGTGGGTCCGATTTGGTCCTCGTCGCGCGCCGGGAAGATCGTCTGAAAGAACTGGCCGACGAACTCGAATCGACGTACGGCGTTCGCTGTAGAACAGTGCCCTGGGACCTGTCCGAGGAGGCGAGCGGGCGACGGCTGCGCTCCATCGTCCCCGAACACATAGATCTGGTGGTGAACAACGCGGGATTCGCCGTCCAAGGGCCTTTCGCCGACGGCGACGCCGACGACTTCGAGCGACTCGTCGCCGTCGACATCCGGGCCGTGGTGGACATCTGCTCGGCGTTCATGCCCGACATGATCACCCGCAGATCCGGCACCGTAGTCAACGTCGCCAGCACGACGGCATTCCAACCTGTTCCGACCCTGGCGGTGTACGCGGCTGCCAAGGCATTCGTGCTGAGCTTCACCCAGTCGCTGTGGTACGAATCGGCCCGACACGGAGTCCGAGTGTTCGCGCTCAATCCCGGCCCAACCCACACCGAATTCTTCGACGTCATCGGCGATTCGGCCACAGCCACCGGTACCTACCAGACACCAGCCGACGTCGTCACCACCGCCATGACGGCACTCGACGCCAAACGCTCGCGGCCGCACATCATTTCGGGTCGTCGCAATTCACTGCAAGCGGCGATGGTAGGCATCGTCCCCGCACGAGTCCTACTACCGGCCCTCGCCCGAATGCTGCACTAGACTGGCACGATCATGGCCAGGGTCTCCAGATTCACACTCGCCGATCGCCGCGAGGCGGTGGCGCGGGCGTTCGAGGGCTCGGAAAGCCCAGCGGCCGTCGCGGAATCGCTGGGCATCCACACCACCACGCTGTACCGCTGGGCCGGCTCGTCGACCACGGACGAACCCGGACCCGCCCCGACACGACTCGTCGAGGCCACCCAGGAGCTGCTTCGGCACGCCGACTACGCGGACATCACGATCGAAAGTGTCGCTGCCCGATGCGGTCTCGCACCGCGAACGGCATTCCACCATTTCCCGACCAAGCGTGAACTCTTCCAGGCCGCGGTGGACGACGCCGCCACCGTGTTGATCGAACGCATCAACGAGCGATCGACCGACGCCATCTGGCCGGAAACCCCACTGCAGCAGCTGCAGACGTTCCTCCGAATCGCCGCCGAGAGCATCTACGAGACACCGCGCACACACGTGCTGTTCCGCAATCTCGGCGTCCCGAAATCCGAAGGCACGGCCGAGCATTGGCACGACAGCTTCGTCGCCGCCATCGCCGAATTACTTCGCTCCGCTGCCGAAGCCGGACAAATCGACAGCACCACCGACGTGTCGGCCGCAGCCCGACTGCTCACCGGGGCCATGCGGGGCATCCACACCGCAGTATTCGACGGGGCAGATACCGACACCGCCGTGGAACTCGTCGGCAGGGTGCACCTGCTCATCCCACCTGCCTGATCCCACCCCGCCTGATCCCACCCCGCCTGATCCCACCTGGGGCCTGACGCTGGGGTACTTCCACTGACTGTCAGTCAAATTATTGACTGACAGTCAAACTGTGCCTAATCTGGACCACAATCCGCGATCACGACGAAAGGTCGATTCATGAGCGCAACGGACGATGCAACGACGATCCAGACGCAACGGGTTGCGCCCGACTACATCGCGCACTGGGTCGTCAAATCTGCAAGAACCGAGGAGATGGTGCGCTGGTACGGCTCGGTATTCGGTGCCGAGATCGCCTATCAGGACAGCGAGATCACGTTCTTGACCTGGGACGACGAGTCGCATCGGCTCGCGATCATCGCGGTGCCCAAGCCGGTGAAGTTCCTGTTCCCCTTCGCCAAGCTGCGGCGCAAGGCCTACGGCATCGACCACATCGCGTTGACCTTCCGGTCGCTGGAACGACTGCTGGAGAACTACGTGCGACTCAAGCGCCAGGGCATCCTTCCGGTGTGGTCCATCAACCACGGCCCCACGATCTCGCTGTACTACGAGGATCCCGACGGTATTCGGCTCGAGTTCCAGGTGGAGAACTTCGACCCCGACAACACGGCGGCCTTCTTCTTCACCGAGGAATTCGCCCGCAATCCCATCGGCGTGAACATCGACCCCGATTACCTCCTCAGCCGGCTCCGCAATGGGGCGACCCACGAGGAACTGCGGCCGCGCGAAGCAGGAACCAGGCCGGGCCGGCCGGTGGTCGCCAACAAGAAGACCATCACACCGAAGACTCTGTAGGGGGAGCGAAAAGCATGTCTGTCAACATCATTCGAACTGCGGACGGCTGGTGGCGTCTCGACGGCGACCGGGCCGTTCGGATCGACACCACTGCCCGGACCACCGGTGAACTACTGGCCGATCGGCGGGCGATCGATGCCGCGTCGGGTACCGGGACCGACGTCTCCGAGCTCGAACCGATCTCACCCATCACCGCCCCGTGTCGGGTGGTGGCGCAGTTGCTCAACTACCGTTCGCACGCGATCGATGCCGGCTCGGACCCGAAGACGCTGCAGCCGACGTTCTTCCGGAAGTCCTCCGCATCGATCAGTGGCCCGAACGATCCCATTCGGCAGCCACCGGAGGTAGCGCTGCTCGACTACGAGATCGAACTGGGTGTGGTGGTCGGTGCCGATATTCCCATCGGGACAACGGTCACCGACGACAACCTTGCGTCGTACGTGGCGGGTTTCGTTGTGGCCAACGACGTGTCCGCACGGGAGATTCAGCTGACGAAAGTGCAGGTGTACGAGAGCAAGTCGTATCCCACCTTCACTCCGCTCGGCCCACGGTTGGTGCTGCTCGACAACGAGGAGCTGCGTCGACTGCCGGAGCTACGGATGACGCTGGCGGTCAACGGCGAGACCCGCCAGGATCAGACCATCGGAGACGATCTCATCACCCCTCCCGCCGAGGCCTTCACCAGGCTCGCCCGCTTCCAGAACATGACCGCAGGCGACGTCCTCCTGACCGGCACGCCGATCGGCACTGCGATCTCGGCCCCACCCAAAGCGATTCAGAAGATCGGCGAACTCATTCCGCCGGCGCTGAAGTGGAAGTTCTTCTTCGCGCGCCAGGCCAAGAACCCCAAGTACCTCTCGGTCGACGACGTCGTCACGGCCACCATCCGCACCCCGGACGGATCGATCGATCTGGGTACCCAGGAGACCATCGTCCGATGAGCAGCCCGATCGTCATCATCGGCGCCGGCCCTGCGGGAACCACCGCAGCACTTCTGCTGGCGCGCAGAGGGATTCGCACCGTACTGCTCGAACGTCGGAGGGCCCCGCTGTTCCATCCGGCGGCCCACGTCATCAATGCTCGAACGCTGGAAATCTGGAACGAATACAGCCCCCACTTGGCCGAGTCGATAGCGGCGATGTCGCCTCCACACGACCAGGTGAACCTCATCAGCTGGTACGGCGACCTGGCCGGGGACGCCATCGGGTCGATCGACCTGCTGTCCGACCCCGAACGCAAGGCCGTGGTGGAAAGCCAGAGTCCGTACATGGTCTCGCACATCGGACAGCACATCCTGATGCCCACGCTGTGGAACGCGGTCGACGCCGAACCGTTGATCGAATTTCGCCGCGGAGTCACCGTCGAATCGGTCGAATCCAGTTCCAGTGATGCGCGTGTCGCCTTCCGAACCGTAACCGAGGACGTCTCCGAGGTACGTGCGCCCTACGTCCTCGCCTGCGACGGTGCCAACAGCGCCACCCGGGACGCGGCCTGCATATCGCTGACCGGGCCGGTGCTCGCCAATATGGGCAGTGCGTTCTTCACCTCGACCACGCTGTTTCCCGATGACGCGCGTCCGCTGCTGAGTTGGGTCTACACGCCGGACCTGTGCGGGGTGCTCATCTCGCATGCCGATCACCGCTACATCCTGATGACGGCGTATCTGCACCCCGCGCAGGAGATCGCCAGGAACGGTCGGCGCTACTGGGAGAAGACACTGCCGAAGGTGTTGGGAACGAACGACTTCGAGCTCGAATCGACGGGCACGTGGGTGATGACCTCACAGACCGCCGACAGTTTCCGACGCGATCGTCTGCTGTTGCTGGGCGATGCCGCCCACCGTTTTCCGCACACCGGCGGCTTCGGGCTCAATTCCGGGGTTCAGGATGCCCACAACCTGGCATGGAAGCTCGACGCCGTGCTGTCGGGTGCGGCAGATTCGGCGCTGCTCGACACCTACGACACCGAACGTCGGCCGGTGGTGGAGAAGTTCGCCGAGCAGAGCGTCGCCAACCACTTCCGCATGGACGACATCGGCAAGCGGGTGGGAATCACCAACGCCATGCTGGCCAAGGCAACTCAAGCCATGGGGCGGGCACCACTGAACAAGATTCCGGGTCGACTGATCGCGCCCCTCGCGGCCGCGGCAACACGCAAGCAGATGAGCCGGTCGCGGAGCCTGCGCCCGGACGTCGCAGGGTCGACGGAACTGCGTGCCGAAATCGCGGCGGCAATCCCACTGCAGTTGGAGCATTTCGTCTCCACCGGTCTGCAATTCGGCTATCTCTACGACAGTCCGCTGATTGCCCGGGACGCGTCGGCGAAACCCGTAGAGGACGTGGTCGACTACGTTCCCACCACGTACCCCGGTGCGCGGATGCCGCACGCCCCTCTGTGCGTCGACGGTCGACTCGTGTCTCCGCACGATGTGTTGGATCCGAACATGTTGTCGCTGTTCACCTTCGCGGGCTCGGAATGGGTACCGGCACTCGGCGGCGTCCGGCCCGGTATCGCACTCGTCGTGATGGACGCACCCGTCGGCGTCGATCGCTCCGAGCTGATGTCGCTGTACGAGGTAGGCGAGACCGGCGCGATTCTCGTCCGACCCGACGGCCATGTTGCCTGGCGCGCCGCCGATTCGACTCTGGAAGCGCAGACCTCGCTGTCGACGTTCCTCCGCACGCAGTGGGGAAGCTACTACGCCGAGACGGTCTGAGGTCCGGTCGCTTGCCGCGATCGCAGTCTGATTCCCACCGTAGCGACGGCCACGATGACTGCCGCGACCACTGCTGTCCACCCGACAGTCGTGTTGGTCAGCTCGCCCCCGAGGCGGCCCTGTGCCAGCCAGCCCAGACCCCACACGATGGCGAGCATCGGAGCGATCGCGCCGTTCGAGTAACGCGCCAGCGTCACCCCGACGAGTGCTGCGATGGCGAGCACGACGACCGCCCACGTCGTCGCACCGGCGGTGATCCCGAGGCTCACCAGCCATGCCGAGATGTTGGCGATGGTGGCCACACATACCCAACCGAGATAGAGGCCGAAGGTCCCGTCGGTGATCACCACGTCGGCGACGCTTTCGGGTCGGTGCTGTTGCATCAGTACGAAGATGCGAACGAGGACTGCCAGCAGCGCGACGATGACGATGACACTGAGCCACACCTGACCCAGCTGGATCGTCAGAATCCACGCCGGATTCAGCAACATCGACGCGATGATGGGTACTCGCAAGGCGTCGTGACGTGCAGTTCGACCGGGCAGGAACTGCCAGACGGCATAGGCGATGAGGCCGGTGTAGATGACCGACCAGATCGAGAACGCGGGGCCGGCCGGGGCCACCAACGTCGAGGTTGCACTGAGTGCCCCGCCCGCCGCCTCGGCGATGGGCGTCCCGATCCACGCACCCGAGCCGAGAAACGACACGACCACCGCAACGACCGCACTGACTACAACAACGATCTTCATAGCTGGACAGATCCCCGAATAGGGTCCGGCGCAAACCGCTTGCCTCCCGATTCTGGTAGACACACGGAGTGCACAGACCCGCCCCCTTGACCTCCGCTGCAGTCTGCTGCCTCGCGATGACCGTGACGCTGGGGTGCAGTTCCGCATCCGAGTCCGAGGCCACACCCGCCGCATCGACGACTACATCCGTTCCTCGATACAACATGACGGGTGTACCCGGCACCGTGCTCGAGTCCGAGGACTTCGGCGAGCGGTCGACCGAGCTGTCCGCAACCGATGCCACGCTGTATCGCTTCGTCTACGAGTCGACGTCGGGTGTCGACGGTTCACCGACTGCCGTCTCCGGTGTGGCTGCCGTTCCGGCAGGCACCGCACCCGCGGGCGGCTGGCCGATCGTCGTCTACGGGCACGGCACCACCGGCGTGCAGGCCGACTGCGGACCCACCCTGTATCCGGACCTGCTCGGTTACCAATTTGCGGTGCAGGACTTCACCGCACTCGGCTACGTGACGGTGCTGCCCGACTACCAAGGTCTGGGCACCGGTGGTGGAACGCATCCGTACCTGGAACCGCGAACCTCCGGCAACAACATGATCGACGCCGCCCGCGCCGCGCACACCGCACTGCCCGACGTGTCCACTCGCTGGGCCGCGGTCGGCTTGTCGCAGGGCGGCCAAGCCGCCTGGGCTGCAAACGAACTCGCCGCATCCTACGGTCAAGGCATGGATCTGGTGGCCTCGGTGTCGCTCTCCCCGCCGACCGACCTGACGCCCCTGGTTCGATCCGGTATGGACGGAACTCTCACCACACCGCAGAAGGAGCTGTTGCCGTACTTGCTCTACGGCGCACAGCAAGTGGACCCCGCAATCGACCCGAAGAGTTACAGCGGCAGCGTCGCAGAGGCCAACAACGAACTGCTGCTCACCTGCCAGGGCGGGGACACGGACGGCAAGGCTCGGGCCGTGCAGGCGATGGCACCCGATGAGTTCGCCGCCGACTCGGCAGAATCGGAGCGCACGCTCCTCGACGTCATCGGACGCTACACATTGCCGCAAGTGAAGACCGATGTGCCGATGTTCGTGGCCTATGGTGCGAAGGACGACATCGTATTGCCGCAATGGACCGCCGACGGCGTCGAAAGAGCCTGCGCCCTGGGCGATTCGGTCGTAGCGCAGGAACAGCCCGAGCAGGGTCACGACGTCAGCGACGAAGCAGCCATGCAATTCCTGGCCGCCGTGTTCGCAGGCCAGACGGTACCCAGCACATGCTGACCAATGGCTCCACGGGGGAGCGAATCACCGAGTACACCCACGACGGCCTGGTGTTCGACGTCCTCGATCAGGGACCTCTCGACGGCCCGGTCGTGTTGCTGCTGCACGGCTTTCCCGAGCGTGCGTCGTCGTGGTCTGCAGTGATGGCATTTCTGAACGACGCCGGATTCCGCACCGTTGCACCGGATCAGCGTGGGTACTCACCTCGCGCCCGGCCGACGCGGCGTCGCGACTATCGAGTCGGACTACTGATGGGCGATATCGTCGCCCTGATCGATGCCCTCGGACGCCCCGTCCATCTCGTCGGACACGACTGGGGAGCGATGATCGCGTGGGTCACCGCAGGCCGACGCCCCGACCTGGTGTCGTCGCTGACGGCTTTCTCGGTCCCCCACCCCGGTGCGTTCATGAACGGCTTCTTCAACTCGAAGCAGATCCTGCACTCCTGGTACTTCGCGTTCTTCCAACTGCCGATACTGCCCGAGAAGTGGATGACGCGGCCCGGTGAAAGAGCCGAAAAGTGGTACAGGGCAAGCGGGATGACCGAAGAAGACCTCGAGCGCACGAAGGAGGAGATCGTCGACTACGGCGCACTGCCGTTCGCCGTCACCTGGTACCGCGGAATACCCTTCTCGAGCCCGGGCATCGGCCTCATGCGCATCACCGTGCCGACCGCGATGGTGTGGAGTGACGGCGACACCTTCATCGGCCGTGCTGCCGTCGACACGACCCAGAGGTACATCGATGCGGCCTACACGCTGACAGTGCTGCCCGGCATCTCGCATTGGATTCCGACGCACGCGTCGCGAGCTGCTGCAGCTGCGATCCTCACGAACGCCGAACTCGCAGTTATGTAGGCGATTCTGCCCAATTCGACTACGTAACTGCGAGTTCGATGCGCGGCACTCAGGCTGCGTCGGCGAGTCTGACGAGATCGCGGCCCTTGGTTTCTGGGGCCAGGTACGACGACACCAGGGTGATCGCGGAGTAGATCACGAGCATCGCCGCGATGGGCCACCAGCTACCGGTCCATGCGGTGAGGCTGGCCGCGAGCAACGGTCCGATTGCGGTAGCCAGGATGCCACCGATCTCCTTCGACAAGGCAAGCTGGGTGAAGCGAGTGCGTGCACCGAACAGCTCCGCCATCGTCACGCTTTCGAGCGAGAACAAGCCGAGCACACCGAGATTGAGGGCCAGCACCATCGCGATAACGAGGGCTACGGTGTTGCCGCTGGTGACCATCAGCATCAACGGGAACGCCAGAATCATGGTGAGCGCACTGAGCGCCATGTACATCGGCCGACGGCCGAACTTGTCTCCCAGGATGCCGATGATCGGAATGGTGGCGAATCCGATGAGCGAGCCGTACACGATTGCACTGGTGGCAATGGAACGATCGATCAGCAGGGTCGACGCGATGTAGCCGACCAGGAACGTCTGGATGAGTCCGGAGTTGCCGGCCTGACCGAAGCGCAGACCCAGCGCGATGAAGAACGCGCGCCCCTTCTTCTGCTTGAGGCCGGACTCGAGAACACTGACCTTCACTTCTTCGTCGGTCTTCTCGATCTCGTCGCGCGAGAGGGCCACACCGTCGACCACATCGGCGCGCTCCTCGAAGACCGGGCTTTCCCTCAGGTTGGAGCGCAACCACACCGCGAAGATCATCAGGAAGAAGCTCGCGAGGAACGGCACGCGCCAGCCCCAGCTGAGCAACTGATCCTCGGACAGCACCGCGAGCAGCAAGGCCCAGATGGCCGACGCAGCAAGGGTTCCCGAGTTGGTGCCCAGGGAGACGAGCGACGCGATGAGGCCTCGACGCTTGTCCGGTGCGTACTCGACCAACATGACCGTGGCACCGGCAATCTCGGCTCCGGCTCCGAATCCCTGGATGAGGCGGAGGGCGACGAGCAGGATCGGGGCCATGATGCCGATCGCGTCGTAGGTCGGGAGCGCACCGATGAGGGTAGTGGAGGCACCCATCATCGCGATGGTGATGAACAGGACCTTCTTTCGACCGATGCGATCGCCCATGCGCCCGAAGTAGATGGCACCGACCAGGCGCGCGACGTAGCCGACGCCGTACGTGGCCATGGCGGCGATCAAGCCGATTGCCGGGCTGACGTCGGGGAAGAAGATGCGATTGAAGACGATCGCAGCGGCGAGCGAATACAGCTGAAAGTCCATGAACTCCATTGCCGTACCCAGCCAACCGGACATCGCCGCCTTGGTGAGGTCTTTCGTGCTGCGAGTCGGGACAGCGGTGTTACCGCGATCGTCCGTCGATTCGTTGGTGTCCTGTGACATCCGAAGCTCCATTGCTGGTGATGATCGATGAGTTCATGATGCGAGTTCGCCGAGGCCTCGGTGAGACCGGCACCTCATCGAGGGAGGTTGGTGGCGCTCGCCACACTGATATACAAGCACTGTTATACCAATAGGTCAATGACCCTTCGCGAACCGAACTACGCGGTGGCGAGTGCACTCGCCGAACGGGCCAGTTCCTCGATCGCGGCCCACTCGCCCGCCCGCACCAGCGAGCGCGGCGTGAGCCAGCTACCGCCGACGCACACCACGTTCGGCAACGCCAGGTAGTCGACGGCGTTCTGCGGAGTGATCCCGCCGGTAGGGCAGAACGTCAAGTGCGGCAACGGACCCGCCAGAGCACCCAGCGCCGATGCACCTCCCGACGATTCAGCCGGGAAGAACTTCATCTCGGTCGATCCGCCCTCGGCAAGCGTCATCGCTTCGGTCGCAGTCGACACTCCCGCCAGCAGCGGAACCGGCAGCGCGCGGGCCGCGTCGAGCAGGCCACTCGGGGATCCGGGCGAGACAAGAAATCGCGAGCCGGCATCCATCGATCTCAGTGCGTCCTCGCGAGTCAGTACCGTTCCCGCCCCGATGACTACTTCCGGCACGTTCGCTGCAATTGCTGCGATGGCACCGAGGGCGGCCTCCGAACGCAGCGTCATCTCGATGATGCCGATACCGCCGGCATACAGAGCCCGCGCCAGCGGAACTGCATCCTCGACCCTATCGATGACGACGACAGGAATCACCGGACTCACGCGCAGTACATCGAGGGCGCTGAGGACATCGATCGATGCATCGTGTTCGACGGTCATACCAGCACTCGTTTCCACTCGCTGAGCGAGTCGGTCAGTAGGAAGTCGGTCCACGCAACGACCTGCGTGCCGAACGGTGAAGTGGGCCCGAGATCGGGCCCGAAGATGGACTCGACCGCGAGCAGGCCCGACGCCGATCCAGCCCGAGCCAGCTGCGCCGACAACGGATCGTCCAGTGCACGTCCGGCTTCCGTCTCGGCCAGCACGTAGGCGCACCAGGCCGCGACGGCCAGCGCGAGCATGTCCGTCGAACCACCGGCGGCCGTGGCGTCACGCACGGTTCCCAGTAGTCGCGGTCCGAGCTTCTGCGATCCGTCCATTGCCACCTGTCGGGTGGTGTGTTTCAGCGCCGGGTTGGCGAATCGTGCGCGGACCTCGTTGCCGTACCCGACTGCGTCCATTCCGCCTGTCGTCGTCGGCGCAACATCTCGAAGGACCATCGTTCGGCATATCTCGTCGAGCACCGGATCCCCGACCGCCTCGGCGATCGTGCTGTGCCCGTGCAGAATTCCGAGGTACGCCAGCACCGAGTGAGTGGCATTGAGGACGCGTAGCTTCATCGTCTCCCAGGGCTCCACGTCGTCGACGAACTGCACACCCACCCGTTCCCACGCTGGACGAGGACCTGCGAAATCGTCCTCGATCACCCACTGCCGAAACGGTTCGCACACCACCAGCGCGTCGTCGCGCAGGCCCGTTCTTCGCTCGTTGTCCGCCCTGTCGTCGTCAGTGGTGGCCGGCACGATTCGATCGACCATACTGCTGGGGAACGTGACTCGACGCGTGATCCATTCGGCCAAGCCGTCGTCGTGGACACCGGCAGCGACGAAAGTGTGCACCAGCTCGGACAGAATCCGACCGTTCGACGGCAGGTTGTCGCAGCACAGCACCGTGACAGGCGAATCGCTTGCCATGCGACGAGCCAACCCCGCTACCAACTGCCCGACCACCGTACGCGGCGGCCTACCGCTCAGATCAGCCGCGATCTCCGGATCGTTCAGACGCAGACTGCCGGCGGCAGGGTCGAGCCGATAGCCCTTCTCGGTGACCGTCAGCGTGACGATATGCGTTGCCGGATCGGCGATGGCCTCGACAACCGCGTCGGGGTTCGCGGCTGAGTTCCGTACGTCGAGCATCGAGCCGATGACCGTGTCCGTGGTCTGCTCGATCCCCTTCTGCACCAGGGTGAACAACCCGTCCTGCGGGGCGAGCTGCTCCACCACGGTATTGCTTCGCTGAGTGAAACCTGTTATACCCCAGTTGGTTTCCCCGGTCAACAGTGCGGCCTCGTAGGTGAACGCTGCCTGATGCGCCCGGTGGAACGCGCCGACGCCGAGATGCACGATTCCACTGGAGGTGGGACGGGTGACCGTGGCCGTCGCGTCGGACAACCGTGTGGACGCCGTCACGTCGCTACTCCCTCGCTGAGGCATCGCTCACTGTGACGGCGTATCTCGTCGAGCGGTGCAATGAGACCGGTGCCGCCGCGTCCGCCGACGCTCAGCGATGCCGCTGCCGCAGCCATGACCGCCGCCTCGCGAAGATCGTCGCCGAGAGCGAGACGCGCCGTCAGGGTGCCGGCGAACACGTCACCGGCACCGGTCTGATCGATCACCTGGGGGGCGGGAATCACCGGCTGATGGGATCGTCCCTGCTCGGTAAAGATACTCGAGCCTTCGGAACCCTGAGTGACCACCACAGAGCGTGCACCCCAGCCCATCAGGGACGCCCCAGCATTCGCCGGATCGTCTGTGCCGAGAAGCAATTCGATCTCACTCGGTGCCGACGGCACCATCACCTCGCAGTAGGGGGCGATCTCCTGCAGGAAAGCGCGGGCCTGATCGGCCGTCGTCAACCTGGGCCGGAAGTTGGGGTCGTAGACGAATCTGCCCGAGCGCTGCGCCACGTGCAGCATCGTGCGGGCGAGGGTCGGCGACAGTGCCGCAGCGATTCCGCCGCCCAAGACAGCACCCGCATGCTCGACCACGCCCTCGGGCAGGTCCGCCACGTCGAGCTGGCTGCCCACCGAACCGGCTCGAGCATAGGAGAACTGGCGATTGCCCTCCGGATCGATGTGCAGGAAGTAGACACCCTGCTGGCCGGGGACTCGCCGAATGTAGGCGTCGTCGATGCCGAGCTCACGAATTCGGCGGCACACTGCGTCACCGAGTTCGTCGTCGGATACCCGCGCGATCAGGGCAACCGATGCACCCGCGGCAGCGGCCGCGGCACCAGCATTGACGACGTCTCCCGATACTCCGAGCACACCGTCTGCTCCGTGCCGGAAGGTCTCGGTGGTCGAGACTTCGACGAGGGGCTCGCCGAGCAGGACTACATCGAACTGCGTTGTGGCCATGTGGCGCTTCACCAATCGTGCATACTGCCGTCGAGACGGCGGTTGACGGGCAGGTACTTGGGGTTGTACGGGTACTTCGCAGCGGCTTCTTCGTCGACCTCGACTCCGATGCCCGGCTGGTTTCCCGGATGCATGAAGCCGTCGGTGAAGGTGTAGCTCGTCTGGAACACGTCGCCCGTCGGGTCGACGTGCCCCATGTACTCCTGCACTCCGAAGTTGGGAATCGACAGATCAACGTGTAGCGCGGCAGCGAGGGATACGGGCGAAAGATCGCCCGCACCATGAGATCCCGATCGAACGCCGTACAGATCGGCCAGCGAGAAGATTCTGCGCAGATGGGTGATACCGCCGGCGTGTGAGACCGACGCACGGATGTAGTCGATCCACCGGTTGGTGATGAGATCCTGGCAGTCCCAGATCGAGTTGAAGATCTCTCCGACGGCAATCGGGGTGGTGGTGTGCTGACGAATGACGGCGAAGGCGCTCTGATCCTCGGCGGGGGTGGGATCTTCGATCCAGAACATCCGCATCTCTTCGAGATCACGCCCGAGGCGGCCGGCCTCGATCGGACTCAGGCGGTGATGCACGTCGTGCAAGAGATGGAAGTCGAACCCGTGACGTTCTCGGACGGCACCGAGCATCTGCGGCGCGAACCGCATGTACGGGGCGGTATCCCACGAATCCTCCTGCGGCGCAGTGCCGGAGGCTGGTTCGTAGAAACCGTCGACCGGGATTCCATAGGTCTTCTTGAGACCGGGAATGGCCGACTGGGCACGAATTGCTTTGTAGCCCTTGTCGAGATGCGCTTGGACGTCGTCGAGCATCTCGTCGATACTGCCGCCGCTGGCGTGACCGTAGACCATGATCCCGTCTCGCGCAGCACCACCGAGGAGCTGGTAGACCGGCATATCGGCGGCCTTGCCCTTGATGTCCCACAGTGCGACGTCAACCGCTGCGATGGCCGTCATCGTCACCGGACCACGCCGCCAGTATGCGCCCTTGTACAGGTACTGCCAGATGTCCTCGATCCTATGAGGATCGCGTCCGATCAGGAGCGGCGCAATGTGGTCCTTCAGATACGACTCGACCGCGAGCTCGCGTCCGTTCAGCGTCGCGTCACCCCACCCTACGATGCCCTCGTCGGTGGTGATCTTGAGCGTGACGTAGTTGCGGCCGGGAGCCGTCACGATGACGGTCGCGTCGATGATTTTCATTGCGATCCTTGCGAAGTGGTGTCGATGACGATCTTGAGCTGGGTGAGGTCGGTGAGCGCGGCCTCGAGCGCTGCGGCAGATTCGGCCAAGGGATACGTCGACGTGACCAGTGCGGCGAGGTCCACTCGCGCCGATCCGGCGAGCGCGATCGCATCGGCGAATGCCGAAGGGCCGTAACGGAAGCACCCGCGGATGTCTAGCTCCCAGCGTTGCACTGCTCCGATAGGAAATTCGGCGACTGCGCGTCCCGGCACGCCGACGAGAGCCAGGATGCCCGCCGGGCCGAGGGAGCGGGCAGCGTCGGCGATGGCTCCAGGATGGCCCGAGCAGTCGAAGGCGATGTCGAAAGTGCCCTCGGGCAGTGCGTTTTCGCCCGACAGCAATGTCGTCGTGGCACCCAGCGCTGCCGCGACCTCGAGCCGTGCGGGTGCGACGTCGGTGATGGTCGTCTCCGACGCGCCCAGGGCGATGACCGTCTGCAGAACCAGCAGGCCGATAGGACCGGCACCGGTGATCGCGATGCGCTTGCCCAATACCGAGCCGACCCGGGCGGCGGCCCACGCAGCGACGGCCAGGGGTTCGATCAGCGCAGCGACGCCGTCGTCGATCGAATCCGGGAGTGGGTGCGCGAATTCGGCGGCGAGAACAACGGACTGCCGTAGCAGTCCGTGATTCGGTGGGGATCCGAAGCAGACGACGCTGGGGCAGACGTTGTAGTGACCGCTCAGGCTCAGTGGCGAGGTGCCGTTCGGAACCGCGGGCTCGATGGCCACACGCTGGCCGACGCGGTCCTGGGACACTCCGGCACCGACCTCGGTGATCACTCCGAATCCCTCGTGCCCCAATACGGTGGGCTGCGTCAGTGAGTTGGAGCCGTTGCGGCCGTCGGCGTAGTAGTGCAGGTCCGAGCCACACAGGCTCACGCCGTGTACCTCGACCCTGACCTGGCCGTCACCGACCTGCATACGATCGATCTTCTCGATCCGCAGGTCACGTGGACCGTGCAGAACGGCCGCCTCGTCGTTGCCGCTGATCACTGCCATGCTGTGGTGCCTCCGCCGTCGTTCCTTGAATATCAGTACTACCATACTAGTGACGGACGGCACTTCGTCAAGGGTTCGGCGCTGCGGGTCACTCGGCACCTCGCGTTAGTCTTGTCCGGTGAGCACACAGAGCAGCAGGAAAGTCACCGCACGAGAGCGGGCGTACCGAGAATTACGCCTACGCATCGTGTCCTTGACGCTCCCCCCGGGTAGCCCGCTGTCGGAGAACGACCTCGCCGAGCAGATGTCCGTGAGCCGCACTCCCGTCCGCGAGAGCTTGATCCTGTTGGCCGAAGAGGGCCTGGTTCAGGTGTTTCCACAACTCGGCACCTTCGTCTCACGCGTCGACACCGAACGTGTTGCCGACGCGCAATTCGTCCGGGAGGCAATAGAAACCGCGTCTTTGAAGGATGCAGTCACGTCTCGCTCGGACCAGGACCTCGCTGCCTTGCGCGCCAATCTTGCAGCGCAGGCCGAGCCCGGGATCGACATGGATCAATTCTTCGAGTTGGACGAGCAATTCCATCAACTGCTCCTCGCAGCGGGAGGACACTCTGCCGCGTGGCGATCCGTCGAATCCGCGAAGGCTCATCTGGACCGAGCACGGCGACTCGGGTTGCGTGACACTCGCCCCATTCCCGACCTCATCGAACAACACACCGCAATAGTCGACGGCCTCGAAGCTCGAGACTTCGAGGCCGCCGCCCGTTCGATGCGTGCGCATCTGCGGGCCGTGTTCGCCGATGTGGAATACATCAAGAGCAAGAGTCCACATCTGTTCTCCAACAGCAACGAGCGCCCGACCCGCAAGGTCGTCTCCAGCTGGGAGTGAGTGCGGCTCCGCCGCACTACAAGTCACACCGCCTCGACGGCGAGCGCCATTCCGATACCGACGAACAACACCCCGACCACTCGGTTCCAGGATGTCGAGTTCGACGAACCGCCGGCCAGGCGGCCCACTGCGGCGGTGACCACTGCCCAGACTGCCAATCCGATTGCCACATCGACGATTCCGAGTAGACCGATCTGAAGGGGAAGTGCTCCGTCGGCATCGACGAACTGCGGCAGGAGCGCAACGAAGAACAGTACGGCCTTGGGATTGAGCAGGTTCGTCACCAGACCCATGCGAAACCAGCGCACGTCGGACGTCGCACCGCCCTCCGACGACGACTGCCGCAGCGCCGAGACACCCAGCCACACCAGGTACAGGCCCCCGAGGATCTGAATGATGCTCAGCGCGGCCGGTGATCGAGAGATGAGCAGCGACAGCCCCACCACCGCTGCAACCATGTGGACGCACAATCCGGTCTGCGCGCCGAGGCCCGCTCGCCACCCCGCGGCCCGGCTGCTCGCCGCCGCTCGGGCCACCACCGCGAAGTCAGGACCGGGTATCGCGTAGGCCAAGAGCACCACGCCGAGGAACGGTAGCCATCGTATGTCCGCCATTGCTTCGACGGTATCTCACGCTTTTCGATTCGTAAACCGTTAGAATCAGGGTATGGATTGGAACTGGCTCGGCGACCACTTCGCACTCGACGTGGTCAACACCGTGCAGTTGCAGCGCGGCATCTACGTAGAATTGATCGACTCGGTCGCCGAGCTCCAGCACTGGGCCCAACTGCAGGGAACCCGAGTCCCCGAGGTCATCCCCGCCGACGCCGACATCGACACATTCACAGCGACGCGCGATCACCTGCTGTCGCTACTGCGCGCGGTGGCGTCGAACATGGAAGTTCCGCGGGAAAGCGTCGAACATATCGACGAGATTGCCCGACGCCATCCGGTGACCCGACGGCTCGATCTCGGAGACGGCAGTGGCGTCGGACATGTTGTGGGAACCGATGATCCGATCGAATCACTCTGCGCGCGTGCGGCGTCCGCCGTCATCGATCTACTCAACGGGCAGGATCGCGCACGGTTGGCCTTGTGCGACGCTCCGCGATGCGGTCAACTGTTTCTGCAGGATCGGCCCAATCAGCAATGGTGTTGCAGCGCGTGCGGAAATCGAGCACGTGCGGCGCGACACCACGCGAAGGAGAAGCGCGGATCATGAACATATCGGTACACCAGGTGGTACTCGACTGCACCGACACCCGTCGACTCGCCGAGTTCTACCGGCAACTCCTGGGATTCGAGTACGTTCCCGGTGACGCCGAACCGATGAACCCGGACTGGCTCGCCATCACTGCTCCCGACGGCTCGTGGCGCATCGCGTTCCAGCAGATCGACACTCTCCCCGAAGCAACGTGGCCGGACGGCGAACACCCGCAGATGGCACACCTCGACTTCGTGGTAGGCACCGTCGCCGAACTCGACGAGGAGCACTCGCGCGCAATGGAATTGGGCGCACGACTGCTGCGAGATCTGCACGATGACCCGGAAGAGCCGATCCGAATCTACGCAGACCCGGCCGGCCACCCCTTCTGCATCTTCGTGGGGGCCTGAGCGTCACACATCTACGCCCCGCGTTGCAATTCGCACCCCCTGTACGCGGTGCGGATTCCGAAAGGGGGCGTAGATCCGGACACACATACAGATCAGCTCCCCACATTTGGAAACCCGACGCCGATCGGAGTCAGAAATTCAAAACTGGGGAGCTGATCCGCCGCAACAGGATCAGCCCAATTGCACCGTAGCCGTCGCGCGGTGACCGAAGATCCGCTTGCCCTCGAATGTCGCACCGATGGACACCACAGCGGTGCGAGTCGCGTCGTCCTTCGACTTGATCTTGCCGCTGAAGACGATCTCGGCCGGCTTGTGCGTGTCCACCGGGATCGGGGTGGTGAAGCGGACGGTGTAGTCCTTGACGGCACCCGGATCGCCGAGCCACTCGCTGATGTATCCGCCGCCGACGCCCATCGTGAGCATGCCGTGCGCGAGGACGTTCTCGAGGTCGATCATCTTGGCGAACTTCTCGTCCCAGTGAATCGGGTTCGCATCACCGGCGACGCCTGCGTAGTTGACCAGGTCGCCGCGAGTCAGACGCACGGTGCGCGGAGGCAACTCGTCGCCGACGTTCACCTCGTCGAACTTCTGCGTCGGCTGTCCCCGGTACTCCTCGACGATGAGCGGCTCGTGCTCCTGCGGGGTGGACAGGGTGTCGTGCTCGCTCGCGGCTGCTACTGCTGCGTCCATCGACGCGCCGAACATCACCAGGTTGCGGGCGGCGTCGGCGATGGCCGGATCGATTTCACCGGACCGTCCGACGAGCAGGGTGGTGTAGGTGGTCTGCACCAGTTCGTTCTTCTGGTTGGACACGACGTTCTTGGTGACCATCATGTCTCTGCCCATGACCGTCTTGAAGGAGTCGAGCGAGACGTCGCACGTCAGCTGATCGCCGGCCAGGATGGGCTTCTGGAACACCAACACCTGGTCGGTCTGCAGAATCTGGCTCAGGTCATAACCCTCGGCAATGGACTCGAGGAGCTTCTTCTGTGCGAGGGTGCCGACCAACGACATGAATGTCAGAGGCGCAACCAGAGCGCTGTGCCCCAGCGCAGCCGCGGCATCGCCGTCCCAGTGGGCGGGGTGGAAGTCCTGGACCGCGCGGGCGTACTCACGAATCTTCTCGCGACCCACCTCGTAGTAGTCCTCGGTGCGGTAGTGATAACCGACCATGCTCCGCGCGTGCTCCGCCGGGTCGAATGCCTGTTCGTCGCTCGCTACCGCGCCCGACTCCGCTACCTGCTCTGCCACTGTTGACCCACCGTCTCGTCCCCTGCTGTTCATCATTACCCGAGCAACCTACCCAACAACGGCGCTGGTTGGCCAGGCTGGGGCGTTCAAGCAGAACGGTGTCGCGCGGCGTCGTTGTACCCCACTACCCCCACCATCCCGTCCAGTGACGACAGCCCACCGGCTCGGTTCATCGCCCCACGCGGGTGGTGCCGGCGCGACGCAACAGCATCGACGGCCATCAGCGCAGCGCCGTGAGCGGTGAGTGACTCCGGATTCGCGGGCGCGATGACCGGCAACATCAGGTCGCGACGAAACAGCCGACGAAGTGACGGAAGGTTGGCGCAGCCGCCGACCATCACCAACGCATTCACTGCACAGGGAGCATCGACGATGACGCTGGCCACCCAATCCTCCAACGAACCGATGCTTCGCTCGAGTACATCGTCGAAGGTGTTGCGCCACAACCGAACCGGTCCACCGACGAACGGTCCGGCAACCTCGGCCACCCGCAACCTGGACAGTTGTTCCCGAGCCGTGCGAATGGCGACCAGCAGATCCGCTCGTGCGCGATCGGACGTCAACTCGTGGGCTCCGAACGTGGAGAGCAGGTATCGCGAAATCTGCTCGTCGCAACCGATACCGCCGAACAGCGTGGTGCGCACCGAGCTGAACACCGTGCCGGTGGCCGGATCTGCGATCGACATCGTGGTGCCGGACGCGCCGATGTCGCAGATCGCGACGGTACGCGCGCCCTCGAGCTGACCCGTGCCGCGTAGATACCGCAACTGCGCACCGAGCTCCGACGCGACGAGCAGGCGATCTGCCTCGTACGTGGAGTACGCCGACGTCCGGCCTCGGGCCCCGGGATCGTCGGGAACGGCCAGCACGATGTCTGTTCGCTCGACCATCTGATCGCGCGACATCGAGTCGAGCAGATCGAGGGCGACCTGCAGATGGTCTCCGGGGTCGAACGAATGCACGATGTGGGCCGACCGCACCGACTCGTCGATCGCATCGACTGCGACCCCTCGGGCAGTGGCAGAACCCACCGAGACACCAAGGACTGTTCTCATGTTCCCTCGACTCGAATAGCTACTCCGACCTGCCGATAGTAGCCCTCGAACCGCCGTCTGGACAGTAAAACGGCGAACTATGTGAACTTCGAGTTTGTTTTCTACGATCCGGTGGTACGCCCACTGGCGTCAGGCGACATGATCGAAGGGATCGCGCCGGTCGGCCAGCAGAGGTCCCCAGTCTTCTCGGGCCGACATCATGGCCGCGCCGGCGACTCCGTTGGCCGAGTCCATCCCGCGAGCGGCGGCCACGATGGAACGGGCCGACTGCACGAGAGACACGTCGAAACGGAAGCTGTGCGCCGCCAACTCCGCGAACGCATCGTCGGGACTACAGCCACGCAGTGCGATGAGAACACCCACTGCCCTGTCGATCGTCGTGCGGGTCACCACGTCTGATGCGGGATTGTCGGTCATCGGATACTCACCGTCTACTGGTCGATCACCCGATGGTAGCGACGCTCGAGCAGAAGTTCAGGTGTCCAAAAGGAATTCACACAGCCGTCATGAGGCGGACTTGTCCGAGAATCAAACACGCTCGCTCGCAACGGAACAGCAGTTATTCGGCTGCTTCCGCTGCAGACTCGTCCGGAACGAATGAGGGCTCGGTGGCCGTCGGGCTTTCCACTGGGGGCGCGTCCGTAACCGGGATCTCGGGTTCCGGCTCCGGTTCGGGCTGCGGCTCTGGTTGCGGCTGCGGCTCTGGTTGCGGCTGCGGCTGCGGCTCTGGTTGCGGCTGCGGCTGCGGTTCGGGCTGTGGTTTCGGATTGTCGGTCGGAGTTCGGCCGCCACCCGTCTGTGCACCGTCGGGGACATCGGACGAGTTGTCGCCGCCACCGACGACTACTCGATCGGGCCTTCCCCCGCCGCCCGAACCACCGGTGCTCGACGCCTCCTCGGCTACCGGAGTCGGAACCAAGCTCGCCGATGGTTGCTCGCTCCATTCCCCGACCGCCAGCGGCCCGAACTGGGAGGCCTCGAGGGTCTGCGTATCAGCGGTAGGAGCACTCGGCGCACCGGTTGGTGCACCCGTGGGATCGGCCACCACAGTGACCGACGACGGCAGGTCGACGACGGCGTCGGCGGTGCTCACCGCCGGGCTCTGCTCCGGTCCGTTCGCGGTCATTGCCCAGACCGTCGCACCGCTGAGCGCCGCGAGAACTGCAACACCCAGGCCGATCATCGTCAGGCGAGCACCGCGCGGGGTGTCCGACCGATCGCCACCCGAGAAACTCCAGCCGTCGTCGTCGTCACTCATATGCCCGTCGGCCGACGCCTCGCCACTCCGGGCTGCGGGGACAGTCGCGGCACCGAACAGTGCTGCGGCGATCCCCATCGGAGCCTCGGCGTCCAACCGAGGATCTCCGGCATCCACCACAACGACGTCGCGAACGCGGTGGGCAGCCAGGGCGTCGCGAACGATTCCGCAGAGGGCGATGCTGTCGCAGACCACGGCGGAACCCACAATGTGCAGATCGTTCTGAGCCGCCTGCACCCTCATGATTCCGAGCATGGTGGTGACGGCGTCACCGACACCGCCGGGAGCCGATGCAACCGAGACGACGCGGGTGGACACCGGCCCGAGCTCGGGCAGATCGGCCTCGACCAACACAGCCGACACTTCTTCGACACCGACGTGTATGCCTAGCGCTATGGACATAGTGGAGACTCCCCTGAACTCAATTCCGACAGAGAGTACCCCCTCAGAACGTCAAACGGGGAAAAAACTTGTTTTCGGTGATCGAGGGAAGGCGATCAGAACTCCAGCTTGCCGGCTTCCTCGCGGGCCGATTCTGCCGCGTGGCGTTCGCGCTCGAAGAGCAGACCGAACGTGAAACCGTTCTCCCCTGCCGTCGTTCCCGCTCGCGCACCCAGCGTCCGCAGAATGCCCGCCGCGATCACCGCATCCTGATGCTCGCCGAGCACTTCCTGAATCGTTTTGAAACGCTTGATGTTTGCCTTCGAGACCTTCTTGTCCACCACCGGTGCGACCAACTCGGCGGCGTACCGGGCACGCTTCGACGCCTTGCGAGCGCGATGCAACGCCTCGTCGTCGGTGCCGCGCACCGCACTCTGCGTTCGATCGATCGCCTTCTTCCCAGCCTTGCGTGCAAGCTTGACCAGCAGGCGATCGTTGACCTCTCCGTCGATCGGCAGCCCCCTCGACCATGCCGACAACTGCGTCAGCAGCGCGCGGTAGCGGTCGCCGTCGAGTTCGGTCATTGCGATTTCGCGATGCCGAATCTGCTCGGCCAGCAGATCGTTCTCGATACGCGAGGCCACCGGCCCCAGCACCCACTCGGATGGCAGTTCTCGCAGCGCAGCCGCGAACCGGGCGCGCTGCACCTGACGGTCTCGAACCTCCCCCAGAAGGCTTGCGTACCAGGAGAGTTCGGCCTCGAGTCGAGCCGCGGGCTCATCCTCGAACACGCTCGCGAACACTCGAAGAGTGCTGCGGTACCGCCTGATGGCCACCCGGGTGGAATGAATCGGATCCAACCCCCGGCGGAGGTACACATCGCCCGCGACGATTGCCTGCACCTGCTCGTCGAGGTACTCCGACAACAACCGAACTCCTGCATCGGCCGGCACCTCGCGCACCACGGAGAGCGCTCGATCCAACTTCGACGGGTGCGCCGACGGGCGAGCGCCGGCACCGCGCAACAGCTTTCCGGCCTTCTTCAAGAACGACTCGGAGCCGGCGGGGCCGAGTTCGACCTCGACCTCCCGCCACCGCGGCCCCGTCGCGCCGCCGATCAAGACCACCGAGACCTCGTCGTCGGCGACCTCCGCAACCACAGCCCCGTCGGCGTCGGACACCGAATGCACGGTTCGGCGCGTCGTCAGGGTCGCGACCGCGGACAACTGCCCACCCATCACGGCACCGCGCAGAACGTCGGCCAGCTCGTCCGGAACCGCGTCGTCGGCACCGCTGCCGAGAGGAAGGCGAATTTCCGTTCGCGCCTTCTCGGCCGGCACCTTCGCATGCCAGCCGTTGTCGGAATCACCGGTACGCCGCCGCAACGTGATTCCCCGCCGCAACAGGTCGTGCCCAACGGTATCGAAGTACTCGCTGATCAGATCGGTCTCGCTCGACGCCAGCACCCCGCCGGTGGGCACCAGCGAAGCGAGACTGGGCATTTCGAAGTGTGCATCGACGTCGAATTTGTCTTCGCGCTCGATCTGAATCGACTCCATGGAACCATCCTGCCTCGAGTACCCGGGGCGACGGCGGCGGAAGTCGCAGACCCGTCAGCCTCGCGGCATATCCAGCGTCGGGAACGGAAAGTCGAACGTCCTGGTCGTGCGGGTGGTCGTCGGCGGTTGGGTTGTCGTCGTCGGGCGCGGCGTCGTGGTGGTGGCCGGGGGCCGTGTCGTGGTGGGCGGTGCAACCGTCGTACTCGGAGCCTGCGTGGGCTGCTCCGAAGTGGGCCTGACGGGAGCCGTCGACTCGTCGTTGTCGGAGGACGCATCGGTCGGGGCCGATGTCCGCCGCGGCGCGGTTGCACGAGCCGGATCGGGCGTCGCGGCCGCATCGGAAGTCGTGGTTGCGGCCGGAACCGACGTCGTGGCAGTGGACACCGGGGACGAGCCGTCCGTGGACGGAGCGATCTCCGCCGTCGTGGTCGCGAGCGGCACAGACGACTGATCTGCAGGCGAACCGGCCGATGCAGGCACCACCGACCGGGAGCGGGCGGTCTGCGAGGAATCCTGCGAGCTACCGACGGCCGGAGCCGGATCCTCGGTGCCGGTGCGCGCTGCGGCGGAAACGACGGTACCGGCCGCACACACTGCAACCAGAGCCGCGACCGCGCGTCCTAGATGCCGGGACTTGTTGGCTCTGGTCATCCGCTTCGATGAGGTATCGCTGTGACGCGGGCGTTTGGAGACCACCGCACCCACAGGGGCAACGGCAGTCATCTCCCGATCGGTGCGTGGCTCGTCCGTCCTCGGCGCGGGCCGCAGGCCCACTGTCCGAGCAATTCCGGCGGCACCGCGGGCCGCCAACAGTTCGGGCTCTTCGGGTACGAATACCGGTATCGACACCGCGTCGAACAGGACCTGCCGAACGATCTGCATGTTGGCACCACCACCCACGGCGACAACGGCGTCGACGCGGATGCCCCGCGCACCGACGGCGTCGAGTACATCGACTGCCATCGAGACGGCTCGGTGCACCGAGTCGCCGATGAGCTCGTCGAGAGTGCCACGCCACAAAGTCGCGTTACCGCCGACGAAGGGTCCGAGAACCGAGACGCTGCGCAACAACGACAGTTCGTGTTTGCCGACTCGAACGTCGTGGACGAGCCGTCGACGGGACTCGACGGTCAGGGCCTCGGCTGCCCCGAACGTGGCGATGAGGTGATCGCACAGGACGCGGTCGCAGGCATCACCACCGAGTTCATCGGTGCGAGATGCGGCGAGTACCCGGCCGCTGTGGACATCCACCACGGACACCGACGTGCCGGACGCACCGACGTCGAACAACGCGACACAGCGTTCCCCGGCCAGCACACCCGTCTCGCGGAGTACACCCAGCTGGGCACCGAGCTCCGAGACGAGCACCACGCCGTCGGAGAAATCCTGGTCGAAGGCCGTTCTGGGATCGCTCTCACGAAGCGCGAGCACCGGATAGAAGTCTGTGGACGCATGCTCGGAGGCCAGATTGTGCACCGAGGCGACGACGGCGTCCCAGGGATCGGGCGCAAGACCGTTGGGTGCAGGCTGTGACGCCACCGGCTCGTGTACTTCCAGGACGGAACCAGGGCGAGCGTTGTTGCTGATCACGCTACGAACACCGCTCGAACCCAGTGATGCACCGAGTACAGACGCACCGTCAACCGCGGACACAAGAAACCTCGCTCTGGTAGGCCCCAACCCACGTTCGGTCACCAGAGTACCGCTACAACCGGCCATTCGTCATGTTTCGTGGCCGCGAAACAAACCTAGTGGTCAGTCGATGCGCGACTGATTGAAGTTGAGGTATGCCTTGGACGGGGTGGGTCCGCGCTGGCCCTGGTACTTCGACCCGACGGCGTCGCTTCCGTAGGGGTTCTCGGCCGGCGACGACAACCGGAAGAGGCACAACTGGCCGATCTTCATTCCCGGCCACAGCGTGATCGGCAGGTTGGCGACGTTGGACAGCTCCAACGTGATGTGGCCGCTGAAGCCCGGATCGATGAACCCCGCCGTCGAGTGGGTGAGCAGACCGAGCCGTCCGAGTGAGCTCTTGCCTTCGAGTCGACCGGCCAGATAGTCCGGCAGCGTCGTCAGTTCCAGAGTGGAGCCGAGAACGAATTCGCCCGGATGCAGAACGAAGGGTTCGCCGGCCTCGGGCTCGACCAGAGTCGTCAACTCGTCCTGCTGCAACGCCGGATCGATGTGCGTGTACCGAGTGTTGTTGAACACACGAAACAGCTTGTCGAGCCGTACATCGACGCTCGACGGCTGAACCATCGACGGGTCGAACGGTTCGATCGCCAGGTTGCCCAGGGTCACTTCGGCACGGATGTCACGGTCGGAGAGCAGCACCTCTGCAGGCTACTGGTCCACGACGGCCCCTCGCGACACACCCGAGCCCCGGTTCTGACATGTAGCTCTGCAAAAGAAAGACCGGACAATCGAGCGGCACCACCACTCACATTCGGCCGACTCCTATCAGAAAGACAGACATGACAATTCCATTCGACGTTCCGTCGTATCAAGACGATCGATCTCTGTGCCGCATCGTTGCCGCGACACCCGGAGAGAATCCGGCGTTGTGGGAACAATTCCTCGACGGCGCAGAGGAAAGCTATACGAGACACGGTGTTGCTTCGGCGCTCGAAATGTCGACCATTCGAGACGGCAACACCACCACGATGTTCTTCGCGGCACTCGATACCACCGAAACGATGGTCGGAGGAGTGCGGGTGCAAGGTCCGTATTCCTCCGTGGATCAATCACACGCCCTCGTCGAATTCGACGGGTATCCGACCGGCCGCCGCCGCGTTCACGCCATGCTCGACGAGCGCCTCACACAGGGGGTGGTCGAACTCAAGTCGGCATGGGTCGCGCGGGACGCACCCCACGGCCGCGCCGTCACGGCAATGATCGCAGAATCGCCCGCGTACAGCACCGCGCTACTGGGCGCGCGGTACGCGCTGGCCACCGCGGCATCCCACGTCCGCAGTGCATGGCTCGACACCGGCGCGATCATCGCCACCCAGATCGAGCCGATTCCCTATCCCGACGAGAGATACCGAACAGAGGTTTTCTGGTGGGACAGAAGAACTCTCGCGTACGACGCCGAACTGTCCACCTGGCGACGGATGCGTCGCAACACCGTCACGTTGCTCGCACACCGTCGATCGTCCATCGAACTCTCGGAAGCAGTGGCATCATGAACGACGTATGGCAGCCTGTGATATTCGACAAGACGGACGCCGCTCAGCGAGCCGCCCTGACCGAACTCGAGCGGGATACGAGCCTGACATTTCTCGACGAGCGCGAGACGCAGAGAAACGGCTTGCGCACCCTCCTTCCCACGCCTGAGCAGAGCATTCTCGACGAGAACGATCGGTGGGTGTACTTCCCGTGGAGGAAAACGGTGGTCGCCGTTCTCGGACCCACAGCATTTCGACACCTCAGACTCGACAGAAACAGGAACAAGATAACCCGTTCCGAACAGGATTTATTGGGAGATCTCACCATCGGAATCATCGGCCTCAGCGTCGGGCATGCGATTGCCCACACGTTGGCACTCGAAGGAATCTGCGGAACCCTGCGCCTCGCAGATTTCGACGACATCGAGCTATCCAATCTCAACAGAATTCCGGCATCCATCCTCGATCTTGGTGTCAACAAAGCGGTCGTCGCCGCGAGACGCATTGCAGAAATCGATCCGTATCTGCGCATCGAAATAGTCGAGGACGGAATCACCGAGAACACGATTGACGAGTTCTTCGACGGACTGGACCTGCTCGTCGAGGAATGCGACTCCCTCGATGTCAAGGTTCTAGCCCGCGAAGCAGCCAGATCGCGCCGTATCCCGGTGTTGATGGAGACGTCCGACCGTGGGTTGCTCGACGTCGAACGCTTCGACCTCGAACCCGAGCGCCCGGTGTTCCACGGCGTACTCGGACAGATCGACTCGACGAGCCTCCGCGGCCTGGGCACGCGCGACAAGATTCCGATAGTGCTCGACCAGCTGGACGCCGCCTTGCTCTCGCCGCGCATGGCCGCCTCGATGGTGGAGGTGAGCGAGACGATCGAGACGTGGCCGCAGCTGGGCGGCGACGTCCAGCTCGGTGGCGCCACCGTCGCGGCCGCTGTTCGACGCTTCGGCACCGGAGGCCACCTGCCGTCCGGGCGAATCCGAATCGACCTCGACACCCATCTGGATGCGGTCGAGTCTCTGCGTCCGACTCGGACGGACGACATGTCCTCGGCCGATGATGCAGGCGGTTCGCCGCCCAGTTCCTTCGATCCCACTGTCTCCGATCCCGACGAGGCCGTTCTCGACGCTGCCCGACGCGCACCGTCCGGCGGCAACAGTCAGCCGTGGACGCTGTCGACCGACGGACGCACGGTGGCCATAGCCGTCGACCGCTCCCGCACCTCGACACTCGACATCGCTTTCCGCGGCAGCTACGTGGCAGTGGGTGCCGCGGCGTTCAATGCTCGCGTGGCCGCCGCCGCCCAGGGCAGATTTCTCGGCGAGCGGATCACCGACCACGGAGTCGAGATCTCGTTGGGTGACCCTGCCCCCGAACCGATCACCGACCGACGCCTCCTCGACGGCGTTGTCGGGCGCTGCACCAATCGGGAGTTGGGCACCGCCGAGCCTCTCGACGCGGGTGTCGCAGCAGACCTCGTTGCTGCGGCCGCGGCGGAAGGTGGGCGAGCCGTGCTGCTGACGGCACGCGATTCCATTTCCGCGGCTGCGGACGTCCTCGCCGATGCGGACCGAATTCGTTATCTCACAACGCATTTGCACGAAGATATGTTCTCCGAGCTGAGGTGGCCGGGAGATCCGGACCCGAATCGAGGCATCGAGGTATCGAGCCTCGGGATCGACGATGCGGATCTGTCCAAGCTCGAGATAGTCAAGCGGCCGGACGTCATGGCGCTCGTCGATGCCTGGGACGCCGGCGCGGCATTGGGGTCCGATATGCGTGATCGGGTGCTGTCGAGCTCAGCATTGGTGGTGATCGTCGTACCCGGATCGACTGCACACCATTACATCCGAGGAGGATTTGCAACGGAGAACGTCTGGGTAACTGCACATTTGCGCGGCCTGGCCGTACAGCCGGTTTCTCCCGCGTTCCTGTATGCACGCACTCCGGAAGAACACCGAGAGCTGTCGACGCACCGCGGAGAAGCGTTGCAGGAGTTGAACTCGCGGTTCCGCGCGCTCCTCGACATCACCGATATCGAATCGGTGGCGCTGGTGTTGCGGATCGGTTGCGCCCCGAAAACCGGGATATACAGTCGCAGAGTGCCTGTTTCGGCCCTCGGATCGGGGTAGAGTCCGGCAAAGACCAGGGGGAACAGTCCTGCACTGCGTCTGAGAAGAGGCAGGAGCGGGGCACTGGCGCACACACGGACGCTCGAGGTTCTCGTCACCGGCGTCGCAACCGCACTCATGGGAGTCGATGCGGCGACGGTGCACGAGGCGTACGAATCCGTGCTGCGGCAACTGGTGGACCACCTCGGTATCGACTTCAGTTTTCTCAGACACAACGATGTCGAGGCCAGAGCCACTGTGCTGACCGCGGAATGGCCCCCGCGACTGAGCAAGCCCGATCCGGATCCGCTGGCCGTCGTGAAATTCGAAGACGCCGATTCGGTGTTCGCACTGGCCGAAACACTGACCGAACCGGCAGTGTTTCGGCCGGACCCGCAGCAGGAGAGCTATCGCCGACGCGTCGAGCAGGGATCAGGATTTTCGGAGACGTCGATGGCCGTGGTGCCGCTGCTGCACACAGGACGAACCATCGGCATCCTGGGCCTGATCAAGATCGGCGACCGCTCCTGGTCCGAGATAGAGCTCAACGCTCTCACAGCAATTGCGGCGCTGCTCTCCCAACTCCAAGCACGAGTGGTCGCCGAGGAACAACTGCGATTCGCGGCACTACACGACCCGCTGACCTCACTGCCGAACCGCACGGCCCTGGCGCAGCACCTCCGCGAACGACTCGACCCATCCATGCCCGGCCCCGTGGCAGTACTGCACATCGACCTCGATCGACTCAAAGCACTGAACGACTTTCTCGGGCATCTCGCCGGAGACCACTTCCTCGAAACCATCGCCGACCGATTGCAGAGCTTCGTCGGTGAGTCGGCCGGCATCGTCGCGCGTCTGGGGGGCGACGAATTCGTCGTCGTACTCGCCGGACCGTGCTCGGCCCGCGTCGCGAGACACCACGCCGAAGTCATCGCCGACGCCGTGAATGCACCCGTCACCCTCGGTGTCGAACGGATCAGCCGCAGCGCGAGCGTGGGCATCGCCTTCGGCCAACCCGGCCGGCACACCGCGGAATCACTGCTACGACAGGCAGATAGAGCAGCATTGGTCGCCAAACGTGCAGGTGGTCACGACATCGCTCTGTTCACCGACGAAATGCATGCCGATTCCGAACTGCGCAACGACGTCGAGATCCACCTGCGCGACGCCATCGCAGGCGACTCGCTGATCCTGCATTTTCAGCCCGAGGTGGACCTCGTCTCGGGACGGATCACCGCAGTCGAAGCTCTGGTTCGATGGCAGCATCCAACCCGTGGACTGCTACCCCCGTCCGCGTTCATCCCGGTCGCAGAGGAAACGAACCTCGCCGGCGAGCTCGGTCGCTGGGTTCTCGAGCACGCCTGCCGCACGCTGAGCGAGTGGCAGCGGGACATTCCCGAACTCGACGTCTCGATGCGCGTCAACATATCGCCGGTCCAACTCGTCACCAACGGTTTTGTGGGTGCGGTCGCCAGAGCGCTGGAAGCGTTCTCGATAGCAGGCCCCAAACTCTGCCTGGAAATCACCGAAGTAGCGGTGGTACAGGACCTTTCACGTACTCGCGTGACGCTTCGCGAACTTCGCGAACTGGGCGTGCAAGTAGCGATCGACGATTTCGGCACCGGCTACAGCTCACTGTCGCATCTGAAGGAACTGCCCGTCGACGCGCTCAAGATCGATCGCGCCTTCGTCTCCGAACTCGGCAACGGAACCACCGGCGACCTCGCCATCGTTCAGTCCATCATCGGACTCGCCGACGCGTTCGGGCTCAGCATCATCGCCGAAGGCGTCGAAACGCAGAGCGCCAGAAACACCCTCATAGAACTGGGCTGCACTCGCGCGCAGGGATACCTGTTCTCCAGACCGGTAGCCGCCGAAGACGCTCTGATCCTGCTGCACGGTGTGCGAATCGACGTCTGAGCGCCCTGCTAACCTGAACACCGCAGCACCACGCCGGTGTAGTTCATTGGTAGAACGCGACCTTCCCAAGGTTGAGAGGCGGGTTCGATTCCCGTCACCGGCTCCACGGACCGTCCCTTCGGTCTCACCCTCACCTCGGAAACGCGTCCGAACTCGGCGACCATCCTGAGTCACTACATTCACTCCTGAAACAAACCGACCAACGGGTCGATCGGTCTGTACCCCTGCAAAAGACCGATAGCATATGCGAATTCATTCATTGTATTCGCAAGAATTCCTGCATTTCAAAAGAGTCTTCTTCCGCCTTCTTCGGCGTGCTAGAAATCGAATGTCGACTTTCTTTCAACGACATATGACCTGACAGGAATCCCCTCATGCGTTCACTCCTGACCATTGCTGCGGTCACCTTGACTACGATGGCCGTTGCCGTCTCGTCGGCCACCGCAGCCCCGGCCCTCACCGCGCCCCCGCGAACCCAAGGCGGAGCAGGAACCCTTCTCTGGGAAGATCAGTTCAACGGATACGGCGGACCCGACCCCTCGAAGTGGGGGTTCCAGACCGGTCGGTGGGGAGCGAGTTCCGGTGAGCAGCAGTACTATACGAACTCCTGGAACAACGCGAACCAGTTCAACGGAACCCTGAACATCACCGCCCGACGCGAAACCCCGCCGGATCGCAAGGGGGCACCGAACAACTTCACCAGCGCTCGTGTGGTCAGTATGGGCAAGCAGTCGGCAAGCCCGCCGGTACGCATCGAGGCGTCGATCAAGATGCCGAGTGCGCAGGGCTTGTTACCCGCATTCTGGACGCTGGGCCTTCAGCCCGGCGGTGAGTATTCGTGGCCCAGTCAAGGTGAAATAGATGCAGTCGAAATTCCCGGTTTGAACGGGCCCTCGTTCAATTTGCACGGACCTTCGAGATGGAATTCGAGCCAGGATGTGAAAGCCGGCGGAGGCATGGGTCCCGTCGGAAACGGTTTTCACACCTACCGGATCGACTGGCTACCGACCAGCATCACGTGGTTCGTCGACGGAGTTTCGCGATACTCCCTGACCAAGGCTCAGTACGAGGCGAAGGGTGGCAACTGGAAGGCATTCTCGGGCGCCTGGCCGCACTACATCCTGCTGAACGTGGCAGTGGGCAACAATTGGGTCGGCAAGACACCCACCAGCACGCCGTACCCACAGACCATGAGCGTCGACTGGCTTCGCGTGAGTCGCCTCTGAACTGCAGGTAATCTCGATCGATCGAGGGGCCCGGCCATATCGGCCGGGCCCCTCGTCGTGTGTTCATCACTTCTGCGCTGTGCGCTCGATTTTTGTAGCAGAACAATATTTATGACTTTTACGCGCCCGATGAGCCACTCGTAGGGACATCTCACAATTTCGGGAATACCGTCTGTACATGCGCGGACCACACCGGAGCCTGATCGCCCTCGTCATCGCCGCTGCCGCGGTCGCCGTCGTCATACCGACCGCACAGGCGGCCCCTCTCATGCCCATTGCGGCTGCGCCCGAACAACCCGACCATGCCGAGGCCATCCGTTACGCGGCGACCAACCGCAACGCTGCCCCGCCCGGATCCAACGACATGACCTGCGCACCCACCGCAGAGCACCCCGACCCCGTCATCCTCGTGCACGGCACCGACTCCACTGCGTACTCCGATTGGGCCGGCTTCTCCCCCATACTCCGAGCAGCCGGATTCTGTGTGTTCGCCATCAACTACGGTGCCTCTCCCGACGGCACCAGCAACGGTTACGGTGCCATCGAAGACAGTGCGGCACAACTGAAATCGATGACACAATCCATTCTGGACGCGACCGGAGCCGCGGCGGTCGATGTGGTCGGCTACTCCCAGGGTGCTGCGGTCGCACGATACTTCGTCAATCGACTCGGCGGCGATGCCATGGTCCGTCGCTGGGTGGGAATCGCATCGCCGACCTACGGCGGCACCATGTACGGAGCGACCCCCGTCGTGCAGGCCGTGCCCGGTGCAACCACTCTGGTGGCAAGCGAGTTCGGCCCCGGATTGACGCAGCTGATGGCTGGATCCGACTTTCTCGATGGCCTCAATGCAGGGGGCGACACCGTGCCCGGCGTCGAATACACCTCCATCGCCACCAGGGTCGACGAAGTGATTCAGCCGTATACCAATGCGCTACTTCGGGATCCAGGAGCTCGGAACATCGTGGTGCAGGACGTCTGTCCCGACACCGAGGTAGCTCACTTCACCTTCACGTACGATCCCACCGCACTGCGCTTGGCACTCAACGCCCTGGATCCGGCGAACGCACGACCCCCGACATGCGTCCCGGTAGCCCTGGGATCGGGAATCCTCGACGTCGTGCTTGCCAGCAATTGATGTCTCAGGTGAGCAGTTGATGCGCTCTGAGCCCGACGTACAGTTCGGCAGCCTGCGCAGGGTCACGAAAATCGCGCCCGGTCAGCTCGGCGATACGGCGTAGCCGATACAGCACCGTATTGCGGTGGTAGTGCAGAGATTCGGCAGCATCCTTGGTCGATCCGCCGCACGAGAACCACGCGTCGAGTGTGGCCAGCAGGCTCTGCCGCTCGGCGCGTGGTAACGCCAGGAGATCGCCGAGGATCTGACGCGAGGCGATGCGACCCGACTTCGGATCGCGGACCAACAACAGCGGAACCGGCACCGAGTCGTATCGCACCGGCGTCGACTCGGCAGCGCTGCACGACCTCGCCAACCGCGCTTGACCCACGGCGTCCCCGATACCCGAAGGGGACCGAAAGACCGAACTCACCCCCACCCGCCCCGCACACAGTTCACCGAGCGTGACCAGCGCCGAATCGATTTCCGATTCGGTTGCGGCGCAAATCAATCCGACGCTACCGTCCACCTCCGCATCCCACACGGACTCGGTACCCACCGCCCGAAGTCGCGCGATCAACCCGTCCACCCCTACCGCCGTGGTCAGCGGCTCCTGCGAGACCACCGCGAAGTAACCGTGGTCGGGAATGCGAAATGCCCGCAGCGCATCGGCAGCCGCGGACGGGTTCGCCGTGTGATCGGCGAAGAGCACCCGAATGAGTCGGCCACGGGCCTCGGCACTCTCGCGGGCACGCATGTCTGCGCTCTCCCGATAGGCCTCCGCAGCCTCGTCGGAATACACGTCGACCAGAGCCCACACCTGTGCGGCCATGTCCAGAAGGGCGTGACTCGCTCGGCCGTCCGATCGACGCATCAACTCGTCCCAGACCAACCTGCCACCGAGCCGGAAAGCGTGGAGCAATGCTGCCAGCGGTACGCCCTGCTCGGCCTTGAGCCGGCCTGCAGCCTGTGCCGACTCGAGTCGCATGGGCGCACGACCGGACAGCTTGCCCAGCATCGACGCCAGATTGCTGCGCGCCGCCTCGTGCAGCTGCTCGGGGGTGAGCAGCGTCGATTCGAGATAAGCGTGCTCGGCCCCCAGGATCCGGCGCACCAGTTCGCTCGCCAGATCGTCGACGCCGTCGAGCATCGTCGCAGCCAGATCGGTCGGTGACGGATGCACAGTCGGTGACGGATACAGCTCGGCGTCGGTCGCGGTCATGACAGAACTCTAGCCGCACAGCTGTAAGCCACGCCACACCTCGACTGTGCAGCGGCACAAACGGAGGGACTCGATTGAGAGCAGCGGCCCATAGCGTCGACGCAAGGAATGCGACGACAATCACACTCGAAGCCGTGTATCCGAACAACGACTGGAGCCGAGAAGTTGACCAGCGAAGCCGCCCCGCACCTGCATCCCGTCCCGACCACCGGCTCCGACCCCCAGCCGGCCGTCGATGCCGCCCTCGCCGATCTGTCCGAGGGTGAGAAGAACTGGGGACAGCTCACCCTGGCCGATCGGCGGGCACTGCTCGAACGCATGCACGCGCTGACGTCCACACACGCCCAGGAATGGGTGACAGCAGCCTCGTCGATCAAGGGTCTCGACAGCTCGTCCAGCCTCGTCGGCGAGGAATGGCTGTCCGGCCCCTACTCGTTCCTCGGCGCACTCGGCGCGCTCACCCACACACTCACCGCTCTGGAAGCCGGCACCAGTCCGCTGGCCGAGGTGAAGTTCGGGACGGCACCAGGCGGACGGACAACGGTGTCGGTCCTGCCGCTCAACATCTTCGACCGCCTGCTGCTCAACGGGTTCACCGGCGAGGTGTGGCTGAAGCCGGGAATCGATCGTGCAACCGCACAGCGCACCGCGGGGCTCGCCCAACTCGATCCCGCCCACACCGCGGGCATCGGAGTGGTACTCGGCGCAGGCAATATCACCTCGATCGCGCCGCTCGACGCTCTCTACGAATTGCTGGCGTTCAATCGGGTGGTCGCACTCAAGCTGAACCCCATCATGGATCCGCTGCTGCCGGTGTTCCAGAAGGTGCTCGCACCCCTCGTCGACATCGGCGCACTACGCCTGCTGACCGGCGGAGCCGATGTGGGCACATACCTGGTTCGGCACTTGTCCGTCGACCACGTGCACATGACCGGAAGTTCCCTCACACACGACGCGATCGTGTTCGGCACGGGCAACGACGGAGCCGCCCGCAAGGCCGCCAACGACCCGATTCTCACCAAGGAGATCTCCAGCGAACTCGGCGGCGTCTCGCCCACCATCGTGCTGCCGGGCGAGTGGAGCCGCGCCGACATCTTGTTCCAGGCCGAACACGTTGCCACCCAACGCCTGCACAACAGTGGCTACAACTGTGTCGCATCACAGGTCGTCGTGCTGTCCTCCGAATGGAAGCAGCGCGACGAATTCATCGCCGCACTGCGCGCGGCACTCGACCGTGCACCGGCACGAACTCCCTACTACCCCGGCAGCGACAGGAGGGTGGCCGACGCCACCGCCACCTACCCGGCCGCCGAACGACTGGGCGACGGTGGTGGCCGCGTGCTCATCACCGACCTGAACCCCGGCGAATACGCACCCCTGCTGCAAACCGAGTACTTCGCTCCGGTCATGGGTGTCATCGAATTGCCCTACAGCGGTGCCGCATTCGCCGCCAAAGCCGTCCAGGCGGCGAACGAGGAATTCACCGGCACTCTCGGCATCAACATCATCGGCTCCCCCGCCACGATGAAGGGACTCGGCGAGAAGTTCGACACCATGCTCGCCGAACTGCGCTACGGCACCATCGCCGTGAACGCCTGGACAGCGCTCGGATTCCTCACTGCGTCGGCCACCTGGGGTGCATACCCCGGGCACACCGTCGACGACGTGCAGAGCGGAATCGGCATCGTGCACAACGCATTGCTGATCGACGGTGCCGAGCGAACAGTGGTGCGCGGTCCGTTCCGTCCCCTGTCTCGTTCGCTGATCAACGGGGAACTCTCCATCTCCCCGAAGCCACCGTGGTTCGTCACCAACAAGACCGCAGCATCGACCGGCAAGTTGCTCACCGCATTCGCAGGTGCGCCGTCCTGGTCCAAACTGCCTGCGATCTTCGCCTCCGCCCTGCGCGGCTGACACCCCTGCGCCCGCACCGACTTCAAGGACAAAGATGAGCTCACAGCACAAGACTGCCGACTACATCGTGGTGGGCGCAGGTTCCGCCGGCGCAGTGGTGGCCAATCGCCTCAGCGCTGACCCACGCAACGAGGTGATCCTGCTCGAAGCCGGCCCCGAGGACAAGAACAAGTTCGCCCACATCCCGGCTGCGTTCTCCAAACTCTTTCGTAGCGAGGTCGATTGGGATTATCTGACCGAACCGCAGCCGGAGCTGCGAGATCGCAGCATCTACTGGCCGCGCGGCAAGATGCTCGGTGGTTCGTCGTCGATGAACGCCATGATGTGGGTGCGCGGATTCGCCGCCGACTACGACGATTGGGCGGCGGCGTCCGATGACTCATGGTCTTTCCGGAACCTCGTCGGTTACTTCCGCAAGATCGAGAACATCGAGGGCACAACAGCACTCGACGCGGGCACCGACGGCCCACTCATCGTCTCGCACCAGCGCAGCCCCCGCGACCTGACGTCGTCGTTCCTCGACGGCGTCGAAGAAGCGGGCTACCCGCTGGAAACCGCCAACCTGCCCGAGCCCAAGGGCTTCACCCGCACGATGGTCAACCAGAAGCGCGGCGCACGGTGGAGCACCGCGGATGGATACCTGCGACCGGCGAAGAAGCGTAAGAACCTCACCATCCTCACCGAGGCACACGCCACTCGCGTCCTATTCGAGGGCACTGCGGCCGTGGGCGTCGAATACATCTCCGGCGGCGAGACACACACCGTGCGCGCACACAAGGAAGTGATCCTCTCCGGTGGAGCGATCAACACCCCACAGCTGCTCATGCTCTCGGGCATCGGCGACCAGGAACAACTGAAATCGCACGGCATCACCGTTCAGCATCACTCACCGGGCGTCGGACAGAATCTCCTCGACCATCTGGCCGCCCTCATCGGCTGGAAAACCGAACGAGACTCCCTCTTCCACGCCGAGAAGATCCCCGAGCTGGTCAACTACCTCACGCGCCGACGCGGCATGCTCACCTCCAACGTCGCCGAGGCGTACGGATTCATCAAGAGCCGAGAAGACCTCGCCCTGCCCGACGTCGAACTCATCTTCGGACCGGCACCGTTCTTCGACGAGGGACTCGTCGGCCAGGATTCACACGCCGCCGTCATCGGCGCGGTACTCGTCAAGCCCGAGAGCCACGGCGAGATCACCCTCCGCTCCACCGACCCCTTGGCCAAGCCCATCGTGGAGCCGCGCTATCTCAGCGACCCCGGCGGACTCGACCGCCGCGCCATGATCGAAGGGCTACGGGCCTGCGTCTCGATCGCCGAAACCCCCTCGATGAAGGGCGAACTCGGTGACATCATCCGCCCCAGGGTGGCGTCGAACATCTCCCCGGCGGATCTGCTCACCGAGGCGCTCGAGCAGAATGCGCACACTCTGTACCACCCCGTGGGCACCGCCCGGATGGGCAACGACGCGGGCAGCGTCGTCGATTCCGAGCTCCGAGTGCGGGGAGTGGATCGCCTTCGCGTGGCCGATGCATCGATCATGCCGAGCATCATCCGCGGACACACCCATGCACCGTCGGTGGTGATCGGAGAACGGGCTGCGGATTTGATTCTTCGTTGACCCTCAGGTGACTCTCAGGATGCTTTCCGTTTGGCAGTCCGGTTTGTCGGGTAACAGGTTGTCACGCTCCCACCAGGGATCGAGATGGAACCCATCCGCTCGGCAAGCAGCGCCGAATGACCCACAACGCTCGAGAGACGAGCACGGAAGGTTGACCGACATGTTCACTGTTCGTAAAGCTTTGGCCGCCACCGCAATCGGTGCAATGACAATTGTCCCGCTTGCCGCATGCTCCAGTGACGACGCCTCCAGCGCCGTCGACGAAGCCACGTCGTCCGCAGCGTCCGCCATGGAGACCACCGAGAGCACCCCCGAGCCTGCCGCCGCAGTCGACAACCTCACCGGTGTCGACACCGCAGTCGCTCTCGATCCCGGCTTCACCGGCGCACTGACCACCCTGGGCCTCACGCCCGGAGTTGTCGGAACCGCCACTCTCGCAGACGGTTCCATCCGCTTCCCGATCACCGGCGGAGACGTCAAGTACTGGGAGCCCGGCACGGTCGACCCCTACGTCCAGGGCGAGATCAATCACGACGGCAGCGGCCTCTCGCTGACCGCCGGTGACACCGTTGTCGAGCTCGTCAACTTCGACATCGATCCCGGCACCTCGCTTCTCACCGGTGACGTCATGGTCAACGGCGAAGAAGCTGCCGCAGACGCGGTCCTGTTCGACCTCGACGGACGCACCCTGCAGCCGCTGGCAACCGGACCCAACAACACCGCAATCCTGCAGGGCACCCAGGTGAAGATCTCGGAGACCGCTGCCGGACTGCTGAACAGCACCTTCAACACCGATGCTGTCACCGCCGGACTGCTCGTGGGCGTTGCAACCATCACCATCAACACCGCCTCGTAACAGTTTTCTGACCCCGTGCGCGGGAGCTACCGAGCAACACCGGTGGCTCCCGCGCACGGGTGTTTGTATCGCACGGTCAGGAGCCTCGGATGAGAGCGTTCACGAAAATCTACGGTGGACATCCACTGCACGCAGTCGGCCTGTTGCTGTCGTTCGTACTCGTCGGCTACGTCGTTGCGATCGCAGGTCCGCAGACGCTGTGGAACAGCGACGTGTGGTGGAAGTCGATCGTCGTGTGGTTCTTCGGTTCGGTACTACTGCACGACGCCGTGCTCTATCCCCTCTACTCGCTGGCCGACCGACTTCTGACCGGATCGACGCGCCGCCACTGGACGCTGTCTCCCGTCAATTACGTTCGCATTCCCGCACTCGGAGCCGGGCTGACGTTTCTCTTGTTCTTTCCCGGGATACTCACGCAGGGTGCGGAGTCGTATCGCGCCGCAACCGGTTTGACGCAGGAGCCCTTTCTCGGACGTTGGCTCGTACTCACCACCGCGTTGTTCACCGTGAGCGCAGCCGCTTACTTCATTCGATTGATCCTCGTACGGAGCCGAGCATGAGCGTCACCGCAGATACACTCTTTCACCGCGCAGCAGCCGGATTGCCCTGTTGGATAGGCGATTCCGACGGCTCCCGGGAGCGGCTGCCCACTGCCCGCTGGATGGGCGGGGATGCCTCGTCCGCGGAGGATCGTCGCGCCGATCACGCAATGATCAGCCGATGTACCGGACCCACCCTCGACCTCGGCTGCGGACCCGGTCGCCTCACCGAGGCACTGGCCCGTCGAGGAGTGTCGGCCCTCGGCGTCGACACCTCCAGAGCAGCCGTCGACCTGACCATCGGTCGTGGCGGCAACGCCGTTCTGAAAGACATCTTCGAGCCACTGCCCGACACCGGCCAGTGGTCCTGTGTACTGCTCGCGGACGGAAACATCGGCATCGGCGGCGACCCTGTTCGACTGCTGCGCCGCGCTGCCGATCTGCTGGCACCGCACGGAGCCGTCATCGCCGAGGTGGATGCACCCAGCGACTATGGAATTCGGCATCGCACCGTCCGCTGGGAAACCGACACGATGGTGGGAGACTGGTTCGCGTGGTCCAGTGTCAGCGCCGACGCCACCGCCGATCTCGCGCGTGCAGCAGGCCTTCAGGTGGTCGACGTGGCACCGATCGACGGGCGCTGGTTCGCTCAGATGACGCCTGCGCCGCTCACCAATTGGTGAACAGCAGATGATTGATCGCCAACGCGCCGATCACCTGCAGTGCCAACCAGAACCGATGCGAACGGATCGGCAACACCGCCGGCGCAATGAGCATCCACATCGCGAACGGCAACCAGATTCGTTCGGTCTCGGCCTTGCTCAACTGACTCAGATCTGCCATCACCACCGCCGCCACGCCGCCGATCACCAGCAGGTTGATCGGCTGCACTCGCGTGAGTATCCGCGGAAACGCTGCTGGCACAGCCACACCCAGCGCGCAGAACAGCGCCGCGAAGTTCGCCCAACCCCAGTACTCGAACGGACGATCCTTGGCGATGCCCTGGTAGTAACGCTCTTGCACCAGCTCGTAGCCGTCGTACCACCAGAATCCGTACGCCGTGAAGATGCCCGCGACGATCAACGCTCCGACCAGCGCGCCCACGAACGGCAGTATCTTTCGACCGGCAATCAGTACGGCCACCGCGGGCAAGCCCATCAGCACCAGCCCGTAGTTCAGGTAGATACCGAAACCGAGCAGCACTCCCGCACCGATCGACGCGGGCCACAGGTACCGCTTCGTGGAGATCGCCAGCAGCGCAATACCCCACGCCGCGACACCGGCATAGAATGCGTCCGCCGACACGGCGATCCAGATTGCCGCCGGGGCGATGGCCACGAACGGTGCAGCGCGCCTTGCCATGTTCTCGTCGCCCAGCATTTTGATCGTGACTACCACCGCGACCGCGGCGCTGGTTCCGACCAGCACACACAGCGTGGCCGCCCACGCCCCACCGCCGAGGCCGAGGCGATCGAGCCACACGAACGTCAACAACGCCCCCGGCGGGTGCCCCGAGACGTGCGTCGTCCACGAATCCGCCTGGTAGTCCAGGATTCTCTCGGAGAATCCGCGCAGAGTCTCGGGAATGTCGGTGATCCCCGGTACCTCGTGCAGGTACTCGTCCGTCGACGCCAGTCGGTCGACGAACCCGCGCTTCCACCCGTCGACCATTGCCAACGACATCGTCCACGCTGCCGACGCGCCCCATACGACGAACAACAGTCGCGTCCAGGACAACCGGCGGGCCACCGTAGGGCCCCACAGCACGGTGGCCACGGCGATGAGTACGGCGAACGGGGTGCCCCAGCCGACGTGAATCTCACGGAATCCGAACAGCGGTGCCGCGTCCGCGAAATCGCGCACCTGCCGCGGCGTTCGGTTGATGATCGGAGTGACGAGTTCGTTTCCCAGATACGGCACGATGAACGCGACCACGACGAGCGCGACGGCGAGCACACCGGCGACGGCTTCTCTCCAGTAACGGATAGTGTTTTCTCCCTGCGGACCTCGAGACGAACACGACTTCCGAACAGCATATCGACCGATCGTGATGGAGGATGAACAGATGAACAAGGACGGGCAGGGACGGGCCGAGATCGCCGTCATCGGCGGTAGCGGCTTCTACTCGTTCTTCGCCGACGACGCCGAGCAGATCGAGCTCGATACGCCCTATGGACCGCCGAGCGCTCCGATCACGTTGGGCGAGGTGGAGGGTCGGCAGGTCGCGTTCCTGCCCCGACACGGCAGGAAGCACGAATACTCCCCGCACACGTTGCCGTACCGCGCGAACATGTGGGCGCTCCGGATGCTCGGGGTGAACCGAGTCTTCGCGCCGTGCGCCGTCGGATCGTTGGTGGCCGAGTACGGTCCCGGCACCGTGGTGATCCCCGATCAGCTCGTCGATCGAACGTCCGGGCGTACGCAGACCTACTTCGACGAGGGCGGAATCCACGTCGAGTTCGCGGACCCCTATTGCGGGGAGTTACGCAGGGCGGCCGTCCAGGACACCGCGATCGACGGCGGAGTCATGGTGGTGGTCGAGGGTCCGCGCTTCTCCACTCGCGCGGAGAGCCAGTGGTTCGCTCGTCAGGGTTGGACACTGGTGAACATGACCGGTCATCCCGAGGCCGTTCTCGCGCGGGAGCTCGAACTCTGTTATGCACCGATAGCATTGGTGACCGACCTCGATGCCGGCATCGAATCCGGTCAGGGAGTCAAGGCGGTGGACGTGTTCGCGGAGTTCCAGAAGAACATCGAGCCGCTCAAGACGCTGGTCCGCTCCGCGGTACGGGACGCACCCACGGGCGAGTGCTCCGATTGCCGAGTCCACGCCGGCGTCACCCTGCCGATCGAGCTGCCATGACACGCGTACTCCTCACCGGCGCAGCCGGTTTCATCGGCGGCCACATCCTCGACGCCGCACGTGCCGCCGACCTCGACGTAGTGGCCGTCGACGCGATGCTCGCATCCGCTCACGGCCCCGGCGCGCATGCCGACGGGATCGCCGACCTCGATGTGCGAGACAAGGACGCACTCGTCGAGGCCCTCCGCGGAGTGGACGTGGTGTGCCATCAGGCAGCCGTCGTCGGAGCGGGCGTCGACGCCGCAGATGCCCCGGCCTACGCGAGCCACAACGACTACGGGACGGCAGTCCTGCTCGCGGCCATGTACGAGGCGGGGTGCACCCGGCTGGTTCTCGCCTCGTCGATGGTCGTCTACGGCGAAGGACGCTATCTCAATTCGTCGGGCGAAACCGTCGTTCCGCCTCCCCGCACCCGAGCCGACCTCGACGCAGGCCTGTTCGACAACCGCGATCCACAGTCCGGTGAGCCACTCGATTGGCTTCTGGTCGAGGAGGATTCGAGGCTCGAACCCAGGAGCACCTACGCCGCCAGCAAACTTGCTCAGGAGAACTACGCCTCCGCCTGGGCAATCGCCACCGGCGGATCGGTGGTAGCGCTGCGCTACCACAACGTGTACGGCCCGCACATGCCGCGTAATACGCCGTATTCCGGTGTCGCAGCGATGTTTCGATCGTCGCTCGAACGAGGACAGGCTCCGACGGTCTACGAGGACGGCAAGCAGGCCCGTGATTTCGTCCACGTGCACGACGTAGCGGCGGCCAACATCGCGTCGATCTCCGCCGCGCTGGACGGCTTCACCGCGCTCAACGTGTGTTCGGGACAACCGATCACCATCGGTGAGGTCGCCGGTATCCTCGCCGACGCACGTGGCGGTCCGACACCCGAAATCACCGGACAGTACCGAGCCGGCGATGTTCGGCACATCGTCGCCAGTTCCGAACTCGCCGAACGGACCCTGGGATTCCGCGCGAAGGTCATGCCTCGCGAGGGCCTCACCGCATTCGCCGACGCACCGTTGCGCGACGCCGAAGGTACGGGGCCACCTCGTGTCTGAACCGGGCTCGGTCACTGTCGTCGTTCCCTGCATGAACGAGGCTGAATCGCTTCCTGCAGTGCTCGATTCGATGCCGGCGGGGTATCGGACGATAGTGGTGGACAACAACTCCACCGACAACACCGCCGCCGTCGCTGCGGCCCACGGAGCCACCGTGGTGTCGGAGTCCGTGCCCGGTTACGGTGCCGCCGTGCACGCCGGCGTCCTCGCCGCCGACACCGAGATCGTCTGCGTCCTCGACGGAGACGGGTCGATGGACCCGGGTGATCTGCCGACCCTCGTGGCCGCATTGGATCACGCCGATCTCGCCGTCGGCCGTCGACGACCGGCCAAGGGAAGCTCACCACTGCACGCCCGAATCGGCAATGCCGTTCTGTCCCTTCGACTCCGGACCAAGTACAAGCTTCCGGTACACGATCTCGGTGCCATCCGCGCGGTCCGCCGCCAGGCACTGCTCGACCTCGACGTCACCGACCGACGCTCCGGTTACCCGCTGCAACTGCTCGTGTTGGCGGCCCAGGCCGGGTGGACCGTTGCCGAACATGACGTGGACTACCGTCCGAGAACCGCTGGTACATCCAAGGTTTCGGGCTCTGTGAAGGGAACGATCGTCGCCGTACGAGATTTCTGGAAGGTCCTGTCGTGATCGTCACCGCTCTCGTTGTTGCCAAAGCTCCTGTACCCGGCCTGGCCAAGACGCGCCTTGCCGCCACGATCGGCGATGCTGCTGCGGCCGAGCTGGCCGCAGCCTCACTACTGGACACCCTCGATGCCGTCGCCGCGGCCGACGTCGACCACCGCGTCGTAGCTCTCACCGGCACCCTTGCCGACGCGGCCCGCGCCGACGAACTCATCCGGGCTCTGGCGTCGTTCACGGTGATCACGCAACGCGGCGACGGACTGGGGGAACGGCTGGCGAATGCACATGCCGACGCGGCCACCGATGGAGCCGTACTGCAGATCGGTATGGACACGCCCCAGGTGACCGCACAGATACTGTCCGACGCAGCCGCGCGGCTCGTCGATGGCGACGTGCTCGGCACCGCCGAGGACGGCGGCTGGTGGGTGCTGGGCCTGCGTGACCCCGCCATGGCACGAGCCCTGCTCGACGTGCCCATGTCCGCACCGTCGACGGGCACCGACACACACGCCGCATTGTCGGCCGCGGGGGCGTCGTTGACAATGCTCGAGGAATTACGGGACGTCGATTTCGAATCCGATCTGGACCCGGTATCGCGCAGGTGCGGACCGGATAGTCGATTCCGCATTGCCGTCGACCGAATTCGATCGAAACGGGATATCTAGTACGTTACGTTGGGTTTGTTTCGCTCGAATCGAATGACACTCGGGAATCTCCACATCTGTTGTGGAGCAGCGCGTTCGATATGTCCTGATTGCGGGCCGTCGACGACCAATATCGAATCGCAACAAAGCCGAATCACCGTTTCTCGGCGATTTCACAGACACGGGTGCTAGAAAGTGTGTCATGACCGGGTTGTGGATAGTCGTGACCGTATGGATGGTGTGCGCGGTAGTTGTCGCCACCGTCCTCGGTCGCGTCGCACGCCGGGGCGATTCCGAAGAATTGGGCTCGACTCTCGAATGGGACATCGACACCCTCGATCACCAAGTCCGCAACGACAACTGACAGATCTCAGTCGACCTGTTCGACGATCTCGGCGAGAATCCCGGCCGCGGCCGCCAACGTCTCGCGCTCCTGAGCCGTCAGGTTCTCCAACTGCTCGGCCAGTGCGATTTCCCGAGACGCAACCTCTTCGCGCGCGGCAGCGGTCCCGGTCTCGGTCAGCTGCAGAACAACTTGTCTACCGTCCGTCGGGTGCGGTGCCCGAGAGATCAGACCCGACTCCACCAACGTGTGCGAGGACCTCGACACCGACGGTGGCTTGATTCGCTCCCGCGCCGCCAATTCACCCGTCGTCATCGGCCCCTCGCGCAGCAGAGTCGTCAGAATCGACAGCTGAGCGACGGGCAATCTGTCGCTGGAATGGCGCAGACGCAGCCTCCGATTCAGCCGCATCGCACTGACGGACAAATCCCTGGCCAGCCCGGAATCGGGTAGATCACTCACGATGTCCAGATTACGACATCGAGGTCTAATCGCCCGAATACCCCGAAACAGCGGATCAGTCGATGTATTACCCCCATGAACAAACCGCTGATATGGTTCCTGACGTTATCGGGGTGTGGAATCGAAATCGGGGGAACGTCTTGAGTCGCGTAGGTTCCAGAGCATTGACCGTCGCTACACTGACCATGGCGGCATCACTGCTGGTCACCGGCCCCAATGCCCTCGCGAATCCCAATGCGGTCAATCCCATAGCGGGGCTCAACGGCACATTCGGGCTGCCGCAGCTGCACGGCCGAGCCCAGGCCGTCGCCCAGGTGACCGGCATGTCGAGCCCCAACAACACGCAGAACGTCAACATGATCGGCACCGATCTCGGCATCATGTGGGACAACGGCCGCGGAGAGGTGTTGACGGCATTCGGCGACACCGCCGGACTCGGCATTCCCAATCTGTTGCAGGGCAGCCTGTGGTCGTGGCGTAGCAATGCCATCGTCCGTAGCGCCGACCGCAACCTCGCCGACGGCATGAACTTCGACAGCATCGTGCGCGATCCGCTGGGTCAGACGAAAGAGGTCGTACCCAGCCCCAAGATCCCGTTCGTCGAGATCAGTCGGATCCCGACGGCAGGCGTGGCCGTCGGTGACACTCAGTATCTGAACCTGATGTCGGTGAAGAACTGGGGTCCGGCCGGAACCTGGGAGACCAACTTCTCCGGACTGGCAGTCTCGAACGACAACGGGGAGAACTGGGCACCGCTGCCGGAGACCCAGCGTCCCAGCGTCGGCGGCGACCGTAACTTCCAGCAGAGCGCGTACCTGAAGGACGGCGGTTACGTCTACCAATACGGCACCCCGCCCGGCCGGTTCAACCTCGGTCACGTTGCCCGGGTCAAAGAGCAGGACATCGCGAAGCTGGGCGAATACGAGTACTGGACCGGCCAGGACTGGAAGAAGGGCGACCCGGCCGCGGCGGCACCCATCGTCGGCGGGGTGGGAGAACTCTCCGTCGCGTACAACGCCACTCTCGGGCAGTACCTGATGATGACGACCGACAATGCCAACTCGATCGTGCTGCGTCGCTCACCGTCGCCGGTCGGTCCGTGGAGCCCACCGGAGGTTCTGGTCGACACTCGCGAGGTCAGCTCGATCTACGCGCCGTACATCCACCCGTTCTCGACGGGACGAGACCTGTACTTCCTGGCGACCGTCTACCAGAACTACAACGTTCTGCTGCTGCGCGCCACGTTGTAGTTACCCCCACTAGGCTGCCGCAGGTGGACGCCGCAGAGTGGGATCGCAAGTACGACCGCCGAGAACTCGTGTACGGCGAGGCACCGAATGCAACGTTGGTCGAGCTCGCGACCACGCTGAAACGTGGTCGCGCACTGGATCTCGCGTCGGGCCAGGGTCGAAACGCCATCTGGTTGGCAACCCGGGGATGGATCGTCGACGCCGTCGACTTCTCCTCGGTGGCCCTGACACGGGCCAATGATGTGGCAGCCTCTGCACCCAAGTCGGTGCGCAAACGCCTGACCTGGGTACGTGCTGATGTGACGCATTTGTCACCCTCGCCGAACTATGACCTGGTTCTCATGTTTTACCTTCATCTGCCGCCGGAGGAGCGACGCCGAGCCGTGTCGACCGCAGTTTCAGCGCTGAAACCTGATGGAATCCTCATGATTCTGGGACACCACTCTGCGAACATCGAGCACGGCGTCGGGGGACCACAGGAACCCGAAATCCTATACACACCAGAGGATTTGGTGTCCGACATCGACTCCCGCCTGACCATCGTGACGGCCGAGAATCGGTATCGAGACGTGAGCGACGGCACCGCGATCGATGCACTGCTACTGGCGAGTAGGTCTGCCCTTGGCAGCGACGCGGATCGGGGGTAACATCCCTTAAGTTACCGACGAGTAGCTAACTTGGGCGGTACTCACGAGACCGCACCACCGACTGGAGAGCGAACGAGCAATGGGCCATTACAAGAGCAACCTCCGGGACCTCGAATTCAATCTCTTCGAGATGTTCGGACTCGACGAGACACTCGAAGGCGACAACTTCGGCGACATGGACGGTGAAGTAGCCCGTGACATGCTGCGCGAGGTAGTACGCCTGGCCGAGGGCCCGCTGGCCGAGTCCTTCGCGGACGCCGACCGCAACCCCCCGGTCTTCGATCCGGAAACCCACAGCCTCAAGCTTCCCGAATCCTTCAAGAAGTCCTACAAGGCCCTCGCCGACGGTGAGTGGTGGCGCGTCGGCCTCGACGAGGAGATCGGCGGCATGCCTGCCCCGCGCAACCTCCTGTGGGGCATCAACGAGATGCTCCTCGGCTCGCAGCCCGCAGCCTTCATGTACTCCGCAGGCCCCGGCTTCGCGAACATCCTGTTCCACAACGGAACCGACGAGCAGAAGGAATGGGCCAAGGTCGCCGTCGAGCGCCAGTGGGGTGCCACGATGGTCCTCACCGAGCCCGACGCCGGATCCGACGTCGGTGCCGGACGCACCAAGGCGATCAAGCAGGACGACGGTTCCTGGCACATCGAGGGCGTCAAGCGCTTCATCACCTCGGCCGTCTCCGACGACCTGTTCGAGAACATCTTCCACCTCGTGCTCGCCCGCCCCGAAGGTGCCGGACCGGGCACCAAGGGTCTGAGCCTGTTCTTCGTACCGTCCGTCCTCTTCGACTTCGAGAAGGGCGAATTGGGCGAGCGCAACGGTGCCTTCGTCACCGGCGTCGAGCACAAGATGGGCCTCAAGGCCTCCGCCACCTGCGAACTCACCTTCGGTGGCCACGGAGTTCCCGCCAAGGGCTGGCTCGTCGGCGAGGTCCACAAGGGCATCGCGCAGATGTTCGACGTCATTGAGCACGCACGAATGATGGTCGGCACCAAGGCAATCGGCACCCTCTCCACCGGCTACCTCAATGCACTCGAGTACGCCAAGGAGCGCGTCCAGGGAGCCGACCTGACGCAGATGACCGACAAGACCGCACCGCGTGTCACCATCACGCACCACCCCGACGTCCGTCGCAGCCTCATGATGCAGAAGGCGTACTCGGAGGGCCTGCGTGCGGTGTACCTCTACACCGCCGCCCACCAGGATCCGATCACCGCCAAGCAGGTCTCGGACGCCGACGAAGACATCGCCTACCGCGTCAACGACCTCCTGCTGCCCATCGTCAAGGGCGTCGGCTCGGAGATCGCCTACCAGGTGCTGGCCGAATCGCTGCAGACCCTCGGAGGCTCCGGCTTCCTCCAGGACTACCCGCTCGAGCAGTACATCCGCGACGCCAAGATCGACTCGCTGTACGAGGGCACCACCGCCATCCAGGCGCAGGACTTCTTCTTCCGCAAGATCGCCCGCGACCGTGGCGTTGCGCTGGCTCACGTTGCCGGACAGATCAAGTCGTTCATCGACAGCGAAGCCGGTAACGGCCGACTCAAGGCCGAGCGCGCACTGCTCGCCACCGCGCTAGAAGACGTGCAGGCCATCGTCACATCGATGACCCAGCATCTCATGGGCGCACAGGACCAGCCCACCGAGCTGTACAAGGTCGGCCTGGCATCGGTGCGCTTCCTGATGGGCTTCGGCGACCTGCTCATCGGCTGGCTGCTGCTGCGTCAGTCCGAAATCGCCATCACCGCACTCGACAACGGTGCAGAGGGCAAGGACAAGGCGTTCTACGAGGGCAAGATCGCAGTGGCCTCGTTCTTCGCCAAGAACATCCTGCCGCAGCTCACCTCGACGCGTGCAATCCTGACCAACATCGACAACGACATCATGGAACTGGACGAAGCAGCGTTCTGATCCACTGACATTGCAACGGCCGCACCTGTTCACGGGTGCGGCCGTTGTTGTGTGTGCGCTGGGTGGTGGTTCGGGCGAAGTGCGGTGACTGTCCACTATTTGCCGTCGACGACGGGATCCCGCCTGGCGAAGCGAATTGTGGACACTGAGCGCACCGCGGGAGGCAGGTGGAGCGGGAGCAACTACTGCTGAAGTTTGCGGAACTTGCTGCCGTGGAACACGATTGGGTTCACTTCACTCTGCACGTCCAGGGAATGAATGCGCAGCAACACGATTGTGTGGTCGCCCGCGGGGATCTGCTGGTCGATGGTGGTGTCGAGCCACGCCGTTGCACCCACGATGAAGGCGGCTCCCCCGTCGGTGACGGTGAGTTCGAGGCCGGCGAATCGATCGCCGGTTTTGGCCGCAAGAGTACGAACAGCATCGTTGTGCGCCTCACCGAGAACGCTGACGCCGATGTTGGGCGCCGATTCGAGCTTGGGCCACGTCGTCGACGTGTTCTGCATACACACGGCCACCAGGGGCGGATCGATGGATACCGAGACGAAGCTACTCGCCGCCAATCCCACCAGCACGCCGTCGATCTTCGCGGCGATTGCCACTACGCCGCTGGGGAATTGCGCGTACGCCTCACGCAGCGTCTGTTGATCGAGGACGGTACGTGTGAGCGTCATGGGCGATGCTCCCTTTCGGTGGTCGTGCGCAGTGAAGCGCCTGTGCAGTGCAACCCCCGCACGGACACAATCATTTCCAGCAGGTCCCTGTTACCAGCAAACACCCGATCGGGCGTCGACGCCACAGTCCGACTCGAGGTGATTCGAATCAGCTCGGGCGTCACTCATCCGGCTCCGGCGCGGGGTCGGGTCGAGGTGCCGGCGAAGGATCCGGCCGATCGGGCTGGACGCACTTCACGATCGGAATCGGGTCGTACTTCACCGTTCTGGTGTTGCGCGAAATCTCCCGGCCGGATGCGGCGTCGCTGATGATCCGTGTATCACTTGCGGTGAAGCCCGGTCCTCCACCGGACGCGACGCAGCCGGCACCGGCAGGCAGGGTCACGGTATCCGGCGAGGTGGGCCGAGTCCGCGGCCCGGTTATCGATTCGACGTCGACGGTCTTCGTTCCCCACAGCCGAACGGTGACGCTGGACGAATTGGCAAACGATTCGATGACCACGCCGGTGTCGTTCGGATTGGTGAACTTCAGGTCGATGGCACCCTCGAAGACCGTTGCTTCGCGGGCCTCCGGGTATCGGCTGATGTAGTAGCTGTGCTCGGTGTGATCGGTGTCTTCCATGCCCGCGAAGTAGGACGCGTTGTACAGCGTCGTCGCGAACTGGCTGATGCCACCGCCCACTGCGCGATCGGGTCGACCGTTGTCGATGATCCCCGACTCGACGAAACCTTGCGCAGTTCCCCGTGGACCGGTGTATCCGTTCAGCGAGAACGTCTCCTTCGGCTTCACGAGCGCACCGTTGACGATGTCTGCAGTGAGCCCGATGTTGACGCCCGACGCATACTCGAATCCGCCGGTGGTGTATTCCGCGATCACCTCTCGCACACCGAGATTCTGCGCGGCCTCGGTGGTAAGTGCGGGCTGGGCCGGTTCGTAGATCGCCTCGGTGGTGCGGGGACCGTCCGCGGACAACAGTGCGGGCAGTTGCTCGAGAGTCTTTCGCCACTCGACCAGCTCACCCATCACGCCGGGTACGACGGTCGGCGCACCTCCGGAGAACGTGAACGACGCGTCCTTCGGCGGTACCTCGGTGCGTACGAGTTGCGGAGCGAGAATGCCGGCGGCGGCATCGGTGTCGTAGATCGGAGTCAGCCCGCCCTGCCCGTCCGGATCGAAGCGCAGAACCTCGCCGACGCGGTCGGTCGGCAGCGTCGCGTCGACGTTCTGCCTGCCCGCGACGATCACCGGAGCCGACGTCGCGGGAACGGCAACGTCGGCGAGGGCTCGGTCGACCGCGTCCTGCGTCACCGAGACGGGGGTGGATTCGTAGGCCACTTCCGTTGTCCCCGAAGCCCATTCGGTCTGCAAATTTCGACGTGTCCCGTCGGCATCCAACACCCGACCCTCCATTGGTGCGACAGCAACAGGAGTGACACCCTCGAACACGACGTCCCCTTCGACGGGAGCGCGATCGGTCTCGGCTCGAAGTCCGTCGATGGCGACGGTCAATGCCTGCTCGTCCGTGGTCGAGACGACGCCGATCTCGCGGCTGCCGAAGAACGACGTCAACCGAGTGATCGGATTGATGGGCTGAGATCCCGCGCGGTCCAGCGTCGCGTTCCAATCCACCCCGAGACCGGCAGCGACGGGAATGACGTCGACCTGCCGATCGCCGACGTCGACCTGAACGGGTTGCTCGGCTCGGGGTCCGAGTTCGGCGCGCAGTGTCGCTTCGGCGTCGGAATGAGCCTTGCCGCCGACGTCGATGCCGGCAACGGTGACACCGCGAGGCACACGGTCACTCGAACTGAACCAATCCGCTGCGTACAGCAGTGTGAGAACAGCGAATACCGCACCGGTGCCGATGGCAATCTTCCGCCACGGCGGCGTAGCGCCGGGCACATCGGTCGGCGCACTACCGTCGTCCGGAGAAATCGAGGGCGGTACCGCAGGAGCGTCGGACTGATCGGCGGCTACCGGCGGATCGGTAACAACGGGCTGTGCCACGGTAGGAGATTCGTCCGCGACCGGCGTGTGTTGCGAGGTCGAGGCCGGCGAATCGGAATCGACTGCGTCCGTCGGACCGGCAGATTCGACAGCCTCGGTAGTAGAGGATTCAGCGGTCGACGCGTCGTCACCACAAGAGGTGTCCGTACCTTCGACATCGGAACCGGGCTCGGAAGCATGCTGCTCGCCAGGATCGGCGTCGGAGCTGGGCTTCGATGCTTCGGGCCCGTTCCCAACCACTCCGAATGTCTCGGTGGGAGCGTCGTACGGCGGTACATCGGGGAGCTCGTCGCCCTTCGGCGCGTCGCCCGACCTACTCTTGCCCTCGCTCACGTTCGACCCTTCCAGGACCACCGTTCGATGAAAGTTCCACTTGTGGGCACCGAGTACCCCGCGCACGAGCTTACGCAAACCGAACGGCAACGCTCACTCGGCGATGTTCGGTATCCGAACGAAAAAGGCTCCGCGCTGCTGCCGGGTCGGGGGTCAGGCAGCAGCACGGAGCCATCTGGAATATATGCACTCTTCGACTGCTCGTTACACCGAGTAAAAAAATGTCTCGTCAATTCATTCGATTGAATGATCCGCGGGGCGTCGAACTGTCCCCTTGACCGACGGCACGGGTCCAGTGGCCCGTCCTGACCAGGGCGAGAGTAAGCAGGAGCCGATCTCGGGGATCGGTAAGATCGTGCCCGGTCAACTCCTCGATCCGTCGAACCCGATAGATCACCGTGTTTCGGTGGCAGTAGAGCGCCTTCGCGGCATTGGTAGGCGAACCGTCGGAGGCAAGCATGTGCGCCAGGGTGTCGAGCAGCGTTCCGCGGTGCGGCTCCGGATGCGTCCACAAGCTGCCGAGAGCGTGCCGCACGAGCAACTCCGACGATTGGTGATCGGCAGCCATGATCACCCGAGGCAGACGCTCGGTCGCCAGCGCCACGCCGCTGCCCTCGGTGATGGTCTCGGCCGTCAGCGCCGCCAATCGGTACGCCGCCGCGAACGACGACACACCCTCGGGTGAATGCGCGACCCCGACCGGCCCCACCGCCTGCGCTGCGAGGGAATCGACGACAGAATTCCACGACCCGGTGGCGAGCGCGACGAGCGCGAATTGATGGCCGTCCCTGGTGTTCCAATGCGATACCGCGCCTATCTGATCCAACGCATCCTCGGGTGCGGGCAGCGGCGGAGATCCCTGATCGTCGAGTGGGCCGACGACGCACGCAATTTGCTGTGAAGCCGAAAGACCCAGTGTGGCACGAGCTTCGATGACGAACGCTGGATCGCCACCACGACCCGATCGAAGCCCGTCGAGGATCTCCAGGACGTTGGCGATGTCTCGCTGCTGCATTCGGGCACTCTCCTGCCGGTACGCCTCGACGAGAGTTTCGTACTGGCTGTCCAGCGCACGCCACAACTGCTGACCCGCCACCAGCAGCAGATGCTCGTCGATGCTGGATCGGCATTGTTCTCGCTCGAGCATCAACTCTTCCCAGAGCGTTCGGCTCCCGAGCGTGTACGCCTTGAGAACCAACTCCATGGGAATTCCTTGGCGAGCGCGCTCCCGCCCCGTTCGACGCCACACCTCGCGGGTGTTGTCGTTCGCGGCAGGCAGGCCGGACAGCGTTCGAAGACCCTGGCCGATGTGCTCACGGGTACTGCGCCTGATCTCGCCCGCGATGTCCGGAGCGGAGCTCGCCAGGTAGGCGGGTTCCTGCTCGATAAGTGCCAACGTGATGGAGTCCGCGATCGTGTCGGCTCGCGGCGTCAACGCCGCCCACGCGCTGCGGATCTTCTCCTGATCGGAGGCCGTCACCGCCCCGCGGGCAGCGGATCGCGTCGATACGCGTCGAGCACCAGGAGCAACCACCCTGACAGTTTTGCGCACAGAGCCCACATCACAGGGTGATTTGACCGGTACTGGTGCCCAGCGACCCAAAAATTCTGTGCGCAGCGTCCATATCGCCCGTTGTGCGCGACGCCCCATAGTGAACGCAACAGATTGTGAGGTGCGTCACTTGAACTCTCTCGACACGATGGACCCGGTTCTCACCATGAAGGACGTCGAAGTGTCGTTCGGCGGAATCGTCGCGCTCTCCGGAGTCAGCCTCGACGTCCGCCCCGGCGAAGTCCTCGGCGTCATCGGACCCAACGGTGCCGGCAAGACGACCTTGTTCAACGTTGCCTGCGGACTCGTGCGCCCGCAATCGGGAACACTCGGCCGACACGGCAAGACCTTGCCCAGACTCCGACCGCACGACCTTCCCCGACTCGGCATGAGCAGAACCCTGCAGGGACTCGGATTGTTCGATCGAATGACCGTACTGGACAACGTCATGATCGGTGCCGACCGAACGGCTCGAACCGGAGTCCTGGCGGGACTCCTCGGGCTGCCGTCGAGCTCCTCCGACGACGCCGCGGTCCGCTCGATCGCCATGGCCATGCTGCAGCGATTGCGAATCGACGACCACGCTCACCGATTGCCGCCGAGCCTGCCGTACGCGGTGCGCAAGAGAGTCGCACTCGCGCGTGCTCTCGTCAGCGAACCGACACTGCTGCTGCTCGACGAACCCGCCTCGGGCCTGTCCAGCGACGAAATGAGCGAGCTCGGTAAGGAGATCCGTTCTCTTGCAGCAGTACCCAAGGATTCCGAACCGGAAAGGCCGGCAACGTCGGTCATGCTCGTCGAGCATCACATGGACCTCGTGATGAGTGTGTGCGACCGGATCTACGTACTCGATTTCGGCAAGGTCATCGCTCAGGGGACGCCCGATCAGATCCGCGAGGACCCCGCCGTGCTCGCTGCATACCTCGGAAACGAAGTGGCACATGACGACTGACGCGGCACACCTGAAGATCACCGACCTCACTGTGCGTTACGGGCCGGTCACCGCCCTCGATTCGGTGTCGATGACCGTCGCGGCCGGGGCGATCACCGCCGTGCTCGGGGCCAACGGAGCAGGGAAGACCACGTTGCTTCGCACTGTATCCGGCCTCATCCGGCCGGTATCGGGACGCATCGAGCTCGCCGGTGTCGATGTTGTCGGCGTGGCACCGGATCGCATGTCCCGCAAAGGGCTCGCGCACGTCCCCGAGGGTCGTGGAGTGATCGCCGAACTCACCGTCGACGAAAATCTCCGACTCGGAGCGTTGGGACGCAACAGAAGTCACGACGCCGTCACCCTCGACCGAATCTACGAGATGTTTCCACCCCTGACCGGCCGACGAACCTCGTCCGCGCACACCCTCTCCGGCGGAGAACGGCAGATGCTGGTGATCGGCCGAGCTCTGATGGCGACACCGTCGGTCCTGCTGCTCGACGAACCGTCTCTGGGGCTCGCACCGAAAGTCGTCGCCCAGATCTTCGAGACGCTCCGGGCACTCGTCGATTCCGAATCGATGACCGTCGTGCTCGTCGAACAGAACGCGCGCAGCGCACTGTCGATTGCCGAACACGCCGTAGTCCTGGATCTGGGCAAGGTCGCGATGGAAGGCCCCGCCGACACCCTGGCCGGGGACGATGCCCTCCGACACGCCTATCTCGGGTTCTAGAGCCGAAAGGACTCCTGCCACAGTGCAACAACTGCTCACCATCCTCATCAACGGCGTGACGACCGGCATGATCTATGCCGCCTTCGCGCTCGCTCTGGTACTCATCTGGCGATCGACACGCATCGTCAACTTCGCCCAGGCTCCGATGGCCATGATCACCACCTACGTCGCACTCGTCGTCATCGACGCCGGGTACTCGTACTGGATCGGATTCGGAGTCGCACTCCTCAGCGGGCTACTGCTGGGGGCGTTGATCGAACGACTCGTCATCCGGTTCGTCGACAGCTCATCGCACATCAACCCGGTGATCCTGACGCTGGGGCTGTTCATCATCATCCACGCGGTGGCAGCCATCATTTTCGGCAACCAATTCCGTTCCTTCCCAGCTCCGTTCGGCCTCACCGGCCAGCGAATCGGGGAGATCAACGTGGCACTGACCGGCTACGACATCTTCAAGATCATCGCCGTCCTGGTGGTACTGGCGCTGCTCATCCTGCTGTTCCGCTTCACCGATCTGGGGCTGAAGATGCGGGCGAGCGCCTTCGAGCAGGAGGTTGCCAAGCTCCTGGGAGTACGCGTGAGCCGCATGCTCACCCTCGGTTGGGCGCTGGCCGCAGTCGTCGGATCACTGGCCGGTCTGCTCATCGCAGGAGGCTCGCTGGTGCATCCGGGCTACATGGACTCGATCGTCGTATTCGGTTTCGTCGCAGCAGTTCTCGGTGGCCTGGACAGCCCGGCGGGAGCGGTGGTCGGCGGCTTGCTGATGGGCATCGGACTCAGCTTCGTCAGCGGCTACCTCGGCCAGGATCTCGTGTCCAGCGCGGCATTGGTGATCCTGATCGTCGTACTTCTGGTCCGCCCGAGCGGATTGTTCGCCAGCGCAGCTGCCAGGAGGGTCTGACATGAACGCGACTCTCACCCGCCTCACGGCAACGCCGGTTCGACGCCACTTCCTCTGTGCTGTCATCGGACTCGTCGTCATCGTGCTCGCACTCGAATCACTGAGCACCTTCCGCCAGAGCCAGCTGACCTCGGTCGCCTACCTGGCGATCGCGGCCGGTGGCCTGACCGTGCTGACCGGATTGAGCGGCCAGCTTTCCCTCGGACACGGCGCGTTCATGGCCGTCGGCGCCTACACCGCGGCACTGATGCTGCGCGCCAACGATTCAGGATGGTCGGTACCCCTGGTACTGCTCGCCGCCACCGTGATCTCGGCCGTGGTCGGTGTAGTGGTGGGAGTGGCCGCCGCCCGGTTGCACGGGCCGTACCTGGCCGGTGCCACGCTGGCACTCGCCGTCGCCGTCCCGGGTCTGGCCCTGTACTTCTCGGACTACCTCGGCGGCGAACAGGGCCTGGTCGTCCCGGCTCCGAAAGTGCCGGACCTGATCGATGACGCGATGTTCTTCGTCACCGGAAACGAGCTCAGCGGAACGAAATTCGTCGCCTATGTCAGTTGGATACTGCTCGTCGTCGTGTTCTTCCTGTTGGCGAATGTCTCCGCGAGTCGGATCGGCCGCCGCTGGCGGGCCGTCCGGGACGACGAGGTCGCCGCGGAACTGGCCGGCATCGACCTCGGGCGCGCACGCATTCTGGCGTTCGTCGTCAGCGCGGCCTGCGCGGGCGCGGGTGGCGCTGTTCTGGCGATGTCGGCACGCATCGCGGCACCGAGCGGATTCACGCTGACCCTCTCACTGACGCTGCTCTCGGCCGTCGTCATCGGTGGGCTCGGAACTCTGTCCGGGGCCTTGATCGGAGCAATACTGCTGACCTACATCCCGCCGGTGGTCACCAACCTCGGTCTCGATCTGGGGCTGAGCAGTCTGCAATCCGCCGAACTCGCACCACTGGTGACCGGAATCTTCACCGTCCTGGTCATCCTGTTCGCCCCACTGGGTCTGGTGGGCACGTATCGAAGGTTGCGTTCAACCAGAAAAGAGATGAAATGAAGAAGTTCGGATCGGTGGCGGTCAGAACGACCGCACTCGTCGCCGTCGTCTCGTTGGCCGCAGCGTGCGGCGCAGGCGGTAGAGACGAGGCGACGGAATCCTCGGAAGGCTCGACGGTAGGCATCACCGACACCTCGGTGAAGATCGGTGCCCACTTTCCGTTGACCGGGGTCGCAGCACCCGGCTACAGCGAAATCCCTACAGGCGCACAGGCGTACTTCGACTACGTCAACGCCGCGGGCGGCATCAACGGTAGGCAGATCGAGTACGTCGTTCGAGACGACTCGTACGATCCGACCACCACCACGCAGGTCGTCAACGAACTCGTTTTGCAGGACGAGGTGTTCGCCGTCGTGGGTGGACTCGGCACGGCAACTCACAGCGCAGTGATCGACTTCCTGAACGAAGAGGGTGTGCCGGATCTGTTCGTCTCCTCCGGCGCGATCATGTGGGGCAACGATCCCGAGAAGTACCCGAATACCTTCGGCTGGCAGCCCGATTACCAGGTCGAGGGCAAGATCATCGGCGACTGGGTGACGAAGAATCGGCCCGACGCCAAGGTCGGCCTGTTTCTCCAGGACGACGACCTCGGCCGAGACAGCGAGGAAGCAGTTCGGCAGTACCTCGACGACCAGATCGTCGAGGTCGTGCGCTACACCTCCGGCAACACGGACGTCGCACCTCAGATCGCGGCGCTACAAGGTGCCGGAGCCGATCTGATACTCGGCTTCAACGTGCCCTCGTACACCGCACTGAGCCAACTGACCGCCATGCGACTCAACTACGACCCCGAGTGGTTCTACAGCTCGATCGGTTCCGACGTGGACCTCGTCGGCTCCCTGCTCGGACGCTTCTCCCAGGGTGCCGTCACCGACGGCGCGCAGTCGCTCGAAGGCATGATCTCGCTGGAGTACATCCCGGGCGTCGACTCCCCGGAGAATCCGTGGACCCAACTGTGGCAGAAGGTCTGGGCGGAGAACGGAACCGGTGACCCACTGACCAACTACCGCATCTACGGTCTGAGCCAGGCATACGCATTCGTGCAGGCGCTGGAGGCGGCCGGCGAGAATCCCACCCGCGAAGGCATCGTCGCGGCAATTCAGGACGGCGGACAGGACTTCGAGGGACCTCAGCTCGCCCCGTTCCGATACTCGGAAGAGAGTCACCTCGGAATCTCCGGAGCCAGTGTCTTCCAGATCCGCGGCGGCGTACCCGAGTACCTGACTCCGGTGCTGCAGACGGACATCGGCGATTCGGCAGTCGAGGAGTACACCGGTGAGGAATCGACACCGCCGGAGAGTGGCATCCCCGGCTGATCGGACACGAAAAAGGGGCACGCGGTGGCGTGCCCCTTTTTTTCACGTTGTGGTCGGCAGATCCGAAAACCCCTCGATTGCCGGATCCGCCGACCCTGTGTCCCCCGAATCGTGAGCAGCCGAAGCTGCAGTGATCAGCGCTCGATGATGGCCGTGACGCCCTGGCCACCGGCAGCGCAGATCGAGATCAGGCCACGGCCCGAGCCCTTCTCGGCCAGCATCTTCGCCAACGACGCGACAATGCGGCCGCCGGTCGCGGCGAACGGGTGGCCCGCGGCGAGCGAGGATCCGTTGACATTGAGCTTGCTGCGATCGATGGAACCGAGCGCGCCGTCCAGTCCCAGACGCTCCTTGCAGTACGCATCGCTCTCGAACGCCTGCAGCGTTGCGAGCACCACCGAGGCGAACGCCTCGTGGATCTCGTAGTAGTCGAAGTCCTGCAGCGTGAGGCCGTTACGGGCGAGGAGACGCGGGATCGCGTACGTCGGAGCCATCAGCAGGCCGTCCTTGAACGAGCTGTTGCCGTGTACGTAATCGACCGCTGCAGTCTCGGAATCGACCAGGTGCGCGAGCACCGGGAGGTTGCGCTCGGCAGCCCACTCGTCGCTCGACAGCAGTGCAGCCGACGCGCCGTCGGTGAGAGGCGTCGAGTTACCGGCCGTCATGGTGGCGTCGCCCAGCTTGGTTCCGAAGACCGGCTTGAGCGTGGCCAGCTTCTCGACGGTCGATCCCGGACGCAGGTTGTCGTCGCGCGTGAGGCCGAGGAACGGCGTCACCAGATCGTCGAAGAAACCGCGGTCGTAGGCGGCTGCCATGTTCTTGTGGCTCGCTGCGGCCAGTTCGTCCTGGTCCTCGCGGCGGACGCCGAATTCCTTGGCGGTGATGGCAGCGTGGTCGCCCATCGACAAGCCGGTGCGCGGCTCGCCGTTGCGCGGGATCTCGATGCCGAGCATGCCGGGACGGACGTTGCCGAGGAGCTTGATGCGATCGCCGGTGCTCTTGGCCCGGTTCAGGGAGAGCAGAAACTCGCGCAGTTCGTCGTTGACGCCGATCGGTGCGTCGGAGGTGGTGTCGACGCCGCCACCGATGCCGGCATCGATACGGCCCGACGCGATGGCGTCGCCGACCGCGATGATCGACTGCAGACCGGTGCCGCAGGCCTGCTGGATGTCGAAGGCCGGGGTGTATGGGCTCAGCGCGCTACCGAGAACGACCTCGCGGGTGAGGTTGAAATCGCGCGAGTGCTTGAGCACGGCACCGGCGGCGACGAGACCGAGGCGCTCGCCCTGCAGACCGAATCGCGATACGAGACCGTCGATGGTGGCAGTGAGCATGTCCTGGTTGGACGCCAGCGCGTACTTCTTGTCCGAACGCGCGAAAGGAATGCGGTTGCCACCGACGATTGCGACCGGTCGTAGCTGCTTGCTTGTCACTGACGTCTCCAAACATCGTGGTCCCCAACATCGTGGGGAATGGCCCTGGTGGAGTTTCATCTTACTGGCGAGTAAGTTGAATGTCGACACCCGGTCGTGCGCCTCGCTCCTCGAGCGAGCAGCGCTGAATGAAAGGTACGACAGTGGCAGCCTCCAAGGGAGCCCCAGATCTCTACTCAACGTTCCTCGCGTCCGCGCCGGGAGCCTTCATCGCCAAGCAGGCAGGCCTGCCGCAGCCCGAGAAGCTGCGTCGCTACAAGGCAGGCGAGCCCGCACTGGCCGGCCCGGTCCTGATCGGTGGCAGCGGCCGCCTCGTCGAACCTCTGCGTGAGCTGCTCTCTGACTACCCGCAGTCGCAGCCGCACGACGACAAGCACGGCGGACTCGTGTTCGACGCCAGCGGCATCGGCAACGTCGCCGAGCTCGAGCAGCTCTTCAAGTTCTTCCAGCCGGTCATCCGCAACCTGGCACCGTCGGCTCGCGTCGTCGTCATCGGCACCACCCCCGAGGAGACCTCGAGCGTCGACGAGCACATCGCTCAGCGCGCCCTCGAAGGCTTCACACGCAGCGTCGGCAAAGAGGTCAAGCGCGGCGCCACGGCGCAGCTCGTCTACATCTCCCCCAACGCATCGACGGGCCTCTCCGGCCTGGAGTCGACCCTCCGCTTCCTGCTCTCGGCCAAGTCCGCATTCGTCGATGGCCAGGTCATCGCCGTCGGTGACGCCGACTCGCAGGCACCGGCCTCATGGGACAAGCCGCTCGCCGGCAAGGTAGCCGTCGTCACCGGCGCTGCCCGCGGCATCGGTGCCACCATCGCCGAGGTCCTCGCCCGCGACGGAGCCACCGTCATCGCAGCCGACATTCCCGCTGCCGGAGAAGCACTCTCGCAGACGGCCAACAAGGTCGGCGGTACCTCGCTCGCACTCGACGTCACCTCCCCCGACGCCGGCGAGGTCCTCTCGAAGCACCTGCTCGAGCGTCACGGCGGTGCCGACATCATCGTGCACAACGCCGGCATCACCCGCGACAAGACTCTCGCCAACATGGACGACGCCCGCTGGAACTCGGTCATCGGCGTCAACCTTGCTGCGCCGCAGCGCATCACCGACGAGCTTGTGGCCTCCGGCGCGCTGAAGGAGGGCGGCCGCGTCGTCGACGTCTCCTCGATCGCCGGCATCGCGGGCAACCGTGGCCAGACCAACTACGGCACCTCCAAGGCCGGCGTCATCGGCCTGGTGCACGCATCCGCACCGGTGCTGGCGAAGAAGAACATCACGATCAACGCCGTTGCGCCCGGCTTCATCGAGACCGCGATGACCGCGGCGATCCCGTTCGCCACCCGCGAGGCCGGACGACGCATGAGCTCGCTGCTGCAGGGTGGCGAGACCGTCGACGTCGCAGAGTTGGTCTCGTACTTCGCATCTCCTGCATCCAACGCCGTCACCGGCCAGGTCGTACGCGTGTGCGGCCAGAGCCTGCTCGGCGCATGAGCACCGTCACGCTCACCGCGCAGCCGAAGACATCCGACATCTACACCTCGGCTGCGCTCGGAGCGCTGCCGTTCTTCGGATCCAGGTCGTCTTCGGTGCCCAGCACGGTGTACGAGCTCAAGGGTCTGCGAGTGGACCCCGACAACCTCGCCGGGTACTGCCGCGCGACCGGGCTGCGCTTCGGCGATCAGCTGCCGGTGACCTACCCGTTCACGCTCGTCTTCCCGACGGTGATGAAACTGATGGTCTCCAAGGGCTTTCCGTTCGCAGCCATCGGATCGGTACACGCCGAGAACGTCATCGAGCAGTACCGCGGCATCTCGGCGTCGGAGCCACTGGACATCCGAGTGCACGCGGAGAACCTGCGCGAGCACCGCAAGGGGTTGCTGGTCGATCTGATCAGTGAGGTCAAGGTAGGACGCGAGCTGGTCTGGAAGCAGACGTCCAGCTTCCTGAGCCTGCAGAAGACCTCGCTATCGGGTGGACCTCGTGAAACACCGCCTGCCGACGAGGTTCCGCCGCCCCCGACCCGCACCCTGCGCGTCGATCAGCGGATCATCAGCCGGTACGCAGCGATCTCCGGAGACCGCAACCCGATCCACGTATCCTCGCTCGGCGCAAAGGCATTCGGCTTCCCGAAGACCATCGCACACGGAATGTGGAGTGCGGCAGCAGTACTGCAGACCGTCGAGGGCCGAATCCCGGAAGCCGTGAACTACAGCATCCGCTTCGGCAAGCCGATCATCCTGCCCGCGACGATCAACGCCTACGCCGATGCCGTCGGTACGGGATGGGACCTGTCGCTGAAGAACCCGAAGAAGGGCTACCCGCATCTGACGGGAACCCTGCGGTAGCGACTGTTTCGCCGAGCTCGAAGTTGTGGACGAATTTCCTCGGATTTTCGTCCATAACTTCGAGTCCGGGAGCGCTGGTTCCGAAGCGCTAGGTCGTGACGGCCGACTACGTTGCGGCGGTCTTCTTGCCGGCCAGGCCGCGCCACGCCAGATTTTCCAACAGGTCCGCCGCCGCGTCGACCTCGATCTCGCCGCCCGCCACTCGGTCAGCCACGGCCTCGCCTGCACCGACCAGCGCCACGGCCATGAGCCCGAAATTATGTGACTGATCCGGGTCCCTGGTGCTCATTGCCAGCAAACCCGCCGTCAATTCGATCAACCGGTCTCGGCTGCTCTGCACCTGCGAGGCGAATGCCTGTTGGCCGATGGCCTGACGGTAGAGCACCATCCACGACTTCCGGTTTTCGCCGACAAATCCTAGGAAGCCGATCAGCGCTTTGCGCAACTGCTCGCGCGGCGTCAGAGTCGGGTCTGCGGCCGGAGTCAGAGCTTCGACGAATTTGACGCCCTCGCGATGGATGCACGCGGCGAACAGCTCGTCCTTCGACCCGTAGTACAAATACAGCATCGGTTTGGAGATGGCCGCCTTCTTGGCGATCGAATCCATCGATGTCTCGTGAAAACCGTTGTCGGAGAACACATCCACCGCCGCGTCGAGCATCTGCTGCTCGCGGACGGCGCGGGGCAATCTCTTGGTGCCGCCAGCCATGGATCCTCCAATACGTACGAAGTACTAGACGTTACTCCACAGTAAGGTCCAGTAGCGCCCAATCAGGCTCCGCACGCCCCCTTGAACCGGGCCACCGTCGCTGCGGCCTCGTCCACCTGAGCCGCCGGCAGGCGTCCCGTTGCCACCGCGTCCTCGAGATTGTCCAGCACCGCGGGCACCTGATCGGTGGTGAGCCACAGCGCCACATCGGCACCCGCAACCAATGCCGCCTCCACCGCGTCGACGATTCCGAGCCGCGCCGTGATCGCCGCCATGCCGCTGAGATCGTCGGTGAAAATCGGACCGTCGAACGGAGCTGCCCCATATCCGACGCCGTCGCGCAACAACGCCATCGCCGCGGGGCTAATGCTGGCGGGGACTCCGGGGTCGGTCAGTCCTGGCACGTCCAGATGACCGACCATGACGCCGACTCCGGTGGTGTTCAGCGCCGCGAACGGGAGCAGATCCGTGGTCTTCAACTCGTCGAGCGACGGAGTGGTGACGGCACCGGTGTGCGAATCGCCCGAGCCCGAGCCGTGCCCGGGAAAGTGCTTGATGACAGGCTTGATTCCCGCATCTTCCAGGCCGCGCGCGTACGCCCCCGCGTACTCGATGACGACCTGTGGGTCGTCGGAGAACGACCGATCGCCGATGACGGAATCATCGGGCTGCGCACTCACATCGACCACCGGAGCGAAGTCGACCGTGACCCCCAGATCCTTCAGTCCCCGGCCACGCGTCAACGCCTCCTGGTACGCCTCGTCCACCGTCATCGTCTGGGCCAAGACCCGCGCCGACGGTGCCTCCCCCAGCAGATCCGCGACCCGAGAAACCCGCCCGCCCTCCTCGTCGATCGTGACCATCGGAGCCACCGCGGACGCGTCGAGCACCTGCGGTACCTCCCGATTGGCGAGCATCGACTCGTCGGTCCAACTGCCGACGAAGATGCCACCCACCTGTTCGGTCGACATGATCTGGACCGCATCCTGCGTCCCAGTCACTCCGACAGTGAGCAGCTGGGCCAAGCGCTGCCGCTCGGTCAAACCGTCGACGAAGGCGATGCAACCGTCGACGGGCGGCAGCGGTTGCGCGACAGTCGTGTCCGGTGCCGTCGTCGTAGAAGCAGGGGGCGCTGCCTGCGTCGACGCAACCGGGGTCGACTCGCTCGAGCACGAGACCAACAACCCCACACCGACCGTCACCACCGCTGCGGACCGAACAGAAAACCGAAGTCGCATGGAAGCGACGGTAGCCGAGATAGTCCGTGTTGCCGCCGCCCCTCCGGTCCGGATCAATGTCGCTTTGTTGCACTCTGACCGACTGAAACCCACATTGATCCGGGGAGGGGGCGGGGTAATCTGGGCGAAAGCGACATGAGGAGGAGCTCGACCATGACCGCAGACCTCATCCTGATTGCCTACGACGGCTCCGACAACGCCAAACGAGCCATCGACTATGCGGGACGGTTTCTCACCACCTCCCGCGCGATCGTCGTCACGGCGTGGGAACCGATGGTGCGTCAAGCAGCTCGAATGTCCGGCCTGTCCGGCGTCATGCAGCCCGAATGGGTACCCGACGACGAGGCCGAGGACGTTGCGCTCACCGATGCGAAAGTCACCAACAGCGAAGGCGTCGCGCTGGCCGAGGCCGCAGGCCTGAAGGTGGAAGGTCAGTGCACCGAATGCTCCGCCGCCATCTGGAGCGCGATCGTCGAGAAAGCTGACGAGATGGACGTCGACATCATCGTCACCGGCACCCGCGGCACCACCGGGCTGCGTGCACTACTGCAGAGTTCGGTGGCCGAACACGTGCTGCGACACAGTCATCGCCCCGTCCTTATCGTTCCCCCCGGCAAGTAGAGCGTCCGGCGGCTGTTTCCCTGCACGCAGGTGATACCGTGATGCCCGCGTGGGGGTCCACCTCACCTGTTCGATCCGTGAGCCGACTGACTGGAGAACCGAGATGAAGTTCGCTGTCCCGGGTGTCATTGCCGCCGTCGTCGGAGCCGTACTGGGTGCAGGCGTCGTCTTCGGAGTCACCGCCGCTGCAGCCGACAACTCTCGTCCGGATATCGATCGCACCGGAAACGCCGACTCGTCCTTGCTGAACCAGGTTGAGTACGGCAGCCGCTGACGCTGGTCGCATTCGTGGATCGATGATCTCGGCCGAGCCGCTCGGCCGTAAATGGCTTCTCGGCGTCTCGGCTCTGGCATTTCTTCTCACTTTTCTGCAGGTCCCCGGCTTCACCGTTGCCGACACCAAATACGACCTGGCGCAGAACCCCCTCGGATTTCTCGCACGTGCCTCGCATCAATGGAACAGTGCGGCACCGTTGGGTCAGGTGCAGAACCAGGCCTACGGCTACTTCTTCCCACACGGAGCGTTCTTCGCCGGCGGTGACCTTCTCTCCATTCCTCCGTGGATCACGCAGCGCATCTGGTGGGCACTGCTGCTCATCGCCGGGTTCTGGGGCCTCGTCCGACTCGCCGAGGCCCTCGGCATCGGCAGCCGCACTTCTCGCCTGATCGCGGCAACGGCATTCGTTCTGTCTCCGCGAGTGATCACCACCCTCGCGTCGATCTCGTCCGAGACGATGCCGATGATGCTCGCGCCATGGGTGCTCATCCCCATCGTTCGTTGCCTGAACACAGAGTCCGAGCGATACACGGTTCGACGATCGGCGGCGCAATCGGCACTCGCCGTGGCGCTCATGGGTTCGGTCAATGCGGTCGCGACCGCCGCCGCAGTTCTGGTGGCCGTGATCTGGATGTTGTCCCATCGGCCGAACAGGCGCTGGCTCGTGTTCGGCTCCTGGTGGGCCGGCTTCCTCGTGCTCGCAACGCTGTGGTGGATTGTTCCACTGCTGTTGCTGGGTAGGGTCTCTCCGCCATTTCTCGACTACATAGAGTCCTCGGGCACCACCACCCAGTGGACGTCGTTGACGGAAGTGTTGCGCGGCACCGGCAGTTGGACGCCGTTCGTCTCACCCGAGCGCGTCGCCGGTGCCGTTCTGGTGACCCAGCCTGCCGCCGTCATCGCAACGGGTTTGATCGCGGCCGCCGGAATCGCTGGGTTGGCGATGCGATCGATGCCCGCCCGAGGACGGCTGACGATCATGTTGTTCGTCGGTCTCGTCGGGCTCGGTGCCGGGTTCGTCGGTGATCTGGACGGTCCGTTCGCGGCAACAGTGCGGGTGTTCCTCGATTCGGCAGGCGCACCGCTACGCAACATTCACAAACTCGAGCCGGTCATTCGAATCCCGTTGGTACTGGGCCTGGCTCACCTGTTGGGCCGCGTTCCGCTGCCCGGGTCGGTGCCGCGGCCGCAGTGGCGATCGGCCGTCGCGCATCCGGAAAAGCAGCCGATGGTGGCTGTGACCGCGCTCGTTCTCGTGGCGTTGGCGCTCTCCACCTCGCTGGCGTGGACGGGAAAGCTCGCGCCTCGCGGAGCTTACGAGGCCGTTCCGCAGTACTGGCACGACGCGGCGGACTGGCTCACCGCCCACGCGTCCGGGTCGAGTCCCGACGGGTCCGATGCGCAGCGCGCATTGATCGTGCCCGGTGCACCGTTCGCCTTGCAGACCTGGGGACTGACCCGCGACGAGCCGTTGCAGGCTCTCGCCACGACGCCGTGGGCCGTCCGCGACGCCGTACCGCTGACCCCGCCCGGAGCCATTCGCGCCCTGGATTCCGTGCAGCGCCTCTTTGCCGACGGGCGTCCGTCCAGCGGACTGGCCGACACCCTTCAAGGGCAGGGCATCAGCTACGTCGTCGTACGCAACGACCTCGACCCCGAGAATTCTCGGTCCACCCGCCCGGCATCGGTGCACCAGGTGCTCGACGGTTCGCCGGGGCTGGCCCGAGTGGCACAGTTCGGCGACGACGTTGCTCCCGGTCAGGTCGACGGCGTTGTGCTCGACGGTGATCTGCGGCCACCGTATCCCGCTGTCGAGATCTATTCGGTGAACGGCGCGGCCGATACCCCCGCGTCGGGCCCTTACACGGTCGATCTCGATCGAGTCCCGGTGGTACAGGGCGGACCGGAGTCGATTCTGCGCTCGAACGAACTGCGCAACAACGGGATTCGCCTTCCTGTGCCCGCCGGTCCGACCTTGCTGGCGTCGGACGCAGCGGCCGCCGGCCTACCCGTGGACGCGGTGACGGTGACGGACACCCCGATGAACCGCGAGACAGACTTCGGCCAGGTCGACAATCACAACTCTGCACTGCGGGCCGCGGACGAGCCTCGGCGATCACTGAACGAGGTTCCCGACTACCCGGTGTACGGGGCGGAGACCGTGGACGCCGAGTGGGAGGGTGCGACGCTGACGGCGTCGAGCTCGGCATCGGACGCAACGCAGATCGGCGGCAGCGCCCCCGGTAGCGGTGTCGCGGCGGCAGTGGACGGAGATCTGGCCACCAGTTGGATCAGCAACGGCATCGAACGCGCTGTGGGGCAATGGCTTCAGTTGGATTTCGACACCCCGGTCCGCGGCGGTCTGCTGCACCTGCGCACCAGCCCCGGGACAATCGGCGACCCGGTGAAATGGGTCGAGGTCACCACCCCGAACGGTTCCACGGCGGCTCGGGTCGACAAGCCCGGGGACCCGATGACGGTGTCCTTACCGGGCGGCGAAACGCCGTGGCTGCGCATCACCGCCAAGTCCACGGTCGACGGAACCCGCGGAAGCCAATTCGGCATCAGCAAGGTCTCGGTGGACGACTATTCCGATCGAGACAACCCGACGCCGGTGCCGATCGTGCACCGTGCCGTGTTGCCGGACACTCCGGCCGGGGCACGCGTCGACGCGTGGGAACTCGGCCAGGAATTTCCCGGGCGCTCCGGATGCCTCGACACCGACGATCGAATCCGTTGCAGCAGTGGATTGTCCAAAGCTCCGGAGGAACTCGGGCGTTTCTCGCGCACGATCGAGGTGCCGATGGGTACCGCGGTCATCCCCGATCTGACGGTACGCACACGGCAGTCACCCGAGCTCGAGGCACTGCTGGCTCAGCCGGGTCGACCGCTGGCCAGCGGGGCGTCGGACGTCGCAGATCTGGAGGGTTCCGCCTTCGCCGCCACCGACGGTGACCCGCGCACCTCCTGGGCCGCACCGGAGAAGTCGATCACCGATCGTGCCGGCACCAATCCCACTCTGACCATCCAATTGCCGACTCCCACACTGGTCGACGGGCTCGAGCTCAGCCCCAGCCTCGGCGCACTACCGGCCCACCCCACCCGGGTCGCGGTCAACCTCGGCAACGGCCCGATGGTCCGCGACGTCGACACCGACGGTTCGACGACACTCGAGCTGGCACCGCAGGTGACCGACAGGATCGTGCTGTCCATCGTGGACTGGGACGGCGTCTTGGATCGAAACTCGTTGGGCTTCATCCAATCTCAACCACCCGGATTAGCAGAGGTCACTCCGCTGTCCGCCGGCGAGCCGATCGGTGCCCCGTACGACGGCGACCGTGAGATCACGGTGGACTGTTTCAACGGTCCCCTCGTCTCCATTGCCGGGCAGACGGTGCGCACGTCGGTGACCGCGACCGCCGACCGATTCCGCTCCGGTGAGCCGCTGAAGGCGTCGGTGTGCGACGCCGCCACCCCGGTGAACGAGAACTTCGTCAACCCGGTGTCACTGCCCGAGGGCCGTCAGGACGTGGTGGTGGAGCCTGGAGCGTCGTTCTTCGTCGACGGTATTCGACTGCGCACCATGCCTGTTCCGGCCGATTGGCCGAAAAGCTCGGCACCACAGGCGGCGAGGACCACGGCCTGGAGCCCCGATCACCGCGAGGTGACACTCACCTCGCGGGACGAGGATCGACTGTTGGTGATCCCGGAGAGCAACAACATCGGCTGGCACGCAACGATGCCCGGTGGCGTCGAACTCTCTCCTGTGGTGGTCGACGGCTGGCAGCAGGCCTGGATGGTTCCGGCGGGGGCGTCGGGCACGGTCTCGTTGGATTTCACCACCGACCGCTGGTATCGACTGGGCATCTTCGGTGGGCTACTACTGTTGATCCCGTTGCTGATCGCGGCGATCCGCGCGCCCCGCACAGTCTCTAATCCGGGCCCGCCGCCGCGCACGTGGCGCAGCACCACAGTCGCATTCGTGGCGCTGCTCGCAGCGACGACCGTACTGGCCGGAATTGCGGGCGCAGTCACTGTCGCGGTGATCGGAGTAGGTGCGGTGTATCTGGATCGCCGTTTCGATCGCGCCCTGTCGTCACGTGTATTGGTCTGCATCGCAGGCGGATTCGCGATGCTCGGCCCTGCGTTACTGTCGCTCGGTCCATGGCGATCGCCCGACGGGTACGTGGGCGGATCCTACGGAGTTCAGCTCGCAGCGCTGATCGGAATCGTCGCGCTTGCTATCAGTGCGATACGGCGACCGTGAGAGGTTTCTTCTTCGGAGCGAATCGCCGTCGAGCAGGTTCTTCGACCAGTGCGTAACTGGCCGCGGCCACCGGAATCGACAGCGCAAGTGTCACCGTCAGCACGAACCACATTCCGCCCGAGAACGGAACGATGCCGAACACCGGGAACACCACCGCGAGAACAGCCAAGTGCCAGATGAAGATTCCGTACGACCAACGACCCAGCGTGAGCATCACCGGATGCTCGAACACTCGGTGCCTGCGGCCGGTGTCGGCGAGTACCAGGGGCGAGAGCATCGCGAATGCGAGAACCGCACCGAAGACGATCTTGAGCTCGAACTGCCACGGCTCGGGCCGAACCAATCCCTGCGGGCCCGCCAGTGGAGTAACCGACAGCACGAAGGCCGTCACGGCGATCGACGGCATCACCCATCTGCGCCGAGCCCACCGATGCACCCAGGTCTGCGGTCCGACGGATACCTCGGCCAACACCATCCCGGCTGCGAACCAGGGGAGGTACCCGGGCAGCCAGTTGTCGTGGTGAATGGCATCGGCGGTCGTGATCGGCAGGAACGCCCACGACAGCGTCAGCGCGGATGCACCGAGCAGTACCGAGATTCGGTGCCGGGCCGAGGCCCCGCGCAATCGGACCATCAGCCACGCGAACACCGGCAGTAACAGATAGAAGGCCACTTCCACCGACAGCGACCACATCTGTGTCATACCCTCGGTCAGCGTCAACGGTACGAACACCTGCGTGAGCGAGAGATTGGCCAACCACACCCGGTAGTCCCCGCCCGCGTGCGGCAGGAACAGCAGCACCAGCACTGTGACCACCCAGTAGGCGGGCAGGATCCGCACGGCACGCGACCAGAAGTACCGGCGAGTGGGCTGAGCCTGCTCGAGTCCGCGCGCCTGCGCGGCATGGGGACGCCACAGCAGGAATCCCGAGAGCGCGAAGAAGATCGCCACCGTGAGATCGAACCTGCCCCAGATACGTCCCATGAGCGGCGAATTGGCCGCACCGGTCTGGAACGCGACGTGTGTGACGACGATGCCGATCGCGGCCAGCGCGCGCATTCCCTCGAGTGCAGGGACGAAACCGCGCAACGGCACGACGGATGCCGGTTCTGTGGATTGACTCATGGTGCCCTCGAGTGTGCCGTGTCGAACCGGCGTGGACGAGACCGGCACCACTGTCGACTGTTACTGTCACCTGCGACGTGTCGTAAGAAATCGGGCATCGGGTCGGGGGCGAACGTAGGTCCCGCCTGCGGTGTCTTCCAGTGAAGCGGTCGAACAAGGAGAATCAGCATGGCGGAGCGCTCAGGGCCGAGCCGGATATTGGCTCTTGTACTCATCGGCTTGGGTGCATTTCTGGTGGTCGCCGCCATCCTCATTCCGACCTATACGGTCTCGGCACTCGAGAAGACTCCGTTGGACCTCGAGGTCACCACCGTCTCCACCGGCGAAGGCAGTGTGCTCAACGCCAGCTCCCTCGCCGCCGGTCGCGCGGTCGTCGACCAGAACGTTCCGCTCGTCTCCCAGCGATTCGTCACCGTCGAGGATCCCGCCGACGCAGACATCATGACGCTGCAGGCCGGTCAGACCCTGCGACGCAGCGACAAGCAGGCCGACACCGGACTGCTGACCGCCAGCGTCGACCGCGTCACCATCGATCGCGTGACCTCGATGCCCGTCGAGAGCCCGATCGGCACCATCCAGGTGGCCGGCGACAAGCCCGCCGAGGAAGTTGCGCACACCGGTCTGCAGTACAAGTTCCCGTTCAACTCCGAGCAGAAGAGCTACCCGTACTTCGACGTCAACGCTCGTGCGTCCAAGGACATCGACTTCGTCGAAGCCACCGAGATCAACGGCACGCCGGTGTACCAGTACCAGCAGACCGTCGGCCCGGTGGACCTGTCGACGGTGGTCAACCTGCCGACCAACAAGGTCACCCTGCCCGCCGACACCTGGGGCGTCGAAGGCGGAGCTGCGCCGGTGACGATGACCCGCTGGTACGAGAACACCCGCACCCTGTACGTCGAGCCCGAGACCGGGGTCGTCGTCAAGGGCGAAGAGCAGATTCACCAGTACTACGCACGTGAGGCAGGCCAGCCCGAGGTCGACGTGCTCAACGCACCGATCACCTTCGACGAGAACACCGTCGAATACCAGATCCAGCAGGCCAAGGACGGCCAGGACAAGCTCTCGCTCTTCGGCCGCACCGTTCCGATCGTTGCCGGCATCCTCGGTGTCATCTCGCTGATCGCCGGAGTGTTCTTGCTCCTGCGCGGCGGAAACGGTGGACACCGTCAGCCCGCACGGGCCGACAATGCTCCGCGACCGAACCCCGCCGGCGGAGCTGCTCCCGCTCCTTCGAGCAATCGTGATTGGACGACGGATCGCACGGAAGAGATTCCGAGGACGAATCTCAACAAGGAGTAAATGCGCTACGCGCAGGAGTGGAGCCTGCGGAACGACCCAGATGACAGTGGCGTGGTTGAGTGCCCGTGAGGCACGCAACCACGCCACTCGTCTGTGTGGGGACATCCTCTGCTGTGGCAGCGCATCTCGAGGCCGTGGGTCCGTTCTTCGAGACCGCCGCCATCCGCGATCCGAATACCGAGGCCGATGGCGGATGGCGTCTCCACATCACCGGTGACGACACAGAAAGTCTGCCACCGCCTGCGGCCGCTACCGCGAGAAGTCTGATTCGGAGGGTGCGAGTTCGCGGACGAGTCGCCAGCAGGTTTCGCCCCATCCGCGTCCACGTCGAGCAGGATCAGGTCTGCGTCTATTTTCGTTGGGCAGAGAATCCAACTATGTTTGCGATGACGTTGCAGCTTCCTCGATCCGAGGACGACTTCTCCGGCTCTCCGCTGGATTCTCCTGATTCCATTGTGGCCATGTGCCTTTCGAACTGGCAGGAAGATCTACGAACAGGCTTGCTGGTGTGGGGACACCGCACACGGCGGGCCGACGGTGCCGTACACATCTCGTGATCGATCACCGAGATGAGCGGCCGTCGACATCATCGGGTGGCAGCGGTGATGTCACGACGATGCCGTGACGCGGTTGCCCCACAACACCAATCCGCACACGACGACCATCGTCACTGCAGCGGTGACCGCGGCGACGGTGACGAACTGCGCCAGCGTCGAGGCCACGAACACCAACAGCAACACCTCCGCGGCGAGGGCGAACCAGGCGACGAAGGCAAGGTGGGTGCGCTCACCCGCGATGGCCCACAGCAGCGCGCTCTGCAACACAGCCAGGCATGCGCCTTGCAGCACGAACAGCCAGACATAGTTCTGCACACCGGAATACGTATCGCCGACCACCAACGGCAGCAACGGCGACGCCAGCGCCCCGCCGATCACCAGTACCGTGCCCAGACCGGCGACGACGGCCAGGGCCGAGCGCACCGCGGCAGCAGAATGCGCGGGGTTCGCCATCCGCGGATACAGCACCACCCCCACGGCCTGCGGCAACCAGAACGCTGCTTTCGACGCGACGGCACCGACGGCGTACAGCCCGGCCTCGTTGCTGCTCAGCAAAGTGCGCGCAAGGACCAGATCCAGCGCGGACATTGCGATGAGCACCAACTGCACCTGCGATGCCTGCAATACGGCCAGGACGGTGACCTTGGTTTCCGACACCGAGTTCTCCGGCACGCCTGCCGTCCATCGCGCACCGATGGCCACTGCGCCGATTCCGACCGCCGTGGCCAGCAGGACCGAACCGGGTCCGCCGCCGAGTGCGAGCACCACCACTGCAGGCACTACCTTGCCGAAACCGGCTGCAGCAAGCACGAGACTCAGAGCGCCGAAACGCCCCCGCCCCTGCAACAATCCTTGTTCGGCGGCCAGCAGCACCAGCACCGGTGCCGCGATGACCGCGGACACGGTTGCTGTCATCGAGACATTCATGGCCGCGGACAGTGCGGGAGCGAGCGCCACCGCCAGCACACCCACGACCGCTGCACATCGGTACCCGACGGTCCGCAACTCTCGAGAACTACGCCCGCGCACTACTTCACGCGCGACGACGGACTGCAGCGCCAACGCCGGGACTGCGAGAACCAGTTGCGCAGCAAGCAGACTCGCGAACTCGCCGTACCCCTCGACGCCGAGCATCCGACTCGCGAGTACCTGCAGCAGATACGCCGCCACGTTCGCGAACATCGAACCGGCCGTCACCATCCCCATCCCGGCGGCCGACGCACCCGCGGTGTGGTCTGCCTCGGACGAGGCGCGGAAAGACATGAGCCCACGGTATAGGGTGCCGAGCATGGCGCGGTCGAGGTCGAGGTGGACGCCACCGCTCTACTCTCTGCTGCTCGCACTGGTGATTCTCGGACCTCTTCTCGGCCCCGGCTACCTCTTGCTGCGCGACGCCGTCAGCACTCCCCGTTCCTACTTCACCGACTCCGCATGGGGAATCGCCGACGCGGCCGCGCGAGCCGTCCCGCAGGACGCCGCAATCGCAGCATTGACGACGGTGTTCGACGGCGGCCTGATCGTCAAGACAATCCTGCTGCTCGGATTGTGGTTGGCCGGTTGGGGCGCGGCCGTCATGGCTCGTACGGTGTTACCGACGGCTCCGCTGCCGGCGCTGCTCGTCGCGTCGACCGTGGCGATGTGGAACCCGTACGTCGCCGAGCGTCTGCTGCAGGGACATTGGAGCCTGCTCGTCGGGTACGCCGCCCTCCCCTGGACCGTGGTTGCCGCACTCGCAGTCAGACAGGGTCGTTCCTGGTGGGCCCTTGCCGTCTGCCTCGCCGCCGCCGGCCTCACTCCCACCGGCGCGCTGCTTGCCGCAACCGTCGCCCTGGTGATTCTTGCCCTCCCCGGGGGTGCCCGACGCGGCCTGCGCGTGGTCACGGCTCTTGTGCTGGCGGCGGTGGCGTCGGCGCCGTGGCTGGTGGCGACAGCCGTGTCCGGCAGTGGCGTCGAGCAGGCGGATCCGGCCGGGTGGGCAGCGTTCGCGGCTCGTGCGGAGCCTGGTCTCGGCACCCTCGGTAGCGTGGCCGGCCTCGGCGGGATCTGGAATTCCGATGCTGTACCCGCTTCTCGTACCGGCATTTTCGCGTTCGTGGGCACGGCGCTGCTGCTGACCGTGGTTGCGTTGGGGGTGCGCCCCTTGGTCAGGCGTCGAAGAAATCCGGTGATTCTGGGACTCGGTGTTGTTGCGTTGCTTGCCATCGCAGCCCCTGCGTTGGCAGCAACGGGACCGGGGCTGGCAGTCGCCCGAGCGGTGGGCGAGACCGTTCCCGGTGCCGGACTGCTCCGCGACACTCAGAAGTGGGTGGCCCTGGCGATGCCGATCTACGCGTTGGCCGCCGCGGCCGCGTTTACTCCCCGGCGTCGACCGAATCCGGTGCAGCCAACCGCGCTGAGCGCGGTTCAGCGCACCCGATTCGGCAGCGCCGTCGCGATTGTGGCCCTGCTGATCGCATTACCCGACCTGGCCTGGGGCGTCGGGAACTCGATGCGGCCCGTGACGTACCCGGCGTCCCGGCAGGCGGTCGCAGCGCAATTGCAGGGCAGCACAGGCGATGTCGCAGTTCTACCGGCCGGCATGTTTCGCCGCTTCCCCTACAGCGGCACTGCGCCGGTTCTCGATCCGGCACCGCGGATGCTGCCACTGGACGTATTACAGACCGGCGAGCTCATCGTCGCGGGCGGCACGGTGCGGGGCGAGGGAACCCGGGCCACCGAAGTCCAGAATGCTTTGCTCGCAGGCGAATCCGCGGAGACACTCGCAGAATTGGGCGTCGGGTGGGTGTTGGTGGAGAACACCACCCCCGGTGAGCTCGGCGACTCCGCGCAGACGCTGAACCGGTTGGATGCCGTGTACTCGGACGAGCAGCTCACGCTCTATCGGGTGTCCGATCCAATAATCATCCAGAGCCGCTCGAACACGGCCGTCGTCGTCGCCCACCTCGCGTGGGCACTGCTGCTTCTCGGGGGACTAGCGGTAGGACTGCTGGGCCGATTCCGAGTGCGGCGCACCCACCAGCCCTGACGACCACGCGCCACGGGTCGTCGCGTCGAGCACCGAGTACACACCGTCCGCGCACTGCTCCCACGAGAACTCAACCGCGCGCACACGCGCTTTCTCGCCCAGGCGAGTGCGAGCCTCGGCGTCCTGCAGCAGCTCCGAGACGGCCTGGGTGAGACCGGAGACGTCCCGGTCGTCGACCGACTGTCCGCCCACCAGAATGCCGGTCACGCCGTCGATGACCGAATCGGTGAGGCCCTTGGAGCTTCGGTAGCCGACGGTCGGCACGCCGTGCTGAGCGGCTTCGACGACTGCGAGCCCCCAGCCCTCCTTGCGCGAGGGCATGACGTGCACCCACGAACGGCCGAGCAACTCGTGCTTGCGCTCCTCGTCGACGTGGCCGTGGAAGGTGACGTACTGCTCGATCCCCAGTTCACTCACGTAATCGCGGAGGTTCTGCTCCCACCAGCCGCCACCGATGACGTCGAGGTGGATGTCGGGAATTCGGCCTCGCAGCGCCGCGACGACGTCGAGAGCGTCCTCGATCTGCTTGTGCGGAACCAACCTGGACAACACGGTGAGCGACGGGTGCGCGGTGCGGGTGTTCTCGTCGCCCTCCGGCACCGACTGCGGGATCTCGTCGGCACCGTTGCGGACCACGGCGATGCGCTCGCGGTCGACGCCGAGCGCGATCAGCTCGTCCGCGGACGGCAGCGACACGGTCAGGTACTGATTGCGTCGGTGCACTCGGGGAGAGACCGTCGATTCGAGCCACCAGCCGAGCTTGGCCATCATCGGGCCGGCGACCGGCCATTGCTCACGGTGACAGTGGTGCACCAGCAACGTCACCGGTACGCCCAGCGCGGCACGTGAGAAGAAGGGAATGCCGTTCTGGGTGTCGATCACGGCGTCGGGCGCGATGCCCTTGAGCGGGCCGAAACCGAGCCGCCCGGCTGCGATGGCGGCCAGTGCGCGGGGATACACCGACAGGCGGCCACCACCGCGGCTGATGCGAATGCCGTCGACGATCTCCTCGGCGGGAGCTCCGGGGTACGACGCCGTCCTCAGCGTGACGCGTACGCCGCGTCGAGCCAGACCGGCGCCGACCTGCTCGAGGTAACGCTCACTGCCGCCGCCCTGCGGGTGCCCGGTATCGCGCCAGCACAGCAACAGAACCTCGCGCACAGCTCGCTTCACCCAATTTCCGCATGCTCGTCGATTACCGCTGCCACAGTAACCGCTAGGGTTCGTTTTCGTGACTTCCGCCGTGACACGTCTGTTCGCCTCCCGCGCGACCTTGCGCCGTTCGGTGAGTCTGCTGAAGGACTTCGGCCACGAACAGAGCGCTCCGGACATCTTCTACGGGGCCTTGGCGCGTGATTCCGTCGAGCTGATCGGCGACCTGTACCGAGGTCTGACGGGCACGGACATGTCCGCGGCGACGGTACTGGACGTCGGCGGCGGCCCCGGCTACTTCGCCGAGGTGTTCGGCGCGAGTTGTGCGCGCTACCTGCCCGTCGAACCCGATGCTTCGGAGATGCACGCCGCGGGCCTGCAGATTCCCGGTTCGGTGCGCGGCTCCGGCATGGCACTGCCCTTTCGCGACGACAGCGTCGACATCTGCTTCTCGTCCAACGTCGCCGAACACGTACGTGAGCCCTGGACCATGGCCGAGGAGATGCTCCGTGTCACCAAGCCCGGCGGCCTGACAGTCCTTTCGTACACCATCTGGTTCGGCCCGTTCGGCGGTCACGAGACCCGCCCGTGGCACTACCTCGGCGGCGAATACGCGGCCCGCCGCTACGCTCGCACCACCGGACACGAACCGAAGAATCGCTTCGGCGAATCACTGTTCGACATCAGCGCCTCCGACGGATTACGTTGGGCGCGAAGCACTCCCAACGCAACGTTACTGGCGGCTTTTCCGCGCTATCACCCGCGCTGGGCATGGTGGATGATGCGCGTTCCCATACTCCGCGAGTTCTTGGGCAGCAACCTCGTCCTCGTTCTGAAACCAACTGGATAGTCTGGGCCGATGACGGCACTCGCGCTCGACATCGGCGGCACCAAGATGACAGCGGCACTCGTCGGCGAGGACGGTCGGCCGCAGAACCCGGTGACGACGTCGACCCCGGAGTCCGGAGTGTGGCGGGCATGCGCTTCGCTGCTTCGGAAGATCGCTCCTGGACAGCACATCGACCGCATCGGCGTCGCATGTTCCGGGCCGGTGAACCTCGAGACCGGATCGGTTGCACCGATCAACATCGAGGAGTGGAAGAACGGCTTCGGTCTACGCGATCACATCTCCGCTGTGCTTCCCGACGCCGACATACGGCTGGCGATGGACGGCAGCGCAGCGGCACTGGGCGAGTACCGCTTCGGTGCTGCCGTGGGTGTGCCCGACGTGCTGAGCCTGGTCGTGTCTACCGGCATCGGCGGTGGGTTGGTGCTGGGCGGAAAAATCGTCGCCGGTGCCAGCGGCAATGCCGGGCACATCGGCCACATCGTCGTTCCCGGCTCGACGACGCCCTGCGCGTGCGGAGGAATCGGGTGCGTCGAAACGGTGTCGAGTGGGCCCTCCGCGGTGCGGTGGGCGCGTGAACAGGGGTGGCCGGGGAGCACCGGTGTCGAATTGGCCGCAGACGCCGCCGCGGGCGAAACGCGCGCCATCACCGCGCTGCAACGAGCCGGAGTTGCTCTGGGCCAAGCGATTGCCTCGGCCGTCGCGCTGACGGACGTCCGCATGGTGGTGATCGGCGGCGGCTTTGCTCAGGCCGGCCCGCCGCTGTGGGACCCGATTCGAGAGTCGATCGCACTACACGCGCGGTTGAAATTTCTCGACGGTCTACAGGTGGTGCCCGCGGCGCTCGGTGGCCTGGGAACCCTGGCCGGGGCAGCCGCACTCACTGCCTGACCCACACAGCCAGAACGGGGCCCACCCCTCGGTGAGCCCCGTTCCGTGTCGTGAATACTACGCGCCCAAACGCTGCTTCAGGGCGTCGAATTCGTCCTGAATTCCGGTGGGCAGCTTCTCGCCGACGAAGTCGAACCACTCCTGGATCAGCGGGATCTCGGCCTTCCACTCCTCGGTGTTCACCGCGAGTGCCTCGGCCACGTCGTCGACGGTGGTGTCGAGACCGTCGATGTCGAGTGCCTCGGCGGTGGGGACCACGCCGATCGGTGTTTCGACGCCCGCTGCCTTGTGCTCGATGCGCTCGACGATCCACTTGAGCACACGCGAGTTCTCACCGAATCCGGGCCACAGGAAGCGCTTGTCGTCGCCGCGGCGGAACCAGTTGACGTAGAACACCTTCGGCAGCTTGGACTCGTCGGCGTTCTTGCCGAGGTCGATCCAGTGCTGGAAGTAATCGCCCACGTTGTAACCGAGGAACGGCAACATTGCCATCGGGTCGCGTCGGACGGTGCCGACGGTGCCCTCGGCGGCGGCGGTCTGCTCGGAGCCGACGGTGGCTCCCATGAACACTCCGTGCTGCCAATCGCGAGCTTCGGTCACCAGCGGAACGGTGGTCTTGCGACGTCCACCGAAGAGAATCGCCGAAATCGGCACACCCTTGGGGTCGTCCCACTCCGGAGCCATGGACGGGCACTGCGCCATCGGTACGCAGTAACGCGAATTGGGATGTGCGGCATCGGTTCCGGACTCGGGGGTCCAGTCGTTGCCCTTCCAGTCGATCAGGTGATCGGGCTTGCCTTCGAGGCCTTCCCACCACACGTCTCCGTCGTCGGTCATGCCGACGTTGGTGAAGACGGAGTTGCCCTGATCGATGGTCTTCATCGCATTCGGGTTCGAGTCCCAGTTGGTGCCGGGCGCGACACCGAAGAAACCGAACTCGGGGTTGACGGCGTAGAGACGACCGTCCTCACCGAAGCGCATCCATGCGATGTCGTCGCCGATGGTCTCGGCCCGCCAGCCCGGAATGGTCGGCTGGATCATCGCGAGGTTGGTCTTGCCGCATGCGGACGGGAAGGCCGCCGCAATGTAGTAGGCCTTGTCCTCGGGCGAGATCAGCTTGAGGATCAGCATGTGCTCGGCGAGCCAGCCCTCATCGTGGGCCATCGCCGAGGCGATGCGCAGCGAGTAGCACTTCTTGCCCAGCAGAGCGTTGCCGCCGTAGCCGGATCCGTAGCTCCAGATCTCGCGATCCTCGGGGAAGTGCGTGATGTATTTGGTGTCGTTGCACGGCCACGGCACGTCGGCCTGGCCCTCGGCGAGCGGTGCGCCGAGCGAGTGCAGCGCCTTGACGTAGAACCCGTCCTCGCCGATCTTGTCCAACGCAGCCTGGCCCATGCGGGTCATCACGCGCATGGAGATGACGACGTACTCGGAATCGGTGAGCTCGACGCCCAGCTTCGGATCCGCAGCGTCGAGCGGGCCCATGCAGAAGGGAACGACGTACATGGTGCGTCCGCGCATGCAACCGCGGTAGAGATCGGTCATCAGCGTCCGCATCTCGGACGGGTCCATCCAGTTGTTGGTGGGACCGGCGTCGATCTCTTCCTTGGAACAGATGTACGTGCGCGATTCGACACGGGCGACGTCCGACGGATCGGAGTTGCCGAGGAACGAGTTGGGCTTCTTCTCGTCGTTGAGACGAGTGAAGGTGCCTGCCTCGACCAGCTTGTCGGTCAGGCGCTCCCATTCGGCGTCGGATCCGTCAGCGAACACCACGGAGTCCGGTTCGGTCAGTTCGGCTACCTGAGCAACCCAGGCAAGCAGTTCTTTGTGTCGAGTCGGCACGCTGTCGGTGCCGCTCAAACCGGGAATGGTCGCTGAGGTCATCTAACTCTCCTGGGGTTAGCCGGAACCGGGAAGAATTCGCACGATCGCTGTGGGCAAGCACGCACGAGTAGATCTCGGTTTTCCCCTCTCGGCGGGGCGCTGCTCGACCGTTCGAGCTGCAGTACACCATGTTACTGGGTACGGCAAGCCGAGGACCGAGCGCCGGATGTCCTGTTCATCAGGTTAACGCCGAGCGACGCGAATCCAGAAACAGGGTGTTGTCCGATTGGTCACAAGACCGATTCAGATTGGGAAAGATCTGCGCAAGAAGCCCTCGAGCAGGGGCGATACCGCGTCCCCGCTTTCTCGCTACAGCTCTCCTGATTCGGACATTTCGCCCCGGCCAATACCGTTCGCTTCGCGAAAAATCTCCCAGCTTCGGTAGTGGCCGTCACGTCCGAAGGCAGTGAACTTGTCTGTCACACCGTCCCCGTCGACGTCGGTCGCCACCGTGATCCCGGCATCGGTATGCCGCACGGTGGTCTCGTAGTGACCGTCGCCGTCGAGATCCAAAAGGTCAGCCGCGACGACGGGCGCGTCCGCATCGAACTCGTGTTGCGCCACGTCATCCGTGGAAACTACTTCCGCCGCGAAGCCATCCACCGCGATCATCGACACCCCTCACCTGGTTCGACCGACACTGCACCTACTGACTCCGACGCACGGACGCGTCGAACGGTTCCACCGGGCCGCGGAATCGCTCCAGCCCCCGTTCGAGTGCAGAGAGATCGCGATCGCACGCCGACAGCAATGCCGACCGGTGGTCGGCGAGCCTGCGCAGTTCGGCATCCACCTCGGCGATGTCCCCGTCGATGCGGGCCGCAGCCTCCCGGTCCGCGACGGCGACGGCGGCCGCGAGAGCGGACTCGGCTTCGAGAATGCGCGAGAGCAGCCGCTGCTCCACCACGGACTTCACCCGGGCCAGGCATTCCTGCGTCCAGCTCCGCAGGTGTGCACGATCCGACACCAACGCTCTCGACCGCGTCAACCACCATGCGAGCGCTCCGCCCAGAACAAGGGTGATCACGGTATTGGCCACCGCCCACGCCTGCACCAGCGCCATCGGAGAGACGATCAGGCGTCCGAGGCCCACACCAGCCGACGCCCCGACCACGATCATGATGGCGTCCTCGATACCGCGACGCCGAGACGGTGCCCCGATGTCGAGCGATGCGTCCTCGGCGCGCGCCTGCGCCACCGTCGGGACGAGCCCCAGATCGGACTCCACCGCTCGCAGTCCCGCGGTCAGCGCAGCGTCGGCTCGACTCTGCGCACCGCGCGCCGACTCGGCGACGTGCGCGGGCAGGTGATTCAGCTCGGCCCGTCGGGCCCCGTCGATCGACCGCCTCACCTCGACGCCCAGTTCGCGAAGGTCCTCGGCGGCGGCATGGAGCAACTCCACCCGGACCCGCTGGATCCGATTGTGCAACTGCGCACGTCGATCACCACCTAGGTTCTCTCGTTCGCCGATGAGCGCGGCGCGTCGCGCTCGAAGAGGGACGGAATCGCTTCCCCCGGTCACGTCGCGAGCTCTCGCCACGATCGACGCTCTGGCCCCGGCAGCGCAGTCATGCACCGCCGCAGCATATTTGCGCCGCGCTCCGAGTGCCGTGGCGTCCAGCAGCAGCACGCCGAGCCGGTCCGTCACCGCCCCGAGGCCCGATTCGACACACAGTGCCGCGTCGCCGGTGTCCCTCCCCACCCGCGCCAGCCGGACCGAGATCGGGTGAAACGTGCACTCCACCGCTCGCGGAACGCGCTCGGCCACCAGGTCACTGTCGGCTGTCACCACCTCGCGCCAATGCCTGTGCACGTCGATCTTGTTCACCACGAACAACACCGGCGTGGATTCGAGTGCCCCTCGCCAGCGCTCGATTTCGAAGCGACCGACCGGAGCCGACGCGTCGACGACGATCACCACGACGGCTGCGTCGGCCACCGAATCCGAGAATTCGATGCCACCGAGCCGCGACAGCTCGCGCCGCAGCTCCGACTTGCCCGATCCGGCCGTGCCGGTGAGGTGCACCCCGGCGGGTCGGCTCTCGCGGGCCCGTGCGATCCGGTCGAGTGCATCCGAGTTCCAGCGCCGAAGAACGCTTTTCATGTCCTCGGACAGTGGCATCACTTGTCCAGCATCCGCACGTAGCCCCGACACAGCGCGAGTGCAGACCGACGCACTTCCGACTCCTCGGCCGCGGCCGCACGCTGCTTCCACAGGGCTGCCTGCTCCACTACCACCCGATCGGAACCGGTCTCGATCGGCACTCCCAAATGCATCGCAGCGCAACGCATTTCCGCAGCCACGGCCTCATTCGAGGCCAGGTACGACTCGACAGCCCCGCGCACCTGCCGATACCGAGCGCAGATCTGCTGCAGGCTCCGGTGCAGGTCTGCGTCGCGGCCCGCCGCGGCCATCGACACCGCCGTCGACACCGAGGCCGTCACCTCGTCGACACCGGTGACCTCGGCCAACGCACGCAGAGCATCGCCGTCGGACAGAGCGGTTCGCTGCCGCAGCACGTCGATCAGCAGAGCCACGCCGCGCAGTTCGATGCACTCGATCAGAGCCTCCCGGCGACGCGTCGAGACGGCGATGTCGGCCGCGAGAAAGCGGTCCACGGTCAACAGGTCTGCCGGGCCGACGTCGCTCGCAGCGACGGCGCGAGCGTCGGGCATGACGAGCGATGCCCCGGACCGCCCTGTGTCACCCAGTTCCGTGCCGCACAATCCCGCTGCGGTCGCGCCCATCACCGGCAGTACCGTCCGCACGAGCTGTCGGGAGGCCGACGCTGCGGATGCCGCTGGATCGTCGAGGGTGTCCGCCTTGGTGAGCACCACGACGGTTCCGCTCGGCATGCCGCCGGGACCGGAAGCCAAGAACTCGGTGTCGACCGGCGACACCGCGCCTGCGATCACATAGACGAGGACGTCGAAGTCCATGCTGTCGATGCCGCTGTCTTCGCGCACCCGCACCTCGAGGCCGTCCGCGTCGAGGCGCATCGACTCGATGATCGCGACAATTGCGGATTTGCCCACTCCGGTTCGACCCGTCACGCGCACGATCACCGGCCGCAGGCGGTCCTGCAGCGCGGTGTCGACGGCCTCGCGGGCGTCTTCGCTCACCGGTACCCCGCACGAGCTCGCCGCGGTGCGGTCGCGCAGTCGGCCGAAACTCGCCACGCCCATGTTCGATCCCCCCAGAACGACCGCCGTCTGCCCCTGACGCGGCGTACAGCCCCCTGCTGCGGCACCGATTCTGGCACATCGGTGAGGCGTACGACCCGCCCCAGAGAATTGCACCGATGTAATTAGTCGCGAACTTCTTGCCCCTGATCAGCGGTAGGACGCCAAGTCTCAACTTCAACTCGAGACCCACGTGTCACACGGCCCGTCGATGCGCGACAATGGACCCGTGAACGAGTCTCAGGACACCTCTGTCGACACCGAGGAGAACGCAGCGCGGACCCACGAACGGGGCTCGCGGCTGTACCCACGAGTGACGAGCTTCCGCTCTCGGCGTGGAGCGCTGACCGAGGCTCAGCAGACCACCTGGGACCATCTATGGCCGCGCATCGGCCGAGATGTCGCCGACGAGCAGATCGACATCGACTCCTGGTTCGGCCGCAGCGGCCCGGCGATTCTCGAAATCGGGTCGGGTACCGGCACGGCCACCACCGCGATGGCCTCGGCCGAGCCGCACGTCAACCTCATGGCCGTCGAGGTCTACCGCCCCGGTCTGGCGCAGACTCTGCAGCAGATCGAACGAGAAGGCATCGAGAACATTCGCCTGCTTCGCGGTGACGCAATGGACGTGCTCGAGAACATGCTGTCGTCGGAGTCGTTGACCGGAGTCCGAGTCTTCTTTCCCGATCCATGGCCCAAGGTTCGCCACCACAAGCGTCGCCTGCTGCAGGGGCCGACCTTCGCGATGATCGCGGATCGACTGAAGCCGGGCGGCGTTCTGCACGTGGCCACCGATCATGCCGAATACGCTGAGTGGATTGCCGAGGCCGGGAACGCCGAACCCGGTTTGACCGTTCTCGATTGGGAATCGCCCATGACGCACGAGCGGCCGGTGACCAAGTTCGAAGGCAAGGCACAGCTGGTCGGTAGTTCGGTGACGGAATTGATCTGGGGAAAGAAGACAGCATGAGCGTCAGTACGGACATGCCCGACACCGTGGTCGACCCCTCAGAACTCGGCGCGATCGGTGAATCGCGCCACAGCAAGCGCGTCCTGCTGGTCTGGGACGCCCCCAACTTGGACATGGGACTGGGTGCAATTCTGGGTGGCAGACCCACCGCCGCCTACCGTCCGCGCTTCGATGCGCTGGGCCGTTGGCTGCTCAGCCGCACTGCGGAACTCTCTGTGTCGGGCACCGCGACTCTCGAACCCGAGGCGACGGTGTTCACCAATATTGCTCCCGGCAGCGCCGATGTCGTCCGACCCTGGGTCGAAGCATTGCGTAACGTGGGGTTCGCGGTGTTCGCCAAGCCCAAGGTCGACGAAGACAGCGATGTCGACGCCGACATGCTCGACCACATCGATTTCCGCAACCGTGACGGCGGCCTCGCCGGAGTCATGGTCGCGTCCGCCGACGGTCAAGCGTTCAAGGGCCCACTGGAGGCCATCGCAGCAACCGGAGTGCCGGTCCAGGTACTGGGCTTCCGGGAGCACGCAAGCTGGGCTGTCACGTCGGACATCCTGGAATTTCTCGATCTCGAGGATATTCCGGGCGTCTTCCGTGAGCCACTGCCACGGGTGAGTCTCGATTCCCTCCCCGACGAGGGCGCGTGGCTGCAGCCCTTCCGACCGCTGTCCGCCCTGCTCGTCGGGCGCCAAGGAGTTTCTTAAGTGTTCGCCAGATGGGGAGACATCGTCTACCGGCTGCGGTACACCGTTATCGGTGTCATGGTGGCCGGGCTGTTGGGCTTCGCCGCCTACGGTCTCGATCTCAACAGCCATCTCAGTCAGAGCGGTTGGGACGATCCGACCTCGGAATCGGCCCAGGCTGCCCGTCTGGCGGACAACACGTTCGGTCGCGACAAGCAGGGTGACGTCATTCTGCTCTACACCGCCCCGGCGGGATCGACCATCGACGACCCGGAATTTCAGTCCAAGATCATCGCCAATCTCGACTCCCTCGCCGCCGACCACCCCGGCCGGATCGAGAAGGTCAACGGCAGCTACTTCCGGACGGCGACGGCTCCGAACCTCGCCGCGCTCGGCACCACCGACAAGCAACACGCCATCGCCAGCGTCGCCATCGACGGAGCCAACGACACCGAGCTCACCAACAACTTCCAGGCCGTCAAGGACGCTTTCTACGTCGACGGCGTCGACGTCCAGGTCACCGGCCTGCAAGCCGTCGCGGGCGCACTGCAGTCGACCATGGCCGGCGACATCCACCGCATGGAGCTGCTGGCGATCCCCGCCGTCGCGGTGCTGCTGTTCTTCATCTTCGGCGGCGTCGTCGCAGCCGCGCTTCCGCTGATCATCGGTGGCCTGACCGTCGTCGGAGCCAACGGCATCGTGAAGGTGTTCACCAACTTCACCGAGGTCAACTCGTTCGTTGCACCCGTGGTCTCGCTCGTCGGCCTCGGTCTGGCCATCGACTACGGGCTGTTCATCGTGTCGCGGTTCCGAGAAGAACTCGGCGACGGCTATACGACGCCTCAGGCCGTGCGTCGCACCGTCATGACGGCCGGTCGCACCGTGGTGTTCTCCGCGACGATGATCGTCGCGTCCCTCGGTGGGCTGCTGCTGTTCCCGCAGGGCTTCCTCAAGTCCGTCGCCTACGGCTCCATCGCCACCGTCGCACTCGCGGCACTGACGGCCATCACGATCCTGCCCGCCATGCTGGCGATCCTCGGCCCGCGCGTGGACGCGCTGGGTCTGAAGTTCATGCGCAAGACCAAGTCGAGCGAGGAAATCGAGAACGGCATGTGGGGCCGCCTCACCCGCTGGGTGATGCGCAACCCGGTCAAGGTCACCGTGCCCATCGTGCTCGGCCTGGTGCTGCTGACGCTGCCCGTCGGCAACATCAAATTCGGTGGCATCAACGAGACCTACCTACCTCCCGACAACGTCACCCGCGAAGCGCAAGGTGAGTTCGACACGCTGTTCCCGGGGCAGCGCACCGAGCCGATCAAACTCGTGATCAGCAATGCGCAGGGGCCGAACCTCGCCGCGATCACCACTCAGGCCAACAACGCTCCCGGACTGGTCGAGCCGTTCTCCCCGGTCGGTGCCAGCAAGGACGGCATCATCGTCTTCAAGGCCGGACTGGTGGATCGCAACGACTCCAAGCCCGCAATCGACTTCCTCCGCAGCATCGACGTGCCGGATGGAGCGTCGATGCTCGTCGGCGGCACGCCTGCGATCGAGCAGGACTCGATCAGTGCGCTCATCGACAAACTGCCACTGATGGCCGTCCTCGTGGTGTTCATCGTGACGCTGCTGATGTTCCTGACGTTCGGATCGTTGGTGTTGCCGATCAAGGCGGTGCTCATGACCGTCCTCGGGCTCGGTGCCACCATGGGCATTCTGACGTGGATATTCATCGACGGTAACGGTGCGGGGCTGATGAATTTCACCCCTGGTCCGATCATGGCTCCCGTGTTGGTGCTGATCATCTCGATTGTGTTCGGTCTGTCCACCGACTACGAGGTGTTCCTTCTCTCCCGCATGGTCGAGGCTCGCGAAAAGGGTGCCAGCACAAGCGAAGCCATCCGCATCGGAACCTCGCATACCGGACGCATCATCACCGCCGCGGCCCTGATCCTCATCGTCGTGACCGGAGCGTTCGCATTCTCCGATCTGGTGATGATGAAGTACATCGCCTACGGCATGATCGCTGCGCTCATCATCGACGCCACCCTCATCCGCATGTTCCTCGTGCCCGCCACGATGAAGCTCCTCGGTGACGATTGCTGGTGGGCTCCGCAGTGGATGAAGCGAATTCAGCGCAAGCTCGGACTCGGCGAGACCATCCTCGAAGACGAACTCCTGCCCATTGCCGACGTGCCGGAGCTCGCCCTCGCCGGGGGTGCACCGTCCACCACGGTCGCGCCACCGCTTCGTCCGGCACCGCGCCGGAGCGAACCGCTCACCGAGCCCATTCCTGTTGTTGCGCCGCACGGTTCGGGCCCCATCCGGGCGACCCACGCCGCGAAGGAAGAGTCCAGGCGCAGCGTGACGGGACGTCCGGCCACACCACCCGAGCCGACCCGCGACACTCCGGCCACTCCCCCGGTGCAGCACGCCCCGAGGTCTGCCCCGAGTCAGCCGGCAGCGCCCCGACCCCGCCCGACCGTCGAGCCGCGTCCGACCGTGGAGCCGCGTCCGACCGTGGAGCCGCGTCCGACCGTGGAGCCGGAACCGACCCAGGCCGCCGAGGTGGTTCGTCCTGCGCCGTCGGTCGAGCCGCTACGCGCACCTAGTGCACCGCGCCCGCCGGTCACACCGCCCAGCCGATCCCGCCCGGCTCGCGCACCTCGAGCCGAGGAACCGGATTCACGGTCCATCGAGAGCTGGCTGGCCGATCTGCGAGCGCCCAGCGCATCGCCCCCGAGTCGGCCGAGTACGCCCGTCAACGGTTCGAGCCGAAACGGTCATGGCGAGAACGGTTCGACCCGCAACGGTCATGGAGCGAACGGGTCCGCACAGAACGGGTCCGGTCAAAACGGATCTGCGCAGAACGGGTCCGCACAGAATGGATCCGGCCAGAATGGATCCGCACAGAACGGGTCCGGCCAGAACGGGTCCGGCGAGAGCTATTCGACCCGAAATGGCAACGGCAGCAACGGTACCGAGCGCAACGGCAGCAACGGCTACGAACACCGTGGATCCGAGCGCGACGGGTCCGAGCACACTGGGTCCGAACGCAACGGCTCCAACGGCACCAACGGCACCAACGGATCGGCGTCGAACGAGTCCGACAAGCCGTCGGGTCGTCGGGCAGCACCCGCTGCCGACAACGGCGACAGTGGCCGTCATCGCGGCGGTGAGAACGGGCAGGTACTCAGTGTCAGCGAGTTGCTCGCGAGGGAACGCAACCGTTCACGCTGATGCTGCACCGCCGCGCAGGCGAGTAGACCCCTCTCTCCAACTCGTTGCGCAAGCTACACTCTCGCCCGTAGCGGGGGTCGTTGTTCACTCACGTGGCAACGACGCCGCGTGCACCGAGGGGGAGTTACACACACGTGTTCGTTCGATGGGGAATTTTCGTCCACCGTCTTCGGTACAGCGTTCTCGGGGTCATGGTTGCCGGGCTCGCGATCTTGGCGGCGTACGGCTGGGACCTACCGGAGCATCTGAGCCAGAGCGGATTCGACGATCCGACGTCTCAGTCGGCCGCGGCCAGCAATCTTGCGAACGAGACGTTCGGGCGTGACACCGAGGGCGATGTCGTCGTTCTCTACACCGCCCCCGAGGGCTCTGACATCGACGATCCGTCGTTCGATGCCGCGATCACGCAGAACCTCGATTCACTCGTCGCCGACCACCCGGACAGCATCGCGAAGATCAACGGCAGCTATTTCGGAACCAGGGAAGCACCCCGGCTCGCGGCACTCGGCACCGCCGACAAGCAGCACGCGATCGCCAGCATCGCCATCGTCGGGAGCAACGACACCGAACTGACCGAGAACTTCCAGGCCGTCCGGAATGCCTTCTACATCGACGGTGTCGATGTGCAGGTCGCCGGGCAGCAGGCGGTGGCGGCCTCCCTGCAGTCGACGATGACCGACGACATCCATCGAATGGAGGTCCTCGCCATCCCCGCCGTCGCGGTGCTGCTGTTCTTCGTCTTCGGCGGCGTCGTAGCTGCTGCGCTTCCCCTGATCGTCGGTGCGCTGACGGTCATCGGGGCCAACGGCATCGTGAAACTGTTCACCCACGTCACCGAGGTCAACACCTTCGTCGCACCGGTGGTGTCGCTGGTGGGGCTCGGCTTGGCGATCGACTACGGCCTGTTCATCGTCTCCCGTTTCCGAGAGGAGCTCGGCGACGGCAGATCGACGCCCGATGCGGTGCGTCGAACAGTGATGACGGCCGGCCGCACGGTGGCGTTCTCCGCGACGATCATCGTCGCGTGCCTCGGTGGCCTGCTGCTGTTTCCGCACGGATTCCTGCGGTCGGTCGCCCTGGGTTCGATTGCGACGGTCGCTCTTGCGGCACTGAACGCGATCACCATCCTGCCGGCCATTCTGTCGATTCTCGGCCCACGTGTCGATGCCCTCGGCCTCGCGTTCATGCGCAAGACGAAGTCCTCGGAGGAGATCGAGAACGGCAGGTGGGGCAGGCTCACGCACTGGGTGATGCGCAATCCCATCAAGGTGGTCGTCACCATCGTTCTCGGACTGCTGGCCCTGACGGTGCCCATCGGCAATCTCGCGTTCGGCGGAATCAACGAAACCTATCTGCCACCGGACAATCCGACGCGAGTGGCGCAGGAACGATTCGACGAGTTGTTCCCCGGCCAGCGCACCGAGCCCCTCGAGCTGGTCATCCAGAACGCGCAGGGTGCCGCACTCGGAGCCATCACCACTCAGGCGAACAACGCCCCCGGTCTGATCGAGCAATTCACCCCCGTCGGTGCCAGCAAGAACGGCGTCATCGTGTTCAAGGCCGGGTTGATCGATCGGAACGACAGCGCGCCCGCCATCGAATTCCTCCGCAGCATAGACACTCCGGACGGCACGACGTTGCAGGTGACGGGAACGCCTGCGATCGAACGAGATTCGATCGATGCGATGGTCGACCGCCTACCCCTGATGGCGGTACTGGTCGTCATCGTCGTCACGGTGTTGATGTTCCTGACATTCGGATCGCTGGTGCTGCCCATCAAGGCGGTACTGATGACCACACTCGGACTCGGGTCCACGATGGGCATACTGACGTGGATATTCATCGACGGCCACGGAGCCGGGTGGATGAATTTCACACCCGGACCGATCATGGCGATGATTCTGTTGCTGATCGCGGCGATCGTCTTCGGACTCTCGACCGACTACGAGGTGTTCCTACTCTCCCGGATGGTCGAGGCACGGGAAAAAGGCTCCAGCACAAGCGAAGCCATCCATATCGGCAGTTCTCACACCGGACGCATCATCACTGCTGCAGCCTTGATCCTCATCGTCGTGACAGGGGCGTTCGCGTTCTCGGATCTGGTGATGATGAAGTACATCGCCTACGGCATGATCGCCGCTCTGATCATCGACGCGACCGTCATCCGCATGTTCCTGGTCCCTGCGACGATGAAACTGCTCGGGGACGCCAGCTGGTGGGCACCGGCGGGAATGAAGCGAATGCAGCGCAAGCTCGGACTCGGTGAAACGGTGCCCGAGGACTCCTGACGCACCTCCCCCAGGTCGGACGCGTCAATGAACCACTGCACCGCCGAGACGTGTGCAATGGTGCATTCACGCGGTGTGGCCGGCCCAGGTCGGACGCGTCAATGAACCACTGCACCGCCGAGACGTGTGCAATGGTCCATTCACGCAGCAGAGTGGGTCAGGAAGACACTGCCGCAGTCTCCCGATCGGCGAACACCTTGGCGTATCGGGTGCCCGCAATCAGCAGCAGCAGACCGACTGCGATGAAGGCGATGACGCGGAACAGCCCGTCCAGCGCAACCAGATCGAACAGGAACAGTTTTGCGATGGCCGCCGCCGTCAGGGCAAGCCCGCCCACCAGTGCCGCATGGGCGTGCGTGACGCTACGCAATCCGAAGGCCAGGAGCGCGAAGGCTGCGATCATCCACTCGATCGTCGCGGCAGTGTGGCCGGCAGTGAATCCTGTTGTTTCGCCGCCTATTCCGATACCGAGGGTGACCGTTGCCGACGTCAGTCCGTAGAGGGCGAGTACACCGGAGACGATGGCGAGGGTTTGCATTCCGTCGTCGACCAGCTTCAACTCGGCGAGAACAGAGGCGAAGGCGAAAGCCGTTGCTGCCAGCAGGATTCCGCCGATAACGATACCGGCACTGCCGATGGCGAAATCGGAGTCGAGCATGGCCTGGGGTGGGCTGACCGAGACGAACATCAGTGCACCGATCACGCCGAATCCACTACCGATCAGGTATGCCAGCGTCGACCGAGCGCTGTGCGCCACGGCCAGCAGAGCAAGGGCGACAGCGAACAGCACGACCGGACGGATCTCGAGTGTCGTCGACTCGACGGCAGCCTGCAACGTGGCGAGGGCACCGATCATTGCAACCGTGATGCGAGCGTGTCCCGGCAACCAGCGCACCACAGCCACGATCGCCACTGCCGCAGCGGCAAGGACCAACTGAAGGGTGACGGCGGCACCGCGGTCGAAGATATCGACGGAGAGCAGGACCGGCAACGACGGCAGGGCGATCATCACGGTCGCCACCACGTCGGAGACGTTGCGGCGCAACAGCTCCAGTGACATTCCGATACCGAGTACTGCCGTTAGCACGATCGCCAGGAGCAGCCAGTAGTTATCGGTCGAGCCGTTCATGTCGGCAGTGGCGACCGCAGCCGACACCGCGCCGACGAGGGGAACGGTCCGAACAACCTGCAGGATCTGCCAATTCCGACCGATCTGGGCGGGGAAGCTCGCGACGTACGTGGCGATGAAGAATGCGATCAACGCCAGGGTGAGGCCCTCGGTCAGTACCGGGCCGCACACCGCAACGCCGGTCAGAATCAATACTGCCATCGGCTGCGACTTCCATTGCACCGCCAGAGCTGTTCCGGCAGCAGCAATTCCGAACGCAACGATCAGCCCGATCACGGGATCGAGCCAGCCGTACAGAACGGACGTCGCCAGCACGTCGAGGTACAGGCCCGCGATGCCGGTGGCGGCGAGAGCAATTCCGCCGACCCGTCCACCGGATCGCCCGAACACCCGAACGCCCGCGCCGATCAGCGCGAGGGAGAAGACGGCTCCGGCCGCGACCCGCAGCGGCGGACCGAACCACCCGGCCTGCGCCGCGAGCACCAACAGCATCACGACGCCGACGAGAGTGACGCCGGCCCCGGCGACGGCCAACAGACGACTGATGACCCCGTCGCGCTGCCACCAAGGTGCCCTCGGCGGCGCGGGCGGACGCGGCGCAACGACCGGCCCACGCGGCGGTGCGACCGGACCGGGGGCCGTCGGCCGATTCCCACCGATCGGCTGGCCCACCGGCTGTCCCATGGTTCGGTACAGCGGCTGACCGTAGTTCTGTGGCGGAAGCTGATGCGGCACGAGAGGCGGTGCGTAGGACGCCGCAGAGGGAGCGGGCGCGGCAGGAGCCGGGCGAGCGGCACCGAGTTGTGACTGCAGGGTCTGCAGATCGACGGCCACCTGACGCATGTGGTCGCCCAGGGAATCGAATCGACTGGACAGTCGCGCGACCAGTTGCGGATCCAGCGCGGAGTTCTGGGGAAAAGTCATGGGTTAGATACTGCGAGCATCGCCGTCGAAAAGCGTGAGTAGTGCTACTCGGTTCGCTCGAGTAGAACAGCCGAACTTCTAGCCGAACATCCTGCGGATCGAACTGCCGAAGGGATGCTTGGCAGTCACCGAGCCCAAGCGGACCTTGCCCGACACGACAAGATGCAGCGGGCCGTAGGGCGGGCCGGTGCGGACCTTGTTGGTGACGCTGCCCGCCACCGTCTCGACGCTGTTGACGTCCACGGTCGCTTCGGTGGGCACGATCAGCGTCACGGTGCTGCAGTAGTCGTCGACGTGTATCTCGACCACCTGCGTCGACATGACTGCCTGGGTGAAGTCGAGCGTGACCGACGACATGCGGGTGGAGACGCGCAGGCTCGGCGGTACGTTCCACGGCCCCTTGCGCGTGACGGTGGACATGGTGCCGCGCAGTGTGTCCGACGTTCCACCGCCGTGGCCCCAATGCTCCTGAACCACACGATGCGGGGTCGGCCCGGCGACAGGCTTTGCCGATGGGCGATGCTCCTCCGCGATCTGCATCCCGGGCAGGTCGGCGAGTACGGAGTTCAGTTCACCGCGGGTCTTCGACGCCAGAGCGGTATCCATTCGCTCGGTGAACTCACCGAGCGAGAGCATGCCCTGCCCCACGGCTCGCTGCAGCAATTGCCCGACGTGTTCACGTTCGGCATCGGACACTCGCAGATCCCTTGCCTCCATGCACTCAGGGTAGCGAAGATCTCAAGCTGCGCGACCGCCGAGAACCGACAGCATTCCGGACACCGATGCGGGCCAGCCGAACTCCTCGGCACGCGACCTGGCGGCGATGCGCCGTCCGTCCACCGGCAGTTCGAGCACTCGCTCGATCTCCGCAGCGAACCCGTCGGCAGTGTTCTTGGAGGATCCACCGCAGTGTGGGGTGACGATCTGCGCCAGCGCAGAGGTCTCGGAGACGACGACGGGTGTGCCTGCTGCGAGAGATTCCAGCGCCGCGAGTCCGAACGTCTCGTGTGGACCGGGTGCAAGTGCGATGTCGGCCGAGGCGAGTAGGGATGCGACGGTCGACCGGCCGGTGACGAAGCCCAGGAAATCCACCGGGAGGCCTCGGGCGCGCCGTTCGAGGCCGGCCCGGCGGGGACCGTCACCGGCGATGACCAATCGAGCACGTATGCCCGAATCATTCAGTGCAGCCAATGAATCGATACTTCGCTCGACATGTTTCTCCACCGACAACCGGCCGCAGTGCACCAGCAGACGATCCGCGTCGCCCATCCATGCCGACCGATCACCCACATGCCGACGCCGCGGATGAAACAGGTCGAGATCCACCCCGAGGGGTACCCGGTGCACGTTGCGGACCCCGATGCGCTCGAACTCCTGTTGCGCGAATTCGGTGGTACACACAACGGCGTCGTACTGCTCGGCGGTACGCCGGTTGGCGAGGTCCGCAATCGGGCGCGCACAGCGCATCGGCATCGTCTGTGCCAGCAGCCGGTCGAGGCGTTCGTGCGAGATCATCACGCTGCGTACGTCCCGCCGCGCGGCCCAGCTACCCATGCCGCGCAGCGTCAGACGGTCCGATACCTCGATGACATCCGGCCGCAGCCCGGACGCCACCGCCGACACTCGACGCGGGTCGGCAACCCGGTAGCCGCCGGTACAGGGGATCTGCGGAGCGGGCACCTGAATGCGCATCACCCCCGAGGGCAGCAGTTCCTCGCTCCACTGCGCTCCCGGCACGATCAGCGTCACGTCATGGCCGCCCGCCACGTAACCCGAACCCAGTTGGTCGACGGCCGTCCGCAAACCGCCGGACCTCGGTCCGTAGAAGTTGGCCACCTGCACGATGCGCACCCGACCAGTCTTCCCACCCGAACGTCCGCCGGGCACCGCAGCGATGGACAGTGGCCGAACCCTCGCGAAATTTCTGTGTGGGGATCGCTACCAGCGGGTAGGCACATCGAATGCGAGTGACACTGCAATCCACCGGAAACGCCGCAGCGCCCGAGGTCTGGGAGCGCTACATGGAGCCGACGGCCTGGAAGACCTGGGCTCCCCAGATCATGGGCGTCGAATACCGCGGGGAGCGACTCACCGCGGACAGCACCGGTCGAGTGTTGGGGCCGCTGGGACTACCGATCGACTTTCGGGTTCATGCGGTCGACGAGCGCTCGTGGACCTGGGCATGGTCGGCGTGGTTTCAGAACCAGGCGATCGGCGTCGACCTGACGCACGGGGTCGTCTCACGGCCGAGCGGAACCAGGGCCTGGCTGACGATCGACGGCCCGCTGCCCCTGGTCCTGCCGTACGTACCGGTCGCCAAGTTCGCGCTCGGCAAACTGTGCGCGCAGTAGCGCTACTCGGAGCGCGTGACGGTCTTCTCGTCGGATTTGTCGGCGACGTCAGTCGGTTCGGGCGTCGGTAGGGAAGGCTCCTCACCCGATCCGTCGAGATGGCCGTCGAACTCGTCGATCGCCTCGTCGCGCTCGGCACCGGTTTGGTCGCGGTCGGCGTCGACGCCTTTCGAGTGCTTCGCCGGGTCGATGGTGCTGTCCACTGCTTCGTTGTCGGTCATGGGATCAAGAGTGCCCGTCGGCCCGTGACGCAAACCCCTACAGCCCCTTCTCGATGGCATAGCGAGTCAGTTCGACACGGTTGGCCAGCTGCAATTTCCGCAACGTCGCCTGCACATGGTTCTCGACGGTGCGGTGACTGAGCGTCAATCGCGTCGCAATCTGCTTGGCGCTGAGCCCCTTTGCCACCAGCCGCAACACCTCGGTTTCCCGATCGGTCAGCGTCGGGCGCGTATCGGACTCGGGTTCGGGCGACGACGACATCCGCCGGAACTCCCCGAGGACCAGGCCTGCGAGACCGGGAGTGAACACCGCTTGTCCCGCTGCGGTGGCGCGGACGGCGTCGAACAGTTCCTCCGCCGACGCGCTCTTGACCAGGTAGCCCGTCGCGCCCGCCTTGATCGCGTCGAGCACGTCGCTGCGTTCGGCAGAGGCCGAGAGAACCAGGATCTTGGTCTCGGGCGAGCCCTCCAGGACGGCAACGGTGGCGTCGGCCCCGTTGCCGTCGGGCAGATGCATGTCCATCAGCACGACGTCGGGAGTGGTGGCCCGGGCGCGGCGTCCGGCAGCGGCGACGCCGTCCGCAGTGGCGACGACTCCGAATCCGGCGGCCTCGAGATCGCGGGCGACGCCGTCACGCCACATCGGGTGATCGTCGACGACCATCACCGAGATCTCGGCATTCGTCTCCTCTGTCATCCCGGTCCTTTCGTTCGAGGAAGACGAATCTCCCATTCGGTCCCCTCACCCTCTGCGGTATCGAGTATGGCTGTGCCACCGAGGGATTCGACGCGGCCGAGTATCGATTTCGAGACGCCCATCCGGCCCTCGGCTTCGGCGGCGGCGAGCCGTCCGGCGGGAATTCCGTGGCCGTCGTCGCGGATACTGACGATCAACTCACCGTCGACATCTTCGAGCAGCACGTAGGCCTTGGCCTCGGCACCGGCATGGAGTTCGACGTTGGACAGGGCTGTTGCCACCACCGCGGCGAGATCCTCGGCCACCTCGGATTCGACGAGCACCGGATCCGCCGGAGTCGACACGGAGACAGTGGTACTCGCCTGCGTGCGCAGCAGCGCGCGCACGTCCACGATCGAGCCGGTGTGATCGCCGCGTGGAGCGGCCTGTTCCGAGATCAGGACCCGCAGAGCAACTTCCTGCTCACCGGCAAGGTTCGCGAGTTCGGCAGCGGGACCACCTATTTCGAGCCCCCGCCGGCGTACGAGGGCCAGTACCTGCAGCACCCCGTCGTGCACCTGCCGGGCGAGTCGTTCACGTTCTTCGGTGATGGCGGCCGATCGGGCTGCGCGACGCAGCTCCTCATGAGCGCGCCGAGCGGTGTTCGACGCCATGCCCAGTGCCAGCCCGGCCGAGAGCAACACCGGGGCGGTGGCGTCGGACCACAGGTCGGAGTCGAAGCGATCGCGAACGAGCGCGCTGACCACCGACATCACGACACCCGATGCAATCCCGCCCCTGGGGCCCAACAGGATTGCGGCGGAGATAACGGCATTGGTGGCCCACAGCGTGGTCGGCAGGGTCTGACGGGTGCTGTACCAGTCGTAATCGGCCACCAGTCGCGTCGACGCCATCAGTGCGACGACGATGATCTGATCGGCGAGTACCACCTGCCAGCGCGGAAGCGATGCGCGCGCGAGCAGCAACGCCGATGCCCCGGACCACACGGCCATCAGTGAAACGAACACCCAGCTCAACCGTGGGTTGGTGTAGTTGTCGACGGTGGCTACCTGGTAGCTGACGGCGTAGACGAGGGTGATCAGGCGAAATGCCTGCGAGGCCCGCCACAGCGGGGTGTCGGGATCGGACGAGGTGAGCGTGGTCCGCGCTCGATCAGCCGTCTGCATCGTTCTTCTGGTCCGGAATCTTCAGCTCTCCCTTGGCAAGCCGATCAGGCTCGTCGGCACCGGGAGGGGTGTGCGGATCACTCGCTTCGGCCGCGTACAGCGGGTCGGTCGGTTCCGGTTCCTCGTAGACCTCCTCCGGATCGTCGGCCAGCAGCGACCGCACGGCGGTGTTGAGGACTGCGACGATCGGTACAGCGAGCAGGCCCCCGACGATGCCGGCGAGCAGAATTCCGACGGTGATGGACAGCACCACCGCCAGTGGATGCAGCCGTACTGCCCGTCCGAGCAGAAGCGGTTGCAGCACATGTCCTTCGAGCTGCATGACGGCGACCACGATGCCGAGGGTGATGACGGCGGTGATCAGGCCCTTCGTCACCAGGGCGATGAACACGGCGACGAATCCGGTCAGCACGGCACCGATGATGGGGATGAACGCACCGATGAAGACCAACGAGGCCAGCGGAAGAGCCAGCGGTACACCGAGAATGGCGAGCCCGGCGCCGATTCCCACCGCGTCGGCCGCGGCCACGGCCACCGTCGCGCGGACATAACCCACGAGCGACCCGAACCCTTGGATGCCTGCTGTGCGAATCTTCCTGCGGGCCTTGGTCGGAGCCAACCGAGTGATGAACTGCCAGATCTGATCGCCGCCGTACAGGAAGAAGATCAGCGTGAACAGGGTCAGCAACGCTCCGGTCAGAATTTCGCCGATCACCGTCGCCGTGGTGAGCGCCCCACTGGTGACTGCTTCCTGGTTGTCCTGAATGACCTTGACGAGATTGTCGGTGGCCTGCCGAATCTGGTCCTCGCTGATGTGCAGCGGTCCGTTGCTGAGCCACTCCTCGACGCTGTTGATGGATTGAGTGAATTGATCGCCCACCTGTGGCAGACCTTCGATGAACTGCTCGACGATGAAGGTCATGATCCCGGCGACAACCCCGAGGCTGGTGATGATGACGATGATCACCGCGACGGCCCTCGGCACTCCGCGTCGATGCATCCAGTCGACGACCGGCACGAGCATCGCGGCCGCCAACAGCGCGAGACCCAGGGGAATGACGACAGTGCTCAGTTTCGCCACCACATACGCAAAGGTGATGAATCCGGCGAACAGGACAAGGACTCGCCACGTCCATTCCGCCCCGACCCGCACCAGCGGGTGCACCGAATCTGCCGCCGAAGTGGGGCCCGGGGACGCCCCCATACCTTGCGCCCGCAACTCGTCGGTGCTCACCCGCTAAATTTAACCCGTGCTGGCATCTTTCCGAGCGGTCTCGCTCACTCTGAAGAGTCGCTGGCCGCTCTATATGTTCTCGATGCTCATCGCGAACGTCTTCGGGGCCGTGCTCGTCTTCGCGTTCGTGCGGTACGGTCTGCCCATCCCCGAATCGCAATCGATCGTCGCCGACCGCGTCCGCAACGTGTACATCTTCGGTGCGTATCTGGGTGTTGCCCTGGTGGTCAGCCTGATCTACGCGTACACGTTGCTCCGCTCGGTCATCAGATGGCAGCTCCGCGGTGGCCCGCCCACCCGCAAGGAACAGATGACGACGCTGCACGCGCCGTTGCGTCAGGCAATCGTGCACCTGATTCTGTGGATCATCGGCGGCATCATCTTCGTGCTGCTGACCATCGCAGAGATGCCGTCCCTGTCGATCGCGGTGATCGTCACCGTCGGCATGGCCGCCACGGTCACCTTCGGGTTCACCTACATGCTCGGTGAGCGCATCCTGCGGCCGGTCGCGGCCATGGCATTGAGCGAGGGCCGCTTCGATCGCACGATGACGCCCGGCGTCGGTACGCGCATGGCCATGACGTGGGGACTGGGCACGTTGATGCCCGTCATCGGCATCATTCTGCTGTGCGCCACCCAGCTGACCACCGATCTGGTGTTCTCCCCCAACGCACTCGCCATCGCCATCATCCTGCTCAGTGTGCTGGCCATCGTGCAGGCCTTCGTCCTGTCGATGCTCACCGCCAGCCAGATCTCCGACCCGATCAGCCAGCTGCACCGCGCGATCGAACGCGTTCAGCGCGGCGAGACCGACGTCGAGGTCGACGTGTTCGACGGTTCCGAGATCGGCCGCCTGCAGGTCGGCTTCAACCGCATGATGGAGGAATCGGCCGAACGACGCGTGTTGCGCGAGCTGTTCGGCCAGCACGTCGGCGAGGACGTGGCGCGACGCGCTCTGCAGTTCGGAACCGAACTCGGTGGCGAGACACGATTCGTCGCGGTGCTGTTCGTGGACATGGTCGGCTCCACCGCCGCCGCCGCCGAGCGCCCGCCGAGCGAAGTCGTGGTGTTGCTCAACGAGTTCTTCCGCGTCGTCGTCGATGTCGTCGGGCGTCATCACGGCTTCGTCAACAAATTCATGGGCGACGCGGCCCTCGCGATCTTCGGAGCCCCTCTCGATCGTCCGGACGCCCCCACCGCCGCGCTCGCCGCGGCCCGCGAACTGCGATTCGCATTGAACGAGATCACCGGCCTGGACATCGGTATCGGCGTGTCGGCGGGTCTGGCCGTCGCCGGCAACATCGGCGCGGCCGAACGCTTCGAGTACACCGTCATCGGAGACCCCGTCAACGAGGCCTCGCGACTCACCGAGCTGGCGAAACTGCGTCCTGGACGCGTCCTGGCGTCGACCTCGGCCCTGTACTTCGCCGAGGACGAGGAACAGGAACAGTGGGAGTTGGGAGACCAGGTTCAACTGCGTGGTCGACGACGGGCCACCCACCTGGCCTGGCCGGTCGAGTATCCCGACGCCGCACCCGGCCACAGTTAGTCTGACAAGGTGCCCGACCCCAGCTCCACCCGCGGACCGGTAGAGCGGCGTCCGCGAAACCGACTCCGGTGGGTCAAGTGGATAGCTGGAATCGCCCTGGTGGCACTGCTGGTGGGCGAGGCGATCTACCTGTGGCCGCGGCTGCACGAGTCCTGGACCGCCGTCCGCGAAATCCACTGGGGTTGGCTGGCGGCCTGCGTTGTTGCTCAAGCGGTGTCACTGAGCGCATTCGGCCGAGTCCAGAAACAATTGCTCGATGCAGGCGGCGTGAAAGTACGTCAGCGAAAGTCCGTTGCCGTCATCTACGGCAGTACCGCGATGGCGCTCACCCTTCCCGCCGGACAGGTCTTCTCGACAGCGTTCACCTACCGCGAGACCCGTCGTTGGGGCGCGAGCCCGGTGGTGGCCTCGTGGCAGCTCGCCATCTCCGGCGTCATCGCCGCGGCGGGACTGGCCGTTCTGGGCGTCGCAGGCGGACTTGTGGTCGGTGGTTCGATCAACACGTTCACCGTGGTGCTACCGATCGCCGGAGTCATCGCGATCGTCGTCGCCGTCCGCTACATCTCGAATCATCCTCAGTCGATCAAGACAGTCGCGCGTTGGGGACTGCGCAAATACAACGCGTTCCGTAACCACGAGCTCGACGCCGGGGCAGAGGGCATCGACAAGATCATCGGTCAGATTCAATCCGTTCAGCTCGGCAAACGCGACGGCGCACTCACGCTGTCGTGGTCGGCGGTGCATCGACTCGGCGACGTGGCGTGCCTGGCCTTCGCGTGCTTTGCCGTCGGCGCGGATCCACGACTGTCCGGTCTGCTCATCGCATTCGCGGCCGGCAAGGCCGTCGGATCCGTTCCACTCGCACCCGGTGGGCTCGTCGTGGTCGACGCGACCCTCATCGCGTTCTTGACCAGCGCTGCATCGATCACCGCGTCGCAGGCCGTCGCGTCGGCCCTGGTCTATCGCGGGGTCAGCTTCATTCTCGTCGCAATCGTCGGGTGGATCGTGTTTCTGGTGCTCTTTCGCAAGCATCAGCACGCCGATCTCGAATTCGATATTGCGCTCGAACAGCAGGAGACCGCCGAGCTGCGACGCACCGAGAACATCCGGGACCCGAAGGGCGATCCGGAGCAGGCGTAAACGCCCGACTTCAGTGGCGCTCGTCACTTTCTGTTCATCCGGAATATATACGGACCCCGGTCCGCTTGTGTACTATGAGCATTGAAACTTCAACCCACTAGGAGTCACCATGACCAGCGCCATCGCCCTCCCCGAGCTCACCGCAGGCACCTGGGCCATCGATCCGGCCCACTCCACCGTCGGATTCACCGTCCGCCACCTGGTGGTCAGCAAGGTCCGCGGCCGTTTCCAGGCATTCACCGGCACCATCACCGTCGACGCCGACGGCACCCCGTCCGTCGACGCCGAGATCGACGTCACCTCGATCACGACCGACAACGCTCAGCGTGACGGCCACCTCAAGACCGCCGACTTCTTCGAGGTCGAGAAGTTCCCCACCGCAACGTTCAAGTCCACCTCGGTCAAGGCCGACGGCGGAGACTTCATCGTCACCGGTGACTTCACCCTCCACGGCGTCACCAACTCCATCGACCTGAAGCTCGAGTTCAACGGCGTCAACGCCGGTATGGGCAACGGACCAGTCGCCGGCTTCGAGGCCAGCACCGTCATCAACCGCAAGGACTTCGGCATCAGCATCGACATGCCCCTCGAAGGCGGCGGCGCAGTCGTCGGCGACAAGATCACGCTGAACCTGGAAATCGAAGCCGGACTGCAGGCGTAATTCCTTCGCATCCCCCTCCCACCATTCCGAATCAATGTCGCTTTCTTGCACTCTGACCGACTGAAACCCACATTGATCCGCCCGGGGTGCACCATCGAACGGCCCGGGGTGGACCACCGAACGGCCCGTATCGCATTCGCGGTGCGGGCCGTTCGCCGTGGGTGTCTACAGTGGGGCGCGTGAAGTTTCGATCCCCCGCAGTTGCTGCCGTCCTCGACCTGCTGATGGTCGTGCTGTTCGCCGCGATCGGTCGCCGCAGCCATGCCGAGGCCACCGCACTGTCCGGTCTGTTCCACACAGCCTGGCCGTTCGTGGTCGGTGCCGCCATCGGCTGGGTCGTCACGTTCGCGCTGTACCGCAACAAGTTCGACGCTTTTCTCATCGTCCCGACGGGCATCGTCGTGTGGGTGATGACGGTCGCTCTGGGCATGGTCCTGCGTGCGGTGACCGGGCAAGGAACTGCTGGGTCTTTCATCATCGTGGCAACCCTGGCCACCGCGGTTCTGCTGCTCGGCTGGCGCGCGTTGGCGAAATTCGTACCCAGCGCCCGCTGACGCCGAGTTCGTCGGGAACGGCCTCGGCGCGATAGGATCATCCACGGTGCGCCGGGAAGTCTGGTCGGCAACTGTTCTGTGCTGCGCACATGCCCATCCATTCGACGGGTTCGCTCGGCACAACGTTGCTACCGAAAGGCCTTGTCACTGTGTCTGATTCACCCACTCCCACAACGCGATTGCCGCTGTTCTCCCGCGGCTCCTGGTCAGAAGCAGACCGCATGGCGCAGATCCTGCGCAAGGAGACCGTCGGCGGCGCACTGCTGCTCGTCGCCACTCTCGTCGCGTTGATCTGGGCCAACTCACCCTGGTCCGCGGCATACGACACGCTGATGAGCACCCGCGTCGGCCCCTCGGCACTGCATCTGGACCTGACGCTCTCGACGTGGGCCGCCGACGGGCTACTGGCCATCTTCTTCTTCGTCGTCGGACTCGAACTCAAACGTGAATTCGTTGCCGGCGATCTGCGCGATCCGGCACGCGCCGCATTGCCGGTGGCCGCGGCCGTCGGCGGAATGGCAGTCCCCGCAGTCATTTTCGTACTGTTCAATCTCGGCACGGGCGACGGCGCTCTGCTCGGCTGGGCCATTCCCACCGCAACCGATATCGCGTTCGCCGTCGCCGTTCTCGCCGTGATCAGCACGCACCTTCCGACTGCGTTGCGAACCTTCCTGCTGACCCTGGCAGTGGTCGACGACCTGCTGGCCGTCAGCGTCATCGCAATCTTCTACACCGACGACATCAACTTCATCGCCCTCGGACTGATGCTGATTCCGCTGGCGCTGTTCGCCGTCGCTGTGCAGATGCGCGTCCGCTCGTGGTGGATTCTCATCCCGCTCGCAGTCGTGACCTGGGTGCTCATGCACGAGTCCGGCGTCCACGCCACCGTCGCAGGCGTTCTGCTCGGCTTCGCCGTCCCGGTGATCCGCAGCAAGGCCAACGGCGGCCCCGATGCGGGACCCGGACTCGCCGAACACTTCGAGCACAAGATTCGGCCCATCTCCGCGGGTATCGCAGTGCCGCTCTTCGCCTTCTGCGCGGCCGGCGTGACCGTCGGTGGATTCTCCGGTCTGCGAAGCGCTCTCACCGATCCGATCGCCATCGGCATCATCGCCGGGCTCGTCATCGGTAAGGCCATCGGAATCTTCGGCACCACCTACCTGGTTTCACGCTTCACCCGGGCGACGTTGGACGCCGGACTCAAATGGCTCGACGTCTTCGGTGTCGCAATGCTCGCCGGTATCGGCTTCACGGTGTCGTTGCTCATCGGCGACCTGGCGTTCGGTGAAGGAACCGAGCGCGACGACCACGTCAAGGTCGGTGTGCTGACCGGTTCGATCATTGCGGCCGCCATCGCCTCGATCATTCTGCGAACCCGCAACAAGGCGTACCGGGACTTCTACATCGAAGAGACCCGCGACGACGATCACGACGGCATCCCGGACGTGTACCAGCAGAAGAAGACGTAACGATCGTTGGAATCCGGACCGCTCGGTGACACGATGGGTCCGTGAGCGAAACCGTGCGAGAGCTGTTGGCGCGCCACATCGACGCCGGACTGATGCCGGGGGCAATCGCGCTGCTGGGTGGCCCCGATGCAAAACCCATCGCGATCGGGTCGTCGGCGGTGGGCGGTCCACCGATGACAGTCGACGCCATCGTCCGGATTCAGTCGATGACCAAGATCGTCACCAGCGTGGGCGCTCTGCGACTCGTGGAGGCGGGCCGACTGACGCTGGACGACGACGTCGTGCCCTGGCTTCCGGAGCTCGCCGCCCGCCCGGTGCTCACCCGCCCCGATGCCGAGCTCGACGACACCGTTCCGCAGGACCAACCGATCACGTTGCGGCACTTGCTCACCAACACCAGTGGGTACGGAATTCAGATCGAAGACACACCGCTCGCCCGCGCGATGACGGCCAACGACACCGAAGCCGGTCCCGCACCGTCTCCCCTCGGCGCGGACGAATGGCTGGCGAAGATAGCGGAACTTCCTCTGGCTTTTCAGCCCGGTGCCGGGTGGCGCTACCACCACGGTTTTGCGATCCTCGGCGTCCTCATCTCGCGCATCGTCGGTCGACCTCTGCAGGATCACCTCCGCGACGATTTGTTCGAGCCACTCGACATGCCCGACACCGGACTGTGGGTTCCGAGCGACCGGTGTCATCGCCTGACGGCGGCCTACCGGTTGGATGACGGGTCGTTGATCGAGACCGAACCCGCAGCAGGCGGGGCCTACGCGGGACCGCCCCCTGTCGACGTCAGCCACGGCGAGTTGGTGTCCACGGTGGCCGATTTCCACCGCTTTCTTCGTGGGATCGCGACGATGGTCTCCACCGAACACCTGAACCTGATGACTCACGACCAAGTACCCGCGTCGATCAAGACCGACGACAGTTTCTACCCGGGTTTCTGGGCGGCAACGGGCTGGGGATTCGGCGTTTCCGTCGTCACCGAAGGACATCACCTCGGTCGTTACGGATGGTCCGGCGGGCAGGGCACCGACTTCTTCGTCGACCCGGACGGGACGGTCGGCATCCTGCTGACGCAGACCGAATTGAGCGAAGCCACCTTCGCGCTGCTGTCGGAGTTCCAGGAACTGAGCTGATTCCGACGACGGCACCTACAGTGGTCGCCGTGAACGAGAACCGGTGTCCGGCGTGACACAGCCGCTGGCCCGTCGACTCGGCCTCGTCGATGCCGTTGTCATCGGTGTCGGCTCGATGGTCGGCGCCGGAGTGTTCGCGTCGTTCGCCCCCGCGTCGGCCGTTGCGGGAGCGGGTCTGCTGATCGGTCTTGCCATTGCCGCGGTGGTCGCGTTCTGCAACGCCACCTCGTCGGCTCAGCTCGCGGCTCAGTATCCGACGTCGGGTGGCACGTACGTCTACGGCCGTGAGCGCCTCGGCGAGTGGCCGGGATTCGTGGCCGGCTGGAGCTTCGTCATCGGCAAGACTGCGAGCTCTGCGGCCATGGCACTCGTATTCGCCGCCTACGTCGCACCTGCCGGATACACGAAAGTCGTTGCTGCCCTGGCTGTTGTTGTATTGACAGCTGTGAACTACTTCGGCATCACCCGCACGGCGCTGCTGGCGAAGATCCTCGTCGCTGCCGTACTGACCGTCCTCGTCGTGGGAGTGGTTCTGGGACTGACCGGATCTTCCGGGCCTCCCGTCGGCGGCCTCGCAGAGTTCACCGCGAAGGGGTGGTACGGCATTCTGCAATCGGCCGGTCTGCTGTTCTTCGCCTTCGCAGGCTATGCGCGCATCGCCACGCTCGGCGAGGAAGTCACCCGACCGGAACGCACCATTCCGCGTGCCATCGTGTCCGCCCTCGGTATCGCGCTTGTCGTCTACACAGTGGTTGCACTGACCCTGCTGTCGATCCTCGGCCCCGACCTACTGGCCTCGTCGACTGCGCCGTTGGTCGATCTCGTCGTGGCATCGGGACATTCGTGGGCGTCGCCGGTGATGCGCGTCGGCGCCGGACTGGCGGCGCTGGGAGCATTGCTCGCGCTGATCGCAGGCATCGGCCGCACGTCACTGGCAATGGCCAGGCACGACGATCTGCCGTCGTATCTGACCGCCGTCCACCCCCGCTACTCGGTTCCGCATCGCGCCGAGATCACTCTTGCCGCGATCGTCTGCATCCTCGTTCTCCTCGTCGATCTGCGGAACGCCATCGGATTCTCGTCGTTCGGGGTATTGCTGTACTACCTGGTTGCGAACCTGAGCGCCTGTACGCAGGGGCCCGAGAACCGGCGGTACCCCAAGGTTCTGCAGATCGTCGGAAGCATCGGATGCGTCGTCCTGATTGCCACGCTGCCTGCCTCGTCCATCGCCGTCGGAACTGTCGTAGTCGTGCTCGGCGTTCTGTACCGCCTTCTTCGAGTTCGGCATCTGTTCACTTGACGATTGATTCGATGAACGTCAATATAGACGCATGTCGAATCAAGACCAGGAGTGCTGCTCGCCGCTGATCCGCGAACCCTTGAACGCGGATTGGGCCGGAGATCTGGCCCGCATGTTCAAAGCATTGGGCGATCCGGTGCGCCTTCGCCTACTCAGCCTCGTGGCCAGCCACGCAGGCGGCGAAGCATGTGTCTGCGATATTTCCCCCGCCTTCGACTTGTCGCAGCCCACCATTTCCCACCACCTCAGGGTCTTGCGCGAGGCGGGGTTGCTCGACTGTGAACGACGCGGCACCTGGGTCTACTACTCGGTCGTTCCCGCTGCGCTGCAACAACTGTCGGCAGTGCTCAGCGCCGCGGAGTCCACGGAGGTCATGGCATGAGTACGACGACCGATACTGCCGTGGTCGGCAAGCTGTCCACCCTCGACCGGTTCCTGCCCGTCTGGATCGGCGTGGCGATGGTCGTCGGTCTGTTCCTGGGGCGCATGATCCCCGGACTGAACGACGCCTTGTCGTCCATTTCCATCGACGGGGTGTCGCTCCCGATCGCCATCGGACTGCTGATCATGATGTACCCGGTGCTGGCGAAGGTGCGCTACGACCGCCTGGACACCGTGACCGGCGACAAGCGACTGCTGATCGGATCGCTGGTCCTCAACTGGATCCTCGGTCCGGCCCTGATGTTCGCTCTCGCATGGCTTTTCCTTCCCGATCTGCCCGAGTACCGAACAGGCCTGATCATCGTCGGACTCGCTCGATGCATCGCGATGGTCATCATCTGGAACGACCTCGCCTGCGGAGATCGAGAAGCCGCCGCGGTTCTGGTCGCGATCAACTCGGTGTTCCAGGTGTTCATGTTCGCGGTGCTCGGATGGTTCTACCTCTCGGTGCTTCCGGGTTGGCTCGGACTCGAGCAGACCACCATCGAAGCCTCGCCGTGGCAGATCGCGAAATCGGTGCTGATCTTCCTCGGAATCCCGCTGATAGCCGGATTCGCATCTCGCTTCTTCGGCGAACGCGCCAAGGGCCGCGAGTGGTACGAGGAGAAGTTCATCCCCAGGATCGCCCCGTGGGCGCTCTACGGCCTGCTGTTCACCATCGTTATTCTCTTTGCGCTGCAGGGTGATCGGATCACCTCACAGCCACTCGACGTGGTGCGCATCGCGCTGCCACTGCTGGTGTACTTCGCAGTGATGTGGGGTGGCGGCTATGCCCTCGGAGCTGCGATGGGTCTGGGCTACGAACGCACCACCACCCTCGCATTCACCGCCGCAGGCAACAACTTCGAGCTTGCGATCGCCGTCGCCATCGCCACCTACGGCGCGACATCCGGGCAGGCGCTCGCCGGAGTCGTCGGACCACTCATCGAGGTGCCGGTACTGGTCGGCCTCGTCTACGTCTCGCTCGCACTGCGTAAGCGCTTCTCTCCGAAAACCGAACCCACAGAGGTTAACTGATGTCCGACACACCCAGCGTTCTCTTCGTCTGCGTCCACAACGCCGGTCGATCTCAGATGGCCGCCGGTTTTCTGTCCCACCTCGCCGGCGATACCGTCGAAGTGCGGTCCGCCGGTAGCGCACCCGCAGAGACCATCAATTCCGCGGCGGTCGAGGCCATGGCCGAACTCGGCATCGACATCTCGACGCAGTCTCCGAAAATTCTGACTCCGGAGGCCGTCGAGACTTCCGATGTCGTCATCACCATGGGCTGCGGCGACGCGTGCCCGGTGTTCCCGGGTGTGAGTTACCGCGACTGGGCACTGGCCGATCCGGCCGGCAAGGGCGTCGAAGCTGTCCGCCCGATTCGTGACGAGATCAAGAGCCGAATCGAAGACTTGATCGCCGAACTGGTTCCAGCGAAGCAGAGTTCGGCCTCATGACAAGACCCAGCGTGCTGTTCGTCTGCGTCAAGAACGGCGGCAAGTCGCAGATGGCGGCCGGCCTGATGCGCAAGATCGCAGGCGATTCGGTGGACGTGCACTCTGCCGGAACAAAACCCGGCGGAGCTGTCAACGCACTGTCGGCCGAGTCTCTTCTCGAAGTCGGCGTCGACCTGTCCGGTGAGCAGCCGAAGCCGATCGACCCGGAGTTGTTGTCTCGCATCGACTACGTCATCACCCTCGGGAGCGAGGCACAGGTCGATCCAGTCGACGGTCCGATCTTCGAGAACTGGAACACCGACGAGCCGTCCGAACGCGGTATCGACGGAATCGAACGGATGCGTTTGGTACGCGACGATATTGCCGCTCGTGTCGATGAACTCGCGACCCGAATGCGCAGCACCGACGGTTGAGTCGAATGGCGTCGGAGGTGGTGGTGATCGGCGGCGGTCAGGCAGGACTGGCCGCCGGTTACTACCTGCGACGAGCCGGGCTCGACTTCGTCATACTCGACAACCAGACGCATGCCGGAGGGTCCTGGCAGGACTACTGGCCGTCGCTGCACCTGTTTTCGCCGGCCGAGTACTCGCGACTACCCGGCTGGCCGATGCCGCCGTGGCCCAATGGTTTTCCTTCGACATCGCACGTCGTGGACTACCTCCGGGCATACGAGAAGAAGTACGAGTTGCCGGTGCGTAGGCCCGTCGAGGTGACGTCCGTGAATCGTGTCGAGGACGGCTATCGAATCGACACCGACGGCGCGTCCTATTCTGCCGCAGCCGTCATCAATGCCACTGGAACGTGGTCTCGGCCGTTCTGGCCGAGCTATCCCGGCATGCGTGACTTCGGCGGGATCCAACTGCATGCCGCCGACTACCGATCACCGGATGTGTTCGTGGGCAAGCGCGTCGGCATCGTCGGGGGCGGAAATTCAGCGGCGCAGATCCTCGCCGAGGTGTCCACCGTCGCCGAGGTCCTGTGGTTCACCAACCGTGAACCACGCTTCCTTCCCGACGATGTCGACGGCCGGGTGCTGTTCGATGTTGCCAGCGATCGGGCCCGCGCTCTTGCCGAGGGCACATCGGACTCCGGCGGGGTTGCCGGTTTGGGAGACATCGTGATGGTCCCGCCGGTGCGAGAGGCCCGCGATCGTGGAGTTCTGCACGCCAGGCCGATGTTCATCGCGCTCACCTCCGACGGCGTCACCGACGGGCACACGACAGAGAAGCTGGATGCCATCGTGTGGTGCACCGGTTTTCGACCAGCACTTCGTCACCTGCGCCCACTTCACCTGCACGCCGACGGGCCGGGAATCGTGCTGGACGGCAACCATGTTCGAGTCGAACCGAACCTGCTGTTTCTCGGCTACGGCGACTGGACCGGACCGGCATCGGCAACGCTCATCGGCGTCGGCCGTACCGCACGCGCAGCAGTGGACACTCTCGCTCGACGAGGAAAGGTAGATCAGTCATGAACTCATACCCCGTAGTAGTGATCGGCGCAGGCCCCATCGGGCTCGCCGCCGCAGCGCATCTCACCGAAACCGGCTCTGCCGTGGTCGTTCTCGAACGCGGGCCGTCCGCAGGCGCGGCAGTGTCCGAATGGAACCACGTGCGATTGTTCTCCCCGTGGTCCGAGGTCGTGGATCCCGCTGCCGCACAATTGCTAGAGCCGACCGGCTGGACTGCACCGAACGGCGACACCTACGCCACCGGACGCGAATGGGTCGAGCAGTATCTCGCGCCCCTCGCTGCTGTCCTCGGCGACGCCGTCCGAGTCGACTCCGAGGTGGTCGGCGTCGCCCGCCGCGGACGCGACCGCGTGGTCGATGCCGGCCGCGACACCGAGCCGCTGTCCGTGCACATCCGCCACTCCGACGGGACCGAGGAACGCATCCTCGCCCGCGCGGTCGTCGACGCGTCGGGCACCTGGGGATCACCGAATCCACTGGGCAGCGAGGGCCTTCCGGCCGTCGGCGAGAAGGCCGCCGCTGACCGGATCGACTACCGGGTCCCCGATCTGACCGATCCAAAGGTCCGCCTTCGGTTCGCGGGCAAGCACGTCGTCATCGCCGGTAGCGGCCACTCCGCCCTCACCGCCATCATCACCTTCGCCGAACTCGCCGCAGAGGAACCAGGAACGACACTCACCTGGGCCGTGCGCCGAGGCGTCACTGCGGACGTGTTCGGCGGCGGCGAAGCGGACGAACTCGCTGCCCGCGGGGCACTCGGCCAACGTGCGAAGAAGGCAGTCGACGACGGATACCTCACCGTCGTCTCCGGATTCCGTACCGAAACCGTTGCGGTGGAGGATGGTTGGCTCGTGCTGATCGGCGACACCGGTGCCCGCATCGAGAACGTCGATCGCGTCGTCGCGCTTACCGGGTTCCGCCCCGATCTGTCCTGGCTGTCCGAGGTTCGCCTCGATCTCGACCCCACCCTGCAGGCACCGAGATTCGTCGCGGAATTGGTCGACCCCAACATGCACTCGTGCGGATCGGTGTCCCGCACGGCGTCGACGAACTCACCCAGCCCGAGCCCGGCTTCTACCTGGTCGGCATGAAGAGCTACGGCCGCGCGCCGACGTTCCTGGCGATGACCGGATACGAGCAGGTACGCAGCATCGCAGCCGAACTCGCCGGCGACCACGAGGGCGCACGGAAGGTGGAGCTGACGCTTCCCGACACCGGCGTCTGCGGTGGCGCAGGCCTGTTCGACGAGCCCGACGCACCGTCGACCGGCGGTTGCTGCAGTGCCCCCAGAGAAGCTGTGGCGCAACTGATCTGACGCGAGCCCTCCGGGAGGTGAAACAATCGACTACACCTTCTGGGAGAGAAAGAGTTCGGTGAGCCAGCGTTGTGATTCGTCGAGCCACTGGCGGTAGTGCCCCATCGCGCAATGATCGTCGTCCGGATAAAGGATCACAGTGCCGTTTGGAGCGGCGTCGGCGAGGTCGACACTGTCCTGGGTGCTCATCAAAGTGTCGTGGTCGCCGTTGATCACCAGCAGAGGTATCGAGATGTCGGCGTATCGGTCCCGAATGGACAGAGCGGACAGTTTGCGCTTGAGGTCCAGCGGATGTCGCGCGCCGAGTGTCTGGGCGAGGGCGTGGAGAATGATCTGCGGGGTTCCCAGCGCCCCACCGGTGAAAGAGCGGTGCGTTGGAGCGCCGCACGCGATGGCACCGGCGATCCGGTGGTCGGTGGCGGCCAGGCGGGCCGTCCAATATCCACCGAAACTGACCCCCACCATGGCGATCCGTTGGGAGTCCAGGCGATCGTCGGCCACCAGGTGGTCGATGACCTCGTGGTAAACCGCTTCGGATTCCGGGCCCATGGGCTTGGTGTAGGCGTAGCTGCCGGGCATCTCCATCAGGAACATCGCCATGTCCGAGTCGCGGTATCGCAGTTGCGGTATCGCCAATTCCTGGGCGGTGCCCTCGAGCCCATTGGTGGTCAGCACAATCGGGTGCGGTCCCGGTCCGGGCGGCAGAACGAGATAGCCCGCCACGGTTTCGCCGCCGGAGACTGCCATCTCGACGAACTCGACGTTGAGGTTCAGCAGTGGGGCCACGGCGCCGATGAGGACGTCGAACAGTTCTCGTGAGCGCCGATAGGCTTGCATGCGCTGCTCACTGTGGCCGGGAAAGGCGCTGACCTGGTAATAGGTCATGGCCTTCACCCAGGCGTCGAGTGCCCGGAAGGCGGTCGTCACTCGGAGTCGATCGGCCGCGGGTGCGTGGGCGGCGACAAGGTCGGTGATTGCGCCTGCGCTCGGTTGTGGACCGTGGTCGGCAAACAGTGCTGCTGCGGGAGCGATCAGATCAGCGAGGGCCTCACCGTCGGCCGCGGTTGCGGGTCCGCCGATATTCGGGACGGTTCCGACGGCGAGGTCGCGGAGCAGCCCGGTGGCGTGATCGGCATGGCTCGACGCGATGCTGTTCCAGTAACCACACCAGCGGTCGTCGCGGAACGAGCGAATGCCACTCAACTGGTGGGCGAATGCGGTGCGGTCGAGACCACCCATATTGGCGTAGCGCAGGGCGAACAGCGCGGGCAGAAACGGTGCGACGCCGGTCGCTCGCGCCGCAACATCGGTGGTGCGCGTGATGGCGCAGGCAGTGACGAACATCTTCTGCAGCACAGACACCTCGGAACCTACTTCGCGCACGATGACTTCCCACCCTTTCGGAACGATCGTTCCGACGCTAACATCTAACCACGCTACACGGAACACTCGTTCCGTTACCGAAAGGAATCGTGCGGTGAAACTGCGACGGATACGGACCGCGGACGGGCTGCAGTTACAGACCTCGACCACAGGTGAGTCCTGGCAACCGACACTCGACCGGTCGGCCTTGGGCGGCCGCGTTTTCGATCCAGAGTGGGAACTGGCCCGCGCCGATGAACACCTCCAGCACAGTGCGCTGGTGCTGCCGTTCCAGCCGGCTTCGTTCCGGGACTTCATGCTCTACGAACAACATGTACTCGACGCGAGTCGGGGCTTGCTCCGGCGTTTCCATCCGAAGCAGAGCCGGGCAGTGGCCGGCGTCGAGGCGCTCACCCGACGGCCTTTTCCGCTGCTGCGCCCCAAGCCGCTTTTCTACACCCAACCCATCTACTACATGTCCAACGCGCTCACCTTCGTCCCCTCGGGGACTGCGCTCGCCGCCCCGTCCTATGCGAAAGCGCTGGACTACGAACTCGAGATCGGCTTCGTCCTGGCACGGGGCTTGTTCGACGCCACCGTGGACGAGGCTCTCGACGCCATCGGAGCGTTCGTCGTCCTCAACGATTTCAGTGCCCGCGACGTTCAGCGCTCCGAGATGGACAGCGGATTCGGGCCACAGAAGTCCAAACACTTCGCGACCTCGCTCTCGGAGGTGGCCGTCACCGCCGACGAGATCCTGCCCACGATCGACTCCTTGCGGGGAACGGTCACCATCGACGGCACCATCGTGTCCACCGTCTCGAGCGCCGGGATGCAGCACACCATCGGGGAAGTACTGGCGCATGCCTCCCGCAGTGAGACACTCCGGCCCGGTGAACTGTTCGCCACCGGCACCCTGCCCGGCGGCAGCGGGATGGAAACCGGACACTGGCTCACACCTGGATCCACCGTGGAACTGGCCATCGACGGGATCGGCAGCATCAGCCACGTCATACTCGATTCGTGACGTTCTCCGCCCCCGAAGACCCGCCTGCTCGATCGAAACGGGACGCCAATCGCGCAGAATTGCAGACCCGCTTGCTCGACACAGCCGAGGAACTTTTCGCCGACCGCGGCTACTTCGGTGTCGGTGTCCGCGATATCACCGACCGCGCACACACCCGATTGGCCTCGGTCAGTGAGCAATTCGGGGGTAAAGAAGCGCTCTTTCAAGCCGTGCTGGCGCGACGCATCCGCCCTCTCAACGACGATCGACGCGCTCATCTGTCGGCGCTACCGACGCGTGGAACCCGGCCCGCACGTCTTCGTGCACTGATCGACGCGTTCACCGAACCGATGCGCCGCCGTGCCGGTGACCCTGGATGGGACAACTACTTTCGGCTCATCGCCCAACTCTCGAACTCGGGCAACCCGATCGGTCGCCTGATCGTCGACGACTTCAACGCCATCGCCACCGATTTCATGACCCAGATGCGCACACTGTTCCCACACGCGAACGAGGTGGCAATTCACGACGCGTACCTGCATCTGGTCGCCGCCGCGATGCACACCTACTCCAACAATCTCCGGCTCGACAGTCTCACCGGGGGCCGAATGCATGCACGCGACATGGACGAACGCCATAGAGCGTTGCTGCACTTCGCCGAAGGTGGCATCACCGCGACGGTGACTCGTTCTGCCGCCGACTCACCGTTGTACCGCGACGAAGCAGTCACTCAGCCGAAAGCCTGATACCCCAGCCAACCGGCGAGACCGAGCCCCAGAATCCCTACTCCGACGCGCAGGACGATCGGCGAGATCACTTTGACGGTCGGTGGCCCGCAGGCTCCGCCGACGAAGCAGCCGATCGCCAGCGCCAGGGCGGCCAGCCAATTGACCTGGCCGGAAAACGAAAAAATAATGGCGGCAATGAGATTGGCGATACCCAGGAAGAAGCTCTTCAGAACGCTTGCGCGCCAAAAGGTATCTGCGGTGCAGATCAACGCCAGCGCAAGAAATATGACGCCTGCTCCGGCACCGAAATAGCCGCCGTAGATCGCGACGGCAAACAGCGCCAGGGGATAGAGCGTCGGAAACTGCTTGTCACCGGACAGCTTTCGAATTCTCGGCTGCAACAAAAGCGCAACCGCAGCCATCGCGACCAGGAACGGGACAACCGCCTCGAACGATCCGTCCGGGGTGACGAGCAACAGAACGGCGCCGGTGCTACCGCCCAGCGCGGAATAGATTGCGTACCGAACCAACTGCTTGCCGTCCTTGGCCAGCTCGGCCGAGGAACTCGCAGTCGCTCCGACGCCGGCAGCGACCAGAGCCACGGTGTTCGTCACGTTTGCCGACACTGCGGGCAAGCCGACCGCCAGCAGCGCCGGATAGGAGACGAGCGAGGCGAGCCCGGTGACGAACCCGATGAGCCCGGCGAAGAACCCGGCCACCACCAGAAGTCCGAAATCGAGCACCGTCACCGAATGAAACTACCGTGCCTAACTATCGAGCCCCTATTCGACGGGGTTCGCCATCTCCTGCAGCAACCGGCTCGTCATCCGCACTGCCTGATCCCCACCGTCTGCGTCCTCGATGTACACCGCGAAGGCGACGTCACCACTGGTGGCGAGGACGAACCGATCGTCGCCGCTTTCCCCGGCGAAACCCTGGACACCGTCGAACGTGTCGAGGCCGCTGCTGCTCGACGAGTCGGCGAGTATGCCGCGCAACCGGTTCGACGCGTCCGCTCCGATCGGCTCCGACTCGCGGTCGGCGACGGCGGTCTGTCCGGCGACGATGGTGGGAATCGGTGCGCTGCCCCGCGAGATTGCCGCCGCCATCTGGGCAAGTCCGAACGGCGTCACGGTCGCTTCGTCACCGGAGGCCGTGGACACGGTGCGGATGCCGTCGATTGCAGTACGACTGTCCGCGGGAGTTCCGGTGTAGGCGTCGAGACCGGGCATCGAGTAGTGAATTCCCAGGCCGAGCCGCGCGGCTGCGTCCTCGCCGCTGTCGTCACCACGATCGGACTGCACAGCCCTGATCAGATCCGACGCGGTGCCGGCCGGGTAGGAACCGCCGAAGGCCACGTCGCCTTGCTCGTTCGCGTAACTGTTCTGTGCCGCACCGATGATCGCGCCGGTCGAGGTGGACAAGGCCACGATCGACGCGGACGTCCCTGCCATCACCACTGCGTTCTCTGCCGCGAGTTGCACGCGCGGATCGAGCGTGGCGTGCAGATCCGGCCCACCCGGTCCCTGGAATCCGACGCGGCGCTCGCCGGTTCCGTCGACGGTGTACGTGTCGACGGCCCATCCCGCGGTGGCGTCGCGACCGGCTTGCCATGCGGCACGCAGAGAATCGAGCACAGGTGACGTGATACGACGGTCGTCGACGATGAGCTTCGGCTGCGGGGCAACCACCACACCCGGCACGGCCCGCAGATCGTCCTCGAGAACGGCGAAGTCGTCGTCGCGCAGGGTCACTGCGGTGATCGGTGCACCGCCGGCCGAATTCAGCTCTGCCATCATCGATTCGGAGGTGATGAGCGGAGCGACGACATCGATGATGTCGGCGAGTTGCTGGGTGGACGCAACCGGATCACTGGTCTGCGCCGGGTCGAGGGAGATGGCGTTGATGGTCCGCTCACTCATCAGCACGTTGTTCGCGGCGTCGAAGATCAACGGGGGCGCAGCGTCGGTGCGGGTGTAGCGGACCGACCCACCGGAGGTGAGGTCGGGTACGAGCGTGGCCGGATCCCACGCGATGCGCCAGCCCACGCTGAGTTTCTTGGTCGAGCCCTGTGCGCTGTACTTCCAATCCTTGCCCTCGCCGAAGTTCCACGCGGACGCGAGAGTGAAGAAGCCGCTCTCGTCGGAGAGGTCCATGTACTGGGTCAGGTCGAAATCGCCGGTGGACGTGCCGCCGGCCGACAAGCCGTCGAACATTTGGTTCAGAGCCGCTGCCGCGGCGTTCGGGTAGGTCGTCAGCGCGGCGGCGGCTGCCACATCGCGGTTGTCCAGCGCATCGACGAAGTTCGAGACCAACACTTCGGCCTCGCTCGGTGGCCGATCGACCATCCAGAACACGGCCGAGACCGTCAATGTCGCCGAGGCTGCCACGGCGACGAGGTAGCGACCGCGAACCTTGCGCGGGCCACGACGGAGACGACTCATAGAACTCATGAGTCACAATATTCACTGTAGTCACACGAGTAACAAGCACGGTATTCATACGAGCCGGTCACGATTGAGATACGTCGCGGTCGGTCGACCGCAGGCCGGTCACCTCAGAAAGCGACCCGCAGCCTCGATGGCGGGTGCCGAGCTACCCGCGTTGTTCACGAAGACCGCGAACGCGAGATCGCCGGAAATCCCGACGAACCAACCGTGAGCGCCTTCGTTGTTGGCACCGAATTCAGCGGTGCCGGTCTTGCCGAGCAACCCGGGGATGTCGTTCAGCGCCGTGGCCGTGCCGCCGGTGATGGTCTCGCGCATCATCGTCTTCAGCTGCTCGGTGACCTGCGGGTTCACCGCTGCCGGCTGCATGTTGCCCACGCCGGGCTCACCGGCGACGACCGTCGGCGCACGCAATCCGTTGTTGGCAATGGACGACGCCACCAGCGCCATACCGAACGGCGACGCGGTCACCTGGCCTTGGCCGATGGCGGATTCGACGCGCTGCGCCGGGGTATCGGCCGACGGCACCGAGCCGGTGACGGTGGTCAGGCCCGGGGTCACGTAGTCGACGCCGAGGCCGTACTGAGCAGCCGCGTCGGTCAGACCGTTCGGCGGGAGAGCGACACCGAGCCGGCCCATCGTCGTATTGCAGGACTTGGCGAAGGCGGTGTGGAGCGGCACGTCGCCGAGAGCGAAGTTGTCGTCGTTCGGGATCTGCCTGCCTTCGATGTTCTCGGTCGCCGGGCAGGGCAACACCGTGTCGGGGGTGACGGCTCCGGACTGCAGAGCAGCCGAGGTGGTGACCGTCTTGAAGGTCGACCCCGGCGGGTACAGGCCGGTCAAGGCAATCGGACCCTCGGCGTCCGCGGCGGCGTTCTGCGCTACGGCCAGAACATCTCCCGTCGACGGCCGAAGCGCAACGATCGCCGCCTGCTGCGGCACCGACGCCAGGGCGTCCTCGGCTTTGAGTTGCAGCGCCGAATCGACGGTGGTCGCGATGTCCTCACCGGTGCTCGCATCACGTCCGGCGAGCTGGGTGACGGTGCCATCGGCCGCGACCGCTTGGATCGCCCAGCCACGGTTGGCGGCTTGCTCCTGCTCCCACAGCGTTGTCAGGTCACTGAGCACCGGCGAGACGAGGTTGCGATCGGTGGCCAACAGTCGCGTCTGCGGGGCGAGCGTGACTCCGGGGATCGTCGCGAGTTGCGCGCCGATGGGGTCGATGTCGGCCTGACGGAGCGAGACTATGGTTGCTGAATTACCCTGTGCAGCAGCAACACTCGACGCAATGGATTCCGCGGTGATCCCCGGAACGACGGGTCCGACGAGATTTGCGACGGCCACCGGATCGGCCGTCGCATCGACGTTGACAAGGGTGACGACCTGCTGCGACATGAGCTCGCTGCCGTTGGCATCGAAGATCCGAGGCGCGACGAGCGCGTCGGTCGGGGTGAACCGCACGGAGGAATCGGCCGTCAGCCCGGGCACCAGCATTGCCGGGTCCCAGGTGATCTTCCATCCCTGCTGGGTCTCGGCGGCAGTTGCCGAGGTGGTGTAGTTCCACTCCTTCGGCTCACCGTCCGGTTCGGCGGTGCCGTCGGTGGTCGTCGAGAAACGCCAGCCGGCGTTCAGCGTGAACGTACCGGCATCCTCGTTGGCGTCGACAGCCTCGAAATCAGGAGTCGCCGTCACCGTTCCGCCGCCCGAGAGCCCGTCGTACAACGCGGTGAGCGCCGCGGTCGCTCCGGCGGGATCGGTGGTGAGGGCAGCCGCCTGATCGACGTTGGAGCTGTTGACCGCCTCCGCGAACTTCTCCGCAACGGTCTGCGGCTGATCGGGACCACTGTTTCCGCAGGCAGCGAGCACCATCGCCAGTACGGACACCATCGCGGCCAGAGTCGTCGGTCTTCTCGTTGTGCGCACGGAGTCGATCATGCCTCAGCCCTCCGCCGAACTGCTGGTGGCGCGTTTCCAGATCTAGGTGTAATTATGTAATCAGTCTTACAACACAACATGAGGAGTCATCATGAAACCCAACGGACGCTCGTTCGGACGCCCCGGCGGCTGGCAGCACGCAGACATCCCGAATGCCACCGACGCAGCCGAGTGGTTCGGCGGCCGACTCCCCGACTCCTGGTTCGACGGCGACGCATCCGTCGAGGTCGATCGTGAGGAGATCGTCGTCGTCGGCACCCTGCCCACCGAACAGGACAGTTCACCCGCGGCCCTCGAGGGCCGCATCGCCCGCTTCCGCGAGACCACCCGCGGTGACCGCATGCAGATCGCCGCGGAGGCCGAGAAGCGCTACGGCCGCAAGGTCGCGTGGGGCGTTCGGACCGAATCGGAGGTCATCCTGTTCACCCATCTCGCGGTTCCGGTGATGACACGCCTGCGTCAGCCCGAGCGTCGCGTCCTCGACACCCTCGTCGATGCCGGCGTCGCTCGCTCCCGCGCGGACGCCTTGGCCTGGGCGGTCAAGCTGGTCGGTGAACACACTCAGGAATGGCTGGACGAGCTCCGCGGGGCCATGGAGACGGTCGACGAGCTACGCAAGAAAGGCCCGTCGATCTAATTCGATTGCGTACCCGTCGGGTTCGGGGTTAGCGTGGCATTCGCCCTGTTGCCCACAGATTCGGAGAGGCCATTGCTCTTCCAAAGGTTCTAGACGCCTGCTGATCGTCCGCACGCTTACCTTTGGAGCGCCCATGCCTCATTCATCCTCCCTTTCTGTCTCGAATCTGACGTTCACCTGGCCCGACGGCGACCCCGTGTTCGACGCCGTGTCGGTTACATTTCCAAGTGGCACAACAGGTCTCATCGGCTCCAACGGTGCCGGAAAGTCGACGCTGCTTCGGTTGCTCGCCGGGGATCTGACGCCGCAACACGGTTCGATCTCGCTTCCCGGCGTACTGGGCCATCTGCGTCAGGACGTCGCACTCGATCCCGATCTCCCGGTGGATCGCGTGCTGGCTATCGATTCGATCCGAAAATCGTTGCATCGCATCGAATCCGGGACGTCGACCGAGGAGGATTTTGTAGTCGTCGGGTCTTCCTGGGACGTCGAGGAACGCGCACTGGCGCTGCTGGACAAGCTCGGACTCGGCACCATCGTCGGCTCGATCGGCGACCTGGATCGGGCGGTCGGCACCTTGTCGGGCGGCGAAGCCATGCTGTTGGCTCTCACCGCGCAGTTGTTGGTCGAACCCGATGTTCTGATGCTGGACGAGCCGACGAACAACCTCGATCATGTTGCGCGAGAACGGCTGTACACAGCCATCGACGGCTACGCGGGTGTGCTGATCGTCTGTACGCACGACCTCGAGCTGCTCGAGCGGGTCGACTCCATCGCCGAGGTGCGCGCAGAACGCAGCGGCGTCTCGCGACTTCGCATGTTCGGCGGAAACTACCAGCACTATCGAGCAGTGATCGACGCCGAGCAGGACGCGGCACGGGCGACCATCCGCGATGCGAAGAACGACGTCCGCAAGCAGGAACGCGAATTGATCGACACACGAATCAAACTCGACCGACGTCTGCGCTACGGCAAGAAGATGGAAGAGCAGAAGCGCGAACCCAAGATAATCATGGGTGCACGAAAACGCGCCGCACAAGAATCGGCCGGAAAGCTACGCGGCACCCACACCGATCGCGTCGACGACGCCCGGTCATCCCTGTCGGCCGCCGAGGAGCTCCTGCGTGACGATCGCGAGATACGCGTCGACCTGCCGGCGACGAAAGTTCATCCCGGGCAGGTGGTTCTGGTGCACGAGGACGTGCGCATCGTAGGACCGGAGCGCATCGCCCTGATCGGGCCGAACGGGAGTGGCAAAACCACCCTGTTGCGCACACTGCATGCTGCCGGAGCAGAGGTGCCGTGGAAGTATCTGCCCCAGCGACTCGACGTCTTCGACGAATCCCGCAGCGTCGCCGAGAACGTGGCCGACGTGGCACCGTACGCCACGGCCGAACAGATCCGGGGACAACTCGCCCGCTTCCTGTTCCGCGGATCCGACGCCGATGCCGTCGTCGCCACCCTCTCCGGAGGCGAACGACTGCGGGCTGCACTGGCACGAATTCTGCTGGCAGAGCCGGCTCCGAAGCTACTGATGCTCGACGAGCCGACCAACAACCTCGACATCGCCAGCCGCCAACACCTCATCGAAGCCCTGACGACATTCGAGGGTGCACTGATCGTCGCGAGCCACGATCGGCCGTTCCTCGATGCCATCGGTCCCACCCGCACCATCGACCTCACCCCCACCCCTAGGGAGTCAATGTGACATCTGGTGGCCCTTTCGGGGGTCAATGTCACGTCGAGTGGACTTCCAGGGTCAGAATCGGAGGGTGGAGTACGCCTCGAATGCAGACGATGGGACACGGATCGCATACACGGTGGTGGGGTCCGGGCCGCCGTTGTTGATGGTGCACGGCAGTTTTCTGACGCACACGATTTGGCGGACGTTCGGCTACGTCAAGGCGTTGCGCGGAAGTCGGCAGTTGATTCTGATCGACAGTCGCGGGCACGGCCGCAGCGACAAGCCACATACTCCCGACGCCTATGCGATGGCCAACATCGTCGGCGATCTGTCAGCGGTACTCGATGCGTTGGGTGCGCAGACCGTCGACTATCTCGGCTATTCGTTCGGGGCACGGGCCGGGTTGGCGTTGACGGCGGCAGCGCCCGAGCGAGTGCGATCGTTGGCCGTCGGCGGCGGTAGTCACGGCGCTCAGGCAGGCGCGTTCGACCGGCTCTTCTTTCCCGGGTGCGCAGATGTGTTGGAGCAAGCCGGGATGAACGGGTTCCTCGACGCGTGGAACGCACACCGCATGTTCCCGATCGATCCCGGAACACGAGCGGTGTTCTCCGCCAACGATGCTCAGGCCATGGCCGCGTACATCCGAGCGTGCGACGCCGATCCCGGACTACCCGACGAGGCGTTACAGCGATTCACTCAGCCGTCGCTGTTCTACGTCGGCAGCGAGGACGGAACCCGGCTCGACGACACCCGAGCCGCCGCAGCTCTGGTGCCGAACTCCGAGTTGCACGTCATTCGCGGGTTCGACCACGCGACCACGATGGCTGCGTCCGACGAGGTACTCGCACACCTCGAACGGTTCTGGGGCCACTGACCTGAGTGTCCACTATTCGCCTCGAAAAGCAGGATCCCGCCTCCGCAGGCAAATAGTGGACAGCCACATCACCTACGGCAACCGAACCCCGCGCGCCCGCACCAACTCACCTGAGCGTCCACAATTGGCCTCGAAAAGCAGGATCCCGCCTCCGCAGGCAAATAGTGGACAGTCACATCACTTCTTCAGCGCGGGGAACTGGTCGTCACGCCACTCGGTTTCCAGCGGTCCGACGGCCGCGTCCTCACGGGCGCGCAACTCGACGCGTCGGATCTTCCCCGAGATGGTTTTCGGCAGTTCGAAGAACTCGATACGCCGAACGCGCAGGAACGGTGCCAGGTGCTCGCGGGCATACTTCAGGATCTCGAATGCCGTGTCCTCGTTCGGTTCCCAGCCCGACGCCAATGCCACATACGCCTTGGGGACGGCCAGTCGTGTCTCGTCGGGAGCCGGCACGACGGCCGCCTCGGCCACTGCGGGGTGTTCGATGAGCACACTTTCGAGCTCGAACGGCGAGATCTTGTAATCGGAGGCTTTAAAGACGTCGTCGGTGCGGCCGACGTAGGTGATGTACCCCTCGGAGTCCCGTGAGGCGACGTCGCCGGTGTGGTAGTAGCCGTCGGCCATGACGGCGGCGTTGCGCTCGGGGTCACCGAGGTAGCCGGTCATCAGGTTGAACGGCCGCTGTGCCAGGTCGAGGCAGATCTCACCCTCGTCGGCGAGTTCGCCGGTGGTGGGGTCGACGATCACGACGGGAACGCCGGGCAGTGGCCGGCCCATCGAACCGGACTTGAGTACCGCGCCGGGCGTATTGGCCACCAGCGCAGTGGTTTCCGTCTGTCCGAATCCGTCGCGAATGTTCAGACCCCACTCCCGTTGCACCGTGGAGATCACTTCGGGATTGAGTGGTTCACCGGCACCGATTGCCTCGCGGAGTGAACCGCCACCACCGGCGAGGTCAGCTTGAATCAGCATGCGCCACACAGTCGGTGGTGCACAGAAGGTCGTCACCTCGGCGCGGCGGATCTGCTCGAGCAGCGCCTTCGCGTCGAACTTGCCGTAGTTGTAGATGAAGATGGTGGCCTCGGCGATCCACGGCGCAAAGAAGCAGCTCCACGCGTGTTTGGCCCAACCGGGAGAGCTGATGTTCAGGTGCACATCGCCGGGGCGAAGCCCGAGGAAGTACATCGTGCTCAGATGTCCTACGGGATACGAGATCTGAGTGTGTTCGACGAGCTTGGGCTTGCTGGTGGTGCCGGAGGTGAAGTACATCAACAGGCGGTCGTCGGGCGCAGTGACGGACTCGAACGGCCGAGCCTCGACAGAACGAGCCTCGGCATAGTCGATCCAACCTTCACAGGCCGACGTGGCGATGCGAAGGTAGTCGCCCGGAACGCCGTCGAATTTGCCGGTGTCCGAGGGGTTCACGATCACGGCGCGGGCAGTGCCGCGCACCACTCGATCGGTCAGATCAGCGGGCCCGATGGCCGTGGTGGTCGGCATCAGCACGGCGCCGAGTTTCATCACTGCGAGCATCGACTCCCAGAGTTCCACCTGGTTACCGAGCATCAGGATCACCGAGTCGCCGCGACCGATTCCCTGTTGCTCGAGCCATCGCGCCACCTGGTCGGAGCGACGAGCGATGTCGTCGAAGCTGTATTTGGCCTCGCTGCCGTCTTCCTCGACGATCCACAGCGCAGTGCCGTCGTTGCCGCGGGCGATCGCGTCGAACCAGTCGATCGCCCAGTTGAACGTCTCACCGAACGACGGCCACTCGAAGGTCGACACGGCTCGGTCGTACTCGCCGTACGCGTCCAGCAGTAGATCGCGAGCGTTCCTGAATGCCGTGTATGCCGTGTCGGCCATGTTTCCTCCTGCGCCTGTGATGCCCATCACCGCCACGGTAGGGGAGATGAACAATCCATCGCTACCCCTGAACGGGGGTAACAACTCCGCTAGCCTCGATTCCCGTGGCCATCAGATACTTCGCGATCGCATGCGCATTGGGGATAGTCCACGCCGCGTTTTCCGGCTATTGGGCCGCAGGTGGACGTTGGATGCTCGACACCGTCGGTGCCTTCGCCACCGAGTGGGTCGACTCCGAACCGGCAACGGCACGAACGGCACTGCTGGTCCTTGCACTGGTCAAACTCGCCGCGGCCATTCTTCCGGCCCTCGCATACATGAACCGCCCACGGCTGGCAGCACAGAACCGGGCCAGGGTGCCGTCGTTGGTTCTCGGCATATCCTGGCCCGGTTCGGTACTGCTGATTCTCTGGGGCGGAGCATCGTTCGTCGGGGCGGTGATCGGGTTGGTCGTCTCGGACGAGAACCGAGGCGTCAAATTCGGTCACCTGTTCTTCGACGGCATCTTTTTGCTCTGGGGCGCAGCGCTTCTGACGGCACTGATCCTGTCCAGAAAAGCCGCGTACCAACCGCGCTAGATCCGTTCGCCCGTCTCCGGGTGGAAGAGATGGATCGCACCGTCGAGTCGCGTCAGTCCGATGCTCTCGCCGATCTTGGCGGGCGCACGCACTGCCGAACGCGCGACCAACGACACGGGTCCCCCGTCGAGACCCTTGACCTTCGGGTCGTCCAGGTGGGCGTAGAGATAGGACTCGCTGCCGAGTTCCTCGATCAGATCGACCTTGCCCTCGAAGCCTTCACCGCCGCCGTGCACGATGCCGAGCTGCTCCGGTCGTAGCCCGACGGTGACGTTGTCGAGGCCGAGGCTCGCGAGCTTGGTGAGCTCGTCGCGTTCGAGAGGCAGCAGGAAGCTGCCGATCTGCACGCCGCCCGAGCCGATGGGCACCGTCATCAGGTTCATTGCCGGTGAACCGATGAAGCCGGCCACGAACGCATTGACGGGGTTGTCGTACAGGTCTGTGGGAGAGGCGAACTGCTGCAATTTGCCGCCGCGCAGCACGGCAACTCGATCACCCATGGTCATGGCCTCGACCTGGTCGTGAGTGACGTAGACCGTCGTGGTGCCGAGCCGACGCTGCAACGCCGCGATCTGCGTACGCGTCTGGACGCGCAGTTTCGCGTCGAGGTTGGACAGCGGCTCGTCCATGCAGAACACCTGCGGTTCACGAACGATGGCGCGCCCCATGGCAACTCGCTGACGCTGGCCACCCGAGAGCTTGCCGGGCTTGCGATCCAGGTACTCGGTGAGATCGAGGATCTTCGCGGCCTCGGCCACCTTCTTGGTGCGTTCCTCGAGGGACACACCGCGCATCTTCAGTGCGAATCCCATGTTCTCCCCGACGGTCTTGTTGGGGTAGAGCGCGTAGTTCTGGAACACCATCGCGATGTCGCGGTCCTTCGACGGCACACCCACCATGTTCTTGCCACCGATCTCGATGGCACCACCGTCGATCTCCTCGAGGCCGGCGAGCATCCGCAGTGCGGTGGACTTGCCGGAGCCGGAAGGCCCGACCAGCACGACGAATTCGCCGTCCTGGATGTCGAGGTCGAGTGAATCGACGGCGAGCTTGTCGGCACCTTCGTAGACGCAGGATGCCTTCTTGTACGTGATTGCAGCCATGAGACTTTCTCCTACTTGATTGCGCCGAAGGACAGACCGCGCACGAGCTTGTTCTGCGCGAACCATCCGGCAAGGACGACGGGAAGTGCTGCGAACGTCGCAGCAGCGGAAAGCTGGGCCCAGTACAGGCCCTGGCCGGTGATGAATCCGACGAGGTACACCGGAATCGTCTGGGCCTGAACGGCAGTGAGGTTGACGGCGAAGAAGAACTCGTTCCACGAGAAGATCACGCAGATGAGCGACGTCGCCGCGATGCCGGGCGAGACGAGCGGCAGGATCACCTCACGCACCGAGGTCCACAGCGACGCTCCGTCCATGCTCGCGGCCTCGAGCAGCTCGCTCGGCACCTCGAGGAAGAACGAGCGCATCATCCACACGGCGATGGGAAGATTCATCGCGGTATACAACACGACCAAGGTCCAGATGTTGTCCAACATTCCGATGTCGCCGACGATGACGTACAGCGGGACAATCGCCGCGACGACCGGGAGCATCTTGGTGGAGATGAAGAAGAACAGCACGTCCTTCGTCTTCTTGACCGGACGCAGCGACAGCGCGAAGGCGGCCGGAACACCCAGCAGCAGAACGAAGATCGTCGAGACGACCGTCGCGAATGCCGAGTTCAGCAACGTGGTGCCGATGCCGCTCTCGAGGACCCCGCGGTATTGATCGAGGGTCGGGGTGAAGAACAGCTTCGGCGGATCGGAGTATGCGTCGGCCTCCTGTTTGAAGCCCGTGAGGACCATCCACAGCACCGGGAAGAAGAACGCTATGCCGGCGACCCAGGCCACGAAGGACCAGATCGAACCCGGTCCCCACTTGCTCTTGCGCTTGATCGGCGCGGCGTCGGTCGACTTCTTGTCTACAGTTGCGGTGCTCATCACGCAGCCTCCTCGGTTCCGCTGAAGCTCTTGAAGATCAGTCTCAGCGCCAGGGTGCTGACGATGATGGTGGCGACCACAGTGACGACGCCCATGGCCGCGGCCTGACCGATGTCGAAGCCGAGGAACGCGCGCTGATAGATGTAGAAGGGCAGGTTCGCGCTGGCCACACCCGGTCCGCCCGAGGTCATCATGTAGACGGCGTCGAAGGTGTTGACGAGGTAGATGGCCCCGAGAACGGCACCGAGCTCGATGAATCGGCGCAGGTGCGGGAGGGTGAGCTCACGGAAGAGCTTGATCGGGCCCGCACCGTCGACCCGTGCTGCTTCGGCAATGTCTTTCGGCATGGACTGCAGGCCGGCGAGGATGAGCAGCATCATGAACGGGGTCCACTGCCAGATAAGGTTCGCCATGACGGCAGGCAGCGGGTAACGCGAGACCCAGTCGATCTGATCGACACCGAACGGGCTCAGCGCAAAGTTGATCAGGCCGAAGACTGGATCGAACATCGTGGTCTTCCAGATCAGTGCGCCGGCCACCGGGGTGATCAGGAACGGTGTGATCAGCAAAGTGCGGATCAGACTGCGGCCGATGAACTTACGGTCCAGAAGCAGCGCCAGGAACAACCCGAGAACCACCGAGATGATGACGGTTCCGACGATCATGATCACCGTGTTCAGGGCGACCTCACGGAACTGGCTGTCCTGGAATACCGCGACGTAGTTGTTGAGCCAGTTGAACTTCTGCGAACCCGGTCGAACGAGGTTCCACGACTGCGTCGAGTAGTACAGCGTGAACAGGAACGGGACCTGGGTGACCAGAATGGCGAACACCATGGCCGGCAGCAGCGGGCCGCGGCGACGCCACCCTTCCGCCTTCGAGATCGTTCTCGGTCTCGGTACGAATTCCTCGGAATCGGTCTGCGCCGATCGTGTTTCGGTGGTGGTCATCCCTGGCCCTCCTGGTACGTCTTGCCGACCACTTCGGCGTACTGCTGCGCTTGTTCGAGCGCGTCCTGGACGCTGATTCGCCCTGCCACTGCGGCGCTGATCTGCTGGCTGACGCGGGTCCCCAGGTCCTGGAACTCGGGAATGGTCAGGAACTGCACTCCGGTGTACGGAACCGGATCGACCGTCGGATTGTTGGGATCGGCGCCGTTGATGGAATCGAGGGTGACCTGACCGTAGGCCGCGGAGGCTTCCTCGTACTCGGGAATCTCGTAGGTCGACAGCCGGCTACCGGGAGGCACTCGCTCCCAACCCAATTCGTTGCCAACCTTGTTCAGGTACTCCTTGCTGGTCATCCACGAGACGAACTTCCATGCGTCGTCCGGGTTTTCGGACGTCTTCGGGATACCGAGTGCCCAGGAGTACAGCCACCCGTTGTCACCCTTGACCGCCGACGGGGCCTTGGCGTAGCCGATCTTGCCGACGACATTGCTCGACGTGGGGTCCTCCAGGACCGACACTGCCGACGTCGCGTCGTACCACATCGCGGTGTTTCCCTGCGAGAGCTGCGTACCGCACTCGCTGAAACCACTTGTCGCTGCACCGGCTTGACCGTGCTCACGTACCAGGTCGACGTAGAACTGCACGGCCTGTTCCACCTCTGGGCTGTTCAGCTGCGCGTTCCAGTTCTCGTCGAACCACCGTCCGCCGAAGGCGTTGATGACGGTGTCGAGTGGTGCCAGAACCTCACCCCAACCGGGCTTTCCGCGCAGGCAGATACCCGAGACGTCCGGGCTGTCGAGCTTCGCTGCGGCGTCGGCGACCTGCTGCCAGGTGGGCTCCTCGGGCATCGTGATGCCTGCGGCCTCCATCAGATCCTTGCGGTACATCAGGAACGACGACTCACCGTAGAACGGCACCGAGTACATGCTGCCCTCGTAGGACAGCGATTCCTTCAACGTCGGGATGAAATCGTCCTCGTCGTATCCCGGAGTGGCGTCGGCATATTCGGAAAGGTTGGTCAACCAACCGTTCTCGGCCCACTGCGGAGTCTCGAAGTTGCTGATCATGACCACGTCGAACTCACCGCCGCCGGTCGCCACCGAGGCCGTGATCTTGGCACGAGCCTCGTTCTCCGACAGCGACACGAACTTCAGATTGATACCCGGGTTCTCCGCCTCGAACTCCGGAGCGAGGGAAATGGCATCGGACATCTGCGAATTCGAGACGATCGCAACGGTGATCGTCTTGCCATCACCGTCACCACCGAACGAGCCGGCACCGGCACATCCGGACAGCACCAAGGTTGTCGCGAGCGACGCCGCGACAGCCACTTTCGGTAAAACCCTCACTGAAATACCTTTCCATTGGAGGTCGCCGTTGCAGGAGCGTGCGCAACGAGCCAACGTGCACTTTCGATATCGGTGACCAAGATCGACGCCAGGCCACCGCGCAACGCACCGAGCAGCGCTTCGTGTTTACGTTGTCCGCCCGTGACGAGCACGGCCCGATCGCAGGCTCTGATGGCATCGAGTCCTACCGACACGGTTCGGCCGGGGAGCGATCCGCCGGTGTCTTTGCCGTCTGCGTCGTAGAACCGTCCGCCGATCTCGCCGACCGCACCGAGGCGGCGCAGTTCGTCGAGCACCTCGAGGTCGATGAAGCTGCCCTCGAACAGCGTGGTGGACGTGGAGACGGGACCGATGCCGTACATCATCACATCGGCATCGGTCCCGGACTTGAGGGCGCGCGAGATCACCGAATCCTGCTCCAACGCAACCACTGTCGCCTGATCGGCGTACAGCGGAGCGTTGAGCCTGATCGGCGTCGCCTGCAGGTAGGCAGCGCACCGGCCGAGCGTGTACTCGACACCGGTCTGATAGTCGGCCGAGGTGATGGAACCGTCGAGTTGCACCACTGCAGCACATTTGGTGGACCTGGTCTTGAGTGAACTCGCGACGGCCACCGTTTCGGGCCCCCACGTGAACCCGAGAACGTCACGATCCTTGAGCCGACGGGAGAGCAACGTCGCTGCCGCGCGGCCGAGGGATCCATAACCGGAGTCCGTACCGTCGATGACGTCCGAGACGACAAGAACCTCGGTCAGGCCGAACTTCGCTTCGAGCTCTCGCTCGATGTCAGCATGGACGGTGCCCTGCAGATCGTCGGGGACATTGATCTCGATCGTCACGAGCCCTTGGGAACGGGCACGAGCGACCAGCCGTCCTGCCGTAGGGCGCGAAACTCCGAGCTTCACGGCGATCTCGGCCTGCGTGGCACCTTCGAGGTGGTACATGGTTGCGGCGCGCAGAGCCAGCCGAAGATCCTCTCCGGACCGCGCGGACTTCGCCCCGCCGGGCTCCGATCCGTCCATGACGCCTCCTGAATAGTGAGCAGATGCTCAGCTCGTGTTCATCTGCTCACTAAGCTAACATTAAGGTGTGATCCACACAACACCCCCTCGCGATCAGCGACCCGTGCCACAGTCCATGCAGGCCAGCGTGCTCACCGGCGTGCACGAGATCCGACTCGAACAGCGACCCGTCCCCACACCTGCATCCGACGAGGTCCTCGTGCAGGTCACGGCGGTGGGAGTCTGCGGTTCCGATGCGCACTACTACCGCGAAGGACGGATCGGCGACCACGTCGTGAACGGCCCCCTGGTACTCGGACACGAAGCTGCGGGCGTCATCGTGGCCGTGGGCTCCGCCGTCTCCGACACTCGCGTCGGCCGGCGCGTCTCCATCGAGCCGCAACGACCCGATCCCACCAGCGCCCCATCCCGCGCAGGCCGTTACAACCTGTGCCCGGCCATGGAGTTCTTCGCGACCCCGCCCATCGACGGCGCGCTCGCGGAGTACGCATTGATCCAATCGACCTTCGCCCACGACGTTCCCGACACCATCTCCGACGAGGCCGCAGCGCTCTTCGAGCCCCTGTCCGTGGGCATCGCATCGGCGCAGAAGGCGCGTATCTCGGCCGGTTCGAGCGTGCTCATCGCGGGCGCGGGTCCCGTCGGGATCGTCACTGCGCAGGTGGCCCGCGCATTCGGTGCCACCGAGGTGATCGTCACCGACATCGACGCGTCCCGCCGGGCCAACGCCACAAGATTCGGAGCGACGCGCGTGGTCGACCCCGCCGCGGAGGACGTCCGTGCCCTGTCGGTCGATGCCTTCGTCGACGCATCCGGTGCCGCGCGCGCCGTGTTCGACGGCATCCACGCAGTCCGGCCGGCCGGCACAGTCGTCCTCGTCGGCATGGGCGGATCCGACTACCCTCTGCCTATCTCGGTGATTCAGAACCGAGAACTGGTGCTCACCGGCGTATTTCGATACGCCAACACCTGGCCGATCGCACGGTCGCTGGTGGCGTCGGGCATGGTGGATCTCGACGCGATGGTGACGGCGCGGTTCGGACTCGACGGCGTCGAGGACGCGTTGAACGCCGACAGAGAACCCGGAAGCATCAAAGCCGTGGTCATTCCAGGACTTTCGAAGGAGACGAACGCATGAAGTTGAACTCGCAGAACCTCGCAGACTTCATCGAGGACGTCGCGGTTCCGACGTACGATCGGTCCGAGGTGACGGTGGGCATAGTGCATTTCGGTGTCGGCGGCTTCCATCGAGCGCACCAGGCGATGTACGTCGACCGTCTGCTGCAGCAAGGGCAAGCGATGGACTGGGGAATCTGTGGTGTCGGGGTACTGCCCGGAGACCGTCGCATGAACGACGTCATGCACGCACAGGACTGCCTGTACACGTTGGCGCTCAAGCATTCCGACGGAACCTGGGACACCCGCGTCATCGGTTCCATCGTCGAGTACCTCTTCGCTCCGGACGACGCAGAGGCCGTGATCGAGAAGATGGCGGCCGACACCACGAAGATCGTCTCGCTCACCATCACCGAGGGCGGCTACAACTTCTCCGCCACCACCGGCGAGTTCGACTCGAACAATCCGGCCATCGTCGCCGATCTTGCCGACGGAGCCATTCCGGCAACCACTTTCGGACTTGTCATCGAGGCGCTGGCTCGACGCAAGGATCGCGGACTGAAGCCGTTCACCATCATGTCCTGCGACAACATCGAGGGTAACGGTCATATGGCGCAGTCGACGTTCACGACGTTCGCGCGCCTGAAGGACCCGGCGTTGGCCGAGTGGATCGAGACCGAAGGCGCGTTCCCCAATTCGATGGTCGATCGCATCACGCCGGTCACGACACCGGAGGTGACCGAACAGCTTTCACTGCGATACGCGATCGACGACCAGTGGCCCGTCGCCGGTGAGCCCTTCACACAATGGGTGCTCGAGGACAACTTCACCCTCGGTCGTCCGCCGTTGGAGGACGTGGGCGTGCAGGTGGTGGAAGACGTCACCCCCTACGAGCTGATGAAGCTGCGGTTGCTCAATGCCAGTCATCAGGCGCTCGCGTACTTCGGTTACCTCAGCGGATATCGCCTCGTCCACGAGGTATGCCAGGATTCGCTGTTCTCGGATTTCCTGCTCGCATACATGGACAACGAGGCGACGCCGACGCTGCAACCGGTCCCCGGCATCGATCTCGGCGACTACAAGCGCACCCTGATCGAGCGGTTCTCGAACCCCGAGATCCGCGATACCGTCGCGCGTCTGTGTGCCGAGTCCTCGGATCGAATCCCCAAGTGGCTCTTGCCCGTCATCCGCAAGAATCTGGAGACCGGCGGCGAGATCACCCGCTCCACCGCTGTCGTGGCGAGCTGGGCCCGCTACGCCGAGGCCGTCGACGAGTCCGGCGAGCCCATCGAGATCGTCGATCAGCTGAAAGATTCACTGGTACCGATCGCGCAGAGTCAGCGCGAGAACCCCACGGCGTTCATCGCCAACCGCGCAGTGTTCGGAGACCTGATCGACAACGAACGCTTCGTCGCCGAGTACACGACACAGCTTGCATCACTGCAGGAGAAGGGCGCTCGAGCAACCCTCGAGTCGCTCAGGTCAGCTCACTGAATCGTTCGGTGTCGCGGACTTGGCCGGAGACGATGACGGTATCTCCCGCGGCGATGACCGTGTCGGCCGTGGCGTAGGTGAATCCTTCGCCCGGTCGTTTGATCGCCACGACTGTGACGTGATACTTGGTGCGGATCACCGTTTCGCCCAACGGTTTACCGATGACCGCCTCGGGCGGTGATGTCTTGACCATCGCGAAGCCGTCGTCGAATTCGATGTAGTCCATCATCCGTCCACGTACCAGGTGAGCTACTCGCTTACCCATGTCGTGCTCGGGCCGGACAACGTGGTGGACGCCGATCTGGTCGAGAATCTTGGCGTGCGCGTTGCTCAGGGCCTTGGCCCAGATCGTCGACATCGACAGGTTCACCAGAGCCGATGCGGTGAGCAGGCTCGCTTCGAGATTGGACCCGATACCCACGACGGCGCGGTCGTACTCGTGCACCGACAGTTGCCGAAGCGACTCCTCGTCGGTGGTATCGGCAACCACGGCGTGCGTCAATCGGTCTGCGACGCGCTGCACGACGGCCTCGTCGCTGTCGATACCGAGCACCTCGACTCCCTGGTCCATCAGCTCCAGGGCCAGAGACTTTCCGAAGCGGCCGAGACCGAGTACGACGACGACATCGGAGGACGGTTTCCTAGCCAATGAACGGCCTTTCCGTGGGGAGCGTGTAGCGCCGTCCGCGATCGCGGGCGGCGAGGGCACTGACCAGAGTGATGGAACCGACGCGGCCCAGGTACATCAGGACGATCAGAATCACCTGGCCCCAGCCCGGCAACTGTGCAGTGATTCCGGTGGACAGGCCTACCGTCGCGAATGCCGAGACGACCTCGAACAGGAGCACGTCGAGATCGAAGTTCGTGCCGGCCAACAGCGCCATCACCGGCAGCATGACCAACGCGACCCCGATCAATGCGACGGTCAGCGCCTGACGCTGCACGCGCGCATCGATTCGGCGACCGAACACCGACACCTCCCGGTCACCCCGGATCTCGGCCAGGATGACGAACAGCAACAGTGCGAACGTCGTGACCTTGATGCCACCCGCCGTACCGCCGCTGCCACCACCGATGAACATGAGGACGTCGGTGACCAACAGGGTCGCGTTGTCCACATCCGCATAGTCGACACTGTTGAATCCTGCAGTGCGCGGCATGATCCCCTGGAACGTCGCGACGAGCATCTTGTCCCAGAAGCCGAATCCGCCCAGCGTCCGTGACCACTCGAAGAGCAGCACCACCGTCGGTCCGACGACCAGGAGAACACCGGTGACGGACAGCGTCATTCGGGTATGCAGCGTCCAGCGCTTGCGGGACCGGACGCCGCGGGCATGCGCGCGGAGGTGACGCGCGATCTCGAAGAGAACCGGAAATCCGATGCCGCCCAACACGACCGCGATCAGCAGTGGCACACAGATCCACGGGTCCGTGGCGAACCCGATCATGTTGTCGCTGAACAGAGCGAATCCGGCGTTGTTGAACGCCGATACGGCATGAAAGATCCCCAGCCACAGTGCGCGACCGGGCGGCTCGTCGTAGCCGATGACAAAGCGCGCCGCCAAACAGAGCGCGACCACACTCTCGATGATCAGACTGGTGCGGAACACCCCGACGACAACACTCCTGACGTCGCCCAGCCCCGAGGTGCGTACCTCGGCGGCCGCGTTGAGCCTGCCTCGCAACCCGATTCGATCGGCCAAGATCAGTCCGACCAACGACGCGATCGTCATGATCCCGAATCCACCGATCTGAATCAGACCGAGTATCACTCCCTGCCCGAAGCCCGACCAGTACACCGGGGTGTCCACCACGATCAGTCCCGTCAGACTGACGGCCGATGTCGAGGTGAACAACGCCTGCAGAATATCGGTGTCGTACCCGGGCATGGTGGCCGCCGGAATCATCAGCACGCCTGCACCGGCGACCATGGCGAGTGCGAAACCTGTCGCCATGACCCGGAGCGGCGTCGGTCTGAAGATCGCGGACCATCGCGATGCCGGGAGAGCGTCTGTCACTCGGGAGACAGTACTGTGCGCTCCGCGATGTGGTGTGGCGAAACCCGCGGGTTGTTCCGCAAGCTCCACTCCTAGGTGCCGCCAGGGTCACCCAACCGCGCCACTGCTTATGGCACGAGCCCACCCGGTGGTGATCTGCACGTCGTCGGGTCGAACGGCCACCAGGCGGGTACCGTCGAAATCGAGCTGAAACTGATTGTTCGATCGCGACGAAGGACACCTTCATGCCGGACGACGCTGTGCGCGAGCGTTCCTCGCACGAGGCGATTTCCTCTGCCCTCGCCGATGTGAACGCCGTCCGCCCGGTGTTCCAACCCGTGATCGAACTCGGCACCGGAACAGTCCTCGGATACGAGGCTCTGGCGCGATGGCCCGAGTGGCCCTTACTGGACCTGGATTCCGTGTTTTCGACGGCCGCAGATCTGGGTGTGGTGGACGATCTCGACTGGGCGTGTCGCACCGGCGCGGTCGACGCAGCACTCGCTGCAGGGATGGCACAGGAACTCTGTTTGTTCGTCAACGTGGAACCCCATACCGCGACCGGACCGACCGACGCCGCCAAGCGCGCGTTCGCAGCAGCCGAAGGCCGATTTTCCGTGGTGCTCGAGTTGACAGAGAGGTCTCTGCTGGCCGATCCCGCAGTGTTGTTGGCCGTGGTCGCCGACGGCCGGCGGGCAGGATGCCGCATTGCTCTCGACGACATCAGCGTGCATCCGGACACGGTCACCATGCTCGAGTTCGTCGCACCGGACATCATCAAGCTCGACCGTTCGTTGGTCCAGCAAGATCCGAATCGCGCGCAGGCGCGCGTGATCGCCGCGGTACGTGCGCATTCCGAGGCGACCGGAGCAACTGTTCTGGCAGAGGGCATCGAAAACGACGAACACCTCGCCCGCGCTCACTCGCTCGGGGCGGCATTGGGCCAGGGATGGCTGTTCGGAAGGCCCGGTCCGCTGCCCGAGTCGGTGCGGACCGCACCGGGTGCACTGTCGATTCTGAGCGAGCCCGTTGCGAACTCCGGTCTGGTCCCGAACCTGCCATCGGATCTGTTCGAGCTCGTGGCTCCGTCGATCGGTACCAAAGCCTTCATCCGCGCCATTTCGCGCCAAATCGAGGACCACGCCCGCGATACCAACGATTCGCTGGCCCTCATGTCCACCTTCCAGCACACGCGATGGTTCAGCCCGCCCGTCGCCGAGCAGTACGCGCGGCTGGCCACCAAGCACGCATTCGTCGCGGCCGTGGGCGTCGGTTTGGGAGGTGAACCTGCGCCGGGTGTGCGCGGAGCAGATCTCGACCCCACGGAGGAGTTCACCCGAGAGTGGACGATCACCGCGGTAGGTCAGCACTACTTCTCGGCGCTCATTGCCCGCGATCTGGGCGATACGGACTGCGCCGACGCGGACCGTCGATTCGAGTTCGTGCACACGCACAATCGGCAACTCGTCGTCGCCGCAGCCAGATCGCTCATGCGCCGCATAATTCCCGTGTGACCGGGGTTGGTATCGGCTACCGCACCACAGCCTTCGCAACGGTCCAGGCACGTCCCTGCTCGCTCAACCTGAAACCCAGACCCGGGCGCGCAGACAGATGCATCCGGCCGTCTCGGGTCTCGAGGTGCTCGTCGAACAGCGGGTCCAACCAATCGAAGTGCTCCACCCACGTCTGCAGGGGATACACCGCGGCGAGGTGCAGGTGAATTTCCATCGCAAAGTGCGGGGCCAGTTGCAGGTTGTGGTGCTCGGCGAGTGCGGCCAACTTCAGGAACTGCGTGATGCCGCCGATGCGGGGAGCGTCGGGCTGCAGGATGTCGACCGATCCGGCCTCGATGAGCCGCACGTGCTCGCCGACACTGGCCAGCATCTCCCCCGTCGCGATGGAGGTGTCGAGGCTGCGAGCGAGCTGTGCGTGCCCCTCGGCGTCGTAGGCGTCGAGGGGTTCTTCGATCCAGACGAGATCGAATTGCTCCAGTATTCGACCCATGCGCTGGGCCGTCGGGCGGTCCCACTGCTGGTTGGCGTCCACCATCAGCGGGACGTCGTCGCCGAGAAACTCGCGCAACGCGGTGACGCGGTCGATGTCGGTTCGCCAATCCGGCTGCCCCACCTTGATTTTGATGCCCCCGATGCCGTTCGACAGCGACATCGCAGCGTTCTCGATGACCTCCTCGATCGGGGTGTGCAGAAAGCCGCCGGAAGTGTTGTACGTCTGCACCGAATCGCGCGAAGAGCCGATCAGCTTAGCCAGTGGTAGCCCGGCCCGCTTGGCTTTGAGATCCCACAGCGCGATGTCGATCGCGGCAATCGCCTGCGTCGCAACGCCGCTGCGGCCGACCGAGGCACCGGCCCACACCAGCTTGGTCCAGATCTTGCCGATATCGTTCGGGTCCTCGCCGATGAGAACCGGGGCGACTTCCTGGGCATGAGCGAACTGAGCCGGACCGCCTGCGCGCTTGGAGTATCCGAAACCGATTCCCTCATGCCCCTGTTCGGTACGTATTTCGGCAAACAGGAACACCACCTCGGTCATCGGCTTCTGACGGCCGGTGAGCACCTTGGCGTCGCTGATCGGATTCTTCAGCGGTAGCACGATCGAGGACACCGTGACCTCGGCGATACGGTCGGTGCTCGCAGCCCCGGGGGAGAGTGCCATCATGGCTGCATTCGGGGCAGTGAGGCCGCTGGTCGGTTTGTCTGTGCCGATGGTCATCTGCAACTCCTGAATCGTCGGTTACGTTGACCCCCAGACTATTTCGATCACCAATGCCGGTCCAACACCATTTACCGGCGAATCGATGCCGCCAGTGCATCGATGTTCGACGCAATATCGGCGACCCGGCCCACGAACGTGTGATGCGTGACGCCCGACGAGTGAGGAGTCATCAGCACGTTGTCCAGGTCGCGGAAGGGTAAGGAACTGGGTTCCCCCACCCCGTCCGGGCTTGGGTAGCGGTACCAGACGTCGATCGCTGCCGCGGCTATCTCGTTGCGCGACAACGCGTCGAACAGTGCTTGTTCCTGCACCAGGGGTCCACGACCTACGTTCACGAGCACCCCGTCGCCGCCGAGCCTGCCCAGTTCTTCCGCACCGATCATGCCGCTGGTGTGCTCGTTCAGCGGCGCGGACACCACCAGTACATCGGCGAACTCGGCAAGTTTCCTCAAATCCCCTGTATCCGAGACCCACTCGAGCCCTTCGTCCGGAGCCCGCCCGCTCCCGGTGACCGCAGCACCGGTGGCCCCGTACGCCTGAAACAGTTGCCAGGTTCGCCGGCCTATGTGACCGAACCCGACGAAGCCGATGCGAGCACCACTCAGCGACAACGGTTGCGGAATGCTCGGGTCGTACACAGCAGTGGCGAACAGCCCTGTACGGAGCGCGCGATCCTGCTCCAGGAACTTACGTCGCAACATGACCGTAGCCGCCACGACGTACTCGGCGATCGACTGCTCGTGATGAAAGGTGTTGCACACCTGCACATCGGGGCCCAATCCAGAACGATCGACGTTGTCCGTTCCGGCACCGGCCACGTGCACCATACGCAATTTCGGCGCTGCGGCACCCATCGCCGCACTGAATTTGCCGCCGACGTACACGTCCGCGTCACAAAGTTCTTCTAAGACCCGACCCTCGTCGAACGGCACGCACCAGATCACCTGAGCCTCGGCGGGCAGGCCCGCCTCGAACTGCTCCCGATGCGGGAGCACATTGCGGTCTCCGACGACTATCTTCACTAGCGCACCAGGGCCGGCCGCTTGCTGTCGAACGTCCATCCCTCGATCAAGTACTGCATACCGATGGAATCGTCACGGGAGCCGAGACCTTCCTTCTGGTAAAGCTCGTGCGCCGCATCTATCTGCTCGAAGTCGAGTTCGACACCCAGGCCCGGTTTGTCGGGCACCGTGAGGTAGCCGTCCTCGATCGCGAACGGCTCCTTGGTCACTCGCTGCCCGTCCTGCCAGATCCAGTGAGTGTCGATGGCGGTGATCGTCCCGGGCGCGGCTGCCGCAACGTGGGTGAACATGGCCAGTGAGACATCGAAGTGGTTGTTGGAGTGCGAACCCCACGTCAAACCCCACGCATCACATAGTTGAGCAACGCGGACCGAACCGGCCATCGTCCAGAAGTGGGGGTCGGCAAGTGGGATGTCCACGGCACCGGACCGGATGGTGTGGCCCATCTCGCGCCAGTCGGTGGCGATCATGTTGGTGGCGGTCTGCAATCCGGTGGCGCGCTTGAATTCCGTCATCACCTCACGTCCGGAGAAGCCACCCTCCGGCCCGACGGGGTCTTCGGCGTAGGCCAGCACGTCGCGCAGTCCACGACACGTCTCGATCGCGTCCTTCAGCAGCCAACCACCGTTGGGATCCAACGTGATTCGGGCCTCCGGGAATCGCTCGGCCAGAGCGCGCACCGCGGCAGCCTCCTCGGCTGCCGGCAGCGCACCACCCTTCAGTTTGAAGTCCTGGAATCCGTAGCGCGCCTGCGCAGCCTCGGCGAGGCGCACGATCGACTCGGGATCCATTGCCTCCTCGTGCCTGATACGCATCCAGTCATCGGCCCCAGCGGCCTCGTCGGCTGCACCGCGGTAGGCGAGGTCGGTCTTGTTCCGATCGGCCACGAAGAACAGATAGCCGAGAGCTTGGACCTTGTCGCGCTGCTGACCGTCTCCCAACAGCGCTGCGACGCTGACGCCGAGGTGTTGACCCAACAGGTCGAGCAAGGCCGATTCCACCGCGGTCACCGCATGGATCGCGACCCGCAGATCGAAGGTCTGTGCTCCGCGGCCGCCGGAGTCACGGTCGGCGAACGCACGACGCATCTCGGCCAACACAGCGTTGTAGCGGCCGATCCCCTGGCCCTCGACCAACGAACGAGCGTCCTCGAGAGTCTGCCGAATCGCCTCTCCGCCCGGCACTTCGCCGACGCCGATGCGCCCGTCCGAGTCGGTGAGCACCACCAAGTTGCGGGTGAAATACGGGGCGTGAGCGCCGCTGAGGTTCAGCAACATGTCGTCCTGCCCCGCGATCGGAATCACGCGCATCTCGGTGACGACGGGTGTGCTGGTGTGGACGTTCATGTCCGGCCTTTCTCGTACGCCATCGGTGACTCGGCTCACACGACAGTAGAAGTCCTGGTCGATTCCTGTCCAAGACCATCTACGCATCGAGTGATGCAGTAACGGTATCGCTGGCGTCAGCGTGGGCTCATCGACCCAGGCAGTGAGATCGATACCGATGCTGAATCAAAGGCGACATCTTTTGACTTGGACATGTATCGATGGGCCTTCTACCGTGGTGAGCTATGAGCCAGGTCACGGCCTGGCGTCAGTGCACGCACCGCATCACAGCCCTAGGAGTGACCGCATGACAGCGTCGACGACACAGTCCACCAATCTCACCGGCCGGATGATCATCGCCGGTGTGCCGGTCTTCGGTGGCGGCACGCAGATTCACGGTATCGACCCCAGCACCGGCGCGAAGCTCGAACCCGCCTACGGTCACGGCGACAATACGGACGTCGAGAAGGCCTGCGCCGCCGCAGCCGAAGCATTCGCCGACTACCGTGCGACCTCATCGGAGACCCGGGCACAGTTTCTCGACACCATCGCGGACAACATCGCGGCCCTCGGCGACACGCTGATCGAGCGCACCGTCGCCGAATCGGGACTGCCGCTGGCTCGCATCACCGGCGAGGTGGGCCGCACCACCGGGCAGCTCCGCTTGTTCGCTTCGGTTCTGCGCGAGGGTAGTTGGAACGGTGCCCGCATCGATCCGGCCCAGCCCGAGCGCACGCCACTCCCCCGCGCCGACATTCGCCAGCGGCAGATTCCGTTGGGACCGGTTGCCGTGTTCGGAGCCAGTAACTTCCCGCTCGCCTTCTCCGTCGCCGGCGGCGACACCGCCTCTGCTCTCGCTGCCGGGTGTCCGGTGATCGTCAAGGCGCACGATGCGCATCCAGGAACGTCCGAACTGGTGGGACGCGCCATCACCGATGCCGTCACCTCCACCGGAATGCCCTCGGGCACATTCTCTCTGCTGTTCGGCTCCGGCCGCGGACTCGGCACCGCTCTGGTCACCGACCCTCGCATCAAGGCAGTCGGATTCACCGGATCACGCTCGGGTGGAACAGCTCTGGTCACCGCAGCAGCCGGTCGGCGTGAGCCCATCCCGGTGTATGCGGAGATGAGCTCCATCAACCCGGTGTTCGTCATGGACGGCGCTCTCGACACCCGTGGAGCCGAACTCGGCCGCGCTTTCGTCGCATCGCTGACGATGGGCTCGGGTCAGTTCTGCACCAACCCCGGTCTCGTCATCGCCGTCGACGGGCCCGGACTGCGGTCCTTCACCGAGGCAGCGACGACAGCGGTACAGAAATCCGCCCCCACCACGATGCTGACCCCGAACATCGCGTCGAGTTACGCGGACGGCGTCGCCACGCTGTCCGACGCGGTCACCGAGATCGCCCGAGGCACCGACTCCGAGGGCCCGAACGCCTGCCGCGCAGCGTTGTTCGAGACCGACGCCGATACGTTCCTCACGTCCGAGGCGGCGCAGGCCGAGGTGTTCGGTGCATCGAGTCTCATCGTTCGCTGCACCGACACACAGCAGGTTCGCGACGTCGCGACGCTGTTGGAAGGGCAGCTGACCGCCACCGTCCATGCCGACGAGTCCGATCACGCGGATGCCGGCAAGCTGCTGTCGGTACTCGAACTCAAGGCCGGCCGCATCCTGTTCGACGGTTGGCCCACCGGCGTCGAGGTCGGTCACGCGATGGTGCACGGCGGCCCCTTCCCCGCCACCTCCAACTCCCGCACGACCTCGGTCGGATCACTTGCCATCGAACGCTTCCTGCGTCCCGTGTCCTACCAGGACGTGCCGACATCGTTGCTACCCAGCGCAATTGCCGACGGCAATCCCGACGGGATCTTCCGCCGCATCGACGGCCAGCTCACCCAAGACTGACTCACCCCGCCCAATTTTCGAGGAGATCCCCATGCTCGACGGAGTCCTGTTCTTCCCCGTCACCCCGTTCACCGCTTCCGGTGAGGTCGATTACGACCTGCTGGCCGCTCATATCGCGAAGGGTGTCGACGCCGGACCCGGTGGAGTGTTCATCGCCTGCGGCACCGGCGAATTCCACGCCCTCGAACTCGAAGAGTTCGGCAAGATCGTCCGCACCGCAGTCGACGTCGTCGCGGGTCGTGTTCCGGTCTACGCCGGTGCGGGCGGATCCGTGGCGCAGGCAAAGGCGTTCGCTATGGCTGCCAAGGCCAATGGAGCCGACGGCATCCTGTTGCTACCGCCGTACCTGGTGACGATGCCGCAGGCCGGTCTGGTCAACTACACCAAGGCCGTGGCTGCCGCGTCGGATCTGCCGTTGATCGTCTACAACCGCGGCAACGCACGCTTCACCGAGGAGTCCGCCGTCGAGGTGGCGCAGCTGCCCACCGTCGTCGGGTTCAAGGATGGCACAGGTGATCTCGACCAGGTCGGACGCATCGTCCGTGCAGTTCTGGATGCTCTGGAGCCGTCGGGCAAGCCCTTCCAGTTCTTCAACGGACTACCCACCGCCGAGGTCTCGCAGCAGGCGTACCGAGCGATCGGCGTCACACTGTATTCCTCAGCGACGTTCGCCTTCGCACCCGAACTGGCACTGGCCTTCTACCACTCTCTCGACAGTGACAACGAAAAGCTCACTGCCGCATTGCTTCGCGAGTTCTTCCACCCGCTCGTGCGCCTCCGCGACAAGGTGCCCGGTTACGCCGTCTCCCTCATCAAGGCCGGCGTGACAATGGAGGGTATCGAGGCAGGGCCTGTTCGCCCGCCTCTGGTGGACATCAGCGCACCGCATCTCGAGGAACTCACCGCCATCGTTGCTGCCGGCCGGGCCGTGCTGGCCGACGAGCTCGCGGTGCACTGATGCAGGATCCGGTTCTGATCACCGGTGCCCGGATCACTCCGATCGCCTTCGTCGATCCCCCGTTGCTCAACACGGTCGGGGTGCATCAGCCCTACGCGCTGAGAGCGATCATCCAACTGGACACCGCTATCGGCGCCGTCGGACTCGGCGAAACCTACGCCGACACCGCTCATCTGGCACGCCTCGACGCGGCAGCTCAGGCCATCACCGGTCTGGACGTATTCGGCCTCAACGCAATTCGAGACGCCATCGATACCGTTCTGGGAACGCTGTCGATCACCGGCGGTGACGGCGTGGCAGGAATGATCACCACCGCCAGCACCACCGACAGAGTGTTCTCGCCTTTCGAGATCGCCTGCCTGGACGTTCAGGGCAAAGTGCTGGGACGACCGGTGTCGGATCTGCTCGGCGGCAAGGTCCGCGATTCGGTTCCGTTCAGTGCGTATCTGTTCTACAAGTGGGCAGCGCATCCCGGCGCGCAGCCGGACGAGTGGGGCGAGGCGATCGATCCGGCCGGCCTCGTACGGCAGGCCCGAAAGATGATCGACGAGTACGGCTTCGAGGCCATCAAGGTCAAGGGTGGCGTCTTTCCACCCGATGAGGAGATCGCCGGAATCAAGGCGCTCCGGGAGGCGTTCCCAGAGCTGCCGTTGCGGCTCGACCCCAACGCCGCGTGGACTGTCGACACCTCCATCCGAGTCGCCTCCGAGCTGGACGGCATCGTGGAATACCTCGAAGACCCGACACCTGGACTCGACGGGATGGCCGAGGTCGCGCGCGAGGCGAAGATGCCACTGGCGACCAACATGTGCGTCGTGGCATTCGATCACCTGAAGCCTGCCGTGGTGAAGGACTCGGTGCAGGTGGTGCTGTCCGATCATCACTACTGGGGCGGCCTGCAGCGCTCGAAGTTGCTCGCCGGAATCTGTGACACATTCGAGCTCGGACTGTCGATGCACTCGAACAGCCACCTCGGCATCAGTCTGGCCGCGATGGTTCACCTTGCCGCGGCAACACCGAACCTGACCTACGCCTGCGACACGCACTGGCCGTGGAAGCACGAGGACGTCGTCGTTCCAGGAGTGTTGAACTTCGTCGACGGCGCGGTGGCAGTTCCCACCGGGCCCGGCCTCGGCGTCGAGATCGACGAGGACGCGCTCGCGGCGCTGCATCAGCAGTACCTCGACTGCGGTATTCGCGATCGTGACGACACGGGGTACATGCAGAGCATAGATCCGAGCTTCGAGAACACCTGCCCGCGCTGGTGATTCGCCGCTACGGATTCAGCGGGGCAACGATGTTGGCGAGCATGGTCGCGATGGTGGCGACGACCATGCGTCGCTCCGCGGCGTAGCCGCTCTGATACCAGGTCATCGCGGTGTGGCTTATTCCGCCGATCGCGGCGGTGGCAAGCAGGTCGGCATCCAGATCGGGGCCCGACGGTACGTCGCCGGCGAACGTGCGGAGGTAGCCGAGCAGCAGTGTCCCGAATTCCTGCATCACCGTCAGGTATGTCTGCTCGACGCGAGGACTGACCCCGAGCACCTCCATCCACACCACTCGGGCCAGGTGCGGATCTTCGATGACCTGAAAGAACGGGTCGAGCAACTGCTTCGCAACCTCCCTGAGATCAACGTCCCGGTCCACATGCACAATCGCCTCGGACACCGAATCGGTGAGGTGGGCAATACATTCGGCGTAGACCGCGAGCAGGAGATCTTCGGTCTTGTCGAAGTACTGATAGAAGTGCCGATCGGCGATCTTGGCCTCGCGGCACAGTCCGCGGACCGTCGCGGCGCGGTACCCGCTGCTTCCGAACACTCGCAGTCCGGCGTCCAGCAGCTGCCGCCGCCTGCGGTCGTCGCGGTCCGCCGCGGTCTCACCGCCGTAGGCTCGGCCGGCGGCTTCGGACACTGTACTCATCAACGTCGGGCATCCAGTTCGGCAGTGAGCCGGATCAATTCGGCGTCGCGCTCCATCATGGCATCCATGATCGGGTTGACGATGCCGCGCAAGATCGAGATCGGAATCCAGCGACCGGGCACAGCGATGCGCGCAGCTCGCCGTCCGATACCGCGAACGGCCACGCGGGCCAGCTTGTCCGGTGTGATCGGGCGAAGCAGCGGAGTGGGAAAGGCGCGGGCGATCATGGCCGTCGCGACGTCATCGCCGCCGAATGCGACTTCGGCGATCGGGGTTGCAACCCACCCCGGATACAGCACTCCCGCAGTCGCTTTCGTGCCGGCCAGCTCCGAACGCAGTGCACGGCCGAGTTGTTCGACGGCTGCCTTCGATGCCGCGTACGGCGCATTCGCCAGTCCGTTGAGATACGCGTATGTGGACGAGGTGATCAGCACGTAGCCCCCGGACTCGACGATGTGAGGAAGCGCGGCACGCACCGTGTTCCACACGCCGATCAGGTTGACACCGATGACGCGTTCGAAGACTCCGTCGTCGATGGAACGGACGGTCGATGCCTGTGCACCGCTGGAGATCCCGGCATTGGCCATCACAACGTCGAGCGTGCCGAAACTGTCGATCGCGGTGGCGACGGCCGCATCGAGCTGTTCCCGCACGGTGACGTCGGCATAGGCGATCGCCACACGCTGGTTGCCCAGCTTCGCGGCCACGGACTCGAGATCGGTCGACGCCATGTCGACCAGAACGATCGACGCACCGCGTCGATGCAGTGCGGTCGCCACGGCGGAACCGATTCCTCCTGCGGCTCCGGTGATCAGTGCTACCTGTCCGGTGTGCCTGCTCATGCCGACACCTCGTTCTTCGTCGTCACCTCGGTGGATGACCGGTGGATGTGATGGGCTTCCGGCCGAAAGCGCTTGGCCCACCGGCGGAACGTGAAGCTGAATCCCGGGAACATCGCCACCACGTGCCCGGATTTCGATTGGTACCAGCTGTGGCAGCCGCCGTCCTTCCAGACGGTGCCCTCCATATCTCGGTGAATCTTCTCGGTGTACGCCTGCTCGGCGGCTTCTGTGACTTCGATAGCCAGCCCGCCCGAGTTACGAACGGCGTCCACGGCTCGCACGATGTACTCCATCTGCGCCTCGATGAGGAAAATGGCCGAGGTGTGCCCGATTCCGGTGTTCGGTCCGGTGACGACGAACAGGTTGGGGAAGCCGGGGATCGTGGTGCCGAGGTAGGCGCGCGGGTAGGGATCCCAGACATCGGACAGTGCTCGGCCGTCGCGGCCGATCACCGGGTACGAGATGACACCGTCGGTCGCGTCGTATCCGGTGGACCACACCAGAAGGTCGACATCGACGTGTTCGCCTGTGGTGGTGACGATTCCGGTCTCGGTGATCTCGGCGATGCCGTCGTTCTTGTCGTGCAGGGTGACATTCGCCTGCCCCAGTGCGGGATAGAGCGTGTTGGACAGCAGGACCCGCTTGCATCCGATGGTGTAGTTCGGGGTGACCTTCGCCCGAAGCTCGGCGTCCGGCACCTGAGACTCGATGTGCTTCACAGCAGTTCGCTGCGCCACCGCCTTCAACATTCTCCGCGAGTACTTGAACCCGATGATGCGGGTCTCGAGGCTCCAGTAGATGCACGCGCGAACCAGTCTGCGGATCGGTTCCATTCGGAGCAGCCTGCGCTGCAGCGGAGTGAACTCGCGATCGTGTCGGGGCATCACCCAGTGCGGGGTGCGCTGAAAGACGTGCAGCTGCTCCACGTCGGGTTGGATCGCAGGAATCACCTGCGCAGCACTGGCACCGCTGCCGACGATGGCGACGCGCTTACCCGCGTGGTCGTAATCGGTGTGCCAGTCGTTGGTGTGAAACTGGGTGCCCTGAAATTTCTCGCGTCCGGGGAACGGCGGTATGACCGGCGTACTGAGTGGCCCGGACGCGTTGACGACGAAGGTGGCCGCGTAGTCACCCCGCGAGGTGGTGATGGTCCAGTGGTCTCCGGCCCATTCGATCTTCTGGACATCGGTATCGAGATGAGTGCGTGCCGGCAGGCCGTTCGACTCGAGCACGTGGTCGGTGTACCGCTCGAGTTCCTCGCGTTCGGCGAACATGCGCGACCACTCGAAAGGCTCCGACGCGATCGAGTACAGCGGACTCTGAACGTCGACGGCAGCACCCGGATAGCGGTTTTGCTTCCACGTTCCTCCGAGGAAGGGACGTCTTTCGAGGATGACGAAATCTTCGATCCCACGGTCGAGCATCGCTTTGGCGGCGCACTGGCCACCGAACCCGCTTCCGATGATCACCACGGTGTGAATGTGCATCTCTCGAACCCCTCCCGGCCGACACGCGATCCGATGACGCGCGTCATCACTTTAAAGTGATGACACATGATTCCGCAATGGAGTTCTGTATGTGCGCATGCTTCCAGCATCGACATGTTCCGTCCGAAAGCCGCCAGCTTCACCCAAGGATTGTGTCTAGCTTTGTCGCCATGACGACTCAGAGCGATCCGATTGCGTTCGACGTGGCAGCCATTGCGTGGGATACCTTTCACGACGACGGCACACGGTCGGCAACTCTGGTCGGCACCAGAGAGCCCGGAGTCATGTTCAGCTACGCATTCTTCGTCCCTGCCGGGATGTTCGACGGAGCTCATTTCCACCGTTCGGACGTGCACTTGGTAGTTGCGGCCGGAGAACTGCGATTGGGTTACGGCCTCACCCTCGATGTCAGCGCAACCCGCCGCTTCCCGCAGGGTTCGTTTCTCTGGGTACCCGCAGGTGCCGCTCATTTCGATGGAGCCGACGAAGACACTGTCATTATCGGAACCGCGATCGGTCCCTGGACAACCGAATACCTCGCGAGTTCCGATCGATAGGGACAGGCCGCACCGGGTACCTGGAACTCGAGCACGCGCGGACCGTTTTCCCTCTCGTCCGGACGGTAAGAAATCCACGCGAAGTCCAGACTTTCCTACCGGGTCGATGCCTGGTCGGGAACCCCCCGTAGCGTTGACACCATGTCTAGATCACCGCGCCAACGCCGATCCCCCGCCGCACCTCGAAAGAGATCGTCCTCAGCGCTGTCGGCAGGGCACCTTCGCGTGATCGCAACCGGCGGTCTCGGCGAGATCGGCCGGAACATGACCGTCTTCGAATTCGACGGGAAATTGCTCATAGTCGACTGCGGCGTGCTGTTCCCCGAAGAGCACCAGCCGGGCGTCGACGTCATCCTGCCGGACTGGAGCTGCATCCGGGATCGCCTCGACGACGTTGTCGCCATCGTTCTTACACACGGGCACGAGGACCACATCGGCGGCGTCCCGTACCTACTCCGCGAGCGTGGCGACATTCCCGTCATCTCGTCGCGGCTGACTCTGCATTTCCTGGCCGCCAAGTTCGAGGAGTTCAAGGTCTCGACGAAGTTGATCGAGGTCGAAGCGGGGCAGACGCGTCAGGAAGGCCCGTTCGAGCTCGAGTTCATCGCCGTCAACCACTCGATTCCCGACGGTCTGGCCATCGCCATTCGTACCGACGCCGGGCTGGTGCTGCACACCGGCGACTTCAAGATGGACCAATTCCCGCTCGACGGACGGATCACCGACCTCCGTAGCTTCGCACGCCTCGGCGAGGAGGGGCTCGACCTGCTCCTCGTGGACTCCACCAACGCCGAGGTTCCCGGCTTCATGGTCTCGGAACGCGATCTGGTCCCGGCCATCGAGAAGGTGTTCCGCGAAACGACGGGACGCGTGATCGTCTCGAGCTTCGCCAGTCACGTCCACCGCATTCAGCAGGTGCTCGACGCCGCGCATGCGCAGGGACGCAAAGTGGCGTTCGTCGGGCGGTCGATGGTGCGCAACATGAAGATCGCGACAGATCTGAACTACCTCGATGTACCCGACGGACTCGTGGTCGATCTACCGAAGCTCAACAGGCTTCCGGCGAACAAGATCACGCTGATCTGCACCGGTTCGCAGGGCGAGCCCCTCGCGGCGCTGTCGCGGATGGCGTCGGGTGAGCATCAGATCAAGGTGGGCGACGGCGACACCGTGCTGATGGCCAGCAGCCTCATTCCCGGAAACGAGAACGCGATCTACCGCGTCATCAACGGTCTCGTGGACAAGGGTGCACGCGTGGTGCACAAGGGAAATGCGAAGGTGCACGTGTCCGGCCACGCCAGTGCAGGCGAGTTGGTCTACTGCTACAACATCCTCGAACCCGCCAATGTGCTTCCCGTACACGGTGAGTCGCGACACCTGCGCGCCAACGCCGACTTGGCCATCAGGACCGGCGTTCCTCGTGATCGCGTCCTGATCGCCGAGAACGGAAGCGTCATCGACCTTTTCGACGGCGTCGCGCAGATCACCGGCTCCGTCCCCATCGAGCTCGTCTACGTCGACGGCAGTGCCGTCGGCGGTGTTACCGAGGATTCGCTGGCCGACCGTCGCCTGCTGGCGAACGAGGGTGTACTGACCGTCATTGCGATCGTGGATCCCGACACCGGCCTGCTGGTCGACGACGTCGACTTCATCGGACGCGGATTCGCGCACGAGGCCAACGCTTTCGACTCGTTGGCCAAGGCGATCGGTAAGACCCTCACGCGCGAGAGCGACGTCAAGGTTGCTTCTCGCGAGAACATCGAGAAGCGCATCGTGCAGGAATCGGCCCGCTGGGCCAAGCAGACCCTGGGCCGTCAGCCCCTCATCGTCCCGGTGGTCGTCGACGGCTAAAGCCTGGCTTGCTTGTCGTACCGGGTCGCCAGTCCCCGCCCGATCCGAGCAAATTTTGCGTTCGGCCCCTGTAGATGGTTCCGGCCCCTAGAGTCGTTTGGAAAGCTCCGGTAACGATCCGGAACTTCGACCGGGGGGTCTAAATGGGGAAGTACGCGAAGTTCGGCCGTCGGTATGCGGCGATGGTCGCTGCGGTGTCATTGGTAGTGGCGGGCGGGCAGGGGTCGGCGGGTGCCGATCCACTCGGCGATTTCCAGAATCCGCCGCGCACCGCCGAATCGATCGCCGCGACACCGCTCGACGATCCATGGGTCGTTCCGCCGCCTGGATACGAAACAGCCGCTCCCGGAACAGTTCTACGGACCCGCAGCGTCACCGTCGGACCACTTGTCACCCCGGTCACCACCACCCAACTGCTGGTTGCCTCGACCGACGCGAAGGACCGCCCCGCTGCCATCGTCACCAGCGTCATCGTCCCGACCGCACCCTGGACCTCGCCGGGTCCGCGCCCTGTTGTTGCCTACAACATGGCCATCGATTCGCTCGGCGCCACGTGTGAGCCATCGTGGACCATGCAACGCGGTATCGCTCCGGAATTGGCGCCCGTGCAGCTGCTTCTGGCTCGGGGCTACGCCGTCGTCGTCACCGACCATCAGGGGCCACGCCATGCGTACGCCGTCGGACCGATGGCGGCGCACGCCGTACTGGACGGTCTGCGCGGCGCGGTCACGACCGCCGCGGTCGGCCTCGATCCGACTGCGCCCCTGGGTCTTACGGGCTATTCGGGTGGGGCGATCGCATCGGGCTGGGCCGTGCAGGAGGCTCCGGCCTACGCCCCCGAACTGAACATTGTCGGCGCAGCGTTCGGCGGGACGCCCACCGACTTCGCGCTGCTACGTCAGTCCATGAACGGCAACTTGGCGTCGGCGGTGTTCCTCGCGGCAGCGATGGGCGTGGCGCGCGAGTACCCGGAGATGCTGTCGCTCTACAACGACGACGGATGGCGGCTCGCACAGACGTCGAAGGACCTGTGCATCGTCGGGATTGCACCGTTCGGACTGGTTGCTCCGATCCGCATCGAGTCACTGTCCATCACTCCCGATGCGTTCAATTCGTCGCTGGCGCTCGCGGTTGCCGATCAGAATCGATTGGGAGACGGCGGAACCCCGACGGCACCGGTGTTCCTGTATCACGGACAGCAGGAGTTCTGGATTCCCAAGGAAGGTCCCGAGGCCGTGTTCGACAAGTGGTGTTCACGCGGAGCCGACGTCCGCCTCGAGGAATATCTGGGTGAGCACAGCATCGTTGCCGCCAGCGGAGCTCCCGCGGCGTTCGCGTGGTTGGACGACCGCCTCGCGGGAATTCCGGTTCGACCCGGATGCAGTAGCTTCGGCCGCTAGAGCCGAACCTACTCGCTCCGGGCTGAGGCTCCGCGAGTCGACAACACCTCGGTCAGCTCTTCTGCGTAGGCGAGCTGCCGCCGCAACGTGCGGCAGCTGTCCTCGGCTTTGGTGTGGCACTCGCGAACGAACGCCGCGGCTGACGACCTCGCGTCGTCGGTCGCGTTCTCGTCGCCGAGAATGTCGAGAGATTCCAGTAGCTGTTTCATCTCGGCCAGGGTGAAGTCGAGTGGCTTCATCCGGCGAATGACGAGCAGGCGTTCGACGTCGTTCTCGGTGTACAGCCGAAATCCGCCTGCGGAGCGGGCAGAGGGCGTGACCAGGCCTACGTCGTCATAATGACGGACGGTGCGGATGGACAGCTCGGTTTTCTGAGCTACCTGCCCGATCTGCATGTGTACGCCGTCGTCTGCCATGTGCCGCCTCTCTTCGCCCGACCAACCACCCTAGTCAGTGCTCGCCGCCCAGGTTTCCACTGAGACGATCGTGCCGCTCGGTCGACGGCGCGTTCAGGCCGATGATCTCCACCGTCTTTCCCTTGGCCGCGTACTTGGTGGTGATGGCGTCGAGGGTTGCCACTGTCGACGCATCCCAGATGTGGGACTCGGACATGTCGATGACGATGTTCTTCGGGTCTCCGACGTAGTCGAATTGGTAGATCAGGTCGTTGCTCGACGCGAAGAACAACTCGCCCTTCACCGCGTAGATGCGGGTGTCGTCGTCGGGATGAGCCACGTCGATCACCTCGGTCAGATGGGCGACCCGGCGAGCGAACAGCACCATCGCCGTGATCACTCCGACGACCACTCCGTACGCGAGATTGTGGGTGACGACGGTGACCGCAACCGTGGCCACCATGACGAGAGTTTCACTCTTGGGCATGCGGCGCAACGTCTTCGGATGGATGCTGTGCCAGTCGAACGTCCCGACGGAAACCATGATCATCACCGCGACGAGCGCGGCCATCGGGATAAGCGCGACGATGTCGCCGAGACCGACCACGAGAATCAGTAGGAAGACACCGGCGAGGAACGTCGAGATTCGAGTACGGGCACCGGAGACCTTGACGTTGATCATGGTCTGGCCGATCATCGCGCAGCCGCCCATGCCGCCGGTGAATCCGGTGACCAGGTTCGCCACGCCCTGTCCCCAACCCTCGCGGGTCTTGTTGGAGTGCGAGTCGGTGATGTCGTCGACGAGCTTGGCGGTCATCAGCGATTCGAGCAGACCGACCAGAGCAATGGCCAGTGCGAACGGCGCGATGATGCTCAGTGTGTCGACGGTGAACGGCACATTCGGGATCAGGAACGACGGCAGCGAGGACGGTAGTTCGCCTTCGTCACCCACATCCGGCACAGCCAGCGCGAAGACGAGTGTGACGCCGGTGAGTATCACGATGGCGATCAACGGAGCCGGCACGACGGTGGTGAGCTTGGGCAAGAAGAACATGATGGCCAGGCCCACGGCGACCATCGGGTAGACCAACCACGGCACCCCGATCAGATACGGAACCTGCGAGGTGAAGATCAGGATCGCCAGCGCGTTGACGAATCCGACCATGACACTGCGCGGGATGAAACGCATCAGTTTGGCGACGCCGAACAGGCTGAGCACAACCTGTAGTACTCCGCCGAGAATCACCGCTGCGATGAGGTAGTCGAGGCCGTACTCGCGCGCCAAGGGAGCGACCACCAGGGCGATCGCCCCGGTCGCCGCGGAGATCATCGCCGGTCGACCACCGACGATGGAGATGGTGACGGCCATCGTGAACGATGCAAAAAGCCCGACCCGCGGATCGACTCCGGCGATGATCGAGAACGAAATGGCCTCCGGTATCAGCGCAAGCGCCACGACCAGGCCTGCCAGGACCTCGGTCTTGAGCCGCCTCGGCGAGCGCAACGCACCCAGCACCGAGACGTCTTCGACGGCGGTGGCAGGCACCTGGACAGCTCTGGACACAAGGACTCCGTTCGATGGGTGCGAGGGACTGCGACCGGTGCGGCGTCCACTCCGCGAGCAACTCTACTCTTACCGGAGAGAAGGTTGTCAATCGTCGGGCGGTGGCTCGTGCGCTAGATTTATACGCAAAAGGCCAACGAGACTGTCCGTGCGATGCAAGGAATGAATCGATGTTCTCGCTCAACAGATTGTCCTGCTTCATCGCCGTCGCGGAGGAGCTGCACTTCGGCCGTGCCGCCGAACGGCTGCATATGACGCAACCCCCTCTGAGCAGGCAGATTCAACAGCTCGAGAGCGAAGTCGGCGTGCAGCTGATCGACCGCACAAGTCGGTCGGTGACCCTGACGGCCGCAGGACTGGCGTTCCTTCCCGAGGCCCGACGCATCCTCGATCTCGCCGAGGGCGCATTGCTGACGGTGCGACGCGTTCCCACCGGAGACTTGGGGACCGTGGTCGTCGGATTCACCGGCGCATCGGCGCATGCAGTGCTGCGACAGTTGCTCGACGCCGCGCGCGAGAAGCTCCCGGACGTGAAACTCGTTCTGCGCGAGATGGTCTCGGCGGTACAGATGGAATCGTTGGCCGTCGGCGATCTCGATCTCGGGTTGGCCAGGCCACCTCTCAAGCGACCGGGGATCGCGTCGCGGCCAGTGCTGCACGAGTCGTTGATCGCGGCGATGCCGGAGGATCACCCGCTGGCCGCGAAGGACGAGCTGTCGGTGGAGGACTTCGAAGACCAGCCGATCATCATGTACTCACCCGTCGATGCCCGGTACTTCCACGAGCTGCTGATCAGCACCTTCACCATCGTCGGGGTGTCTCCGCGTTACGTGCAGTACGTGACCCAGGTGCACACGATGCTGGTGCTCGTTCGCTCCGGCATCGGATTGGCGTTGGTGCCGGAGTCGTCGTCGACGATGCGGCCGGAAGGTGTTGTGTTCCGGCCGGTTCGGACTGTGAAGGAACGCCCCGTCGAACTCGACGCTGCCTGGCGCGTGGACAACGACAACCCGGCATTGCACCGCTTCATGACCGATGTGCTGCCGACGCGGGAGTGGTCGTGATTTTTTCCTGCTGATCGAGCCGTGGTTCGACAGTGCCCCAAGCCGGTCTCGGTCGAGTGCTCGTGTGAATACGGCGCGCCTCGAAGGCCGACGAAGGCCCGCACCTGGTTGGGAGCGGGCCTTGTCGGGTTCGTGGGTTGCTCAATCTTTGGGCGGCTTGGTGTCTTTGCCAGCTGCGACGTCACGGAGCCATTGCGGGACGGGCTTATTGTCGTACTCGCGGAGCTTGATGGATGCTTCGGCGGCTGCGGACCGGACTTTCATCGAGCGTCCACGGCCCGCGGGGCGGTTCTCGGTGGTGGTCATCGGGGGTCCTCCGTCTCTGTGTCGTTTTCATTGTCGCCGGTTTCGGCAGGTTCCGCCAGGTCGTCCTGTGGCTTCACGGTGAGATCTGCGATCGCCTGCAGCGTGTCGCGATCGGTGCGCGCGATGAACGGAGTCGTGGCAACGGTGCCGAACACTTTCCAGCCGAGTGCGGCTTCGTCGTCGTTCTCGCTGACGGTCCTCTCGAGGCACCAGGTGATGCGTTGCCAGGATTGAGAACGGTTGTCCGCCCGAGTGCGCTGGCTGACGGTTCCCACAACGCCGACGACGGCAATCAAACCGACGATGAGGGTGATCCAGGCTTCTGCTGGCACAGGCCGGGTTCCTTTCGGGTGCGGTCGAGACATGCGGGTGGGGACCTTGCCGAGTGGTTGGCCTCAGACGGCCCGACACCCCCGCCATGCTTTCCCCCGCGAGTATTGAAACCGTAGCCGGACCCACCGACACGAAATCGACATGCCAGTTCGAGCACCACTGAATTCTAGAAACCGCTACGCCAAATTCTTGGAGAGATGGATCAGCGCGTAACCGCCCGAAGTTTCGTGCCTACGAGTTTCTGGGCGGCGTGCTGCAACGTCCTCAACGACATCCTCCGCCGCACACGCAACCGAACTACCGCGGCGTCCCCACCGGCGGCTTGACGGCCGTCACCGGGCAGTGCGCCTCGAGGAGAACACGCTGAGAGATGCTGCCCATGAACAGCTTTCCGACGGGTGATCGACGTCGGATACCGATGACGACCAGCTGAGCCTGCTCGTCGAACGACAGGTCGATCAGATTGTCGGCGTGCGAACGACCGGCTTCGTTGTCGTGGATCTTCGTCGTGACACCGGCGGCCGATGCCTCCTCGCGAGCAGATTCGACGGTGGCACCGAACTCGGCGTCGGACGCGCTGTTGTCCTCGGCGACGATGAGCAGGTCGGTCCCGCGCATCTGGGCCTCGCTAAAAGCGAAGGGCAGCGCGCCTTTTCCTTCGGTGGTCGGCGAGTAGCCGACGACGACGGTCACTTCGTCACCGGAGTGACGAGGGTGCCGTCGGCCAGGAAGCGATCGAGATTCTCCAGCGTGAGAGATTCCATCGCGGCCCGCGTCTCCACCGTTGCACTGCCCACGTGCGGCAGCAGCACCACGTTGTCCATCGCCAGCAGGGCGTCGGGCACGTTCGGTTCGTGGGCGAACACGTCCAGACCGGCACCGGCCAACTGCCCGGCGGCAAGCAACTCGATCAACGCCTCCTCGTCGACGACGCTTCCGCGTGCGACGTTGATCAGATACCCCTGCGGTCCCAGCGCTTCGAGCACTGCACGATCGACCAGATGGGCAGTTCCCGAGCCGCCCGACGCGGCGATGATCAAGACGTCGACGTTCTCGGCGAGCGCTGTCGGGCCGGCCGCGTAGACGTACGGCGAACCGTCGATCTCGTTGCGATTGTGGTACGAGATTTCGCAACGAAACCCGTTGAGCCGATCGGCAATTGCCGAACCGATGCGACCGAGTCCGATGATTCCAACGCGCTTGCCGGTGACCTGACGCATCAGCGGTGTATTGCCCTCGGCCGGCCATCGCCCGGCGCGCACGAATCTCTCGGCGGCCGGCAGCCCACGCATGGTGTCGATCACCAGACCGACGGCGAGGTCCGCCACACAGTCGGTCAACACATCGGGGGTGTTGCTGACCGCGATGCCCCGCCGGGCTGCCTCGTCGACATCGGTGGTGTCGTATCCGACACCGAAGTTCACCACGGCTCCGAGCTGCGGCAACCGTTCCATCAACGCGGCGTCGACGCCGGTCCGGCCGGAGGTGACAACCGCGGTGATCGACTCGCCGTGCTCGGAGAGGAAGGTCTCGCGCTCGTCGCCTTCGGGCAGTTCCAGCGCGTCGTAGTCCGCGACCAGGGTCTCCGTCAGCGACGGCTTCAGCGGCCCCACGCGGAGCACCCGACCGTTCCCGCGCGAATCCTGCTGCGACACAGACGGTTTCTCTGAGCTGACGGTGACCATTGTTCTCCTCGCGAGATGGTGGAACGTGCGCGTTTCCTGTACGGTATTCCGCCTCTCGGATACCTGTCCAACACGGAAATAACATGGACCGATACCCAAACGGCATGAACAACGCATTGCCGATGCTGCTTCGGCCCTCCCGTCCGACATCGGACCTGGTCAGCCTGTTGCGTCTGTGATCCAAGCCCTAACAAAGCGCCCGGCGTGACCCACAAAACTGGCTCGAAAGTCGATTTCGTCCGGTTGACGGTAGAGATCGCACGCTCATACCGTGTGTCTACCGTCACAGATTCGGCTGCAACTCGCAGACGCGGATCCTTTTTCCACTGGAGGCCACCATGAGCCCTGCACTCTCCGTGCAGCAGGGACGGACCCACCGCGTCGCTGCAATTGCCGTTGGCGCACTGTCACTTTCACTGATCGCCAGCGGTTGCACCGTTGCCAACTCCAACAACGGCGGAGCTGCTCGCGCAGATACTCTTCGCATCGTCCTTCCCCAGGAGCCGCCCACCCTGGAAGCCTGCGACGTGTCGTTGACGTCGGTCGGGGTCGTTACTCGATCCAACATCACCGAGCCGCTCATGGAGCGCAACCCCAGCACCGGTGATCTCGAACCGAAGCTCGCCGACGCCTGGGAGCAGACCTCCGACACCGAGTGGACCTTCGCCATTCAACCCGGCGTGACGTTCAGCGATGGGAGCCCCTTCGAAGCGGAGGACGCTGCGTTCTCGATCGACCGCACGGTCAATTCGGAGCTGGGATGCAACGTCGAGGGGTATGTGTTCGGCGACGCGAACCTGGTGGTCACGGCGGTCGACCCGATGACGCTGACCGTGCAGTCTCCGGAGCCCGATCCCATTCTGCCGCTTCGCCTGTCGTTCGTGGAGATGGTTCCGCGCACTGCCAGCTACACCGAGCGGGTACGGGAGCCCATCGGAACGGGACCGTTCGCGATAGAGCGCTGGGACTACGGCCAGAAGCTTTCCCTGGTACGGAACGAGACCTACTGGGGCCCGAAGCCCGAGTACGCCCGGGCCGAGTACCAGTGGCGCAGCGAGGGCAGCGTCCGCGCGTCGATGGTGACCAACGGCGAGGCCGAGATCGCTACGTCGGTCGGACCGGAGGACGGCGCGGGCGACCTCGGGGTGGCGTACCCCAACAACGAAACAACAGCGCTGCGCATCCAAGCCGCTCAACCGCCACTCGACGATATGCGGGTGCGGCAGGCGATCAACTACGCGATCAATCGCGACGGAATCGTCAAGGCACTCTTCCGCGGACTCGGTTCGCCTGCAGCACAACTCATCTCCGAGGGTGTTGTGGGATTCAACGAGGACCTGACGCCGTGGCCCTACGACATGGACCAGGCCCGCAGTCTGATCGACGAGGCGCGGGCCGACGGGGTACCGGTGGACACCGAGATCCGTCTGATCGGTCGCACCGGACAGTTCCCCAAGATCAACGAGACAGTGGAAGTCATTCAGAACTCGTTGTCCAAGATCGGCATGAACGTCAAGATCGAGATGATGGACGCCGCAGGTACCGCCGAATACCAGGAACGTCCGTTCCCGAACGTCGGGCCGTATCTACTGGTGATTCAGCACGGCAACCAGGCCGGCGACTCCGCGTTCACCGTCGACCAGTACTTCACCAGTGACGGATTCCAGAGTGCCTACGGCACAGCGGACTTCGACAAGGAGATTGCCGCAGCCGGTGCCCTCACCGGTGAAGACAGGCAGGCTGCGTACGCCCAGGTGTTCGCGGACGAACCGAAAGACATCATGCAGATGGCCTACATCGCACACATGAACGGGGTGCTCGCCAAGGCCGCCTCGGTCGACTACACGCCGGACTCGGCCACGGTCGACGAAATGCACCTGGCCGCGATGACGCGCGCCGATACCGAGAGGCCCTGACATGTTCAGATTTCTGCGCCGACGGATCTACACCAGCCTGATTCCGCTGTTCGTCGTCCTGCTGGGCGTGTTCTTCCTCGCTCGGCTCACCGGCGACCCCACCAGCCTGTACCTCCCCGAGTCGGCCACCCAGGCGCAACGCGAGGCGTTCCGCGCCACCAACGGCTTCGATCAGCCGGTGCTGACGCAGCTGCTGGACTACTTCAAGGGCGTCGTCCAACTCGACTTCGGGCAGTCGCTCCGCACCGGTGAGGACGCGTCGGCGATGGCATTACGCGCCTTCCCCGCAACGCTGCAGCTCGCCTTTGCGACGATGTTCCTCGCCATCCTCGGTGCCGTGATCATCGGCTGCTGGGCTGCGTACCGGCCCAACTCAATGGCCGATCGCATCTCGAGCCTGCTGTCGATGACGGCCGCATCGATCCCCGACTTCTGGTTCGCCATCATGGGCGTCTACGTGTTCGCCATCGTCTTCGGCTGGCTGCCCACCTCCGGCGTGGACAGCGGAATGCTCTCCTGGGTGTTGCCGATCGCCACGCTGCTCATTCGTCCGCTCGGGGTCCTCACCCAGGTGGTACGAGGTGCGATGGTCTCGGCATTGTCTGCACCGTACGTTCGACTCGCGAGAAGCAAAGGGGCAGGCGATCTTCGGGTCGTCACCCACCACGCTCTGCGCAACGCCGCCGCACCGGCGCTGACCGTCGCCGGCGACCTCATGGTCGGACTCGTCAACGGCGCGGTGGTCGTCGAGGCCATCTTCGGCTGGCCCGGTATCGGAAAACTGATGATCGACGCCATCCTGCAGCGCGACTTCGCCGTTCTGCAGGCGGCCGTGCTGTTGACGGCGGTGAGCATCTTCGTGCTCAACATCGTCATCGATGCCTGCTATGCACTGCTCGACGCCCGGGTTCGCGACAAGGTGAAGGTCTAAGAACATGTCACTCGACTTCGAAGCACCGAAAACATCCGAGCCCGAGGATGTTCCACCGACGGTTCCGGTGGAAGCCCGCAAGGCGTCGGCCCCACTGTGGAAGCTGCTCCTGCGAGACAGGGTGGCCACCGTAGCCGCCGCGATCCTGGTGCTGGTCTTCCTCACCGCGATCTTCGGCCCGATGCTGGTCGGTGACGCCGCCACCGATCAGGACCTCGACCGCTCCAACCTGCCGCCGTTCACGCTCGACACCGGTTGGATGAACATCCTCGGCACAGATCCCCTGGGTCGCAGCATGTTGGCCCGGTTGATCGTGGCCAGCAGAACCACACTCTCGGTAGCCATTCCGGCCGTGATCCTCTCGGCGATCATCGGCTCGTTCATCGGCATGTGGGCCGGCTTCCATCGCGGTTGGCGCGAGACCGCGGCGATGCGCGTCGCCGACGTCATCCTCAGCTTCCCGTCGCTCCTGATGGCCGTCGTGGTGCTCTATGTCTTCTCGCCCAGTGCCGCCAACATCGTTCTGGTCCTGACGGTCACGCGCATCCCGATCTACCTGCGTACCGCCCGCGCCGAGTCCGCAGAACTGCAGAGCCGGTTGTTCGTCGATGCCGCCCGTACGTTCGGCGCGAAGAGCGGCTCGGTGATCCGACGCCACGTGGCCCCGATCCTGCTGCCCACCCTGCTCACCGTTGCCACCCTCGACTTCTGCTTCGTCATTCTCGCCGAATCGTCATTGAGCTTCCTGGGCATCGGCATTCAGCCACCGGACGTCTCCTGGGGCCTGATGGTGTCGCAGGGCCGTACCTACCTGCAGACCGCCTGGTGGCTCTCGTTCTTCCCCGGCCTGGCCATCGTGTTGACGACGGTCTCGGCCACCGTACTCGCCGCCTGGGCGCGCATCGCCACCGATCCGGCACAGCGGTGGCGGCTCAATGTCCCCCGCTCCAAGCGGTCTCGCCTGCTCCCCGCACGAAAGGTCGTCTCATGAGCGCACCGGCAACTGCACCTCAGCGTCCCGATACCGGCAGTGTCGCCTTGGACGTCCGCGGACTGACCGTCGATCTGCGGACGCCGTCGGGCGTCATCCGCGCCGTCGACAACGTCACCTTCAGCGCCCGTCGCGGGGAAACCCTTGCGTTGCTGGGTGAATCCGGCTGTGGAAAGTCCATGACGGCACAGGCCATCGTCGGGTTGCTCGAACCGATCGCCGACATCACCGGCGGCTCGGTCGAAATGGGCGAGGTGGACTTGGTCACCGCCAAGACCAAGGTTCGGCGCACCATCGCGGCCACCGAACTGGCCATCGTCTTCCAGGATGCACTGACGGCACTCAATCCCGTCTACACCGTGGGAACGCAACTGGCCGAACCATTTCGGATCCACCGCGGCATGTCTGCGAAACAGGCGCGAGTCGAAGCAATCGCGCTGATGGCCCGAGTGGGCATTCCCGAGCCCGAATCGCGAGCCGACTCGTACCCACACCAGTTCTCCGGAGGCATGCGTCAGCGCCTGTTGATCGCGATGGCCGTGGCACTGAGCCCGTCGGTACTACTCGCCGACGAACCCACCACCGCCCTCGACGTCACCGTGCAGGCCCAGATCATGGCTCTACTGAAGGAGTTACGCACCGAACACGACATGGCCGTCGTCCTGATCACCCACGACCTCGCCCTGGTGGCGGAGGAGGCCGATCGGGTCGCGATCATGTACGCGGGCAACGTCGTGGAAACCGGACCGGTGTCCGAAGTGTTCGGGTCACCGCGCCACCCGTACACCAAGGGCTTGCTCGACTCGGTGCCCGTCCACGCCGTCCGCGGTGAGGATCTGAAGTCGATCGGCGGCACCCCGCCGGACCTCCATTCGATCCCCGACGGATGCGTGTATCAGGCCCGGTGCCCGATCGCCCGCGACATCTGCATCAGTGCTCGTCCGCCGCTCGAATCCGTCGGCAACGGCCGGATGTCGGCCTGCCACTTCCCGAACGAGGTATCCAGCCATGTCTGAGCAACTGTTGACCGTGCGCGGCCTGAACAAGACCTTCGACGTCGGCCGCGGCAAGCTCCGCGCCCTCGACGCCATCGACCTCGATCTACGACGCGGCGAGACCCTCGGCCTCGTGGGGGAATCCGGGTGCGGTAAATCCACTCTCGCACGCACGCTGATGATGCTCGAGCGACCCGACTCGGGCACCGTGGCCTTCGACGGCATCGATCCGTTCGCCCTGCGCGGCAAGGAACTCCTCGCGTGGCGTCGGCGGGTGCAGATGGTGTTCCAGGACCCGTACGGTTCGTTGAACTCGAGGATGACGGCCGGGGACATCATCGGCGAACCGTGGCGAACACACAAGAGCCTGTACAAGACTCGACGCGATCGCTCCGCACGAGTGCGTGAGCTGCTGCATCTGGTGGGCCTTCGACCGAGCGACGAGAATCGATTCCCGCAGGAATTCTCCGGCGGTCAACGCCAACGCCTCGGCATTGCCCGGGCCCTGGCATTGAACCCCGACGTGATCATCTGTGACGAACCGGTGTCGGCACTCGATCTTTCGGTTCAGGCGCAGGTGCTCAACCTACTCAACGACCTCCAGAAGCAGCTCGGCATCTCCTACGTGTTCATCTCGCACGATCTGTCGGTCGTGCGGCACGTCGCCGATCGAGTCGCGGTGATGTACCTTGGCCGGATCGTCGAATCCGGTGCTACCGAAGCAGTATTCGACCGTCCCGCGCACCCGTACACCGCGGCGTTGATGTCGGCCGCACCCACCCTCGACGCGTCGACCCGCGGGACGAAGATCCTGCTGAAGGGCGAGGTACCGTCGCCGCTGAATCCACCGTCGGGATGCCGGTTCCGCACGCGCTGCTGGAAAGCAACCGAGCTGTGCGCCAGTGAGGCACCCCCGGTGGCGCTCGACGCCGACGAGGCCGATCACATCGCCGAATGCCACTATCCGCTCGTCGCAGGCAATCTCGGCCTCGTTGCTGCCGGGACGTGATGGCGACACACCTGAGCGTCACCGGATTTGTCGTCGTCGCCCTGGCCATCTTCTTCGCATCGGCGATGCAGGCGTCCATCGGATTCGGCATGGGCATGCTCGCCGCACCCATCGTGGCCATCGTCGACCCCGGCCTCATCCCCGCGACGCTGATCATGCTCGCCGTGGTCGTCAGTGTGCTCGTTCTGGTTCGTGATCGCACGGCTCTCGACCTCTCGGGCGCGGGGTGGGCGCTGGCCGGTCGCCTACCCGGTTCGGCAGTGGGAGCATTGCTGCTGGTCCTGTTGCCCGAGCGCGGGCTGGCCATCCTGCTCGCGCTCGTGGTGTTGGGCGGCGTCGCCCTGACCTCCTTCGGCTGGGTCCCGTTGCCGCACAGACGAAATCTGGTGGTGGCCGGGGCCGCGTCGGGAATTCTGGGGACGGCCACGTCCATCGGCGGGCCGCCGATGGCTCTGGTGTGGCAGCGCAACACCGGAGCCGAGCTGCGCAGCACGATGAGTTGCTTCTTCCTCGTCGGCTCGTTGATCTCGCTGGCGGTACTGGCGGTGGCCGGAGCAGTGGACGCCCATACCGCGACGCTGTTCGTGTTCCTGGCCCCGGCGACCGTGCTCGGTTTCCTGCTCTCGCGAGTGGTCAATCGCGTTCTCGACCGTCGACGCCTACGCATCGTCGCGATCACCGTCTCCGCCGTCGGCGCGCTCGTGCTCGTCGGTCAACAGTTACTCACCCTGATGTGAGGGCCGTGTCACGTGTTGCATCGGCCGCGATGGGTAAACGGTGACGATGACTACGAACACCACGCGCGCGTTGGTCGTCGGTGCCACCGGAATTTCCGGGCAGGCCCTGTGCCACGCCGCACTCGAAGCAGGCTGGACCACCTATGGACTGAGTCGCAGCGGAAGTACCCCCGTCGACGGCGTTCTGCCGGTAGCTGCGGATCTACTCGACCCGAAATCCTTGCAGGACGCCCTGACCGACATTCGACCCGAGATCGTGTTCTTCACGGCGTGGATGAAGAAGGACTCCGAGAAGGAGAACATCGAGGTCAACTCGGCGACCCTTCGCAATGTGTTGGACGTTCTCGGCCCCCTCGATTCGGTGAAGCACGTCGCGCTGATGACCGGACTCAAGCACTACCTCGGGCCGTTCGACGCCTACGGTGAGGCAGTGATGGCCGAGACGCCCTTCCACGAGACCGAGGACCGCCTCGACACCCCGAACTTCTACTACGCGCAGGAAGACGAACTGTTTGCCGGTGCCGAGAAGTTCGGATTCGGCTGGAGCGTGCATCGCGCGCACACCATCTCGGGGTTCGCAGTCGGCAATGCAATGAACATGATGCTGACGCTGTCCGTGTACGCGTCGATCTGCAAGGAACTCGGCGAGAAGTTCGTCTTCCCCGGTTCCGAGACCCAGTGGAACGGACTCACCGATCTCACCGACGCCGACTTGCTCGCCGAGCAGATGCTCTGGGCTGCAACCGATGACAATGCGCACAACGAAGCGTTCAACATCGCCAACGGTGACGTCTTCCGCTGGCGCTGGCTGTGGCCGCAGCTCGCCGCGCACTTCGGCGTCGAGCCCGAGGGCTTCGACACCGAACCGCGTCCCCTCGAACCCCGCATGTCCGACGCGGCTGCCGCGTGGAAACGCATCGCCGAAAAGCACGATCTGGTGGAGAGCGATGTCTCCCGCCTGGCATCGTGGTGGCACACCGACGGCGACCTCGGCCGCGACATGGAATGCCTGACGGACATGAACAAGTCGAAGAAGGCCGGCTTCCTCGGCTTCCGATCCACGCCGGATGCCATCGCCTCGGTGATTCAGCGGTACCGAGATGCGCGCCTGATTCCCTAGAGCGGCTGCGCCGCATGTGATGCTCCTATGAGTGTCACATGGGGGGTGGTGCCCTCGGTCAGATCCCGCACCTCGGCGTAGCGTTCTCGCACCGCCGGGGTGGGGTCTGCCTCGTATGTCTTCGACGCTGCCTGCGCCCAGGTCGGCGGCTCGCTGGTTCCGGCCAGGGTCCACGCCGCCTGACGCGCTGCGCCGTCGGCCACGTACTCACCCGGCTCGGGCACGATTACCGGAACTCCGAGAATCGCCGGGGCCAGCTCGCGCACCGCAGCCGATTTTGCGCCGCCGCCGATGAGCAGCACCCGCTTCGTTTCCACCCCCTGCGCTCGCAGGTGGTCGATACCGTCCGCCAAACCGCACAGGAGACCTTCGACGGCCGCCCGCGCGAGATGACCCGGCGTCGAATTGTTCAGCCGCAGTCCGTGAATCGCACCGGAAGCATCGGGACGGTTGGGGGTGCGCTCACCTTCGAGGTAGGGCACCAACACCAGGCCTTCGCTTGCCGTCGACAGTGCCAACCGAGACAACTCGTCGTGGTCGACGCCGAGCAGACGCGCCGTAGCGTCCAACACCCGCGCCGCGTTGAGGGTGCACACCAACGGCAGTTGACGGCCCGTGGCGTCGGCGAATCCGGCGACCAGTCCCGAACCATCCGCTGCGGCAACGGAGGTCACCGCGGAGACGACACCGGACGTACCGATCGAGACGACCACATCACCGGGCTGCGCATCGAGAGCCAGCGCCGCCGCGGCGTTGTCCCCCGTCCCGGGTCCGATCAGTGCCCCGGCCGGTGTACGGCCGATCGCCTCGTTCGGCGAAGCGACGCGCGGCAGCAGTGGGTTACGCCCACGAAAGCCCAACTGCAACAGATCCGTTCGATACTCACCGGACGCCGCCGAGAAATACCCGGTGCCGCTGGCGTCGCCGCGGTCGGTAGTCAACGCGTCGAGCCCCGATGCGCCACCGAGCTGCCAACCGATCCAATCGTGCGGAAGGCATACTGCCGCAGTGCGATCGGCGTTGTCGGGCTCGTTGTCGGCCAGCCACCGCAATTTGGCAATCGTGATCGAGGCCAACGGAACCACTCCGACGGCGTCGGCCCAGGCCTGCCCGCCGTCGCCGCCGGCCTGTTCGCCCAATTCCGCAATCAGGTCGTCTGCGGCCTGAGCCGACCGAGTATCGTTCCACAGCAGCGCCTTACGGACCACGGCCCCCGCGTCGTCCAGGCAGACCATGCCGTGCTGCTGCGCACCGACCGACACAGCGTCCACGTCGTCGAGCCCGCCTGCATCGGCAACCGCCTCGTCCAGCGCGTCTTTCCAGCGCTGCGGATCGATCTCGGTGCCGTCGGGATGACCGGCTCGGCCCTGGCGGACCAACTCCCCCGACTCGGCATCACGAACGAAAACTTTGCACGACTGAGTGGAGGAGTCGATTCCGGCAACGAGAGCCACGGTGAGCTGGTCCTTTCCTACGCAAGTGTGATCTACGACCCTACCCGCGGGGTGTGGTTACCTCGGCCACCAGCGTGCGCGCGTAGGCGATGGCCTGCGGAGTGGTGTCGAAGACGCGTCGAGCATCGTCGTCCTTGGTGGTGAACACACCCAGCGCTTCGAGAGGGCGCAGATGCTCGGTCTTCGCTGCGGAGATCAAGACTGTGATGTGCCGGTGTTCGAGTTCGGTGATCGTGTCCTTGAGGACGATGGCCCCGGTGGCATCGATCGTGGTCACCCGTGACATACGCAGGATCACCACCTTGACGTCCGAGACGTCGGCGAGTTCGAGCAGAAAGCTGTGCGCGGCACCGAAGAACAACGCTCCGTCGATTCGATAAGCGACGATGTGTTCGCGTAGCAAGCTTTCTTCTTCCATCGACACCGCGTCGAGTGCGTCAAGGGGAACCTGCTCGACCCTGGCCGATCGCGCAACAGCCCGTAGTGCCAGCACCGCAGCGAACCCGACCCCGACGGCCACTGCCGTCACCAGATCGAAGACGACCGTGACGAGGAACGTTGCCACCATCACCACGGTGTCGCCTCGACTGGCCCGGGAGATTGCTCGGATCGACGCGGTCTCGACCATGCGTACCGTGGTCGCCAGCAGCACCCCAGCCAGCGCGGCGAGCGGGATGTAGGCCACCAAGCCCGCAGCGGAGTACATGATCGCCGCGAGAATGACGGCGTGGGTGAGGGCGGCGAGCCTGGTGCGGGCCCCGGATCGAACGTTGACCGCAGTCCGCGCGATGGCCCCGGTGGCGGGAATTCCGCCGAACAAGGGAGCGGCGATGTTTGCCAGTCCTTGTCCGAACAACTCCCGGTCGGGGTTGTGCCGCGCGCCGACGCCCATCGAGTCCGCGGCGGTCGCGGACAGCAGCGATTCCAGGGCCGCCAGCGCAGCGACGGCGAACGCCGGTGCCACCAGCGCCGTCATGTCGCCGAGGTGAAAGAAGCTCAGGCTCGGGGCGGACAACGACGACGGAATCGTGCCGATACGGGCGATATCGAAATCGAACAGTTGGGCAGCCACCGTCGCTGCAGCAACAGCGACCAAGGAGAACGGAACCTTCGGTGCGAGGCGGCCGCCGACGAGCATGAGAACCGCTACTGCGACTGCGACAGCGGGAGTCAGAACACTGGCGTGCGAGACGAACGAGCGCACCGCGTCGAACGCCGATTGCCACACTTTCTCCCCCTCGGCGTCGGCGATGCCCAGAGCTGCCGGAAACTGTTGCAGCGCAATGACAACGGCGATTCCTGCGGTGAAGCCCTCGATGACGGGTGCCGGCATGTACCGCACGGCCCTACCGATGCCTGCTACCGCGAGCGCCAGCAGGATGACCCCGGCCATCAACCCGACTGCGAGCACTCCCGTCGGACCGTATTCGGCAACGATCGGGACCAGCACCACCGTCATGGCACCGGTGGGACCCGACACCTGGAACCGTGATCCACCGAATATCGCGGCGACGACGCCCGCGATGATCGCGGTGGTCAATCCCGCCCGTCGGGTCAGCTACGCGATCCGGACTCACCGTCCAGCTGTTCGACCTGGTTGGCCACCACCCCGGAAAGTATCTCTCGGGCCACCAACAGCAGGTCGGCGACTTTCGGTGACGTCAGCGTGTACGTCACGGACAACCCCTCTCGCGTCCCCTCGATGAGACCCGCACGTCGCAGAATCGACAACTGCTGCGACAGATTCGCCGGTTCGATACCCACCTCGAGCAGCATCTCGGACACCGCATGTTCGCGTTCGCTCAACAACTCCAGCACTCGAATGCGTGCGGGATGAGCCAACGTCTTGAAGAAGTCGGCCTTCATTCGGTACAGCGGTCGACTCGAATCCGTGGCCATCAATTACCTCCGTGCCATCCGCCGCTGCGCAGCAGGCTACTTGCGAACACTAGCAATCAGCTGACGAGTCGAGTGACCTCCCTGCCTCGCCGAAACTCCGCTACCTTCACTGGCATGCGCGGAGAACCCGACGAATCCACCGACTTCCGGCTGACCGTGGCCACGGCGGCTCTCGACCTCTTCTCGGTCAAGGGCTACGAGTCGACGACGGTGGACGACATCGCCGGAGCAGCCGGAATCTCGCGGCGAACATTCTTTCGCCAGTTCCGCGCCAAGGAAGACGTCGTGTTCGCCGATCACGAAATACTGCTCGAACAGGCAAGCGCATTTCTCGACTCGAACGACGGCGATCCGTGGCAGGCGGTGTGCGACGCCGCGCAGCAGGTCTACGAGCGATTCTCCGACTGGACAGAGATGTCACGCCTGCGCTACCAGGTGGTACACCGAAACCCTGCGCTGCGCGATCGAGAGATCGTCACCGTGTTTCGGTACGACCGACTTTTCGTCGAATATCTACAGCGAGTGCGGCCGGATCATTCCCACCTGGAGATACTGCAGTTCTCGGCGTCGGTGACCGCAACGCACAACTACATCCTCCGACGGATGATTCGTGACGGCCTGCCCACGTCCGTCAGCGACCTGCGGTCTGCGTTGGCGCAGGTACGCGCGCAATTCCTCGGCGAGATCGTCGTCGCGTCGTTCCCCCGGGGCATGTCCGTCGCCAAAATCGTCGACGCCTTGGCCGATCACACAACAGACTGACCCGCCCGACGGCGTGGCACTCAGTGCCGCTTTCCGAGAACCCGCTCTTGAACCAGGAGCGATACGGACGTACCATGGGGTAATCCTTGGCACTGAGTGCCCTCATTGGGTAGTGCCAACCCCCTACATTCAAGGAGCGTGGCCGACATGGCCGGAAATCCCGACTTCGATCTGTATCAATCGCCCGAGGAGCACGACGAACTGCGCGCAGCCATTCGGGCACTGTCGGAGAAGGAGATCGCTCCCTACGCCAAAGAGGTGGACGAGGACTCACGCTTCCCGGAAGAGGCATTGAAGGCTCTCAACGCCTCCGGCTTCAACGCCATCCACGTTCCCGAGGAGTACGACGGCCAGGGTGCCGACTCGGTTGCCGCCTGCATCGTCATCGAAGAGGTCGCTCGCGTCTGCGGCTCGTCCTCGCTGATCCCCGCCGTCAACAAGCTCGGCACCATGGGACTGATCCTCAAGGGCTCCGAGGAGCTCAAGAAGCAGGTCCTGCCGTCCCTCGCCGGCGGTGCGATGGCGTCGTACGCCCTGTCCGAGCGCGAAGCGGGATCCGACGCAGCGGGCATGCGTACCCGCGCCAAGGCCGACGGTGACGATTGGATCCTCAACGGCTCCAAGTGTTGGATCACCAACGGCGGGAAGTCCGATTGGTACACCGTCATGGCGGTGACCGATCCCGACAAGGGTGCCAACGGCATCTCTGCATTCATCGTGCACAAGGACGACGAGGGATTCGTCGTCGGCCCCAAGGAGAAGAAGCTCGGCATCAAGGGCTCCCCGACGGCCGAGCTGTACTTCGAGAACTGCAAGGTCCCCGGCGATCGCATCATCGGCGAGCCCGGCACCGGCTTCAAGACCGCTCTCGAAACCCTTGATCACACCCGTCCGACCATCGGCGCGCAGGCCGTCGGCCTGGCACAGGGTGCCCTCGACGCAGCCATCGCGTACACCAAGGACCGCAAGCAGTTCGGCACCGCGATCTCGAGCTTCCAGGCCGTGCAGTTCATGCTCGCCGACATGGCGATGAAGGTCGAAGCCGCACGCCTGATGGTCTACAGCTCCGCAGCCCGCGCCGAGCGCGGCGAGAAGAACCTCGGCTTCATCTCCGCGGCAGCGAAGTGCTTCGCCTCCGACGTGGCCATGGAGGTCACCACCGACGCCGTGCAGCTCTTCGGCGGCGCCGGATACACCACCGACTTCCCGGTCGAGCGCATGATGCGCGACGCCAAGATCACCCAGATCTACGAGGGCACCAACCAGATTCAGCGTGTCGTCATGTCGCGGGCGCTACTCAAATGAGCGACATCCAACTTTTAGGCGTCATCGGCGGCGGCACCATGGGTGCCGGTATCGCCGAGATGTGTGCTCGCTCCGGCAGTTCCGTACTGATTCTCGAGACGAGCCAGGCGACGGCCGACGCAGCCGAAGCTCGCCTCGACAAGTCGTTCGCGCGCGCCGTCAAATCCGGCCGCATCGAGTCCGACGCGGCCGAGAAGGCCCGCGCTGCAATCACGTTGACGCTCGACATCAACGATTTCGCAGACCGCGACCTCGTGGTCGAGGCGGCACCGGAGATCGAGTCGCTCAAGCTCGATCTGTTCGGCAAGCTCGATTCCATCGTCAAACCCGAGGGAATCCTGGCAACGAACACCTCGTCGATTCCGGTCATCAAGATGGCCAACGCGACGAAGCGTCCTGACAGGGTCGTCGGCGTGCACTTCTTCAACCCCGTGCCGGTGCTTCCGTTGGTGGAGATCGTCGTCAGCCTGCTCACCAGCGAAGAGACAGTATCCGCGGTGACGGATTACGCGGGCAACACCCTGGGCAAGAAGACGATTCGCGCCGGCGATCGCGCCGGATTCATCGTCAACGCACTGCTCATCCCGTACATGGTCTCGGCCATCCGCATGCTCGAGTCCGGCTTCGCCAGCGCAGAGGATATCGACGAGGGCATGGTCAACGGCTGCGCTCATCCGATGGGTCCGCTACGCCTGACCGACACCGTCGGCCTCGACGTCACCCTCGCGGTGGCAGAGTCGCTGTACGCCGAGTTCCGGGAACCGCACTACGCGCCGCCGCCGCTGCTGCAGCGCATGGTGGACGCAGGAATGCTGGGCCGCAAAACCGGCAAGGGTTTCTACACGTATTCGTAGCAGCCCCAGCCCCCAGCCCCCCCGTTTGGATGAAAGTGGCATTCAGCTTCTTGGAGAAGCTGAATGCCACATTCATTCGTTGGTGGGGTGGCGTGAACAGGAGCTTCGATCGGTCACAGTTTGTGGCCGACCGGTTCGGGGCATGCGTGGAGGACACGGAATCGAGCAGAGGTTCTTCACGCATTTCACCGCATTCGGAGACGATTCGACAGTGAGCGATCAGTACACTTTCACCAACCCCGTCACGCAGTACCGCCAGGACGGCTTCCCCGAGCAGCACCAGGATCCACCCGGTTTGGCCGCAGACCTTCAACCTCTCGCCGATCACGGTGAGGACAGCTATCGCGGCTCCGGTCGCCTCACCGGCCGCAAAGCGCTCGTCACGGGTGCCGACTCCGGAATCGGTCGAGCAGCTGCAATTGCCATCGCCCGCGAAGGTGCAGACGTGGTTCTCAACTACTTGCCGTCGGAGGAAAAAGACGCTCAGGAAGTTGCTCAGCTGGTACGCGACGCCGGACGCACCGCAGTCCTGGCTCCGGCAGATATCACCGACGAGCAGGCAGCGCGCGGACTTGTGCGCACCGCTGTCGACGAGCTCGGCGGCCTCGACCTGTTGATCAACGTTGCAGGTAAGCAGCAGTTCGTCGAGGATCTGGCCGATCTGACGTCGGAACAATTCGACCAGACATTCAAAACCAATGTGTACGCGCTGTTCTGGATCATCCAGGAAGCTGTGCCGCACATGCCTGCCGGTTCGACGATCGTGAACACCAGTTCCATCCAGGCGTACACACCGTCGCCCGGTCTGGTGGACTATGCGACGACAAAGATGGCCATCAACACCATCAGCAAGGCCCTTGCGCAGCAATTGGCGCCCAAGGGAATTCGCGTCAATGTTGTTGCGCCGGGCCCCTTCTGGACGCCACTGCAGGCAGCCGGTGGTCAGCCGACCTCGGCACTGCCGGAATTCGGCAAGGAGACACCGCTCGGACGCGCGGGGCAACCCGCCGAGATCGCCGGTGCCTACGTGTATCTCTCGTCGGCCGAATCGGGTTACGTCTCCGGCGAGACACTGAACGTCAACGGCGGGATGCCGACGCCGTAGTCGGCGCCCGTTCTGCGTGAATGGACCGTTCACACCCGTCCGGGCTCGTGAATGGTCCATTCACGCATCTGGAGAAATCAGTCCTTCGGACCACCGGCGGCGTACACGACCTGGCCCGAGATGAAGCCGGCTCCCTCGCTCACGAAGAACGAGGCGAGGTGCGCAATATCGTCGGGGTGTCCGACACGATTGACCGGAATCTGTGATGCTGCAGCAGCTTTGAAGTCATCGAACGACATTCCGACGCGTTCTGCGGTCGCCGCCGTCATTTCGGTCTCGATGAATCCCGGGGCGATGGCATTCGCGGTGACGCCGAACTTGCCGAGTTCGATAGCCAGGGTCTTGGTGAATCCCTGCATGCCGGCCTTGGCGGCCGAGTAGTTGGCCTGGCCACGGTTTCCGAGGGCAGACGTGCTCGACAGGTTGACGATTCGGCCCCACTTGGCGTCGATCATGTGCTTCTGCACCGCGCGGGTCATCAGGAACGACCCACGCAGGTGTACGCCGAGAACGGAGTCCCAATCCTGCACCGTCATCTTGAACAGCAGATTGTCCCGAGTGATGCCGGCGTTGTTGATCAACACTGTCGGCGCACCGAACTCGCTCGCGATGCGATCGACCGCGGTCTGGACCGATTCCTCGTCGGCGACGTTGGCTCCGATGGCCACTGCCTGCCCGCCTGCGGACTCGATCGCGCCGACGGTGTCGCTGCAGGCGGCCTCGTCGAGATCCACTACCGCGACGCCGAAACCGTCCTTGGCCAGCCGCTTCGCTACCGCAGCGCCAATTCCACGCGCACTACCGGTGACGATGGCCGTCTTGATCTGATCACTCACGAATATCTCCTAAAAAGACGCCGAACCCAATAACATGTCATCTGTTTCTACCAACACACAAGACACGGTCAGTACGCAGCCACCGCCCCGTCGAGTGCCTTCTGCATTCCTTCCGCCACTACCCGGGTGATGTCGATCGGCTTCTGGGGCAGATCGGTGATGGGGGTGTCGATGTAGACGCTCGCCTGCTTCACCTTCGCCGAGCCGGGGCCGTAGCTCAATCCGATACAGATCAGCACCGGTTCGACGCCGAGTTTCCGCGCTCGCATCGCGATATGACCGATTCCGCTACCGACGTGCTGCACTGTCGTCGGGTCCTCCAGGTTGCAAGTGCCCTCGGGGAACACTGCGAGGTCGTCGCCGCGCTTCATGCGCTCGGCACTGACATCCATCATGCGGTTGCCCGCAGCGCTGACGGCGCGCATTCCATGATTCTTGCCGCGAAAGACGGGAATGCCACCCATCATGTCGATTCGCTTGCGCTGCTTGGGTTCCTGGAACAACTCGTCCTTGGCCAATACCCTCGTACGCCCGATCACCGGCCGCAGCGGCGATGCCCAGGCCGCCGCTGCGAGGGTGTACGGATCACTCTCGGTGAGGTGATTGACCGCGATGAGCAATCGCGTGTTGTCGTACACCAGACGACGCAATTCCTCCCGGGCACCGTCGGGATACGACACGCGTGGGCGAAACCGTCGAGCGAGGGCGGCGTACGCCAGCCTCGCGACCTGACGATTCTGCTGGTGACGCAGGTAGAAGTCGTACACGGTCACGTCGTTTTCGAGAATTACCGCAGGCCGCTCCATGACGCGAGCTTAGCCTCACGCCCGTGAGGATCCCATAGCCCGGATCCCGACGCAGAGTCCGACCACCGCGGTAGCCACGGCCGCAGTGGCACCGGCCGTCACCGTCGAACTCGTGAAGTCGCCCGCGAACAGGGCACGTTCGGCATCGACCAGATATCCGAGTGGGTTGATGTTCACCAAGAACTGCATCCATCCGGGGGCAGTCGTGAGCGGAAGCATCGTGCCCGAGAGTATGAGCAGCGGAAACATCAGGGTCTGTTGGACCGACCAGAACACCCAATCCTGACCGCGCACAGCCAAAGCCAGCGTGTAGGACAACGCGCCGAGCCCGACGCCGAACACGCCGAGGAGCACAACCCCCACGACCGCGCCGATCGCGTTCACCGACAGACCGAGCGGCAATGCGACCAGAATGATCAAGACGGCCTGAGCAGCCAGCGGCACCATTTCCTTGAACGCGCGCCCGACGAGCAGAGCCGCTCGCGGTAACGGCGTCACCAACATCCGTTCGTGGGAACCCTGTTGCAGTTCGGCCAGCAAATTCGAGCCCGTCATCGACGTTCCGAAGATAGTGATCATTGCAAGCACCCCGGGAACGAACCAGTCCCACACGCTTCCGCTACCCAGACCGGGCACCTCGGTGAGAAGCGGGCCGAACAGGGCCAGCAGTATCAGCGGCTGCACGAGACTGAATATGACGGTGAACGGATCGCGCACCATCGGACGCAGTTCCCGGCCCATCACCAAAACGCTCCCCGAGAGTACGTTCATCGGAGTTCTCCTGCTGCGCTTGCGGTTTCGAGGGAAGAGCTGTCCGCTGCGGCGCTCTCGCGAAGACTGCGCCCGGTGAGGCCGAGGAACACGTCGTCGAGTGTCGGTCGCGTCATGTCCGCCGTGTGCACCGTGATTCCATGGGACCCGCTCAGCCGCAGTAGATCCGGAAGAACCGCCTCGGCCCGGTCGACCCGAATGTTCAATCGCGAACCCGCAACCGTTACGTCTCTGACCCCTTCGATACTACCGAGGAGCGCACCCAGCGCCGACGCGTCGGACACGGTGAGAACGATCAGGTCACCGGCCAGTTCCGATTTGAGTGCAGTGGCGGTGTCGTCGGCGATGACGGTGCCTCGATCGACGACGATCACCCGCTCGGCCATCGAATCGGCCTCGTCGAGGTAATGCGTGGTGAGCACGATGGTGGTGCCCATCTCCCGCCTGAGCCGCAGAATGTGATCCCACAGATTCGCTCGGCTCTGCGGGTCCATACCGGTGGTCGGTTCGTCGAGAAACAGCAACGGTGGGCGGTGCACCAACCCCAAGGCGATGTCGAGTCGACGCCGCTGCCCGCCGGACAGTGTCGACACGGTGCGGCCCGCGAGCTCGCCTAGTTCGAGTGCCTCGATCAATTCGTCTGCGCGAGTGCGTGATCGTCGACGCGTCATGCCGTAGCACTGACCTTGCACCACCAGTTCGTCTCTTACGCGCTGATTGTGGCCCGCACCGTTGCCCTGGCCGACATAGCCGAGACTGCGTCGAACACGGTCCCGATCCTTCGCCACATCGAATCCGGCAATACGCGCCGAACCCGACGTCGGTTCGAGCAGCGTGGTCAGCATGCGCAGAGTGGTCGACTTGCCGGCCCCGTTCGGTCCGAGCAGAGCCACCAGCTCTCCCTCACCGATCGTCAGATCGATGCCGCGCACCGCCTCGACGGTCTTCTTGCCCTGCCGAAAAGTCTTGGTCAGTTCCGATGTTTCGATCATCTGTGACGCCCCTCGTCGTACTGGGTGAATCCGTACGACGAAGACGTTAAAAACGATCGCGGTCAGCTTCGGTCCGCGTTGCCATCACTCCCGAAATCAGCCGAAGACGGGGAACTTACGTTTGCGCGCCAGTTCGTCCATTCCGGACTGGATGCTCGCGCGCACCTCCTCGTACTTCGCGTCGATGTAGGCCTCGTCGTCGCATCGTGCCGGATCGTGGTCGAGTTCGACGGGTGGCATGAATCGGGTACGGATCTTCGCGGGCAACGGAATCTGCGGGAGCGCCGCGGGCGCAATGATCCACGGTAGCGAGATCGCGATGGGAAAGACCTTCAACCGCGCAATCTTGTCCAGCTTCAACGCTTTCGACAGCTTGTCGCCGCGAATGAGTACCGGCATGGCGTCGGCACCGCCCACCGTTGCCACCGGCACGATCGGTACGCCCATCCGAATGGCGAGCTTGATGAAGCCGGTTCGCCCGCCGAGCGTTGCCTCGTCGCGCTTGCTCCAGGGCCGCAGTGAATCGACCTCACCGCCCGGCCACACGATGACGTCCCGGCCCTCGGCCAATGCGGTCGACATCGAGTCCGGGGCGGCAGGAAGCACACCCATGGATCGAAAGACTTTGCCGATCAGCGGGAACGCCATCAGAGCGTCGTGCGCGGTGCCGTGCAGAATGCGCTTCTCGCCGAAGTGTCGCCACCACTGCGCGCCGACGGTCCACGCATCCCACACGAACGGCGCACCCGAATGCACACCGACGACGAGAACCGGCGACTCGGGAATGGTCTCCCACCCGTCGATCTCCATCCGGAAATAACGGTCCATCACCCCGTTCCAGAGCTTTTGCTGACGGTCCATCGCGACGGTGTTCTGATCGTCGAGGTCCCAGCCGCCCGCGCGTTCGGCAACGACCGCCCCGAGGCCACCGGACGTCTTCTCGCGACGTTCCTTCATCTTCAGCCGGGCCGCCGCCGCGTAGCGCTGTGCCTGCTCGCGCAATTGGACCTTCGCCTGGTCCTCCGTCGAACCTCCGGTGTCGTCCCCACCCATTACGTGATCCCCATCACTCATACCCGCACGGTACTCCACCCGCCCACCGGCGACCGACAACCAGCGCTCGTTACCCCACGCGACGTCTTACCTGTCCGTTATGGTCGAAATTCGAGCCGAACGAACGAGGTACACCGATGGATCCGATCGAACCGGCCTACGGCACGACGGCACTACTGCTGATCGCCGCCGCTGCCGTAGCAATCCTGCTCTTCCTCATCATGAAGGTGAAACTGCACGCCTTCGTCTCGCTTGTTCTCGTCAGCGCCGTCACCGCCGTCGCCGCGGGCATCCCACTTGCAGATGTACCGTCGGCGCTGCTCTCGGGCTTCAGTTCCACGCTCGGGTCGGTGGCACTTCTGGTCGCCCTCGGTGTCATGGTCGGCAGACTGCTCGAAATCACCGGTGGCGCTCAAGTATTGGCCGATACCCTGATCAATCGCTTCGGGGCGAAACGCGCGCCTCTCGCGCTCGGCGTGGCCGCGCTCATCTTCGGCTTTCCCATCTTCTTCGATGCCGGTCTCGTCGTCTTTCTGCCGATCATCTTCACCGTTGCCAAACGATTCGGCGGATCGGTTCTGCTGTACGCCCTCCCCACCGCCGGTGCCTTTGCCGCGATGCACGCCATCGTCCCGCCGCACCCGGGCCCGGTCGCTGCCACCGAATTGCTGGGCGGCGACATCGGATCGGTCCTTCTCGTCGGCGTTCCCGTCGCCATCGTGTCCTGGTTCGTCGGCTCGTACCTCGTCGGTACCCAACTCGGGAAGAGATTCAATCCCGTACCCGCCGATCTGTTCTCCGACGGCGCGGCCGATTCCGAGGCACACGACAAAGAGATGGCCGCTTTGCGCGACCCGGCGCCGAAGTTCGCCGCAGTGCTCTTCATCCTGCTGACACCACTGGTACTCATCTCGCTCAACACCGTCGTCAACACTCTGACCACCTCCGGTGTACTGACCGGGGACGAGACCTGGGCCGCTGCCCTGACGCTTATCGGCCAGACGCCCATCGCCCTGCTCATCACCCTGCTGCTGGCCTTGTTCATCCTCGCGCCCGGACGCTTCCCGGTGGCCGACGGTGCAAAATACATGGATCAGGCCCTCGGGCCCATCTGCTCGATCATCCTGATCACCGGTGCCGGCGGCATGTTCGGTGGAGTGTTGCGGGCCAGCGGCATCGGGCAGTCCCTGACCGCCTCGTTGTCGGACCTCGGACTGCCGATTCTGCTGCAGGCCTTCCTGATTGCCACTGCACTGCGCGTGGCACAGGGATCCGCCACCGTCGCATTGACCACCACCGCCGGACTGATCTCGACCCAGGTGGCCGAACTGGATCTGAGCAATTTCAAGATTGCGCTGCTGGTGTTCGCACTGGCCGCCGGAGCCACCGTGCTCTCCCACGTCAACGATTCCGGCTTCTGGCTCGTCAGCCGCTTCTTCGGCATGGACGAGAAGACGACCCTCAAGACGTGGACCGTCATGGAAACGACACTGGGACTGGCTATCTTCGCCGTAGCATCACTGCTGTGGGTGGTGTTCTAATCCACTCGGATCTTCGGTGCAAAAACCTTCGATCAACGAGGGTTTCTGCACCCAATTCCGGTCAGGGAACCGTCGCGGCCACTACACCGTCATACTCGCATGCTCAACGATGTTCTCAGTGCCCAGGACGGCGTGATCACCGGCACCCAGGCGATCGCATGCGGACTGTCACGGCAGCAGGTGGAGCGACGCGTCCGCTCCGGCTCGTGGGAACGCAAAGCCCCGAACGTCTACTTCGTCTGCGATCGTGAGTTCAGTGATCGCGCCCGAGTGCGGTGCGCGGTGTGGGGATCCGGAGCAGGTGCCGCAGCGTCCGGGATGACCGCAGCCTTCTGGCTCGACCTCGAACCGAGACTGCCCGGAATCCTCGAGGTCACCACTCCACGTCGGGGACGGTCACACGCACTACCCGGCACCTGTTTGCGACGACGGAACCTGGCATTCTCCGATGTGATCGTCCGGAAAGGCGTACGCGTCACGGCAATTGCGCTCACCGTCCTGGAGGCCGCGGTCAGTGCAGCGGGCGGCGTCGGCGTCATGGATCGGGCGCTCGGGCGTCACACGAGCATCGGCGCGCTTCGTGCCGCACATGCTCGCAATTCGGGCCGGCGCGGTTCAGCGGCCGCCGGCCGGTTGCTGAAGGCAGCCGAAGGTGGCGCTCGGTCCGAGGCAGAGCGAATTATCGTTCGGCTGCTGACGGACGCAGGTATCACCGGCTGGGTGGCGAACTTCCGCTATGGCAGTTTCGTCATCGATGTCGCGTTCCCCGCCGTGCGGTTGGCAATCGAGATCGACGGGTGGGCGTTCCACAGCGACGCAACCGCGTTTCAGAGCGACCGACACCGCCAGAACGAGCTCAGCCGCGACTGGACGGTGTTGCGGTATACCTGGGCTGATCTGGTGGACCGGCCCGAGTCTGTCCTGGCCCAGATTCGGTGCAGAATCCCTCACTGAGCGAGGGATTTTGCACCCGAACAGCGCGACAATTACTGCACCGGAACGAGAATCCGCCACGCGCCCAGTGCCAATGAGCCGACGGTGACCAGCAGGAACAACCCGACCCACACGATGCCGGGCAGGAAAGTCAGCCGGGCGAGTTGATCGGCATCGGAGTCCCGCGCCCGTCCGGCGCTGCGCGATTTCTGCAGTTCGAGAACGGGTCGCGGGCCGGCGATCAGCAGGAAGAACGTGATGAAGTACGCCGCGGCCACCTGCTGCTCCCCGGTGCCCCACCAGGACACGACGAACAGGGCAGCACCGACGACGACGAGTGACAGCAAACCGTAGATGTTGCGAATCATCAACAGCATCAATGCAATCGAGATGACGCCGATCCACAGCACCGCCACCGCGTGCTGAGTCCCGAGCACGAAGGCGGCACCGAGTCCGAGTAGCGACGGCCCCACATAGCCGGCGAAGGTCATCGCGATGACGCCGAGGCCGGTGGGCTTTCCCTTCGAGATCGCGACGCCGGAGGTGTCCGAGTGCAGACGCAACCCCATCAGCTGCCGGCCGGTGATCAACGCGATGAACAAGTGCGCGCCCTCGTGCGCAATGGTGACCACGTTGCGCGCGATCCGCCAGGTCTGCGGCAACACGACGATGACGAGCGCAACCAGAGCCGCAACTTGGACGATCCACACTGGTGGATCAGGACTCACCGCGGAGATGCGGTCCCAGAATTCGTTCACACCCAAGTATGCGGCTTCGCCGCAGGCACTACGACGCGCGTGCTTCGGCCTTGGCGCGTTCGCGGGCCAGGGAGCGGTCTCGCATTTCCTCGAATTTGGTGGCTTGGCGTTCGAGGTCTTCGAGGAATGCGGCGAGTTCTTCGCGTGTGTTCTCGCCGCGGGCGGTGAAGTCGGTGCGCTCGAAGACGTTCCATTTACGCAGGACCGGCCAGACGACGTCTTCGAGGTGCTGACGGAGGTCGTAGATGCCGTGCTTGGCCATGAGCACACCGTTGCGGCGGAAGTTCGGCATCCCGGCACCGGGCATGACGAAGTTGGTGACGATGTCGGAGACGGCCTGCAGTGTCTGATCGGGGGAGATGTCCATCGCTGCGCCGGTGATGTTGCGGTAGAACATCATGTGCAGGTTCTCGTCGGCGGCGATGCGTTGGAGCATCCGGTCGGCGATGGGGTCGTCGCAGACCTTGCCGGTGTTGCGGTGCGAGACGCGGGTGGCCAGTTCCTGGAAAGTGACGTACGCGACCGAGTGCAGCAGCCCGACCTGTGATCCGGCGGGGGAGGCGTAGCCGTTGGTCATGTGGATCATGCGGGCTTCTTCGAGGGCGACGGGGTCGACGCCGCGGGAGACGACGAGGTAGTCGCGCATGACGATGCCGTGGCGGTTCTCTTCGGCGGTCCAGCGACCGACCCAGGTGCCCCAGGCACCGTCGCGAGAGAAGTTCTCGGCGATCTCACGGTGGTAGGAGGGCAGGTTGTCCTCGGTGAGCAGGTTGGTGATCATCGCGGCCTGGGCGACGTCGGAGAGCTTGGACTGCTCGGGGTCGTAGTCCTGGCCGCCGAGGGCGGCGAAGTTGCGGCCTTCGTCCCACGGCACGTAGTCGTGAGGATGCCATTCGCGCGCCATCGTGATGTGACGGTTCACGTTGTCTTCGGCAGTGGGTGCCAGCTCCTGCAGAAGCTCGAGCTGTGTCAGATCCCTAGCCATTGGCTTGTCTCCTCGCATCGACGTCAGCTGACAAGCCTAGAGCCAACACCGAGACGGGTGTGCAGCCTCGCCGAGATTCTGTTAGAGGTAGCAACGGACGTCGATACCGAGTGGTGCGAACTCACAGGTCACTGCTGGGCAGGTTCGAGGCCCGAAAAGTTTGGCGCACGAAACACCCAACCACGGAGGGCGAGGAATCGAGCGGCTCCGAACATCCCACCCACGGCAATGACGACGAGCACCTGAACGTACGTGCCGGTTCCTGGAAACAGGATGTGCACCGCGGCCAGCGATGCGGTACTCAGACCCAGCCCGATCAGGGCGAGTCCACCGGCTTCCCACTGTGTCTGGAACCAACCCACCCGGCCGGCCGCGTGGAAGGTATGACGGCGATGCAGCTCGTTGGCCAGGACCGTGCTGGCTGCGACGCCCACAAGATTGGCGGTGAACGATCCGAGCGAAGCGAGAGCGACGAACAGCAGGGCGTATACGCCGTTGCTGGATACGCCGACGATCACGAAGCGAGTGAACTGAGCGAGAACACTTTCCCCGAGCATCCTCGACCTGATGCGGGGCGCACAGCCCGACGGCCCGGGCGTGGCCGCGGCTTTCAGCGAGGTACTCACGAGATCTCCAGTTGTAGAACCGGAAGCGTCAGTCGGCGCTTCGATCCGATACAACTCCGAGCACGACCGAATCGGTCTCGGACGTGACGGACATCTCAGGCTTTGGAGGAACTTTCTTCCCGAGCACGCTTCTTGCGGTCCAGGTCGATGTTGAGGCTGTTGGGCTTGATCGACGCGACGAACAACACCGCAACGAGCACCACCACAACGAGGATGGTGATGACGACCACCGCGATGCCGAAGATTGCCAAAATACCGTTCATGTCCTGCCTCCCGTGTCAGGCAATACGGTACTTGTCGTAGACAGGCCCGTCGACGTGCACCCCCAGCTCACCGATCAGCTGACCAAACGCTCGACAGCACGCATCGGCAAGGACAACCAGGTCGGCCGGTTGCGCGCCTCGTACAGAACCTCGTAGACGGCCTTGTCGAGTTCGTAGGCGCGCAGCAGATCGGCCTCGTCGCGCGGATCGTGCCCGGCCACCGAGGCGTAGCCGTCGAAGAACGCGGCGATGCTGCGCGCTGCCCACTGGTCGGCGCGCTCCCGCATCGAGGGGTCCTCGGGCTGATCGACCAAAAGATGGTTGGCTGCGTAATCGAACGAGCGCAGCATTCCCGCGACGTCGCGCAAGGGGCTGTCCATCTGTCGGCGCTCGGCCAGGGTCTTGGCGGGCTCACCCTCGAAGTCGATGAGCAGCCACCGCTCGGGCGTCCCCAGCACCTGTCCCAGATGCAGGTCGCCGTGAATGCGCTGCACGGTAGTGCTCGTCGACGCCTCCGCGCGCGAAATGAGCGCCGTGGCCGCCGGGATGAACTGGGCGATCTCCGGCACCACCCGCGCTACCCCCGAGATACGAGCCAGAATCTCCTCGACGGCGGTCGATTCCACCGAGCGTTCGACGGTGCCCAACACCGAGGCCAGGTCATGGTGCACGTGCGCGACGGCAGCTCCGATTCGATGAGCATCCCGGGCGAAATCGCCGGGCAGTTCCTCGATCGGTGTATCGGGAGAATCGAACACCTCGCGAACACTTGCCAGAGCGGCGGTCCAGCCCTCGGTGGAGTTCGCGGCGAAGTCCTGAATCATGCCCAGTGTGGTCGGCTCGCCGCCGACGACGGCTTCCAACCAGCCCCGCAGCGGTGCGACATTGACACTGCCTGCCGCCGCCAGGGCGCGGTGCAGTTCCACATCGGGGCTCACTCCCGGCGGAACCTGTCGAAACAGCTTGAGTAACAGCAGATCACCGAGAATCACCGAGGTGTTGGACTGCTCTGCCCCCAGAACCCGACCGGGCAGACCGCTCGGCACACTCGAACCGTCGACGATCTTGAATTCGATGCTGCCCGTGGAATTTCCGGAAGCGAAGGCGTCGCCGTACAGGCCGATGATCTCCGGGTCTCGTAGCCCGTCGAACACGGCAACCTCGCCCGCTACCGGAAGCACCCACGGGCGGAGGTCGTCGGTCAGCTCGGTGCGAAAGCCGAGTGGCACCTGGTAGGTCTGCGTCACCACCGAGCCGTCCTGCGTCAAGTGCACCTCCACCAGTACATGCTCGGCCGCGAAATGTGGTTCGTCATGAAGAACTTGGCGTTCGAGGATCTGCACCGAATCCACGGTCGACCCCTTTGCACCGAACCACCGTTGGGCCGGTAGCCACGTTGCCAAAGCCTCCGTGAGCAGAGGTTCGACCGTGCGTGCCGCACTCGAGCTGGAACCGACCATGAAAATCTCTCGCCGCCTTCTTCGGAGTTTGCGGAGCAGTGACTCAGAACCTACCCACTCACAGCGACGCTCACACCCCGACAGCAAAGACACCCGAACGTTATCGGAGGTCGTGCCCCGGTGCACCGACATGCTCGTACAGTGGTCACATGTCCGCTCCACTGACCGCCCACATCGATGTGCACCGCGCCGGCGATCGACTGAAAACCCGTGTGTCCTGGCTGGACTCGAAGCATTCGTTCTCCTTCGGCCAGCACTACGATCCCGACAACACCCATCACGGACTGCTGCTGGTCAACAACGACGACATCGTCACTGCCGGTCAAGGTTTCGAGACTCATCCACATCGAGACATGGAGATCGTCACCTGGGTGGTGCAGGGTTCACTCGTCCATCAGGACTCCATCGGCCACTCCGGAATCATCTACCCCGGACTCGCACAACGGATGAGCGCGGGCAAGGGCATCATGCACTCGGAGAAGAACGACTCCTGGAGCATCGACGGCAATCGGCACACCGAACCCGTTCGCTTCGTGCAGATGTGGGTTTTGCCGGACAGTCCTGGCACCACACCAGGATACGAACAGCTCGAGATCGGCGACGAGTTGTTGCGCGGTGGGCTGGTCACCGTCGCGTCGGGGATGGAGAAGCACCGCGGGGAGGCCGCGATCGGCATCTCGCAGAAGTCGGCGGCGCTGCACGCAGCCAGGTTGCTGCCGGGGAACGCGGTAACGGTGCCCGACGCACCCTTCGCCCATGTTTTCGTCGCCCGCGGCACTGTCTCGATGGAGGGCGTCGGTGAACTGTACGAGGGCGATGCCGTGCGCCTGAGTTCGACTGGCGGACAACAGATCACAGCGTCGGAACCAGCCGAGGTACTGATCTGGGAGATGCATTCGCGGCTCGGCGGCTGACATGTACGTTCGATGACAAGTTGATCACGGGTAGACGTGGGGCGCGTGGGCCCGGCAGACACCTGCTTACACTCCCAGCATTCACGAACGCCAACATCGGAGGTACTCGACGTGTCGAATCAGAACCCGCCGCCCGGGGATTATCCCCCGCCCGGAAACTACCCTTCACCTGGTGAATACCCCCAGCAGGGCGGATACCCCCAGCAGGGCGGGTACCAGCAACAGCCGGTAGCACCGAAGAACACCATCGGCACGGTTGCTCTGGTCCTGGCGATTCTGGGTGTGTTGTTCTCCTGGACCATCGTCGGTGGAGTTGTTCTCGGCCTTATCGCCATCGTCCTCGGCTTCATAGGACGCTCGAGGTACAAGAAGCGCGTCGCCACCAACGGCACCGTGTCCCTCATCGCGATCATCCTGGGTTTCGTGGCCGCAGCATTGTCGATCGTTCTCGTCGTCGTCGGCGTCGGCCTGTTCAATGCAGTCGGTGGACAGGACTTCACCGACTGCATCAGCAACGCAGGCAGCGATACTGCAGCGCAACAGCAATGCGCCGACGAATTCCAGCAGAACGTGGAGAACCAGTACGACGACTCGACACCGAACTGAGCCGCCGGCCGATGCACTGGCGCCTCGGTGCATCGGCCGGTCCGGTCACCTCAGCCGGTCAAGTCGTCTCGCGCAGACAGATCCGCCACCACCACCTGATTACCGCCCTGCTTCTTGGCTTCGTACATCGCCACGTCTGCCTCTCGTAACAGTCGATCGGTGAGTTCGACTGCGTCGACACCGATGTCGCGAGCACTCGGGTACATGCAGTGCGCCACACCGATGCTGACGGTCAGGGGTGCGAGGTCGCCCACAGAGTAGACGGCACCCAGAAACTCCTCGGCCAGTGTGTGCGCCTCGCCTACGCCCAACTTGGTCACCACCGCAAACTCCTCGCCGCCCACCCTCGCCAGCAGCACACCGTCCTTCTCCAGTCGACGCGCGACGAGCTGCAGGGCTGCGTCCCCCTGGTGATGGCCGAATCGGTCGTTGATCGACTTGAATCGGTCCACGTCGACCACCATCACTGCAATGTCGCCGGCTCCGAGAAAATAGACCGGCAGCGCCTCCTCGAGTCCTCGACGATTGCGTATCTGGGTGAGCGGGTCGAGATTGGCCGCCTGCGCTTGAACCTGCAGTTTGAGCAGAAAGTACTGAAAGAAGGTCGGGCCCATGAAGGTGATGGGTACCAGCATGACGAGTTGCGCGACGGCGAGGCCGTGATCGGCATCGGGCTCCGAGAGGATGAGCCCGAACATCAGCCCTACTGTCGCCGCGGCCCAGAGCAGATGCAGGGCCATCACTCGCGGACTGTGGAAGAGCTGTATGTAGACACTGTTGGCTGCGAGCAGGGCGCACGCCAAGATGACTGTCTGGGGTGATCCATAGGCCAGCAGCCCCAACGTTGTTCCTACATCCGCGTACGCAGCGAACGACAGAGACAGTCTTTTGGACGGCCACGGGGCCATCAGCCAGGCGATACCGACGACGAGCGCCGACACGATCGCAACGACGTACACGAGCTCGGCGAGGGTCGAGGTCGGAGACGCGTCGGTGAGCAGCAGCAACGCAGCCGCGCCGAGTCCGTACGAGAACGTACTCAGAGCTGCAGCGAGGCGATACGGGGCGAGCGCACCGTGCAGACGCAGGTAATCGACGACCGATTCATAGCTGTGAGGCTGGTTCCACCACGTGCGCAGAAATATCGAGTGCACGTATCCTCCAAGCCCGTGTCGGCCGAATCGCCGGACCGGACTCGTCGGACCGGTCCGGACATATCGGCCACGAGTGATGCTATTCGACCGACGTCACCCGCGGATGTCCCTTCGGCGGAACGCTGCGATTCCCGCGAAGCCGACGACGGCAGCGATCACGACGAGCCACCCGATCGGCGCAAGGGACACAGCATCCCCCGGCAATCGCGGTGTGTGCGTGAAGGGCGAGAGATCGAGCAACGGCTGCGGTAGGCCCACCACGGAACCGATCTGGCCCAGGGCGACGAAGCCGCCGAGGACCGCCCACAGAAGAGTCGCGAACCGAGGTACAGCGCCGAACAGCGCGACGCCGATGGTCGTCACCACCCACACGGCCGGGAGCTGCCCCAGCGCGCCGCCCACGACGGACGACAGTTCGCCCGTCACATCGCCGGTCGCCGACCCGTACGTCAGCCCGATGGTGAGGCCGACGACCAGCAGCAGCCACGCCGGGCCGACGACGGCCAGGAGGAGATGCCCGGCCAGCCATCGGAGACGCGAGACGCCGGTGGCGAGCACGATCTCGGCCAGTCCTGCCTCTTCTTCGCCGTGCAACCGCAGTAGCGCCGCCACCGAGTAGGCCGCCACCATGATGCCGACGATGCTCAGCACGGCAGCAATGAACGATTGTTCGAGAGTGGTGCCGCCAAATTTTCCGAGTGCCTCGCTGATGGCGGTGCTGCTGCCGAGTTGGTCACCTATCCCGTCCGTGGACGAGCCGATCGCGATGCCGAACAGAGCGAGCCCGACGGTCCAGGCGACGATGGTTCCGCGCGAGAGTCGCCACGCGAGGGCAACGGGACCGGACAGTGACGGCACGGCAGCCGGCCGGCCGCGGCGATCGGCCCGCAGACCACTGCCGAGATCGCGTCGATTCGCTGCCACGAACGCCGCGGCACAGAACGCAGCTGCGGTCACCAGCGACAGCAGCAGCGGCCACCACCTCTCGTCGGCGAACGGCCGCACCTGCGCCGACCAGCCGATCGGTGAGAACCACGACAGCGTCCCCGAGCCGATGTCGCCGATCGCCCTGAGTACGAATGCTGCGGCCAACACGCCGAGGGCGTAGCCGCGAGCCACCCGAGCCCCCGACGCCACCTGGGCCGCCAGCGCCGCGCAGCCGACGAACACCGCGCCGACGACGACAATCGAGGCCCCGAACGCGAGGCTCCCGGTCACCGGCAGACCGAATGCCCACAGCGAAACGAACGACAACATTCCCGTCGCCACGACGCTGCCGCCCGCAAGCAGCACGGCCGCGCTCAGCCCTGCGTATCTGCCCACTGCAGTCGACCCGATCAGCTCGGTCCGCCCCGCATCCTCCTCGGCGCGAGTGTGCCGAACGACGGTGAGGATCGCGGCCAACGGAACGAGGGTGAGCATCAGTTCGGCGCGCCAGGACACCAGGGCACCCAGGTCGCTGCCGAAGATCGGCCCGACGAGAGCCGCCTGTGCCGGCACCGCCACGGTGCCGAGATAGAACGCTTGTCGGTCTGCCGCCGTCGGATACAGGCCCTCGAAGCTGACCGCATACAGCAGCGGCAGCGCTCCGAGCAGCACGACCCAGATGGGCGCTACCAGGCGATCACGGCGTAGATACAACCGCAGCAGTGCTCCCGTGCCGTTCATGCGTAGTACCTCATGAACAGCTCTTCGAGAGTCGGAGCGCTGCTGACCAAGCTCCGCACTCCGGCGTCGGCCAGGACGTGCATGACCGCAGCGAGGGCGTCGTTCTCCACTGTGCAGGTGATCGTGGAACCGTCCACGTCGACCGCAGAGACCCCGGCCAATGTTGCGAGATTTTGCGGCACTCGATCGACAGTGGCGGTCACCGTCGTTCGGGTGAGGTGCCGCATCGATGCCAGCGTGCCGGTATCCACCGTTCGACCGTCCTTGACGATGGTCACCGAACTGCACAGCGCGTCGACCTCGGACAGGATGTGCGACGACAGCAGCACCGTGACTCCGCGTCGAGCAGCATCTTTCACGCAGTCGGCGAAGTGCTGTTCCATCAGCGGATCGAGTCCTGAGGTGGGTTCGTCGAGAATCAGCAGCTCGACGTTCGACGCCAGGGCCGAGATCAGTGCAACCTTCTGCCGATTGCCCTTGGAGTACGTTCGGCTGCGTTTGCCGGGGTCGAGAGAGAACCGTTCGAGCAGTTCGGCTCGGCGAGTGGTGTCGATGCCGCCGCGCATCCGGCCGAGAAGATCGATCACCTCACCGCCGGTCAACGACGGCCACAGCGTCACGTCGCCCGGGACGTAGGCCAGACGTCGGTGCAAGGCCACGGTGTCGGCCCACGGGTCCCCGCCGAGCAGTCGCACGGTGCCGGACGTCGCGCGGACGAGCCCGAGCAGGACGCGAATCGTCGTGGATTTCCCGGCTCCGTTCGGACCGAGGAAGCCGTGTACCTCGCCGGTATCGACGCGCAGGTCGAGTCCGTCGAGTGCCCGGACCGACCCGAACGTCTTCGTCAATCCGTCGACTTCGATTGCCTCGGTCATTTCTTTGCCTCCAGGTACGCGTCCAAAGCGTGAGAATCGGTGAAGAATCCGTCGGTGTATAGCTCGAGGGCAGGGAGCATGATCTCGTCGCTCAGCGCAGTGAGGGCCTCGCGGAAGTCCACGTCGGGGCCGGCCATCTGCGCGTACAGCAGTAGGCCGCCCACGTTCTGTCGGGTCATGAATCGAGCGCGTGCCTCAGGGTCGCGGCTGGGCGTGAACCGCCCGTCGCGGACACCGTCGTCGATGTACCGAACGGCGTCGGCGACCATGTGCTCGAACAACTCTCGCGCCAGTGCGCCGCCCGCCGAGAAGCTCCGCACGATGTACGCAACGAGCGGCGCGTACTCGTCTATTCGCGCGAGCTGCTCCATCATCCCGGCGGGACCGGCCGACGCAGACTTCGACTCCCGGATCACCCGCAGAACGTGCTCGTCACAAGCCGTGCGCAGACCCTCCTTGGATCCGAAATGATGGTTGACGAGCCCAGGTGAGACGCCTGCCGCCGTGGCGATCGACCGCAACCCGGCGGTGAAGCCCTGTGCGCCGAATACGTCGATCGCGGTATCGCGGATCCGCGCCCTCGTCGTGAGGTCCTCCGTTGCTGTACGCATGTACAGCAGATTAAACACCCGTTCAATCGAGCGCAAGAGTGTAAAGATGGACGCATGACTTCAGTAGTGAACTCGGGCATCGACCTCAGCTACCAGGACGAGAACACACGCGCGCAGGACGACCTCTTCGTGCACGTCAACGGCAAGTGGCTCGAGGATTACGACATCCCCGCGGACCGCGCCGTCGACGGAGCCTTCCGGACGTTGTACGACCGCGCCGAGGTCGACGTGCAGATCATCATCGAGGAGTCCGCCGCCGCGAATCCTCCAGCGGGCAGCGACGCACAGAAGATCGGCGACCTGTTCTCTAGCTTCATGGACGCCGACCGTGCCGAGCAGCTTGGCGTCTCGCCTATCGCCGACGAGCTCACCGCCATCGCCGACGCGGCCGATCCGGTTACGCTCGCAGGCGTTCTCGGCTCGCTGCAGCGCACCGGCGTGGGCGGTGGCATCGGCCAGTACGTGGACACCGACGCCAAGCAGTCCGACCGCTACCTCGTGCACTTCAGCCAGTCCGGTATCGGTCTACCCGACGAGTCGTACTATCGCCAGGACGACTACGCGGAGATTCGCACGAGCTACATCGCGCACATCTCGAAGATGTTCGCGCTCAGCGGTATCGAGTACGACGCCCAGACGGTGTTCGACCTGGAGAAGAAAATCGCGGCAGGCCACTGGGATGTCGTCGCCAGGCGTGATGCCGAGAAGAGCTACAACCTCGTCCAATTCGACACCCTCGTCGAGAACGAACCCGGATTCAATTGGGCAGCATGGATTTCCGGCCTCGGAGCCTCGACCGAGCAGTTCGCTGAGATCGTCGTGCGGCAGCCGTCGTTCCTCAACACTTTCGTTGCACTGTGGGCCTCCGAGGACATCGAGGCCTGGAAGGCGTGGCTCGCCTGGCGCGTCGTCCATTCGCGCGCACCGTTCCTGACGAGCGCGATCGTCGACGAGAACTTCGCGTTCTACGGAACCACGCTGACGGGCACCGAGGAGAACCGGGAGCGCTGGAAGCGCGGAGTCTCCTTGGTGCAGGACGTTCTCGGCGAGACCGTCGGCAAGCTCTACGTCGAACGCCACTTCCCCGCCGACTCCAAGGCGCGGATGCAGGTGCTGGTCGAGAACCTCACCGAGGCGTACCGCCGCAACATCTCCGAGCTCGAATGGATGAGTCCGGAGACACGCACGAAGGCTCTGGACAAGCTCGACAAGTTCACCCCGAAGATCGGCTACCCCGATCGCTGGCGCGACTACTCGGGCGTCGAGATCAGCGCCGATGACCTGCTCGGTAACTACCGCCGCGGCTATACCGCAGACCACCAGCGCGATCTCGACAAGCTCGGCGGTCCGGTCGATCGCGACGAGTGGTTCATGACGCCGCAGACCGTCAATGCCTACTACAACCCCGGCATGAACGAAATCGTCTTTCCCGCAGCCATTCTGCAGCCACCGTTCTTCGACCCGGAGGCCGACGACGCGGCCAACTACGGCGGCATCGGAGCGGTGATCGGCCACGAGATCGGCCACGGATTCGACGACCAGGGTGCCAAGTACGACGGCGACGGCAACATGGTCGATTGGTGGACCGACAGCGACCGAACCGAGTTCGGCAAGCGCACCACGGCCCTGATCGAGCAGTACAACGAGTTCGAGCCCGCGGCACTGCCCGGACACAAGGTCAACGGCGAGTTCACCATCGGTGAGAACATCGGTGACCTGGGTGGCCTGTCCATCGCGGTCGCCGCCTACGAGATCTCGCTCGAAGGCAAACAAGCACCGGTGCTCGACGGCCTGACCGGGTTGCAGCGCGTATTCTTCGGCTGGTCGCAGGTGTGGCGCACCAAGGCACGAGACGCCGAGGCGATCCGTCGTCTCGCCGTCGATCCGCACTCGCCGCCGGAGTTCCGGTGCAACGGGGTCGTGCGCAATCTGGACAGTTTTCACCAAGCCTTCGACGTACAGCCCGGAGATGCGCTGTACTTGGAGCCGGGGCAGCGCGTCAAGATCTGGTAGTACCGCGTAGGAACAAGGGGAGGGTGTTCGGATGAGGGAATTCGTACGATGGCTCGCAGCGCACGGGGTCATCCGGTTCGGGGCCAAGCGCGCGGCGGCGGCGGGTGACCCACAGGCCATGCTGGTCGCCGATCCGGCGACGCGGGCCAATCCCACGCCGGTCTACGAAATGCTGCGCCGTAAGGCGCCGCTGGTGAAGACCCGCATCTCGAACATCACCGTGCACCATCGGGTGGCATTCGACTTGCTCCGCTCCGACGACTTCCGGGTCACGCAACTGGGCGGTACCTTGCCCGCACCGCTGCGGTGGATCGAACGACACACCAGATCCGGTGCACTGCACCCGATTCTGCCGCCCTCCCTCCTCTCCGTCGAACCGCCCGATCACACGCGGTACCGCAAACTGGTGTCCTCGGTGTTCACCGCTCGGGCCGTGGCGCAGATGCGTGATCAGGTGCAGGAGACCGCGGATGCACTGCTCGACGAGCTGTCCGACGGTTCTCCGGTTGTCGACATCGTCGATCGTTATTGCGCGCGCCTGCCGGTCGCGGTGATCGGGCGGATCCTGGGTGTTCCGGTGGAGGACAACCAGCGGGTGCTCGAATTCGGTGAGATGGCCGCACCGAGCCTCGACATCGGCTTGTCCTGGAGCCAGTTCAAGCAGGTCGAGCGTGGGCTGATCGGGTTCGATGCGTGGCTCTCCAAGCACGTCACCGAGTTGCGCCGTAATCCTGGCGACGATCTGATGAGTCAGCTGATCGCCGCGAAGGACGAGGGCATCGGGCTGAACGACGAAGAGCTCAGAGCCACTGCAGGATTGGTGTTGGCGGCAGGATTCGAGACGACCGTCAACCTGCTGGGCAGCGGAATTCGATTGTTGCTCGATCACCCCGATCAGCTCGCTGTGCTGCAGGAAGATCCGTCGCACTGGCCCACCGCCATCGACGAAATGCTGCGGATGGAATCTCCGGTGCAACTGACCGCACGGGCCGCCAAACACGACGTCGTGGTCGAGGGTGTGCCGATCAGGGAGGGATCGCTGGTGATCCTCGTGCTCGCCGGTGCCAACCGAGACCCACTGGTATTCGAGGACCCGAACAGATTCGACGTCACCCGAGCCAACGCAGGGAAGCACCTGTCGTTCTCGGGCGGCCGCCACTACTGCCTGGGCGCAGCACTGGCCAAAGCCGAATCGGAAGTAGGCCTCAAAGCGCTGTTCGACAGGTTCCCGCACCTACGCTCGGCAGGCGAGGGAACCCGCCGCAACACCCGCGTCCTACACGGATGGGCTACTCTCCCTATCGATCTCGGTGAACCGGCTCTCGGTGAGCCGGCTACGACAACCGCAGGCCGGTAGCGGCGTCGAAGAAGAACAACTCGCCCAGCTTGGGCACCAGTCGAACGGTTTCGGCCAGGGCGATGGACAGCTTGCGGTCGACGCGAACCGAGATACGTCCGGACGGCGTCGTCCACCCACCGTCGGGGCTGGGTGCGGATGCGTACACGAACGACTCCGCACCCAGTTCCTCGATCAGCTCGACGGTGAGGCTCAGACCGCTGCCTTCGCCCACCAGATCCCACGATTCGGGGCGAATCCCGACGACCACGCGCTCGCGTGCCGAGGACGGGACCGGGATGCGCAATTCGCCGAGTACGGCAGCGCCGTCGTGCACGGGGGCGTCGACGAGGTTCATTCCGGGGGAACCGATGAACCCCGCGACGAACGTGTTGACGGGGTTGTCGTACAGCTCTCGCGGAGCCGCGATCTGCTGCAGTGTGCCGTCGAGCAGCACCGCGACCCGGTCACCCATCGTCATGGCCTCGACCTGATCGTGGGTGACGTAGACCGTGGTGGTGCCCAATCGCCGCTGTAGACCGGCGATCTGGGCTCTGGTCGACACGCGCAGCTTGGCATCGAGGTTGGACAGCGGCTCGTCCATGCAGAACACCTTGGGCTGACGCACGATGGCGCGCCCCATCGCTACTCGCTGGCGCTGGCCACCGGAGAGCTTGCCGGGTTTGCGATTCAGCAGCGGCTCGAGCTCGAGCATCTTCGCCGCGTCGAGCACCCGTGCTGCAGTGTCCGCCTTGCTCATTCCGGCGTTGCGCAGTGCGAAGCCCATGTTGTCGCCGACGGTCATGTTGGGATACAGCGCGTAGTTCTGGAACACCATCGCGACATCCCTGGCCCGCGGTGCCAACGAGGTGACGTCCACTCCGCCGATGTCGATGTGACCGCTTTCGACGGATTCGAGGCCGGCGAGCATCCGCAGACTCGTCGACTTGCCACAGCCCGAAGGCCCGACCAGGACGATGAATTCACCGTCCGCGATGTCGAGTTCCAGGCTGTCCACAGCGAGCGACTCGGCTCCCGGATACCGATGCGAGACACCGGCGTAGTGAACGGCGGCCACTACTTCGGCAGCTTCGGGGTGATCTGGCGGTCGATGATCTGCTGCAGCTGCTCCGAGATGGACGCGAATGTCGTTGCCACATCGGCGTTCTGCAGTGCGATCTGCTCGAGTCCACTACCGATGATCTTGTCCCCACCGGGAACGAAGACGCGGGCGTAGTCCTGCGAGCGGGTCAATGCCAACTGATCGACGGCCGTCTTGGCGTTGGGGTTGGCCTCGAGGAATGCGATCTCCGACGGGTCCTGCTGCGCCGACTTGCGGACCGGCATGTACCCGGTGTTCTGCGAGAAGTAGGCGGTATTGGCACCGTTGGTGACGAAGTCGATGAATTTGAGTGCGTTCACCTTTCGCTCTTCCGAGATCTTCGCCGGGATGGCCAGACCCGCACCACCGGTGGGGCAACCCGGTGTTCCCGCGGTGGCCGGCAGGAACGCAGTGCCGAACTCGAACGCGGCACCTGCCTTGATCGTGGACAGATCGCCGGTGGACGCGATGGTGGAGGCGAGGATACCGGCGGCGAAGTCGTTGGCGATGTCGTTGGAGACTGCCGCGTACTTCTTGGTGTGGATCATGTCCTGCAGGAACTTGCCTGCGGCAATGGTATTGGGGTCGTCGAACTTCAGCTGGAACTGATCGGAGTACGCCCCGTCGAACGTCCAGATCGGTCCCTCGAACGTCCACCCGAGGTAGTCGACAGCGTTGCCCCACCCGTGCGCGAGCTTGCCGTTGCCGACGACCGCCTGGATGCGCGGGCCCCACTCGTCGAATTCGGCCCAGGTGGCCGGTCCGCGATCGGGCAGTCCGGCGGCCGACCAGACGGCCTTGTTGTAGTAGAACAGCGGCGTCGAGCGCGCATACGGCAGAGCCCAGTGGTTGCCGTTCCAGTTGTAGTCGGCAAGAAGCGAATCCACGTAGTCGGACTGGTCTACTCCCGCCGCGGAGAAGTGCTGGTCGAGGGGCTCGATCGCACCGGTGAGCGCGTAGTTGAACCACCAGACATCCGAGAGCACGACGACGTCGGGCACATCGTCGCCCGAGAGTGCCGCGTTGAACTTCTGCGACACCTCCTCGTAGTTCTTGCCGCCGTCGATGAGGTTCACCGTCAGGCCCGGGTTCTGTGCCTGGAACCGCGAGATCAGTTCCTTCTCGAACTCCTGCGACTTGCCTGGGTGGTTCGACCAGAAATTGATGGTGTTCGCATCGCCTTCGACACCGCCGCCGCCGCCGGACGAGCCCGATCCGGGGCCGCTGCACGCCGCGAGAGCTGCGGCGGCCGCAGCCGCACCGGTGAGCGTGAGGAAGCCACGCCGATTGATGATGTGTGCCATGGTGTTCGACTCCTGATAGTGAGGTGAATCAGCCCTTGACCGCACCGGAGGTGAGGCCCTTGATCATGTGGCGCTGGAGGACGAGGAAGACGAGAAGAATCGGCAGAATGGTCAGCACCGTCGCCGCCATGACCGCGCCCCAGTTGGTGTAGCCCTCGCTGTTCTGCAGCAGTGTCAAGCCGACCGGGAGCGGCGCGACCGACGAATCGTCCGACATCAGGAACGGCCAGAGATATTCGTTCCATTCGGTGACGATCGTGATGATCGCGAAGGCAACCATCGTCGGACCCGACAACGGCAGGATCACCCGGAACATCAGCCGTACCGGCCCGGCACCGTCCATGCGCGCGGCCTCGATGATCTCCGGCGGCAACGACAGGAAGTGATTGCGCATCAGGAAGGTACCGAAGGCGACACCTGCCAGCGGAATAATGATGCCCTGGAACGAGTTTCGCCAACCCAGCTCGGAGATGAGCGAGTAGTTCGAGATGACGGTGATCTGGTTGGGCACCATCAACGCGGCGATGATGACGAGAAAGACGATGTTCTTGCCCGGGAACCGCAGGAACACCAGACCGTAGGCACTGAGTACCCCGAGAACGAACTTGATGGACGATACGGCCGTAGTGATGATGATGGAGTTACGTAGGTAGGTGAAGAACGGCACCTCCGTCGTCGCCTCGTCGTAGTTCTGCGGGTGAAAGACGCTGGGCCACCAGGTGACCGGTTGCACGTAGATATCCGGGCGGTCCTTGAACGAGGTGATCAGGATCCAGAAGAGCGGCAGCCCGATCATCAGCAGGACGGCAACCATGGCCGCGTATCCGAGGATGTTCGCGCTGCGGCGCGTGCGCTGCGGGTCGCCGGAGGTCTTCTTCGCCGTGGCCGTCGCGGGCTTGTCCACCACTGTCATCGCTGATCGTCCCGATCCATGATTCGTACCTGCACAAGAGTGACGATCAACAACACGAGGAACAGGATCGTCGCGACGGTCGCGCCGTAGCCGGCCCGGAAGTTGCGGAACGTCTCCTCGTAGACCTGATAGACCATCGTCGTGGTGCCGGTGCCCAGTGGACCTCCGCGCGTCATGACATTGATGATGTCGAAGACCTGAAGTGAGTTGAGCAGCACGGTGATCGACAGGAAGAACGTCGTCGGACGCAGTTGCGGTAGAAGCACTTTCCGGAACGTGGTCCAGCGGCTCGCCTGATCGATCTCGGCCGCTTCCATCAGTTCCTTGCGCACACCCTGCAGAGCCGCCAAGTAGATGACGAAGGTGTAGCCCAAGTTCTTCCACAGGTACGTCACGGTGATCATGACCATCGCCCACTTGGGGTCCTGGTAGAAATCCGGGACCGCGCCGAGGCCGAAGCGTCGCATCAGGTCCTGTACCAGGCCGAAGTTGGGGTCGAAGACGAACTGGAATGCGATGCCGATGGCGGCACCGGAGATGACGTACGGGGCGAACACGGCGGAGCGAACGAAGTTGCGGCCCTTGAGCTTTCGATCCAGCAGCAGGGCGAGCACCAGACCGAGCACCAGCGATCCGACGACGGCCGCGACCGTGAACACGACGGTGTTGCCGACGATCTGCCAGGTGTCGTCGCGGGAGGCCCACTCGCGGTAGTTCTCGAAGCCGACGAACGTGGACGTGGGTGAGGACAGGTTCCAGTCGAAGAACGAGAACTGGAAGTTCTCCACCAGCGGCCGATACGTGAACACCGCCAGCAGGGCCAGATTGGGGCCCACGAGAATCAGGAACAGTGCGTAATCGGTCCACGGCCGCGAGAAGAAGCTCTTCTTCTGCGCCGTGGGCAGCACTCGTTCGGTTGTTGCACTCACCGCGAGGACTGTGCTGAGTCTCGGCTAACGAACGGTGAACGGAGCCCCAACGCTCACCGTCGCGCAGACCAACCTATGTGAGCGGAACTTCGTAGCGGGCTACGAAGTTCCGGTCACATGCGGCGAAGCCGCTCTAGCGGTTCCAGTCTCCCAGGCCGTCGGATCCGCTCAAGGTGCCGCCGTCGGTGTTGACGACGATGACGGGGTCGCCCTTCTGGGCGTTCTCGAAGAACCACTTGCCGTCTTCGGTGCTGACGTTCAGGCAGCCGTGCGATTCGTTGGAGTACCCCTGCTGCGCTTCCGACCACGGAGCTGCGTGCACGAAGATGCCGCTGTAGGAAATGCGCGTGGCGTACTCGACGTACGTGCGGTAGCCCTCCTCGGAGTCCACCGGGACGCCGTAGGTGGACGAGTCCATGTACATGTCGCGGAAACGCTCGCCGACGATGTAGGTGCCGTTCGGAGTTTCGTGGTCGACCTTGCCCATCGAGGTGGGCATGGTCTTGACGACCTCGCCGTTGCGGGTGACGGTGATCTGCTTGGTGTTGTCGTCGGCCGTGGTGATGATCGAGTCGCCGGTGGAGAACTCCGCCTTCGCGCCGCCCGCTTCGACGGTCACCTGGGTATGCGCCGGGTAGAACTCGTTCGGCAGCCACCGCACCTGGGTGTCGTTGATCCAGTAGAAGTGGCCGTCGACGGACGGGTTCGTCGTGACGCGTATGGCCCGCAGTGCAGCGTCACGATCGCCGATGGCCTCGTCGAAGCGGATGGCGATGGGCTGCGCAACTCCGACGACCTCGCCGCCGGACGGGCTGATGCTCGGATCGGCGAAGTTGGCGGGTGCGACCTGCGGAACCAGTTGCTGCGGTGCCGGGGCTGCGGGGTCAGAGGATCCGGGCAAGCCGGGAATGGAGACGTCCGGGCCACCCGGCCACAGCGGTGCGGCCTGCGCCGATCCGAATGCTGCAGATGCAGCAAGGGCTGTACCTGCGACGACTGCCCCGATACGGGCGAATCTGCGAGTGCGAACCTGTGTTGCCATGTGACCCGACCATCCTTCGTACTGCGTCGTGATGCCCATCAGCAGTGCTGCCGCGGGGCAACGCCCATTAACACATACCACTCGGACATTTGCTAATCGGATATTTCCGAAACGGCCGAAAGAAACCCCGGGTACGAGTAGCTTGCGCCAACCCGACCCGGACACTGTCTGCGCAGGCCAGAGGGCAGGTGTCGATGGGCCGGGAACGGGTACTAGAGAAAGAACCTCATCCGTCCAGACACCGGCGGCGTCGCGTTTGCGGACTGTTGAAGAGTCCGGTGTCCGAAAAGGGTGGACCGTGGTCGTCGAAGTTTCTCCCCATCTCCCCAGCCGTGACCCCGTCAGCCACATCGTCGTCGTCGTTCCGGCCCACAACGAACAGAATCTGCTCGACGCCTGCCTGACGGCCCTGTCGCGGGCAACGCGTCGCGTCGTCGAAGCGGCTCCGGTGACCGTATCGACGATCGTCGTGCTCGATGCGTGCACCGACGACTCCGCCTCGATCGCTGCTCGTCACCCCTCGGTGTCGACCGTGACGGTCGCGCACCGCAACGTCGGCGCTGCCCGGGCAGCAGGATTCTCGAAGCACACGGCAGAATTCGCAGCCACCACCTGGTTCGCTACCACCGACGCCGACACCCAGGTGGGCGAGGACTGGTTGCTGGGTCATCTCAGGCACGCCACCGACGGCGCACGGGCGGTGGCGGGAACGGTGTCCGTCGAGTTCGAGGGCCGCGTCGAAGAAGACGTCCGGCTGCAAACGACATACGACGCGCATTACCGACACGAACTCGGCCATCCACACGTACACGGCGCCAATCTGGGCATCCGAGCGACGGACTACCTCTCCGTCGGCGGATTCGCGCCGCTGGCCACCGGCGAGGATCACGATCTGGTCCGACGCCTCGAACTCGGCGGCATCGCGTGCCGTCGGGTGTGCGACATCTCGGTCACCACGTCGGGGCGTCTCCGCGGCAGAGCGCCCGACGGTATGGCCGAATTCCTTCGTTCTCTGGAGCCTTCCGCATGATCGATACATATATCCGAGATTCGCTCGACCCCCCGACACAGAACACCGGGTTGCGCGCAGCCTTCCTGGCTTTCGAAGCCGATGGGCGTCTCGACCTGGCGCTGCCCGGGTCGGGCTACACAGACCTGCGATGGCAATCGCTCGCCGCCCTCAGCCGGCACAACACCGTTCTCGGCAGGTGGTCGGAAGCGCACACCGACGCGATCGCGATCCTGCACGAACTCGACGGCCCGACGCCGGAGCGCGGGCAGATCTGGGGCGTGTGGGCCGCGGAACCACCGGCTCCGATCCTCGAAGCGGCACAGCAGGATTCGGGCTGGGTTCTGACCGGAACCAAGCCGTGGTGCTCCGGCGCATCGCTGTGCACGCACGCGCTGGTGACCGCCCGCGTGGACGGAAGTCCCCGGTTGTTCGCCGTCGATCTGACACATCCGGGCGTCGCCCCGGTACCGAACACCTGGCATGCCGTGGGCATGAGCGACAGTGATTCGGGTTCGGTCGCATTCGACGCTGTCCCCGCCGTCACCGTCGGAGGTCCGAGGGACTACCTGACTCGACCGGGCTTCTGGCACGGGGCAATCGGGGTGTCGGCGGCGTGGTTCGGCAGCGCATGCGCTGTCGCAGACACCCTGCACGCTGCAGTGCGAGAGCGGCCGGATCCACATCGTGCGGCCCATCTCGGTGCCATCGCGGCGGCACTCGGCGCGGCATCGAGCGCGCTGACCACCGCGGCGGCCGAGGTGGACGCAGATCCGTTCGACCGCACCGGTCGCGCTCGAACGCGAGCCCGGATCGTGCGCGCTGTCGTCGAGGATGCGGCCACGCAGTGCATCGACCGCGTCGGTCGGGCTCTCGGTGCCGGCCCCCTGTGCAGCGACGGCGAGCATGCCGGACGCGTCGCCGACCTGACCGTCTACCTGCGGCAAAGCCATGCCGAGCGCGACCTCGAGGCTCTCGGCCGCGACATCGCCGAGGAAGACAACCCATGGTAGAGAACGCATTCGACGCCGAAGTCGATGTCGGCACCGCTGAATCGGACTGGATGACCGCCGATTGGTCCGTCCCCGGTCTCGAGTGGAAGGACGTCGTCACCATGGTCGTCGTCGCCCCGCACCCGGACGACGAAATTCTCGGTGTCGGTGGCTTGCTGTCGTTGGCAGCCGCGGCAGGCGTCGACGTGCGGGTGGTCGCGGTGACCGACGGTGACGGCTCGCATCCCGGTTCCCCGACGGTGACGGCCGAGGACCTGCGTGTGCGACGCCCCGTCGAATCCGAACGCGCACTTGCCGAGCTGGGGATCGACCACTCTCCGACGCGTCTGCACATCACCGACGGCGCCGTCGAACACCACGAAGGTGCAGTGGCCGACGCGTTGATGCCCTTGCTCGATGCCGCCCCGGGTACCTGGTGCCTGACGCCGTGGCGCGGGGACGGCCATCCCGATCACGAAGCCACCGCGAGAGCCTGTCTCACGGCGGCGAACGCAGTAGGTATACCGGTGGTGGAATACCCGATCTGGATGTGGCACTGGGCAACTCCAGAGCATCCGGCGGTGCCGTGGACACGGTGCCGTCGCATCGACCTTCCTCCGCACACCCGCGAGGCCAAACGAGCATCCATCGAGCAGTTCGACTCTCAGATCCGGCCGCTGTCCGATCACCCCGCGGATCGAGCCGTGTTGCCGCCGCACATCCTGGCCCGCTATCGGCGACCGTTCGAGGTGGTGTTCGCATGACCCGGAGTTCTGGAACGAGCCCCAATTCTCGAACGAGCCTGGGCGCCGACTACTTCCGCAATGTCTATGCGGTAAAGGATGATCCGTTCATGCTCGACAGCAAGTGGTACGAGCAGCGCAAGTACGCGCTCACCATGGCGTCGCTACCCAAGCCGCAGTATCGGCGGGCATTGGAGCCCGGTTGTTCGATCGGTGTACTCACCGAACAGTTGGCCACCCGGTGCGACCACGTGGTCTCGACCGACGTGGTGCGCAGTGCCCTCGATTCTGCTCGGGCACGCGTATCGAACTCTGCTGCGGTCGAATTCGCACTGTGGTCTCTGACGGACGACTGGTCGACCCTGCCCGACGCCGAGGTGCCCTTCGACCTGATCGTCATCAGCGAGGTCGGGTACTACCTCGATACCGCCGATCTGGCGTCGGCGATGAATCGCGTCGTCGATCATCTGGAGACCGGCGGAACGCTGGTGGCTGCGCATTGGCGTCACGACGTGGACGACTATCCGATCTCAGGCGATCGAGTGCACGAGATCATCGCCGCAACATCAGGATTGGCACTGCTGAGCCGCTACCTCGACGAGGATGTCCGCATCGAGGTCTTCGTCGTCTCGGACGGTCCCGCGGTGTCGGTCGCGAGTACGGACGGCCTGGACGTTCGCTGACTGCTCAGTCGGTGGATTTCGCCGCGTCGATCACCAGTTGTTCGGCGAGGTCGGCAAGTTTGACATTGGTGTCCTGAGAAAGCTTGGCCAACAACGCGAATGCTGCCTGCGAGTTCAGGTTGTACCGTTCCATCAACATGCCCTTGGCCTGACCGATCAGGTCGCGGCTCGTCAGCGCGGCCCGGATCTGCTGCTCCTCGCGTGCGGTGGAGAACGCGATAGCGGCATGGGCAGCGAACAATGAGCCGATGGATTCGGCCTCGTCCGAGAATGCGTCGGTTCGGGTGGAGTGCAGGTTCAACGCGCCGAAGTTGATGCCCTCGACGTAGAGCTGGAAGCAGATCATGCTCTTGACCCCGAGCGCGGACGCGGCGTCTGCGAACAGTGGCCAGCGGGCGTCGCTGTCCATGTCGTCGATTCTGATGGTCGTCTGTTCGACGGCCGATTCGAGGCAGGGGCCCTCGCCCAGCTGCTCCTGAATCCTGTCGCAATGCCCGGCAGGCTCGCCCGAGACTGCCGCACTGTGCACGAACTTTCCCTGCAGCACGGTGGTGATGGAGGCGAATTCCGCAGCGGGGACGTTGGCCACCGCCGACTCGGTGATGACGGCCAGAACCCGATCGGGATCCGAATGCTGACGCCGCAGTTTCTCTGCCACCTCTGCCAGCCGTCGACTGAGGTCGAAGTCGGTAACCCGCGGGATTGCCCCCGACGAGTTCAGTGTCTGCTCGCTGATGGTGGTCACCTCGTCCTACTGCTGCACACGGGACGTACCCCGTATCGGCGGCATGCCGACAACATAGGGTACGCCCCGGGCAACAAAGGTCACGAACCGTTAGCGGGGCGTCAGAGTGTGCTGGGCGCGATCAGAGAGTGTACGAACCCGATCTTCTTCACCACGGTCGCCGGCAGCACGAACGGGTACAGATCCTGGTGACCCATCGAACGGTTGATCTGGTTCAAGGCCCAGGACAGGGGCAGCCACCAGTCGATGATCTGATCGAAGCCGACGTCACCGGGCAGCGGACTCTCCAGCGTCGAACCGGCCGGTGCCATCCCGAAGGCCGCCGCCGTGTCCAGGGTGTCGCGGATGTGCAAGTAGTGCGCGAAGGTCTCGGCCCAATCCTCTGCGGGGTGCATGGTGGCGTACGACGAGACGTAATTGTCCTCCCAGCCGTCGGGCGCACCCTCGCTGTAATGGCGATCGAGTGCATCCTGGTAGCTCGAATCCGGATCGCCGAACAGTTCCTCGAACGCTGCGCGATGCTCACCGTCTCCGACCAGCACCATCTGGTAGTAATGGCCGATCTCGTGCCGGAAGTGCCCGACCAGAGTGCGGTACGGCTCGGACATCGCCACCCGCAACTGCTCACGGTGCACGTCGTCGCCCTCGGCCAGGTCGAGAGTGATCAGACCGTTGTCGTGGCCGGTCATCACCTGCTGGTCGGCGCTGGAGAGTAGATCGAACACCAGACCTGTCGATGGGTCCTCGTCCCGTCCCACGATCGGCAGGCCGAGCTCGGTGAGTTCGAGAACGACGCGACGCTTGTTCGTCTCGGCGTCGGCATAGGCGGCCATCGCGTCGACATCGTCGTCGGCCGGCCGGGTTCGGGTCAGTCGGCAGGACACACACAGCTCGTCGGCGTCGGCGGTGTCGACCAACCAGTTGCATCGCGCGGTGTTGAGGTTGGCGCACATCTTCCACGTCGTGCCGTCCACCTCTGCTTCGGCGACGCCGTCGTCGGCCTTGTCCGGGAGCACCAGCAGCGCCCTGCTCGGCAGATGGAAGCCGAGTGCGCTCGAGCAGCTCAGACACAGTGAGTTCTCGAACGACAGCTTCTGTCCGCATTTGCGGCAGATGAAATCACGCATGGATGTTCCTTCGTGGCAGGGGTGAGTCGGGCTCGTATTCCCGTTTATCCGCGGACTAATGCCTTTTCCCGAATATGTCGTGCACATCTCTCCCGTCGCTGGCTCGCGGCCCGACAACCCTACTCGAGTAGGCGGAAGGAAAGCGCCGACGACGGTGTTGGTACAGACTGCTTCACAACACTCCTCGAAGAAGGACTCGGACTGCAGATGGCAGATCAGATCACGCCGACGGACCGCCCGATGGCGCGATTCGTCGAACGGATTTCGCGGGCTCGCGGCGAGAAGAACAGCGAAACCTTGGCTGCGGGCTTCCTGTTGGCTGCCACGTTGATAGCCCTGATCTGGGCGAACTCACCACTCGGTGACACGTATCAGTCGTTCTGGCACACCGAACTCTCGGTCACCATCGGCGAGCACGGCATCTCTCTCGATCTGGCCCACTGGGTCAACGACGGGCTCATGGCGCTGTTCTTCTTCGTCGTCGGTCTCGAGGTCAAGCGTGAGTTCGCGATGGGTGAGCTCACCGACCGATCACGCGCCGCCATCCCGATCGTGGCCGCACTCGCCGGACTGGCCGCACCCGCGCTGCTGTTCCTCGCCTTCAATCCCTCCGGCCCGGCAGCGCAGGCGTGGGGTGTCGTCATTTCCACCGACACCGCGTTCCTGCTCGGGGCACTCGCGGTGCTCGGCCCGAAGAAGGCCGCGCGGTTGCGGATCTTTCTGCTCACGCTCGCCGTGGCCGACGACGTGGGCGCGCTGGCGATCATCGCGTTCTTCTACACCGACGACCTCGACGTGGTGCCGTTGGTGTTGGCGTTCATCGGGCTCGGACTGATCTTCCTGCTGCGCAGGCTCGAGGTGTGGCGCGGCGTCGGGTACTTCGTCGTCGCACTGTTCACGTGGGTCGCGATGTACGAGTCGGGAGTGCACCCCACCCTCGCCGGCGTGATGATCGCGCTGATTCTCCCGGTCTACCCGCCGCGCCGCTCCGAGGTGGAGCGAGCATCGGACCTCACCCGCGCCTTCCGTCAATCACCGAATCCCGAATACGCGCGAGCCGCGAGACTCGGCCTGGATCAAGCAGTCTCGGTCAACGAGAGGTTGATGCGGCTCTATCAGCCGTACACGGCCTTCATCATCGTGCCGATCTTCGCGCTTGCCAATGCCGGGGTGGTGCTGAGTTCCGACACCCTGAAGGCTGCATCGACGTCGACGCTCACCTGGGGCATCATCGCCGGACTTGTGCTGGGCAAGCTCGTCGGAATCACGACTGCCTCGGCTGTTTTCGCGAAATTGAGGCCGTCGGCTCTGGCTCCCGGACTGACGCTGTCGCACATCGCCGGCGGTGCGGCAATGTCCGGAATCGGGTTCACTATCTCGCTGTTCATCATCGACCTCGCGCTCGACGATCCGTTACTGGCCGACGAGGCGCGCGTCGGCGTGTTGGCGGCCTCGGTGATCGCCGCACTGCTCGGCTGGATTCTGTTCCGTATCGACGCAAAGATTCACCCGCCGAAAGCCGAAGCATCGCTGCGTATTCTGCGTCCGGTCAGCGCCAAGCGCGATCACATCCGCGGGCCCGTCGACGCTCCGTTGACGATCGTGGAGTACGCCGATTTCGAGTGCCCGTTCTGCAGCAAGGCAACCGGCAGCGTCGCCGAAGTACGCAAGCACTTCGGTGACGACCTCCGGTACGTCTACCGCCACCTGCCACTGGACGACTATCACCCGCATGCCCGCTACGCCGCGTACGCCAGCGAGGCTGCTGCAGCGCAGGGCAAGTTCTGGGAGATGGCCGACGTACTGTTCCGCAACAGCGACGCACTCGAGCCCGACGACATCGACGGTTACGCACGAGAACTCGGCCTCGACATGGACCGTTTCGAGGACGACATCCGCACCGGCGACTACGTGGTCCGCGTCGAGGACGACGAACTCGACGCCACCTCCTCCGACGTGGGCGGCACTCCGACGTTCTACCTGGGTCGCGGTGACAAGAACCTGACCCGCCACGTCGGACCATACGACGCGGCGACGCTGATCCGGGAACTCGAATCCATGTGAGCGTGGGCAGGGTTGCACTCGACGCGTCCGTATCGACCGGATCCCGTCGATACGGCCTCGTAGTGTGCAACCCTGCCCGACCTCGTCAGGACTCGGTGCGGTTTCCCTCCGCATCCCAGTGCTCGGCGACTTTTTTCGACGGTTGCACACGCGGCGGCTCGCCGGGCATCTTGGGATAGTCGGGTGGGAAGTTCAACTCTCCGCCCGGCAGCGTTTCCCACAGGTGGAGAAGGGGTTCGAGCGAGTAGGCCTGGGAATCCATGTCGGCCCACGGGTCGCCGTCCTGCACCAGTTCCGGCACTGTGACGAGGTTGAATTCGCGCGGATCGGTGACATCGGCCAACTGCGACCATGTCATCGGAGTACTGACGGGCGCTCCCGGTCGAGCCCGCAGACTCCATGCGCTGGCGATCGTCCGGTCACGGTTGTTCTGGTTGTAGTCGATGAAGATGCGTTCTCCGCGTTCCTCTTTCCACCAGTTGACAGTCACCCCGTCGTCACGACGCTCGAGTTCACGCCCCAGACCGATGGCCGCGTGGCGCACCTGCTCGAAGGTGTACTCGGGCTCGATGCGCACGTAGATGTGAATGCCCCGATTACCGCTCGTCTTGGGGTAGCCGCGTAAACCCAACTCCTCCAACAGCTCCCGCGTCACGTCGGCGACTCGCAGTGCGTCCGCGAACGTAGTGCCCGGCTGCGGATCGAGATCGAGACGTAGCTCGTCGGGATGATCCACCTCCGGTCTCCGCACCGGCCACGGATGGAAGGTCAGCGTGCCCATCTGAGCCGCCCACACCAGCGCAGCCGGCTCCGAGGGACACAACTCCTCGGCAGTCCGCTTGCTGGGGAACGCGATCTTCACCGTCTCGATCCACTCGGGCGCACCCTTGGGCAAGCGCTTCTGATAGAAGCCGTCACCCTCCTTGTCCTGTGGTCCGAGCGCCAACCGCATGCCCTCGCGATAGCCGTCGGGCCACCGCTCCATCGCGGTCGGGCGGTCGCCGATGGCCCGCATCAGCGGCTCGCCGACGGCGGCGAAGTACTCGCACACCTGCAGTTTGGTGATCTCCGGAGTGCGCTCGGTCGCCTCGTAGATCACCCGATCGGGGCTCGACACTCGCACTTCGCGCTCGCCGACCTGCACGAATGCCGGTGGTGTTTTCGCGGCCATGGCTATCGTCCCCCGGCAATGACATCGGCAACGTCGTAGCGAACCGGAACCTCGAGCTGGTCGTACGCACAGGAACGCGGATCACGATCCGGTCGCCAGCGCAGGAACCGGGCCACATGCCGCAGCCGTGCCCCTTCCATCTGGTCGTAGGCCACTTCGATGACCCGCTCGATGCGCACCGGAATCCAGTTGCGGTCGTTCGACGAGTTCCAGCGCGTCGCCTCCCCGTCGTAGGTGACGTCCTCGCCGAGTCGGAGCGGTTCGAGTTCTTCGAGCAGTTCCAGCCGCCGCTTGTCGGTGAACGCCGACGCGCCGCCGATCATCCTGAGATCGTCACCGTCGTAGAGACCGAGCAGTAGCGATCCGATACCGTTGCCGGACTTGTGAATCCGATACCCGATCAACACGCAGTCTGCGGTGCGGGCATGTTTGATCTTGATCATCTCGCGCTTGTTGGGCAGATAGACCCCGTCGAGCTTCTTGGCCACCACCCCGTCGAGCCCGGCACCTTCGAACCGCTCGAACCAATCCTCGGCCACCGCAGCATCATCGGTGGCCGAGGTGACGAAGCAGCTCGGGCCGCCGGTGCCCACCGCGTCGAGCAATCGCGCCCGGCGCGTCGAGAACGGCTCGCTCGTCAGGTCCTCGTCGCCGACGGCCAACAGATCGAATCCGATGAACTGCGCCGGTGTCTTCTCCGCCAGCATCGTCACCCGACTCGCCGCGGGATGAATGCGCTCCGACAGCGACTCCCAATCCAGGCGAGTGGAACCGTTCTTCTCCCGGGGAACGACGATTTCGCCGTCGACGACGATTTTCTCCGGCAACTCGGCCTTGACCGCCTCGACCAACTCCGGGAAGTAGCGGGCCAGGTCCTTGCCCCCGCGTGAACCGAGCACCACCTCGTCGCCGTCGCGGAAGACGATCGCGCGGAAACCGTCCCATTTCGGCTCGTAGGACCACAACGGTGGCCCGTCCTCGGGCTGGGCCGGCACCACTTTTGCGGCTTTGGCGAGCATCGGCGCGACCGGCACGGAAAGAGGAAGATCCACGCAGATCATCCTGCCTCATGCGACCGACAACCGAGTCCGATATTTTCTACCTACAGACGATCGATGCACACAGCACGGTCGAATTCACGAGGGCAGGACTCACCATGGCGTCATCCCACCGTTCGGTCCGCGCTCTCGTTCTCGCGCTGACGGCGTGCACGGCCCTGGTACTCGCCGGGTGCGCCTCGGAAGTATCCGGTACCGCCGTCGCCATCTCGGGTGCCACCATCGCGCCCACCACCACCACCAGTGCCCCTCGCACCACCGCTGCTCCAACCCCCGACATCGAAGACGGCGGCAGCGTCGACATCGATGTGGAGATCGGCGAATGCGTGAACCTCGGCGGAACGGTCGACGAGGCCACCATCGCAAACGCCGCCTGTGGATCGCCCGAGTCCAACTACATCGTCTTCGCCAAGACACCGACATCGGCCGAGTGCCCCGCGGACGCCGATCAGTACTACTACGAGACCTACTTCGACATCGAACAGGGAGCCCTGTGCCTCGACATCGACTGGATCGTCGACGGATGCATGGACATCGTCGGTGAGTTCGCCCAACGCGTCGACTGCGCGACGCCCGGTGCCGATACTCGCCGCGTCGTGACGATCCTGCAGGGCACCTCCTCGGTCGACGACTGCCCCGACCCGGCTCTCTACGGCTACGAGAAAGAGACCCGTAACTTCGTCGTCTGCGTCGAACGGTTGTGACCGCTGAGGGCATCGCACTCTCCAGTGCCAGGGGGCGGTGGATCGTTGCGGCCACCGTGCTCGGTTCTGCTCTGGCGATGCTCGACGCCACCGTGGTCAATATCGCGTTGCCCGCGATCGGCCGCGACCTCGGTGCCGGAGTCACCGGTCTGCAATGGACTCTGAGCGGCTACACCCTCGCCCTGGCATCGCTGATTCTGTTGGGCGGTTCGCTCGGCGACCGTCTCGGGCGCAGACGGGTGTTCGTCTGGGGCACCGTCTGGTTCGCGGCCGCGTCGGTGCTGTGCGGCCTCGCCCCCAACATCGAGGTGCTGATCGCGGCGCGGCTGCTGCAAGGCGTCGGCGCGGCGTTGCTGACTCCCGGCTCGCTGGCGCTGATCTCGGCGTCCATCAAGGCCGAGGATCGGGGCGCGGCGATCGGGCTGTGGTCGGGCCTGGGCGGCGTCGCGTCGGCGATCGGTCCACTGCTCGGCGGCTGGTTGGTCGACGCCGTCGGCTGGCGAGCAGTGTTCCTGATCAACATCCCACTCGCGATCGTGGTCGTGCTGGTCGCCGCGAAACATGTTCCGGAGAGCCGGGATCCGCACGCGTCCGGTCGCCTCGACGTGCCAGGCGCGGTGACGGTCGCGGCGGCGCTGGGTCTGCTCACGTACGGGTTGATCGAGTCGCACACCGTGGCGTTGATACTCGGGGTCGTTGCTGTCGGGGTGTTCGTGCTGATCGAGCGCCGCTCGCACGATCCCCTGGTATCGCCGGCACTGTTCGCTTCCCGGGTGTTCCTGGCGGCCAACCTCGTCACGTTCACGGTCTATGCGGCCCTAGGCGGAGTGTTCTTCCTGCTGGTGTTGCAATTGCAGTTCGCCGTGGGCTACTCGCCCATCGCGGCCGGAGTTTCGACCCTGCCGATCACCGCGCTGATGCTCGTATTGTCGGCCCGCGCGGGCAGACTGGCCGGGCGCATCGGACCACGAATTCCGATGACGATCGGGCCGCTGCTGTCGGCTCTCGGATTGCTGCTGATGCTGCGCATCGGTCCTGGATCCACTTATCTCACAGACATTCTGCCTGCGGTTGTCGTATTCGGTCTCGGCCTGTCCGCGCTGGTCGCCCCACTGACCGCAGCCGTACTGGGCGCGGTGTCCACCGACCGAGCCGGCATCGCGTCGGGGGTCAACAACGCCGTGGCCCGCACCAGCCAACTTCTGGCCGTGGCTGCACTGCCTGCCCTGGCAGGTATCGCCGGCTCCGATTACTCTGCACCGGAGGTGTTCTCGGCGGGCTTCCACACAGCGATGCTCCTGTGTGCCGGACTGTTGCTACTCGGTGCCGTCATCGCTGCGGTACTGATCCGAGGCGGAAACGCACCTACGGCAGACTGTCCGCCTCACTGCGACATGGCCTCACCACCGATGGCTCCACGCCGAAGCGACTGACTCAGCGCACGATCATCACCGAGCAGTCCGCGTGGTGCACGAGATTCTGACCGACCGACCCCAGAATCGCACCGCGGAGTGCACCTCGGCCACGAGAGCCCACCACGAGCATCGACGCCGTCGCCGACATCGCGCGTAAACCGCGCGTCGGGCTCGATTGGGCGCTCACGGTCGTCAGTGTCACCCCGGGATGCTTCTCGTGCATCTTCTCCACATGCGTATCGAGCCAACGCTTTTCGTGTTCGCGAATGCCCGCCCAGTCGATGCCTTCGAATCCCGTTCCGAGCCCCGGCTGAGCGGGAAATCCCCAATAGTTGACCGCGACCACCGGCGCGCCCAGGTTGTCGGCCATCTCGAACGCGATGCCGAGTGCTCGATCGGACTGCTCGCTGCCGTCGATCCCGACGACGATCGGGCGGACTGCTTCTTCCCTCTCGTTCTCGCCACGAAGCAGCAATACCGGGCAGTGCGCGTGCGTCACGACACGCAGCGAGTTGCTGCCGAGAGTCAGATCGCGGATCGCGTTCGACTTCCGCGATCCCAGCACGACCACTTCTGCACCGACGTCGGCCACGTACGACGCGATGGTGCCGTCCACGGCGGCGGTCTGAACGGTGACCGCGGGTGCTACGTCGTGAATCGCCGCCTCCGCCCGGACCAACTGCGCACGGCCCATGGCTCGAAGATCTCGCTCCAGTGCGCCGCCGTCGACGAATGCCGCCGACCCGTACCAGTCCCCCACCGGCACAGCGTGAACGAGCCGTACGGTCGCGTGGACCTTGTCTGCGTACCTCGCAGCCCACCGAGCTGCAGCCTCGGCTTCGGCCGAGCCGTCGATACCGACGACGATGGGCAGCGTGCGGGCGGTGGAATTACTCATGTGATCTTCCTGTCTCGATGGCTACGTGGCGATCCTTGTCGTTCGCGACCCGACTGCGCGCCAGTTCGACCCCCGAAATCGATGTCGGCCTCACTTCGACGATTCTGTACATCGGTGGGCCGTCCGAATGTGGCCGCGGCAGAAGCTGTTCGAGGACATCGAGTCGCGCATCCACGACTGCACGGGCGATTCCGTGTATCACCACAGTCGAGTCGGTCATGCCAGCGTCATCCTCGGCATCGACCTCCAAGAAGATCGAGGAATCGAGCACACTGCGTCCCAACCGTGATCGCCCGTCGGCGTAGAAGTACACCCGAGTCCCGATCCAGACGATGGACACGACATCGATGGTCGGCCCGAAGTGGTCGTGGCCGACCAAGCGAGCAACTGTCGCTCGTCGTGCGAGGCGATGCGCAGAGGCCGAGTCCAGAATTCGTCGACGCTCGTCGCTACCGCGCACGCTGTTCGGTACGGTGCGGTTCGTCATCGGTCTCTGCAGATCATCACCGGGCAATGAGCGTGCCGTGTGAGATTGCTACTGGTCGACCCGAACAGTGCCCTGGCCACCACTCCTCGACCGTGACTGCCGACCACCACCAGACCGGCCCGTTTGGACAGGTCGACCAGTAGGTGTGCCGGGTTTCCCTGGTGCACAACATGTTCGACACTGACATCCGGATATTTCTCGGCCCACCCGGCCAGACATTCGGACATCAGCAACCGCTGCTCACGCTCGATCTCCGTTCCATCGGGTGATCCGGGCAGTGACAGCGCAGCTCCGTGCGACAGCGAGTTCCAGGCCAGCGCGGCGATCATCGGTACGCCGAACGACGAGGCCAGATCGAAGGCTTGCCCGACGGCCACCTCACTGGTCGCACTGCCGTCGATACCGACGAGAATCGGCGCGTCGACGGCGTGGGATCCCTCCCGCCACACGATCACCGGGCACTGGGCTGCGTTCGAGACCTCCTGCGCCGTACTCCCGAACAATGCGGACACGATCGGCCCCGACGCGGGATTACCGACGACGAGCATGCGCGCGGTACGTGAGAGTTCGACCATCATTGCGCAGGCGGACGTCTCCTCCACCGAGGTGGTCACTGCACTGTTCGGATGCCGGGCCAGCACAGCAGTAGCAACGTCGGCGACGACGAGTTCGGCCTTGCGACGCTGCTCGTCCCACACTTCCCTCGGTATCACCGATGCGGGCTCACCCGAGTAGAGCGCAGGCTGCTGCACGGCCTCGGCGATGTGCATCGGAGAATCCAGCCTCTCCGCGATGGTCGCCGCCCAGAGAGCGGCGCTGACACTGTTGGGCGAACCATCCACGCCCACAACAATTTTCTGATGAGCTGCAAGAATCACGATCGTCTCCTGTTCGGTGTGCGGGCCGGCGCAGTCAGTACCGACGCCACGGCGTGTCGCGGAGTTCGGGGTGGCGGCGAGCCGATCATGGGGGTGCCGACTCGAATCAGCACCTGCGCCAGACCGTTTCGCGGAGCCAGGGACTCGACCAGGCGCCTGCTCCCCGACTGTTCCGTCATGTGCGTCAAGGGGCATGTCGCCAGCCCGTCCGCGGTCGCTGCCAAGAGGAATGCGGACATAGCTCGGCCGCATTGCAGCCAATCCATGCGTTCGTCCGATGCCGTGCCGAGCAACACCACCGTGGACTCGTCCTCGACCGGCTCGGTCGTGACCGTTCTGGCAACCCGATGCGGTTCGGGAAATTCTCTCCCGACCTGCACCCTCGATGCCTCAGCCCGGTTCGTCAGTGCCTCCGGCGGAATTCCTCCCGAGCGGAAGGAGTGCCCGGCCCACCATCTGATCTCCGCCTGATAGGTCGCGTCGTACTTTCTCACGCCCGCGCTCAGTGTCGAGGCCTTCGCCAACGTCTGTTTCGACTCGGCCGACAGAACGGTCATCTCCGTGCCGTACTGCGCCCGACCGAGGTACCGCGTCAAAATACGATTGCTGGGAACCGGTCCGAAGGCCCGTCGATCCGAGTGGCGGCGGTTGATCGCAGCCAACAGATCGAACTCGTGCGAGCGAGGATGCGCGTCGTGGACGAAGCGAACGTGCGCGAGATGATCGGGCGCACCCGGTGTGGGCAACAGATCGATCTCGGTCGTCCACCGGAACGCCGCCGCGGCCTTGTCGAGGTGGTCCAACGCTGCCCCACAGCTCAACACCATCTGTCGCTCGGTCGGGTCTATCACCCCGAGCACCCGCGAACTGTCGGTGTACAGATCGAGGCCACGTGCGGAGTAGGTCCACCGCCACGGCTGACTGTTGTGCACCGACGGTGCCCGACACGCAAGCTCGACCAGCATCTCCACCACGGCCGTATCCGGCTGATCACTCATCGTCTCTCCTCGACCTCCACCGCGATGCGGTTGACTCCAGACCACTGTCGCCCCGAGCACGTGGTGCTCGACAGGGCCGTTCGTCACTCGATGGAGGGCACTAAAGACAGAGGAGTTGGGTGCAGGCCGATCGACGGCGGCAACCACAGGTTTACTGTTGACGAAGAATGCGACTCAGGAGCGGAACCTGAGAACGCGAACCAGGATCCACGTCCGCCGACCGCTCAGGAGAGTCATGACGACCCCGCACAATCCCCCCGAAGACATCGACGTCAAACCGCGCAGCCGCGACGTCACCGACGGACTGGAGAAGACGGCAGCGCGCGGCATGCTCCGCGCCGTCGGTATGGGCGACGACGACTGGGGCAAATCCCAGATCGGCGTGGCGTCGTCGTGGAACGAGATCACCCCGTGCAACCTCTCGCTCGAGCGCCTCGCGAAGGCCGTCAAGAAGGGCGTCCACGCCGCCGGCGGTTATCCGCTCGAATTCGGCACCATCTCGGTATCCGACGGCATCTCGATGGGCCACGAGGGCATGCACTTCTCGCTCGTCTCCCGTGAGGTCATCGCCGACAGCGTCGAAACCGTCATCAGCGCGGAGCGGCTCGACGGTTCGGTCCTGCTCGCCGGCTGCGACAAGTCACTGCCCGGAATGCTCATGGCCGCAGCACGTCTGGACCTGGCGAGCGTGTTCCTCTACGCCGGTTCCACGCTGCCCGGCTTCGCTACCCTGTCCGACGGCAGCGAGCACCAGGTGACGATCATCGACGCCTTCGAGGCAGTCGGCGCCTGTTCACGGGGATTGATGTCGCGCGCCGACGTCGACACCATCGAACGCGCCATCTGCCCCGGCGAAGGTGCCTGCGGCGGAATGTACACCGCCAACACGATGGCCAGCGCAGCCGAAGCAATGGGAATGTCGCTGCCCGGCAGCGCCTCTCCGCCCGCCCCCGACCGTCGACGCGACGGATTCGCACACGCCAGCGGCGAGGCCGTCGTCGACCTTCTCCGACGCGGCATTCGCACCAGCGACATCCTCACCAAGGAAGCCTTCGAGAACGCCATCGCCGTCGTCATGGCCTTCGGCGGCTCCACCAACGCCGTCCTGCACCTGCTGGCCATCGCCCACGAAGCGCAGGTGGAGCTGACCCTCGCCGACTTCACCCGCGTCGGCGCAAACGTTCCCCACCTGGCGGACGTCAAGCCGTTCGGCAAGCACGTCATGACCGACGTCGACGCCATCGGCGGAGTACCCGTCGTGATGAAGGCTCTGCTCGACGCCGGCCTGATGCACGGCGACTGCATGACGGTCACCGGAAAGACCGTGGCGGAGAACCTTGCTCACATCGCACCGCCCGACCCCGACGGCAAGGTGCTGCGCGCACTCGACAAGCCGATCCACCCGACCGGCGGCATCACCATCCTCGAGGGCTCACTCGCTCCGGGCGGAGCCGTCGTCAAGTCTGCAGGCTTCGATTCCGACGTATTCGTCGGTACCGCACGAGTTTTCGAGCGTGAACGCGCAGCAATGGATGCTCTGGAAGACGGCACCATCGCGGCGGGCGACGTTGTGGTCATCCGCTACGAAGGCCCCAAGGGCGGGCCGGGAATGCGGGAGATGCTCGCCATCACCGGAGCGATCAAGGGCGCGGGCCTCGGCAAAGATGTCCTGCTGCTCACCGACGGACGGTTCTCCGGCGGCACCACCGGCCTGTGCGTCGGACACGTTGCCCCCGAGGCCGTCGACGGCGGTCCCATCGCTTTCGTCCGCGACGGCGACCAGATCCGACTCGACGTCGGCAAGGGCAACCTCGATCTGTTGGTCGACGCAGCCGAACTCGAGTCCCGCGCAGAGGGCTGGGCTCCGCTGCCCCCGCGCTACACCCGTGGTGTGCTGGCGAAGTACTCGAAGCTCGTGGGATCGGCCTCGAACGGTGCGGTGCTGATCTAGCACCCATTTCTGCTCCCAGCCCCCGGTCACCCGCCCTTCGCCCGCCGCCCTCCCCTCCGCCCCTTCCCCTCCGACTATCCGGTCCCGGGATTGGGATCAATGTGGATTTCAGTCGGTCAGAGTGCAACAAAGGCGCATTGATCCGAAGTGGGGGCGGGGGCGGGTGGGGTTGGGGGCGGGTGGGGTTGGGGGCGAGCAGGGAGAGCTACAGCGGCATTGCCCACATCGAGCTCGAGCGTTCCTTGAATTCGGTGCAGTTCGCGTGTTGCTTGCTCGCCCTCTGGTAGAAGGTCTGCAACGGAGCAGCGGGCTGGACCGGCTCCGGCGTAGGCGCAACCGGAAGATCGCTCAATTCGAGTGCGGCATCGAGGGCTTCCTCCGCCTCTACGCGTCGAGTGCGCGCCAGATTCGACACGGCGAGCTGATGGATGGTCACCCTGTCGCCGGACTTGGCGTCCGCCTTGGCTTGTCGGGCAACCGAAACATCGAGCTCGTACACCTTCGAGGCCAGTTGGTAGATGCTGGGACGTTCGAGTTCTGCGTCCACCAGAGCAGGCTCGGCCACCGTGCGGCCCGGCACAGTCTTCGGGCCGACCTTCGGTGCGTCTTCCTCGGCGGTACGTAGCGCGTGCCGAGCACTGGACTTGTCGATCTCCTCGGCCGACGGCCGCTCCAAGAGCTGCTCGAGTTCGGCCACCTCGCGGTCGGCCGCTCCATCCCTGGCCGGCGGTGCGACGAACGGCACGATCGGCTCGAACGCGATCCTCTCCGACGATGTCGCCAGCGCTGCGCTTCTCGACGGGATGAGCACCGCCACGATGACCGTGCCGACGCCGAACACCACGGCGGCAACGAGGCTGGTGTGCGCCACTGCCTCGCTGAACGCGGCGACCGCGTTGGCCTGCAGATTGTCTGCAAACCCGCTGAGAAACGCGTTCTGGGCGCGGATGATGTCGGATACGATCACTGCTCCGGCAAGCGAATCCTGTGACGCAGCAAGCCCTTCCGCTGCCTGTCCGGTGTACTGGCCGTTCGGTTGCTTACCGGGGAAGGTCTGCAGAAAGCCTTCGATTCCCTGGCGATAGGACGCGGCGAGCACCGAACCGAGTACAGCGATTCCGAGTGAACCGCCGAGTTCGAGCGCTGTGTCGTTGAGTCCGCCGCCCACCCCGAGCTTGCTGTCCGGAAACTCTCCCATGATGGCGTCGGTGCACGGCGACACCGACAAGCCGATCGCCAGGCCGAGCAGAGTCAGTACGGGCAGGAAGTCGGAATACGTTGCAGTCGGATCGATTCCGATCAGCGAGATCACCGACAGCGTCCCCACGATCATGCCTGCGGTCACGGTGATGCGGGGTCCGAACTTGGGCGTGAGCCACATCGTGATTCCGGATCCGACGAAGACTGCGCCGGCCAACGGCAAGAGGTGCACGCCGGTGGAGACCGGGCCGTACCCCAGGGCGAACTGGAGGTACTGGGCGACGAAGTAGATCGCACCGAACGTGACCAGGAAGAACACCAGCACTGCAAGGGTCGCGCCGCCGAGGATGCGTGAGGAGAACATTCGGACGTCGAGCAACGGATTGGGATGGCGCAGTTCCCATCCCACGAAGCCGACGATCGACAGCAGACCGACGAGACCGAAGTACAGCGGCCCGACGGTCCAGCCGAAGTGCATGCCCTCGATGATGGCGTAGACGACTGTCGACACGGCCAGAACGGACAGCAGTCCACCGACCCAGTCGATCGCGCCGGGCTCGACGGCCCGCGACGGCGGAACCAGGATGACCGCTCCGACGATGGCCGCCAACGCAATAGGAACATTGATCAGGAAAGTCGAATGCCAGGTGAAGCTCTCGAGGAGCCAACCCGCCAGCAGTGGTCCGGCTGCGATGGCGAGTCCCGAGGTAGCCGCCCATACGGTGACGGCGGTCGCTCGCTCCCGCTTCGGGAACGTGGCGACCAACAACGACAGGGTGGCGGGCATGACGATCGCCGCGGCGACTCCCATGACGATGCGCGCCAGGATGACGCCGAGGGTGGCATCGGTCAGTGCCCCGGCGATCGAACCCGCTACGAAAATGATCAACCCCAGAATCAGTGCCCCACGGCGGCTGTAGCGATCGCCGATCACGCCGCACAGAAGCATCAGCGACGCATAGGGAACGGTGTATCCGTCTATCACCCATTGCAGGTCGCTGCTCGTCAGACTCAGGTCGAGAGTCATCGACGGTGCCGCGACCAACAGAGATGTGTTGGCCATGACCACGATCAGCAGGCTCAGGCACAAGACCACCAGTGCCGACCAGCGTCGTGGATACGGTTTGTGCATATCTTGGACAGGCGTCATCGCAAGCAACGTCATTGTGTTCCCCCCCGTTGGCAAAGTGCCGACACACCTTGCACAGTGCTGTGCAGCTTAAGAAGAATCGTCTAAGATCGGCAATCTTTTGTGGCGGCAGCCACACTCTCCGCACACGATCGTGCTAGTTGTTGACCTGTGCGTAAGACGACGGAGTCGAGATCGACTGCACGGGGTGCCGCAGCGCCGCCCGTGCAGCGCCGTGACGCCCGGTCGAACCGAGCGAGAATTCTCGATGTGGCACAACGGGTGTTGGCGGACAATCCGGACGCAACCATCAACGACGTCGCCGCCGCGGCAGGGGTGGTTCGGCGAACCGTATACGCCCACTTCGCGTCTCGCGAAGCCCTGATCGACGGTATTGCCCTGGAGGCGGCCGACAGTATCTCGGCGGCTCTCGGCCGCGTTCCCGCCGCCGACGAATCGGCCGTGACGGTCTTCGTCCGGCAGACGTTGGCCCTCACACGCGTGGGTGACCAATACCGCCTGCTCCTCGCTGTTGCACGAACAGATTTGGGCCACAACGGTATTCACAACCTTCTCGGGCCGATGCGCGAAGCGGCCGCCGCCGTCATCCGGCGCGGCCAGCGCGAGGGCGTGTTCTCCTCGTATCAGGCCGCAGAGGTACTCATCCTCAACATCGAGGCGATTGCGCTGTCGATCCTCGACGCCACCAACGCCGGACTGCTCAGCGACCCGGCTGGGGCCGCCACGACGTCGAGCCTTGTTCTGCTGGGGATCGCCCCGGACGATGCGGAACGAATCGTCGCCGACGTTCGGGCGTTCGACTCGTCAGCACGCGCCCGCTGACAACTCCGACACCTTCGAAACGACCAATGTCCCGCCCGAGCAACGTATTGCTCGGGCGGGACACTCGGTGCGAACTGGGGACTGTCAGGGAGCGGGGACGAATCCTGCGCCGAGTCCGTTGCCCTGGTCGACGTTGCGAAGGATCGCGTCGAAGTTGGTGCCGACCTCGGGGCCGAAGCACGCCACGCCCAGGTAGGCGTTGACCATTCCGACGAGGGTATTGCCGACGACGACCGGGCTGCCCGAGTCACCTTCGACGACGCACAGCTGAGCCCAGGTCTCCTGCGACTGCAGAATGTCGCCGTACGCGAGGCCGCAGGTGTTGCCGGTGGTACGGCCTTCCTTGCAGACGATGTTCGGGAACGCCGTCGGCGGGCCGACCTGAGAGATGGTCACGTTGCCGACGCGGTTGATCGGTGCAACTTTGTCACGCTGGAATTCGATGACGGCGTAGTCGTACTCCGGGTTGGAGAACGCGATGCGGCCGACCTCGCCGAGAGAGGTGTCGTACTCGGGGACGATCGAGGCACCCGCTTGGCCACAGTGGCCGGCGGTGAAGCCGACGAGATTTCCGTTGCGGTCGTTACCGATCGTGGTCAGCGTGCACTCGGCCTGACCTCCGACGATGATTCCCGAGCCGCCGCCGAGAGCTGCTGGAGTGGCCGCGGATGCGGTCCCCACGCCGACGCTGGCTACGATTGCAGCCGCCCCCACGACGACGAGCATGAATTTCTTGAACATGTACTCCCTCTCAGCGGTGTCGGCAGAACCCTAGCAACAACAGGTGTACGAACACGAGTGAGTGGTTCATACGTCCTGCTCGAGGGCTGCAAGCGTCGTGCGCGCTTCCTCTAGTTGACGGCTCAGTTCTGCGACACGTCGAGCAGCCTCCTCGCGCGCGTGGGAGATGACGGCCTCGACTGCATCGCGCGCAATGGGGTCGCCCAACTCTCGCACGGCCCTGCTCACCGACTCCGGACTCACCGGTTGCGCCTTGGTGGGCCGCTTCGCGCCCTGGGTGACCGTGACCGACCAATCGTTCTCGGCTCCGGCGTGAATAGTGACGCTGACCCCACCTGGAGCCTTCTTGGCGCGACGAGCCGCCTGCTGTTGCGGCTGCGCCCTGGTTTGTTCCACCACGGCCTTCGGTTGATCCACCACGGACTTCGCAGGTACCGGCGCTGTTATCGGCTTTGCCGGTGCCGCTTCCGTGCGGGCCGGGCCGGCCGCCGAGGGCGGCGCCACCTTCTTCGCAGGGACGCGCTTGGCCGGTGCCGGCGGGGACGCAGCGGTGCGGGTGATGCGTAATTCCTCTGCCTCGTAGGGCAGTTCGTCGTTGACGCCCTTGGGGCTGATCGTGACTGTGTTGCCGTCGATCGACACCACCTTCGCCGACGTACCGTCGGGCAGTCCGAGGCTGGGGTTCGGTTCGCGGAGATAGACGGTGGCCCGACGCCCCTCGGCGAGCGCCGCAGCCAGCGTCGTCAGATTCTCTGGGGTCAACGAATCGTTCACGGCGCGCCCACGGGGTGGCATCGACTACCGGCCTCTCTCGAAAGTGTTTGCGAATACTGTCGCACAGATACTCGCCCGATGTCATCGACCAGGCGCGAGGAGCGGAAGAGTGTCTGTTAATCCAAGTAACTGTAACCGCAAGTAACTGTTACTTGGATTAACACTTAGATTGGGGTGGCCGAGAAGGCCGATGCACGCAACTTTATACGACGGCTCTTTCGAGCGCCCGCCGAGTCCACTCGACGTGACATTCACTCCCCGAAAGGCCACCGAACGTCACATTCACTACCGGCAGGTAGCCGTGCGCGACACCGTCGAAATTCGGTCCCGCTACGACCTCACCGAACCACCCTCGCGGCCGGTATCTCCCGCGTAGCCTGGCGACCGTGCCTTCTACTGCGGGCACGGAACAGGAGCCTCGATGTACCACCTCGACGCGGACGAACAGTCGGTCAGCGACGGTCCGCACGTGTATTTGCTCGACGCCAAATCCACCCTCGAGGTTCAGGCTCTGAATCAGTGGATCGATGCGACCACCCCCGACGGCGAGCCCAGGCCGCCGTCGGTCGTATTGTCCGGTGAAGCGAGAACCTCACTGGCGGAAAGCGTTCGCGGATACGCCGACGATCCACTCCTCATACCGTTGCGCGTGACGTTGTCCGATCGTAAGAACGGCATTCTGCACCGCATCTTCGCTCCGCGTGGTCGGTCTAAGCCCACCCAGGTATGGCAGCGGTGGGTGGCGAACGACGATCCCGACCATTCGGCGGTGTTGGTCGGCGAACCCGCGACTCTCCGCGATCTGCAGGATCGCTTCGAACGGGGCGGCGGCACCTCGCTCTCGTCGTTCATCCTGCGCCAGGCCAGTCTGGCGTTGGACAAGGCCGAGCGTGGCGTCATCGGCTCCGAGTACAAGATTCCGCGGTTCGTCGTCGAGGACATGACGGAGCAGAAGAAGTTCCGCGACGGCATCACCGCGCTAGCGGACGAGGTCGGCCAGGACCGCGATGCAGTCGACAAGCGCGTCAACGACATTCTCGGCGAGATGGTCGCAACCGAGACCCGCAGAGCAGTGGAGATGTGGGGCACCCTCGGGGCATATTTCTCGCGGGCGTACAAGGTGGACGTCGATCGCGATCAGTTGCAGAAAGTCCGTGAACTCAACAAGAACTATCCGTTGGTGTTCCTCCCCAATCACCGTTCCTACCTCGACCCACTCGTGCTACGCCCGGCGCTGCTGGCCGAGGGCCTGCCGCTCAATCACGTCATGGGCGGTATCAACGTCGGCTTCTGGCCGCTGGGTCCGATCGCCAAACGCAGTGGCGTCGTACTCATTCAGCGCAAGTTCTCCGACGCGATCTACAAGTGGACGCTGCGTCAGTACATGAGTTTTCTGCTGAGCAAGCGGTTCAACCTCGAGTGGTACATCGAAGGCGGACGCAGCCGCACCGGCAAGCTGCGTCCCCCGAGGTTCGGACTGCTCACCTATCTGGTCGACGCCCTCGAGTCGAGCGACGCAGAGGACGTCTATCTGGTTCCGACGTCGATCACCTACGACCGTCTGCACGAGGTCGGCGCGATGGCCGAGGAATCGCACGGGGCGAAGAAGCAGGCCGAGGGCATTCGGATGGCCATCGGGTACATCCGTGCGCAGGGCACGTTGCGCGGCAACGTGTATCTGAACTTCGGCGAACCGATGTCGGTGGCGTCGATCGTCGCCGAGAACCCCGACAAGCGCGTCGCGGTCCAGAAGATCGCACTCGGCGTTTCTCATGCGATCAACGACGCCACCCCGGTGACCCCGGCTGCCCTGGTCACGATGGCACTGCTGGGCATCGAAGATCGCGCACTCAACGTCAACGAGATGTGGGCCATCATCGCCCCGCTCGCCCGTTACATCAAGCGTCGCAACCTGCCCACCGCGGGCGGCGTCGACATCGCCGACGTCGACGTGGTGCGTTCGGCCGTCGTCGCTCAGGTCAACGCCAACGTGGTGAAGCGTTTCGACGATGGTCCCGAGCCACTGTTCTATCTGGCACAGGACAAGCATCTCGTCGCAGCGTTCTTCCGCAACAACGCGATTCACTTCTTCGTCATGCGTGCCATCGGAGAACTGGTGGTACTACCGACCAGCGGCGACTCGGCACCTCTGACGGAGGAGTCGCTGTGGCAGTCGGCGCTCCAATTGCGCGATCTGCTCAAGTTCGAGTTCTTCTTCGGCGACAAGAAGGACTTCGGGCAACGACTGGAGTCCGAGGTCGACCTGATCGACCCGGACTGGCGAACCAAGATCAGTGACCCCGATTATGCTGCGCACCAACTGCAGTCACAGGATCTGCATCTGGCGCACCGCGTATTGCAGCCGATCTTCGAGGCGTACCAGGTGGTGGCAGATCAGCTGATGCTGCTGCCGCAGAGCGGCGAGTTCGACAAGCCCAAGTTCATCGCGGAATGCCTCGGTGCCGCTCAGGCCAGGCGATTGCGTCAGCAACTCGATCACAGCGAGGCCATTTCCGGCGAATTGTTCGACACTGCACTGCAATTGGCCGAGAACCGGGATCTCGTCGACTCGAGCGCCGACGGTGTCGCACGCCGGCGCAGAGACTTCGCACTCGAGATCGACGAGTGGGCCCGCAAGGTTCGCACCATCCGAGACATGGCCCACCAGATGCTGCGAGCGGTTGAACCGATCTCGGCCCCCGAGGAGAACAATTCATGACCGAGTTCGACGATCGATTGATCGCGATCGCCGCCGCACCACCGGGCCGAGACACCGTGGCATTCTTCGATCTCGATGGCACCCTGATCAACGGATTCTCGGCCCGCGCAGTCTTTCTCGAACGTCTCAAGACCCTCGACGTGACGGTGAAGGAGCTGTGGGAGATCTCCAGTGCCGTCGTCGAGATGCGGATGCGTAACTCCCCCGTCGACAACCTGATGGGCAAGGCCGTCCGTGGCCTGGAGGGCCGTCGGGAGGACGATCTGATGGAACAGGCATACACGCTGTTCCGCAACGAGATTGCGCCGATGATCTACCCTCAGGCCCGCGCTCTCGTCGAGGCGCACCGGCATGCCGGGCACCGCCTGGTGATGGCTACCTCGGCCACGCCGTACCAGGCCTTGCCGGTGCAGCAGGACATGATGTTCGAGGAGTTGCTGTGCACGACGCCGGTGGTCACCGACGGCATTCTCACCGGCGAACTCGTCGGCGATTCACTGTGGGGTCCGCGCAAAGCTCAGGCAGCGATCGACTACGCCGAACGCGAGGGCATCGCCCTGGCGGGCTGCTTCGCCTACTCCAATGGCGGTGAGGACGTCCCGCTGCTCGAGGCCGTGGGACGACCCGTCGCCCTCAACCCCGACCCCGATCTCGCGCGCTATGCCGCCAAGAAGAAATGGCCGTCGCTGACGTTGGACCAGCCCAAGCGCGGTACCGACCTGACGTCGGCCGTCCGGAGCACTGCCGCTCTGGGTTCGGTACTGGCGAGCGCGTCCATCGGACTGGGGCTGGGCATTCTGACCCGGAGCAGGCGCAACGGCGCGAACATCACCAGCACCATCGCTCCGGATATCGCACTGACCATCGCCGGCGTGAAGCTCGACGTCACCGGTACCGAAAATGCGTGGTCGGCCCGGCCGGCCGTCTTCATGTTCAACCACCAGAGCACCGCCGACTCGATCATCGTCACGTCCATCCTGCGGCGAGACATCACCGCCGTGGCGAAGCGCGAGCTCGAGCGCGACCCACGATTTGCACTGCTGGGCAGGATCTTCGACGTCGCCTACGTCGATCGTGGTGATCCCTCACAAGCGCGCGAGGCGATGCGTCCCGCAATCGACAAACTCCACAGCGGTATCTCCGTCGCCATCGCACCCGAGGGGACGCGTATGCCGACGTCACGTCTCGGCCGATTCAAGAAGGGCGGCTTCCACCTGGCTATGCAGGCGGGTGTGCCCATCGTGCCCATCGTCATCCACAATGCGGGTGACGTGATGTGGAAAAAGGATTTCACCGTCCACTCCGGTACGGTCAAGGTCACCGTCGGCGAGCCCATCCCCACCACGGACTGGGAGCCCGACAAGATCGACGAGTACGTGGACGATGTTCGTTCCTATTTCGACAGAACGTTGGGATATGCCTGAGAACCAGATCAACTCGGTGGTACAGACGGAGATCGAACGGAATCTTCTGGGCGGCGAGCCCAAGTACACCCGTGCGGACATCGTCGAGAAGTCCGGCATTCCACTCGAGCGGGTCATCGCCCTGTGGATCGGCATGGGTTTCCCTGTCCAAACCGACACCGAGGCACTCGTCTACACCGACGCCGATCTGGAAGCTCTGAAGCTGATCACTGCGCTCACCGCGCAGAAGGTGATCAAGCCCGAGATGGAGGTCGCGATCGCACGGACGCTCGGCCAATCCATGTCCAGGCTCGCGGAATGGCAAGTGGGCGTTGTGAACTCTCACATACTCGAACGGATCATAGACAGCGACGACGACCGGAACGACATCGATGCGATCCGGCGCAATGCCCGAGCCATCGCCGCAGAGACCGTCCCCACCCTCGAAGCTCTCCAGGGATACACCTGGCGGCGCCACCTCGCCGCTGCCGCCGGTCGATCCATTGCCGCGCCCGACGACGCCACCGAAAGCCCCACGATGGCGGTCGGGTTCGCCGACATGGTGGGCTACACCAGCCTGACACGTCGGCTCGACATCGGCGAGTTGACGACGCTGCTCGAGGAGTTCGAGTCTCTGGCCACCAATATCATTGCGCGCGGCCGTGGTTCGGTGATCAAGAACGTCGGTGACGAGGTGATGTTCAGCGCGCAGACCCCCGAGGACGCCGCCCACATCGCGCTCGACCTCCAGGACGCGTTCAACGAACAGGAAGACATGCCGGACCTGCGGGTCGGGCTGGCCTGGGGCCCGGTTCTGGCCCGGTACGGCGATCTGTACGGCTCGGTGGTGAATATGGCCGCGCGGCTGACCAGTTCTGCCTATCCCGGAACGACGCTGGTCGACACGGTCATGACGGAGGAGCTGCGCCCCGATTCCGAGTTCTACCTGAAATCGGTTCGCTCACTGAGGGTCAAGGGTTTTCACAAGCTCAAGCCTCATCGACTCGAACGCAACAAACGAGGCCGTCACAAGACCGAGGAGTAGAACTCGATGTGTCGACGCGCAGCCTCGTCCCAGGTGAGGCTGTGCGCCAGCGCCAGTCCCGGTAGTGGATCCAGCGGTTCGCGCAGGGCACGTTCCAGCTCCCTCGACATGGCCGCCACGGACGACGCGTAGATCACGCTGTCTCCGAACACTTCACGCAGTACCGGCAGATCACGCGCCACCACCGGAATCGACGCGGCCAGCGCCTCCATGGCAGCGAGGCCGAAGCCTTCCTTCGTGGAGAAGAACGGCAGCACAGCGGCCTGCGCCACGAGGTGCGGCAGCTCGTCATCGTCGACGGTTCCGAGTATCACCGGCTCGATACCAAGTTCTGCTGCGCGACGATCGAATTCGGCCCGATAGTCGCGATAGTCGAACAGCGTCTCGCCGCCCGCGAATACCAGTTTCACGTTGCGCTCGGGCAGACCTGCGAATGCGTCGAGCAGATCGAGACTGCCCTTGCGTGGTTCGATACCGCCGACGGCCAGCACGTATCGGCCGAGTTCGTCACGCCAGTGAGTTCGACCGGACTGCGCTGCGGCAGTGAACCTCTCGGCTGCGACGCCGTTGGGGATGACCGTGGGTTCGAGTCCCCATCCTCGATGAACATCGCTCGCCACCGCTGCCGATACACAGATTCGCGCGTAGGGCGCGGTGATCGCGCGTTCGTGACACGCTGCCAGCTCGGGGGTGGTGAACTCGTCGAGATGATGGATGGTCCTGATACACCGGCCGACAGCGTTTGCGGAGATGCAGTCCTGAGCGTGGACGATATCGTATTCTTCCGGTGTGAACGCCTGTCGCAGAACGTCTATCGACCGCAGGATCCGCTGACCGACACTCTCGTTCTCCCGATGAGAGAACGGCACCATCCGCACCGTGACGGCCGAGTCGACCGTACGAAAGAACTCACTGTCGCCGCCGCGGCCGAGGGACCACACCGACACGTCCTGCCCTGAGCGCGCCAGCGCCTCGGCCAAGGCCAGTGTGTGCACAACACCACCGCGGGGTTTGGACGAGTAGGTCAACAGGGCGATCTTCACTGATCCGGCTTCTCCTGCAACAAATTGGGGTAGGCGTCGACGCGACGTTCGGCGAGGTGGTGCAGCCCTCGGCGGGCTCGATCCACTTCGGCGTCGACATCGATCTCGTGCACGGCCAGGCCGCCTTTGGACCACGTTTTTGCGAGTACGTCACCACCGGGTCCGACGATCTTCGCTTGACCCAGGAAGCGTAGCGACCCCATCACCCCGGTCTGGTTCGACGACACCAGCACCACCTGATTCTCCGCGGCCCTGGCGGCGTCGTACAGATCGAACAGGCGAGACTGCCGGTCGTTCGGGAGTGAGGACGCCCGATCGGTGACGCTGGCAGGCCATGCCGACAGTGCAGCAATGATTCTCGCGCCGTCGAGCGCCAATGCCCGCGCCGATTCCGGAAACGTCTTGTCGTAGTCGATCAGCATGCCCATCCGCCCGACCGGAGTATCGAAGGCCTCGAACCGGTCACCGGCCGCATAGGCCAAGGACTCTCCGAGTGGCTGATGCACCTTGCGGTGACTACCGAGAATCCCGTCTCCCGTCAGGCATGCAGCAGCGTTGTACCGCAGGCCTTTCGACAACTCGGTGTAGCCGATGCAGACGGTCATGTCCCCTGCCGCGGCCATGATCGCGGCCAGCTCAGGACCATCCGGATCGAGCGTCGGCGGCAACTCTGCGGGATCCGGATTGCTCAGACTGTCGATGTAGCCCCCGAGGGAGGCGTCGGGCAGCACCAGGAGATCGATACCCTCTCGGGCCGCACTGGAGATGATCGTGGTGATCTTCAGTACGGCCCGGTCGACATCTCTGCCGAAATGCGCTGCCAGCGCTCCGATCTTGATGGGGGCCACGACCGATCAGGCCATCTGGCTCTGGGGTTGCACCGATGTCTGCGACTTCGCGGCGCTGATCTCGAGGCCGATCTGATCGGCCAGGAATGCAGCATCCCGGGCCACCGAGGCGAAACGCCCCGAACCCCACGTGTGCTGCCAGGGCAGGCCAAGGAAATACAGGCCGGGAACGGATGTGACGCCGCGGTTGTGCGTCGGGTGCCCCTCGCCGTCGAACGCCCCTACCTTCAGCCAGCGATAGTCGGTACGGAAGCCGACCGACCACACCACCGCTGTGATGTCGGTGGTAGCAAGATCCAGTTCGGTCGCCTCGGCGTCGGGACGCCACACCGGTACGTAGCGCTCCTCGGTGGGCGCACTGATGCCCTCGCGCTCGATGTAGGCGTCGATGTTGTCCTTGATGCTTTCGGCAACGCGGTCCGCAGCATCGAGGGACGCCTCGAGCGTGGGCGCGAACTGCAACACGCCGTCCTCGACTCCGAGCAAGCGACCGTAGAGCCGCATCCCTTCGGTGGCGAATGCACGCAGGTCGATGTCTCGACCACCGTCACGTCCGGTGACGTAGTGGTTCGTGTTCTCGCGTTTGCCGACGCCACCGGGTTGATCTTCGATGGAGACATCGTAGACGCCCATGTCGTGCAGCCAGGCGACACAGTCGCGGCCGCGGTAGAAACGCGCGACACGGGGAGCGGTGCCGGCGACCAGGTGAACGCGGCGTCCGTCGAGGTGCAGATCCTCAGCAATCTGCGCGCCGGACTGGCCGGTGCCGACGACCAATACGTCGCCGTCGGGGAACTGATGCGACCCGCGGTATTCGGAGGAGTGGATCTGGACGATGTCACGGGGCAACTTCTCGGCGAATCGCGGGATAGTGGGGATGTGGTATCCGCCGACTGCAACGACGATCTGGTCGGCATGCATCGCTCCGGCAGAGGTCTGCAGATCGAAGCCACCCGCCGCTGATTGCAAGGCCTGATTCACCGAAACATGCTCTCGCACCGGTGCATCGAAGCTCTCGGCGTAACGGCGCACAAAGGCGTACACCTCGTCGCGCTGCATGAATCCGTCGGGATCGTCACCGTCGTACGAGTATCCGGGAAGTGCGCACTGCCAGTTCGGCGTCACCAGAGTGAAGTTGTCCCAGCGGGAGTCCTTCCACTCGTGCGCGATCCTATCGCGCTCCAACACAACATGTTCGATGCCGCGTTGCGTCAGATGCCAACTGATCGAGAGGCCCGCTTGCCCGCCGCCGATGACGATCACGGAGTGGTGTTCTACTGCACTGCGATTATCGGTCATAGCAATTCAGCCCCCGACATACTCAGTACGCGAACGGCACCGACCTGATACGAGGCACTGACACCGTGAATCTCTTCCATCTGTTGTGCGGCCGACGTGCACCGCATACCGAACTTCGCGAGAACTCGGTCACTCGCCACCGTCAGCGCCTCGGATGTGCGCTCGACGAACTCCGCGACCGGGTACTCCGCACCGGGCGTCAGATAGTCGTGCATCACCAGTGAGGGTGAATAGCAGGACTGTTCGCGTCCGTCGGGCCAGCGAACGACAAACGACATCTCAGGCATGGACCGGCTCCTTGGTGATGGTCCGATAGACCGACGGCCGACGATCACGCAGGTTGTACATACCGCCGCCACGCGCCGCCCCGATGAGCGCATCGACGTCGACGGTGGCCGTCGCCAGGCCCGGTTCGACGCCGGTGCCGGCGAGAATTTCCCCACCGGGCCCGACGATCTTGGCGCTGCAGACGAATCGTAAGGATCCGAAGGTGCCGGCCTGATTGGCCGCGACCCAGATGATCTGGTTCTCGAGCGCACGTGCGCGATCGTAGATGTCGAAGCGCTGCTTCCAGCGGTCCTCCTCCATGTTCGGGGTCGTCGCGGTACGTGCAGTCGGCCATGCCGAGATGGAGGCGACGATCTCGGCACCGTCGAGGGCGAGTTCGCGGGCCGCCTCGGGGAATCCCTTGTCGTAGCAGATCTGCATGCCCATTCGGCCGACAGGAGTATCGAAGGCCGAATAGCTGTCTCCCGCGTCGTAGCAGAGGTTTTCACCGAGCGGCTGGTGCACCTTGCGGTACGAGCCGAGGATTCCGCTGCCGTCGACCGTCACTGCCGCGTTGTAGCGGGTGTCGCCGTCCTTCTCGCAGAAGCCGAAGGTGACGACGGTGTCACCCGCCATGTCGATGACGCGCCTGATCTCGGGTCCGTCGAGTTCGAGGGCCGGAGGCAGTGCTTTCAGTCGACGCTGTCGCGATTCCTCGGTCTCGTCGCCTCCACCGAGGCTCGGCAGGTAGCCGCCGAGGCACGCCTCGGGCAGGACGAGCAGTTGACTGCCACGATTACGCGCTTCCTCGAGCAATGCGGCGATGGTGGCGTAGGCCTGTTCCATGTCTCGTCCGAATTCGGCTGCAGCGACGGATATGGTGATGTTGTTCATGCTTCTCCCAATCCGGTCACGGTGGACGTGACCGCGCGAGTGGTGATTCCGTCGGGCCATCGCAACGCGACGCCCGGAATATCGGTGAGCTCTCCGCAGACTGCGGACAGTGCAGGTCCGGACGGTGCAATATGTGCACCGGGACGGTCCGCGGTGATCATCGCGAACCCAGGAAAACACGTGATCCACTCGCCCATCGACGCGGTGCCGGGCTTCGGGATCGAGGAGATGTCCAGTACTGCACCGGTTCCGCTTGCCTCGGCCAGCATCCCGGTAGTGCCGGCCAGGCCGGCCATCGAGACGTCCTTGGCTGCTTTGGGCGCGGTGCGGGCGACGAACGACGCCATTGCCATCAGCTCGTCGGTGTTGCGTCGCGAAGACGAATCCCATTGCTGACCGGAGTATCCGCGTCGCCATTCGCCTTCGATATCCGCGGTGAGCGTCAGCCGGTCGCCGACGTTGCCGCCGCCGGCCCGCACCGGGCTCGCTGTGCGTCCCAGAGCAGTGACCGACAGCGAGGACGGCACCCCGGCCTGGGTGTGGCCACCGAGCACCGGGACTTGCCATGCCGCAGAGGCATTGGCGAGTCCGCGAATGATACGAGTCAACCGGGACTGTGTAGGGGCACCGACGGAATCGAGCATCCCGACTGCACGGGCTCCCATGGCAGACAGGTCGTTCAGATTGACCAGGGCCGCGCACCACCCCGCCCATTCCGGGTCGCGATCGACCATCGACGGAATGATTGCATCGCAGGCCGCGATCATGTCGCTGCCCGGCACCGGTACCCCGTCGTCGCCTCGAAAGCCTCTCGCCCCGAGCCCGAGTGGCTGCGCCTTCAAGGGTGCGAGCACCCCGGCGAGCATGGCTTTCGTCGACGACACCAGCCGTTCGATTCGGTCGATGGGCCAATACATGGCCACATGTGGGGCACCTGCCACTTCGACGTCGCCGCGTCTGATCCACCCGAGACCGGTGAACAATTTCTCGTTGCGCTTCTGCACGGTGGCATCAAAACGAAGTACGCCCCGGCTCTCGGCATGCGCACAGGCTGCGCGAACCAGTGCAGGCCCGACGCCGGAGGTGCGCGCCGAAGCCCCCACCACCAGTCGACTACCGGCCCACCAGCCCAGATCCGTTGCCGTGCAGGGTGCCAGTCGTACGCCCCCGAGTACGGTGCCGTCTCGATCGGTGGCGATCAGAACGACAGTGCGATGGTCGTCATCGATATCGTCCTGATCGGTGCCCGAGAACAGGCCCTGTTCGGCAACGAACGTCGCCCTGCGTAGCACTCGGTACGCGCTCAGTTGCGCCGGGCTGTCGCACGGTTGGACCATGAACTCGGGCTCCACGACAGTGGTTGCAGCGCCAGACAATCCGGCAAGATCCTGCGCGTCCACCCTGTACATCTCAGCCTCCCGCATTCTGCAGGACGCTGCACGCACCGCATGCCGCGCAGCCTGCCTTCTGATCGGAGCCGAGCATCGCTGCTGCCTGGAGTTCCTTGGCGACGCGTCGGGTGACGCTTTCCAGTACGTCTGGGCTGGGGGCCGTCGCACGATCGACATCCACTGCCAAAGTGCCGGCAAGTGGACGGAACGGAACGACGAAGGGATACACGCCCATATCGATGAGTTCGGCAGCACCGGAAACCAACTCGTCCGGATTCTCACCGAGGCCGACCAGAATGTAGGTCGAGACCTGGTTGCGTCCGAAAATCCGGACTGCCTCTTTCCAGGCGGCGCGGTACTCGTCCATCGATACCGACGCCTTGCCCGGCATCCACCGGCGTCGAACCTCGTCGTCGAGAGATTCGACGTGGATGCCGATGGATTCGGCTCCGGCGTCGTACAGATCCTGAATCGTCTGCAGATCACCCGGAGGTTCGCACTGCACCTGAATCGGCAGGTCAGGAACGACGGCCTTGATGGCGCGCACACATCGGGCCAGATGACGGGCACCGCGGTCCTTCGCGGCCGAAGTGCCTGTTGTCATGACCATTTGGGTGACGCCGTCGAGCCGTACCGCCGCCTCTGCCACCTCGGCCAGTTGCGCCGGGGTCTTGACGGCAATGGTGTCGCCGGCCTCGAGCGAGGCCTCGATGGAGCAGAAGCGGCAGCGTTGATCAGCGTCGTAACGGATGCAGGTCTGCACCACGGTCGTCGCGAGAACGCTGGAACCGTGGAGCTTCGCTATCTTCTCGTAGCCGATTCCGTCGGCGGTGGCGAGGTCGTAGAACTTCGGACGGTCGACGGCCTGAACATCGAGGCCGATGTCGTTGCCGTCGAACAATACTCGGCCTTCTTCGAGCACGTACGGGCTGAGCGGGTTGCGGGGGATGGCTGCGCCGAGGCCATCGATGGTGACATGCCCGTCGTCGCTCGGCCCGGCGCCTGCCGTTCTCGAGACCGGCGTGGATCCTCGGATTCCGAGCAACGCCAGATCTACACGCGTACTGACCGACATGACGAACTCCTAGACCATGTAGGTCGAGTTGATGATGGCACCCTTGCGCGCGTAGTGGATCAGCGCGTCCTGCACGTCGAGGGGGTGGGCCGGGATGACACCTTCGATGAGGTCCTCTTCACGGCCACCGTGCAGCGCGAGCCCGAAGCGGCAGCAGAACACGGTGCCACCTTCGGCGATGAACGTCGCAAGGGAGTCGTTGATGTTCTGCTCGCCCGGGAATCCGGAGTCACCGGTGGTCGGGAAGCCGCGAGTAGCAAGGCAATTGATGGCACCGGGGCCGTAGAAGTACATGGCCGACTCGAAGCCCTTGCGCAGGGCACGCGTCGCCTGGAGTACCGCGACGAACGAGACCGAGGATTCGTGGGCGATACCGTGCACCAGCGTGAAGTAGCTTTCGCCGTTCTCGGCCTTGTAGTCGGGGAAGATCTTGGTGGAGCCGTAGATGTTGCTGCCCTTGGGAAGTGAAGGGTGCGGGATCTCTTCGAGGGACTTCTTGATGTTCTCGGCGATGGACTGGTCGAGTTCTGACACTGGTGTCTCCTGAGGTTCGCAGAGCGGGCTGGATGCGGTGGGCGTCTATGGCCACCTGAGGAAGAGAGGTCATGTCCGGCGAGAGAGCAGATCCTCTTCGGCCATGGAACAAGTACAAGCCCCATCCATTTCCGGTTGGTCACGCTCGGAACAACGCCGTGTTTCGAGGGCCTCACAGTGTTGACGTGGTGTTACGCGGCTACTGTGAAGGCCGGTCCACCCATCCATTGCGAGCAGGACGAGGAACACGATGATCGGCGCCGTCACCGGCTTGTTGTACGCGTTGTCCCTGGTAGTGGGCATCTGGGTGCTCGTGAAGCTCGCCACGAACCGACCCGTTCTGCTCAAGAACAAGGCCGACCGAGCACTGTTCTGGACGATCGCCGCCACCGAGGCCGTCGTAGCGCTTCAGGCCGTGATCGGGTTCGTCATGATGTTCACCACGGATCGCGAGATACACCGCTTGACGTTCGGCTCGTATCTCGTCGGACTGCTGTTCCTGCTTCCTTTGGGAACGTGGTGGTCCCTGGGCGACCGTTCCCGCGGCGGCACAGCGGTACTGCTAGTCGCCGTCCTCACCCTCGCAGCCATGGTGCTGCGCCTGAGCCAGATTTGGGCCGGATATGCCTGACAACCTCCAGCAAGCGACGCGCACCGGCTTCGGGCGCTTCCTCATCGCCGTCTACGCGGTGTTCGCCGTCGCCGCCACATCACGCTCGATCGTGCAGCTCACCACCCGATTCGACAACGCCCCAGTGGCGTATCTCCTATCGGCCTTCGCTGCGGTGGTCTACATCATCGCGACGGTGGGACTGGCAAGGGCAACCGAAGCATCCCGGCGCGTGGTGACGGTGTCCTGCATCATCGAACTCGTCGGAGTCATCGGCATCGGCACACTCAGCTACATCCAGCCCCAGGACTTCCCGGAGCCGACGGTGTGGTCGCACTTCGGATCCGGATACGTCTTCATCCCAGTGGTGCTCCCCATCGCGGGACTGTGGTGGCTGCGAAAGACTCGACAGCAGTAAGCCTGACCGTCGACTGATCACTTGTTCTCTTCCCTAGCAGCGCGCGACCCAAGCTCGCGGAGCGTGCAGTGCGACGGCCAGCTGACGCACTCGAGACCACCAACGGCCCACAGACCTCGAAACCCGGCTCGGTGCATCCGCGGAACACCTCGGCTTCGACGTTGATATTGATCTCTACTGCGACGCCACTATGCGTCTCCGAGGTCGACTTCCGTTACACCCCGACGGGGCCTGAAACGCTGTGCCAAGAGCCCTACCACAGGCCACCGACAGGCCTGCCCTCCTGAATCCTTATGCAGGACAATAGTTTTCGATTCTACGATCATTGTGTATCGAACACGCGTTCGATACACTTGATCCATGACGACGGAGATCTGGCAACTGAGCGAGGCGCAACTCCTCGCCGACGCTGCTGATGTCTCCCACCACATACAGTTGCTCGAAGCCCGCCGCATCGCCCTCGTCGCCGAAATCGACACCCGCGTCAGCCGGGAGAAACTCGGCTTCCCCGGACCCGCCGGCTGGCTCACCTCCACCACCCTGCTCAGCCCCAGCAACGCCACCAAGATCGTCGCCCTCGCCCGCGGACTGACGAACTTCCCCGACATCGCCGACGCCGTCAACACCGGCAGCATCTCCATCGACCACGCCGCCCTGATCCTCACCTTCGCCGAAACCCCACCGAAAAACCTCCCCCAAGAAGGCCAGGACCTCGCCCGAGCAGCACTGCTGACCGCCGCCACCGGACCCGAAGCCCGCACCGGACCACTGCGCGCCGCGATCACCACACTCCACGACACCTACGGCGACAAGAAACCACCCGACGACACCGACCGCAACGAACTCTTCGCCTCCACAACCCTCAACGGACGCCTCGTGGCGAAGATGGATTTCGATGCCGTCACCGGAGAAAAGCTCCTCACCGCCCTCTCACCGTTGACCGAACCCCAACCCGCCGCCGACGGCACCCAAGACGAACGAAGCCCCGCCAAACGCCGAGCCGACGCCTTCGCACACATCCTCGACCGCTACCTCGCCTCCAGCAACCGACCCACCGAAGGCGGAGAAAAACCGCACGTCAACCTCCACATCACGTTGCGTGATCTCACCAACCTGCGCCGCACCATGAACGCCGACAGCGGCAGCGACTCTGACACTGACACTGACACAACGAGCTACGAGAACGGCAGCACCGCAACCGAATCCGACTGCAGCGGCGGCGGTGATGATGATGATGATGATGATGGCGACGGCAGCAGCAGCGATGATTGCGGCAGCGGCAGCGGCGATGATGGCGGCAGTTCGACTGGCCCCTCAGCGGATCGTGGCGCGTATCGCGACTTGTTCGGCGACGGCACCACCGTCGGATGGCTCCCCTGGATGGGACCGCTGTCCCGCGAGACCTCCCGCCAACTCGCCTGCGACTGCATCCTCACCGCCATCGTCATGGACGAGAACGGCTCCCCGATCAACCTCGCCCGCACCGCCCGCACCGTCAACGCGAAACAGAAACGCGCCCTCACTGCCCGCGATCATGGCTGCGCGTTCCCCGGCTGCGGCAAACCCGCCGCCTGGACCGAAGGCCACCACATCTGGCATTGGACCGACGGCGGACCCACCGACATGAACAACCTCGTGCTGCTCTGCGGATTCCACCACCGCCTCATCCACCACAGCGACTGGGAAGTCTTCATCGGTACCGACAACCACCCGTGGTTCATCCCGCCGGCCACCGTCGACCCGTACCGACAACCCCGACAATCCCACGCCCGAGCCGGCCCCCACATCGCTTGAGCCCACGTAAAACAATCCAGCCCCGCACCGAGAACACGGTGCGGGGCTGGAAAAGATTGTCGTGCAACTACTTCAGCAAGAGATAACTCACTTCAACGCCGCCAGGTTCGCAACGGATTTCTTGACATCGGTGTCGAGAGCCCGTGCCACCACCGATCCCACCGGACCGAAGAGCACACCCCCACCGAATTTCGCGTCGAGCGTCAGCTCCGAACCACCCTCCGCCTCACGCACGTGAACGGTGAGCGAGATTCTCACTCCGCCCTTGCCGCGGCCGGACATCTCGATCAGCTTGGGCTCTTCGTATTGCGTGAAGGTCCATTTGATCGTGTTCTTGAAGCCCTTGACCTTTACCAGCGACTCCACTTCGGTGCCCTTGCCGACCTTCTTGGGTGGTGGGCTGCACCACCCGCCGTGGATGGTCATCCACTCGTCGAACCGGTCGAGCGCGGAAGCCTTGTCCCACGCGCCCTGCGGACTCTCGGGCATCTGTACCGAGACACTGATCGTCGCCATAGGATCGAGCCTGTCACAACTTGCTCGCAGGTTCAGACGGCGACCACTAACCTGAGACGATGGCCACGCTCGAGATCGAAGGCCGGAAGGTCTCCGTCACCAACCTCGACAAGGTGCTGTTCCCCGAAACCGGCACCACCAAGGGCGACATCATCGAGTACTACGTCGCCGTTGCGCATGCGATGTTGCCGCACCTCGTCGGCCGTGCCGTCACTCGCAAACGTTGGCCGAACGGTGTCGACCAGTCGTCGTTCTTCGAGAAGAACCTCGCCGCGTCTGCACCCGACTGGCTCGATCGCCGGTCGATGCAGCATTCCGATCGCGTTGTCACCTATCCGCTCTTCTCCACCGCAGCAGATCTGGCGTGGCTGGGCCAACAGGCAGCCATCGAAGCACATGTGCCGCAGTGGCGATTCGACGGCACCGAGCCCGGCCCCGCCACCCGCATGGTCTTCGATCTCGATCCCGGTGATGACGTCGACCTCGCCCGATGCGCCGAAGTCGCCTGCGAGATAAGAGACCTGATCGGCGATATCGGCATGACGGCATATCCCGTCACCAGCGGCAGTAAGGGAATTCACCTGTACGTTCCGCTCGAGAAGCCGTTGTCGACGTCGGGCGCGTCCACCGTCGCCAAACGTGTTGCCACACTTCTCGAAGAGCGCTCACCGGATCGGGTGACCGCCACCATGGCCAAGGCGAAGCGCACCGGCCGAGTGTTCGTCGACTGGAGCCAGAACAACGGCAAGAAGACGACGGTCGCCCCGTATTCGCTCCGGGGACGAACACTTCCCACAGTTGCGGCACCGCGCACTTGGGAGGAGCTCGAATCCTCGGGACTGCAACAGCTTCGGTTCGAGGAAGTCCTCGAGCGACTGACCGACACCGGCGACCACCTTGCCGACCTCGATCCCGCCCTGCACGTAGAGAAAAAGAGATCCGAAAGCGGCTCCAGCACAGACAAACTCGCCAAGTACCGCAGCATGCGAAGCGCGGACCGGACACCCGAGCCGGTGCCCGCGACCGCCGAGCCGCAGGGAAACAACGACACCTTCGTCATCCAAGAGCATCATGCCCGACGCCTGCACTACGACTTCCGACTCGAACACGACGGCGTCCTGGTCTCGTGGGCCGTCCCCAAGAACATCCCGGACGACCCGAAGCAGAATCGTCTGGCGGTTCACACCGAGGACCATCCACTCGAGTACGCGACGTTCTCCGGTCGGATACCGAAGGGCGAGTACGGCGGTGGCGACGTCTCCATCTGGGACAGCGGAATGTACGAGCTGGAGAAGTGGCGCGACGACGAAGTCATAGTCGTCCTGAGTGGATCGAAGGCTCGCGGCAGGTTCGCTCTGATTCGCACCAAGGGCAATCAATGGCTCATGCATCTGATGAAGGACGCACCCGACACCAGCGCAACGACCGAAGATGCGGCCAGCGACAATCCCCCACCCAAGAACATCTCGCCGATGCTCGCCACCGCCGGCGACATCCTGAATCTGGACGGCGAAGAGTGGTCGTTCGAGGGCAAGTGGGACGGGTTCCGCATCGTCGCAGAACTCATGCACGGGTCCATGACGCTTCGCACCCGCAGCGGTAACGATTACACCGAGCAGTTCGGTGCGCTCCAGTCTCTGGCGGACGACCTTGCCGATCACGACGCCGTCGTCGACGGAGAGGTCGTCGTGTTCGACGACAACGGCATCAGCAGCTTCGAGATGCTGCAGAACGCGAACCGTGACGACATCCGATTCATCGCCTTCGACCTGCTCTACCTCGACGGCACCTCACTGCTGCGCAAGAAGTACTCCGATCGTCGACGGCTCCTCGAACTCCTCACCACCGGACTCGACTCGGTGCTGGTGCCCCCGCGACTGATCGGCTCCGCCGAAGACGCCATTGCCGAAAGCCGAGAACGTGGGTGGGAAGGCGTCGTCGCCAAGCGAACCGACTCCGTCTATCAACCCGGCAAGCGCGCCCACACGTGGATCAAACACAAAAACTGGCGGACGCAGGAAGTCGTGATCGGTGGGTGGCGTCGGGGCCAAGGTCGTCGCGCGGGCGGATTCGGCTCGTTGTTGATGGGAATCCCCGACGGGAAACGCCTTCGCTACGTGGGTCGCGTCGGCACTGGGTTCGACGACCGTGCACTCGACACTCTTGCGGCCCTTCTCGCGCCTCTCGAAAGTTCGGAGAGTCCGTTCTCCTCGGTGCTGCCCACCGCCGACAGGAAGGGTGCGGTGTGGGTGGAACCGACTCTCGTCGGCGAAGTCCGGTTCTACGAAGCCACCGAATCAGGGCACCTACGACATCCGAGTTGGCGCGGGTTGCGTCCGGACAAGGCACCGAACGACGTAATTCTCGAGTAGTGCTACATCCGCGCGGCACAGCTTCTCGCATGTTTCCAGAAAACCGGCACCGAGACCGTTCTTCTGTTGCCATAGAATCGCCGAGTGCGTACCGTTCGTTCTATCGTTTCCGGGGGGAGCGTAACGCGTCACGCTTTGTCAGCTATATCGATTTGCGGGCCGGCTCTTCGGGAGCTTGCCGGGTCATCGGAGCGCACGTCGTTCTGATTCAGGCACGGAGGGGATTACTACATGCGGGTTTTCAAATTGGCAGGCGCTGCCACGATAACGGCTGTGGCCGTGTTGTGTTCATCGCTCGTCGGTGCAGGTCAGGCCGCGGCCGACCCGCTGATGCCGACCCCTATCGCAGACGGATTCGGTGCACCGCCCGCAGATCTTTCGGCTCTGCAACCGGGCGACGTCATCTCCAGTCGGCCGATGCCGCCCCCGCCCGGATTCTTCGACGTCGACGTGTGGCAGCTCAAGTTCCGCTCGACCGATTCGGCGGGTGATCCCATTGCGGCGATCAACACCATTCTGGTTCCGCGCAACAAAGCGCCCAATGGCCCGTTGCTTTCTTACCAACACATCATCAATGCGCTCGGTCTCGAATGTGCACCTTCACAAGCACTCTGGACCAACGACCCCAACCTTGCGATTCGCGAAGCTCCGGCCCTGAACGCTGTACTGCAGCGCGGTTGGACCGTCGCTATCGCTGATCACCTCGGACCCAGAAGCGCCTACGGTGCCGCCAAGCTCGGCGGTCAGATCGTGCTCGACAGCATTCGTGCCACGCAGCGTTTCGATCCTATCCAGGTTCGAGACAGCCGAGTTGCCCTGGCCGGCTACTCCGGTGGCGGCATGGCGACGGCATGGGCCGCGGCGTTGCAGAACGACTACGCACCGGAGCTGAACATCGTCGGTAGCGCCGCCGGTGGCGCGCCGATGAACCTCGAGCGCATGGCACGTGATCTCGGTTTCGCTCCACACCCGATGTTCGGACTGGCGTTCGCCGCCGCACTCGGCATCGAACGCGAGTACCCCAGCCGCATCCCGATCAGTTCTCAGCTGAACGCGGTGGGGAAGGACATCGAGCGCAAGATGCAGAACGGGTGCACCAACGACATCATCGCCGCGGGTGCCGGCAAGAGCGCCATGGAGGTCGCCGGAACGCTGGACCTGATCAACAGTCCGGAGGCGCTCGCCGCCGTCAACGAGAACAGCGTCGAGATGTACCCGGGCGTTCCGAAGGCACCGTTCTTCGAGTGGCACAGCCCCTCCGACGCATTGATCCCGGTCAGTGCCATCGACAACACGATTGACCGTTACTGCCGCGCCGGAGTACTGGTAACCGAGGTGAAGGTGCCGAGCAACGACCACCTGACCGCTGCAGTACTCGGATTACCGCAGGCACTCGAATGGATCGATCAGCGATTCGCAGGAGTACCTGCCACGACCAACTGCTGATTGCCCAGTCCGACCCGGGCTCATGATCACAACCCAAAAGGATCGGTTAGGCTAACCTCGCTAAGTTTCCGTGCGAGGAGATCACATGAAGAAGTCAGTACAGCTCGTCGCCGCCGGTGCCTCAGTTCTGGCACTGGCGGTCGGCTGTTCGTCGGACAATACGACCGCCACATCCGGTGGTTCCGGAAGCGACGCGGGTTTCCCCGTCACCATCGAGCACAAGTTCGGTGAGACGGTCGTCGACGCCGAGCCCACCCGCGTGGTGACCATCGGGTTCAACGAGCAGGACTTCGCGCTTGCGCTGGGGGTCAAGCCCGTCGCGACGCGCGGCAACCTGAGCTACGACTACCGGCAGCGCCCGTGGGCCCAGGAGGCGCTCGGCGGCACCGAGATTCCCGAGGTCGGCAGCACCGACCTCAACCTCGAACAGATCGCCGCGCAGGCACCCGATCTGATCCTCGGGCCGTACTCGTTCATCGATCAGGGCCAGTACGACCAGCTTTCGGGAATGGCTCCGACGATCGCCGACATCGGCGGCTACGACAATGTGCCCGCGGCAACCTGGCAAGAGGAGTTCGCGGTCGTCGGCGAAGCCCTCGGCAAGAGTCAGGAAGCGCAGGACCAGACGGCCGCGCTCGAGCAGAAGTTCGCCACCACCGAGTCCGACAACCCCCAGTTCACCGGCAAGTCACTGTCTCTCGCGTTCGTCATGGACGACGGCAGCTACCTGCTGCTCGGCAAGGATGACATCCGCGCGCTGTTCTTCACCGACCTCGGCTTCGAGATTCCCGACGCATCCGAGACGATCAGTCCCGAGAACCTCGGGCGTCTCGACACCGACGTCCTCGTCATCGCCGGCCAGAGCCGCGAGCAACTCCAGGCGAACCCATTGATCGCGGCCCTCGACGTCGTGAAGCAGGATCGAACCGTCTACATCGGCTCCTTCAGCACCGATCTACCCTCGGCGCTGGGCTATTCGAGCCCGCTGTCGCTGGACTACGCGATCGACGGATTCACCCCGATGCTCGCCGCGGCAACCGACGACGACCCGTCCACCGTCGTGCCGGCACCCTGAAAGGTCTGATCCGACCTTCCCGACTGTGCGAACTGCGTCCGATGCAGCTCCTCGTAGCGGCCTCCCGCCGCGAGGAGCTCGTCGTGCGTGCCTCGCTCCGCGATTCGCCCGTCCTCGATCACCAGGATCACATCTGCTGCCCTGATGGTCGACAATCGGTGCGCGATCACCACCGAGGTTTTCCCATCCAACGCCTCGGCCAACGCCGCCTGCACCGCGGCCTCGGAGGTGGAATCGAGTGACGCCGTGGCCTCGTCGAGAATGACGACCCGTGGCTGCGCGATCAGCAACCGCGCAATTGTCAGGCGCTGACGCTCACCACCGGAGAGCCGATATCCACGTTCTCCGACGACCGTGTCCAGGCCGTCGGGCAGGGAACGCACGAGATCCGCGAGCCTGGCCCTGGACAGGGCATCCCACACTTCGTCGTCGGTCGCACCGGGCCTCGGCAATACCAGGTTGGACCGGATGCTCTCGTGGAACAGGTGACCGTCTTGGGTCACCATTCCGACTGTGCCGCGGACGGATTCGGCCGTCAGATCGCGCACGTCGATACCGCCGAGCCGGACGGCACCACCGTCGACGTCGTACAGACGAGCGATCATCTGCGCAATCGTGGACTTGCCGGCACCGGAGGACCCGACCAGCGCCACCATCTGACCCGGCTCGGCGCGGAACGATACACCGTGCAGAACCTGTTCTCCGCCGCGCGAATCCAAGGTCGCCACCTCTTCCAGCGAGGCAAGCGAGACCTTGTCCGCCGAGGGGTACGCGAACCGAACATCGTCGAGTTCGACGGCCACCGGACCCGCAGGCAGAGTCTTGGCATCGGGCTTGTCGGTGATGAGCGGGACGAGATCGAGCACCTCGAAAACCCGCTCGAAACTCACCAGAGCGCTCATCACCTCCACGCGTGCGCTCGCCAGCGCGGTCAGTGGTGAGTAGAGCCGCGCGAGCAGAAGCGACAGTGCTACAACCGAACCCGGATCGAGTGACCCCCGGAGGGCATAGAAGCCGCCCAAGCCGTACACCACGGCCAGAGCGAGCGCCGAGACCAAGGTCAGCGCCGTCACGAAGACTGTTTGCACCATGGCACTTCGGACGCCGATATCGCGCACACGCCGGGCGCGGACCGCGAACTCGACCGATTCCTGCTCGGGATGACCGAACAGCTTGACCAGCGTCGCCCCGGGAGCCGAGAAACGCTCGGTCATCTGCGTGCTCATCGCCGAATTGTGCGCGGCCGCTTCACGTTGCAACCGTGCGAGGCGTCGGCCCATCCGGCGAGCGGGAAGCACGAACACCGGCAGCAGAATCAACGCGAGAAGCGTGATCTGCCAGGATATTCCGATCATCACCACCAGGGTCAGCGCCAACGTCACCAGGTTGCTGACGACTCCCGAGAGCGTGGTGCTGAATGCGCGCTGCGCTCCGATCACGTCGTTGTTCAGCCGACTCACGAGCGCACCGGTACGCGTTCGCGTGAAGAAGGCGATCGGCATGCGTTGGACATGGTCGAACACTGCGGTCCGCAGATCCAGGATCAAGCTTTCGCCGATGTTCGCCGAGAGCCACCGATTGATCAGACCGACCACGGCGTCCACCAGAGCAATCGCCGCGATTGCGATCGCCAGCAGCACCACCACGCGCAACTCTCGTCCGTCGACGATGGCGTTCACCACCCGGCCGGCCAGTACCGGCGTGGCCACCGCGAGCACGGCGGATGCCACGCTGAGCACCAGGAACCCGCCGAGAGCGCGGCGATGTGGTGCTGCGAACGTCAGAATCCTGCGAGCCGTCTCCTTCGAGAACGACGACCGAGTATCGGGCCTGTTCATCGACCGATACATCTGGTTCCAGGCGGTCATCTCCATGCTCATGTCTTCACCCTCATATGTTCGCCCTCATGTCGTCGCCCTCATATCGTCAACGTAGAACCTCGACATAGCTCGAGGTCAAGCCCGGGTGCCCTTACCAGGACTGGGCGTGCAGCCGGCCCCGAGTCGCACTCGGGGCCGGCCACGGGTAGTGCAGTCTCACGCCGCCGCGGCTGCTGACGCGGGCTCCAGCGCGAGCGCCAGGATGTCGGCGACATCGGTCATCGGACGGACGTCCAACGCTTCCAGCACTTCTGCGGGCACATCGTCCAGATCCGGTTCGTTGCGCGCCGGGATGAACACCGTCTTCAGCCCCGCTCGTTGCGCAGCGAGCAACTTCTGCTTCACCCCGCCGATCGGCAGCACCCGGCCGTTCAACGTGACCTCACCGGTCATGCCGACGTCCGATCGCACCGGCCGTCCGGTGGCCATCGACACCAGCGCCGTCACCATGGTCACGCCCGCCGACGGACCGTCCTTCGGCACCGCGCCCGCCGGAACGTGCACGTGGATGCTGCGATCGAGCGATTCGGGTGTGACACCGAATTGTGCTGCGTGCGAGCGCACGTACGACAACGCGATCTGCGCAGATTCCTTCATCACGTCGCCCAGCTGACCGGTGAGCTTCAACCCGGGATCGCCGTCCGTCGAGGCCGCCTCTATGAACAGCACATCACCGCCGAGTCCAGTGACCGCCAGACCCGTTGCCACACCGGGCACTTCGGTCCGCTCGTGTGCCTCGGGGGTGAAGCGAGGACGACCGAGGTAGGTCACCAGATCCGGCTCGTCGATCTGCAGCACGTCGGCGGTACCCACGAGTTTCGTAGCCACCTTGCGTAGGGCCTTTGCCAACAAACGCTCCAGTTGCCGCACGCCGGGCTCGCGGGTGTAGTCGGCAGCGATCTTCCGCAGTGCGGCGTCGGTCACCGTCACCTCCTCGGACGTGACCGCAGCCCTGTCCATCTGACGGGGAAGCAGATAGTTCCGGGCGATGACGACCTTGTCGTCCTCGGTGTATCCGTCGATGGTCACCAGTTCCATACGATCGAGCAACGGGCCGGGAATCTGGTCGATCACGTTGGCCGTGGCGAGGAACACCACGTCGGACAGGTCGAGATCGAGGTCGAGGTAGTGATCACGGAACGTGTGGTTCTGCGCCGGGTCCAGCACCTCGAGCAGAGCGGCACTGGGGTCACCGCGGTAATCGGATCCGACCTTGTCGATTTCGTCCAGCAACACAACGGGATTCATCGACCCCGCCTCGCCGATGGCCCGTACGATTCGGCCCGGCAGTGCGCCGACGTAGGTGCGGCGGTGCCCACGGATCTCGGCCTCGTCACGAACACCACCGAGAGCGACGCGCACGAAGGTGCGGCCGAGCGCGCGTGCAACGGACTCGCCCAACGAGGTCTTACCTACCCCGGGCGGGCCCGCGAGCACCATGACAGCGCCGGATCCGCGGCCGCCGACGGACTGCAGACCTCGTTCGGAGCGGCGCGCACGGACGGCCAGATACTCCACGATGCGATCCTTCACATCGTCGAGTCCGTGATGATCCGCGTCGAGAACTGCACGGGCAGAATCGATATCGGTGTTGTCGGTCGTGGTGTTGCTCCACGGTAGGTCGAGCACGGTGTCGAGCCAGGTTCGAATCCAGCCAGATTCCGGACTTTGATCACTGGCACGCTCCAACTTGCCGACCTCGCGCAGGGCCTGTTCGCGCACCTTCTCTGGCAGGTCGGCAGCCTCGACGCGGCCTCGGTAGTCGTCGGCACCGTCGGGCTCGTCCTCGCCGAGTTCCTTGCGAATGGCAGCCAATTGCTGGCGGAGCAAGAACTCCTTCTGAGTCTTCTCCATCCCCTCGCGGACATCACCGGAGATCTTGTCGTTCACCTCGACCTCGGCCAGATGGGCCTTGGTCCAGTCGATGAGCGACGTCAATCGAGTTGCCACGTCCGGTGTTTCGAGAAGGTCGCGCTTCTGAACGTCGGTGAGGTACGACGCATAACCCGCGGTATCGGCGATCGCGCTCGGATCGGTGAGCTTGTTGACCGAGTCGATCACCTGCCAGGCGTCACGGCGTTGCAGCATCGCGACTACCAGCTGCTTGTATTCCGCCGCAAGGGCTTTGAGTTCCTCACTCGCGGCTTCGTCTACGACGGTCTCGGCCTCCACCCACAGGGCAGCACCGGGACCACTGACCCCGTGGCCGATGTGTGCGCGGCGCGTGGCCTTGATGACGGCCGCCGGCCTTCCGTCGGCCAGGCGTCCCATCTGCACGATGGTGGCAAGAACGCCGTAGGCGGCGTAACGATCTTCGAGTCGGGGCGCGACTAGCAAAGTCCCGTCGTTGCTTGCCTTCGCTGCGTCGACGGCGGCGCGTGCGGCCTCGTCGAGTTCGACGGGCACCACCATTCCAGGCAGGACTATCGGATCGGTCAGGAACAGTACGGGGACTCGAACGGTTTCGGTCACTTCTCCTCCAAAGATTGAGCTATCCGGACTCAACTTCGAAAGCAGTAGTGATGTTCCCGCCGCTGACCGGTGTTCTCCGTGGGCAGAACACCGGCCGCCGGGAGGACTACTTCAGCGAGCTGACCAGCTTTTCCGCGAGCGGCCGCGTCGAGGCCGGGTTCTGTCCGGTGTAGAGGTTCCGGTCGACGACCACGTGCGGCGACCACGCATCGGCGTTCTCGAACTTGGCACCGTTGTCCCGCAGCCGGGTCTCGAGAAGCCACGGAGCCTTGTCGGCAAGGCCGGCCTGGGTCTCTTCCTCGTCGGTGAAACCGGTGAGCTCGTACCCGTCGAAGGCCCAGGATCCATCGGAGCGCACGGCGGGCAGCAGGGCGGCGGGCGCGTGGCACACCGCGGAGACCACCTTGTTCGCGTCGAGGAAGTCGACCACGAGCGCGCCGAAGCTTGTCGACACGGCGAGATCCTCCATCGGGCCGTGGCCGCCGGGGACGAACACGACGTCGAAGTCCGAGGCCTTCTGATCCTCCAGCACGGCGGGCGAGGACAGGATCGACTCGATCGACGCGAGGTAGCTCTTCTGATCCGCGACCTTCTGCTCGTCACCGCCGTTGGCGTCGACTGCCAGGCTGCCCTCGTCGACGACCGGTGCTTTACCGCCCGGCGTGGCCACGGTTATGTCCCATCCTGCGTCCACGAAGGTGCGGTGAGATTCGACGAGCTCTTCGGCCCAGTACCCGGTGGGATGCTTGCTTCCGTCGTTCAGGGTCCAGTGGTCGGCAGCGGTTACAGCGAACAGCAATGTAGTCATGGGCCGGGAATGCCACCAAGACCCGCTATCGAAACACGAGTTGGATCACTATTCGCTGATCGAACCGATCACCACGACGGCATCGAACGTCTCGGATTGGCTGGTACTGGCCGCGAACCCCGCCTCCGAAAATGCCTGTATCGTCGAATTCGCCAGTAGCGCGCTGGTTTCGATGAGCAAACTGCCATGCGGAGCCAGCCACACATGGGCCTGCGCTGCAACACGGCGATGGAGATGAGCACCGTCCACGCCGCCGTCGAGCGCGACGTGCGGCTCGTGGAGTCGCGCCTCCCTCGGCATCAGCCCGATCTCGCCCGTCGGGACATACGGGGCGTTGACGACTATCGCGTCGAATCTGTGGTGCAGTTCCTGCGGCAGCGCGTCGAACAGGTCGCCGCGGTACACGGTGCCTCCGACGGCATCGAGGTTTCGTTCGGCGCACTCCACCGCCGCGGCGTCGACATCGGCCGCATGCAACTCGATGACGCCAGGGACCGACAGCCCGATCGCACCGGACCCACAACACAGGTCGAGGAGCGCCGAAGGATGCAGTGCGGCAACACATTCGACGAGGAACTCGGTGCGGCGACGGGGAACGAACACGCCCGGTTCGACGGCGATGCGTCGACCACAGAACCACACCCACCCGACGACGTGCTCCAGCGGTTCACCGGCGATGCGACGCCTCAGCATTTCTACGAGCTCTCCCGGGTTCGAGGCGGACTCGACGAGGACCTCGGCTTCCTCCTCGGCGAACACACACCCGGCAGCGCGCAACGCGGACACCACCTCGTCGAACCCTGGTTCCACCGCGGACGACCTCCTGGATTGCTGTGCGCCCAGCTGCCCCGTTGAAATACTGTAGCCCGGTATGTGGCAGGAGAGGAGAGGTCGATGAACTGGGATTTCACAGTCCGTCGAATATGCCTGGCGCTGCCCGAGACGTACGAAGAGCAAGCCTGGGTCGGTACCCGCTGGCGGATACGCGGTCGGACGTTTGCCCACCTGCTCGAGATTCGCGACGGTGGTCCGCCGGCGTTCGCGAAGGCCGCAGGTACCGACGGCCCGGCCACCGTCCTCGTTTTCCGTTCCCGCGGAACAGAACTCGACGCATTGTCGAATCGACACGGCTTCTTCGCTCCAGGTTGGGGTCCGGAGATCATCGGCATGAAACTCGACGGCTCCGTGGACCGCGTCGAACTCGGCGAGCTGATCACCGAGAGTTACTGCACCAGGGCACCGAAGAAACTGATCGCGCTTCTCGATCCACCCGAGTGAATCTCGTTTGACCCGGCCTTGCGTCGAGGGACAGAGTGGACGTATGCATGCGCCCGAGAACTTGCTGGCCGATTGCGGCAGTTGTTTCGGGCTCTGTTGCGTCGCATTACCCTTCTCGAAGTCGTCGGATTTCGCAATGGACAAGGCCGCCGGGGAGCCGTGCCGCAACCTCCTCGAGGATTCGCGTTGCGGCATTCACTCGTCGCTCCGGGAGAAGGGTTTTCCCGGGTGCACGGTCTACGACTGCTTCGGTGCGGGCCAGAAAGTGTCGCAGTCGACGTTCGAGGGACGGGACTGGCGGCAGCAGCCGTCGAACGCGTCGGAGATGTTCGCGGTTTTCCCGGTGATGCGTGATCTGCACGAACTGCTCTGGTATCTGGCGGATGCGCGTAGCCGACAGTCGACCGGCAGCCTGCATACCCGGCTCACCAGCGAGTACGACGAACTGGATTCGCTCACGTCGGCGACTCCCGACATCCTGATGTCGGTCGACGTCTCCGCCATGCGCTCACGAATCAACGAAGTACTGCTGGACGCAAGCGATCTGGTGCGCGCCGAGGTATCGGGCAAGAAGCCGAACTACCGTGGACGCGACCTGATCGGCGCAAAGCTGGCCGATGCCGATCTGCGCGGCGCGAGCTTACGCGGCACGTATCTCATCGGAGCCGACCTACGCAGAGCCGACCTGCGGCTCGCCGATGTGATCGGCGCGGACCTTCGGGGTGCCGACCTCCGTGGCGCAGACCTGCGCGGCAGCATCTATGCCACCCAGTTCCAGATCGATGCGGCACGGGGTGATCGAGCAACTCGACTGCCCCGATCCCTGACCGGTCCGAGTCACTGGGACGGACCCTCAGCCGAGTGATCTACCGGTCTGCTCGAGTGCTGCCTGGACGACCGCGAGCGCCTTCGGGCCTACCCCGTGCAGTGTTCTCAACTCTGCCGCCGACACACCTGCGAGGTCGTCGAGACACCGATAACCGGCCGCACGGAACGCCCGGGACGCAGGATTTCCGGTCCCCTTCGGAAAGTCCGGATGTTCGTCGGATTCTGCTGTGCTCACAGGCGGATCCTAGAGCAGACCGGTAGCCTGACGCCGTGCCTGAAACCAAGCAGAGACGCGTTGTCATCACCGGAGCGAACACCGGTATCGGCTACTTCACCGCCTTGGAGTTCGCGAAACGTGGCGACCATGTGACGCTGGCGTGCCGTAACCAGGAGAAAGCCGAGTCCGCAGCGGCGAAGATCCGAGCGGAGGCACCGAACGGAACCGTCGACACGGCAACTCTGAATCTCGCCGACCTGGCCTCGGTGCGGACCTATGCCGATTCGGCTCCCGAGTCGATCGACGTACTGATCAACAACGCAGGCGTCATGATGCCGGCCTCTCGGACCGAGACCGAGGACGGATTCGAGCTGCAGCTCGGCACCAATCACCTCGGTCACTTCGCCCTGACCGGCCTGCTGTTTCCCAAGCTCGCCGACGACGCGAAGATCACCACCATCGCCTCCGTCGCGCACCGTCAGCGCCCTAAACTGGACTTCGACAATCTCCAGCTCGAGCGGGGCTACAACGCTCAGCGTGGGTACGCGAACTCCAAGCTCGCGAACATCCTGTTCGCGCTGGAACTACAGCGCCGGATCGACAAAGCCGGATCGAAAGTGACCAGCAATGCTGCGCACCCCGGTATCTCCTCGACCGAGCTGTACACGAGCCCGGACGGCTTGGGCAGCAACAAGATCCTGGGGGCACTGGCACCCATCGGATTGAAGTTCATCTCGCAATCTGCCCGTGCCGGATCACTTCCGACGATCTATGCCGTCGACGTCGCGGGCGGCGGCACCTACAGCGGCCCCACATCGCTGTTCGAATCACGGGGCAAGCCAGGCCCGGCGTCGATGACTCGCATGGCACAGGATCCCGCTCTCGCGGCAAAGCTGTGGGACGTCAGCGAGAAGTTGACCGGGGTCGGCTACCCGCTGTAAGTCTCCCGCCGCGCACTCACCGCGCGGGTTCTGGCAGCGGAAGTCCGCGCTCGCTCATGACGGTGCGCACGCGGTCGGGGTAGTCGGTGATCAGCCCGTCGACGCCCAGGTCCATCAAGGCACGCATCGTGTCGGGGTCGTCGACGGTCCAGGGGATTACTCGGATTCCGCGCTCGTGGGCGGCGTCGACCATTGCCTGCGTGACAAAGAGATCGAAGTCGGGGTCGCCGACCTTGCCGCTTTGCGGGTTTCCCTGCACCGGCGAGTAGGCGGACGCTCCGAACGAATCGATCGCGGCGATCGCGTCTCCACCGAAATCGTCGATGTCCAGTCCGCCGAGCCAGGGTGAAGCACCGTCCTGGCCGACCTGCAAGAAGTCGCCATTGGTCAGCGCGACCACCGGCACCTCGGGCTCGTCGTCTCGAACCAGTTTCAGTGCGCCCCAGTCGAAGCTCTGCACAGTGATCCGGTCCAGCATGCCTGCTTCCTCGATCGTCCCCAGCACGGTGTCGACGAACTGTTCGCGTGGAGCGGTTTCGGTCGGGCTGCCTGCCTCGACCTTTGTTTCGACGTTCAGCTTCACGTCCGGCGCGTCGACCGACTTCACCAGATCCAGCACCTCGGTGAGCGTCGGCATGCGAGCACCGGGCACGCGTCGTTGCTCCGGGTAGTCCGCGAGCGGCAACGCACCGCAATCGAGTGTGCGGATCTGCGCGAGAGTCAGTGTGTTGACGAACTTTCCGACGTACGGAAAGTCCGGGTCTCCCGGCGTGGATGCACCGGTGTCGATGCACTTCTTGTCGGAAACCTTGCGGTCGTGCGTGACGATCGCGACGCCGTCCTCGGTGATCTGAGTGTCCAGTTCGAGGGTGCTGACTCCGAGTTGCAGTGCATTGGAGAACGATTCGATCGTGCTCTCGGTGACCAGGCCCAGGCCGCCGCGATGCGCCTGCAGGTCGAACGAGCCGAGTGGTGCCGAGCCACTTTCCGGCAATGCCGGGTCTGTGGTCGATTCGGTTCCGCACGCGGTCAGAGCCAGAGCGGAAACGCATGCCACAGCCATGTATCTCACGAATCGCATGGTCGGCGAGGCTACGGGAGATCGGTGTCCAGTGAGTTCCCGCGCAGTGAATTCCCGGCACCCGCGAGGTAGACGGCGATCGGATGCCGCAGCGCCGCAACGTCCTTCGATGTCCGACGGCCGAACATGGTCCACACAACGGTCCCCGTCTACATCGTCTCCAGCATCGTTCGGTTTCCGCCCGACGACTTCGCGCGGTACATGTGCGAATCAGCCGCACGCGTAGCGGCATTGACCACTTTCAACCCTGATTTCCAGGCAGCGGAACCTGGAGGGAGCACCACTGCACCCGCACTCACCGTCACCGGTATCGGGTCCGACCGATGAGTCAGGGTCTCGCTGACCTCGAGCGCCAGCGCGCACAATTGTTCCGTCTCACCGACGAGGACGGCAACGAACTCCTCACCGCCTGTTCGAGCTACCACCCCCGACGTTCCGACGTGGCTGCAGAGTCTCTCGGCGACCAACACGATGACGGCGTCGCCCTGGTCGTGTCCGTAACGGTCGTTGACGGCCTTGAACCGATCGATGTCCACGAGAACGAGAGCGAACGCCAATTGCTTGCCATGAGCGACGGCCCACAGATCTTCGATCGCGTTCTGCAGACCGCGTCTGTTCTTCGCTCGGGTCAGCGGATCGACCTCGGATTGTCGTGCATCCTCGGACACCAACGACCACGCGATCTGCGCGAAGATCGGGACACCCGACGTGGCACCCGACGCGACCAGCACGGCGGCGATCGCATCCCACGGACCCCATAGACCCTGCACGTACGCGGCCGCACCGATGTAGAGGATCACCAAGTTGGCGAATACGAGATGCGCGACAAGCAGTTTCGGGCCGAGGAAGAAGGTGCACATCGACCCGGTCATCGCAAAGAGGAACGTGCCGATCAACGCCGACGTGGGCACATCGAGGAGGATCACGGACGCAAGGCCCACATCGCCGAACACCAGGAACGCGACCAACTGCCACTTGCGGTCGGGCAATGGGCCGACCAGCAACCACACGATCACGGCGACCTGCAGAACCAGGACGAAAATCACGTAGGCGACGGGACCCGTACCGGTCGGACCGTTCGGCGAGCCCAACATGAGAATCGACACGGCGGCATACAGCGCGACACAGCCGGCGAACACGACTCGGAGCAAACGGTGCAGGGGACGGGTCGACTTGTGCACGAAGACCCAGTCGAAGTCGTGCGGAGTGACGAACCAGTGGCGAACTACTTGTGCAGCGCTGGGTTCGGGGCCGAGCGCAGGAGTGACGAGGCCAGAGATCGATCTCGGCCGCGACGCCGAGATCGATCGTGCGCGGTGCCGACTGCGTGTCTTGCCATGAACCCGAACAGAACCATCGGTTCGATCAACCGGCGATGGATTGTGCCGCGAGGCGGGCAGTCGGAAGTCTTTGCGCATGAGGGCTCCCCCTGGTGAAACGAATTGGCCCCGCTGACGCAGCCTACCGATCCGCGTTTCGTTCAGCGACGAAACTGGTCGTTTGGGCATAGAAATCGCCGGTTACCTGGTGAGTTACGCCGACAGATCGGGCGAAGCGCCTCGACGGGCGGCGGTACGAACATTGCTCGGATCGACATGTCCCCATTGGCCGAATGCGGGCGAGGATCCGCGCCGAGGTCCGTGGGCACTCACCTCGCAAAATAAGGGAGACACCCACTACTGACGGCGGTCGGGGGCGACAGCAGCAGCGGGTGTCTCACCTTGCATTCGCTGCCCTCCACAGGGTGGATGGGTCCGGATGGGAAATTCTTTCGAAGTTTTTCGGCCCGCCTGGGCATAGCCTGTGACCATGCCTTTCACAGCAGCGAACCACTACGACTTCAGTGGCGACGACATGGCCGGGACCGTCGACGCCCACAGATCCGCCGGAGTCTGGGCGGCGCAACTCGTACTCAGTGGTGAGACGCTCGAATCGACCGACGTCACCCGTTCCGATCTGGGGTTCGAGGTGCGCACCCTCGTGCAGACCCTCTCGGACGGCAACCGGACACACCTGCTGGTCGTGTTGCCTCGCGTCACCATCGACGCCGATGACAGCCAATCCGTCACCTTCACCTCCTACGCAGTGCTGTACACCGTGCACGGCGGGTCCTCCGAGCAGCACGGTGTGGCCGAGTCCTACGACGTGCGGTTGCTCAGCGGAACCGCATCGCTCGTCCAGTAGACATCGGGAGCACACATGATCCAGGTCCTCACCCCTCGCGAAGTTCCACTCGGCGGTCCCCGCGCCATGAAAGTTCGTCGCACCCTGCCCCACAAGGACCGATCCCTTATCGGTGCATGGTGTTTCGCCGATCACTACGGCCCGGAACGCTCGCGTATGGACGTCGCACCGCACCCGCACACCGGATTGCAGACGGTCAGCTGGCTGTTCTCGGGCGAGATCGAGCACCGCGACAGTGTCGGTTCGCACGCTATGGTCCGGCCAGGCGAACTGAACCTGATGACGGCCGGTCGCGGCATCAGTCACTCCGAGGTATCCACACCGCAGACCGACATCCTGCACGGCATGCAGTTGTGGGTCGCTCTTCCGGCCGTGTCCCGTTTCGTTGCGCCGACATTCGAGCACTATGTGCCCGAGCCGGTCACTGCACCCGGCCTCACCGCCCGGGTGTTCCTCGGCACCGTGCTGGGCGAGACCTCCCCGGTGTCGACGTTCACCCCGTTGCTCGGGGCAGAGATGGTGCTCGACGCCGGTGCGCGGGTGACTCTCGAGGTCGACCCGACGTTCGAGCACGGGATCATCGTGGACCGAGGATCGATGACCCTGGCCGACACCGAGCTGAGTCCTGCCGAACTGGGTTATGTCGAACCCGGTGAACACGAACTGCACCTGCACAATTCGACGCAGGATCCGGTTCGGTTCCTGCTACTGGGCGGTCCGCCGTTCGGCGAGCAGATCGTGATGTGGTGGAACTTCGTCGGCCGCAGTCACGACGACGTCGTCGAGTATCGCGCGGCCTACGAGGCCGAGAACGGCCAATTCGGCACCGTCGAGGGCTACCCCGGCCCGCGGCTCCATGCGCCCGAACTTCCGAACGCCCGCATGAAACCTCGCGGCTGACTGCCGAGCAGAACCGTCAGAACAGCGTCGCGATCTCCGGCTCCGAGGACTGTGGCGCAGCGCTCCGAGCCGGCTCTTTCTCGGTGGGTGCGGTCTCGGCAGGCCTGGATCCGGCGTTGGCTCCTGCGGCTGCGATGGCCCGGGCAGCTTCGCCGGCCAAGGCGTCGGCTGCTTCGTTGAAGTGATTGCCGACGTGTCCGCGGACCCACCGGAACCGGACCGGCCCTTCACGGTCGGTGATGGCCCGCTCGATGTTCTGCACGAGCTCGAGGTTGCGTACCGGGGTGCCGCTCGCCGTCTTCCATCCCTTGCGCTTCCAGCCGGCGAGCCACTCGGACGCACATTTGATTGCGTACTGAGAATCGGACTCGATCAGCAACGGTTCGGGGCCGGGGTGGGCCAGAACTGCCTCGAGCAGGGCACGGAGTTCGGCTACCTGATTGGTGCCCGAGGGCTCACCACCGGAGTTGCTCGGCCCCGTGTGATTTACCCACGCCCACCCGATTGCTCCGCCGGGGTTACGCAGACACGAGCCGTCCGTACTCACGATGATCACGGTCTCAGACCCTACGTCGGGCCACCGACAAACCTCGGGTGACTCGCTCAGCGCCCTCGAGTTACTTGGTGGTCGACCGAGTACCGCGGCGAATCGATTCCGGCGCACGGCGAATCGCTTCAGGACGGGCGGATCGCTCCGACCTTCCTGCCGTCGAGAGTCAACAGTACGAACGCGACCGCCGCGAGCGCCGCGATGATCACGGAGAACACCACTCCCGCGGTCACCAGTCCCCATTCGTTCGCCACGGACCCGGCCCCGATGACCGGCACCGAGATGGCGATGTACAGCACCACGAAGAAGGTGGAGGTCACTTCTGCTCGACGTTCGGCCGGAAGTCCGGCGTCGATGGTCGACATCCCGTTGCTGAACGTCACGCCCTGCCCGACTCCGCACAGCAGGGCTGCGATCACCAGAACCGGCAGCGAGACCACGAGCAGAGACAGTGCCAGGACCACCAACCCGAGCATCAACACGAGGCAGCCCCATCGTTGCGCCGACACCGGATCGGCCCGGCGCAGGGCGATCTGGGCAACGGCCGATGCAGCGAAGACGGAGAACACCACGGCCCCGGTGACCGCGTGGTTGTCGATCTCCAGCACACCCCCGATGAAGCCCGGTGACACCGCGGTGAAGAGGCCGAGCACCGCGAACCCCGCGAAGCCACCGATGGAAGCCCGCAGAAAAGTGCCACGGACCTCGATCGGAACGGACAGTCGCTGCATGTGGGGACGCGCTCCGGCGGCGACCCGAACGGTCTCCGGCGCGAAGAACACCGCCACACCCGCGACGACCAACAGGGCGATGTCGACGAAGAACGTCAGCCGCAAGGGCTGCGGCAGGTATTCCGCCAGCAGACCGGCCACCAGCGGTCCGAGACCCAGACCTCCGATGTTGGCAGCAGTGGCGATCGCCGGAGCCCGATCACGCCACCTGTCGGGAACCAACTCGAGCAGGGTCACCGTGGCGGTACCCACGAAGATCCCGGCCGAGAGACCGGACAACACCCGCCCGATCACCAGGGCCGTCAGTGAATCCGCAGTCACGAACACCACGGCACTGACAAGACCGAAAGCGATGGCCCCCAGCAACATCGGCCGCCTACCGAGCGAATCGGACCAACGACCGAAGGCCAACAGTGCCCCGAGCACGCCCACCGCGTATGCGGCAAACACCAACGTGACGACGAATACGGAGAACCCGAACTCGACCTCGTAGAGCGAATAGAGCGGCGTCGGCATCGTCGTGCCCATCATCGCGACGACGAACGCGAATGCGACCCCGACGAACGATGCTGCCCTCGAACGAGTCACGATTGTCCTCCTTGTGCGGGTGCACGTTATTTCCCGGCGACTCCGCCGAAGGTGTTGACTGGGCTCTGCCAGAGATACACCGTCGACGCCGGCCCTGCACACTCCAGGAGGTGACGAACCGCCATGTCCGACGCCACCGAGTCCAGCGGAATCGCTCGCCTCGTCACGTCCGAGACGCGGTTCGACGTGCGGATGTCGCTGTCGCCACTGCGTCGGGGCCGCGGGGATCCCACCTACGGGTCGACGCCGGACGGCGGAATCTGGCGCACGTCGAGGATGCTGTCGGGTCCGGTGACGTACCGCCTGATGCAGGCCTCGAAAACCAGTGTTCAGGCCCGCGCGTGGGGTCCCGGCGCACCCGAACTGCTGGACGCGGTGCCCGCGCTGCTCGGCCTGGAAGACGACGCCTCGACGTTCGCGCCGGAGCACCCGATTCTGCAAGAGGCACATCGGCAGCTGCCGCACCTGCGGCTGGGCAGAACCGGTCTGGTGCTCGAGGCTTTGATCCCGGCGATCATCGAGCAACGCGTACACGGTATTTCGGCGTTCGGTTCGTGGCGCTCTCTGGTGAGCAAGTTCGGCGAGAGCGCACCGGGACCGACTCCCAAACCGATGTTCGTCTTCCCCACTCCCGACGTGTGGCGTCGCATTCCCTCGTGGGAGTACCACCGCGCCAACGTGGACCCGGCCCGGTCGAAGACCATCGTGCGCGCCGCGCAGGCGGCCGGTCGCCTGGAGGAGGCGTCGACGATGACACCCGAGGATGCGCAGCGCAGGCTACGGGCAATCCCGGGCGTCGGCATCTGGACCGCGGCGGAGACGGCACAACGCGCCCTGGGGGATCCCGACGCGTTGTCGGTGGGCGACTATCACCTGGCGTCGGTGGTGGGCTGGTCACTGCTGGGGAGACCGATCGACGACGCGGAGATGGTCGAGTATCTGCGGCCCTTGGCTCCGCACAGGCATCGCGCGATTCGACTGCTGTACCTGAGCGGGAAGGCCACCAAGCCGAAGTTCGGTCCCCGAACCGCTCTGGTGGACCACACGTGGCACTGAGCCCTCGGCTGCTCGTACAGTCGAGTTGTACGCCAACGTAAGGGGTTTATCCGTGGTTGCCATCGGCCGTTCCGATCTCGACATCTTTCCGCTCGCTCTCGGCGGGAACACCTTCGGCTGGACCAGCGACGAGGCTGCGTCCTTCGAGATTCTCGACGCCTTCACCGCAGGCGGAGGCAATTTTGTCGACACCGCCGACTCGTACTCGGCGTTTGCCGACGGCAACTCCGGCGGTGAGTCCGAGACGATCATCGGCAAGTGGACCAACGCACGTGGCAACCGCGACGACGTGGTCATCGCCACCAAGGTCAGCCAGCATCCCGATTTCCGCGGGCTGGCCCCGGACAACATCCGGGCTGCCGCCGACGCGTCGCTCACCCGGTTGCAGACCGACCACATCGACGTCTACTACGCGCACTACGACGACGACAAGACCCCGCTGGTCGAGTCTCTTGCCGCATTCGACGAGTTGGTCACGGCAGGCAAGGTTCGCCACGTCGCCATCTCGAACTACACCCCGGCGCGGGTGCGCGAGTGGCTCGAACTGGCGAAGGAGAACGGGTTCGCCGCTCCGATCGCGCTGCAACCGCACTACAACCTGGTCGCCCGTCGCGACTACGAGGGCGAGTTGCAGAAGCTGGCTGTCGAGCACGACCTCGGCGTGTTTCCGTACTTCTCCCTCGCCGCCGGATTCCTGACGGGCAAGTACCGCACCCGCGAGGACCTCGCCGGCCAACAGCGCGAGCGGTTGACCACGGGATACTTCTCCGATGCCGGGCTCGACGTGGTGCAGGGTCTGCGTGAGATAGCCGAATCGCGATCCGCCAAGATTTCGAGCGTTGCTCTCGCCTGGTTGCTGGCGCGTCCAGGCATCACCGCGCCCATTGCCAGTGCGAGCAAGATGTCTCAGCTGCCCGCCCTGCTCGACGCACCGGCCTTGACTCTGACCAGCCAGGAAGTCGAAAAACTGACGGTTCTGTCCGACGCCGTGGCGTAGAACACGAAAGTTGTAGTCAGCAACGGGAACAGAACGAGTACCCCGGTTGCTGACCTTCGGGTGGCCCCAGCATCGAACACGTCAGTGACGAATACGACCGCCCCAAACCCGTCAGCGCCGATTACGACCGCCCAGGCGACTGTGACCGAGCCGACGTCGCGGGAGCGCCTGCGGGTGATTCTGGTACTCGGCGCGCTCATCGCCCTCGGTCCGTTGACCATCGACATGTACCTGCCGGCCCTGCCTGCCATCGCCGACGACCTGAACACTCCGTCGTCCGCCGTGCAGCTCACGCTCGCCGGCACGTTGGTCGGGCTCGCCCTCGGCCAACTCGTCATCGGGCCGCTGTCGGACATCGTCGGCCGACGACTACCCCTGATCGTCGGTACCGGGGTACACATCCTCGCTTCCGTGGCCTGCATCATGGCCCCGAACATCGCCGTTCTCGGTGGGCTGCGCGTCGTACAGGGTCTCGGCGCTGCCGCGGCCGCGGTGGTGGCAATGGCCATCGTGCGTGATCTGTTCAGTGGCCGCGCGGCCGCCACCGTGCTGTCGCGGCTGATGCTCGTCATGGGTGTCGCGCCGGTTCTTGCACCGTCGCTCGGCGGTGCAGTGCTTCTCGTCGGCTCGTGGCGGCTCGTCTTCGCCGCGTTGGCGATCATGGGAGTGGCGTTGATGACGCTGGCGATCGTGTCGCTGCGCGAGTCCCTGCCGCCCGAGCGTCGTCGGGCCAGCGGCGTCATGCCCGTGCTCCGGACCTACCGATCACTGTTGGGCGATGCGCAGTTCGTCGTCCTCGTCATGGTCGCAGCCCTGGCCATGTCGTCGCTCTTCGCGTACGTCGCCGGCTCGTCGTTCGTCCTCCAGGAGGAGTTCGGCCTCGACGAGCAACAATTCGCCATCGTCTTCGCGGCCGGTGCCATTTCCTTGATCGGTGCATCCCAGCTCAACGTCCTCCTGCTCGGACGCTTCGCCCCGGTGCAGATCGTGCTGTCGGCACTGTCGTTCGGCGTCGTCGCCGGCGGAATCATGGTGGCATTGGCGGTGACCGGGACCGGCGGTATGGCGGGCTTCGTCGTCCCACTGTGGTTCGTTCTCGGGGCCGTCGGATTCGTGATGCCCAACGCGCCTGCACTCGCTTTGTCCCGGCACGGTGAGGCCGCAGGTGGTGCTGCTGCACTTCTCGGAGCGGCGCAGTTCGGTCTCGGTGCCATCGTCGCTCCTGTCGTAGGCGCACTCGGAAACGATGCGGTGGCCGTGTCCATCACCATGGTCGTGACGTCCGCTGCTGCACTGATCGCCCTGGGCGTCGTCACCGCGCGGTCGTCTGCGCGGCAAACGACCGAGGGAGCGGTGCCCACCCACTAGGGTGACCGCCATGACCGAACGCGAGCGCGATGCGCGCGGTAAGCCCCTCAATGCCAGGCCTCGCGACGGTCTCGGGCGACCCCTCGCCCGCGGGGGAAGCGGAATTCCACGCGTGCCCGACGACGTGCGGCTTCCGCCCGGCGCAGCACTCGTCGAGGCGCAGAAGTTCCTCGATGCGAACATGCCGTTCCACGCACACGAAGTACTCGAGGGCACGTGGAAGAGCTGCCCGACCGACGAGCGTCCGCTGTGGCAAGGACTCGCCCAACTCGCCGTCGGCCTGACGCACCTCTTGCGCGGTAATCGCATCGGTGCCGCATCGCTCCTTCGGCAGGGACACGATCGCTTGGTCGGCTTCGAGGCCGACCCTCCGCACGGTGTCGACGTCAGCGGCTTGTTGGCCTGGTCCGAAGGGCTGCTCGACGATCTGGAGACCGGAACCCTGCCGGTCTCCCCCGGTATTCCCGTGCTGCGCGCGATCGATCCGCGCAGGGGTGTCCTGGCACCCGATCCGGGCTCGAGCTAGCCTTAGAGAATTAGGTAAGGCTAGGACAATCTGCACCGGAAGTGGGGTTCCCCGGCGTGACCGTGTTCGCACCGCTACGACTCGCGCGACAGAGACTGACAAGCGAGGAGACGATCAGCCCGGCCCAGCTCGGACGTACTCTCTGCACCGAGGTGGCCGAGCAGGTTCCGTACTGGGTCGCCGTCCTGACACCGGCGGAACGCCCGCTGCTCGCCGAACGGCCCACGACATTCGAGCAGACCTCGGTGACATTCGCGTCGCCGAACGGCGTCCACCAACCCCGCGTCCTGCTGCTTGCTGCTCTGGGATCGGCCGTGTGCACCTGGCAGAGAAACAACTGCCGCGGATCCTCGGCCGGCGTGCTGGTCGACCTCGATCTCGAGGGTGCCGCAGCAGTTCACCCGGTCCGGCTCCCCGCGGTCCACGCCGACGCCCTCACCGCCGCCGACCACGGGCAGCACCTTCTCGCCGACGTCTCGAGTCGACTCGCCTCGGTGCCGAACGGTGGCCGCGACTACGCACTGACGCGTAACTACCCAGCTCTGGCTTCGCGCGCGGGAGCGCAGATCATCGTCCGTGACGATGTCCTGGCACAGCCCAGCCGCGATCACGCCATCGACATCGCCATCACCACAGCGGGGCCCGGTACCGCGCAGGCACACGTGACCTGGGCTGCAGATCTCAGAGGAATGGACGAGCTGATCCGACTGTGGTCGGTAGCCGCCCACCACCTGACCACGATCGCATCCGTCGCTACAGGCTCTTCAGCAGCCTGACGTCGTCCTCGATCCCCTCGGGCGGCGTCTCGAGAATCACCGGCGCGTCGGCGGCCAATGCGACTGCGGTCAGGATCTCGGCGTCGATGGTTCCGGCGCCGAGGTTCGCATGCCGGTCTCTGGCCGAGTCGAATTCGTCGCGCGAGTTGTTCAGGTGCACCAGATCGATTCGACCGGTGATTGCCTTGATGCGATCGACCACGTCGACGAGATCCTCGCCGCCTGCCCACGCATGGCAGGTGTCCAGGCAGAAGCCTGCACCGAACTCGCCGATCGCGTCCCAGAGCCGGGCGATGTCGTCGAAGTGGCGAGCCATTGCCGAGTCCCCACCCGCGGTGTTCTCGACGAAGATCGGCACCGCGAAGCCGCCCTGCTCGGCCTGACGCTCGAAGAGCTTGCGCCAGTTGTCGATTCCCTTGGCGGTGTCCTCGCCCTCGCGGACGTGGCCGCCGTGCACGACCAGCCCGATGGCCCCGATCTCGGCTGCGGCGACTGCTTGCTCGACGACGGCCTTCCTGGACGGGATGCGGATCCGATTGTTCAAGCTCGCGACGTTGAGCACGTACGACGAGTGCACCACCACATCGACCGAGCCGGCCAGCAGAGCCTCGCCCTGCGGGTGTGGTTCCAGCTTGTTCCACTTCTGCGGATCGGTGAGAAACATCTGGACCAGATCGACGCCGAGCGCCTCGGCGGTACCGAGAGGGTCGCTGCTGTCGCGGACGTGTGCTCCGATGCGCATGACGTCCATCATAGGGTGGTGTTCAGGGTCTCCCCTGATAGCGATGGGCGCAGAACGCTGGAACACTGGCTCGCATGAGCGACATTGCCGCACGCGCGGTCGACGTATCGAAGGTCTACGGTTCCGGGGACACCCAGGTGCACGCACTGTCCGGGGTGAGCGTCGAGTTCGCTCGCGGAGAATTCACCGCCATCATGGGCCCGTCGGGTTCGGGCAAGTCCACTCTGATGCATTGCCTGGCCGGATTGGACACTGCATCGTCGGGCACGGTGACCATCGGAGACACCGAGCTGACGGCGCTCTCCGACAAGGAGATGACCGGATTACGCAGGGACCGAATCGGATTCGTGTTCCAGGCGTTCAATCTGGTGCCCACGCTGACCGCGCTGGAGAACATCACCCTGCCACTCGACATCGCGGGTCGCGCTCCCGATCAGGGGTGGCTCGACACCGTCGTCGACCGACTCGGCCTCCGCGACCGTCTCGATCACCGCCCCAGCGAACTCTCGGGCGGACAGCAGCAGCGAGTGGCGTGCGCCCGTGCGCTGGCCGGCCGACCCGACATCGTGTTCGGCGACGAGCCGACCGGCAACCTGGACTCCCGATCCTCCGGCGAGGTGCTGTCGATTCTGCGCACTGCCGCAGACGAATTCGACCAGACCGTCGTGATCGTCACCCATGATCCACGCGCAGCCAGCTACGCAGACCGCGTCGTGTTTCTCGCCGACGGTGCCGTCATCGATCAGCTGGACTCGCCCACGGCCGACGCCGTACTCGAGCGGATGAAGAAGCTGGAGACGGTCCGATAATGGCGCATTCTGTCTCCAACACGCGTTCTCGATCCAAGCCGGCGGGCAATCCGATGCGTAAGGTCTCCCTGAGAAACCTTGCTGCACACAAGGTTCGGCTGGCGCTGACGGTTCTGTCCGTCGTCCTCGGCACCGCGTTCGTCGCGGGTTCGTTCGTCTTCACCGACACACTTCAACGCACGTTCTCCTCGTTGTTCGCCGATACTGCGCAGGGCGCAGACGTTCGCGTGAGCCCCGAGGACGCCCGCTCGAGCGGGGTGCCCAACGAGGACATCGCCGCGATCTCGGCCCTGCCGAACGTACGCGCCGTGTCCCCGTATGTCAGTGGGCAAATCGTGCTGCTCGGCACCGACGGTGCCGCCGTTCAATCGGGCGGGGCACCGACCATCGGTGAGTCCTACCTGCCGGAAGACCAACGACTGGGCGACGCGACGACCTTCGTCGACGGCTCGGCCCCCACCGCTCCGGGGCAGGTCGCGATCAATGCCGGTGGTGCCGATCGCGCCGGGTTGAAGGTGGGCGACGCCACCCAGGTGCTCGTGCCGTCCAAGGGCATCACCGACATCACGATTTCCGGGATCTACTCCACCGCAACCGAATCCGGCGGTTTCATCGGACTCCAGTTCGTTCAGAGCCAGGCGAACGAGTTGTTCACCGACGGTGCCCATGTGCAGTACATCGACGTTGCAGGCAACGATCTCGCCGCGCAGGGGCTCACCCAGAGCGATCTGCGGGACGAGATTTCCGCGGCGCTCCCCGGCCTGAAGGTGCAGACCGCCGCAGACGTGCAAGAAGAGACCCAGGCCGAGGTGGAGTCGGCCCTGTCGTTCATCAACTACTTCCTGCTCGCCTTCGGCGGAATCGCACTGCTCGTCGGCACGTTCATCATCTACAACACGTTCTCGATGATCGTTGCCCAGCGAGTCCGTGAGCTGGCACTGCTGCGAGCCATCGGAGCCAGCCGCGGCCAGGTCAGCCGTTCGGTGGTACTCGAAGCACTCGTTGTCGGCGTCATCGGCAGCATCCTCGGTTTCGCGGGCGGAGTCGGGTTGGCCTACGGCCTACGGGCGCTGCTCAACGCGTTCGATCTGGGGCTGCCGTCGGGACCATTGGCGCTCGAACCCCGCACCGTCGCCGTGGCCTTCGCCGTCGGCATCATCGTCACCGTCCTGAGCGCATACGCACCGGCGCGTCGAGCAGCCAAGATTCCGCCGGTCGCCGCGATGCGCGAGGAGTTCGCCTCGGCCGGCGACACCTTGCGTACTCGGACGTTCGTGGGCGTCGGGCTGGGAATTGCCGGCGCGGCAGCACTCGTCATCGGCGCACAGTCGACCGGCGGAGCCGCGGCCGCGACGGTCGGGGCCGGTGCCGTCGCACTCATCGTCGCCACGGCACTGGCCGCACCGTCTCTGTCGCGGCCCATCGTCGGTGCACTCGGTGCCGTCATCACCCGTCCGTTCGGTGCGATCGGACGGCTGGCCAGGACCAACTCCGTGCGCAACCCGCGTCGCACCGCGGCCACCGCCTTCGCGCTGATGCTCGGCCTCATGCTCGTCACCGTGATCGGCGTGCTGGGATCCACTGCCAAGGCCAGCGTCGATTCGCTCGTCGACACCGGCGTGGAGGCCGACTACATCCTCTCGGGCCCCCAGTCGATCGGTGTTCCGACCGGCGCCACCACGGCGGCGCAACAGGTGAACGGCGTGGACCGCACCGCGGTTCTGCACCCGGTGTTCGTCACGATCGCCGGCCAGGAAGAGTTCGGAGCCGCCATCGACGGTTCGCCCGAAGGCCTGTTCGATCTGTCGATGGTCCAGGGCACGGCAGACCTCGACAGTAACGGCTTCTCGATCTCGGAAACGGAAGCCGCCGACCGTGGGTGGACCGTGGGCACCGAGGTCACCTTCGACACCGTCGACGGGGCTTCGGTCCCGGTCACCGTCACCGGGGTGTTCACCGACAATCCGCTGATCGGCAGTTGGATCGTTTCGGGCGACATATACGAGAAGGTGACGCCGTCCATCACGCGGTCGGATCTTCTGGTGCTCGTCAAGGCCGTGCCGGGAACCGATCTCGACACACTTCGCACCGACCTCGAAACGGCCACCAAGCCGTTCGTCGTCGTTCAGGTTCAGGACGTCGACGAGTTCAAGGGCAGTCAGGGACAACAGATCGACACCCTGCTTGCGGTCCTGTACGGGTTGTTGGCGCTGGCCGTCGTCATCGCCGTGCTCGGCATCGTCAACACGCTGGCTCTGTCCGTCGTGGAGCGTCGTCGAGAAATCGGCATGCTGCGGGCCATCGGAATGCAGCGTCCACAGGTTCGCCGCATCATCTACCTCGAGTCGCTGCTCATCGCGCTGTTCGGCGCGATCGTGGGAGTCGCCCTCGGCATCGCATTCGGTTGGGGATTCGTACAAACGCTGCGCGACGAGGGCCTGGGAACCATGACTGTCCCCTGGGGGCAGGTTGCGTCCATGTTGGTGGGATCGGCCGTCGTAGGGGTACTGGCCGCACTGTGGCCTGCGGTTCGGGCGGCCCGGACGAAGCCGCTGGAGGCAATCGCAGACCTCTGACAGTCCCGAACCGGACCGGGCATTTCGCAACGACACCCGATCGTTGTGAAATGTCCGGTTTTCGGCTTGCGTCGAAAGGTTCTACGCGTCTACCTTTGGGGAGGTAAAACAGTCTTCAAGTAGGTTTGGGTGACTCAAACCAACTCTGACAACGCGGGTCGGGCTCGTACGAGGAGAATCATGTCGGTTCAGGACATCGATGCACCCACCCGTCCCTCCCTGGCCCCGCTGTGCCGGCCCGAGAGCCGCGACACACTGATGGCGCGCTACCGGGAGGTGGCACGTGCCGTGCCGGACGCCGTTGCCCTCTGCGTCGGCGGAAGCTCGCTCACCTTCGACGAACTCCTGCACCGCGCCTATTCGCAGGCCCGCAAGATCGCCACCCTCTTCCCCGGCGACTCTCGGCCGCTTGCCGTCGATACCGACGACACTCCGACATCGATCGTGCTGATGCTTGCCGTCGTTGCCGCCGGTCACCCACTCGTGCCACTCGATCCGATGCTTCCCGCCGAGCGGCGCGCCACGATCATCGAACGAGCGAATGCGACGGCAATCGACGCCGCCACCGTTGCCGAGACCGTGGATTCCTGTGTTCCACTACCGACGCTGTCCGGTGATCACACCGCAGTGATCAACTACACCTCGGGATCGACGGGCACCGCCAAGGGCGTGATCCTCAGCCATCGCATGTGCCTGACCAAGGCATACGAGGTTGCCACCGCGTTGTCGATCGGCCCGCACGATCGCGTCGGCAATTCGCTGCCGGTCAGTTTCGGTGCCGGGTTGAACACGCTCTTCGCAGGGTTGCTCAGCGGTGCCGCGGTCCACTGCCGAGACCCTCGGTCGGGTGTCCCGTCGGACATCGCCGAGTGGATAGCCGCACAATCACTGACCACACTGCACTGCTCCTCGTCACTGCTGCGCACGATCGCGGCAGCAGACCACGGCCACACCGCCGTGCCCAGTCTGCGGGTGGCCACCACGTACGGGGAGTCTCTGCATTCGGACGACGTCGACAATTTCAGGCGAATGTTCGACGGGCGTGCCACGGTGGTGAACTGGTATGCGACCACCGAAGCCGGCGGCGTCGCCTACAGCGAGTTCCCACCGGAGCGAACGCTGCCGACGGGCTTCCTCCCCGCCGGAAGGCCTATTCCTGGCAAGCTCGTCGAGGTCGTCACCACCGACGGCTCGTTGTGTGTGCCCGACGCGATCGGCGAAGTCCGAGTGACGTCGAACTGCCTGGCCGACGGTTATCTCGGCGACGCAGGTCTGGATTCCGAACGATTCGCCGCCCTCGACGACGGCTTGTTCCGCTATCGAACCGGCGATCTGGGGCGCCTGGACGAACACGGCACGCTGCACCTGGCCGGACGCATAGACGACGCCGTCAAGGTTCGCGGATACCTGGTCGAGCCGGCCGAGATCGAGGCAGCTCTGCGGGCCATGCCGGAGATCGACGAGGCTGCGGTGATCGGCAGACAGTCCGGCACCGACACCGACCTGGTGGCCTACGTGTGCTCGGCGGGATCCGCCAGACGCCCCTCCGTCGGCGAGATCAGAGCGTCACTGCGCCGGACCCTCCCGGAATGGATGGTGCCCACGCATATCGTCGCTCTCGACTCGATGCCGCGCAACGAACGCGGCAAGCTCGATCGCATGGCATTGCCCGAGCCGGCGGATCGTCGGGTCGAGCGGACAGCCGCTGGGCCGACCGAATACATCGTGGCGGAGGCTGCGCGGGCGGCCATCGGCCTGGACACCATCGGCCGAGACGAGGACTTCCTGGCTCTGGGCGGTAACTCGCTGACGACAACGGCGATGCTCGCTCGACTACGGGAGGGATTGAAGGTCGATCTCACGGCGGAGGACGTGTTCGCAGCGACGACAGTTCGAACGCTTGCCGCGACGGTCGATGCCCGCCTGCGAGACGCGGCCACCGTTCGCCGACGCACCTCCGGCGAACACGACGTACTCGTACCGCTGCGCACCGAGGGCAGCAAGGCTCCGATCTTCCTCATCGGCGGAGCCGGCGTGGGCGCGATGGCATTCCTCAATGTCGTCAAGCACATCGACGACGACCATCCGGTGTACGCATTGCAGGCGCACGGCCGGGGTAAGCGCGGACTACCGGACCGCACTATCCGGCGAACCGCGAAGCGATACGTGGACGCGATGCGCACAGTCCAGCCAGAGGGCCCGTTCCACTTGGTCGGCCATTCGCTCGGCGGGTGGATCGCCATCGCGATGGCCGAGAGAATCCGGGACTGCGGTCTCGGCTCTCCGCACCTGCTGCTCCTGGACACTCGGCTGTTCCGGCACCTGTTGGACAAGCTGCCCGGCGGTACCGAGGTTCCGGCTGCGCCACCGGCCCAGACACGCGAAGACGCGGGCTTCCACCTCGGCCGTCTCGGCACGGCCGCACTGTGGGTACGCATGCAGTTCGCCGGATTGCTGCGGTATCCGACGACCATGGAATGGTTGGTCTTTGCAAGCATCGGGTACGTGGCGTTGAACAAGCACGTGCCGACTCAGTGGTCAGGTTCCATGACCGTGGTTCGCACAGCAGAAAACGTGAAAGATGCCCGGTCGTGGCAGACAGTTGCTCGGGGTGAACTGACTTTCGTCGACATCACCGGCGATCACGGTGACATGCTGAGCGAGCCCATGGCCGAGGAGCTGGCCAAGATCATCGACGACACCGTCGGAAGCGGGCGCTGAAGCTCGGCGGCCTGCAGGACGGTCTGTCGCGACGACGGCACAGCTTGTACGTTTGTGCCAGAAGGCGCGACAGGTCCGAACTACACGACAGGGAGGCCGACAATGAGTTCACCGTACGAGTTGAAGTCCGTAGAACTACACAAGGACGTCCTGCGGTACGTGGACATCGGCGACGGTCCGCCCGTGATTCTGGTGCACGGTCTGCTCGGGTCCCATCAATCGTGGACCCCCCAGCTCGAGCGCCTCTCGCACAAGTACCGCGTGATCGCACCGGACCTGTTCGGGCACGGCGAGTCCGACAAGCCGTCCGGTGACTACTCGCTGAGCTCGCACTCGGCCACCATCCGCGATCTGATGGATCACCTGAAGATCGACTCCGCTCCGCTGGTCGGTCACTCTCTCGGCGGCGGCATCATCATGCAGCTGACATACCTCTTCCCGGAACGGGTCGATCGCCTCGCCCTGGTCAGCAGTGGTGGCCTCGGCCCCGAGGTCAGCCTCCTTCTCAAGGCCGCGACGCTACCCGGCAGCGAGTTGGTGCTCCCGCTGCTGGCATCCGATTGGTTCCGTAAGAACGCCGAGGGCGCACTGGCACAGCTGGGCAAGTGGGGCCTTCCGGTCAAGCCCGGTCCGAGCATGGCCGAGACGTGGCGATCGTTCCGGTCGGTCGCCGACCGCTCCACTCGTGAGGCCTTTCTGGCGTCGACGCGCGCAGTGGTGGGCCCGCGCGGTCAGACCGTGAGCGCCAAGCAGCATTTCGAGAAATTCGAGTCGATTCCGTCTCTGCTCGTGTGGGGCGGAAAAGATCGTATGATTCCCGCCAAACACGCGGACAACATCCGACGCGAGGTGCCCAACAGCCGCGTCGAAATTTTCCCCGATGCCGGTCACTTTCCGCAGCTCGACGAGCCTGACTTCTTCTTCCGCCTGCTGGACGAATTCTTGGACTCGAACAGCCAGGGGAAGGGTGTCACGGCGGGGACGGACACGTCCGAAGAGATCACTCCGGCAGTCATGCCGCTGCACCGCCCGTGAGTGTCATTCCGATGTTCCCACTCGGGAGCGTGTTGCTCCCCGGCGAACGCTTACCGCTGCACATCTTCGAGCCGCGCTACCAGGCACTGGTCCACGACTGCCTGAAGCAGGAAGACCCCAGCTTCGGCGTCGTGCTCATCGCGCGCGGACACGAGGCAGGGGGCGGCGACGTTCGGCACGACGTGGCGACGGTCGCTCACATCATCGGGCACGAGGCCATCGGTGACGGCAGGTATCTCCTCGAGTGTGTGGGTGGCGAACGGATCCGGATCGACGCCTGGCTGCCCGACGATCCCTATCCCTTGGCCGACGTACGACCGTGGCAGGACGAGAACGTCGACACGGTGATTGCCGATACCGAATTCGACACCACCTGGGCTCGGGTCGAGGATCTGTACGAGCTCATCGGGCAGCTCGAATCCACCGAAAACATTGCGACACCTGGCTTTCCGGACTTTCTGAGCCTACCGATCTCGGCCGCCGAGAAAATCTGGTCGCTGGCTGCACTGATCCCGATGGGTCAGTCCGATCGACTCGACATTCTGTCGGCACCGGACGCCCGAGCCCGCAAGACGGCACTCGACGACGCCATCGACAACGTCACGGCCGTCGTGCAATTCAGACTGCAGCCCTGAGGGACCTTCCAGCGACACCACTCGGACCAAGGCCTACGCGGTGGTGAAGTGACACAGGATGACGGTTGAGCGTTTCTGCTGCAACAGATGCTCCACTGTCGGTCGCGGACCGGAGTCTTCTCGACTTGTCGCTGCCGAGTGGAGCAAGAGTTGCATCGCACAGGCAGCGCAGGCCCACATGAAAAAACCACGGCCCTCGTGAGGACCGTGGTTTTATTTTCGTAGCGGGGACAGGATTTGAACCTGCGACCTCTGGGTTATGAGCCCAGCGAGCTACCGAGCTGCTCCACCCCGCGCTGTGTGTCCCCAACGGTACATGCCATCTCGGCAGTCTCCCAATCGCCTGGTCAACGCTCTACGGTTCAGAGTATGCCCACCGAGTCCTCTCCCCTCCTGTCCTTTCCCCACCGGGCCGTTGCACAGATCACGCTGACCAACCCACCGGTCAACGCGCTGACCCGACCGGCGACGCGGCGGCTGCACGCCGTTCTACGAGAACTGGCCCAGGACGCCACCGTTCGAGCGGTGGTTCTCACCGGCGAGCGGGTGTTCAGCGCCGGTTCGGACATCTCCGAAATGCCCGAGATGCAGAGCGCCGGTGACGTACTCGCACGCAAGAGCACCTTCGAGAACGCCACGCTCGATCTGCTGGCCGACCTGCCGCTGCCGACGGTCGCTGCGGTGGACGGATTCGCGTTGGGCGGCGGACTCGAGATGGCGCTGTGCTGCGATTTCGTCGTCGCCGATGCGGGAGCTCGACTCGGGCTACCGGAGATCGACCTCGGCGTGATCCCCAGTAGCGGCGGGGCGATGCGGGCGCTGCGCAGAGTGGGTCAGGCCCGCGCGGCCGAACTCGTTCTACTCGGCGAGCCGATCACTGCCGAGACGGCGCTCGAGTGGGGTCTGATCAATCGCGTGGCACCGCGCGGTGCATCGCTGTCGGTGGCCTTGGACCTGGCGCAGACGCTTGCCGGAAAATCTCGCTCGGCGGTGCACGCCAACAAGCGAGCACTCGAGCTCACGTTCGGGCCATCACCGTACGAACCGGCACGACGAGCACTACCGGTGTTCGAGGAAGCGTTCGAGTCGATGGACGGCCGGGAAGGTGTGAGCGCCTTCCTCGCCAAGGAGTCACCGAGATTTCGATAGGCGCCGCTCTGCGAGAATCGCTGCGCCGGTGACGATCTCCCAGCCGATGATGGTGTAGACCGAGATGCGCTCGAACGTTCCGCCGCCCAAGATGCCGGTATCGGCGAGAAACAACACGAAACCTGCCAGTCCCGCGACACCGGCCAGGGCGCTGCCCACCGTGTACCAACGCGGTGCTCCGACGCGGCCGCCGTAACGGCCCGCAGCCAGGAGCACCAGGTTTCCGCCGATGATCGCCATACCTGCGCCCGCTGCATGCGGAGCCGATGCGCCGTCGACCGAAGCATGCGCGAGCCCGACCACGATGCTGCCGACGCCGTGCACGACCGACGTGCCCAGCACGATCCACCGAGCTCGACCCTCGAACAACACCGACAATCCGAGGCCGGCAAGAACGAACAGCGTGCCGTCGACCACAAAACCGGTGTTCATCACCGGGTGCCAGGGTGAGATGTCCGGGATCCCGAGGTCACTGATGTTGTTGCGTGCGTAGCTGTACGGCCGATCGGTCCAGCCCAGCGCCGCAACTGCTTCGGCGGCCAGATAGGTCACCCCGCCGACCAAGAAGGCTCCGGCGGCCAGGACGGTAGTTCTCTTCACAGCGGCATGGTCCGATCTCGAGAACCCAGTTACACCCGGCGTGTACCGATTGGTACAGTACCGGCTCATGAGCGATCGCCACGACGTGGTGCCGATACTCGCAGGGGTGTTCCGCGACCACGGGTTCGACGGTTCGTCTCTCGCGGTCATCAGCAAGCAGACCGGCCTGGGGAAAGGCAGTCTCTACCACTACTTTCCGCGCGGTAAGCAAGAGATGGCCGAGGCCGTCCTCGACGACGTGGAGCAGTGGTTTCACCAGAACGTGTTCGAGCCGCTGCGGCACGGTACCGATGCCGCGTCGACCACGCACGAGATGTTCGAGCAGACCGCCCGCTACTTCCGCTCCAACCGCCTGGTGTGCCTGTTCGGGGCATTCACGCTCGGGCTGGAGCGCGCGGCCTTCTCCGGACGCGTCGCAACACATTTCGCGCACTGGATCGAAGCCCTCACCCCGGTACTGAACCGACTCGGACACGGCGAGTCGGCAGCCGAACTCGCCGAGGAGATCGTCGCCGGAATCCAAGGCGCGTTGGTGCTCTCGCGCGCATCGGACGACGAGACGAGATTCGATCGACTGCTGACACGGCTGGAAGCATCGGCCGCACGCCTGCCCGCAGGAGTGCACGCATGACCCCCGACGCCACGACACCCGAGCCCGTCACACCCGAGCCCGCGACACCGAAGCCCCCACCCGAACTGAAGACTTTCGGGATACGAGAACTGCTGCGGCTGATCGTCATCGGTTCGGTGTTGACGTACTTCCAGTTCGTGGCGATCGGGCGCTGGGTTCGGGCACCCCGACGCGGGTGGCCGGTGCACGCCTCGGAGGCCGTCGTCGACGCGTTCTTCGCTCTCGGTCCCACCTTCGTCAAAGTCGGGCAGCTGATGGGCTCCTCACCGGGGCTGTTCCCGAAGGTCCTCGCCGATACATGCTTGCGGTGTCTCGACGAGGTTCCACCGTTCCCCGGCTCGCAAGCACGCGCGGTGATCGAGGCCGATCTCGGCCGCGGAATCGACGATCTGTTCTCCTCGTTCGACGACGTGCCGCTCTCGTCCGCCTCGGTTGCTCAGGTACACCTGTGCGTGCGCCGCGACAACGGACGCGAGGTGGTCATGAAAGTGCAGCGGCGCGGCATCTACCACCGCATGAAGATCGACCTACGGATCGCCTACCTCATCGCCCGCGGGCTGGAGAAGTTCATTCCGTTCTTTGCCACCGCCAATGCGTCGGCCATCATCGTGGACCTGCATGCCGCCACCTTCGCCGAACTCGACAGCGCCGTGGAAGCCAGGCGGCAGGACAGCTTTCGCGCCGCCATCGGCGCGTTCGGAGACAACGAGCACGTCACCGCCCCCGAGGTGTTCCTCGACTACTGCGGCGGTCGCGTGATCTGCATGGAACGCATGCACGGTTCCCCCCTCGACCGTTACGAGCCCGGCGATCAGTCCGAGCTCATCGTCCGTCGAGCAGCCAAGGTCTGGATGGAAGCGCTTGTGCTCCATGGTCTTTTCCATGGCGACGTGCACGCTGGCAACGTATGGGTGCTCGACGACGGCAGAGTGGCGTTCCTCGACTTCGGCGTCATGGGCGAGGTGGACGAGCAGTGGCGAGCACTGCTGCTCGACCTGTTCCACGCCACCGTGATCGACGGCGACTTCACCCGGCTCGCCGGCACGGTCAAACGCTTGGGAATCGTTGCCCCGCAGATGGGTTCGGATTCCGAGGTCGGAGCGATACTGCAATCGGTGTTCGCCCCGATGCTCTCGACCACCCTTGCGCACTTCAGCCTGGCGGACTTCATCCGGGCCCTGGTGAGCATGGGAAAGCAGTACAAGACGTCGAGCCCCGAGGAGTTGATCCTGGTGGCCAAGCAACTCGGCTACTTCGAGAGATACGCCATCGAGCTCGCACCCGACTGGGCACTCGGCACGGATCCGTTCGTGTTCAGGAATGTCTTCCCCGCCGAGATAGCCGCCCTGGCCGAGGCGAGGGGCGTCGAGCTGCCGGAGTGACCCGGCAGCTCGACACAGCGTCAGCGACTGAAGTCGAGCACCACTTTGCCTGCGGCAGTGCGGTTCTCCAGTGACGCGATGGCCGCGGCGGCATCGTCGGCCGGGAACACAGAGGGCTCGGGTGCGACGAGCGAACCGTCGGCGAGCAGCGGTTCGATCTCGGCCCATTGGGTGGCGAGGTAACCCGGCCGCGTCATCCACCACGCGCCCCAGCCCACGCCCACGACGTCGACGTTGTTGAGCAGCAGCCGATTCACCTTGACCGTCGGAATCTCACCACCGGTGAAGCCCAGCACCAGAATTCGGCCCGACGGTGCGAGCGATCGGATGCTGTCGGTGAACCGGTCGCCGCCCACCGGGTCCACAACCACATCGACGCCGCGGCCGCCGGTCAGTTCCTTGACCGCGTCCTTCCACCCGTCGACGAGAACGACGTCGGTGGCTCCAGCGGAGCGGGCGATGTCGGCCTTGGCCTCCGAGCTCACGACGGCAATCACTCGGGACGCACCGAGTACCGGCGCCATCCGCAGCGCCGAGGTTCCGATACCGCCGGCGGCACCGTGCACCAGCACGGTCTCGCCCGCCGCCAGCCGTCCGCGTTCACGTAGTGCGAAGTGCACGGTCAGGTCGTTGAACAGCAGACCGGCCCCTGCGGTGAGCGATACCGACTCCGGCAGGGCGAACACCGTATCGGGTGAGACCACGGCGACCTCGGCCATTCCGTCGCTCAAGCCCGTCAGCGCCGCGACGCGATCGCCCGCCGAAAAACCGGAGTCCGCCGGAGCCGACCGGACGATTCCGGCGATCTCGCTTCCTGGAACGAACGGCAATTCCGGCTTGTACTGGTACAGCCCACGGGTGAGCAGCGCATCGGGAAAGGCGACGCCCGCGGCGTGGACCTCGATAACCACCGAGCCATCGCGCGGGGCAGGCTCGTCGATGTCCACCACGCTCACCGAGTCGGGTCCGTCGAGGCTGGAGATCTGTACCGCGCGCATGAGTTGTCCTCTCGGTCGGGATCGTTCCCTGCCCGCCACCGTACAAAACTGCAGCAACCGCCACCGCTACCGGTATCCGCCACAGGTTGTGTGCTCCAATCGAATGATGAACACCACTCCCCTCACCGTCGTTCAGCCCGAAGGCACCGCCCGCGGCGGCGTCATCGTCATTCAGGAAGCCTTCGGCGTCACCGACCACATCGTCGACGTCTGCAATCGTGTCGCGGCCGCAGGGTGGGTCGCCGTCGCTCCGCATCTGTTCCACCGACAGGACGGCGTCACCGTTCTCGATTACTCGGACATGGACTCGGCCATGGCCGCCATCGGCAAATTGAAGGCGGACGAGGTGGACTCCGACGTGGACGCGGCCGCGAGTGCCCTCGCCGAACTGGGATTCGAGCCCTCGTCCATCGGGATCGTCGGCTTCTGCATGGGCGGCACTGTCGCGTTCCATACCGCTGTCCGACGGCAACTCGGAGCGGCAGCGACCTTCTACGGCGGCGGAATCACGGAGGGCCGCTTCGGTTATCCGGCGATGACCTCGGTAGGCGATGCACTTCGGACACCGTGGCACGGATTCTTCGGAGACCTGGACGAGGGCATCCCGTTCCAGGACGTCGAGACGTTGCGCGAGATCACCGCAACGGCCTCGGTCGACACCGAGATCACCCGTTACGCCCAGGGCAAGCATGGGTTCCACTGCGACGACCGCCCCGCTGTGTTCGACGCGGACGCTGCGGCCGATGCCTGGGGCAAGACGCTCGAGTGGTTCGACGCGCATGTCGCACGCTGAACAACCGCGTTCCGACGCCGAACTTCTCGAGGAGACGGAACGCATCGTCGCCTTCTGGACCGAGCTGTCGTTGCCCGGCCTGTTCGACGTCCACACCCACTTCATGCCGAAGAACGTCATGGACAAGGTGTGGAGCTACTTCGACAGCGCCGGGCCGTTGACGGGCAGCGTCTGGCCCATTTCGTATCGCTTCGCCGAAGACCGACGGCTGCAGATCATTCGCGGATTCGGGGTGCAGAAGTTCACCTCGATGATCTACCCGCACAAGCCGGCGATGGCGGCGTGGCTCAACTCCTGGGGTGCCGATTTCGCGGCGCGGACGCCCGACTGCCTGCAGACCGCAACGTTCTACCCCGAGGACGGTGCGGTCGAGTACGTCGAGCAGGCGTTGACGAACGGTGCCCGAATCTTCAAGTCGCACATCCAGGTCGGCAACTACTCACCGAACGATCAACTGCTCGACGGTGTCTGGGGCGCACTCTCGGACGCGCAGGTCCCGGTGGTGATCCACTGCGGTTCCGGCCCGGCACCCGGCGCGTACACCGGACCGGAGCCGATTGCTGCACTGCTGCAACGGTTCCCCGGGCTTCCGTTGATCATCGCGCACATGGGCATGCCCGAGTACGTCGACTTCCTCGACCTGGCCGACCGCTACGAGAACGTTCGGCTGGACACCACGATGGCATTCACCGATTTCTCGGGGGCGGGGGCACCATTTCCGAGACACGAGCTTCCTCGGCTGCTCGATCTGCAGAATCGCATTCTGTTCGGCAGCGACTTTCCCAACATCCCGTATCCCTATCTGGACGCTCTGAATGCAGTACGCCGTCTCGATCTCGGAGACGACTGGGTTCGCGCCGTGTGCTGGGGCAACGGCGCTGCACTGTTCGGCTAGAGGAGCTGCCCTAGACCCAGAACTCGGCGATACGCGCTGCGATGGCATTACCCTGTGCTCGGCCGGCCACGGCTGCAGCCGATCGAACAGCGATATCGGTGGCGTCGGGCCCGATGGCCGCCGACGAATCGGCGTCGGGGGCAATCACTTCCACCTTCGATCCACCCTTGACCAACCGCTCTCGTTCGATCTCGAAGGGATCGTCCTCGAGGTCGAGTGCACCGACCTTGAGCACCAGCACCTTCTCGAATCCGACTGCGAGATCGGCATTTTCGCTAGCGCGAATGCCGCCGTCGACGTAGCGGTGATCACCGATCGTCACCGGCGGCCACATGCCCGGGATGGCGCAGCTCGCGGCCACCGCGTCGACCAGTTGAACGCCCGAGCCCCGATCGAGAACCCGATGCCGACCGGACACTGCATCGACGGTGACGATCCGCAGATCGCGGCTCGGCCACGAGTGCGACGGTAGCCGTCGTTCGATGATGGCCCTTCGCTCCCGCTCGGTGATCGTCGACGCCACCAGCGCCTCGCTGCCGATGCGGCGTCGAGTGTCGATGGCACTGCCGTCCGAATTCTGGGCCGCCCGAGCCAGCATGGAGACCAGTTCGTCGATGGTCGCCTCGGCGTGCGGCTCGTCGTCCTGTTTCGACTCGTCTGCCTGACGCTCGAACAACTCGGCCAACGTGGCACCGCCCGAGATCTGGGCTGCCACCGAGGAGCCTGCCGAGGTGCCCAGCAGCATCTCGGCGTCGGTGACGTCGGCTCCGGATTCTGCCAATCCCAGTAGGACACCCGTCTGCCACGCAATACCTGCGACTCCGCCGCCGCCCAATACGAGTGCTCGCCTGGTCATGGCCTTACTCCCTTCATCGAAAAGATCCGTCAGGAACTTACAGCGCTGGTCTGTACTCGCGGACGCAGCCAGGCGATGAGGTCGTCGAGGACGCGCTCCTTCTCTGGTTCGTTGAACACTTCGTGGAAGAGCCCGTCGTACTTCTTCAGGGTCAGGTCCTGGGATCCGGCCAGTTCGGCGATGAGTTCACTGCCGGAGACATCGGCCAATCCGTCTGCGGTTCCGTGCTGAAGCAACACCGGGATCGTCAGCGACGGCAGGCGCGCCGGGAAAGTGTCGCCCACGCCGAGCATCGCCGCGGCCAGGCCCGCCGAGACGCTGCCGTGGTAGCCCAACGGGTCCGCAACGTAGTCGTCGACGACCTTCTTGTCGCGTGACACCAGGTTGGGGTCGAGCTTCAACACGGGAGCAGCCGGTACCAAGCGGCCGAGGATCTTGCCGACCGCCACCAGCGCTTTCGGTTGCCCGACGCTGGGGACCACTGCGGGGCCGGACAGCATCAGTCCATCGAGGTCGGCCTGATGGTCGAGGGCGTAGGACAGTGCGATCGCGCCGCCCATGCTGTGGCCGAGCAGAAAGGTGCGCTTGTTCGGGTACTCGTCGGCTGCGATTCCGAACAGCGTGTGCAGGTCGTCGGTGAAGTCGGACCACTTCGCCAGCGCCACCCGCTTGCCGCCGGAGCGCCCGTGGCCGCGATGATCGGGCGCATAGACGACCAGGCCGAGGGAGCAGAGCCGTTCGATGACGTGTCGGTACCGGCCCGCGTGCTCGGCCAAACCGTGGGCCAGCACGACAACGCCGGTCGGAGTGTTCTCGGCTGCCGTCTCGGGGGTCCACACGTCGTAGACGATTCGGGTTCCGTGGACTCCGGCGAACGACGAATCGACATGCTTCATGCGGTCACCGTACAAGGGTGACGGGTCGTGCGATGGCCCATCGGCGAACGAGCAAAGATTCGCTCGAGTAACTATCCTGACGGAGCGGACGATGTCATTGTGAGTCGCCACTACCCCCTGCCTCGACCCCGAGGTTCGGCCACGAACAAGGAGTCAAGAATCCAGAATGCGTAACGAGTCCGCCACCAGCACGTCGCCCCGGTGGCGCGACCCCAAGCGCTACCTGTGGCCGCTGGGATTGACTATTCCTCTGAGTCCGTTCCTGGCCTGGGGTCTGGTGACCCTCCTCGGTCCCGGTGCCTTCTGGACCCTCGGTCTGATGATCATGGGTATCGCACTGCCGCTGGTCGACAAATTCGCCGGTGTCGACCGCAGCAATCCCCCGGACGAGGCCATCGCCGCGCTGGAGAACGATCCTTACTACCGCTGGTGCGTCTACCTGTTTCTGCCACTGCAGTACGCGGGGCTCGTTGCCGCCTGCTACCTGTGGGCGCACGGCCCCCTGGGGGTTCCCGAGCGGATCGGCCTGGCCATCACTGTCGGCATCGTCGGCGGAGTCGGTATCAACGCCGCGCACGAATTGGGCCACAAGCGGGCACGCCTCGAACGATGGCTCTCCAAGGTGACGTTGGCACAGACTCTGTACGGCCACTTCTACGTCGAACACAATCACGGCCACCACCTCCGCGTCGCCACCCCGGAGGATCCGGCATCGGCCAAGTTCGGCGAGTCGTTCTGGAAGTTCCTGCCGCGCACCGTCGTGCACGGTCTGCGCTCGGCGTGGAAACTCGAATCCCGACGCCTCGCCCGGCAAGGCCTGTCGCGGTGGTCGTACCGCAACAATCTGTTCAACGCCGCGGCCATGAGCGTCGCCCTGTTCGGCGTACTGATCGCTGTCTTCGGCACCGTGATCGTGCCGTATCTGGTGCTGCAGGCCGCCATTGCCATCGTTCTGTACGAGGCCGCCAACTACCTCGAGCACTACGGGTTGCTGCGTCGGAAGCGGCCGAGCGGGCGATACGGCAAACCGACTCACCGGGACAGCTGGAACAGCGATCACCTGTGGAGCAATCTTTTTCTGTACCACCTGCAACGCCACAGCGATCATCACGCGAATCCGGTTCGCCGCTACCAGGCCCTGCGTACCGTCGACGAATCCCCGCAGCTCCCGGCCGGGTACGCCGTGATGATCTTCTGCTCGCTGGTTCCGCCGCTGTGGCGCCGGGTGATGGACCAACGACTGATCGACTTCTACGACGGGGACGCAGACCTGGTCAACGTGGATCGCTCCGACCCCAAGGCAGTGCGGAAGCTCGAGCAACTGTGCGGCGAGCGAGCCCAAGCGAACCGATAGTTCACACTGCGGCGGGCTCGTCGGTCTGCGCGCGCAGGTAACGGCCGAAGTGCGGCACGGTGAATGCGATGGTGCCGCGCTCGGCCGAGTAGATCAGCCCCTTCTTGATCAGGCCGTCACGGGCCGGAGACAGTGACGCGGGCTTGCGCTTCAGTTCGGTCGCCACCGCCGAGGTCGGCACCGATCCGTCGTCCACCGATAGTTCCGCCATCGCACGCATGTATTCGCGCTCGGCGGGTGTCGCGCGTTCGTAGCGGGAACCGAAGAATCCGACGGCCAATTCCTCTTCCGCGGTGGGGGCAGCGACGCGCACATCCTCGACGGTGATCGGGGTGTCGGCCGCAAGATCCCATGTCGCCTTGCCGTAGGCCTGAACGAAATACGGGTAGCCGTCAGCTGCCGCGTACAGCGCGTCGAGGGCATCGGGGGTGAATTCGACGTCTTCCCGATCGGCCGGTGCGATCAGCGCGAGGTCGGCCGCGGCTCGCTCCAGCCGACCGATCCGGTGGTAGCTGAAGAGGCGCTCGGAGTAACTCTTGGATGCCGACAGCACCGCAGGTAGGTGCGGCAACCCGGCCCCGACGATGATCAGCGGCGCGGTGTCCTGACTGAGCTCATGGCAGGCGGCACACAGCGCGGAGATGTCGGCGGGCCCGAGGTCCTGCATCTCGTCGATGAAGATGGCGATGCCCACGCCCACGTCGCCGGCCAGCGCGGAGGCGTCGAGCAGCAGTTCCACGAGGTCGATCTCGATGTCGCCGGAGTCGGCGCGGCCCGTCTTCGCCGGAACGTCGATGCCCGGTTGCCATCGCTCGCGCATCCCCTTGTCGGCCGTGGAGCGCAGGGCGAAGGCCTTGAGTACTCCGAGGAACTCGTCGACGCGTTCGGGATCGCGATGCGAGGCGGCGATGCCGCGGACCGCCATGTGCAGGGCAGAGGACAGCGGTCGACGCAATTCCTGGTCGGGTCTGGCCTCGATCTTCCCGGTTCCCCATCCGCGCGCGATGGCTGCGGAACGGAGCTGATTGAGGAGCACCGTCTTCCCGACGCCCCGCAGCCCGGTGAGCACGACACTGCGTTCCGGTCGGCCGCGAGTGATGCGTTCGAGCACGACGTCGAAGGCGTCGAGCTGCTTCTTTCGGCCTGCGAGCTCGGGTGGGCGCTGGCCGGCGCCGGGAGCGTAGGGGTTACGCACGGGGTCCATGGGGCCAAAGTTACAACGAATCGTGCAATATATGCGGACATCTAGCTCGTGTCCTAGAGATCAGTATTCGTTCGATACTTGCGACACCGCAAAGGTCGGGGCTACTGTCGGCGTTGTGAAGCGCATTCTCGTAGTACGCCGCCGTAGCGGGGTCTGATTCGGACCGACCCCTCGCTGCGGGTCGTCGTGCTCTCTCGGTCCTCCCTTCACATTCGGAAGACCATTCCCATGAATGCACTTGCTTCTTCTCTCGCCACCGATCCCTTCTTCGACCGATTCGATTGCCCGCTGCCGCGCACCATGTGCGACGAGATCACCTGGCAACACATGTCGTGGGCGACCTTCATCGAACGCTTCTCACCCACCACCGGACCGCTCCGCCTGGGGTCGTGGACTGCCGGTAGGGCACCTGGTGGGCGAACCGATTTCGATGCGACCTTCGGCATCGGCGACACCATCATTACCTGTGCCGCAACGACCTACGGTCCGATCGAGGCGCTGACGTCGATGTTGCACGATGCTGGATTCCGCGTCGAGATTCTCTCGTTTCACCAGCAGATCATCGGCGACGAGACCGCCACCTTCATCCAGGTCGAGCACGACGGTCGCCGCGAATGGTCGATGGGCATGGATGCCGACGCGCACCTGTCGGCCGTGCGGGCCGTCATCGCCGGGGCCAACCTCTTGCATAGGTAGCCCCAACCCAGTGCCGAGTTCGCAGTTGTGTTGGCCAAAATGCCCTCCTCGCCTGCACAAAGGCGATCTCGACACGCGCCTCGCGTCGGTAGCGCTTTCTTCGCCTGTCTAGCACTCGAGCAATACAGTCGAAGATCTCGCTAGGGCATCTCGATTGTCTGAGCGCGGTGAATTTCCGCCAGTGCATGGCGCACGTACGTTTCGGCCTTCCCCTTGCGAACAGCGAGCAGATCCGCCACCACCAACAGCGCGTGCGCAGGCCGCGGCCTCGAGCGCGACGGTTCGTCGACATCGGTGACACCCAACGCTCCGGTGAGCACCTCGACGAACCCGGCGATGTCCAGGTTCGGCAACCATCCCGCGCCCTTGACTGTTCGAGCAAGTACTTCTTGGACGTTCTCGCCGGTCAAACCGTCGCTATATACCTCTTCGAGCAAACTCCGTACCATTTCTGCATGCACGCGCCCGGCCCTGGCCGGGTCCGAGCGGTCCAGCATGTCGACGGCGTCTTCGAATGCCACCGGATCTTTCGTCGCAACCGCGGCGAGGGCCTCGACGGTGGCGTCGGCGATTTTTCGCACGTCGGCGGGCCATTCGGTGGGCCAGACAATGGGGACGCTGTTCGGGGGAACAGCCGCTGGGGAGGGGTCGGTCATCACAGGAGTCTCTCACTCGGTACAGACATGGTTCCTTTTACCTGTAACCGGTGTTTATACTAAGTCTCGCACTGTGGCATCGGCCACATCGCGGACGTGGAGGAGGTCGGCTCGATGAACAAGCGCACTGCCGTCGCATCGGATCCGGGCGAAGTGATGCTTCAGGCCAGGAACGTCAAGTTCGACTGGAGCGATCTGCCGATGCACTGGGTGCCGGGCGATCCGTACACCACACACGTTCTCAACGTGCTGCACCTGATACTTCCCGCCGGTGAGCACTGGTTCGTCGATACGTTCAAAGAAGCTCTGCCCTACATCGACGACGAGAAGCTGCGCGACGACGTCATCGGCTTCATCGGCCAGGAAGCCGTCCACGCCGAGGCCCACACCGGCGTCCTCGTACATCTCGAGGCCAACGGACTCGACCCCAAGCCGTTCACCGACCAGATGGACTGGACCTTCGGCAAGGTGCTCGGAGCCGACTCGGTCACCAGCCTGCGCTCCAAGAACAACCTCGTCGAGCGACTGGCTCTGATCGCCGCCATCGAACACGTCACGGCATTCCTCGGCGACTGGGTGCTCAACGCCGACGGCCTCGACCGCGCGGGCATCCACCCCACGATGCTCGACCTGCTGCGCTGGCACGGTGCCGAAGAGGTGGAGCATCGCTCGGTCGCGTACGACACCCTTCGCTACTTCGACAAGCGCGAGGTACGTCGCCTGCGCACATTCGTCGTGGTCGTGCCGTTGATGGCGTACATCTGGCAGCGCGGGATCATCTTCTTGATGAAGAACGACCCCGAGTTGCAGAGCGCCCCGAAGTCCGTACGGAAGCCGCGCTCCGCACTGTGGAGAAAGTCGGTCAAACGCGGCACCCTGCCCGCGCTGACGCACGTCGGCCGCAGCATGTCGCGCTACCTCAAGAAGTCGTACCACCCGAGCCAGGAAGGCTCCACGGCTCAGGCCGTGCGCTACCTGGCATCCTCCCCGGCCGCACAGGCTGCCGCGCGGTGAAACTCTCGACGCGCCGCGTTCCGCGGTTGCTACCCAACGATCCGCCGCCGGATCTGCGCGGACGGTCCCGACCCGATCGCTCGATGCAGATGCTCGGTACATTCCTCAACGGCTACATGCATGCGACGGCGGGCAAGGAGTACGACGACGCAGTAGCCGGCCACAATCCTGATTCCGCGCTGCGGCTGGTGGTCGTGGACCGCGAGATAGTCGCCGAGGACAACGATGTCGCTGCCTTGACCCTCGCGTCGCCGACGGGGGAGCAATTGCCGGCCTGGCATCCTGGCTGCCACCTCGATCTGCACCTGCCGTCGGGTCGCCGTCGGCAGTACTCGCTGTGCGGTGATCCGTCCGATCGCAGTTGCTACCGCATCGCAGTGCGCCGAATTCCCACCGGCGCAGGTGGTTCCATCGAGATGCATGCACTCGAGCCCGGCACCGAGGTCATCGTTCGCGGTCCCCGCAACGGCTTCCCCTTCGTCGCCGAGGGCAGTGCCCTGTTCATCGCGGGCGGCATCGGTATCACCCCGATCATCGCGATGGTCCGCGCGGCACGGATTCTCGGGATGGACTGGCAGTTCGTCTACTGCGGTCGCTCCCGCGACACGATGCCCTTTCTCGAGGAGATCGAAAGCTGGGAGTCGGACCGCGTGTTCATCCGGACCGATGACGTGCACGGCTACCCCGGTGAGGGCGAGCTGCTCGAGCGTGCCCCGGCCGGCGGTGCCGTCTATTGTTGCGGACCTACCCCCATGCTCGACGCCGTCCGCCGCGACTTCCGTGAGTGCCCCTCCACGGCACTGCATTTCGAGCGCTTCGGCCCGCCACCGATTCTCGACGGCCAACCGTTCCAGGTGCAGTTGATCAGCAGCGGAGCTGTGCTCGAGGTGGCCGCCGACGCTTCCGTATTGACCGCAGTCAAGGAACAGAAGCCCAATATCGCGTACTCGTGCCAGCAGGGCTTCTGCGGTACCTGCAAGGTCCGGGTGCTTTCCGGCGAGCCCGAACACCTGGAGTCGCGATTGACCCCGGAGGAGCAACGCGATCACATGCTCATCTGCGTGTCACGTGCCCGAAGCGCGCGCCTCGTACTCGATCTATAGAACGGAACACTGTTGAACAGCAACGCAGTTCGTACGACAGTCGTCAACGAGGGACTTCGGTTGGCGGTGTTCGAGAGCGGCAATCCCGACGGCGATCCCATCGTCCTCGTACACGGCTGGCCGGATACTCACGAACTGTGGAGCCACATCGTGCCCCAGCTCGAGGATCGCTTCCGGGTGATCAGCTACGACTCGCGCGGAGCAGGCGAGAGCACAGTGCCCACCGAGCAGTCGGCCTACAAGTTGGCGCGCCTGGCGTCGGACTTCTACGCCGTGGCAGATGCGGTCAGCCCCGATGCCCCGGTGCACGTGCTCGCACACGACTGGGGTGCCGTCGAGGTATGGGAGGCCGCGGCCCAACCGCAGGCGAGGGATCGAATCCGTTCCTACACTTCCGTTTCGGGACCCAACCTCGACCATCTCGGAAAGTGGTCGCAGTCGCGATTGCGCAAACCCACTCTCACCGGCATCAAACAGGTGCTCGCCCAGGTACGCGCGTCCTGGTACACCGCAACCTTCCATGTCCCGATCCTTGCCAACCTGCGAATCAAACGGCAGTTCGCCAAGGGCTGGCCGGCATTCCTCGAGGAGTTCTCGGGAGTCGACCCGGCGCTCGTCACGCAGAACCCCACCCTGTGGTCGGATGCCACCAACGGAACCAAGCTGTACCGCGCCAACATCATTCCGCTGCTGACCAATCCGCGAGATCGATACATCGACATTCCCGTTCAGCTCATCGTCAACACCCAGGACGTCGCAGTGCGTCCGTACCACTACGACGACACCGGCAAATGGGTGAAGAACCTCACCCGCAACGATATTCCGGCGGGGCATTGGTCGCCGATCTCGCACGCCGACGACATTGCACGATTGACGCGAGAGTTCATCGACACGTTGGATTGAACCCGTACCGGGTCATCCGGACAGATGGCCTCGCAGCGTCGACGACGTGTATTCGGCCCGGAACAGGCCACGCTGCTGCAGAATCGGGACCACGTGCTCGACGAAGTCGGCCAATGAATCCGGGTAGCGCGGGCACATCAGGTTGAATCCGTCGGCACCGCGACCGATCCACGATTCCATCTCGTCGGCGATGGACTCCGGCGTGCCGATCATCGTGGCGTGCCCGCCGCCGGCAGCCAGCGTGCCGAGCAACTCACGCACGGTGGGAGCGTCCTTCTCGACGATGCGCAGAATCGTCTCGTAGCGGCCCTGCGGTCCGGCGAACTCTGCCGCCGGCGGGAGCGGCGGCACCGGCTCATCCAGTTCCCAAGCAACACAATCCTGCCCGGTGAACGTCGCCAGCATCGCCAGTGACTGCTCGGTAGGTAGTAGCTGATCCAGCTCGGCCTTCTTGCGTCGGGCCTCGTCCGTCGTCGATCCGATGTACGTCACCAAACCAGGCATGATGCCCACTGCCGCACTGTCGCGGCCCGCGTGGGTGATGCGCGACTTCACGTTCTCGTAATAGCTCTGCGCTGCAACGAGATCGTAGGCAACGGCATAGATCGCCTCGGCGTACTTCGCAGCGAGATCACGACCCGGCCCCGACGCCCCCGCTTGGAACAGCACCGGCCTGCCCTGCGGCGACCGCGGCACCGTCAACGGGCCGTCGACCCGAAAATGTTTGCCGTCGTGATCGATGGCATGCACCTTGGCCGGGTCGGCGTACGCTCCGGCGCGATCGAGTGTCAACGCATCGGCGTCCCACGAATCCCACAGCGCCAGTGCCGTATCGACGAACTCCTCGGCGCGGGCATATCGCTCCTCACGAGCCGGGATGGCGTCCATCCCGTGATTGCGCGCCTCGGCGTCGAACATGGAGGTGACGACGTTCCAGCCCGCCCGGCCGCCGCTGATGTGATCGAGCGACGCCAGCATGCGCGCGGCGTGGAACGGTGTGTAGAACGTCGACGACACCGTGGTGACGAGCCCGATATGGGTGGTCGCTCGGGCCATGGCCGACAGCGCGGTGATCGGCTCGAGAAACCAGGTTCCGGCTCCCGCCGGGTCCCGAACCGAATGTCCGTCGGCGAAGAACACCGCGTCGAATTTTCCCCGCTCGGCGAGTTGCGCGAGTTCCTCGTAAAACGCGATGTCGCCGAGATCTTCGACACGAGAATCGGGGTGCCGCCACGCGGCGCTGTGGTGCCCGCAGCCGTACAGAAATGCGTTGAGGTGCATCTCAGTTCTTCACCAGGCCGCCGTCGACCACCAGATTTTGACCGGTCACCGACCGCGCCCAGGGCGAGGCGAAGAACAGCAGGGCGTCGGCGAATTCCTCGGGGGTGGTGACGCGTTGCAGCGGGGTCGAGGCCGCGATGAAATCGAACACCTCGGCCGGGGTGGCGGCACTGGCGTCGGTGGTCCGCAGTAGGCCGCCCGAGACCATGTTGACGGTGATGTTGTCTGCGCCCAGGTCCGCCGACAGCGTTCGGGTCAGCGAGAGCAGAGCCGCCTTGGACGCGGTGTAGTCGTGGTACGGCACCACCGGATTCTGGAATAAGTTGGTGCCCACGTTGATGATTCGACCGAATCCAGCCTCGCGCATCCCCGGCAGTGCGGCCTGGGTGGTGAGCAGCGCGGCACGGACACTGCCGCGCAGCTGAGCGTCGAAGCGGTCCCAGGTGATGGTGTCGGCCTTGGGCCGCGCATCTCCGTCGAAGGAGAAGTCGGCCAGTGCGTTGTTGACAACAGTGGTGATCGGGGTGCCGAAATGCGCACGGGCCGAGTCGAACACCGTGGTCACCGCGCTCTCGTCGGTCACGTCGCCCTGGACAGCGAATGCACGGTCGCCGAGCTTGTCCGCCAGCGCTTCGGCGGCTTCTTTGCTGTTGCGGTAGTCGATCACCACACGTGCACCCTGACCGGCGAACGCCCCGGCAATCGCTGCTCCGAGTCCGCGCCCACCCCCGGTGACCAACACTGTCTGCTCGTTGATTTTCATGCGCCTCGCCTCTCGTCGGAGGTCGGGACCGTCGCGAGGGACAGGAAATACCGAAACGTCGACATTCCCTTCGCTGGTCCTAACCAGATCAGGTTCGACGGGTGTGATCTCAGCCCTGTCGGGCACCCCGTGTCGCGTTCGACTGTACCCACCGGCCCCGGCAGCTCGCTGCATTGTGGCCGATAGGGATCTCTAGGTCGTGCGCTAGATACCCGAATATATCGATCACAAGTCACGGTGCCGCCATGGCCGATCGCGTCCACCGGCACGCCGAGGCGGCCACGGGCCGTCAGACGATGACGGCCCAGCCGTGGGGCGGAACGCTCACCCGTCCGTCGTTCAGGTTCGCCTCACCGGCCAATACTTCACTGCCCTGAGCCGGGTAATCGATGGCATCGTCACCGAGGTTGAGCGCCACAGTCATCGAATGCTCGTCCGCGTACACGCGGTAGAGCAGTGCGGTGTTGGTGAGCTCGAGCGTCTCGGTGCGCGCAGAGTACAACCACGGATTGCGACGCCGTACTGCGATCAGCTCCTGATGCACGCGATAGACCGGCCAACCGTACGGAGCCAGATCCTCGGACGTCTCCGGGTATTCGGGACGCACCTCGTCGTCACCGCCGACGCGATCCTCCTTGATGCCGCGGAAGGCCTGCTCGTCGCCGTAGTAGATCATCGGCATCCCGCCCACCGTGAACAGAACCACCAATGCGTGCAGCAGATGTCGCTCGTCCTCGATGACGCTGGCGATGCGATTGACGTCATGATTTCCGACGAAGGTGGCGGGTACGAAGGCATCGAGCCAGCCGTTGTGGCGCTCCAGCGCATGGGAGAGCTCGAAGAAGTTCTTCTCGCTCAGACCGCTCCAGATCGCCTTCCACAGTTCGTACTGGGTGACCGAGTCCAGTGTGGACGCCGAGACGATCCGGTCGTAGTCACCGTGGATGACTTCGCCGAGAAAGTATGCGTCCAAATGCTTCTCACGGACCTTCGGCAGCACCGCGGCCCAAAAGCGTGGCGGTACCGCGTAGGCTGCGTCGAGTCGCCAGGCGTCGACGCCGCGGTCCAGCCAATGCGAGAGCACGTCCACGACGTACTGCTGCACGTGCGGGCTCTCGTGGTTGAGCGCCACCAGTTCGTCGTGGCCCTCGAAGTTGCGATGCGTCGGCTCGTCGCCGGACCAATCGATGTGGAACCACCCGGCAGCCTCGGAGTCAGGGCCCTCGGCCAGGGCCTCACGGAACTTCGGGAAGCTCTGTGCCACATGGTTGAAGACGCCGTCGAACATGACCTTCAGGCCGCGAGAGTGTGCGGCCGCGATCAAGGAGTCGATGTCCTCGTCGGTGCCGAGCCTGCCGTCGACATGGTAGTAGTCGACAGTGTCGTAGCCGTGCTTCTCGGACTCGAAGATCGGCCCGAGGGCGATACCCGACGCGCCGAGTTCGAGGGCGTAGTCGAGCCACTTCTCGATTCTGTTCAGCCGGTGCAGGTCCGACTGGGATTCACCGTCCCAGCCGTGTACCGGAGCGCCGGTGAAGCCGAGTGGGTACAGGTGCCACCAGATGGCGTGCTTCGTCCACTCCATCAGGACGCCTCGATCGAGTAGCGGCCCAATTCGGCGGCACCGGTGTGCCCCGACAAACTCGTCACCAGATCGAATTCCGCGAGTAGGCAACGTAATACGTGTGCCACACCCTCCTGCCCGCCAAGCGCGAGGCCGTACAGGAACGGCCGGCCGAGCAACACCGCATCGGCACCGAGCGCCAGCGCCTTGGCCATGTCGGCACCGGTGCGCACACCGGAGTCGAACAGAATCGTCAGATCGTCTCCGACCGCATCGACGATGGACGGCAGCGCGTCGAGAGATGGCTTGGCCCCGTCGATCTGACGTCCACCGTGGTTGGAGACGACGATGCCGTCGACTCCGTGAGCGACGGCCTCTCGCGCATCGCCGACGGTGCAGATGCCTTTGAGCACGATCGGGCCGTCCCAGTGCTCCCGCAGGAACGCCAGGTTCTTCCACGACAGCCCCGGGTTGGGGAACATCTGCGCCCAATGCATAGCGGCCGCAACGGGATTCTCCTCGACCGGCTGCGCGAGTCCGGCCTGGAACGCCGGATCGCTCAGATAGTTCTCGATACCGAGGTTGGCCAGGAACGGAAGGTACCCGCGATCGAGATCGGCGGGCCGCCAGCCCAGCAACGTGGTGTCGAGAGTCAGCACCAACGTGGTGAAACCGGTGTCCTTTGCGCGTTGCAGAAAGCTCAGCAGCACCGATTCGTCGGTCGGCCAGTACAACTGAAACCAGCGCGGAGCATCTCCGCCTGCCTCGGCGATCTGCTCGAACGAATGCGAGGCCTGCGTCGAATGAATGTACGGCACACCGAGTTCCGCAGCCGCGCGAACGGTCGCGAGCTCCCCGTCGGGATGGGCGAGAGTCTGGATGCCGACGGGCGCGATCAGCAGGGGAGCCGGCATCTCGGTACCCAGCACGGTGCAGGCGTGATCACGAGCCGCCGAGCTGCGCAGCATTCGCGGCGTGATGGCCCACTTGTCGAACGCCGCCCGGTTCGCCCGCGCCGTCGATCCGCTGCCCGCGCTGGCAACGATGTAACCCAAGGCCTCCGGCGAGAGCTTCTCGGCGGCCTGATCCTCGAGCCTCGCCAGATTGGTCGTGATCGGCGGCGTCTGCTGGGCGAACATCCCGGCGGCGTAGATGCCGAGTTGGTGATCACTGAAGTTGCTGGGCCTGGCCTCGGTCATCGTTCGACCCTACCGGGGCACCGCCGAGGATCGGGCGAGAAAGGCGTCCAGCAGGGCCGAGCACCGCGCCCGAGCTGCGAGTTCCGCGTCGGCGATATCCCTCCTGATCTCGTCCACGTCCACCCCGTGTTCGACGCCATCGCGGTCCCACGCAGCCGCCCATGCGTCGTAAGTATCGAGGTCGATCTCGGGATGGAATTGCAACCCGAGGTGCGGGCCACAGACGAATGCCTGTTGCGCGGCCGCGTTGCGGGCGATGACCGTGGCCTGCGGGGGAGCAGTGAACGTGTCGCCGTGGAATTCCATCCACGGGCCCTCGGCGATGAGCTCGGGATCGGAGGTGTCCACCTCGACGAATCCGTACTCGGGGTGTTCGGACTTGCGGACGGTGCCGCCGAGTACCCGCGCAAGCAGCTGCCCGCCGAAGCACACACCCAGAATCGGGACCTGCGCATCGATCGCGTCCTGCACGTAGGCAATCTCCGGAGCGAGCCACGTCAGCGTGTCGTCGTAGGCAGCATCGGGCGAGCCCATGACCACCAGCACCTGCGCGTCGGACAGCGTCGGCGGAGCGACATCGGGGCTGTGGTCGAAGGAGTGCACGTCCAACTGGAAACCCCTGGTGCGCAATTCGGCATCGAGAGTGCCGATGTCGCGTCGCGCAAGGATTGGATCCTGATCGTGGACGAGAACGACGGCGCGCGGGTGGTTCGGGTATGTCACAGGGCTCCTTTACGGTGTTCGTGCACACCGTACGACAGACTGGATCCGATGCCACCTCGTAGACGCACAGCCCGATCCACCACTGCCCGCACCGTCAAGGCCGGGCAGAGCAGTGCTGCGCGAAAGTTCGCAGCCACGAAGAACGGTGAGCCTGCAACGACGAAGGCTGCCCCGAAGAAGAACGCACCACGCAAGCGGGCAGCGCCGCGCAAGACCTCGCCACGGAAGGCTGCCGCACCGGACCTCCGGGTTCCCGATCCCGGCGAGCGTGTCTGGGTACTGGACGTGCCGTTCGAGGATCGATCGGCGGCGGGCGCGGCCGGGGCGCGCTGGTATCCCGGTCCTCGGGTGTTCGCGTACTACGGCGTCGAGTTGCCCGAGTATCTGCAGCCCTACGAGTCGACGCCGTACAGCCTGCAACGGTGGCTCGAGGACGACGCCAACGATGTCTGGCGTGACGAGACGGTTCGGGAGCGGGCGATGCAGCCCAGAGACACTCAACTCGAATCGGTACGACGACACCTCGCTGCGCTCGACGCGGGATTCCCGTACTTCGCGCAGATGGATTCGACGGGCCTGGGCAAGACGCTGGCTGTGTGCGAGGCAGTCCGGCAGATGTCGGCCGCCGAGATCGGGACCGTTCTGGTGGTGGCACCGAAGGGTGCGCTGCCGGGGTGGCGTCGCACCATTGCCGACAGCGAGGCCGACATCGCGCCGTCCGATCGCAAGCGCTGGCTGCTGATCACGTATCAGTCGACGAAGAAGCTGCTGTCTGTTCCTCCCGAGACCGATCTGGGCAAACGCAAACGGACACAGAACAAACGAACCATCTCGCTCGGTGAGCTGCGATTCGATATGGATGTGGTGATTGCCGACGAATCGCACGCACTGATGAACATCGAGTCCCAGCAGTCGCAGATCCTCTGGCGGTATCAGGAGGCGGCCCGCTCGGTGGTGTGGATGTCTGCGACGCCCGGCTATCAGCCGTTGCACTTTGCGTACATGGCTCGCGCAGTCGAGCGCAGCCGCGGGGTCGAGATTCTGGGGGACGACGAATATCTCGGCTACGCGGTGACGATGAAGTGGGCGGAGTTTTTGATCGAGTCCGGGTTCGCCGTCAAGGCAGGCAAGGCGACGACGGGGTTGACCACGTGGCGGTGGGAGCCGGAGGACGCGTCGAAACGGGCCCGCGACATCGCGTCGGTGCACGGTTGGTTGTCGGGAGGTGCCGTGCCGTGGTCGATTTCGAGGCCGTCTCCACCGACCCCGCGGGAACCTCTCGGCCAGGAACTCACCGCCGCGCAGAAGCGGCTGTACAACTCCGCGTGGGTGGACTACCGCAAGGAGGTAGGCCTGCCGAACTGGAAGGCCGTCGGAGGAAGGCGAGTGCTGCAGAAGAACCCCAGTACGCGCGCTGCGACGCTGCGATTTCGCCAGAAGTGCTCGTACCTGCGCATTCCCGCGTCGGCGGACCAGGTGCGGACGTGGGTCAAGGCCGGCAACCAGGTGTTCGTCTCCATGTTCTACCGCGAGTCCGTCTCCGCGCTGGCGCAGACTCTGCGGGACGAGGGACTCGACGTTGCCGTGGTCGACGGCAGTATGAGCAGCCCGGAGCAGGAGGCGTCGATCAGGCGCTTCCAGACTGGCGACGCGTCGGTCATCGTCTCGACCACCACCAGCGCAATCAACCTGCACACCAACGAGTTACTGCTTCCCGAAGGGACAGTGTCCACTCTCGCCCCGCGCGTGACTCTGATTCACGATCCTCGGTGGACACCCATCGACATCAGGCAGATCGAGGGCCGCGCCAACCGCATCGACAAGGACCACAACCACACGACGTCGACCTGCTACTACGGATACGCCGAGGGCACCGTCGAAGAGGAAATGGTGCTCACCGGCATCGAGCGCATCGCGGATCTGGGATCGATCGTCGGGCAAGCGGATCTGATCGACCCGGAGGCATTCCTCGCGGCGAAAGTGGATGCCGAAAAATAGCGACAATTGTGAGCAATCCTCCACGTGCCCGAGTAGGTTCGGTCCCATCGACATTCGTCGGTAGTGGGCTCACAGTGGCACCAGGAGTAGTCATGATCGTTCTCGGAATCATCCTCGCCCTCATCGGCTATTTCGCCGGCATTTCAATTTTGACGACGATCGGGATCATTTTGGTGGTCGTCGGCGCGGTTCTGACGTTGCTCGGTTCGATGGGGCGCGCAGTCGGTGGCCGCAAGACGTGGTTTTAGCCAGGCGTTAGAACATACGTTCGATAGCTGCTAACATGAGCAGGCCCCCGGAGTTGGCGACGCAGCCAGCCGAGCCACTTCGGGCGGTCCATATCGGGCGGTAGATATTCTCGAAGGCGGTTGCGCGCGATGGCATCCGGCGAGCGTGAATCCGACCCGGTTGCCGGCTCGCTCTATCGCGTCGGCGATCGATGGGCCGAACGAGCGCCTACCCACTGCACCAATGGCCATCCGCTCGTCCCCGGCTCGGTGTTGGTGGGTTCACGTGCCTGCTCGTGCGACCGAGGCCATCACCGAACCCATCAATGCGAGAGCTGTGGTCTCGTGCGTTTCACCCCGGAACTCGGTCCGACGTGCAGCGATGCCAGCTTCGATTCCCGCGCCGCGCGGTCACGACCGTCGATCGTGGACAATCGAGAGCATGAGCAACAGTGAAACCGTCGTCGACCTGGTGCGGCTGAGGCACGATTTCACACGCTTCATGATGAGCTACAAGTTCGGGATCGACGAGCTGATCACCAAGATCAACATCCTGAAGCAAGAATTCACCCACATCCACCGCTACAGCCCCATCGAGCATGTCTCGTCGCGGCTCAAGACACCCGAGAGCATCCTCGACAAGGCGCAGCGAAAGAACTGCCCCCTGACGTTCGACGCCATTCGCGCGAATATCTTCGACATCGCCGGTGTACGCATCACCTGCAGCTTCATCTCCGACACGTACCGCATCGCGGACATGCTCAGCAGTCAGAGCGACATTCGGGTCGTCGAGGTCAAGGACTACATCGCGAACCCGAAAGCCAACGGCTACAAGAGTTTGCACCTCATCGTCGAGATCCCGGTCTTCATGTCCGACCGCGTCCAACCGGTACAGGTCGAACTCCAGATCCGCACGATTGCCATGGACTTCTGGGCGAGCCTCGAGCACAAGATCTTCTACAAGTATCGCGGGCAGATACCGCCCAACCTGTTGGCGGAACTGACCGAGGCCGCCGAAACGGCCAACACACTCGACGAGAAGATGGAGAGTCTGCACGACGAGGTCGAGGAATTGAACGGAGATTCCGACAACTCCATCACCCTCGGTGCGATGCCCCCGATGGCTCTGCCTCCGGAATTGCTGCACATGCTGCTCACCGCGCAGGCCGACGCGATCGATCCGGACTGAAAACACACTTTCGAATAACGAAAACCCCGCTGCTCGACGGGTGAGCAGCGGGGTTGTGTCCTACCGGCGTTATCCGATGTGAACCGGGGTGTCGCCGACGGGCAGGTCGTCCTTCTTCGCGCGGACCAGCAGCAGCACGACCGGGCTGACCAGCGCGACGAGAATTGCCGCGGTGCCGAACGCCCAGGCGTAGCCGGAGACCTCGGCCGAGAACGCGTGGTCGATGGTCGCGAGTACGAAGTTGCGGATCGGCTCCGGCAGCGCGGCGAGCATCTCGTCGCTGGGCACTTCCTGGCCGGCGAGAGCTTCCGCGGGAACTCCGGCGGGCGGAGTGGGCGCGGGATTCTCGGCCAGGTACGAGGTCTTCGACGAGGTGTAGACGGTGGTGAACACCGCGGCACCGAGTGCGCCGCCCACCTGCAGGGTGGCGTTGATCAGTGCCGATGCGGCACCCGCGTCGTGGTCCGGAACGCCGATGAGCGCGACGTTCTGCATCGGGACCATCAGCAGGCCGAGACCGAGGCCGAGCAGCACGACTCCCGGCAGCACGTGCGTGAAGTACGAGGTGTCGACGCCGATCTGAGTCAGCAGGAGCAGGCCGATCGCAGAGACGATCGGGCCGACGGCCATCAGCGGCTTGGGTCCGATCTTCGGCACGAGTGCAGACGCGAGCGCAGCCGTGATCAGGATTCCGCCGGTCATCGGCAGCGACGCGACGCCGGCGATCACCGGGCTCATCTCGAGCACGATCTGGAAGTAGAACGTGAGGTACAACGTGCCACCGAGTAGGGCAGCACCGATGACGGCCGAGCCGATGTAGGCGGCTCCGCGGTCGCGGTCGAGCAGCACGCTCAACGGCAGCAACGGGTTGTCGGACTTGGATTCGACCAAGACGAATGCCGCCAGCAGGGCCAGGCCGAGCGCGATGAACGAGATGGTGGGTACCGTCGCCCAGCCGTCCTCGGCTTCGGTGAAGCCGTAGACCAGCGAGGCCAGACCGAGAGCGACGAGGATTGCGCCGGGCAGGTCGTAGCGGGTGTCTCCGTGTGCCTTGCTCTCCTTCACCAGCGGGACCGCTGCGGCGATGGCGATCACTGCGACAGGGATGTTGACCAGCAGGCACCAGCGCCAGTTCGCGTACTCGGTGAGCACGCCACCGAGAAGCAGGCCGACGGCTGCGCCGCCACCGGCGATTGCGCCGAACACACCGAACGCTTTGGCGCGCTCCTTGGTGTCGGTGAAGGTGACCGTCAGGATGGCCAGTGCTGCCGGGGCGAGCAGCGCAGCGAACACACCCTGGCCGGCGCGCGCGATGAACAACTGCCAGCCTTCTTGGGCGAGCCCGCCGATAGCGGAGGCGACGGCGAAGCCGGCCATGCCCACGATGAACGAACGCTTGCGTCCCCAGTAGTCGGCAATACGACCACCGAGCAATAGCAGGGCACCGAATGCCAGCGCGTAGGCCGTGATGACCCAGGTCCGACTGGTGTCGCTGATGCCCAGGTCCAGCTGCGCCTGCGGCAACGCGATGTTGACGATGGTGCCGTCCAGCACGATGGTGAGCTGCGTGATGGCGACGATGCACAGCACCAGCCATCGGCGCTCGTAGTTCGGATTCAGATCCGGCGCTTCGCGCTCGGAGTGCTGCGACATGTTTCTACCCCACTCGTACTCGTTGATTCTGGGCACGAAAAATGTCCCGAGCAGAAAGGTAGGCCACTCGGCGCCGAGTGTCAAACGAACTAGTTGGTTGGCGGTAGGGTGGCCGCCATGAAACCTGACGCCAGCGCGACCCGCGCCCGCATCGTCGTCGCCGCCCGTGACGAGTTCTCTGTGCACGGACTGGCCGGGGCGAGGGTCGATCGCATTGCGGTAGCGGCCAAGGCCAGCAAGGAGCGCCTGTACGCGTACTTCGGCGACAAAGAGGCACTGTTCCGCGCTGTGGTCGAGGACGGGTTTGCCCGGTTCATCGAGGAAGTACCCTTCGCGGTCGACGACCTCGGCGGCTATGCAGCGCGCGAATACCTTCATCTCGCAGCGCATCCCGAGGAACACCGCCTACTTCTGTGGACCCAACTCCAGGGCGGCATGGCAGCATCGGGCACCGACGACATCCACTCGGTCATCGGAGAGCGACGCAATGCCATGGCCGAAGCCCAACGGAACGGCCTGATCTCCGACGCCTTCACCGTCGACGATCTGATCACCATGATGTTCGGCATCACCTCGGCCTGGATGACCACGCCGAGTACATCCGCCGAGTCGGCCGACGACGCCGAAATTCAGCGTCGGGCGTCGAAAATCGAGGCGGCTGTGCGGCGACTCTGCACTCCGTAGCGGTGTCTACGCGTTTCTAGCGTGGCGCAAGAGTCCCGAATACTGGGGTAGCGGCCCCGATTTCCGCAAACGCCCGCGCGTTTGCCAGACGCGCGCGAAGTAGACACCGCCCGGGTCGCAAATCCGAACGCGCCTGACGAGTGCGCTCGCGTTTGCCACCTCGGTCGACTGCGTCCTCGGCCGCCCACACGCAAGACGCCCCACCACGCAGAGTGGCACGTGGTGGGGCGAGTCTCGAACCGTGGACGGCATCGGCCCAACTACACCGGCAGTGTGTCGCGTCCGGTTTCCTTGATGGTCAGCACTGTGAGTACGCCGATCACGCAGACACCCATGACCCAGTAAGCGGGTGACATCGCGTTGCCGGTCGATTCGACCAACTGGGCGGCGACGTACGGAGCTGTTCCGCCCGCGGCGATGGTTCCGATGTTGAAGCCCAAGGACACTCCGGTGTATCGAACTGCCCGGGGAAAGAGTTCGGTGAACAGGGGGAACGCGGGTACCTGCACGACTCCGTTGAGAACCATGTAGACGAAGTACACGCAACCCACCACGATGATCGACGACGTCGCACCGAGGATCATGAACACCGGCAGCGCAATCACCACGTATGCCACATAGCCGCCGAGCAGTACAGGCTTACGACCGAACTTGTCCGTGAGCATGCCGCTCAACGGGAAAGTCGCACAGGCCAATGCAATTGCGATTGCCGATGTCCAGTAGACCGAATCCTTGGAGAATCCCAGGTCGTTGATCAGGTACACGCTGAAGTACGTCAGACCGATGTAACCGGAACCGTTCATCGCAATGGCGATACCGACGACACGTAGCACCGACCACGGCTGCTTCTTCACGACATCGCTCAGCGGGCTTTTCGCAACCTCGTTCTTGGCTGCCATTTCCTCGAACTCGGGACTGTCTTCGAGCTTCAGCCGCACTCGCAGGCAGACGAGGGCAAGCGGAAGGGCGAGCAGGAACGGAATGCGCCAGCCCCACGACGACATCTGGTCGTCGGTCGTGATGAGGGCGACCACTCCGACGACGGCTGCGGCGACCGCAAACCCGAGGGTGGAACCGACCGGGGTGAACGACCCGAAGAATCCGCGCCGGTTCGGCGGTGCTGATTCGGCGATATAGGTTGCCGCACCGCCGATTTCACCTCCGGCCGAAAAGCCCTGGGCCAGGCGGATGATGACGAGCAGAATCGGTGCCAGCACTCCCACACTCGAGTGAGTGGGCAGCATTCCCAGGACTCCACACGCGATACCCATACAGACCACCGTCACGACCAACGCTTGTCGACGGCCCTTTCTGTCGCCGAGGCGGCCGAAGAAGATGCCTCCGAGAGGGCGTGCGACGTATGCGACTCCGAATACAGCCAGCGTCGCGAGGATGGATACGCCGGGACTCGTGGACGGGAAGAACAGTGGCGCAATGACTACGGCGAGAAAGCCGTAGACGGCGAAGTCGTAATACTCGATCAGCGTGCCGACGCCACCGGCCAGCGCCGCACGGCGTGCGGTGCTGGTGTCGGCTTTCGGTGCGCTGGTGACCGCAGAAGGCTGGTCGACGTTCGTCATCGCGCTAGTCCCTGTCCTGTGAGTGGTTGCTTGCTTCGGTGTTCGGCAAGAAGTAGTTCGTACGATCCGCCGGCCTCGATCACTGCGACTGTACGAGGGCTCGGCGCGGTGCCCACCATCGATCGGCCGTCGGCGATGGTCAATGATGCTCGTCGCCAATCGAGTTCGACGGCATCACCGGTTTCCACCGCGCTGGAGACACCCTGAACGGTGATGAGGGGTACTCCGTTGAAGGTCTCTCCACGCCAGAACCCCGGCGAGAACGACTCCGCCACGATGGCGTGGATACCGGCGTTACGCAGAGCCACCATCGGTGGGTAATGCGGGTGGCCGTAGCCGAAGTTCCGGCCGCCGACGATGATGTCGCCCGGCCGAACGCGATCGACGAAACCCGGATCGTATGCGGCCATGCAGACCGACCGCAGATGCTCGGGATCGTACGACTTGATGTTCGCAACGCCGACAACAAGATCGATATCGAAGTCGTCGCCGAAGACCCAGGCAACTCGGCCGGAGATGACGTCGGGCGGAGGCGGGTAGGCGCTCACGAGCCCACCTGCTGGATCGTGCCGGCCAGCGCACTGGCGGCAACGGTGTAGGGGGAACCCATGTAGATGTTGGCGTCCGAGCTGCCCATCCGTCCGGAGATGTTGAGCACGCCGGTCGATATGCAATTCTCGCCCGCCGCCAACGGCTTCTGGTAGCCGAAACAGAAGTCGCAGCTCGACACTGCGATGTGCGCACCGGCGGCTCGCAACACGTCGAGCAGACCCTCCTGCTCGGCCTGATCGTGCACCTTCTGCGATGTCGGCACAACATTGAGCTCCACGCCGGGGGCGACGGTGCGCCCGTCGAGTACAAGGGCTGCGGCGCGCAGATCCTCGATTCGCCCACTGGCACAGGAGCCGATGAACGCTTTGGTGATCGGCGTGCCGGCGAGTTCGGCGGCAGTGTGGGTGTTGGCTGCACGCGCCGAGCCGGGCTGAACGACCTGCGGCACGATCTGGGTGAGATCGATGGTGTGCCGAGCTGCGTAGGTCGCACCGGAGTCAGGATAGACCGGCGTGAAAGACTGTCTCGCAACATCGTTGGCGTAGGCGAGCGAGGTCTCGTCCGGTTCGAATATCGCAGACACAGCTCCGGTGAACATGGCCATGCCGCACAACCCCTGCCGGTGATCGATCTTCATCGACCGGGCACCGGGGCCACCGAATTCCATCACCTGATGTGCGCATCCATCGGCCCCGACGAGGTCGATGATGGAGTGCACCAGATCGCGGCTGTCCACTCCCGGCGCGAATTCGCCGTACAGATCGAACCGCGTGGTCGCTGGAATGTCCACGTACAGCTGGCCGGTCACCCACGCTTCGATCAGGTCGCGGCGAATACCCCAGCCCAACGCACCGAACGCGCCGATTCCGCTGATGTGGCCGTCGAAGTGCACGAGGAAGTCACCGGGGATGGCCAGGCCGAGCTCGGCGGTGAGCTGGTGCCCGATGCCGCGGCCCTCGTGCAGCTCGATTCCGTAGTACTCGCACCATTCCCGGGTGACCTGGTGGACTTCTTGCTCCCGATCGTTGAGCTTGGTCAACATGTGATCGATGAAGACGACGTACCGGGCTGGGTCCTCCAGCGAGGTGATACCGAAGTCATCACGCATCTGGCGGAACATCACATCGGTGTATCCGGGGAAGTCGTACGCGATCATCCGAGCCGGACGCACCGCATGATTCTCACCGGCGCGCACGGGATCGTCGCCGCAGGTTCTGCCGAGGATCTTCTCCACCATCGTGAAAGAGTCCGGAATCATCGGTTCGACTCCGCGGGGAGGTACTTGCGCTGCTGCGCTTCGACTTCGGGAAAGCCGATGAGGTCCACGAACTCGTTGTGCTGCAACGCGTCGGCGCTGACATCTGCGGGAGCTTCGCCGGCGGCCAGGCGGCGCAGAGCCTCGCGCGCGGCACCGGTTGCGGCCATCAGCACCTGAGTGGGCAGCAGGGCCAGCCGCACGCCGATCTGCGCCAGCACCTCTGGAGTGAACTCCCGCTCGGTCCACGTCGATGCGGTGAGCGTGGCCATCAGCGGAACCCCGACCGCTCGGTGACAGTTCTCCCACTGCTCGATGGTTTCGAACGTCTTCGTCACCGGCATGATCATGTCGGCTCCGGCGTCGACGTAGGCCTGCGCACGCCGTATCGCATCATCGCCACGCGCATCGGTGCGTGCGATGAGGAGAACGTCGTCCGGCATCGAATCACGCACCGCCCGAACCTTGCCCGACGCCTCCTCTGCGGAGATCAAGTCCACCGGCTCGCCGACGCAGATCGGACATTTCTTGGGCGACAGCTGGTCCTCCATGAACACGCCCTGGACACCGGCCTCGGCGAACCGAGTCGCGGTGCGCGCAGCGTTGACGGCGTTTCCGTAGCCGGTGTCGATGTCTGCGACCAGGGGCAGAGGCGACGCCTCCCGAATGGTTCTGACCGCCTGGAGGTTCTCGGTCATGGTGTACAGCTCGGCGTCGGGCAATCCCAGCGCAGCCGAGACGGCGAAGCCGGACGCGCACAGCGCCGAGAAGCCTGCCTGCTCGGCCAGCTTGGCCGTCAACCCGTCCCACACGCCCGGGGCATACACCAGGCCCTGTTCGGTCAGGCCTCTCAAAGTCATCGTCACGAGCACTCTCCGTTTCGTATTGCGGAACGCCTTCCGAATTTAGAGTGGCTCGGATCACAAGTCAACACCCGTCGATCGATACCGCATCGGCCGTCGGTTCGTAGGATGGCGTCGACGCTTCACCCGACCGGAAGGAACAACCCGTGGCAGTTCCCACCGAGTCCGACGCCCAGGCCGGCCGCGACATCGTCGGTGCCGTCGTGAAGGCATGCGCTCTGCTCGACCATTTCGACACGACGCATCCGGTGTGGACGCTCAACGATCTGACGACAGCGAGTCGAATGAACAAGACGACCGTGCACCGTTTGATGACGACGTTGATTCATGCCGGCTGGGTCGACAGAACGGCGGAGGGTTCGTACCGGATCGCCATGCCGGTGTTCGAGATCGGCTCGTCCGCGCTGACGCAGCTCGACATCCGCGGCGCCGCCCAGCCGTACCTGTCCGACATCGCGCGGAAGTTCGGAGATACCGCCTACCTGATGGTCCCCGCAGACGAGGGTGCGGTGTGCATCGATCGCCATGAAGGCAGCAATCCGCTTGTGGTGGCCGGCATTTCGATCGGATCCGTCCTGCCCTATCACGCCACCGCCGGCCCGATGGCAATGCTGGCGTTCTCCGCCCGCATTCGCGATCGTTGGCTGGGCGGCGAACTCCCCGCGTACACGAACCGGACGTTGACCTCGCCCGAAAAGTTGATCGGCCATCTCGACCGAATCCGCTCACAGGGATATGCACTGAGCAACTCCGACTACCTTGCGGGTGTCGCAGCAGTCGGCGCACCGATTCTCGGACGCGACGGGGTGGTGGTGGCGTCCATCAGCGTCGGTGGCCGCGTGGAGACCTTCGAGGGCGAGGCCTTGAAGGACAAGATCGAGACAATACTTGCGGCGGCGCGAAGCCTCTCTCGGGTCGCCGAGGCTCTACCTGCATCGAGTTAACAGCTACGCGAGTATTCAAATCTCTAGCCTCGGCGGTAGAGAGAAGAATACTTACCTACCGACGCGCTCGATGAGCTTCATGGCGTCGAATGGCGCGTAACCCTTGATGTCGTTGTCGAAGTACACGAAGACGTCGCGTCCCACCGACGTCCACTCGGCAATTTTCTGTGCCCATCGATCGAGGGCCTCGTCCGTGTAACCGCTGGCGTACAGTTCCTCGTCCCCGTGCAACCGGGCGTACATGAAATCCGCTGTGGGGGTGTCGATGTACGGGTACTTTCCGGCGGTGTCGGCAACCACGATTGCAATACCGTTCTCGCGCAACAGTTCCACTGCCGCGTCGGAGGCGAAGCTGGCATGCCGGGCTTCGATGCAATGCCGCAGTGGCCGAGACGACGCGGCGGGCAGCAACACCCGGTCCTCGGCCAGCTTGTCGTCCCGAGACTCGGCCAACGTCACTGCCGCAGTGACTGTTCTGGGCAACAGGGCACAGAAGTCCGCCACCTTCTGCGCGTCGAATTCGAGATTCGGCGGAAGCTGCCACAGGAAGGGCCCCAGCTTGTCACCGAGCGTCAGGACCCCGGTGGCGAAGAAGTTCGCCAAGGCCGACTCGACACCGACAAGTCGCTTGATGTGCGTGACGTATCGGCCACCCTTGATGGCGAACACGAAGTCGTCGGGCGTTTCGTCGTGCCACTTGGTGAAGCTCGAAGGCTTTTGCATCGCATAGAAGGTGCCGTTGATCTCGATCGAGGTCAAGTGCTCGGAGGCGTACCCGAGCTCTTTGCGGTGCGCCAAGCCCGCCGGATAGAAATCTCCTCGCCACGGCGCGTACGTCCAGCCGGAAATACCGATCGAAACCCGAGGTCGACGCTGCGCGGACATGAGCCGACTGTAGACGGGCGGTACCGTCGCTCTCGTGCACTCCGTCCCACGGCACGTCGACGTGCTGACGTATCTGTTCGCGGCCGTATTCGCCTACGGCACGGCGGTTCATCTGGTTCAACTGGCCGGCGGCGGCGGGGATCCATACCCGGGTGTACCCGTTGTGATCGCGTGGTTCTTCGTCACACTCGTCGTCCTCGATCCGCTCGCGGCGGTTCTCATCGCGCGGCGCAGACGGATCGGCCTGCTGATCGGTTGCACGACACTGATGCTCGACGCCGCGGCCAATGCCGTCGTGAACTACCCGCCGCACGATCCGGCCGAGGGTGTGACAGCAGGCCGCGTCGGCCAGGCTGTGGTCACAGCCCTCGCGGTGCTGCTCGTCGTCGTGACGCCGCGGCTCCGGCGCTGGTATCGGTAGCCTCGATGGCATGCAGCGCCCATCGGCTTTCGGCTCCCTGGCGCTGGTCTGTGCGTTACTCACTGTCAGCTGCGCCGACGCGGCAGCCGAACGTCGCGACCAGACGACGCCTCGTCAGGCCGCTGCGCTACCGGGTGTCGGGTTGACGACGGTTCCCGCAGCGATCACCACGTCGATGGTGGCGGGAATCGCCGCAGAGTCGGATCCGACAACGCACGAGGTCGGGACCGAATCGTCGACCACCGAGATGCAGACTTCCGGGTGGGCCGAGTACCCGTATCTTCGCTACACAGTGTCGGTGGTGCCGGGAACCGAGAGAACCACGCTGAACTGGTCCGGGCGCTCGGTCAACAACAACGATCTCGCGTTGCACGTGTGGAACGAAGCGACGGCCGATTGGGGTCCGGCGCTCGCGGCAGCCGAACCTCCGACACCCGGCGGGCCTATCGAACTGAGCGCCGAGGTCGCCAGTGCAAGCGGCACTGTCGAGGTTCTCGTCATCGACAGCCCCCGAGCGGATCGTTCATTCGCCGAGACCAACGCCACCCCCGACAGGGCCTTCGCGGACGCCGACACCTACGACTTCGCGCTTCAGCACATCACCGATACCCAGTACATCTCGCGCGACGACCCCGGTGTGTATTCGGACATGACGCAATGGACTGCCGACAACGCCGGCGAGTTGAAGATCGATTACAGCATGCACACCGGCGACCTCATTCAGAGTTGGATCAGCCCGGGTCGGCCGGATGCCCAGTCCCGCAAGGAGTTCGAGGCCGCCAGCGCATCGATGCAGATCCTCGAGGACGCCGGCATCGCGCACGGCGTGTTGCCCGGCAACCACGACAACATCTGGAACGCAGCGGGCAAGTTGGTGCCCGGTGAGCACGAGAAGAATCACGCGCTCTACAACGAGTACTTCGGCCCGCAGCGCTATCGCGATCAGCCGTACTGGGGCGGTTCCTTTACCGCTGAGGACAATTCGGCACACTACGATCTGGTGGACATCGCCGGCGCGAAATTCCTCATGCTCTTCATCGGCTACAACCCGCCCGAGAAGGTCATGCAGTGGGCAGAACGGGTACTCGACGATCACCCCGAACGCAACGTTGTCGTCGGCACGCACTACTACCTCGACGAACTCGGCGAGAAGAAGCTGATGGGGTTCGGTGACATCGGATCGAGCTCCGGCCAGCAGATCTGGAATCGGCTCGTCGTACCCCACGAGTCGGTCTTCCTCGTCTTGTCCGGGCACGTGGACGGTCAGGTTGCCGTGGTCGACGAGAATGTCGGCGACACCGACCGCACCGTCGTGCAGTTGCTGGCCGACTACCAGTACTTCGAGGTCGACGGCGAGCGAAGTACCGGCTTTCAGCGTCTGCTTCAGTTCGACATGGACGGCGGCTCGATGGCCGTCACGACGCATTCGCCGTCACTCGACGCGTTCGACGTCGAGAATTACGACATCAAGAACCGGTACGGGCCCGAGGACGGCGAGTTCGTCACCGACTTCACGTTGCGTGCCGACGTTCCACGGGCCGTGATCGTCAACTAGCTGGCACCTCCGACGCCATCGGACCATAATCGATCCCTATGCGGTCGGGTGGACGAGCGGTGGTTCTGACGCTGGTCGCTGCCAGTATGTGGGCGTTCGCGACGCCCCCACTCGACCCCGGAACCGCGGACTTCGCTGCCGCGCCTGCACCCGTCCCACCCGTTGCTCCCGTCGTCGCACCACCGCCCCTGACCCTCGATGAGCTCTCGGCTCGGGTCGATCCCGCCGTCGTCACATTGACGGCGACAGCCGGGTTTTCCGGGGTCGCCGGCACCGGCTTCGTCGTCGCCCCGGACGGAATCGTGCTCACCAACTTTCACGTCGTCGAGTCCGCCACCGAGATCAGCGCAGTGAACATGGGCAACGGACTGATCTACGACGCCACCGTGCTGGGTTACGACAAATCTCGTGACGTGGCGGTCGTGCAATTGATCACCGCGGCAAACCTGCCAGTGGTCGAGTTGGCCACGGACCCACTTCCCGACGTGGGTGATGCAGTCACTGCCATCGGGAACGCCTCGGGCGCAGGGGTATTGGTACCGGCGCCCGGGGCTGTGACCGCCCTCGATCAGCAGGTGCGCACTCGCAGTTCGGTGGACGGCTCACGTAACACGCTGGACAAGATGATTCGCGTCGATGCCGATGTGCGAGCGGGAGATTCGGGTGGGCCACTGTTCGACGCCTGGGGCAGGGTGGTGGGTGTTAACACCGCCGGACTGTCGGACGAGGCGCGCAACGGCACCGAGTTCACACCACCACAGGCACCCGAGGCCTACGCCGTCCCGATCGGCGAGGCGGTTGCCGTACTCGATCAGGTGCTGGCCGGGCGGTCCGGCGGCACAGTGCATGTGGGCCCGACGCCGTACTTCGGGGTCTCGGTGCGTGACGTGTCGGTCTTCGAGAACAAACCGGCGATGGGTGCGGCCGTCGTCTCGGTGAACTCCGATTCTCCCGCGGAGATTCTCGGCTTGTCGGCGGGAGACATCATCGTCTCGCTCGATGGAACGGACGTGCAGTCCTCCGCGGATCTGTCGGAGGCACTCGTCGGTCGCATCCCGGGCGATACCGCCGTCGTGGAGTGGGTGGACGATGCAGGCGTAACCACCACCGGCACAGTCACTCTCGCCCAGGGAACCCCGAGCGCCTGAGGGCGATCAGGCCTGCAACACCGACAACACATTGCCCGCCGGGTCTGTGAACCAGGCGATCAGCGGCCCACCGTGTCGAAAGATTCCCTTGTCGTCGGTCCCCATATCTGGATACTGTTGGAACGCAATACCTTTTGCGGTCAGCACATCGACTGCAGCCTCGATGTCGACCACCGGGAAGTTGAGGATGGTGTACTGCGCCGGCACGTGGCCGGGCCGAGGGTAGACCAGCACCGTCGCGGCTCCCAGGTGTAGTTCGAGCATCCCCATCTCGTTGTCGGTCACCTCGAGACCGAGGGTGTCGGCGTAGAACGTGCGGGCCGCAGGCAGGTCGTCGACGGCGAATCCGGAGAACGGTGCTCGGGCCAGATCAATGGTGGTCATGGACGAATTATCGCGCTCTCCCACGTGCTGTGGGCCGATATCCGAGTAGCGTGGCTTCCGTGACTATTCGCCTCGGTTACCAGATGCCCAACTTCAGCTACGACGGTTCGGTCGCAGAACTCTTTCCCCAGGTCATCGCGCAGGCGCGCGAGGCCGAAGCGGCCGGGTTCGACACCGCGTTCGTGATGGATCACTTCTACCAACTCCCTGGAATCGGCAAGCCCGACGAGCCCATGCTCGAGGCCTACTCCGCGCTGTCCGCCCTTGCGACGGCCACCGACACCATCCAGCTCTCCGCCCTGGTCACCGGAAATACCTACCGCAATCCGGCGATCCTGGCCAAGACCGTCACCACGCTCGACGTCGTCAGCGGCGGTCGCGCGATCCTCGGCATCGGAGCCGGCTGGTACGAACTCGAGCACCAGAGCTTCGGACTCGAATTCGGCACCTTCACCGATCGGTTCGAGCGTCTCGACGAGGCCCTGCAGATCATCGAACCCATGCTCCGCGGCCAGCGTCCCACGTTCGACGGCCTCTGGTACCAGGTCGAGAACGCCATGAACGAGCCGCGCATTCGCGACGATCTGCCGATCATGCTGGGCGGTGGTGGCGAGAAGAAGACCTTCGGCCTGGCTGCCCAGTTCGCAGATCACCTCAACATCATCTGCGACGCAAACGAATTGCCGCGCAAGATGGCGGCCGTTCAGGCTCGGTGCGAGGAAGTCGACCGCGACCCGAAGGACCTCGAAACGAGCTTCCTCGCGTTCGTCATCATCGACGAGGACGGCGACAAGGCCAAGGAATTGCAGCGCGAGTTCGTGCTGAAGCAGGGCCTCGATCTGACGAACCTCTCCGAGGAGGATGCCGCGAAGGCCACCGATCGCCACTTCTGCGGAACCCCCGACGATGTCGCCGAGCAGGTGCAGAAGCGCGTCCTCGATCAGGGCATCGACGGCGTCATCATCAACCTGATCACCAACGGGCACCAGCCAGGAGCCGTCGAGCTGGCAGGAAAGGCATTGAAGCCTCTCGTCTGACACGGCTGTCGCCTGCTCCGCACGTGTGGCGGAGCAGGCGACAACAGCAGGACCCAACCGGTGCTATCGAGGCGGTTTGACTGCCAGCACCGGCTTGGGGCACGAGAGCAGCAGCTGCTGGGCGGAGCTGCCCATCAGCAGTTTGCCCACTGCTGACCGGTGTCTGATTCCGATGACCAGCACATCGGCATCGTCGCCGTCCATGACGGTGAGCAGTGCGTCGACGGTATCCGGGACCACAGCCTGGTCCAGGACGTACTCGACGCCGGAGCGATCGAGGGTGGCGTGCAACTCCGTCACGGCCTCGGAATCCGCGAATCGCGGATCGGCCAAGGAGTCGCCGGTGGAGGTGTTGACGACCTTGAGGCCGGTGTTGCGGAACTTGGCCTCGGCGATTCCGTGCTCGAGTGCCGCGGCACCGAATTTGTCAGGGGTGTAGCCGACGACGATCATGCATTTTCCTTCGTCTTCTGGAGGGTGGGTGCAGTACGGGGCCGTACGAGCTTTGCCACGAACGGCGCAGCCAGTAGCGCAACGATGACGACGTAGACCACGATGGCGATGGGTTCGGAGAGGACGCTGCTCCATTCGCCGCCGCCGAGCTGCAGCGTCTGGCGCAGTTGACGCTCCACCCGTGGACCGAGGATGACACCGATGATGAGTGGCAGGACTGGTAGTCCGAAGCGCCGCATCATCAGTCCGAGCAATCCGAAGATCAGCAGCAGTACCAGATCGAGCCACTGGAGATTGACGGCGTAGGCACCCAGCACGGCAAAGAACAGAATTCCCGCATACAGGTACGGCCGCGGTGTGCGCAGCAGTTTCGCCCACAATGGTGCCAACGGGAGGTTGAGCACGAGCAGCAGGAAGTTACCGATGAACAAGCTCGCGATCAACGTCCAGATCAGCAGCGGTTCTTTGTCGAACAACGTGGGTCCGGGCTGAATTCCGTATGACACGAACGCGGTGAGCATGACTGCTGCAGTGGCATTCGTGGGCAGACCCAACGACAGCATCGGCACGAGAGTGCCTGCCGCAGAAGCGTTGTTGGCTGCCTCTGGACCTGCAACACCCTCGATGGCACCCTTGCCGAACTCCTCCGGATGCTTGGACAGCTTCTTCTCGGTGATGTACGACAGGAACGTCGGCAGCTCCGCCCCGCCGGCGGGCAACGCGCCGAACGGGAATCCGTATGCGGTACCGCGCAACCACGGCTTCCACGATCGCTTCCAATCGCTCTTGCCCATCCATGGGCGCCCGACGGGAATCACCTCGGCCGGCTTGCGGCGCAGATGCGCAGCGACCCACAGGGCCTCGCCCAGTGCGAATACGGCGACAGCGATGACCACGATGTCGATTCCGTCGGAAAGTTGAGCGACACCGAAGGTGGCCCGGGGTTGGCCGGTGAGGAAATCGATTCCCACGAGTCCGATGGCGAGTCCCAGCAGCAGAGAGATGCATCCGCGCAATTTCGAGCTGCCGAGTACCGCAGTCACAGCGACCAAGGCCAGCACCATGATTGCCAGGTACGAGGGCGCTCCCAACGACACCGCGAAGCGCGAGACGATGGGGGCGAACAACACCAGAAGCATGGTTCCGATCGATCCGGCGATGAACGATCCGATGGCGGCCGTGGCGAGTGCTTGCGCGGCCCGCCCGGCCTTGGCCATCTTGTTGCCTTCGATAGCGGTGATCACCGACGACGATTCGCCCGGAGTGTTGAGCAGGATCGATGTGGTCGAGCCGCCGTACATGCCGCCGTAGTAGATACCGGCGAACATGATGAATGCCGCACTGGGACTGACGTTGTAGGTGATCGGAAGGAGCAGTGCGACGGTCATTGCCGGGCCGATTCCCGGCAGTACACCCACCGCGGTGCCCAACAGCACTCCGATGCACGCATAGAGCAGATTCATCGGGGTGACGGCTTCGGAGAAGCCTTGCATCAGCCAGTTCAGATTGTCCATCAGAGTATTCCGTCCAGAATGCCTGCAGGCAGCGGTATCCCGAGCCCGACGTAGAACGCATAGAAGCTCAGAAGTGAGAGAACGAGCCCGATGGCCAGGTTACGAATCCAGTGTCGATTGCCGAGAATCGTTGCGGCCCCGCCGAAGAGCATCGCCCCGACGATCACCCAGCCCAGCGTGTCCACCAGCACGATCGTTGCCACGAAGAGCCCGACGAGCAGTCCGACGGTCTTCCAGTCGGCCGGAGTAGAGGTGTCGATGTCTTCACCACCGTCCTGTTCACCTCGGCTACCCCTGAGGGTTGCCACGGCGAGCAAGACGGAGCAGACGAGCATCGCGATCCCCACGACGATGGGAATCAGCTTGGGACCCACGGGATCGACCTTGGCGAATTCCGCTGTGAGAGAAAGCGCGTCGACGATCAAGAATACGCCGACCACCAGTAGTACCGCGCAGACCAGGAGCTGCGCGCGGTCCGGACCGACCTTCTCCGACCCAGTCTCACCGCTATCGTCGGTGCGGTCGACCGTGGCGGTCATACGAGTCCCAGTTCTGTGAGTGTCGACTCGACCCGGGCGTCCTGATCTCGCAGGAACTGCTCGAAAGCAGGTCCGGTCTCGAATGCGTCGATCCATCCGTTGGTCACGAGCGCTTCCTTCCATTCTTCGGTGCCGTGCAGCTCGGTCAACGCCGCAACCATCTGTGCACGAACGTCTTCGGGTGTTCCGGGCGGTGCGAGAACACCGCGCCAGTTGGTGAACTGCAGATCGATACCGGCTTCGGTCAGGGTCGGTGCATCGATGCCGGGCAGTCGCTCGGCTCCCGACACGGCCAGCACTCGCACCTGTCCGGCCTCGATCTGATCGATGTACTCGCCCAGCCCCGACGTGCCCGCGGAGATCTTGTTGCCCAGCAGGGCCGTCAACAGATCGCCGCCGCCGTCGTAGGACACGAAGTTCACGGCCGTCGGATCCACGCCCACCGTGCGCGCGGTTTCCATCGGAAACAGGTGGTCGGGCCCGCCCGGAGAGGATCCTCCGCCGATCGTCACCGAGGACGGGTCGGCCTTCCACGCCTCGACGAAGTCGGCGACGGTCTGGAACGGCGAATCCGCGGGGACGAGAATTCCCTCTTGTTCTTCGACGATCTTGGCGAGCGGGGTGGCGTCGGAGACTCGATCGGTCGAGCCGTTGGTGTACATCGCGCCGACGACACCGAGTCCCATCATCATCATCAGGTCGTCGTTGCCTGCCTCGTTCATCAATCGAGCCATGGCAACGGTTCCGCCTGCTCCGATGACGTTGAAGACCTCGACGCGGCCGGTGATGTCGGTTTCCTCCATGATCTTCACTGCGGTTCGCGCGGTCAGGTCGTAACCCCCACCGGGACTGTTGGGCACCATCATCCGGATGCGGTGCAGCCCCTCGCCTTCGTCGCCTCGGGTGACGCCACATGATGCGAGCGCCAGCACGAGCAGTGGGATCAGTGCCAACACCACTGTCAGCCTTCTGGGCATCGGTCCTCGTTTCGGTTCGGTCTCTGTGAGACTGTGATCGGTAGCAAGTATCGATTCCAACGTGATGCGAGTCACTGATGAGAAACCAATGGAAGTTAAGTTCTTTGTGGTCACGACAGAGTCGACGAGCAGTCAACCGACGACACACCCTCACCCTCGCCGGGCAGTACTTGGTGTTGCAGCTCGCCGTCCTCGCCCTCGTACTCGGTGCCGTCGCCGCGATATCGATAGAGCAGTCCACCGACGAATTTCGCGACCTGCGCGGAGCTCGGATGCTTTCCGTTGCCGAGAATCTGGCGTCGACTCCCGTCGTTCGTGATCAGCTGGACGCGCCATTGGTCGAACGAGTGCTCGCACCCGACGTAGATCGGGCGGTCGCGCTCTCCGGCGCATCGCTGGCAGAAATAGTGTCCACCGACGGTGCTGTGATCGTGTCCACCGATCCCACCCGAATCGGTAGCTCAGCCGCCCTGGGGGACAGCGACGTCCTCGACGGCCGCGGGTGGTCGGGTGACATCGAAGCTGCGGGCATCCGGTCCATTGCCGGCCACGTCCCCGTCCTGGCACCCGATGGTTCGGTGCTCGCCATCGTGACCGTGGCGGAGCGCTACCCGTCTACGTGGACGCTGTTGTCCGAGTCCGGAGCGAGATTGATTCTGTACCTGGCAATCGGTGCCGGTCTGGGTGCCGTGGGGTCGTGGTTGCTCTCTCGCCGGATACGGCGACACACGTTCGGCCTGGAGACAGCAGAGATCGCCAGCCTCGCCGACCATCGAGAAGCGTTGTTGCACAGTATCCGTGAGGGGGTGATCGCCATCGGAAACGACGGCACCATCACCGTGATCAACGACAGCGCATGCACACTTCTCGGGCTCGATCCCACCGTGGTCGGCAAGCAGGTGGACCACGTCGGCATCGACGACGGGGTACTGGACGTTCTGAAGTCCGACGGAGAGGTGGCGGACTTCATCGTCACGACCGCGCACAGGGTGCTCGCACTCAACCGCCGCACCGCCACCAGCCGCGGACAACACATCGGCACCGTCACCACGATGCGTGACAGCACCGAGCTCGCGTCGATGCAGAGTCAGCTGACGTCACACCGCAGTGTCACCGACACGCTCCGCGCCCAGACTCACGAATTCGCCAATCAACTCCATACCATTTCCGGCTTGGCCCAATTGGGCAGTTACGACGAGGTGACAGCCCTCGTCGGCACCCTCACCCGTAGGCGCGCGGAGATCAGCGAATCGATCACCGCACACATCCACGATCCAGCGGTGGCAGCGCTACTCATTGCGAAGACGTCGTTGGCCGCAGAAATCGGTGTGCGCCTGACTCTCGACCCCGCATCCAACCTGAGACCGCTCGACCCCGCGATGTCGACGGACGTGATCACGGTGGTGGGCAATCTGGTGGACAACGCACTCGACGCATCGCGCGAATGCGGCGAGCGTGCCATCACGGTCGTCATTGACGACACAGACGAGTTGGTCATCGATGTCACCGACTCGGGCCGAGGGGTGCCGGAACACATGCGACAATCCGTGTTCTCACGGGGAGTGACCTCGAAACCCGACCAACCCGGCGGGCGCGGAATCGGTCTCGCTCTGGTCCGATTGGTCAGTACGCAACACGGCGGAACAGCGATGGTGGACGACGCCGCTACCGGGGGCGCCAGATTCCGGGTGCGAATCCCGTTGCCGGAGCGAGAGAGCACAGGAGAACGATGACCGCATCGACGACCGTCCTCGTGGTCGACGACGACTTCATGGTGGCCGACATTCATCGTCGCTTCGTGGACCGGACAGACGGCTTCAGGGCAGTGGGTGTAGCTCGTACTGCAGCGGAAGCACTCACTGCCATTGCCGAACTACAGCCGGATCTGATTTTGCTCGACGTCCATCTTCCGGATGCATCTGGGCTCGAAGTCCTCCGAACGTTACGCGCGCAGAACAACGCCGTCGGCGTCATCATGATCACCGCCGCTCGCGAATTGGATACCGTCAATGCCGCGCTGACCGGTGGTGCCACGGACTACCTCATCAAACCGTTCGAGTACGTGAACCTGAGAGACAAGCTCGACGCGTTTCTGGCGCGCCGGAAGGCTCTGTCCACGGATCGGCTCGACCAGGGTGTCGTCGACGCTCTGTTCGGTCGTGGAACCGCCGCCGCCGAACGCGTGCAGTTGCCGAAGGGAATGTCCGCCGAGACAGGGAAGTCGGTGCTCGACGTCATCACGCCGGGAACCGAATTGTCGGCGAGTGAATGTGCCGATCTCGTCGGCATTTCGCGCGTGAGTGCACGCCGATACCTCGAGCATTACCTGACACACGAGATTCTCGATATCCGGCTGCAGTACGGCAGGGCCGGGCGACCCGAACGGCTGTATCGCCGTCGATAGTGGCACGCCGGCATACCTCCAGCAGTAGCCACGACGGCGCGAGCAGTGGCATAGTTCCCCCGTGGCTCAGCTGAGGATGAACGGGCACCGTGTCTTGGTCGCAGACCTGACCGGTGACTCCCTGCGCGCGATGTCGGGTTCGATGGTGGCCTACGAGGGCGATGTTGCTTTCAAGAGCGCCGGGATGGGCGGTGGCGGCGGATTCCGCGCCGCACTCAAACAGAAGGTGACCGGAGAGTCACTGTCGTTGATGGACGTATCGGGTAAGGGCACGGTCTACTTTGCTGCCGATGCCCAAGACATCACGCTGGTCGAGGTGCAGGGCGACAACCTTCACATCGAATCCTCCCAATTACTCGCTCTCACAGGTCAATTGAAGACCGACGTCAAGTTCTCCGGCCTGCGTGGCGCATCGTCGGGACAGGGTTTGTTCACCACTGTCGTCAGCGGATCCGGCACCGTGGCGCTGTTGTCGAAGGGTGGGCCGATCATTGCCCTCGCCGTCGATCCCCAGTACCCCCTCGTCGTCGATCCCGACGCATTCGTCGCCCACCGCGGCCAACTGAACCAGAGCTTCGTCACCGACGTCACGTGGCGCTCCGCCATCGGCGGCGGCAGCGGCGAGGCGTTCTCCCTCCGCTTCGACGGCCAGGGCGTCGTCTACATCCAACCCGAGGAGCGCTGACGTGCCACTCGAACTCGTCAACAGTAAAGTCGTGAAATCCGTTCTGGCACCGAATCAGAACGTGCTCGCGCGTCGTGGGTCGATGCTCTATTACACCGGCGACGTCCGGTTCGTTCCGCACTCGATGGGCGGCTCGGCGGGTGCCATGCCCGGCATGAGCGGCGTCGCCGGGATGGCGGGCCGGATGATGGCGGGCGAGCACGTGGCGATGATGGCCGCCGAGGGGCAGGGCGAGGTCTTCTACGGTCACGCCGGACTGTACGTCGAGATCATCCACCTCGACGGTTCGTCGATGCTGACCGTCGAAGCCGATCGACTCCTGGTGCACGACGGGTACCTGCAGAGTTCCATCGTCGCCCTGACCTCCCAAGGTGGCGTCCGCGGAGCAGTGCGCGGCGCGATGACCGGGCAAGGTCTGTTCACGACGCAACTCACCGGTCAGGGGAGCGTCGCGGTCCTCTCACACGGCGGCGCTACACCGTTGCAGGTCGGGCCCGATCACCCACAGGTGGTGGTCGATCCGCAGGCGTACGTATGCCACATCGGCAACATCAACGTCGACATCTCCGCCAATGTCGGCTGGCGCGACGCCGTCGGCAAGGGCAGCGGCGAGGCGATCCAGTTGAAGATGACCGGTATGGGCACCGTGTGGGTCCAGGCGTCCGAGCAGAAGTTCTAGGGAGCGGCAATGAGTTTGGACATTCACACCCCATACACCCTGCCGGTCAACGACAACGTGCCCGGTAACGACTACGCCTTCTGCGTCGAACTCTCAGGCCAGCCGTGGTTCACCTCGAAGGGCGCGATGATTGCGTACTACGGCAACATTCGCTTCGAGCCGCTCGGGCAGACCTCGATGCCTGCCATCGTCGCCGCGCGGTTCTCGTCACCGCTGTACTCCAACGACTGGGTACTGGCGCAGGGTCAGGGCAAGCTGATCCTCGGCGACCGCGGGTTCAACATCAACAGCTACGACCTCGACGACGGCAACCTGACGATCCGAGCCGCGAATCTGCTTGCGTTCGAGCCGACTCTGGACCTCAAGCAGTCCATCGTCCCCGGATTTCTGACACTGCTCGGTACCGGAAAGTTCCTGGCCTCCTCCAACGGCACCGTCATGTTCGCCGAGCCGCCGCTTCGCATCGACCCGGAAGCGCTTGTGGGATGGGCAGATTGCCCGTCCCCGTCGCATCACTTCGATGCAGACTGGATGCAGAACTTCCTCGGCGCGGCACGCGGATTTCTCGGTGCCAACAGCGGCGAGGAGCGTCAGTTCGATTTCACCGGTGCCGGCACCGTCCTGATCCAGTCGAGCGAGAAGGTGCTCAACGATTCGCACCTGTTGCGCTACATCGAATCGCAGACGGTCTCACTCGGTCAGAACTCGCTGCGGGCTCTGCACAACACCATCGGGGCCCGGCTACAGCAGTAGACCGGCTTTCAATGCCTTCACTGTGTCATGGGGATTATCGGCCATCATGACGTGGCCGGCATTGTCGATGCGGGTGAAACCCACCCCTGAGGAAGCCAACCCGGCCTGCTGACTCGGCGCGCCGGTGCGCTCTCCATAGACGAACAGACGCGGAACGGTTATCGACTCCAGCATGGCCTCGACTGTCGGTTCCGATCCCACGCAGAGCCCGACGGCGGTGCGATGCAGCGCGATCGGGTCCGCGACCCGCAGAGTCGATGCCCAGTCCGGGTCGGCCTCGGCGATGAGCTCGGCATAACCGGTGTCGACGAACTCTGCTTCGGATTGTCTGGCAATCTCGACACTGGCGGTGCCGTCCCACGGCAGCAGGTTGGGTTCGAGCACGATCAGTCGGCCCACCAGATCGGGTCGACGGTAGGCGAGCACGGTGGCGATCGATCCGCCCAGGCTGTGGCCGACCAGGTCGACCGACGTCAGATTCCGCTGATCGAGCAGGTCCGCAACGGCAGCGGCATGGTCGTCGAGCGAGTAGCCGAAATCGAGCGGGCGATCGCTGGAACCGAAGCCGAGCAGATCCGGCAGCAGCCGCTCTCGACCCTCGAACGTTGCGTCTGCGGCAACAGCACCGAATGCCGGAACGCCCGCCGAGCCGAGGCCGTGCAGAAAGACCAGAGCCGGGTCGGTGCTGCCCGGCAACGTGAGCGCGCGGACGCTCGGCGGCAGTTCGGAGAAAACGCGCATACTGGAGTATCACCCCAGGAGGTACTGCCATGGCCAACCAAGGACCCTTCGGATTCGGATCCGACGACTTCGACAAGTTCGCACGCGAGGCGACCGAGGGACTCCGCGAGGTTGTCGGCTCGCTCTTCGCCTCGAATGTCGGAGCACCGAAAGCTCCGCCGGAGCCAGAAACCACCGGTCAGAAGGGTGACGGGGTCTGGGCGATCTACAGCGTCGATGACGCGGGATCGCCGCATGTCGACCAGCTCTACGCCACCGAACTCGATGCCCTCCGTGCACACAAGGACAACACCGACCCGCGTCGACGGGTCCGTTTCCTGCCCTACGGCGTGAGCGTCAGCGTTCTGGAGGACTGAATCGGGTGCAGTAGACCGCGCTCAGCGCGGCTCACTGCACCGGATTCTTCACGTCGGTACCTTCGAACCTCATGACCACACAGCAGGAGCCCATCTCGATTCCGTTGGGTCGGCCAGTGTTCGTGCACGCACTTCGCTACACGGCCTTGTTCGACCAGAAGCCGTTTGCCGAGGCACTGTTGATCTACACCGATAACGGCTCGTACAAGATCATGTCTCCGGGCGAGGATCACTACGGAAGTTACGTCTCGTACACCGACGTCGCGGCCAACCCTCAACACGTGATCTTTCTGTCGTGGCCGTCAGAGGATTGGGGCCGCAACGTCGCATCCCATACCCTGACGTTCAATCCTGATTCCGCGGCGTTCACCCAGGTGCTCGTGCTGCCCGGCAATCCGGTGCCTCGCTCCCAGTACGGTTACGCGCTACCGACTCCCGATCCGCAGAGCGTGGACATGACGGCATCCTGGGATCAGGTCCGCGAAACCTACGCCTCGACCTTCGAGGAGCTACGAGCACTCGCGACGTAACTCAGCGGCCGAATGCCTCCACCGCATTCGCGGCTTGTTCGACGCCACCGTGCGCTCGCACCTCGGCACCGAGTTCTGCTGCACGTGAACCGAATTCGCGGGCTTCGGCCACAGCCTCTGCCAGCATCACAGCCGTGACCTTCTCGAAGTCCAGGTGCACGCCAACCCCGAGTTCGGCGAGCATCGCGGCGTTGCCGAACTGATCGACAGCCTGCGGTACTGCCACAGTCGGTACGCCGAACCACAGCGCCTCGGTGCACCCGCCCATCCCGGCGTGGGTGACGAAGACGGTGGCGGCGTCCAGTACCGCGAGCTGCGGAACATGTTCGTGTACTTCGACATTCGCAGGGAGGTCACCCAACACGGCCGGATCGACGCGTCGGCCTATGGAGATCACCACATGCCAGTCCGTGTTCCCGAACGCCTCGATGCACAGTCGATAGAACTCGGGTCGCTCGTTGTATCCGGTACCGAGCGAGATGTACAGGATCGGCCCCTCGGGTGCCGTCCAGCTGCGGTCACTCAGGCGTACCGGATCCAGGCACGGGCCGACGAACTGCACCGACTCGGCCACTCGGTCTGCATGCGGCTGCATCACCCGCGGAATCAGCGACAGGCAGTGCGCCGGATACGTGATCCACTCCCACGGATCGGCGTCGATGTCGTTCTCTCGCAACCAGGTTGCATAGGTATCGCGGTAGACGACACCGGTCGGCGACTCTCGGATAGCGGCCATCCCGTCCCCGAGATCCTCGGCATACCCGTCCCACGCCACGTACGTCGGCGAGAGTTGCACGGCAGGCACCCCGTAGCGCACCCCCAGGACCGGTGCAGTCATGCCGCCGATGTCGTACAGCAACAGCTCCGGCTGATCGTCGTCGTACACCGCGGTGAGCACCGGAAACGACTGTATCGCCTCGTCGAGGAACACCTGCATGGCCGAGGCCGGATCATCGGGCCACGACGCCTCTCCGTCAGGGAGTATCGACTCGAACGAGACCACCTCCACGCCTGCGGGTTCCACCATGTGCCGCAGAGAATCTCCGATGGCATAGGTGACGCGATGCCCGCGTCGCACCAACTCGGTGATGACGGCCAGTGATGGATAGATGTGACTGGGAGCCGTCGTGCCGATCATTGCGATGTGCATGGGCATCACCGTACGACGGGCGTCCGCTTCGGGCTAGCGGTTTTCGTTGGCGATCAGATCGAGCAGACCGGGGAACCGATCCTCGAGCTCTCGGCGACGCAGCGTGACCTTCCGACTGTTACCGCGGTCCACCTGAAAGACCAGCCCTGCTTCTCGCAGCACTCGAAAATGGTGCGTGAGAGTCGATTTGGTCACCCCGAGCTCGAACGACATGCACGTTCGCTCGGCACCATCGTCGTCGCCGACGAGTTCGGTGACCACCTTACGACGCAGCGGATCCGCCAGTGCCGACATCACTGCACCGAGCTGCATTTCCTCGGGCTCCGGATGCCCGTTCTCGTCTGCCATGCGCTCCTCCCGCGTCAAGGTACGACTTGCGCCGTACCTCAAAACCTGTTCTAGTACGAAAAGCATCGTACCTAAGCGCAGGGGGATTCATGAGGGCAGTTCTACCGGTCGTACTTGTAGCGCAGTTCGTCGTGCCGATGTCGATCTCCGGTACAGCCATTGCACTCCCGGTGATCGCGGCCGATCTCGGCTCCGATCCCACGCCCCTGCAGTGGGTCGTCAACGGCTTCAACGTCGCGTTCGCCCTGTTCACCGTCGTCTGGGGTGCGGTGTCGGATCGCATCGGCCACCGCACGTCGTTCCGCATCGGTGTGCTGCTCACTGCCACCGCCAGCCTGGTCAGCGCACTCGCGCCCTCATTACTCGTACTCGACGCGGCGCGGGTTGTCGCGGGCACCGGTGCCGCCGCGGTTCTGGTGGGCTCGACGTCGATTCTGTCGCTGCATTTTCACGGGACCGCGCGGGCCACGGCATTCGCACTGTTCGGCACCGTGAACGGGCTCGGCTTGGCACTGGGGCCCACTATCTCCGGCCTGCTGATCGCCGCGGTCGACTGGCGCGGGGTATTCGCCGCTCAGGCGATCGTCCTACTGGTCGCTGCCGTCGGCACACTGGCCTTGCCTGCGCTGCGAAGCGAATCGACCGCGAACCGTCTGCTGGATTTCACGCTGCTGCGCAACCGTCGATTCCTCTCGTTGTGCCTGGTCCCGGTCGCCGGAGCCATCGGCTTCGTAACTCTGCTCACCTACCTGCCGGCCGCGCTCAGCGCCGTCGCGTCGCTGACCCCCGGCCGAGCCGGGCTGTTCATGTTGGCAATGACCATCCCGGTTCTTCTCGCTCCACTGACCGTCGCACGACTGAGCGCGATGTTCGACGCCGTCACGCCCACTCGCGTCATCCTCGCGAGCCTCGGCTTCCTCGTACTCGGCAACCTCGGCATGCTGGCGCTGCAGCCCGGCGTCCCGCTTGCCGCCGTCGTTGTCCCCATGATCGCGGTGGGGCTCGGATTCGGTCTGCCCATCGGCCTGGTCGACGGCGAAGCACTCGCCGCGGTTCCGCCGCACAGCAGCGGCACCGCCGCCGGGGTACTCAACCTGTTCCGCATCGGCAGCGAAGCCATCGCGGTCGCTGGCTATTCCTGGCTACTGGCCTTCCTCATCCGAAGCGAACTCACCGATCGAGTCGATGCCGACGCCGCTGCATCCGGGCAACCCGGATTCGCCGATGCCTACGCACACGCGTTCACCGAGGTGATCGCCCTCGTCGTCATCGCTGTCGCGGTCACCGCAGCGACAATCATTGCGCTTTCCCGGACGGCACGATCCGACGTATCGTCGGCGAATGCCTTTTCTGCAACCGGTGACCCTCGCTGACGATCTCGTGACCCTGGAGCCGCTGAGCCACGACCATCTCGAAGGACTGTCCGACGCCGCCCGCGACGGCGAGTTGTGGAACCTCTGGTACACCAGCGTTCCGAAACCCGAGGACATGGCGGCAGAGATCGATCGTCGGCTCGGACTGCTCGAAACAGGAAGCATGCTTCCGTTCACGCTGCGCCGCAACGACACCGGCCAGATCATCGGTGCGACGACGTTCTGCAACGTCGACTCGACCAACCGCCGGGTCGAGATCGGGTACACCTGGAATGCCCGCTCCGCGCACGGAACCGGCACCAACGCCGCGAGCAAACTGCTGCTGCTGACGCATGCCTTCGAGGAACTGGGCTGCATCGCCGTCGAATTTCGCACGCACTGGATGAACCTGCAATCGCGCACGGCGATCGCAAAGCTCGGCGCCAAGCAGGACGGCATTCTGCGCAATCATCAACGCATGCCCGACGGTTCACTGCGCGACACCGTGGTGTTCTCGATCATCGAATCCGAATGGCCCGCCGTCCGCAACGAACTCCGCAGGCGTACCGCACGGTAGGTTGGCCCCATGCGTGTGGATGGGCGGGACATTCCCGTAGCGGGGAACCTGCTTCAACCGCTGGTGCGAAGAACCAGCGACATCATTCGGGTCGTGTCGGCTGTGGTGCTGCTCGGTGTGGTCATCGCCGGTTCGCTGATCACCAGAAATCAGTGGGATGCGCTCGAGCAATCGGTGTCGAACATCGTCGGTGTACTCAGCCCCGATCAGTCCAATGCCGTCTATATCGTCTACGGCGTCGCCATTCTCGCGCTTCCGTTCGGAGTGCTGATCGGCCTGATTGCCGGCCGTAAATGGAAACTGCTCGCCGGCTACGCAGCAGCGGCACTGCTGGCCGCAATGGCGCTGTCGATCACCGGCACCGGAATCTCCACTCCCACCTGGGACCTGGACGTTCCCGAGCGACTGGACACCTTCCTTTCGCAGTTCCTCGACGACTCACGTTGGATCGCCATGTTGGCTGCGGCCCTGACGGTGTCCGGCCCCGGCTTACCCGCGCGGTGGCGTCGGGCATGGTGGACGCTGTTGCTCGCGTTCGTGCCGATTCATCTGGTCGTCTCCACCGTCGTCCCGGCTCGCTCGATGCTCGGCCTCGCCGTCGGGTGGCTCGTCGGAGCCGTCATCGTCCTGTTGGTCGGCACACCCGCTCTCGAGGTTCCGCTCGACGCAGCAGTTCGTCTGTTCCGCGATCGCGGCGTCACCATCGACAAGTTCACCGTGGTGCGTCCCGCCGGACCGGGTCCGTTGGTGTTGAACGCACACACGCCCGACGCCGACGTGCTGGTCGAGTTGTACGGGCAGAATCAGCGCAGCGGCGGCGCCCTCCGACAGTTCTGGCGATGGATCACGCGACGGGGCAGTGAGACTGCGCCACTCCATGCATCGATGCGCCGGGCCGTCGAGCATCGAGCCCTGATGGGTTTGGCCATCGAGAGGCTGGGTGCGGCGGGCAGCCATCCGCTGGCGGTAGCGGCGCTCGATCGGGGGTGGACGTTGTACGCGCACGACCTACCCCACGGTCAATCGATCGAGGCCGAGCACGACGACGCCACCCTCACCGCGTTGTGGAAGGCACTGAACACCCTGCACGAGAACCAGATCTCGCACGGGGATCTGCATCGAGGCGAACTTCGAATCGACGAGGGTCGAGCCTTGTTCTGCGGTTACGGCCACGCCGAACTGGGTGCGTCCGATGCCCAGATGCAATCGGATGTGGCGCAGCTGTTGCTCACCACCGCAGACCTTTTCGGCCCTCGCCGTGCCGTTGCGACGGCCGTCGGCGTCCTCGGCTTCGATACCGTGATCGCGGCATCGGGCCGGCTCACCAAGTCCGCCATTCCGTCTCGGATTCGTCAATCGGTTCACGACGCAGGCAAGACGATGAAGGCCGTCCGGCTCGAGGTGCTCGAGCAGACCGGTGCCGCCAAGATCGAGGCCGAACAGGTCACTCGCTTCAGCCGAAACCAGATCATCTCGCTCGTGTTGTTGATCGGATTGGTCTACGTCGCGTACCCGTTCATCAGTGCGGTGCCTGCGTTCGTGACCGAACTGGGTTCGGTGAACTGGTGGTGGGTTCTGCTCGGGTTGGCGGTCTCTGCTCTGACGTACGTCGGTGCCGGAGCTGCGTTGTGGGCGTGCGCGTTCGGCAAGGTCAGCTTCTGGAATCTGACGGTCATGCAGGTGGCCAACACCTTCGCCGCGACGACGACCCCCGCGGGCGTCGGAGGCCTGGCTCTGAGTGTGCGATTCCTGCAGAAGGGCGGGCTGGGCGCTGTTCGCGCGACTGCGGCTGTGGCACTGCAACAATCGGTCCAGGTGATCACGCACGTGAGCCTGTTGATCTTCTTCAGCGTCGTCGCCGGTACCTCCTCGGGACTGTCGAACATGGTGCCCGGCAACACCGTGCTGTATCTGATCGCCGGTGCCGCATTCGGCGTCGTCGGGACGTTCATGTTCGTACCCAAGCTCAGGCTGTGGCTCAAAGTGGCCGTCCGGCCGCAGGTCACCGAAGTCCTCACCGAACTGGGCGAGCTTGCGCGAGACCCCAAGCGCTTCTCGATCATCATTCTTGGTTGCGCCGCAACGACATTGGGTGCAGCGCTGGCATTGTGGGCGAGCATCGAAGCCTTCGGCGGTGGCACGACCTTCGTGACCGTGACCGTCGTGACGATGATCGGCGGAACCCTCGCGTCCGCTGCGCCGACACCCGGCGGCGTCGGTGCCGTGGAAGCCGCCCTGATCGGCGGTCTTGCCGCGTTCGGTCTACCTGCCTCGATCGCAGTACCGTCGGTGTTGCTCTACCGGGTGCTGACCTGCTGGTTGCCGGTGTTCCTGGGGTGGCCCACGCTGCGTTGGATGACCGAGAAAGACATGGTCTGACCCCGTAGGCCGACGGGTACGCCCGATTTCGGCCTCGCCAGAGGTCGCGCTGGTAGCGTTCGTGATGGCCGGGGATCTGCCCATGAGAGGTACGCCCATTTCCAGACCAGGGATTACGGTGGAGGCCGAAGGCCGCACGCAGTACAGACCTGGGATCGGCACCCCTCTCGACAGTGTCGAGGACGACTACACCTACTTCGCGAACACCGCGCGTGAGCGGTGGGTGCGTTATTTCATCGGAGTCGTGACGCTCCTGTTCGGGGTGTCCGGCGTCCTGATGTCTGCCACCGGCATCCACTACGAGGGCCTCGACGTCTACATCTTCATCGGCTCGTTGACGACGATTCCGGTGGCGCTCGCCTGGTTCCTGAGGCCGTGGCCGTCACCACGAGTGGCCAACGCCTTTGTTCTTTACGCCGACATCGGCGTCGTAGCCACCCTGTTCAGCAGCACGAACTACCTCGTTCCGCTGACCGGGTGCATGATGTTCACCATCGTGGCGGTCTTCACCGTCATTGCCAGTTCGTTTCGAGTGATGTGGGCTCACCTCGCCGTCTCGTTGACGACGGTGCTCGCTCTGTCCGTCCTCGCGGTGAATCAGGGAACGAACCTGTGGCTGGTGGCCGCCACCGCGGTCACCGTCGTCACGCTGTACCTCACCCCACTGATGATGCGGGCCTACATTCGATATCTGCGTTCTCGGGCGTCGGGTGCAGTCACCGATTCGTTGACGGGACTGTACAACCGGCGTGGATTGCTCGAAGCGATCGACGGCGTCGGAATCGCCTATGCCGACGATGCATCCGATCGAACCATCGGCGTCACCGTTCTCGACATCGACCGGTTCAAGGAAATCAACGACCGGTTCGGTCACCCGACGGGCGACGCCGTGTTGATCGAGATCGCAGCGCGACTCACCGCTGCGGTCCCGCGGTCGTCGGTGGTCTCGAGGCTGAGTGGAGACGAGTTCGTGGTGGTCCACGTCGGTTCCCCCGGCGACATCGAATCGACTGTCGACAAGATCCGGAGCGGTCTCGACGAGACGTTCTCCGGGCCGCCGTTCACCGCCAGCCTCGGATCTGCCGTGGAATCTCTCGGGCACGAACCCGTCACCCCGACGGTGGTGCGCAAATTGATCGCGCTGGCCGATATCGAGATGTATCGCAACAAGTCTCGGCTGGCCGAGGACGACGGCCGCGCGCGCGGGAGCAGCACCGGAACGCGCGCCGACATTCGCACTCGCATCGAAGGTCTGATCTCCCGAGGTGGGCCGGACGTGGTGTTCCAACCCATTTGCGACACCGTCACCACTACCGTCGTCGGCTACGAGGCGCTGTCGCGTTTTCCGTTCGGGTTCGGCTCGCCGACGATGTGGTTTCGCGACGCCACCAACGCCGGAATCGGGCCGCTTCTCGAGGTTGCGGCCATCGACCGTGCCCTCGTTGCCGCCCAGTCTCTGCCTCGCGGAATTTTCATCTCCCTCAACGCATCTGCCGAGACCATTCGTTCCACGGACCTGGCTGCGAAGCTACGACCGTTCCAGAAAGACCGAACGTTCCACATCGAGATCACCGAACACGAACGAGTCGACGACTACCTCGCCGTCGCTCGCACCATCGAATCCCTACGCGTGGAGGGTATCTCGATCTCCGTCGACGACGTCGGTGCCGGCTTCGCCGGCCTACGCCAAGTGGTCGAGCTGAGGCCCGACACTCTCAAGGTCGACTACGCATTGGTGCACGGAATCGACACCGATACGGTCCGACGGGCCGCCGCTGCATCGGTGATCGGATTTGCGCACGAAATCGGCTCCACCGTCATCATGGAAGGTGTGGAGACAGAGGCGGAACTGCAGGTCGCCGTCGAACTCCGAGCCGATATGGTGCAGGGCTTCCTCACCGGCAGGCCACTTCCGTTGGCGAGCATCGTCGACTGACGGTGCCGCGCGCAGTGTCAGATCGACGAATCGACGGTGAATTTCGTCAGCACAGGCGCGGCGGCCAACAGCGGCGGCATCTCGGTGATCTTGCCCGGCCCGGCGCGAAACTCGCGGTAGTTCGCGTCGGCCTCGGCTGACTCCCACGTCTCGTAGGCGACGACATGCGCCTCGTTCTCCTCGTCCACCCACACCTCCACGCCGAGGCAGCCCTCGAACGCGCGGGTATCGGCAAGCACGGTGCGCAGCAACGCACGCGCATCGGCAAGAGCTTCGGGCTTGAACGTCAGATCCAGTGTTGCGATGAGAGCCATGCCTCCAGGGTAGACCGGGACGCATCATCTCAGCCGAAGAGCCAAGTAGAACTCGATTCTGTCCTCCAGTCGCGACAGGTCACGGCCGGTGAGTTCCTCGATGCGCTGCATTCGGTACCTAACCGAATTGACGTGCATGTGTAATTGCTCGGCGCAGCGGGTCCAGGCACCGTTGGTGTCGAGGTAGACCGACAGCGTGGCGATGAGATCGCTGTTGTGCTGATCGTCGTACTCCGTCAGAGGATCCAGCAGCCTCGAGGTGAACATCCGTCGGACGTCGTCAGGAACATTTGCCAGAAGTATTGTCAGCGTAGCCAATTCGTCATGCCCGACGACGCTGCAATCCGCACCCCGTCCCTCGGCCAGCCGGCGAGCGTAGCGCGCTTCCTCGATTGCACTTCTGATGTCGGCGGCCGCGGTGGGAGCACTGACCCCGATGGTGGTGCCGCTACCGATCAATCCCGGGGCCACGGACCGGACGGCACGCCGAATGGAGTCGGTCTTGTCGGTGCGGGCCTCCACCAGAGCGATGGCCTCGTTCTCGACGACTCCCAGCGTGATGTCGAGAGGTGCGAGCAATTCTCGCAGCAGCGGCCGCAACTCACCGAGCCGTAGAGCCTCGCCGGAGGTCGCAGCAACGATTGCCGCATAGCGTGTTTCGGTGTCGAGTCCGATGACGTGCATCTGCGCCAGGATGTCGGCCGGTGTCGCGCCACCCACGATGGAGCGGACGAATTCCTGCGCCAGGATGCCCGATCCGGACACGCGTTCGTCGACGCGACCGCGTTCGACGGCGACGATCGACGCCAACTGTCCGGCCAACGATGTTCTCGGAACATCCCATGTCTGCCAATCGCTTTCGAGAGCAACGAACCAGTCCACGACGCGAGGAGTGGCCTCCCCGTCGACCGGAAAGATCGACACCCGCTGCGTTGGGCAATATCGCGGAAGACGTACCGATGTCATGAACTCTTGCGCCACGGCCGCAGTGTCGGGCGGGTTCTCGGATCCGGCGAGAACGCGTCCCGACGACGTGACGACCCAGCACCTCATACCCAGATCGGAACTCACCATCTCCAACAGCGGCCCCAGGCCGCCGCCGGGTCCGGCGCTCGCCACCAGGCGTCGATGCCGATCCAGCACGAGGCTCAGATCCGATGCTCGCGCCGTCGAGAGCTGACGCACGACGCTTTCGGTGACCGTGGCGAACGCGATGTCGGCCGGCACCCGAAACAGCGGCAGACCGTGTTCGCGGCAGGCATCGACCAGGTCGTCCGGCACGACACCGCCATCGGAGGCCGCTAGCGCCGCGATCCCGGCCTTGGACACCGCCCGCACGAATGTTCTCGAATCCTCCGGGCCCGCCCGCCACATCAAGCCGGTCAGCACCAGTTCGCCGCCGCTGAGGTAGCGGCTCGGGTCGAGCATGTCGGTGGTGACGACCCACCTGATCGTCGGGTCGAAATGCTCGGGAGTCACGACCGGCTGCAGCTTCAGATCGGGAAGATCGGCCAGATCACGCAGTCTCACGGTGTCATCGACCTCCTCTTCGTAGGATCCTCCAAAACCTACACTGTGATCGGCGTCATACTTCGTCGTTCCTGTCCCTCGTTCCTGTCTCGCTCGGCGGCTGTACTGGGTGAACACAGAATATGGACAGCGAGCGGAGCACCGAATATGGATTTCCTGCGACCACAGACCTGGGTCGATGCGTTGGCCGCCAAGGCCGACGACGTCGACGTGGTGCCCATCCAGGGCGGCACCGACGTCATGGTCGAAATGAACTTCGACCTGCATCGGCCGGGCGGATTGCTCGACCTGAACCCGATCACCGAACTCACCGAGTGGGAGGAGCTGGCCGACGGCACGCTCCGGGTCGGAGCAGGCGTGCCGTACGTGCGCATCATCGCCGAGCTAGGAGCCAGGCTTCCGGGCATCTCACAGGCGTCCCGCACCGTCGGTTCCCCGCAGATCCGTAATCGCGGCACCGTCGGCGGCAATCTCGGTGGCGCATCCCCCGCCGGAGATCTGCACGCGCCCTTGCTCGCTGCGGGCGCAACCGTGGAAGTCGAGTCGGCCGCACGCGGCGTGCGGATGATCCCCGCCACCGACTTCTACCTCGGTGTCAAGCGCAACTGCTGCGAGCCCGACGAGCTGATCCGAGCGTTCCACGTCATGCCGGCTGCGGGACCTCAGTACTTCTCCAAGATCGGCACTCGCAACGCGATGGTCATTGCTGTGTGCTCGTTCTCGATCGCACTGTTTCCGCAGGAGGGCCGCGTCGGCACCGGTCTCGGCTCCGCTGCGCCGACGCCGCGTCGGGCTTACGATGCCGAGAACTACCTCGCGGCCGAGCTCGACTGGGACGGTGCCCTCGATCCACGGGTGTCCGAGGAATTCGGCCGATTGGTCAGTGCGGCAGCAAGTCCCATCGACGACGTACGAGGCACTGCCGATTACCGCAAGCACGCCCTCTCCGTGATGGCCCGGCGCACGCTGGGTTGGGCATGGCGAGACCTCACAGCCGCACGGAAGGTGGCCTGAACATGCGAGTCAACTGCACCATCAACGGAAAAGACATGGAATCCGACGACGTCTGGGAGGGCGAGAGTCTGCTGTACCTGTTGCGTGAACGCATGGGTCTTCCCGGATCCAAGAACGCGTGCGAACAGGGTGAATGCGGATCGTGCACGGTCTATCTCGACGGCATCCCGGCCTGCGCCTGCCTGGTGGCCGCCGGCCAGGTCGAGGGCCGCGAGATTCGTACCGTCGAAGGCCTCGCAGACGGTGACAAGCTCGACCCCATGCAGGAGGCGTTCGTCGAGTGCGGAGCCGTCCAGTGCGGCTTCTGCACCCCGGGACTCGTAGTCCAGGCGCACGATCTCATCGAGCGCGTTCCCAACCCGTCCGACGTCGAGATTCGCGAGTCTCTCGCCGGAAACCTCTGCCGCTGTACCGGATACGAGAAGATCCTGGACGCCGTACGGCTCGCAGCAACCCGAAAGGCCGAAGCCAAATGACCACCGTCATCTCGGGCGCGTACATCGCCCCGATCGTCGGCGACGAAATCCCGAACGGCTACCTCGTTGTCGAGGGCACCACGATCAGCGCCATCGGTTCGGGCCCGGCACCGATCATCGCCGGGGCCGAGACGATCGATGCGTCCGGCTGCCTCGTCACCCCCGGGCTGGTGAACACTCACCACCACCTCTACCAGTGGGCCTCTCAAGGTTTGGCCAAGGACAACACGCTGTTCGAATGGCTTGTTGCACTGTACAAGCCATGGTCCAAGATGGATGCCGAAGTCGTCGGCGGAGCCGCCGCAGCCGGTCTGGGATGGCTGGCGAAGTCCGGGTGCACCACGAGCACCGACCACCATTACATCTTCCCCAAGGGCCGAGGCGATCTGTTCGCCGCTGAGATCGATGCGGCACAGCGCATCGGTGTCCGCTTCCAACCGTGCCGCGGCTCGATGGACCGGGGTGTGTCCGACGGCGGCCTGCCGCCGGACGAGGTGGTCGAATCGCTCGACGACATCCTCACCGCCACCGCCGAGGCCATCGACACGTATCACGACGCGTCCTTCGGCTCCATGCTTCGCATCGCGGTCGCACCCTGTTCGCCCTTTTCCATCAGCAAAGAGTTGCTCGTGGAGTCCGCCGGGCTCGCTCGCGCCAAAGGCGTTCGGCTGCATACCCACCTTGCCGAGACCCTCGACGAGGAGGAGCACTGCCTCGCTCAGATGAACTGCACCCCGGTCGAGTACATGGAGCAGGTCGGCTGGCTCGGTGACGATGTGTGGTTCGCCCACGCAGTCCACCTGCACGACTCCGACATCGCGAAGATGGCGGCCACCGGCACCGGCACTGCCCACTGCCCGAGTTCCAATGCACGGCTGGGCGCGGGCATCGCCCGTATTTCCGATCTGCTCGCGGCCGGCGCACCCGTCGGCCTCGGTGTCGACGGCTCCGCCTCGGCCGAGATGGTGCCGCTGGCCGGTGAAGTGCGTCAGGCGATGTACATGCAGCGAGCCAAGTTCGGTCCCACGGCACTGACCGCGCGTCAGGCCCTCGAGATCGGAACCATAGGCGGCGCAACGATACTCGGTCGCCAGCGCGAGATCGGTTCGCTCGAGGTCGGCAAGCTGGCCGACATCGCGATCTGGCGCATCGACGGGTTCTACTCGGCCGTGGACGATCCGGTCGTCGCGTTCGCATACGGGCAGACACCACCGCTCGCGCGATTGATGGTGGGCGGTCGGACGATCGTCGAAAACGACGTTCTGACCAGCGCACCGCAGGACGAAATAGGCCGCGCCGGAGCCGATGCGCACCGTCGCCTGATGAAACTCGCGGAGGATGTGCTGTGAGCGCCCCGACCACGACACCCCGGCAAGCTCCCGCCGACATCCCGGCCCCGGGCCGTGGCCGCGTCGGCGACAGCCCACTGCGACCCGACGGCACGTTGAAGGTGAAGGGCGAGTTCGCCTATTCGTCCGACCTGTTCATCGACGGCATGCTCTGGGGCGCAACGCTTCGCAGCCCGCATCCCCGCGCGAGGATCGTCTCCGTCGACATCTCGAAGGCGTTGGCAACGCCCGGCGTCGAAGCTGTCCTCACGCACGAGGACGTCCCCGGACGTAAATGCTTCGGCCTCGACCACACGTGGGACCAGCCGGTGCTGGCCTTCGAAGAGGTGCGGCACGAGGGTGAACCGATAGCGCTGATCGCAGCCGACCATCCCGAAACCGCGCGGCGCGCAATGGAAAAGATCGTCGTGGTCTACGAGGTGCTCGAGCCACTGACCGATGCCCGTCGCGCAGCCCTGGATCCGGAGTACCCGAAGGTGCAGGAACGCGGCGGAGTGGCGCGGCATCAGCCGGTTCGCGTCGGCAACGTCGCCGCGGCTCGGGCGACCGCGGACGTCGTCGTCAGCAGCGACTTCTCGGTCGGAATCCAGGACCAGGCATTCCTCGGACCGGAATCCGGACTTGCCGTACCGGCCGAGGACGGCGGCATCGATCTGTATGTCGCAACCCAGTGGATGCACAACGACCTCGCGCAGATCGGCCCGTGCCTCGGCCTGCCCGAAGAGAAGATCCGGATGACGCTCGCCGGCGTCGGCGGAGCGTTCGGTGGTCGCGAGGACCTCTCGATGCAGATCCACGCCGCGATGCTCGCAATGCACACCGGAAAGCCCGTCAAGATCGTCTACAACCGCTACGAGTCGTTCTTCGGTCACGTGCACCGGCACCCCGCGCAAATGCACTACGAGTACGGTGCGACCAGCGACGGCAAGCTCGTGTTCGCCGACGTCGAGATCATCCTCGACGGTGGCGCATACACCTCGGCCACCTTGAACGTCGTCGGCAACGCGGCCTCGCTCGGCGTCGGACCATACGTCATCCCCAACATCGAGATCGACGCGTACGGGGTCTACACCAACAACCCGCCGTGTGGTGCGATGCGCGGATTCGGCGCAGTACAAGCATGTTTCGCGTACGAGTCGATGATGGACAAGCTCGGCGAAGCCTGCGGCATCGGGCCCGTCGCCATCCGTCAGATCAACGCCGTCAGCCAGGGCTCGATTCTGGCGACCGGTCAGGTCATCGAAGCGCCGGCACCTCTCGCCGAGATGCTCGCCCGAGCGGAAGCGATGGAACTACCTGCCCAGCTGGATGCGTCGGATATCCGCAACCTGCCGGGCGGAGCCTCGCAGACCACGCACGGAGAAGGCGTCGTACGCGGGATCGGCTACGGCGTCGGGATCAAGAACATCTGCTTCTCCGAGAACTACGACGACTACTCCACTGCACGCGTCCGTCTCGAGGTGATCGGCGGCGAGGCAACGGCATTGGTCCACACCGCTGCCGCAGAGGTGGGGCAGGGTCTGGTGACGTTGGAAGCGCAGATCGCCCGCACCGAACTCGGCGTCACCAAGGTCGTCATCCACCCGGCCGACACCAAGGTCGGCAACGCGGGATCGTCCTCGGCGTCACGGCAGTCGTACATGACCGGTGGAGCCGTCAAGACCGCGTGCGAGGCCGTCCGTGAGGCGGTCTTCGTCTTGGCCGGCCTGTACCTCGGTCGTGCGATGGCCGAGCTGAGCCTCGACGGCGGCAAGATCGTCTCGGCCACCGACGGTGTGTTGGCCACCATCGAGGACGTGCTCGGCGACCGAGTCATCGAGCAGACGCGCGAATTTCACCATCGTCCCACCAGCGGAATGGATCCCGTCACCGGACAGGGCGCGAGCCACACCCAGCTCGCCCTGTGTGTCCACCGCGCGGTGGTGGACGTCGACGTCGATCTCGGGCTCGTGAAGGTGGTCGAGATGGCCGCTGTTCAGGACGTCGGCAAGATCCTCAACCGTCTCTCGCTCGAGGGCCAGATCCACGGCGGCACAGCCCAAGGGCTCGGTCTTGCCGTGATGGAGGAGATCGTCGTCGTCGACGGTCTGGTGAAGAACCCGTCGTTCACCGACTACCTCATCCCGACGATTCTCGACATGCCGCCCATGAAGCTGGACATTCTGGAGAACCCGGATCCGTTGGCACCCTACGGCCTTCGTGGCGCGGGCGAGCCGCCCACGCTGTCCTCGACGCCTGCCGTAGTCGCTGCCATCCGCAACGCCACCGGGCTCGCCTTGACCCGAGTTCCCGTTCGACCCGAACACATCGTCAACCCCTGATTCATTCGATGAGACCTTCTCCAGCACAGCGCGACCCGAGGCCAACTCCCCCGGCACGGTCACCGTCACACGCTCGGAGAATGGTTGATCACGCCCTGGGAGGGCCGATCATGACCGATGTACACACACCCAGTACTCGCAAGAGCGGACGAGGTCGATCTCAGATCGACAAGTTCTTCGATATCACCGCCCGAGGTTCGTCGGTATCACGTGAGATCCGCGGCGGTGTCACCACTTTCGTGGCGATGGCGTACCTGATCGTCCTCATTCCGCTGATCATCGGCGATGCGCGCGATGTCACGGGCGCGACGCTCGATGCGGCACAACTGTCGACGATGGTCGCTCTGTCTGCCGGCCTGACGACCGTATTGATGGGCGTCGTCGGCAACGCGCCCCTCGCGATGGCGGCCGGCCTCGGCGTCACCCCCATCGTGGTGTTTCAGGCGGCCCCGTACATGACGTGGCCGCAGGCAATGGGCCTGGTGGTGCTCGAGGGCGTGATCATCGTCGTCTTCGCCCTCACCGGTATTCGGCAGCTCATCATGGATGCGATTCCGCTGGTGCTCAAGCAAGCGATCGGCGTCGGAATCGGCGCGTTCATCGCGCTCATCGGACTGGTCGACGCCGGCTTCGTCGGACACCACGAAGCCGCCTCCACCGCGGTCACTCTCGGCACGTTCGGCAAGCTCGCAGGCTGGCCGGTGTTCGTTTTCTGTGTCGGCCTGATCCTGATGATCATGCTGTTCGTTCGGAAAGTGCCGGGCGCGATGCTGATCGGTATCTTCGTCGCCACCAATCTTGCGATCATCCTGAACTCGGTGTTCGACATCGCACCGGAAGCGTGGGGTCCGGTAGTGCCGAAGGTGCCCGATTCCATCGTCGCCACACCGCAATTCGACCTGCTCTTCAACGTCGACCTGTTCGGCGGGTTCGCTCGGGCAGGTGTCGTCACGGCCTCGGTGGTGCTGTTCACGCTCGTGCTCTCGGGTTTCTTCGACGCCATGGGCACCATCCTGGGCGTCGGCGAAGAAGCGGGCCTGGTCGACAAGCAGGGCAGGATGCCGGGATTGAGCCGCATCCTCACCGTCGACGGCATCGGTGCCATCGTCGGAGGTGCGATCAACGGATCCGCCAACACTGCCGTCGTCGAGTCCGCTGCCGGCGTCACCGAAGGTGCCCGAACCGGTCTCGCGAGCGTCGTCACCGGCGGATTGCTGACCAGTCTGATCTTCTTCACCCCGTTGGCCGGGGTGGTCCCCGTCGGTGCAGCAGCCCCCGCGCTGGTTCTGGTGGGCGCGCTGATGATGACGCACGTACGCAAGATCGACTGGGAGAACACCGAAATCGCGATCCCGGCCTTCCTGACCATCGTGCTGATGCCCTTCACGTACTCGATCACCGTGGGAGTCGCAGCGGGTGTCATCTCGTACACCCTGGTCCGCCTCGCCAAAGGCAAAGCACGCCAGACGCATTGGCTGCTGTACCTGATGTCGGGAATCTTCCTGGTCTACTTCGCCCTGCACCCCATCGAAGAAGCGTTGGGAATCTCGTAACGTGAAAGAGATCGTCGATCGTCTGACCGCCTGGGACCACCAAGGTGTTCCCTACGCGGTGGCGACGGTCATCGCGGTATCCGGAAGTGCTCCACGGCTTCCGGGTGCCGCGATGGCAGTCTGCGCCGACGGAGAGGCCGTCGGCAGCGTCTCCGGTGGCTGCGTCGAAGGCGCTGTGTACGAGCTGTGCCGTGAAGTTCTCGAGACCGGCGAGTCCAAGCGGGAGTCGTTCGGCTACAGCGACGTCGACGCTTTTGCTGTCGGCTTGACCTGTGGAGGAGTGATCGAGGTCTTCGTGCGTCTCGGCCCTCCGCGGTCCGTACTCGCGGCCATTGCGTCGGACACTGCGGTGGCCACGGTGACGATGCTCGACGGCTCCGGGCAATCGCTCGCGGTCTCGTCCTCGGCGACCATGGGTACGACCGGTTTTTCGGACGTCGACGCCGTGGTCGTGGGTGAGGCGCTGGCGATGTTGGACTCCGGGGGCACCGGCATCCGGTCGGTGCGGTGCCGGCCGGATCTCGACGTGTTCGTGCAGTCGTACGCCACTGCCCCGCGGCTGCTGATCTTCGGGGCCATCGACTACGCCGGGGCTCTTGCCCGCGTGGGCAAGTTCCTCGGCTATCACGTCACGGTCTGTGATGCTCGACCTGTATTCGCCACTGCTGCAAGGTTCCCCGACGCCGACGAGGTGGTCACCGAATGGCCGCACAGCTACCTGGCGCGGACGGCAGTCGATGCCCGGACGGTGATCTGCGTGCTGACACACGACGCCAAATTCGATGTGCCGCTGCTCGAGGTGGCGTTGAGAATGCCCGTCGCGTTCGTCGGGGCCATGGGTTCGCGCAGGACTCACGACGATCGCGCGGCCCGGTTGCGCGACGTCGGGTTGACCGAGCAGGAGCTCGCACGCTTGAAGTCGCCGATCGGATTGGACTTGGGAGCCCGAACGCCCGAGGAAACTGCGCTGGCTATCGCGGCGGAATTCGTCGCCGTGCGACGTGGGGGTAGTGCGCTGCCACTGACACGAACAGCGGGCCCGATTCACCACGACGGGGCGGACGCCAAGTACGCATAGTTCGATGCCTCAGGGCTCGGAGCCACATGCAGTATCGCTGCCACGGCTCCTCGATTCCCGGGCTCCACTCAGCGATCAGAGGTTCTGGTTGTAAAAGGTCGAGAGCCTGTCGACTGCCTGATCCACGTACTCCGCCTCGTCGTACATTTCGTAGTGGCCGGCACCGTCGACGATGAGCAGGTCGACGGGATTCGGGGCCATTTCCCACAATGCCATTCCTGCTTCGTACTGGCCGGTGTTGCCCTTCCGACCGGCGATGATTACTTGGAGGGGTTGGGTGAGCAGCGGATCGACGAGGTGAAATGCGTCGTAGCCCATCAGAAGTGAATCGCTTCGTGACAGTCGGCGGTTGGTGGAACGTTTGTGGCTGCCGCGCGGGGTCCGGTAGAAGGCGATCGCTTGGGTGCTGTCGATGTCCGTGATGCCAAGTGCAACTGCGTCTTCGGGAGTATCGGGCAGCCAGTTCGCGCGCTCGTCCGTACCTGCGGCCACGTGCGCTGATCGGGCCGCGGCGAGTTCGTCGAGGGCTGCAGCTGGGCCGTTGGGAGCTGAGCCCGCGCGCCAGGCCGCTCCGATGTTGCTCGCGACGACGGTGCCGACGGCTTTGATGCGGTGGTCGGTGCGGGCCGTGTGGACTGCGTATCCGCCTCCAGCGCAGATCCCGAGGGTTCCGATGCGTTCGGAATCGATCATGTCGAGTTTTGTCACTTTGTCGATCACGTACGAGATGTCCTCGCCCCGACGGTAGGGATCTTCGAGATCGCGTGGTTCGCCGCTGCTCTGGCCTTGGTAGGCGGGGTCGAACGTGATGGCCGCGATTCCCCGGCGGGCGAGCGCTGCCGCATAGTTGGCACCGATCTGCTCCTTGACGCTGCTACCCGGCGTGGACAGCACGATGAGTGGATGCGGCTGCGTCCGATCGAAATTGTCGGGTAGGTGTAGATCGGCTGCCAAGGTGAGGGTGCCCCGAGGGATGGATAGGTGCTCGATCATGAAGCCTCTCCCGTATTCTTGTTCAGCTTCGCAATGTATGCAAAACATGATTGTGCGATATGGAACTAGTACGAAACTGTACCAGTTGAGGAGAGGTGTATGCAGTCGACCGATTCGGCACAGTTGTGGAAGTTGAACCACAGGCTCTTGACTCGAGTGATGAACGCGGCATCGCCGCAGTTCGACGAACTCGGGATCGAGACCAAGGAGTTCTTCGTTCTCGACGAGGTGGACAACAGCAAATATCCGGCCGAGTTGGCTGCACACCTGATGTTGCCCAAGGCCAGTGTCACGGTTTATCTTCGAGCACTTGTCGCCAAAGGCTTGGTTACCCGGGAGATCGATGAAACCGATCTGCGTCGTCATCGACTATCGACAACGGCGGAGGGCCGAGTGGTCCTGGAGCGAGCACTCGCTGCTCTCGCGGCAGAGTTCGGCGCGATGATGGACAAGTTGGACGAGCAAGACAGAGTCGACTTTCGGAGGATCCTGCTGTCGCTCGTCACGGACGATTAGTCGACGCAGTCAGGGCGGGTTGCCTCGCAAGTTCACTCGGCTTGCGACACGAGTGGTGCGTGCTGTTTCAGCCGGCCGGAGCCGACCCCGGCCGGCAGGGCAGAGAGGCCTTGCGTTGCTCATGCGGGACCACCGGTCTCGGCAGTACCTGTGACACAACGTGTTCCGGCTTGGAAAGGCGAATGAACAACTGTTCTGGCGACTTCCGCCGTTGCCTCGACTGTGGACGAGATCGCGGTTCAGAGGTTCGGGAAGACGACGTCCGGTCGTAACCTCACCCCTCGTCACGGATTACTTGGCTGGACCCTGTACGAAAACGTGCAGCTCAGTGGCCTTGAATCGCGGGTTTTCGTTTCTTGTCGGAGGGTCGCGATACTCTTTGCCCAGTTCGAACATGCGTTCTTGTTTCGGGTCACCGGGGGGTGAATGGGGATGGCTGTACCGATCGTGTCGTTGGAGGCGTTGACCGCCGCTGCGCAGGCAGAAAACCAGCATGCGTTCCGCAAGATCGCCGCCTGCTACGACGTTCATCGGACCTGGATCACCCACGATTCCAAGTTCAAGCATTACAGCCGGTACGGGCGCACCGAGATGGCGGCCGCGTTGGGCTGCTCGGCGACGGTCGCCGAATCGTACATCTCCGTCGGTGTTGCCCTGCACACGCGACTACCCCTGGTACGGACAGCATTCGAGGCCGGGGAGATCGATCTTCCGCGAGTGCGGACGGTGTGCCGGATCCTCGACAACCTCTCCGACGAGATCGTGCGCATGGTCGAGGACGAGATCGTCGAATCCGCCCGCCGCAATTCGCCCGGTCCACTCGAGACGGAAATCTGGGACATCTTGCTGCGAGTCGCCCCGGAGGAAGCGGCAGCACTACGCGAGTTCGCGAAACGATTCAGGCACATCTCCTACAACCCGGCCGGTGAGTTGGCGCGGATCCGAGCGGAATTGACTGCACCCGAGGCCGCGGCGGCGTGGCAGCTGCTCGAGGAGATGGCCGACACGCTCTGTCCGAAAGATCCTCGCGGTAAACAGGACCGGTTGTGTGATGCGTTCATGGCGAGGATGCACGGTGAACCCCGACTAACATGCCTGTGCCAACGAGAGGACTGCCCGAAAAAAGATGCAGCGTTGCCGGATCGACGGGTGCCGTTGACGATGATCACCGTCGACATCGCCACCCTCATCGGACTACTCGCCAACCCGGCGTATCTCGCCGGGCATGGCTCGATCGACCCGGATCTCGCACGAGAGTTGGCACGAAACAGTCAATGGCAGGTCCTGCTCACCGAGGCGGTCACTCTCGCCGAGAAGCTCGGCCTGGCGGTGCAGAACCCGGAGACCGGGGAATGGGAACGACGCAGCGGCAGCGAGACGGACAGGGCTGAAACGGGATCCGATGCGGGAACGGTGACGGACATCGACACAGACGCTGATTTCGACGCAGACGCGGACTCGGCTGCAGATACAGACGCAGATGCAGATTCTGAAGCGGATTTGGATGCTGATTCTGATGGGGTAATGGGGTCGGCTACGGATTCGGGGGCAGAGGCTGATCCCTCGACCTCACCGACTTCAACCAGTGCACCTGCACCTGAACGTGCGCCGGCAAACGCCCCTGCACCGGAGCCGCCGGGAGACGAGACGGCCGAGACCGGCGGGCCCGAGGAGAACGAGAAGACCGGAGGGCCCGATGAGAACGGCGAGACTGGCGGGTCCGAGGAGGACTACGAGTCCACACCCGTACCAGCGACACACCCGCCTACAACCCCCGAACCCGGTGCCGCCGGTCCTGTCCGCGATCACGCAGCAACACCTGCAGGGGCACCAGCGACCGACCCACTGGCGGAGGCAACACCAGCGACCGCTTCTGAAGCAGCCGCATCGTCCGAAGCCGCTTCAGCTTCGGGATCACCTGCGGAGCAGGCAGTGCTGGCACCTGGTATCGCACCGAACTGGTCGCAATCACGTTCGCCCACATCACTATCCAGCCCCGCAACACCATCCGGTCCCACGAGGTCCGGTCCAACGATGACAGATCAGAAACCAGCCGAAGGCAAGCCACTGCGAATAGGCTCCTCTGCCACAGCCGCCAGCAACGACCAACGTCAGCGTCGCCTGGGATCACTGACCTCCGCGGCCTCTCTGTTCTGCACCCACACACCCGTCAGCAGGGGCACACGGCACAGCTCTGCCCTAGACCTGGGCTCGTCGATCCGGCCTAGCCGAACCATGCACACACCCGGCGGCATCTACCTTGGCAATGCCTCGCTTGCCGCAGCCTTGGAAGCCGCCATCGCCGCCGACCCCACCCTCGGAAGATCCGTCGGACGGGACCCACTGACCGACCGAGCCCTGATCTACCGACCCGACACCCTCACCACCGCAGCAGTCCGGCTACGTGACCGACACTGCCGCTTCCCCGGCTGCCACAGACCCGCCGACCGATGCCAACTCGACCACGTGACCGCATTCGATCACGCCGACCCCCGCGGCGGTGGCTGGACGACGGTCAACAACCTGCAATGTCTCTGCGAGTTCCACCACACCGTCAAAACCGCCGGCTACTGGAGCGCCGTCATGCTCCCGGGCGGCGCGATCCTCTGGCGATCCACCTCGAAGACCACCCGAATCACACTGCCCGCCAACGGCACAGCCGTACCCATCCTCGACAACGACCTGAGACCCCACATCCCGACCAAACCCAGACGATCCGGCATCATCGCCTACCCAGACCCACCGAACCCACCCGACAACGAACAGTCCGAGGCAGAGGACACGGCAGCCCCACCGTTCTAGTCGCGCGCCAGCAATCGCCCCGTCGAGGATTCCGAACCCTCGATCCATGACCGTCGCACCACACCCGACAAGCCCAGTCGATCGTACGCAGTCACCGGGTTGCGGTGGTACAGCTGCGCGACGTCCACGGTGAACTTCTCGTCGGGTGCGAACACCACAAGGTCTGCAGCACAACCGACCTCGATGCGTCCGCGTTCAGTCATGCCCACCTGATCGGCGGTGTTCGTGGCCATCCACCGCACGATGTCGGTCAGTGCGAACCCACGGGCACGTGCCTCGGTCCACACCGCAGCAAGGGACACCTGCAACGACGCGATCCCACCCCACGCGTCACCGAAGTCTCCGGTGTCGAACCTCTTCAGATCTGGAGTGCAGGGGGAGTGGTCTGTGACGATGGTGTCGATCGTGCCGTCGTGCAAACCCTGCCACAGCGCCTCTCGATTTCCGGCCTCGCGAATCGGCGGGCAACACTTGAACTGCGTCGCCCCTGCAGGCACGGCCTCGGCGTCGAAACACAGGTAGTGCGGGCAGGTTTCGACAGTCAGACGCACCCCGTCCCGCTTCGCCGCCGCAATCATCGGCAGGGCCTCCGCACTCGACAGGTGCAGAATGTGTACCCGACACCCCGTCTGTCGAGACAACTCGATCACCTGCTCGATGGCCCGATTCTCGGCCGCCCGCGGACGCGATTCGAGGAATCCCGAGTACTCACGACCCGCCGCCGACGGTGCCTCGGCGATGAGCTCGGCGTTCTCCGCGTGCATGATCATCAGCCCGTCGAACGACGCGATCTCGATCAGAGCCTTCTCCAACTCCGGCAGCGTCAGCGGCGGAAACTCGTCCACGCCCGACGCGAGCAGGAAGCACTTGAATCCGAACACTCCCGCATCGTGCAGTGGTCGCAGCTGCTCGAGATTCCCTGGCACGGCACCGCCCCAAAAACCGACATTGATCACCGATTGCTCGGCCGCCACCCGGCGCTTGACGTCCAGCGCCGCAACGTCGACCGTCGGAGGAATGCTGTTGAGCGGCATATCGACAATGGTCGTGATGCCACCCGCCGCGGCCGCCCGGGTAGCGCTGGCAAACCCCTCCCACTCGGTTCGCCCCGGCTCGTTTACGTGCACGTGAGTATCGACCAGCCCGGGCAGCAACACCTCGTCCGGCCCGAGCTCGACCACTGTCGCCGCAGATACGCGCGCATCCAGGGAGTCGATTGCTACGATCCGGCCGTCCGAAACAGACACCGTCGCCGCCACCTCCTGCCCACCTATCACCGCACGAGCAGCACGAAGAACCAGATCAGACTGCACTGGAGACACTCTGGAGCTCGGCGGACTTCCACGCGACATCTGCCGCGTCGAGGGCATCGGCGTCGAGCTCGCCGAACAATCGCAACCGAGACAAACCGCCGTCGGGGTACACGTCGAGCCTCAGGTGTGTGTACGCCTCCGTCTCGTTGAGCAGGAAGCGATGACGGGTATCGGGCTGCACGGCTGTTCGGGGAAGAATCTCGGTCCACGCCGTCGGATCCGTGATGTGTCGGCGACGAGAATCGATGGCGCTGAGGCGAACCCACCCCGGCGCGTTACCAACGTAGTAGCTCGTATCGACCTCGACGTGCCGGGGTGCGCCCGGTGCCGCGAGTGCGAACACCGCGTAGTCGTTGCCGCCGTTGCGACGACGGGAGTTCTCCCAGCCCTCACCCATGTTCCGGGCCCGTCCGGGCAGGATGATGTTGGCGGGGGACGAATAGAAAGCATCCGAGCAATCGGTGAGCCGCGCACCGTTCTCGGCCGCGAGCAGGTCGATGGTGCCGGCGAGGAATCGAGGATCTTGCACGACTTCGCCGTGCACGCGGAATCGAGCCACTCCGCCGTCGGGGTAGATGCACAGGCGTACATGCGTCCACCGGTGCCGATCCGACACCTCGTACGTATTTGCTGTATCACCCACTGCCGCAGACTTGTTTACGATGGTGTGCCACTCCGCCTTCAGCACATCGTCGAGGGATGGGTAGCCCTCGATCGACGCCGCCTCGATCGAGACGAACGGCGGGTAGTTGCCGGTGAAGTGTGCGGTGTCGACCACCACGCCGTGCACGATGCCCGGTGCGCCGAGACGTACGATCGCCCAGTCGTGCCCACCCTCGTCACGACGACGTCGAGTCTCCCACCCGTCGTACACCTTTCCCTTGTGGCCGAAATCGGCGGGATCGAACAGCGGAGCGTCGGGCTTGATCAGGTTCTCGCGCTGGGCGAACAGTTCGTCGTTCGCGGCCGAGACGCTGCCGCCGAGTGCCCGCGACGCGAGATCGGTCAACGAGGTGAAGTGCGTGGTGCTCATGAAATTCCTTCCAAAAGTTCTGTGGTGGCCAACGTTCGGCCTACCTCGTGTAAGAGCCTGGCTGCGTCGCGCATGGAGATTCGACGGTCCGGCTCGAGATCGGACAATGCATAGGAGGCAACGATCCCGTGAGTGCGCAGCCGGTCCAAGCCGACGACGATGCGTCCCGCCACGGTGATCACCGGAACACCCGCTTCGCGTGCTGCGTGCGCGACACCGATCGGTGCCTTGCCGTAGAGGCTCTGCTCGTCCAGCGAGCCTTCACCGGTGACGACCAGATCGGCCGCCGCCAGAGCGCTGCCGAAGTCGATCAGCTCGAGCACGGTGGCGATACCGGGCTTGGCAATCGCACCGAGCACAGCGATGGCACCGAACGCCGTGCCACCTGCCGCACCTGTGCCTGCGAGACCACTGACATCCCGTCCGATTGCGTTGCGCACCAGGTGCGCCCACTGCCGCATTCCGTGTTCGAGGTACAGCAGATCCTGCGGTCCGGCACCCTTCTGTGGCCCGTAGACCGCTGCCGCTCCGGTCCGGCCGAGTAACGGGTTGTCGACGTCGCAGGCCAGCTCGAACACCGCATCCCGAGCCGACGGCACCAGACCCGACACATCCAGCTGCACCGCGCCCCGCAATGCACCGCCACCGCGCGCGACATCGTTGCCGTCGGCATCGAGGATGCGTGCCCCCAGCGCCGTCAGCATGCCCGCGCCGCCGTCGGTGGATGCGCTGCCCCCGAGCCCAACGACGATTCGGCCCGCACCTGCCCCGAGCGCATGCGCGATGACGGTGCCTAGGCCGAATGTGCTCGCTCCCAGCGCATCCGGGATACCACCGGGCAGGAGCTCGAGCCCGACCGCCGAGGCGAGTTCGACGACGGCAGTATCACCGCGACGGGCATACGAGGTATCGACCGGCTCACCGGTCGGCCCCGAGCACGTGACGGCCACCCGATCCCACCCGGCGGTGACGGCAGCATCGACGGTGCCGTCACCCCCATCGGCGACGGGTAGGCACACCGTCTCGAGTGACGGGTCCACCGCAACCAGACCGTCGGCCAACGCCCGAGCGACCTCGGCCGCGGACAGTGAACCCTTGAACTTGTCGGGAGCCAGCAGAATTCGCGTCATCTCTAGTCCAGCAGGAGCAGCGCGGTAGGCGCGTCGGACGAGGTGTTCGCCAGTTCCTCGAACTCGCCGACGTTGTCGATCTCGGTACCCATCGAGATGTTGGTGACCCGCTCCAGGATGATCTCCACGACGACGGGAACCTTGTGCTCGTTCGCCAGAGTCCTGGCCCGCACGAGCGCCTCACCGATGAGTTCGGGCTCGGTAACACGGAGCGCTTTGCAGCCCAACCCTTCTGCGACCTGCACATGGTCGACGCCATAGCCCTTGGGGATGCCGGGCTGAGTGTCCAAGGTGTCCTGGTGGTTGATGTTGTCGAATCCCAACTGCACGCAGAAGTCCATGTCGAACGCGCGCTGCGCCTGCCGGATCAGCCCGAGGTACGAGTTGTTCACCACCACATGCACGTACGGCAGGTTGAACTGGGCACCGACGGCCAGCTCCTCGATCATGAACTGGAAGTCGTAATCGCCGGACAGGGCAACGACATTCGCAGTCGGATCGGCAGCCACTGCACCCAGTGCCGCGGGAATGGTCCAGCCGAGCGGGCCGGCCTGCCCGCAGTTGATCCAGTTGCGAGGGGAGTAGACGTGCAGGAACTGACCGCCCGCGATCTGCGAGAGCCCGATGGTGCTGATGTAGCGGGTATCGCGATCGAAGACCTTGTTCATCTCCTCGTACACGCGCTGAGGCTTGATCGGCACGTTGTCGAAGTGGGTACGCCGATGCATCGTGCGCTTGCGGGTTGCGCAGTCGTCGACCCAACCGGACAGATCACGCAGAGACCCTGCGGCACGACGCTCTTCGGCGACGGCGACGAACTGCTCGAGAGCCGCCTTGGCGTCGGAGATGATGCCGTAGTCCGGCGCGAAGACGCGTCCGATCTGGGTCGGTTCGATGTCGACGTGGACGAACTTCCGCCCCTTGCGGTACGTGTCGAGTCCACCGGTATGCCGGTTGGCCCAACGGTTTCCGATGCCGAGCACGAAGTCCGAGGCCAGCAGCGTTGCGTTGCCGTATCGGTGCGCGGTCTGCAGACCGACCATTCCCGCGGCGAGGCGGTGATCGTCCGGGATGGTGCCCCAGCCCATCAGGGTCGGGATGACGGGAACGTCGAGGATCTCGGCGAGCTGCACGAGCAAGTCCGACGCATCCGCGTTGATGATGCCGCCGCCGGCCACGATCAGCGGGCGCTCCGCGGCCAGGAGCATGTCGATGGCCTTCTCGGCCTGAGCACGCGAGGCGACGGGCTTGTGCACGGGCAGCGACTGGTACGTGTCGGGATCGAAGTCGATCTCGGCCAGCTGCACGTCGATAGGCAGATCGATCAGCACCGGACCCGGCCGACCGGAGCGCATCAGATGGAACGCTTGCGCGAACGCACCGGGAACCTGGGCCGGCTCGAGCACTGTCATCGCCATCTTGGTGACGGGTGCCGCGATCGACGCGATGTCAACGGCTTGGAAGTCCTCCTTGTGCAGCCGCGCCACCGGAGCCTGACCGGTGATCGCGAGGATCGGAATCGAGTCGGCCATGGCCGAATACAGCCCGGTGATCATGTCGGTACCGGCCGGACCGGAGGTACCGATACAGATGCCGATGTTTCCCGGGGCCGCACGGGTGAAGCCCTCCGCCATGTGCGAGGCACCTTCGACGTGGCGGGCCAACACGTGGCGGATACCGCCGTGTTTGCGCATCGACGCGTAGAACGGGTTGATCGCAGCACCGGGCAGGCCGAATGCGGTTGTTGCACCTTCGAGTTCGAGAATCTTCACTGCGGCATCGGCCGCGCGCATCCTGGGCATGTCAGTTGTCCTTGCTTGTGATCGGGGAGCCCGAGAGGCGAGCGACACCGCGATACAGTGCCGAATGATCCAGTCCACCATCGCCGTTGGCGCGCGCCGAGGCCATCAGTTGTGCCAGCACCGCACCCATCGGAATCACGACGCCCGCTTCCCGCGCAGCCGAGGTGACGATGCCGAGATCCTTGTGGTGCAGATCGATGCGGAAGCCGGGCTCGAACGAGCGGTCCAACATCTTCTGCGCCTTCTGGTTCAGGACGGCCGAACCCGCGAGGCCGCCGCCGAGAACCTCCACCGACGCGGCCAGATCGACACCGTAGGCCTCGAGGAACGCGATCGCCTCCGCGAGCACCTGAATGTTGCCGGCCACGATCAACTGGTTGGCTGCCTTGACTGTCTGCCCGGATCCACTCGGTCCCACATGCACGACGGTCTTGCCGACGACATCGAGAATCGGCTTGGCCGTGGCGAAGTCGTCCGCGCTGCCACCGACCATGATCGACAGAGTCGCGTTCTCGGCACCGGCCTGCCCACCGGAGACCGGGGCGTCGAGGATACGGAACCCGCGCGCGGACGCGTCGGCGGCCAACGTGGCAGTGACGTCGGGACGGATGCTGGAGAAGTCGATGATCAGCGCGTCGCGTCGAGCATTGTCGAACACTCCGCCTTCACCGGCCAGGACGTCCTGGACATCGGGAGAGTCGGGGACCATGATCGCGATGACGTCGGCGTCGTGGACGGCCTTGGCGATCGAATCTGCCGCAGTGCCGCCGGCTTCGACGAGGGGGCCGGTGCGATCGGGAGTCAGGTTGTAGCCGACCACCTGGTGGCCGGCCTTGGCGAGGTGAACGGACATGGGGCTGCCCATGATCCCGAGGCCGATGAATGCAATGGTGCTCATATCAATCCCTACTTGGTAGTGGTGCCGGTGGAAAGAGCCAGTTCGAGCCAGTCGAATGTGTCCTCGCGGGTGGCCTTGTACTCGAGCCCGATGTAGCCGCCGTAACCCCGTGCTGCGAGACCGGTGAGCTGTCCGCCGAGATCGAGGCTGCCGGTTCCCGGTTCACCGCGGCCCGGGGAGTCGGCGATCTGCACGTGCCCGATCAGTTCGTGGTGCGCCTCGAGTGCTGCGGGAACGTCCTCTCCGTTGACGGCGAGGTGGTAGAGGTCGGCGAGCAGGCGGAGGTTGTGTACGTCCTGCTCTCGGGCGACCCACTTGATGGTCGCGACGGCTCCGGCAGCGGACTTCAACGGATACGCGGGTGCGCCGCTGACGGGTTCCACCAGCACGACGCCGCCGATCTTCGCGGCAGCTCTGCCTGCGGCGGCCAGGTTCTCGATGGCAACCTCGTCCTGATCCAGCGGATCCACACCGTCGACGCGGTTGCCGTACAGGGCATTGAAGGCGCGCGTGCCCAGCTGCTCACCGATTCCGACGGTGACGTCGATGTTGTCGCGGAACGCCTGCACCTGCGCCGGATCGGAGAGAATTCCGCGGTCACCGGCGGGCATGTCTCCCGCGGCGAAGTTCAGGCCGGTCAGCTGTACGCCAGCATCCCGAACGGACGACACGAACGCATCGACGTCGGCATCGGACGGGACCGGGTTCGAGAACGGCCACCAGAATTCGACGGCGTCGAAGCCGGCATCTCGCGCGCGCTGCGGGCGATCGAGCAGGGGCGCATCGGTGAAGAGAATGGAACAGTTGACGGTGTAGTGGAGTCGAGAGTCAGCAAAGGGGTTCATGCGCAGTGCCTTTCAGTTCTGAGGTTGCGGCAGCCCGCGGTATCGACGCCAGCTGCCGGCGTAGGTGATGTCGGTCAGCTCGTCCGGTTGCGCGTCGAGCACTCCGGGGCGGAGTCCGACGCCGAGAACGGAACGCCCGTCCTCGAGCGCAACCACGGTGAGCTCGAGCTCCGGCGGTTCGTCCGGGAGGAATGCCGTACGGATGTCGTCGAGCGGAATGTCGTACAGCTCGCCCTCGATGGCCGCACCGGCAGTGTGGTCGAGCAGCAGGGCCGGGAACTCGTCCCGCACCGAGAAGAAGCGGTAGTTCGGGATGGTGCGCACTGTCCCCACGAACGGGTGGGACGAGACGTTGTGGTGCAGGCTGCCGCCGCGCATGGCACCGCCATTGCAGAAGAGCTCCGTCATGTAGTCGTTCCTTTCGGCGTCGAGCGAACGATCGAAAATCCGTATTGCGGAATAGTAATTCCGTTTGCTTGGTCGAGTGTGGCGTGCGCCACGTGGTCCTGTCAAGACCCGGGGTAGGCCTGTGCTCCCAATACCGCGCTGCCGCAACATGACAGCGCTCTCCAGGAACGCGGCACACATCGACCCTTGACAGCAGTTGTGATCGGTGTCACGCTCGTTCAGTGGAATCAACATTTCGTAATGCGGAATCAAAAACCCGTAGCGTCGACGCGGCGACCGAACTGAACGAGGCCCCCGAGGCCGAGGCTGCCCGAATGCTGTCGCTCTGCCTGGACATCCCCCGTTGGGTCGACGAGGTTCTGCGGCACCGACCGTTCGCCGACGACGGGGCCCTTCGCCACGCCATCACCCACGCCGCATCACCACTGACGGCCGACGAAGTACACCGAGCACTTGCGGTGCATCCCCGCATCGGCGAACGGCCGGAGGGGGACGACGCCGGCGCACGCCATGCGAGTAACGAGCAATCCGGCGTCGACGTCTCGGACGTGAGCGTCGAACAACGCCTGCGAGTGGGGAACCTGGCCTACGAGAGGCGCTTCGGGCAGGTGTTCCTGATCAGGGCAGCCGGCCGGGATGCACACGAGGTTCTGAACGCGCTGGACAGTCGACTCGGCAACGACCCGCAGACCGAAGCTGCGGTCGTCGAGCACGAACTGCGGGAGATCGCCGAAATCCGTGCGACAGGAAGCCTGGGCGAATGACGAGCCATGTCACCGCCCATGTACTCGACGCTGCGAGAGGCATTCCTGCGCAGGGAGTCTCGATCGAGCTGAGCGATACCGACGGCACTGCAGTGGCACGATCGGTCACCGACGAACAAGGCAGAGTCTCCTCGCTCGGACCGAGTGAACTGACGCCCGGGACCTACCGCCTCACCTTCGACACCGGCGCGTATTTCGCGGCACAGAACACCGAATGCTTTCACCCCGAGGTGGTCGTCACCTTCGAGATCACCGCACCCGACCAGCACTACCACATCCCACTTCTGTTGAGCCCGTTCGCTTTCACCACCTATCGAGGGAGCTAGAAACCATGACCATCGTGCTCGGAGCAAACCAGTACGGCAAGGCCGAATGCAGGCTCGTCCGCATCGACCGCGAGACGCCCCGCCACCGGATCACCGACGTCAGTGTCACCTCCCAATTGCGCGGCGACCTCGACGCTGTCCACATCGAAGGCGATAACGCACATGTCGTTGCCACCGACACCCAAAAGAACACCGTTTACGCCTTCGCCCGCGACGGCATCGGCGCGATCGAGAACTTCGCACTCCGGCTCGGCACGCACTTCACCGGCAACTTCGATTGGATCACCGGTGGACGCTGGGAGATCGAGCAGTACCAGTGGTCGCGTATCGCGAACGGTGAAGACGGCTACGACCATTCCTTCGTCAAGGCGAGTGATGAGAAGCGGAACACGATCGTCACGATCGACGGTGACGACGTTTCGATCGTCTCCGGAGTCAGCGACCTCGTCGTCCTCAACTCCACGGCGTCGGAGTTCTGGGGTTACCCGAAAGACCGCTACACCACGCTGAAGGAAACCACGGATCGAATTCTGGCCACGTCGGTCAGTGCCCGCTGGCGGTACCTCACCACCGAGCTCGATTTCGACAAGACCTTCGACGACGTCCGTTCGATCATGCTCGACGCCTTCGCGTCGACTCACTCGCTTGCGTTGCAGCAGAGCCTGTTCCAGATGGGCAAGCAGGTTCTCGAAGCGCACCCGGAGATCGGCGAGATCAAGTTCTCGATGCCCAACATCCACCACTTCCTCGTCGACCTCGAGCCGTTCGGACTCGACAACCCCGGCGAGGTCTTCTATGTCGCGGATCGCCCCTACGGTCTGATCGAGGCCACGGTGGAACGCGACGATGCCCCGGACGCAGGCCGCGCCTGGGATACCGTGCCCGGATTCTGCTAGGAGCGAGCCGACATGAAGCTGACGAAACGCACCTCGACCAAGACTCATGCGCCGCACGACCCCGCCCGTCCCGAGGACGAGCGGTTGTCGATCGGCAGGTCGTACGTCTACGGATTGCAACACATCCTGACGATGTACGGCGGCGTCATCGCGCCACCTCTGATCGTCGGCGGCGCAGCGGGATTGACGGGCACCGAGATCGCACTGCTGGTCTCGGCCGCGTTGTTCGTCAGTGGAGCGGCCACCTTGCTGCAAACACTCGGAGTACCCTATTTCGGGGCCAAGCTGCCTCTGGTGCAGGGCATTTCGTTTGCGTCGGTGTCGACGATGGTGGCGATCGCGAGCGGTCCGGGCGGACTGAACTCGGTGTTCGGAGCCATCATCGCCGCAGGCGCGATCGGCATCCTCATCACCCCGTTCTTCAGCAAGATTGTCCGCTTCTTCCCACCGGTGGTGACCGGCACGATCATCACCGTCATCGGCATCTCGCTACTGCCCGTTGCGGTTCGGTGGGCCATGGGCGGTAATCAGCAGGCCGCCGACTGGGGTTCGATGTCCAACATCGGTCTGGCGGCGTTCAGCCTCGTGGTGGTTCTGCTCGTCAGCCGGCTCGTGCAGGGCACCCTCTCGCGCCTGTCGATCCTTATCGGCATCATCGTCGGCACGCTGTTCGCGGTCCTGGTCGGCAAGGCCGATTTCTCCGGCGTGAGCGACGGTGCCATCTTCAGCTTCCCCGAACCGTTCGCGTTCGGAGCACCGACATTCCAGGTGGCAGCCATCATGTCGATGGTGGTCGTCATCCTGGTGATCATGACCGAGACCACCGCCGACATCCTGGCCGTCGGTGAGATCGTGGGCACCGACGTCGATGCTCGACGCGTCGGCGACGGCCTGCGAGCAGACATGGTCGCCACCACCATCGCTCCCGTGTTCGGCACATTCCCGGCCAGTGCGTTCGCCCAGAACGTCGGGCTCGTGGCCGTCACCGGGATCAAGAGTCGCTATGTCGTCGCCGCCGGCGGCTCGGTGCTGCTGTTCCTCGGCCTCTTCCCCGTCCTCGGCCTCGTAGTGGCGTCGGTACCGCTGCCCGTGCTCGGCGGCGCCGGCATCGTGTTGTTCGGCTCGGTGGCGGCCAGCGGCATCCGGACGCTGTCCAAGGTGGACTTCGACGGCAACCTCAACCTCGTCATCGTGGCGGTGGCAATCGGGTTCGGTGTCATTCCCATCGCCGTGCCCGGCTTCTACGCGGCCTTCCCCGACTGGGTCCACGTGGTTCTCGACTCAGGCATCAGCGCCGCGAGCATCGTGGCCGTCGTGCTGAACATCCTGTTCAACGTCATCACGAAGGGCCAGAAGCCCTCGCCCTCGGTCGTGACCGCTGCACCGCCGGTGGCGACGCGGCATCACCAGTAGAGTTCTTCGGGACGGGTACGACTACGAGGGTGCGAGGTGGACTGTGGCGGCAGGTGGTGGGGTGCAGTCCGTGGAGCGCGCGTTCGAGCTGCTGGACATCATGGCCGCCTCCGGCGGATCCATCGGAATCAGCGAACTTGCCGAGGCGACCGATCTGCCGATGCCGACGGTGCACCGACTGATCGGCACGCTGGTGTCCCTGGGCTACGTCAGGCGCTTACCGTCGCGCCGATATGCATTGGGCACCAAGCTCATTCGATTGGGCGACAGTGCCTCCAAGCTCATCGGCGGATGGGCCAAGCCCTACCTCGCAGAGCTGGTCCGCATCACCCACGAAACGTCGAACATGGCATTTCTCGAGGACGACATGGCGGTGTACGTCGCGCAGGTGCCGTCCGAGCACGCGATGCGGATGTTCAACGAGGTCGGTCAGCGCGTGTTGCCGCATTCCACCGGCGTCGGCAAGGCGTTGCTGTCGCAGTTGGACGACGATGCCGTCCGTGCGATCGTCGGCCGTCTCGGCATGACTCCCCGGACCGTCAACACCATCACCACGCTCGACGCGTTGATCGCCGATCTCGCGCTGATCCGCGAACGCGGTTACGCGATCGACGACGGCGAACAGGAGGTGGGGGTGAGGTGCTTCGCCGTCCCGGTACTCGGCGCACCGACGCTCACGGCGATGTCCATCGCCGGGCCCTCGGCGCGGGTGACCCTCGAATCGGCCGAACAGTTCGTACCCCTGCTGATCTCGGCGGCCGAGCGACTCGCAAAAGACCTCGCGAGCAACGTTCCAGCTCCCTAATCCGTCAACACCTTGGCGTCGCGAGCGAAGGACTGCACTTCCTCGGTCAACCACACGTGCGCCGGAACTGCCCCGCCGAGTAGTTCGCGGGCCAATGCTGGCGAATCCCCGATCGGGACGTCACTGCCGGCGATGATGATGTTGCCGTAACGCCTGCCCTTGAGCATCGCCGGATCCGCGACGATCGCCGTGTGCGGAAAGATACTTCCGATGGTCGACGCCTCCTGCTTCGCGAGCGACAGGTCCCGGCGGTCACCGCAGTTGACGACGTACATGCCGCCCGGCGACAGGACGCGTCGGACATGGGTGGTGAACTCCGCGGTGAGCAGCGGAGCCGGAGTTGTGGCTCCCGCGAACACGTCTCGCACGATCAGGTCACGACTGTTCTCACTCAAGGTCTCGGTGACCGCTCTGGCTTCGCCGACGCGGATGCGCAGCAGCGGTGCCCGCGGTAGGTCGAACCATTCGCGAACCAGCTCCGAGAGCTTGCCGTCGAGCTCCACGACCACCTGACGCGCACCGGGAAATTCTGCGGTGAACGAGCGTGCCAGCGTGCAGGCCCCACCCCCGAGGTGCAGCGCCCGCAGCGGGAAGGTCGAATCCCATTGCGCACGTACCAGTCCCGAGATCCACCGCATGTACTCGAACTCGAGCACGGTGGGATCGTTCATGTCGATGTGCGAGCTCGGGACGTCGTTGACGTTGACCACCCAGCCGTCGTCGGAGAACGTGTCACGAACCAATTCGCAGGTGCCCGAATCGATCTCGAACACTCCCGGCTCCAAAGAGCCGGCCGACGCACGCTTCCTACCCATTCGCGGGATCCTCGAGCCGAAAGTCCTCGAAATCGAACCCGGGAGTGACGATGCAGCTGACCAAGCTCGGTTCGTCGCCCACCGGCTGCGCCCGCTGCCAGACCGACGGCGGCACGATCTGCTGTGGCGATTCGGGCGCAACCAACAGTGAGGTCACATCACCCGGTGCGTCCCCTGCGCCGCCGAGGTCCAGCTGCACCGGACTGCCTCGGTGGTACAGCCACATCTCGGTGCCGCGGACGGTGTGCCACGCCGACTGCTGACCGGGCATGAGCAGGAACAGAATTGCCGTCCCTGCCGCACGTGGCCCCGGGTAGCCGTCGGGCAGAGATGCCTGTGGGATCGTCACGTCGCTACGCCACGTCTCGCGAAACCAACCGCCCTCGGGATGAGGTGCAAGGTCCAGGCTCTGAGCCCAGTCGGGCAGCGACGTCATGGACGCAACCCTAATCCGTGGCGACCTGAACCCGGAAGCGATCCCGTCCGGTGTGCAGGCTCCACAGCTGCTCGGCGAGAGCCTCGGGGCTCTTCTTCGGATCCTTGCCGTCGATGGCACCGCCGATGATCAACTGCGACACATGGATTCCCTCCGCTGCCAACTCCTCGTTGAGCAGCTGCGCGTACGCGGCTTGCCCGGCGAACGCGATGGACGTGCCGGTGACCGTACGACCGGGCTTGACTGCGGAGCCACCGTTGACGAACAGGATGGTGCCTTTGTTCTCACCGAGAAACCGCATTCCCGGAAGCACCTGGTGGACGGCAGCAATCGGTCCGTAGATGGAGAACTCGACCGGTCCGACCATGTCTGCCGGCGTGGTCTCGAGGACGGGCCGCATGAAGTCCTTCTGCGGGAGCGGGCTGTACTGCAGCACCTCGATGGGGCCGAGTGTTTCGGTCACCTGCTCCAAAGCTGCGGCGATCGAGGCCGGGTCACGCACATCGGCGACGAACCCTTTGGCGGAGATGCCGTCGGCCGCGAGCTGATCTGCAAGTGCGTCGACACGGGACTGATTACGAGAGATGAGGCCGACCGAGAAGCCTTGTGCGCCGAACTTACGCGCCACTGCTGCACCGAGACCTGCACCTGCTCCGACTATTGCTATCGATGTCATGTCGAGTGCAAGGACCGACGATCCTCGACTATTCCGGCAATCGCTTCGAGCAGGGCTTCCGCACGCCTGTGCAATCCGGAGACATCCGCGGTCCAGCCCAGCACCCGCAGGGCGGCCTCGGCGATCCCCGCCGCATCCACCGTCGGATCGCGGCGGCCGTTCTCCCGGTCTGCACGCGCGTTGACCACGGTTTCCACCAGGCGAAACGGTAGGTCTTCCGTGCCTTGCCGACGCTCGGAGTCGAGCTGAACCAACGTGTCCGACGCGATGGCCGCATACAGGCTCATCAACGTGTATCGATGGTCGCGGAAGGTCTCGAAGCGCTCGCTGCGCAGCTCGGGTAGCAGGTAGAGCGCGCCGAGATTCCACGTGGACGCGGCGAGCTGCCCGGCGTCGAAGTAGGCGAGCGCATACATCTGTGTCGACGCCTCGACCCCGGAATCGCGGATGCGCTGCGCAACAGCCAACGGCGCGTCGACGGTGCCGCTCAGAAGTGCGTCGAGGATGTCGTCCTTGGTGGCGAAGTGGTGATAGAGCGAGGCCTGACGCAGTCCGACGGCGTCGGCGATGACGCGAGTCGAGGTGTTGGTGAAGCCGCGTGTGGTGAACAGCTCGGCTGCAGCGTCGAGAATCTCCTCGCGGGCGGTGTCCCCTGCCCGCTTCTTTGTGCTCAACCTCGGTCTGCCTGCGCCGGTCATGGCCCCATCTTGTCAGCTCGACGTGCAGGTGAGATTTCTGTCATCTGATCGAAATAGACGAAACGAGCTTGTTTCACGACGGTCACCGCCCGGGAACGGCGGCGCCGAAAACTATCAACTGACAGAAACCCGCCTCGGCGATGCAGCGGGCGGTCACTCACCACCCACCTCGCCCGTAGGAGAGAACATGAGCTCGACAACACTGCCGGCCCCGGGCTCGGGTTCGGAACCGACGTCCACCACCGACCATTCGGATCTGGCGGCCCTCGGCTACGACCAGCAGCTGCACCGCAGCCTCGGTAAGTACGCGTCGTTCGCCGCCGGCTTCTCGTTCGTCTCGATCCTCACCACCATCTTCCAGCTCTTCGGCCTCGGCTTCAGCTTCGGCGGCCCGGCCTTCTTCCTCACCTGGCCACTGGTGTTCCTCGGCCAGTTCATGGTGGCCCTCAACTTCGCCGAACTGGCGGCCCGCTATCCCATCTCCGGCGCGATCTACCACTGGTCGAGGCGCATGGGCGGCGAGCTCGTCGGGTGGTTCGCGGGCTGGTTCATGATCATCGCGCAGATCGTCACCGCCTCCGCCGCCGCGATCGCACTGCAGGTGGTACTCCCCAGCGTCTGGGGCGGATTCCAGCTGATCGGCGAGGACACCGCACTCACCTCGTCGAGCGGAGCAGCGAATGCCGTTGTGCTGGGCTCGATTCTGCTGGTACTCACCACCACCATCAACTGCATCGGCGTGAACTGGATGTCGCGCATCAACAGCATCGGCGTCACCTGCGAAATCGTCGGCGTCATCGCACTGGTACTGGTGTTCTTCACCCACGCCGAGCGCGGACCGCAGGTCGTCTTCGATACCGGCAGTGCCGGAGCAGATCCCGGTTACATCGGAGCCTGGATCGTCTCGGGCCTGATGGCCGCCTACGTCATGGTCGGCTTCGGCTCGGCAGGCGAACTCGCCGAGGAAACCCGCAATCCCCGACGCGTCGCACCACGCACCATCCGCCTCGCCCTCTCGGCATCGGCACTCGGCGGCGGTCTGATGATCGTCGGCGCACTGATGGCCGCACCGAGCCTCACCGACGGTGAGCTTGCGACGCAGGGACTTCCGTACGTCATCGACTCGATCCTCACCTCCCCATGGGGCAAGGTCCTGCTCATCGACGTCGCCATCGCCGTGTTCATCTGCACCCTCGCCATCCAGACCGCGGCCTCACGGCTGATGTTCTCCATGGCCCGTGACGGTCGACTGCCCGCGTCCGCTGCCCTGGCAAAGGTCAACTCACGCACCGGGACCCCCATCGCACCCTCGGTGCTCATCGGCCTCGCCTGCGTGGCGATCCTGGCCGTCAACGTCGGTAACTCCGCGATCTTCACCACGTTGTCGAGCGTGTGCATCGTGCTGATCTACCTCGCCTACATGATGGTCACCGTCCCGCTGCTGATCCAGCGACTCAAAGGATGGCCGCACGGCGGCGTGCAGAAAGACAACGACGGCGAGAAGCTCTTCACCCTCGGACGCCTCGGCCTGCCCGTCAACATCGCCGCAGTTCTCTACGGCGGCCTTATGGTGATCAACCTGTCGTGGCCGCGAGCCGAGATCTTCGACCCCACCGGCGAATTCCCCCTGCTGCGGTGGGCCGCACCCCTGACCGTCCTCGCCGTGATCGTCGTCGGTATCGCCTGCCTGCCCCACGGCAAAGCCCACCCCAAGCCAGTCACGATCGGAGCCTGAACCATGAGCACGGCAACAACGTATTCCGCCAAGGAACACGCACGATCCCAGGCGACGGTCGCGCCCGCACCCACCGCACCACAGGGCATCTCGGAACTGACCTGGGCCGAATCGGTGCCCGGCGGCAGCTACACCACCAAGGTTCTCGCTCGCGGAACCCGCCTGCGTCTCGTCGACGTCGACGGCGCAGCCTGCGCCAACCTGCTGCTCTATCGCGCCGACGCGCCATGGGAACGGCTCAACACCGCCGACACCGTCAAGGTTCCCTGGCAGGCCTACTTGAGCGCCGGGCACCCGCTTCTCTCCGATCAGGGCCGCGTGCTGGCGACCATCGTCGACGACACCTCCGGCCACCACGACGCACTGTGCGGCACCACGTCCTCGGCGACGAACACCGCGAAATACGGAGAGAGCGGGCCACATTCGTCGGCCCCGGCAGGGCGTGAACTGTTCACCCTCGCCGCAGCCAAACACGGACTCGAACCACGTGACGTCGGACCATCGCTGTCGTTCTTCCACGGCGTCACCGTCGCCGCGGACGGGACCCTCGTCAGCACCGGCTCGGCCGGACCGGGCCGCTCGGTGGACCTGCTCATCCACCTGCCGGTGATCGTGTTGCTCGCCAACACCGCTCACCCACTGGACCCCAGTCCCGACTACCCCACAACGACGCTCGACGTACTGGCCTGGAAGGCACCCGAAGAGCTGCTCACCCTGGCCAACACCGAACCGGAATACCAGCGCGCAGTGCTGAACACCGAGAACGCATGGAAGGCAGCGCAATGACCACAAGTGCAGTGACCGCCTGCACCCTCGAGACCACGATCGTGCGAGACGAGATCGCCCCCGCGTTCGGACCCTGGTCCGCCGTCGTCGAAGCAGGTGACATCCTGACCATCGTCGACCTCTACGGCAATCAGGCCGTCGACACCCTGTTGTACGGCGCACACGACCACTCGCTCCGGTACTCCGCAGCTGCCACGGTCACCGCGCAACAGAACCTGTTTCTCACCACCGGTACCGTTCTGCGCAGCGATGATTCGACTCCGCTGATGACAATCGTCGAGGATGAGGTCGGCAATCACGACACCGTCGGCGGCGCCTGCTCCAGGGAATCGAACACCCTGCGTTACGGCCACCACACCCAACACCAACACGCGTGCGTCGAGAACTTCCTCATCGAGGGTTCCAAGTGGGGTCTCGGCAAGCGAGACCTCGCCCCCAACATCAACTTCTTCATGAACGTGCCCGTCGACGCCGACGGCACGCTCGGAATTGTCGACGGCCTCTCGGCCCCCGGCAAGAAGCTCCGACTGCGCGCCGAGATCGACACGTTGGTGCTGGTCTCGAACTGCCCGCAGATCAACAACCCGTGCAACGGATTCGACCCCACCGCGGTGCAGATGATCGTGACGCGAGAGTCGGCTCGCGCATGAACGCAGTGAATTCGACAGCGGCCAAGATGACCGTGCAGCGGCCCGGAATGCTCACCACGGTGCAGGACTGGCCGGGACGCGTCGGCTACTGGAAGGTGGGCGTACCGCCGTCGGGTCCGATGGACGATCTGTCGTTCCGGCTCGGCAACACCGCGCTCGGCAACCCCGAGGGCGCACCGGGACTCGAATCGACCATGGCAGGGCCGGCATTGACGTTCGACGCCGACACCTACGTCTGCGTCACCGGTGCCGCGGTGCCGGTGCGCATCGACGGTCGACCGGTGCCGCAGTGGCGACCCGTACTGGTTCCCGCCGGTGCGAAACTGGACGTCGGCACCACGACCGGCCACGGTCTGCGGGTGTACGTGCTGATCCAGGGCGGCCTCGACGTCGACGATTATCTGGGCAGCGCAGCAACATTCACGCTCGGGAAGTTCGGCGGGCATCGCGGCGGCATCCTGGGCGAGGGCGACATCATCGGGTTGGCCGGCCGATCGGACAACTCCGCCGTCCTCGGACCGATCCCGATGGAACACCTGCCGGTGCATACGTCCGCCTGGGACATCGCCGTCACCGAGGGCCCGCACGGCGCACCCGAGTTCTTCACCCGCGAGGACATCGATACCCTCTACGCCACCCGCTACGAGGTGCACTTCAACTCCGACCGCACCGGAGTCCGGCTGATCGGCCCCAAGCCGCAGTGGGCTCGCGCCGACGGCGGCGAGGCCGGACTGCACCCGTCGAACATCCACGACAACGCCTACAGCGTCGGCGCATTGGACTTCACCGGTGACACGCCGATCCTGCTCGGTCCCGACGGCCCGAGTCTCGGCGGATTCGTCTGTCCTGTCACCGTTGTCGCGGCCGAACGCTGGAAGCTCGGCCAACTGCGCCCCGGCGACACCATCCGATTCGTTCCGGTCCGGGCCGCAGCCACCGCGCCGCTGGGATCACTCGGCCTCGCCCGGCGCGCCTCACTGCCCGCGGTGTTCTCTGCCGGCGGCGACGGCGACGACGGCGTCATCGCTCGGCGCGACGCCGACACGTGCGTCACCTACCGCCGGTCGGGCGACGACAACGTGCTCGTCGAGTACGGCGACATGAAGCTCGACCTCACTCTGCGAGCACGAGTGCACGCGTTGCACCAGCGGGTCGAGGCGATCGCACCCCGTGGCCTGCTGGATCTGACCCCGGGCATCCGGTCGCTGCAGGTCAAGGTGAATCCCGATGTGCTGTCCATCGATTCGCTGATGGGCCTACTCTCCGAGGTCGAGGACGATCTGCCCGCGGCCTCGGAACTCGTGGTGCCCAGCCGCCAGGTTCGACTACCGCTGTCGTGGGACGACCCGTCGACCAGGGAAGCGATCCAGCGTTACATGCACGGCGTGCGTGCCGACGCCCCGTGGTGTCCCTGGAACATCGAATTCATCCGACGGATGAACGGACTCGATTCTGTCGCAGACGTTTTCGATACAGTGTTCGCGGCCGACTACATGGTGCTCGGACTCGGCGACGTGTATCTCGGCGCTCCGGTGGCGACGCCGCTGGATCCACGACACCGCCTGGTGACGACGAAGTACAACCCGGCACGCACGTGGACGCCGGAGAACGCCGTCGGCATCGGCGGCGCGTACCTGTGCATCTACGGCATGGAAGGCCCCGGCGGCTACCAGTTCGTCGGCCGGACCACGCAGGTGTGGAACCACAGTGCCGCGTACAGCGGTGGTCCTTTCGAGGAGGGCACACCCTGGCTGTTGCGGTTCTTCGACAGGATCTCCTGGTACTCCGTCGAACCCGAGGAGCTGATGGACCTGCGCGCCGATCTGGCGGCCGGCCGCGGCGGTGGAGTGCAGATCACCGACGGTGAGTTCTCACTCGCCGAGCACGAGAACTTCCTCGAGACCAATTCCGAGTCCATCGCCGAGTTCCGCGCGACCCAGTCCGTCGCGTTCGGAGCCGAGCGAGACGCATGGTCGGCCGCCGGAGAATTCGACAAGAGAGGCAAGATCGATGCTGCCTGAGGTACGAGAACGAGTTCTGCAGGCCTACAAACGAATCGCGGAGGTCGACCGCCCCGAGGTGTGGATCACCCTGCGCGACGAGGACGACGTGTTGGCCGAGGCCACGGCGCTCGAACGTGCCCTGGAGGCAGGCGCAGATCTACCCCTCGCCGGCACACTCGTGGCGGTCAAGGACAACATCGACGTGGCGGGGTTGCCCACCACCGCGGCTTGCCCCGAATTCGCCTACACGCCCACAGAGTCCGCCACTGCCATCGAGCGATTGACGAGCCAGGGCGCACTGATACTCGGCAAGACCAACCTGGACCAGTTCGCCACCGGACTGGTCGGCACCCGGAGTCCCTATGGACCGGTGCGCTGCGCATGGGACCCGGCTCTGGTCTCGGGAGGCTCGAGCTCCGGCTCTGCTGCGGCCGTAGCACTGGGTATCGCGGACATCGGAATCGGTACCGACACAGCCGGTTCGGGACGAGTCCCCGCCGCATTTCACGGCCTGGTGGGCATCAAGACCTCGCTGGGAATCGTACCGAACACCGGGGTGGTGCCCGCGTGCGCCGACTACGACTGCGTCACCGTGCTCGCTCACGATCTCGACAGAGCCACGGCGGCCATGAAGGTGATGGCCGGCCCTACCGAGGCCGATCCACGCAGCCGGGCCTGGCCCGCCGACGTACGACTGGCCGCGTCGCCGGAACCCCGGGTCGCCGTTCCGCGCACCGAAGATCTGGTGTCACTGAGCCCGGCGTACCGTCGGGCATTCGAGGCGACGGTCGCGGGCCTGAACGAGAGAGGCTTCACCTACGTCGAGGTCGACATCTCGGGGTTACTCGATGCGGCGACGCTTCTCTACGACGGAGCGATTGTGGCGCAGCGCTATTCGGCCGTCGGAGAATTTCTGGACACTGCTCCGGCCGGTGCCGATCCCACGGTGGCCGCGATCGTCGGATCGGCGGCGGGGCCGTCGGCGCACCGATACGTGGACGATCTCGGCACCCTCGCTGCCGCGAAAGCCGCGGCCCGCGAACTGCTGCACGACGTCGACGGTCTGCTGCTACCCACCACGACCGAACATCCGAGTATCGCTGCGGTGCAGTCGGATCCGCTGGGCATCAATCGTCGCCTCGGTACGTTCACCAACTTCTGCAACCTGCTCGACATGGCCGCGGTGGCCGTTCCCGGTGCTCCGACGCCGGACGGCCATCCGTTCGGAGTCATGTTCGTCGTTCCCGCGTTCGAGGATCAGATCGCCATCGATCTGGCTGCTCGGCTGAGCGAAACGCAGGCACCCTCGCTGATCGACGACGGCATCGAGGTTCTGGCCGTGGGAGCACACCTGCGCGGATTTCCCGTGCACCACCAGTTGACCGAACGCGGAGCGCGATTCAGTGGTGAGGTGACGACGTCCGCGGACTATCGGCTCGTGGATCTGCACACCACGCCGCCCAAGCCCGGTCTGGTACGGCGGGAAGGCGAGGGGGCACCAATTTCCGGCGAGCTGTACCGGATGTCCGCTGCCGCGCTCGGCACCTTCCTCGCCGGGTTGCCCGCGCCGATGGGGCTGGGTCCGGTCGAGTTGTCGGACGGTCGCTGGGTCACCGGGTTCTGCTGCGCGCATGATGCGGCCGACAGAGGGACCGACATCACCGAGTACGGCGGTTGGCGCGCCTACCGCTCAGGCGGGAACGGGCCTGCCGCCGTCGGTGGCGACCCGGACCGCGAGTAGCCCGAGCACCGTGCCCATGAGGTAGCGCTGCATCTTCAGCCAGGTGGGCCGGACGGCAAGGAACCTGGCGATCGATCCGGCCAGCACCACGATCAGCAGGTTGACCGCGACCGCCACGGCGATCTGCACACCGCCGAGCGTGAAGCCCTGCAGCAGAAGGTGACCGGCCGCGGGATCGACGAACTGCGGGATGACGGAGATGTACATGATCGCGATCTTCGGGTTCAGCAGGTTGGTCACCAGACCCATCGTGAACAGCCGGCGTGTCGAATCCTGTTGCAGCTGAGTCGGTTCGAACGCCGACACGGAGCCCCGCAGCGCCTGCACGGCCAACCAGGCGAGGTAGGCAGCGCCCGCGAGCTTGACCACCGTGTACAACGCAGGCACGGCCGTGAACACCGCTGCCAGGCCGAGATTGGTGGCCGTCAGATAGACGAGGAAGCCGACAGCCACACCTGCGAGCGAGACCATTCCCGCACGCCTGCCCTGCGAAATGCTGCGCGAGACGAGGTAGATCATGTTGGGCCCCGGCGTCAGAACCAACGCCAGAGCCACCGCGAACACCCCGATTACAGCGGAATACGAGACCATGATGTCGAGCATGGGCGAGCGGGGCCAACGGTTCCATGGCCAGTTGCCATGTCGTGGTTACCTATCCGGCGCGCACGGCTTCCGCGACCGCGTCGCCTATCGCGGCCATTCCGGCCGCCGTCGGATGCAGTGGCGCAGCAGGATTCTGAGGGATGACGCCCTCGAAGTATCGCTGATCGGCAGCCACGCAGACGTCGTGGCCGACGCTCAGCGGCTCGGTGTCGACGAACTCGGCACCGTGCTCGTCGGCCTGCGTCTTCAGGGCCTCGTTCATTGCGGTGATGCTGCCCTGGATGTAATCGGCGTCCTCGGGGAGCATCGGCTGAGTGGGGAAGCATCCGCCGTCCGGCAGATACGTGCCGTAACCGACGACCAGGACCCGGGCGTCCGGCGCACGCTCGGCCACCGCGTCGAGCATCGCTCCCCAATTCGGGGCCTTTTCCGCGATGGCGGCCGCGACGGTGTCGACGCCGCCAGCAGTGAGGCGGTCCTTGCAGTTGTTGGTCGCCGACGACGCCGTGAATGTCAGACAGCTCACAGCCGTCGAGACCAGCCCGATGTCGTTTCCACCGATCGTGATCGTCACCAGATCGGTGTCGGCAGAGAGTGCATCGAGCTGCACCGGAACCTCACCGCTTGACGTGCTCTGCGGAGTGGAGACGATGTTCTCGGTGATTGCCCCCGAGCATGTGACATCGACGAACGAAGCAACAGCGAGTTCTTCCGCGAGAACGTGCGGGTAGTTGGAGTCGGATTGCTGGCATCCCGGCGCGCCGACCTGGTCGGGGATACGCGGACCCGACGCGGCCGAATCCCCGAGGGCGACATAGTCGAGCGGGTCGGGAGCGCTCGCCGTCGGCGCGGGCGATTCCGTCGTGCAGGCCGTGAGCACACAGGCAGCCGCAGCGACACCGGCGAGGATTCCCTGGATTCTCACAGCTACGACGCTACAGCTGCCGGTAGCCTCGACCGGGTTGTCCGCAGGAAACGTCTACACAACGACATCTACACAACGAAGGCAGGAACATTTCATGATCACCAATTTCATCAACGCCATCCTCGGCGGCTTCGGCTCCATCTCCGCAGGCAGCAGCGGCTTCGAGCTGGCACCGGGCACCCTGCCCTTCGGCCTGTAGAGAGCGGCCGATCGAGTACCCGTGCGGTGTCGACGGTTCGTTCGGCACCGTGCGGGTACCCCCACGTCATGACCTCCCAGAACAAAGACAACACCTCGGCCCCCGACGCAGAAGAGGACGTTCAGTCCGACCCGGCAGCCTCTTCCGAGGACAACGATTGGTCCAGCGAAGGCGGCGCAATCGAAACCGGCCCCGCGACCTCGGACGAGCGCACCGACAGCAACTAGCCGGTCAATCGGCGGGGAACGGCCCGCACCGTGCGAACGTCGCCGTCGGCGACGATGTGCTCGACCGTCTCGCCTCGGGCACGCATCGATTCGCCGACGCAGAATTTCACTCGGGCATCGCCGAGCCAATCCACGCCGACGACAACCCCCAGAGTTCCCTTGGGGATACCGCTGCGCCACCGCACGCGCCCCAGATCTCGGACCGCCACAACGGTCTCGCCTATCTCGAAATGACCCATACGTCCCCCCGGGCTCGATTCTTACCGACCAGTAGACCTCGAATGAACTGCCTGTTCAAGCGGTACATCCGCGCTTACGGTCAGCACTAACAGCGCGGTGGTTGAAAGTTCCTATCCGAAAAAGATCGATCCCCTGCTTCGGTGGACCGAGTCGTGAGTCTCGGTATGTGATACCCGAATAAGTTGCTGGATTGGCAATGAAACTTGCCGATAGTAGGTTTTCGGCCGCACACTCCCTACATGACTTCAGACACTGTTCACCACACCCCGGTCGACGCGATCATCGTCGGCGGCGGCGTTGCCGGTCTCAGCGCTGCGGTGGCCCTCGGCCGGTCCCGACGCTCGGTTGTTGTCGTCGATGCCGGCGATCCCCGCAATGCGCCGGCCGCGCATTCCCACAACTACCTCACCCGTGACGGCGAATCGCCTCTCGAACTGGTACGGCTCGGCCGCGACGAGGCACGTGGCTACGGCGTCCACATCATCGAGGGCACTGCCCGGTCGGCAAGCCGGACAGATTCCGGCTTCGAAGTGACATTGGCCGACGGCTCCGTCGTTCGTGGCCGTCGCCTGTTGGTCACCACCGGGCTCACCGACGTTCTCCCGAACATTCCCGGCCTCGCCGAGCGGTGGGGCCGCGACGTACTGCACTGCCCGTACTGCCACGGCTGGGAAGTTCGAGACCGTGCGATCGGCATCATCGGCAGCGCGATGTCCGGGCACCAAGCTCAGATGTGGCGTCAGCTCACCGACAACGTCACGGTGTTCGCCCATACTGCCTCGGAACTCACCGCCGAGGAGCTACACCGACTCCGGGCCCGTGGCATCGACATCATCGACCAGGAGATCGCTCGGGTGGATGTGGCCGACGACGCGATCGTGGGCGTCACCCTCGCGGACGGGCGGGAGGTTCGACTCGACGCGCTGGTCGTGGGACCCAACTTCGCCTCTCGCGCCGACGTCCTGGTCTCGCTCGGAATCGATACCACCGAGATGGTGATGAACGACCACGTTCTCGGCACCTACATCGAGGCCGACCCCATGGGTGCTACCTCGGTGCCCGGTGTCTGGGTGGCCGGGAACGTCGCCGCACCCATGGACACAGTGGTCGCTGCCGCGGCCGCCGGCGTGCGAGCCGGTGCCGCGATCAACGGGGACCTGATCGAGGAAGAGGTTCGCAGCGCAGTCCAGCGGAACACCTCCGCGGCGGCGACCTGACAGCTGTTGTGCCGCTTTCCCCTCATACGACAGATCCGCCACCGAATTCACTGATCGAAGACGTATATTCACCGGAGGAGGCGTCGAAAATAGGCGGTGGGCAGGCCGCGCGCGAGCAGGAAGTAGGTCCTTCGATGAACACGAAGGTCGCTGCGCCCTTTGCCGTCCACTCCAGACGAACAGCAGGACTCGCTGCGGTGGCCGTCATCGCGACCGCATTCTTCGTTCTCGGTAACGCCGACGTGCGGGCGGGAGTCCTGGCCACAGTCGCCGTCGGCTCGGTGCTCACCATCAGCGCCGCCATTCGCCGCTACCGTCCCGACGACTCTCGGTGCTGGTGGGCACTGTTCGGTGCGTCGGTGGTGTTCATGTTCGGCGTCTCGCTCCGGGGTGATCCCAGCCATTCCTTTTCGTTGCTACCGGACCTGTTCACGCTGACCGGGTACGCACTCGTCGGATACGCACTGTCGCGGTGGATCCGAGATCGCCAGTCGATCGACGACATAACACCACTGGTCGATGCCGGCCTGATCTTCCTCGGCACCCTGTTTCTGTCATGGTTGCTGTTCATCTCACCGGCCCTGGAATCCTCGTACTCGTCGGCATCGACCGTGGTGAACGGCGTGTACCCGGCGATCGACGCGGCGCTGATCACGCTGACCACCTACCTGCTGTACTCGTCCAAACCCCGCACACCGGCTCTGCGATGGGCACTGATCGCTCTGATTGCGACGCTCGTCGGAGACGTCTCGTACGCATTCGCCGCCACGACTGCCGACGCGCCGTCCTCGGGTCTGCTCGACGGCATCTACCTCTTCGCATACCTCTCCCTGGCGATGGCAGCGCTCGACCCGTCGATGCGCACCGTCTCTCAGCGACAGGATCCGGCACCCGCCCACAGCAACCGTCGGGTCGTGTTCGTGGTGACTCTGCTGGTCGTGTGCGCCACCGTGCCCCTACTGGGCTCGGCGGTATCCACCGGAGACCTGGTGGTGCGTTCGCTGTTGCTCGCGTCGATCCTGGTCGGTGCCTTCCTGCGCGGCGAACGTGCGCTCACGCGAGTCCAGTTCGGCAAGGAACACGCCAAACACCTCGCGGCACACGACCTGCTGACCGGCCTCCCCAACCGCACGATGCTGGACGAGGAATTCGCCAGGCACGAGCGTTCCCAGGCCCACGGACGCACCTGCGTCCTGTTCGTCGACCTGGACAATTTCAAGATCGTCAACGACTCGTACGGTCATCGCGTCGGTGACGAACTGATCGTCGCCGCTGCGCGTCGGATCCGCGCAGCCGTCGGTGCCGCCGACTCCGTCGTTCGATACGCGGGCGACGAATTCGTGATCTTGTCCCGGCGCGATCGTCTCGGCGCAGAAGCGTTGGCACGCCGCATCATCGACCGAATGAACGAGCCGTTCCCGCTCAGCGCCGCAACGGCCTACGTCACGGCATCGGTCGGCATCGCCGAAGCAGACCGCCTGCACGACGCCATCCGCGAGGCCGATACCGCGATGTATCACGCCAAATCCCTCGGCGCGGCGCGCTATGCGTTCTTCGACGAATCCTTGCGCGCACGTGCCACTTCCGCGATGGAAACCACGACTGCGCTGCGCGGTGCAATCAGGCGCGGCGAGCTCGAGGTGTACTACCAGCCCATCGTCGACACCGCCTCGCGCACCACGGTCGTCTACGAGGCACTCGTCCGCTGGAACAGGGACGGCCGGGTGTGTACGCCCAACGAATTCATTCCGATTGCCGAATCCACCGGTCTGATCAAGGAGATCGGAGAGTGGGTGCTGCGGTGCGCGCTCTCGGATCTGGTGACACTGCGCGCTCACGATCAGGACGTCACGATGTCGGTGAACGTATCCCCGATGCAATTGCGGGACGATTCGCTGCCGACCATCGTGCGAGGACTGCTCGACGAGTTCGGGCTCAGCGGAGCAGATCTGGCGCTCGAGATCACCGAGAGCATTCTGATCGACGACATGGGCACTGCGAAAAGCCTTCTCGATCGGCTCGCTGCGATGGGTGTACTCATCGTGCTGGACGACTTCGGAATCGGGTACTCCTCGCTGAACAGGTTGCGCGCGATGCCGATCGCGCTGCTCAAGATCGACAAGTCGTTCGTGCACGAGATCGGTCGTTCCGAATCCGATACTCAACTGATTCGCGCGATCGTCGCCATGGCCTCGGCGCTACCGGTGAACACGGTGGCCGAAGGTGTCGAGACGGAGGAGCAGGCCTCGATCATCGAGTCACTCGAATGCCGCTTCGCGCAGGGTTTCCTGTTCGGCAGGCCGGCTCCCATCGCACACTGGCTCCTCGAATCCGCGCAGCAACGGTGATCACGGTGTTAGCGTCGAGCGGTGTCTGCAACCGGAATGCGCCCGCTGCGATCGACCGCTCTTGCCTGTGCCCTCCTGCTGGTACCGCTCGCCGCGTGTAGCAGCAGTGACAGCACCGGCACCGACTCCGCCGCCGAGAACAGTTGCGTTCTCGGGGCCAGCGGCGGCACGCCGGTAGGAGCGACGCCCAGCGCGGGTTCGGGCGACATCTCCACCAATCCGGAAGTCGCGACCGGCTATCGATCCGACATGACGCCGGTGGAGACCGCGTCGTACTCGGTCTCGACGGCGAACCCGGTGTCGACCGAAGCAGCGTGCGAGGTATTGCGTAACGGCGGTACCGCAGCCGACGCACTGATCGTCGCGCAGACGGTGCTCGGTCTCGTCGAACCGCAGTCGTCCGGTATCGGCGGCGGTGCCTTCCTGATGTACTACGACGCCGCGTCCGGCGAGGTACAGAGCTACGACGGCCGCGAAACCGCGCCGATGAGCGCCACCGGCGACTACCTGCGATACATCGACGACGTGAACCGGACTGTGCCGCAACCCGATGCGCGGTCCAGTGGCCGATCGATCGGCGTACCGGGCGTGCTGCGCATGCTGGAGCAAGCCCACGACGATCACGGCGACAAGCCGTGGGGGGATCTCTTCCAGCCCGCGATCGAGCTCGCCGACAACGGAATCGAAATCAGTCCACGGATGGCCTCGTCCATCGCAGACTCGGCGCCCAAGCTCGCCCTCGACCCCGCGTCCAAGGACTACTTCCTGCAGCCGGACGGTACCGGCAAGCCGACCGGAACAGTGCTGAACAACCCGGCGATGTCGAAGACGTTGTCCACCATCGCAACCGATGGTGCCGACGCCTTCTACACCGGCGACATCGCGCAGGCCATCGTCGACGCCACCGCCGATACCACCGCCGGCCGGACCCCCGGACAGATCACCCTCGACGACCTCGCCGGATACGAGCCCAAGACCCGCACCGCCGTGTGCACCGAGTACCGGGACCACGACATCTGCGGTATGCCGGGACCGTCGTCGGGTGGCATCGCGGTGGCGTCGACGATGGGAATACTGTCGAACTTCGATCTGGCGCAGTACGCCCCGACGGGAATGGACGCCAACGGCGGAACCCCGACGGCCGAGGCCGTGCACTTGATCTCCGAGGCCGAGCGACTGGCCTACGCCGATCGCGACAAGTACGTGGCCGATCCGGACTTCGTACCCCTGCCCGGCGGTTCACCCGACGCCTTGCTCGACCCCGAATATCTCAGCAGTAGAGCAGGACTCATCGACGAGTCGAAGTCGATGGGCACCGCACGACCCGGCGACTTCGGCCCGGTGCAGTTCGCCTCGTCCACCGACCCAGAGCACGGCACCAGCCACATCTCCATCGTCGACAGCGAGGGCAACGCGGCATCGATGACGACGACCGTCGAATCGGCTTTCGGCTCGTTCCACATGGTCGACGGCTTTCTGCTCAACAATCAGCTCACCGACTTCTCCGCGGCACCCGTCGCCGAGGACGGAACTCCCACGGCCAACCGCGTCGAGCCCGGAAAGCGTCCGCGCAGCTCGATGGCCCCGACGCTGGTGTTCGACCGGGGCGACGACGGCGCACGCGGTGATCTCGTGTTGGTCGCCGGATCTCCCGGCGGATCGGTGATCATTCAGTTCGTCGTCAAAACGTTGGTGGGACTGCTCGATTGGGGCATGGATCCGCAGCAGGCGGTATCGATGGTCGACTTCGGTGCGGCCAACACACCGTCCACGAACTACGGCGGCGAGCATCCGAACGTGACGGGCGAAAACGATCCCGTGGTGGTGAAGCTGCGCGAGATGGGCCATCAGGTCTCGGTCGCAGACCAGTCCAGCGGACTGAGCGCCCTGCAACGCACCGACGACGGTTGGATCGGGGGCGCAGACCCCCGCCGTGAGGGTGAGGTACTGGGTGGGTAGGGGTCAGCTCACGAATCGGTAACCCATACCGGTCTCGGTGATCAGATGCACCGGGGCCGCCGGGTCGCGTTCCAGTTTTTGCCGCAACTGGCCGAGATAGATTCGTAGATAATGTGTTTCACGCTCGTGCCCGGGGCCCCAGACGGTGCGCAGTATGTCCTTCTGCGATACCAGCTTGCCCTCGTTGCGTACGAGCAGTTCGAGGACGCCCCATTCGGTGCGGGTCAGGTGAACGTTCTCGCCGGCTCGGACAACGGTTTTCGCGGCCAGATCGACGGTGAAGTCCGCGGTCTCGACCAGAGGATCGGTCACGGTCTGCGGGCCGCGGCGCAGGGCCGCGCGTACACGTGCCAGCAACTCGTCCATCCCGAAGGGCTTGGTCACGAAGTCGTCGGCACCGGCATCGAGTGCCTCGACGGTATCGGCCGAGTCGGTCCGTGCCGAGAGCACCAGAATCGGCACCTCGGTCCAGCCGCGCAGTCCGGCGATGACGTCGATACCGTCGATGTCGGGTAGGCCGAGATCGAGAATCACGATGTCCGGGTGGAAGTTCGCAGCCACTCGCAGCGCCTCGCCACCCGTTGCGGCAGTGACCACCTCGAACCCGCGCACATTGAGATTGATCCGCAGCGCTCGCACGATCTGTGGCTCGTCGTCGACGACGAGCACCCGCACCTTCACCTGCTCGCCGCCTTCAGCTCGACCGTCATCGTCAGCCCGCCGCCGACGGTGTTCGATGCCGTGACGGTACCGCCCATGGCCCGAACGAATCCGCGCACCACCGACAGTCCCAGCCCGACGCCTATCGAATTGTCGCGGTCACCGAGTCGTTGGAACGCGTCGAACATCGTGTCCTCGGTTCCCTCGCTGATTCCGGGGCCGTGATCGACGACGGAGATGGATGCCCTCTCGCCGTGCGCCGAGGCCGTGACGGTGATGTCACCGGCGGGGGCGTACCGGGCGCTGTTGTCCACCAGGTTCGCGAGCACACGTTCGAGCAGACCAGGGTCTGCCAGAACCTCGACGTCACCCACCTCGACCCGCACCCGATCGCCTGCCCTCGTTCTGTCGACACCGACCAGTGCACCGCTCAGCACGTCGTCGACGAAGACGGGACGCAGACTCGGTTGCACCACACCGGCTTGCAGCCGCGAGGAGTCGAGCAGATTGCTCACCAGAGCGGTCAGCTGATCGGCCGATTCGTCGATGGTGGCGAGCAACTCGTCGGTGTCCTCGGGTGAGAACTGAACGTCGGTGCTGCGCAGAGACGAGGACGCCGCCTTGACGGCGGACAGCGGCGTCCGGAGATCGTGGCTGACGGCCGAGAGCAGTGCTCGACGAAGCGCGTCGGCCTCGGCGAGCGCGTTGGCGCGGCTGGCTTCCTCGGCCAGCCGTGCCTGACGGACCATGCCCGCAGCCTGGTTGGCCACCGCTGCCAATACGCGTCGATCGTGTGCGCGCGTGCGCTCTCCGACGAGCAACAGAGTGAAGTCGCCCGCATCGACCTCGGTATCGGCCCCGGCTCGGTTCTCTGGGGTCTGCGCGCCTGCACTGCCCACCACCGTCTGAGACTGGTTGTCCCACAGCGCAACACCGGTCTGCCGATAGGTCTCGCGGGCGCGCTCGAGCAGTGCCGTCAGGTCCGCTCCGCGCAGCACCGATCCGGCGAACAACGTCAACAGCTCGGCTTCCTGCGTTGCCCTCCGTGCCTGACGCGTTCGCCGGGCCGCAGCGTCGACGAGGGCGGCAACGGCAACGGCCACGACGAGCAGCACCACGGTGACGACGAAGTTTTCCGGCTCGGCGATGGTGAGGCTGTACCGGGGTGTGGTGAAGAAGTAGTTGAGCAGGAATCCCGCGATCAGCGCCGACAGTGCCGCCGGCGCAACCCCTCCCAACAGTGCGACACAGAGCACCACCATGAAGAACAGGGCGCTCTCGCCGCTGGAGTCGAAGTTCGGTCCGACTGTGCTCAGTACGGCGGCGGCGAGGCAGGGCACCAGTACAGCGGCGACCCACGCCAGAATGCGACGTCGTCCCGAATCGACCTGCATGCCCCGGCGGCGGGCTTGCTCGGCGTGAGTGACCATGTGCACGTCGATCTTTCCCGAGTTCTGCACCACTGCTGCGCCGATACCCTCGTCCAGGATCCGCGCCGCGCGCGACCGTCTCGAGGTACCGATCACCAGCTGCGTTGCATTCACCCCTCGGGCGAAGTCGAGCAGAGTCGTCGGTACGTCGACGCCGACGACGCTGTGTACGCTGGCCCCGAGTCCGGCGGCGAGTTTTCGAACCGAGCCCATCTGCGGTGCCGACACACCCATCAGTCCGTCGCCGCGGACGATGTGCAACACCATCAGCTCCGCGCTGGACTTCGAGGCGATACGACTGGCGCGGCGAAGCAGCGTCTCCGATTCCGGTCCGCCGGTCACGGCCACCACCACGCGCTCACGGGCTTCCCACGTCTCGGTGATGCGATTGTCCTTGCGGTACTTCACCAATGCCGCGTCCACCTGGTCGGCGATCCACAGCAGTGCGAGTTCGCGCAGCGCCGTCAGGTTGCCGCCTCGGAAGTAATTGCTCAGCGCCGAGTCGACCTTCTCGGGGGCGTACACGTTGCCGTGCCGGAGTCGACTGCGTAGCGCTTCGGGAGTGATGTCGACCAGTTCCACCTCGTCGGCCGCACGAACGATGCTGTCGGGCACTGTCTCTCGCTGCGGTACCCCGGTGATCTGCTGCACCACGTCGTTGAGCGATTCGAGATGCTGGACATTGAGTGTCGAGATGACGTCGATGCCGGCGTCGAGCATCACGTCGACGTCCTGCCACCGCTTACCGTGTGCGCTGCCGGGGGTATTGGTGTGCGCGAGTTCATCGACGAGCACCACCTGAGGCTTCCGCGCCAGGACGGCGTCGAGATCGAGTTCCTGCGCGGACGACCCCCGATATTCGACGGTCGCCATCGGCAGCACCTCGATACCGTCGAGAGCCTCGATCGTCCGAGCACGCCCGTGCGTCTCGACCACTGCTGCCACGACGTCGCAGCCCTGGCTGCTCAGCCGACGGGCCTCCCCGAGCATGGCGAAGGTCTTCCCGACGCCTGGTGCTGCGCCCAGGTAGATCCGCAGCTCACCTCGGTCCGCCAACGTCTGTCTCCTCAACCGGCCGGTGCAGCTAGCGCTCCTCGATGTCGTCGACGCGTATCTCGACCACATCGCGCCCGAGGGTGACGCCCAGCAGGTCCGACACGGTATCGATCGCGATGGTCGCCAACTCGTCTCCCGCGGCCTGCAGGTCGTCGCCGTAGACCCCGATCACTGCGACGAACAGACCGATGCACGCATGGTCGTCCACGTCGAGGTCGATCTCGGTGGGCTGTGCACCGTGCACGTCCGCCAATGCACGACGAATTGTCGTCTTGACGATGTGGTCGCTGACCCGCAGTGAGTCCGCCGGTCCGGCAGCAGAATTCGAGGGGAACGCGCTGTCGATGGGCCACGTGCGTCTGGTCGTGTTGCGTACCTTCGTCAGGATGGACGCGCTGATATCCACCCAATTCGGTTCCTGTGGTGCGTCCCGAAGTTCGGTGGCAGCACGCGCGAGAACCGAATCCGGCTCTACTGGGTTCGCCATGTTGCCAACCTTTCGCTCAATGTTGCTCGTGCTCTGGTCAACTGACCACGTACTGCTCCGGCGGAGAGGGTCATGATGGCGCCGATCTCGGGGTGCGTCAGGCCTTCCACCTCGCGGAGCAACCAGCAGGCCCGCTGACGGTAGGGCAGCTCGGCGAGCGCGGTGCCCAGCTCGGCCATGAAGCTGTCGGCCTCGACATCGGCCCCGGGATCGCTGCCCACGCCGGTGCTCTTGCGCTCGAATACCCAATCTTCCGCGGGTGGAACGCTACGACGTCGTCGATGATCGATCACCTTGTGCGACACCAATGAAAACAGCCAGGTTCGTAGGGCCGAGTCCCCACGGAAATTGTCGAGGCCCTTCCACGCTGCCACGAAGGCGTCCTGCACCACCTCTTCGGCGGCACCTTGATCGGACAGCATATTGCGCGCGTACCGAAACATCTCCGGGCCGTAACGTCTGACAATCTCCTCGAACGCATCGGTCTCGCCGAGCGCAGCTGCGCCGACGAGAACGCGGTCCGACGCGTCTACCCACTCCATCGGGCCCCCGTTCACTTCATCGTGGTCGTCGATCACGCAAGTCTTTCGGTACCGGTTCTACCAGTAGACGTAATCTATGACGTAGGTCACTTTATGTGGACGTGTGTTTCGACCACCGAGCTACGACCAACTCCTGTCACACACTGAACCACCAGACACCGAAACGAAGAGAGGCATTCATGAGCTCCACGACGGACACCAAGGCAACCGTATCCGCAGCAGGCGAAGGAAAGACCGACATCACCACCAAGTCGGATTCGGTACTCGTCAGCTCGCAGGGCCGCACCACCATTGCCGATACCGTCGTCTCCAAGATTGCCGGCATCGCCACCCGTGAGGTCCAGGGAGTGCACGCCGTCGGCGGCGGAGCCAGCCGTGCGATCGGCGCTCTCCGTGAGCGCATCCCCGGTGCCCGAGTCAACCAGTCGCAGGGTGTCTCGGTCGAGGTCGGCGAGCGTCAGGCAGCAGTCGACATCGACATCGTCGCCGATTACGGCGTGTCCATCGCAGACCTCGCAGCGGGCATCCGCCGCAACGTCATCAACGCCGTCGAGCGCATGACCGGCCTCGAGGTCACCGAGGTCAACATCGTGGTCCACGACATCTACCTCGACGACGGCTCGGACGACGACGACACCACCGAGCCCGCCACCACCCGAGTGCAGTGACCGAGCCGCACATGACGGATCGTGACAAGTCCGAGGACATCGCCGACGCCGTACTGGCTATCGACGGTGTCGTCGGGCTGCACGGCGGCATGTTCGGTGAGGCCGCGACGTACCTGCCCGGGCGCCGGATCGCCGGTGTCCGAAGCAACGAAGACGGAACCGAGGTTCACGTGACCTTGGAGTTCGGTGTCGCGGTCCGCGAGACCGCCGACGCCGTGCGTCGCACAGTGGCAGCGATGGTCGACGGCCCCGTGCACGTCACCGTCGAGGACATTGTGCGAGTCTGACCAGGTGAACGAGCCCGCAGCGCACCACCGAGCCGCCGAGTACAAGGCGGCTCGGCGCGCTGTGGCACGCGAACATCACCCCGACATCGGCGGGGATCCGGCTCGCTACATGGCCGAACTCGCCGAGGTCGACCGCAGGTTCGCTGTTCTACCGTCGGCACCGATCAATTCCGCCAGCGCGCCGACCGTGTTCCGCGCCTCGCCGATCCCGTCCCCACTGCGAACCCTGCCCAAGCGGATCGCTCGCATCCGCAAGCGCGTCACCCGGCGCAACTACTTCGACATCTGACACCGCTGAATCTGATACCTCTGACTGGAGATCAAGACCATGACCACTGCAACCATCGGTTTGTTCGTGGGACTTCTGCTGGCCGTCGCCGCAGCGGCCGGCGGTTTCACCGGCTTTCTCATCGCCGTCGTCCTCGGCGGCCTCGGTTTCTTCGTCGGACGCTACATCGACGGCGAACTGGACCTGAACTCGATCATGCGTGGTCGCGGTCGTGACTGAGACAGCGGTGGCCGAAACACTGAACGACCCCGGTGAGCGAGGCTCACTGGAAATCAAGCACAAAGCCGTCGAGCGCCTTGCGGTTCTTGCAGCTCGCGGCACCGAATCGGTCACCGACCGCAACCCCGGGCTGCGCGTCCTCGGTGGACGTGACCTGCCGAAGGCCGACGTGACGATCACCGGAACGCGTGTCCGTGCGCAGGTTGCGGTAGCCGTCACGTGGCCGTCACCGCTGGCGAAGGTCGCCGCGAACGTCCGCGCGGCCGTGGCCAGAGATCTGTCCGAGCTGGGCATCTACACCGTCGACCGAGTCGACGTGACCGTCCAATGCGTGCCTGCCGAAGACACTGTCGAAGAAGGGAGAGTGCAATGAGCGACAAGCCGAGCAAGAAGCCGGTAGCCAGCCCTACCGCCGCCATCCCTGCTGTTCTGTTCGCACTCGTCCTCATCGCTGCCGGGGTGGTCCTCGGACGCGAGGCGTTGCTGAAGCTCGGCGCGCTCGACGGCTCCGAATGGGTCGGCCCCGCGGCTGCACAGTTGGACGGACTCACCGCGCAGAGTTGGATGCTGCCCGGCGGCATCGCCGCCGTCGTCGTCGGTTTCATCCTCGTATTCGTCGCCATTCGTCCGCGCCGACGTACCCATCGCGCGCTGACCGAGCAGGATGTCTGGCTCCGCAAGGGTGACGTCGCCGCAGTGGCTCGCGCCGCCGCACTCGACAACGCGGGAGTCGATTCCGCGACGGCCAAGGCAGGCAACAAGAAGGTCACCGTCGCCGCGTCCACCGTCACCGGCACCGACACCTCGGCCTTGAAATCCTCGATCGTCACCTCCGTGGACGATGCCCTCCGCCCACTCGCGTCGGCACCGAAAGTCCGCACCCGAGTGCGAACGACAGGACAAGCCTCATGAAGCGCGCTACCGCGTCCCTCGATAGAACCAGTACAGCGGTCGTCGGGCTCGCACTGATCGCCCTCGGCGGCGGAGCCATCGCCTGGGAACGCGGCAAGTTCCCCGGCCGCGAACGAATCGATGCCGCGTTCGTCGACACCACAGTCGACGCTGGGTGGTGGCCCTGGGCACTCGGAGCAGCCGCGATCGTCCTCGTTCTCCTCGGCCTCTGGTGGCTGCTCGCGCACCTGCCGCGCCGTTCGGTCGGCACCGTCGCGTTCGCCTCCACACCGGATTCCGACGTGGACGGCAGGCTCAGCGTCGATCTGACCACCGCCGCCAAGAGTGCGGCGAAATCGTTGGCCGCCCACGAAGGTGTCGTCACCGCGTCCGGTCGCTCGGTGTCCGACCGCGGCGAGCGGGTCGTCGAGATCACCGCCACCCTCGATCCCACGGTGGCGTCGCTCGATACGGTCTCGGCAGCGGCAGCGCAGACGCGTAACGACATCGTGACGTCACTCGACGGCACCCCCGCTGCAGTGCGAATCCTGTTGCAGTGCGGCAAGTCTCGGAAGCAGTCCGCTCGCGTGAGCTAGAACTCGATCTCCCCGATCAGGCCGTGATGGTCCGATCCGGGGAGATCGATTCTTTGCAGTGATCGAGCGTGTCCGGTGTTGGACAGGATGTGATCGATGCCGACGACAGCGGGCGTGCCCTTGTCCGTGGGATACGTGGGCACCAAGCCCTTCCCCACTTGCGCTGCAGCGTCGGAGTATCCAGCATCGAGAAGGTTGCGGAACTTCTTGTGCGAATAGGTCGTATTGAAGTCCCCACTGACGATCACCGGCCCGGTGCCGGACACGGCCACCAGATCGTCTCGGAGAGTGTCCAATTCAGCGGTCCAGATGTCTGCCGGAGTGATGTAGGCAGGGCCCGGATGCACGGCCAGCAACGAGATCGGCTCCGAGTCGGGGACCTCGATTCGGGTCGCCAAATTCATCGGACCGTACCCGTCGAGCTCACGGCTGTCCGATAACGGCAGCCGACTGTAAATTCCGGCCCCACCGCCGCCCGTCACGTACGGCCGAAGATAGCTGTAGGGAAAGAGCTCGTCCATGCCGGCGTCACGCAGACCGATCACCGACTCGTCGGTCAATTCCTGAATCGTGACCACGTCGACCGAATTGTCGCGGGCCTGACCGACCACGGCGGTCGGATCAGCGCGGCCCACCATCAAATTTGCCTGCATCACGCGCAGCCGCACACCGTCGGAGGTCGGTTCGGCGTCGGCGACGTAGAGCGGTGCGTAGGAGAATGCGCCCGCCGCCAGCACGAGCGTCGAGACTCCCGCGAGAATCCAGCGCCTGCCTATCAGCGCCACCAGGGCACCGAGCACAACAGCGATGAACATCAACGGGACGAACGACGCCAGCGCGATCAGCACGTTGACGCGAGTGTCGGAGTAGTAGACGCCCAACGCCACCAGCCCGGTCAGGATGCCCAGGGTCGCGATCGTGCCGGTGAGTATCCGTACCCAAGTTCGCTGCATAGGGCTCGAGGGTAGCTACGCCCGGACGCCGATGGTGAGTGCTCTGAACGTCGTCCAGGTCAGCGACACGAGACCACGAACCGCCGCGAACGAGAACGCCGTGGACCACACCGTCTGCGTCGAGGGACCGGGCAGCGGCACACCGGCGAACCGATCCGCCAGCCAATCCAACGTCAGCGGCGCGCTGAGCGGATGGAGCGACAGGTGCTCGCTCAGCCGATCTCGCAGGTACGTCACGTGGGCACCGGCTTCGTTGTACCGCTCGACCTGTCCGTCGACGTCGTCGACGGCGATGATCTGATCGTGCACCGCCTGGATCACCAGCAGCGGAGCCGTCGGGGCGATGCGACCGGGCTGGATGTCGAGGAACACCTGCACGATCTCGGGCAACGCCAACAGATCGGCCAGCGGGATGTCGATGTAGTTGTCCAGATCGTGACGAGCCAGTGCGGCGACGGCTCGGACCGTCGTCATCGACTCGACGGAATCCAGAATGCGCATTCCGTCCTCGTTGACGTACTCGCGAACGACCCGATCCAGTTCGGGGTAGGTGCGCCGCAAACCAGCCACCACCAGCGTCGGCAACGCTGCATGCAGCGTTGCATTGAGCCGGGTGAACGCCGAACCCGGATCTCCGACGGGCGAACCGAGCGCGGCACCGACCAACTCGATCTCCGGCGCGTACTCCGGTGCCATCTCCGCTGCCCAGGACGTCGCGAGCCCGCCGCCCGAGTAACCCCACAGCGCAACCGGCGTGCTGCTGTTCAATTCGAGCGGCTCGAACGACAGCGCCGCGCGGATGGCGTCGAGCGTGCAGAACCCGGGTTCCTGCGGCGAGCCCCAGTGACCGTCCGGGCCCTCATGATCGGGAATCGAGATGGTCCACCCGCGGCGCAGGGCATGCAGGACCACCAGGAACTCGAACTGCGGAACTGCACCGACAGCCTTCGAGCCGCGCCGCAGCGCGTAGGACGGAAAACACGAGGACGCGACGCCGTCGATGGCGCACTGGTACGACAGCAACACCGGTTCGGCATCGTGCGGCCGCAACACAGTGGTGACGCTGGCCTGCGGTAGACCGGCCAGTTCGGCGGTGCGGTACAGCAGCTGCCACGCATCGACTCGCTGGCGCACGCGTCCGAACATCGCGACCTCTACCGGTCGCACCTTGAGGATCGTCCCCGGCAGGGCCGCTTCGTAGCCCTCGGGTGCGGCGTAGAACGGATCGTCCTCGGGCCTGGTCGCGTCGTCGCGGCTCGGCCATCGTTCCACCGGCCAGGACTGTTCGTCCTCCATCGATCTGTCGACGCTCATATCCCACCGCTTCTTGTCCGAGTCTCTTCGTCACACTAACTTGCCCTGTATCGCCGCATTTCATGCAGCCTGCTGCCAGTTGGTGATCAGAACATCGGTCGCGTAGCTCAGATCGAGGCCTTCTCCGCCCCAGTTGGGGACTATGGCGTCGGGTGCGATCCCGTCGTATCGTCGCCGAAATTCGTCCGCGTCACCGGACATCGCCGGCGCGTGAATCATCGCGATTCCTGACGGGTGGTGAAACGAGAAGCGTTGATCTCCAAGGGCTTCGATGATGAAATATCCGTCGTGCAGCGCTCGATGATGTTCGCCGCACAGCAGGACCAGATTGTCGAGTGAGGTCGGACCTCCCCGTGAGCGGTACGTGACGTGATGAGCATGCAGAAATCGGGTGCGCCCGCAGCCGGGAACCGTGCAGCATCGATCTCGAATGATCAACTGACGCAACTGCGTTCGGCTCGGGTCCTTGGCAGTCGAACTCCAGCGCACAGTTTTTCCCAGCCGGCCGTGGCCGACGGTTCGCATGACCGCAGAACACAGCACCTGCGCAAGCGTCTCGTCGTCGAGGCCTGGCCCGTCGTCGAAATGGGCATGATCGTGACCCGCTTCGTCGACGCCACCGATGTGCACCAACACTTCCGCAGCCGGTGAAACGACCGGTGAATCCAGCGCAGCGCAGACCATCTCGGCCATGGCGACCAACGCCGGCACCGGGTTGGGCGGCGCTGGGGCCGCCCGGTCACCCTCGGATTCGCCCTCGGTTCGCTTGCGCTCGTACTCAGCCTTGGTCAATGCCGCGAGAAGCCGCTTGCCTTCCTCGGGCCGAAAGCGTGCCGTCAGCACGAGCGAGCCGTCGTCCTCGTCCCAGCGCCACCGCCCGACGCATGGATCGAGGTCGACGCCGTTACCCCTGGTGGGCCGCATCGCCCTCTTCAGGCCACGGCACAGGCGCTCGATATGCGCCGCCGGTGCATCGAGTGCCTTCTGCAGCAATGACGCCTCGTTCTCGGGTGTGGCCACCCGCGTCATTGCCCGCACCTTCGAATACGACACCGTGCCGCTCAGGTAAGCAGAGGTGATCAACGGCAACTCTCGCATGGCCTTGGCGACTCGCACCTGCTCACGGGCCGTATGCAGATCGACTCCCGCACGCCAGGACAACCAGTGCGCACACGACCGAACCTCCCACCCCGCCCATCCGCGTCGAGCATCGAACTCGCCCACCAGGATCAAGTACTGCGCCGACGCTGCCGCTATCTGCCCGGCCAGCGCGCAGATCTCGGTCGCGATGTCATCCAGTGCGATCCGCCCGGCCTCGGATCCCGTCTCGGACATGTCGATCATGAACGCCCCCATTCATCGAATGCATGTTCGACAAAGGTATGGCAAGGCGCCGACAAGAACTCGAAACAGACAGGAAAAACGTCCCCGCGGGGACGTCTTCGAGCTTGGTTGCCGACCGGCGGGCCCGGCAGGGGAGCCGGCCACGAGACATCCGACATCGGAGGGGCAGCGAATGCTCTACATGGCCGACGCCCGCAACTCACCCGTGCGCTTTCGCAGTCCGCTGCGCGGGACGTGGTTGACGTCGCTGTTCGGCGCGGTGCTGCTTGTAGCTCTACCGATCGTCATCGTGACCGGCCTGCTCTCCTACATCGCGTACGGTCCCCAGTTCGGCCAGGCCATGCCGGGAGCCGTCGGGTGGCTGCGGTTGCCGTTCTTCGACTGGCCGACCGATCCCGCCTGGCTGTATCAACTCACCCAGGGCCTACATGTCGGCTTGGGTCTGATCATCGTGCCGCTCGTGATCGCAAAACTGTGGTCTGTGATGCCCAAGCTCGTCGAGTTGCCGCCGGTTCGTTCGCCTGCGCACGCACTCGAGCGACTGTCTCTGTTGGCGCTCGTCGGCGGTCTGCTGTTCGAGATCGTCACCGGTGTTCTCAACATCCAGTACGACTACGTGTTCGGCTTCGACTTCTACGCGGCGCACTACTTCGGTGCCTGGGTGTTCATCGCCGGATTCCTCGTCCACCTCGGTCTCAAGGTTCCGTTGATGTGGCGCACCTTGCGGTCCGAGTCGTTGATGGACGTGCTGCGTGCCCGCAACGAGTCCCCCGACCAGGGTCCCACGACAACGATGAACCGCCGCGGCGCAATAGGATTGGTAGCTGCTGGGATGGGTTTCGTGGCTGTGCTGACGGTCGGCCAGACGGTCGGAGGTGTACTACGCAAGGCCGCGATTCTGCTGCCGCGCGGTCGCTCCTACGGCGATGGCCCCAACGACTTCCAGATCAATCGGACCGCGGAAGCGGCAGGAATCACCGAGGCACAGACCGGAGCCGACTGGCAACTGACTGTCGCCGGCGCAGCCGAGAACTCCGTTCCAGTGGTGCTCTCCCGCGGCAGGCTGCTGTCGATGCCGCAACGCACTGCCGAACTTCCCATCGCCTGCGTCGAAGGGTGGTCGACGACTCAGACGTGGACCGGCATCCCGTTGGCGGAACTCGCCGCCCTTGCGGGTGTACCCGAACCACGATCGGCCGAGGTGATCTCGCTCGAGCAGAACGGCGCTTTCACTCGCGCAGTTCTTCAGGGAAATCAAGCAGTACACCCCGATTCGTTGTTGGCGTTGAAAGTGAACGGCGTGGATCTCTCGCTCGATCACGGTTTCCCAGCGAGGGTGATCGTGCCTGCGCTGCCCGGCGTGCACAACACCAAGTGGGTCTCGTCGATCGTGTTCCGTTCGTGACTTCGACAACTTTCCAAATCTCGGTGAATGGTAAAGAATCTTTTTTCGGTAGCCCGCGGGGTTGCCGACGAAGGAGTACTTCTTCGCCTGGATGAGTCCAGAAGGTCACACCACGATGCACGCACTGTCCAGAGGGTTCCTTACCGCGGGTGCACTGTTCACGCTGTTCTTCGCAGCAGCCTGCTCGTCGACCGACTCGGGCAACGCCGTTGCCGCAGACACCACCACCGCATCCTCGACGTCGGCCGCTGCCACCACCACCGACGACGTCTCGGGCCAGGAGGGCATCGACGCCGGCGGCTCCACCGACATCGACGTCGAGATCGGTCAATGCGTCCGACTCGGCGGGACGATGACGGCCGCCACCATCGAGAACGCCGAATGCGGCAGCATGGAATCGAACTACAAGGTCATCGCCAAGGCCGAGCAGAACGAGCAGTGCCCCACCGACGTGAATCAAACGTATTACGAGACTCTCGACGGCGTGGAGCAGGGCGCGCTGTGCCTCGACGTCGATTGGGTCGTCGACGGATGCATGAGTGTTCCCACCGGCGGCATCGACGAGCCCGCACGTGTCGACTGCAGCGACCCCAGCGCGACCGACGTCGAACAGGTCACCGAGATCAAGACCGGTACCGCTGACCCCAACGACTGCCCTGAGGGCGGATTCGCTTACGACGCACGGCAATTCGTCGTGTGCACCACAACGATCTCCTAGCCCTTTCCGTCCCGCCTCGCTGTCATCATCTGGGTCACGTAGTGATAGTCCACGTGCCCGTGCTCGGTGATCGCCGCGTGCACTGCGTTCAACACTTCGTCGCGCCGCGCGTCGTCGAGAATCAGATGGCTCGAATAGGTTGCAGCCATCGCACAGAATTCGTCCGCGGTGTAGCGCTGAACCCAGCTGTATGTCGAGGACGACCAGGGACCGAAGCCGTCGGCCCGAGGAACGGTCGATTCCGATTGCGCACCGAGAGATCGGGCAAGCAGCGGTGCTGCGTCGGGTTCGGTTGCGTCGTAGGCCGCTCTGACCGCATCCCACGTCGGCCCGTCGAGGTCGCCCGGCATGTTCCACCACAGCCGGAGTGCTCCCCCCGGGACCAACGCGCGCGCCGCGACTGCCGCTCCTTGTTCGTGGTTCACCCAATGCCAGGACTGCGCGGCGGCGACGACATCGAACGACGCCGGCTCGACTACGCACTCCTCGAATCGCGACACCTGCACCTCGACGTCGAGATTCTCGGTACGACGCCGAACGACCTCCGCCATCTCCGAATCCGGTTCCACCGCAACGACGGATGCACCCAGCTCGCCCAACGCAACGGTGGCTTTACCGGTACCGGATCCGGCCTCGAGTACTCGCAGCCTGCCTCCGGTCACGATGTCCGCGTACAGCTCGGCGGGGTAGCCGGGTCGGGCGCGGTCGTAATTCTCCGCAACTCGGCCGAAGGTCAGTCCACGTTCCGGTTGCACATACTCTGACATGTTAGCCAGAGTACCGACCTACGCCCCGATTGCTTCCAGCCTGCTCCGCAGGGTCGACTCGGTATGCCGGATCGCTTGACCCACAACCGGTTCCACTACCGCTCCGAGCACCTTCCCGGCGATACCACCAGGCAGGCTGTAGCGGAAGACGACCACCAGCCGGGTTCGACCGTCACCGGCGTCCTCGAACGACCACGTCGACGAGTTCGACAGCCCCTCGACCGACTCGAGCGTGAGTCGCTCGTTGTGGACCCATTCGGTCACATGCACAACGGATTTGAGCGCTTTGGGACCGATTTGCATCGTCGCGTCGTACGTGGCCCCGAGACCGGATGTGATCTCGCTTGTCGGCTCGAACCGCGTGATCCCGAACATCCACTGCGGCACGTTACGAAAATCGTCGAGGTAAGCGAAAGCCGACTCCCGACTGGTCGACGCGATGGCCGAATGATTGATTACACGCACTCGTGCACCCTAGTACACGCTACGCGCTGTTACACACACTTTGCCGATCCGAACTACCGCTGGACATACCCCGTCTGCTTGTCCACCACGTTGACCAGCGGCGAACCGTGCAGGTAGCGCTTCAAGTTGTCCTCGAACAGCTGCCACAACCGCTCGGCGAAGTCGTCGGTATCGCCGGCGAGGTGGGCGGTCAGGATCACGTTGTCCATGTCCCACAGCGGGCTCGATGCCGGCAGCGGCTCGACCTCGAAAACGTCGAGCACTGCCCACCCGATCGCGCCGGAGGCCAAGGCCACGCACAGCGCCTGTTCGTCGACCACCGGACCGCGAGAAATGTTGACCAGACCCGCATCCGGACTCATGGCCGCGAGTACCTCGGGACCGACGAGACCACGGGTTCGCTCGGTCAACGGTGTCGCGAGCACGATGACGTCGTACTCGCCCGCATACGAACGTAATTTTTCGACATGACGAATGCGCGCGAACTCCGCATCGCCCGGGCGTTCGGATGTCCCCGACGCATCGACGCGCATACCGAGTGCGCCGAGTAGCCTGCCGATTTCTCTTCCGATCGAGCCCGGTCCGACGACCAGAGCACGTTTACCGTGAACTCCCGTGCTGACTCGGTGTTCCCACACTCGCTCACGCTGACGGCGAAGAGCCTGGGGCAGATTCTTCACGGACGCCAGGATTCCGGCTGCGACGTATTCGGCTATCGCCCTATCGAGTACGCCTCCCGAGTTGGTCAGCAGCCACGGACCCTCGCGCAGCCCGGGATCAAGGAGTCGATCGACCCCCGCGCTGGACGCGTGGACCCACCTCAGGTTGGCAGCGTTCGGCCAGACGGCGCGAAGATCGACGGCCTCGAACGTGCGAAACAACAGCACTTCTGCCCACGCCACGGCATCGACCAGGCCAGTGATCGCGCAGCTTCGGAAGTGGACTCCATCGATCGACGGAAAGGCCTTTCGGTCCGAATCACTCTCGACCACAAGTACGTTCACCACAGGACTGATCACCTCCGTACGATGGCACCGTGCTCATCGTAGATCTCGCCTCCGTCGACGACGCAGCAACGATACTCGGCCTCCGGCACGCTGCCGAGGATTGGTTGGCCGCCCGGAGAATCGATCAGTGGACACCGCGCGAGCTACCGCTGTCTACCGTTGCTGCTCAGATTGAGGCAGGGGAGTTCTATGTCGCTCGACGGCACCCGGGTGGGCCGATTGTCGGAGCACTGCGCTTGATCTGGGCCGATCCAGCCATCTGGCCGCAACAGGGCGAACCCGCAGGCTATGTGCACGGACTGGTGATCGACAGAAACGAATCAGGAACGGGACTCGGCGCGTCGTTGCTCGAGTGGGCGGTGCAGCGGACCCGGCAGGAAGGGCGAACCCTGCTTCGTCTGGATTGCGCCGAAACCAACCCCGACCTGTGCAGCTACTACCTGCGGCAGGGGTTCCGCCACGTCGGTCGGCGCGATTTCGGCGATGGGAGTTCGTGGTTCAGCGTCGCACTGTTCGAGATCTCCACCGGCTTGTAGCGTGACACCCATGAGCGGAAATCGAGACCTGATGCTGCGCGGCGAACTCTACCGAGAAAGTGATCCCGAACTGGTGGCGTCTCGGGTGTCGTGCGGCAAGCTGCTCGACAGATTCAACGCGACCGAGGCGGACCGGACCGAGGAACGGGGCGAACTACTCGGCGAGCTGCTCGGATCCATCGGCGCGGACTCGACGATCATGCCGCGATTCCAATGCGACTACGGCACATACATTTCCATCGGCTCGAACACCTTCGTCAACTACGACGCCATCATGCTGGACTGCGCACGTATCACCATCGGCGACGACGTCTCGATCGGTCCGCGCGCGCAACTACTGACACCGTTGCATCCCATGGAAGATCACGAAGCTCGCCGAAACCGTTGGGAGAGCGCCCTTCCGATCACCATCGGAAACAATATCTGGCTGGGTGCCGGAGTCATCGTGTGCCCAGGAGTCACCATCGGCGACAACTCGGTGATCGGAGCCGGAAGTGTCGTCACCCGCGACGTACCGCCGCACACCTTCGCTGCGGGAAATCCTTGCCGGACAATTCGAGAGTTACCGTGACAGCACTGAATTCAAGATTCGGTCGGAGTCACGAACCAGCGCGGTGACTGCCATCCGCGCGCCCCACCACATCCCCAGCCAACCGATCGCCACGGCCACCGGAATCGACAGATAGGCCCACGCGCCGGGAAGAAACGCGAGCAGCAGCACGGGCACGACCGACACGGCCAGGACCACTATCCCGAGTACGAGGAATCCGAAGGCATTGCCGGTGAAGGATCCCCGTGTGTTCATCGAGAACGACTTCGTCGCTTCGGGCACCGGGTAGGCACCGCGCACGGAGTTCACTGCTGTCAGACCGGCTCCGACTCCGAGCATCGAGATCGTCAATGCGACAGGGATCTCCATTCGGTCGAGCCCGAGGTCGCCGAACACTCGAACCACGAGCACCGGAACGATCGCGAAGGGGGCGGCGACCAGCAACCAGGCAATCTGTCGACCACGGATGTCGTCGGGGAGGGCCTGCGGAATCATCACGAGGTGCCACATCGAACTGCCGTCGAGACCGTACGAATTCGATCCCGCACCGACCGCCATGATGATCACGATCCACGCGCCCCACGCTGCACTGAACGGAATCGAGTCGGTCACCAACGGGCCGATACCAGCCAACACAGCAAAGATCAGGACCGACAGCAACTGACTTCGGCGACGCATGTCACCGCGCCACAGGGACAGCTCCCGGGTCACCACGGCACCGACCCGCGTGGCCCGCCACCCTGCTGCGCCGTCACGGCCCTTCGCTGCCGTCTGCTTACGGGTCGATCCCGACGACGTCAAGACCCGTCCCTCGAAGTGGCGTAGAACCAATCGATGCCATGCCCACACCAGTGCGACGTCCAGCAGTAGCAATCCCGCCACTGCGCCGATCCCCAGCAACCAGTTGCCCTGCAGCACAGCGTCGACACCGGTGATTCCCCAGCTGAACGGGATCGAATGGGCCAGCGTGAGCGGCCACGACACCTCGCCCGACAGCACTCGATCGAGATTCTGAGTGATGGGGAACTGTAGGAAGTACAAGCCGCCGAAGATGGCTCCGAACGCCAGCAACGCGAACTCGCGACTGCGTCGACTCTTCAGCAGTTGCGACATCGCCAGCGTCACCACCCTCGACAGCGTCACGAAGAACACCACCGAGGCGGGCCAGGCCACCAGAGCCAGAGGCAGTGCCGCGACCCAGCGCGACGCGGCGTAAATCGGAATGGACGCCGCGGCAACGATCGTGAGCGGAACCACCATGCCGACCACCGACGTCGTCAGCAACGCACGGGCCAGTCGCGCGGGGTCGACGGACAACAGCTGGAAGTGGCGAGGCTGGATGTTGTCGTCGGAGATGCCCGACAGTACCGGGAACAGCACCCAACTCAGGCCCACCAAAGTCAGTCCGAGGCTTGCGGTGCCGCCCACGAGAACCTGCGACGCGTCGGTTCGCGCCGCCATCACACATGCGAGAACTGCGAAGGCCAACCCCAGCAATCCGAACACGGTCCTGATCACCGCTTGCCCGCCCTTGAACTGCCTGCGGTAGAGCGTCATTCGCATCTGCAGGACGGTGCGGTCTACCGACATCACGAGCGCATCCAGGACAGGCCGTCCGGGTTCTGCTCGCGGGTGCCGACGAGGCGAACGAAGGCATCGTCCAGGGTCCCGCCGCCGCGGACCTCGTCGACGGTTCCGGCCGCCACCACTCGGCCGCCGGTGATGACGCCGACGTGCGTGCACAGTTGCTCGACGAGCGCCATGACGTGGCTCGACAGAATCACCGACCCGCCGGATCGGACGAACTGGACGAGGATGGTGCGGATCGTGCTGGAGGAGATGGGGTCGACGGCCTCGAACGGCTCGTCCAGCACCAGTAATCGGGGCCCGTGCAGCAGCGCGGAGGCCAGCCCGATCTTCTTGGTCATTCCCGCGGAGTAGTCGGCGATGACGGTTCCTCCGGCGTCGGTGAGATCCAAGGCGTCCAACAGCTCGTCTCGACGCTGCGCGATGACATCCTCCGGCATCGCGCGCAGTCGACCGATGTAGGTGAGAAGCTCGTGGCCGGTGAACTGGGAGGGCAAGGTCAGTCCGTCGGGCAGCACGCCGAGCAGTTTTTTCGCAGCGATCGGATCGGCCCAGACATCTCGGCCGAAGACCAGACTCCGCCCGTACTGCGGTCTCAGCAGCCCCACGGCCATGGACAACGATGTCGTCTTACCTGCACCGTTGGGTCCGACCAACCCGAACATCGAACCGGGCGGAACCATCAGCGACATGTCGTCGACCGCAGGCTTTGGGCCGAAGGCCATGCACAGGTGCTCGAGCAGCAGGGCGGCGGAGTTCGTTTCCACGGGTAACAGACTAACCGGTATGGGTTGTTTCGTCATGCGGTGTCGGTCGACCGCACCGGTACCATTCGGGCATGAATCGCACCGCAGTGGTCACCGGAGCTTCGTCGGGAATCGGAAAGGCTGTCGCGTCGGCGCTGGTCGCCCGCGGTTACCGAGTTATCGGCACCTCGCGAAACCCGGATTCGATGAGCGATGATCAACGGGCAGCAGGCGTCGAGTATCGCGCTCTCGATCTCACCGATTCCGCGTCGATCACTGCATTCGTGGCCGACCTGGGAGCCGTCGACGTCCTCATCAACAACGCGGGCGAGAGCCAGTCCGGACCGTTCGAAGAACTGCCGACCGACGCCATCGAACGACTCTTCCAATTGAACGTCTTCGGCGCAGTGACGCTGTCGCAGAACGTCATTCCGGGTATGCGCGAGCGGGGTTACGGCCGCATCGTGATGGTCGGCTCGATGCTGGCCAGCTTCCCCCTCGCCTATCGCTCGTCCTACGCGTCGACGAAGGCAGCGATCAAGGGCTTCTCCGACGCGGCGCGTCTGGAACTTTCGCCTTTCGGCGTGTGGATGACCACTGTCGAGCCGGGATCGATCAACACCGGAATCAGCGAACGCCGCACCAAGTACATCGCCGCCGATTCGGTCCACCGCGACGATTTCCACACAGCGATATCGTCACTGGATCGCAAGGAGGGAACCGGCATCTCGGCCGAGGACGTCGCCGAGGTAGTACTGAAGGCCATCGAGGCCGACAAGCCGAAACCCCTGTACGCCAGAGGAAGTAACGCACCGGTCGTATTTCTGGCGCGACGATTGCTGCCGGCGACGTTCATGGAGAAGACGATCGCGAAGATGTTCGGGCTGAAGAGATAGTTTGAACCTCTGACCTGGTGGAACACATCCAGGTGATAGAAACTCTCGGCCTGGTCCTGGCTGCTACGGGTGTGATCGTCGCCGCACAGGTGATCTCGAAGAAGACGACGCTGCCCGCGGCGGCATTGTTGACCTTGGCCGGCCTGGCCGTCTCGGCCTCGGCGTTGCCCGACATCGTTCTCGATCCCGAGGTCGTTCTGACCCTGGTGATCCCGCCGCTGCTCTACAGCGCTGCCCTGAACTCATCGCTGATCGCCATTCGCCGCAACGTGTGGACGATCTTGAGTTTGTCGGTCGCCCTCGTGGTGGCGACCGCGACCCTCGTGGGCGTCGGCCTGTGGTTGCTCGTTCCGGGTATCACGCTGGCCGCTGGTATGGCGCTCGGTGCCGCCGTGGCACCGCCGGACCCGGTGGCCGCCCTTGCGGTCGGTCGACGCGCCGGCATTCCACCGAGGCTGGTCACTCTCATCGAAGGGGAGGGGTTGCTGAACGACGCGACCGCGCTGACGATGCTGACCGTCGCTATCGCCGCGATCTCGAGCCAGGACATGACGTTCGTCGACGCCGGCGGGTTGTTCGTAGTGGCGGCAGTCGGCGGCATCGTCGTCGGACTGATCGTCGCCCTGCTGATCCGATTGGTGCAGCGATACATTCACGATTCTTTACTGCTCAACATCGTGTCGCTGGCGACACCGTTCGTTGCCTATCTGGCGGCGGAAGAGGTCCATGCGTCGGGAGTACTGGCCGTCGTCGTCGCGGCATTGATGATCGGCCATCACACTCGCCACGCCATCTCCGGAGCCAGCCGCCTACAGACCACTGCGGTGTGGCGGCTCATCGACCTACTGCTCGAGGGCTTCGTGTTTTTGTTGATCGGCGAACAGTTGCCGACCGTGGTGCGCGGCCTGTCGGCCTACTCAGGGACGACAATCGCTCTCGCAGTCACCGTCACGCTCGCCGGCGTCCTACTACTGCGGCCACTGTGGTTGCTTACCACGGGGCTGTCCGCACGCGAGGCGGTGGTGATGAGCTGGGCCGGCACTCGTGGGGTCATCACCGTCGCGGCCGTGTTCACGTTGCCCCTGACGATCGACTCGGGTGAGTCGTTCGAGAGCCGAGACCTGTTGCTGTTCTGTGCGTTTCTCGTCGTGCTGGTGACGGTCGTCGGACAGGGCCTGACGTTCGCTCCGCTCGTGCGAAAGCTGAACGTCGTCGCCGATCCGGCAGCGGAAGCGCGTCTGCGAAACGAAGCGCGGGAGGGGTCGACCAAAGCTGCACTGTCACAGCTCGATCGCATCGCCGACGAGGAGAAGCTCGACGACGAGGGGCGGGAGATACTGCGCAACGAATTGGAGCATCGGATCAGCCGGTACCACCGCCGACTCGATCATCTGGACGAGTCCGAGGTAGGCGACTCGGTCATCTCGCCGGAGCAGATCGCCGCGATGAGTACCCGACGACGCATCCTGGCGGTCGAGCGCGAAGAGTTGCTGTGTTGGCGAGATGCCGGCCGGCTACCGGACAACAGCATGCGCAGTCTCGAGCACGAACTCGACCACGAGGAGCATTCGTTCCGACCACACCGAGAGACCGATTAGCCGGCGATTGCGGCGTGCATCTCCCAAACGATCACTTCGGCACCGCCTGCGCTGCTGAGTTTTTGGCCGCCGCCTCCGCTGACGCGTACGGCGTCGCCCTCGGCCAACAGTCCCACGCCCTCGAGCATCGCCTCACCCTCCGCCACGAAGATGTGCACGAACGGCGCGTCGGGAATTTCTACCGGTGCCTGCCCGGGCTGTAGGCGCGCCACGTGCATGGCGGCGTACTTGTTCTTGATGCGAATGGCGGCGTGATCGGCATGGTCGGGCATGCCGGATGCGACGGGAACCAAACCGCCGCTGAGCAATTCGTTGTCGATCTCGAGCTGTTCGTAGCCCGGGGTGATGCCCTGCTCGTCGGGTACGACCCACATCTGGACGAATCGAACGGGATCTCCGTGCTCGCTCGAATACGAGCCCGCGGTATCGCCCAGTCGCCACGAATCGTTCTTCTCCGAGTGGAGAATTCCGGTGCCTGCGCTCATGCGCTGTGCGAGACCGGGGTAGATCACGCCGGAGTGGCCCATCGAGTCCTGGTGCACGAGCGATCCCTGCAGGACCCAGGTGACGATCTCCATGTCACGATGCGGGTGGGTATCGAATCCCATTCCCGGGGTGACGATGTCGTCGTTGTTCACCATGAGGACGCCGTGGTGGGTGTTGCCGCGATCGAAGTGATTACCGAACGAGAAGGAATGCTTGGAGTCCAGCCAGCCGATCTTCGTCTTGAATCGGTCGTCGGCTCGGCGGATGTCGAGTGTGGTTGCTGCAGAGGTCATGTCATTGCCTCGAATCTCGAAGTGGTGGGTTCTCAGAGAACGTGCGAGCCGTACATCTCGCCGAGCGGATCGGCGATGAGTTCCAGCCGCGCTCCGTCGGGGTCGCGGAAGTACAGCGAGACATCACTGTGCTCGATCAACTCGATTCCGGCGTCGATCAACTTGGTACGCAGGTGCTCCCAGCGGGTGGGCTCGACACTGATCGCCACGTGATGGAGGCCGCCCAACACCTCCGCGTAGGGACCGACATCGAGGCCTGGGAAGTCGAAGAAGGCCAACAGGTTGCTGTTGCCGATGTCGAAGAAGAAGTGCGACGACCCTGGGTAGTCCCGGTTCTCGATGAGCTCGGTGAGCGGAAACTCGAGCAGATCCTGATAGAACCGCACGGTTGCCTCGACGTCACTGCTGACGAGAGCGGTGTGATGGAGTCCTCGGGCCGACGATGCAGGCCGCTCGTCTGCCGGCATCATGTACTGCTTCCGAATGCGGTCGCGCTCTGTGGTGTGTAGATCCGTCTCGGTCATCGCTCTACCCTTCGGTCAAGTAGTTGCTTCGTCAACTACCGAGAACAGTACACCCGTTAGTTGCGATGTCAACTAGCATTGAGGTATGGCAACACCACGGTGGCTCGATGCCGGCGAACAGCAGGCGTGGCGCGCGTACCTCGATGCAACGCGGCTACTGCTTCGCGACCTCGACAATCAACTCACACGCGACTCCGGAATCTCCTTCACCGACTTCGAGCTGCTGGTCGTGCTCTCGGAAGCGCCCGACCGTCGCCGACGTATGAGCGAACTTGCGGATGCCGTCACCACCACTCGCAGCGGCGTCACCAGGGCTATCAGCCGACTCGTCGACAACGGTTGGGTCATTCGCGTCAAATGCGACGACGACAAGCGTGGGATGTCCGCCGAGCTCACCGAGGCCGGTATGCAGACGCTCGCCTCGGCGAGCCCCGGACACGTTGCGTCGGTGCGGGAGAACATGTTCGATCTGGTGGATCCCAATGACCTCGCCGCTCTCACGCGCACTTTCACGGCAATGCGGAACCACGCGTCGTGACGGTCACCCACATACCCGGTGAACAACGCCATCACTGGTGGAACGAATGGCTCGATTCCAAGCAGTCGTTTCCCGCCACCGGCAACTACGACCTGGCGGCCAATGCGCACGGACTGCTCATGGTGCACAACGAGGACACAGTGTTTCCGGGCGAAGGGTTCGATTCCCATCAGCACGAGAACATGGAGATTCTGACGTGGGTACTCGAAGGCACTCTCGAACATGCTGACTCCGAAGGCAGTACCGGGCAGATTCGTCCCGGATTGATTCAGCGAATGAGTGCCGGCACCGGCATTCGCCACACCGAACGCAATGCGTCGAGTCTGACCAGCCGGGAAAAGCTACGCGTTGTACAGATGTGGATTCCACCGGACACCGACGGAACGAGTCCCTCCTACGAAGAGCTGGACGTTCGAGACGAGTTGGTATCCGGTGAGCTCGTCTGTGTGGCATCGGGCATCGCGGGTAGGAGCGGCGTGCACATCGGCAATCGGTTTGCGGCACTTCATGTTGCGCGCCTCGCGCCGGGACAATCGATCACCGTTCCCGACGCGCCGTTCGGTCATGTCTTCATGGCCGACGGTTCCGCGGTATTCGAGGACGTCGGCGACCTCGCCCAAGGTGACGCAGTCCGACTCACGGGTACAGGCGGACACCGTGTGACAGCATCGACTGCGAGCGAGATCCTGATCTGGGAAATGCACGCCGAGTTCGCCTGACAGAAAGATGCGCCATGCCGACAGTGGTCACCGACGACTCCGTCACTCTGAGCTACATCGACGAGGGCACCGGTCCGGCAGTAGTTCTCATCGCCGGCTTCTGTGCTCCTGCCACCACCTGGGCGCTACAGCAGAAGGCGTTGGTAGCGGCCGGGTATCGCGTGCTGGCTCTCGATAGACGTGGCCATGGAGCATCGGAAGCACCGACCCACGGCGCATCCATGGAGCGGCACGGGCGCGATGTCGCCAACTTCTTGACAGCGTTGGGCGTCGACGAAGCCGTCTTGATCGGCGGTTCGATGGGAGCGAGCACCGTCTGGTCGTACGTCTCACAGTTCGGCACCGACCGCGTGCGCGCCATTGTCTCGGTGGATCAGACACCGAAGATGGTGAACAGCGCGGACTGGTCGAACGGCTTCTACGGACTTACCGATGCAAATCGAACGACATTCTTCGACAGCGGAATACCTAGCACGGGCCACGGCAGGCCTCAGTGGAAGTCAGTGCCTTCGCTGCTGAAACTGGCATTCGCGATGCGGTCGATGCCGAAGATGGCGTCACCCGACGCGGCTCCGATGAAGGCTCTGCTCGCCGATCATGCAGCACAGGATTGGCGCGCAACCATTGCTGGCAACGACAGGCCGTTCCTGATGGTCGCCGGGCGCGACAGTCAGTTCTGGCCTGCTGCACACGCTTCCGAGTCGGTGGAACTCAATCCACTCGGTCGATCGGTCGTTCTGGAGAAGTGCGGTCACGCCGCGAACATGGACCGGCCGAAGGAGTTCAACACGGCGATGCTGGAGTTCCTCGACTCGGTCGCGTGAGGTTACGACTGCTGATTCCCGTCGAGAGCCTCGGCACACGCGACAAGGTTGCGGTGCAACACTTCTCGCTCCTGTGTGGACAGCGAGGCAATCATGACCTGTTCGACGGAGGCCACAGCGGCCGACGCTTGCCCTAAGCGCTCCATGCCCCGAGTTGTCACGTGCAGGCGCTGGTCTCGACCTGCCCCCTCGATTTCCACCAAGCCGTCGCGCGTGAGACCGGCCAACAGTTGATGGGTTGCCTGCCTGCTGACGAACACCGCACGCGCGAGTTCGGCGTTGGACAGACCCGGCTTCTGCGCGAGCAGTTCGAGGCTCGAGTACTGGGAGACGGTGATGTCGAGATCGCGTAGGCAATCGTCCATCGCCGAACGCAAGGCGGAGGTTGCCCGCTTGAGGGCGTACCCGATCGAGGTGTCGACATCCACTTGACTCATGTCAATATCTTGACATACATTCGTTGTCGTCAAGGACTTGACGAACCATCGAAAGGACACAACATGACCGTTGCAACCGTTTCCGGACCGAGCTTCCTCTCCCTCCAGGTACGTGATCTCGCCGTCAGCGCAGACTTCTACGAATCCCAGCTCGGCCTCGTCCGCGCACCCCAGTCTCCACCCGGAGCAGTGGTGTTCACCACCTCGCCCATCCCTTTCGCCGTCCGAAACCCCGCTCCGGGAACCGATCTCGACAGTGGGCAGCCAGGACTCGGAGTTGCACTGTGGCTCGAATGCAACAACGCCGTGGCGCTACACGAAACGCTGGTCGCGGCCGAAGTCACCATCTTGACCGACCCCTTCGACGGACCCTTCGGCAAGACCTTCGTCCTGCAAGACCCGGACGGCTACGCCGTCACCGTGCACAGCAGCTAGTTCCGAAAGAACTATTGCGGAATATTTCTTTCGGGTTATGGTTGGTGCATGAGCCCACCACCACCGCCGCGGACGCCACGGAAGCTGACGGACATGTCCGAGCTGAAGGCACTGACGCATCCCATCCGGCTGCGCCTGCTCTATGCGTTGCGTGCCAACAAGTCGATGACGGCGACCCAGCTCGGCGATCTGGTGGACGAGTCGCCGGCCTCGGTGAGCTACCACCTTCGAAAGCTCGCCGAGCACGGGTTCGTCAAGGAGGTCGAGAACGGATCGGACAAGCGTCAGCGGTGGTGGTCGGAGGCCAACGAGGAGGGCTTCAGCTGGTCCGAGAACGACTTCTCCGACTCCCCCGAGTCACTGTCGGTTGCAAAAGCGTCCAAGGATTCCTGGCTGGCTCACCAGTGGTCTCGGCTGCGTGACTTCGACCGGACGTCCGAATCGTGGGGACCGGAGTGGGTATCGGCGGCGTTCAGTACCGACAATGTCTTACGTCTGACTGCAAGCGAAACCGCCGAGCTGGACACGGAGTTACGCGCGGTCGTGGACAAATGGCGTCGACACGGCGAGAACGCGACCCCGCAGGAACGCGAACACGTCATGGTCCTGATGCACGGATTCCCCACCACACCATAGGAGTTGGAATGTATCCGTTCGATGCGCACACGTATCTCGTCCTGGCCCAGCTGGATCGCGAACGCCACATGCTTCTCGTCGAACGCCGCAGACTTGCTGCTGCGCAGAAGCGACTCCGCCGCGACGAACTCCGCGTTCAGCGGGCGTGGGACGAGTTGACGGCATCGCTCGCCGATGTTTCCATGTCCGAACGACGGGTTCTCGAGCTGGCTCGTCGGTGACGAAAGCCGTTCAGAAGAGCTGCTTTTCGAGCCACACTTCGGCGTAGGGGTCTGCGTTGAACGCCGGGACCTCCTGATAGCCGAGCTTGAAGTACAGGCCCCGCGCCTCGATCAGGTCCGCTCGGGTATCCAATCTGACTGTCGTGCGATGCGATTCGCGGATGCATTCTTCGACGAACTCGACCATCGACGCTCCCACCCCGTTCCCGCGGGAACGGACGTCGACGAAGACCCGCGTGAGCTCGGCAATGTCGTCGGACACGAAACGTGCACCCCCGCAGGCGACCAGGTCCGAGCCGAGATACGCGACAACGAACACACCCGACTCTCCGACGAGGTCGTCGCCTATACCGCCACTACTTCGCAGCGGACCGCTTGGCAAGTACCTTCGAGATCCCCAGCTGCGCAACCACGATGATGCAGCCGACGATCGCACCGATGATCGCCGACGCCAGAGTATTGACGATCCACGCCAGTACTCCGCCGATACCTGCCACGCCGCGCACCGCTTCTTCGCCGTGGTGCACAAGTTCGTAGATCGGATGGAATCCGAGCTCGTCGATACCGACGAGCAGGATGTGTCCACCGACCCACAGCATTGCGGCCGTGCCGACGACCGACAGCACCGACATGACCTTGGGCATGCCCTTGACCAGTCCTCGGCCGAACTTTTCGACGAATCCCGTGGAACCGTCGGCCAATTTCAGACCGATGTCGTCCATTTTCACGATCAGCGCAACGACGCCGTAGACAACGATCGTGATGACCACGGCAACGACCGCCAGGATGATCAACCGACTCCAGAAGCCCTCCGAGGCAATGGTGTCCAGTGCGATCACCATGATTTCGGCCGACAGAATGAGATCGGTGCGCACGGCACCGGAGACCACCGAGTCCTCGTCACGCGGCTCGTCCTCGGCAGCCTCGTGATGGTCGCCATGACCGAACAGCGCACCCCAGATCTTGTGCGCGGCCTCGTAGCTGAGGTAACACCCGCCGAGCATCAGAATCGGCGTCAACAGCCACGGCAGGAACTGACTCAACAACAGGGCGATCGGAAGAATGATCAGGAGCTTGTTGCGCAACGAGCCGACCGCGATGCGCTTGATGATGGGGAGCTCCCGTTCGGCCGCGAGGCCGCGAACGTACTGTGGCGTCACCGCTGCATCGTCGATGACAACGCCTGCTGCCTTGGCCGTTGCCTTACCGGTCGCGGCACCGACGTCGTCGATGGAGGCCGCGGCCAGGCGAGCCAGCGCTGCCACGTCGTCGAGTAGGGCTACGAGTCCGCCGGCCATCACAAACCTCCGCGTCGATACGAGAACACCACTGGGCTCCTCATGATGCGAGCCCTTGGAACCCTACCGTCCGCAGGTGGTCTGTGATCGCCGTCCGGTCCTTCCCTCGACTACGCGATCTTCCTCTCCTGCTCCTCGTCGAGAACTTTCGCCGGCGGCAATCCGATGCTCGGGTCGTGTCCGCGGAAATTCTTCAGCCACCAGCTCCAGTCCTCGGGCACCAGCGAGAACGGGTCACCATGGCCGAGCTCGCGTGCAGCCCACACCGGCCAGTGCGGATTGGCAAGTGCCGGACGACCGAGCAACACCACGTCGATCTTGCCGTCGCGGATCACGGCGTCCGCATTCTCCGGAACTCCCAGATTCCAGCTGCACGTCACCGGGATATCCAGCTCGCGCTTGACCCGCGCGGCCCGCTCGACCATGAACCCCATGTCCCCGAAAGGCGGGTCCACCATGTCGTCGGTATTGAAGCCCAGGCTGACGTCGGCCATATCCAGGCCGTGTTCCTTCATCCATCCGATGGCGATCATGGATTCGTCGAACTGAACCCCGTCGGGGTGGTGGTCATCCGAGCCCAAGCGCATGGTGAGGGGGTACTTCTCCGGCCACACCTCACGCACCGCGTCGAGCGCCTCCAGGTGGAACCGTGCCCGGTTCTCCAGGCTTCCGCCGTACTGATCGGTGCGCTGATTCGCCAGTGGGGAGAAGAAGCTTGCCCCGAGATAACCGTGGGCGTAGTGCATTTCCAGCCATTCGTAACCGGCTTCCGCAGCACGGACAGCTGCGTCGGCGTAGCTCTGATGGATCGCCTTGATCTCCGGCACGGTGAGTTCGTGGACGGGGAACGAGTGGTCACCGCCGTACGGAATCGCCGACGGCGCAACACACTCCCAGCCGTCGGGATGGTCTGCCGGAAGTTGGTGTCCGCCCTGCCAGGGTGGGACTTCGCTGCCCTTGCGTCCGGTGTGACCCAGCTGAATGGCCGGAACCGAACCCATCTCCTTGATCATCGACGTCACGCGAGCGTGACCCTCGATCTGATCGTCGTCGTAGATCCCAGCGCAACCCGGGGTAGTGCGTCCGTCCGGCGTGATCGCTACCTGCTCCGGAAAGACCATCCCGAAGCCACCCGCCGCGCGTGCACCGAGGTACATCAGGTGAAATTCGTTCATCTTCCCGTCGACGGAGCGATACATCGTCATCGGCGACATGCCGATTCGGTTTCGAAGCGTCACGCCCTTGAGCGTGAACGAGCTGAAGAGATCCGGCATGACAGTGGTCCTTTCCTTCGGTATCACCACCTCATCACCTGACACGTTTCGACCGACTACACCGATGCTGCACGTCGGTGACAGTTTTCTCACCGTCTCGCTCACTGACATGTGAGGCCCGATGTATGGTTTCCTATACGTATAGCGAGCTATACCTACGATCGGAGAAAGCGCATGACACTCAGATGGATATCGGTCGCCGCTGTCGGCCTTGCCACGGCATTGGCGACAGCATTGCTCGCCTGGCTGGTCTCGCCCGTCGCACCGGGAATCTCGGCGGTGGTCTTCGGATTCACCGCGCTTCCGTTCGGGACGATGCTGGGTTGGGTTCTGTTCATCGCCCCATCCACCGCCGACTCGGCGTACGCGTCGGGCGAGAGCATCGAATCACACTGGACCACAAAGGCATCGAGTGGCACCGCCACCGATCTTGTGACCGTCCTCGGCCTGACTCTGGCGGTAGTCGCCATCACCCACGTCGACCCCCCGGCCACTCTGCTGCTGACGGGCCTGCTGCTGGCTGCGTTCGCCTCGTTCACCGCGCGGTATGCGTTCGCTCGCTATCGAGCCTTGTCGTAGTGAAGAACAGTGTCCGACGGCGTCGTACCGAGAACGGCTGGTCTCAGAACGAACTGGCCGAGCGGATCGACGTCACGCGCCTGACGATCATCTCCATCGAGAAAGAGCGGTTCGACCCGAGTCTGCCCGTCGCCTTTCGCCTCGCCGCCGCCTTCGACTGCACTATCGAGGAGCTCTTCGAGCCAGACCCGAGCTGAACGTCATTGCGAATACGAGCTCATGAAGTTGCCGAGACGTTCGAGCGCCGTCGCGAGATCGTCGACGTTGGGCAGTGTGACGAGCCGGAAGTGATCGGGCACATCCCAATTGAAGGCACGGCCGTGACTGACGAGAATCTTCTCCGCCTCGAGGAGGTCGAGTACGAACTTCTCGTCGTCGACGATCCCGAAGCGGTCGGTGTCGAGCTTCGGGAACATGTACAGCGCACCCGCTGCCTGCACACAACTGATTCCGTCGATCGAGTTGAGCATGCGATGCGCGAGGTCACGCTGCGCGGTCAGCCTCCCCGCCGGAAGAAGCAGATCCTCGATCGACTGCCTGCCGCCGAGCGCGGTCTGTATTGCGTGTTGCGCCGGCACGTTCGCGCACATCCGCATGTTGGACAGCAGGGTGATGCCCTCGATGAAACTCGCCGCACGTCGACGCGGCCCGGTGATTGCCAACCATCCGGCCCGAAATCCACACACCCGGTACGCCTTCGACAGACCCGAATAGGTCAGACACAGAACGTCTTTACCCGTGAGAGTGGCCAGGTTCGTCATCTCGGCACCGTCGTAGACGATCTTCTCGTAGATCTCGTCGGCAAGCAGTATCAGATCGTGCTCACGTGCCAGATCGACGAATCGCTGCAGTGCCTCGCGTGGATACACCGCCCCTGTCGGGTTGTTGGGATTGATCACCACGATCGCGCGAGTGCGAGGGGTGATCTTGGCTTCGAGATCCTCGAAGTCCGGGGCCCAATCCTGGCTCTCGTCGGCCAGGTAGTGGACGGGTGTGCCGCCGGCGAGCGCTACCGATCCCGTCCACAGCGGATAATCGGGTGACGGAATCAGGATCTCGTCCTCCGGGTTGCACAACGCCTGCATCGTCATGGTGATCAGCTCGGAGACCCCGTTGCCCAGGTAGACGTCGCCGACGTCGAGATCGGTCAGGCCCTTGGTCTGGTAGTACTGCACCACCGCGGTGCGCGCGGAGAACAAACCACGCGAATCGGAATATCCCTGTGCAGTAGGCAGATTGCGGATCATGGCCATCATGATCTCGTCCGGTGCCTCGAACCCGAAGGGGGCAGGATTGCCGACGTTGAGGCGCAGGATGGTGTGTCCCTGCTCCTCGAGTTCCTCGGTCTTGTCCAGAATGCGTCCGCGAATGTCGTAGCGAACATTCTCGAGTTTGCGCGCCTGATCAATCGATTTGGTCATGCCGAAAGTTCCTCCTGTCGAACGGACGGCGACATCCGGGTCCGGACCGCCACTGTTGCACATGCGATGACCGCTGCTCCACCCCCGACCACCGGCCACGTCAACCCCTCGCGCAGGATGATCGCGGCCCAACAGATGGTGAGCACCGGTTGGATCAGCTGGATCTGGCTCACGCTCGACATGGGGCCGATGGCCAGGCCCCGATACCAGGCAAAGAATCCGAGGTACATGCTCACCACCGCCAGGTAGGCGAACGATGCCCACTCGCGTGCACCTGCTGCCGACGGTTGCTCCCACCAGGAGAAGGCCGCCAACGCACCGGTCACCGGGAGGCTCACCACCAGAGCCCACGAGACCGTTTGCCAGGCCCCGAGTTCGCGGGCCAGCAAGCCTCCTTCGGCGTAGCCGACAGCCGCGGCGACAACGGCTCCGAGCAGCAACAGATCCGACCATCCGAGCCCGGTCAGCCGTCCGCCCTGAACGGCCGCGAATCCGATCGCGACGACAGCGCCCATGCCTGCGACGAGCCAGAACATCGGCCTCACTCGTTGCCGTTCTCGCACCACTGCGACAACGGCGGTGGCCGCCGGGAGCAGTGCGATGACGACGGCGCTGTGACCGGCAGATGCCGTGGTGAGTGCGTAGGAGGTGAGTACCGGGAAGCCGATCACGACACCGGCCGCGATGACGGCCAGCCGACCCCACTGCCCACCCTGGGGGAGTCGTTGTCTCGTTACCGACAGCGCGACCGCCGCCAATGCGGCTGCGACCACAGCCCTTCCGGTGCCGACGAAGAGTGGTGACAGGCCTCCCGTCACGGCGATGCGAGTGAGCGGAACGGTGAACGAGAATGCAGTGACGCCCGCCAAGCCCCACAACAAACCGGCACGCGATAGCGGGCTCGCACCAGAACGAGTAGCGCTACTATGCTGTGTCATGTCCGACGATAGCAGTTCACGGATAGTGGACGCACTGAAGCAGTGGATCGCTGCCGCGCCTCCAGAGGCGAAGCTGCCGTCCACCCGCTCCCTGGTGGCCCAGCATTCGGCCAGCCCGGTCACCGTGCAAAAGGCGCTGCGCACCCTCACTGCGCAAGGCGTCATCGAAAGCCGCCCTGGTGTCGGCACATTCGTCAGGACCGTCCGCACGGCGCGGCCCAACGATTACGGGTGGCAGACAGCGGCGCTGGGAGCACCAGGAAACCGACTGCAACTTCCGGCTGCGCTCCAGTCCACGTCGAGCGATGTGATCGCACTGCATTCGGGCTATCCCGCCCGGGAATTGTTGCCGGAGAGGCTCGTTCACGCTGCCTTCACTCGCGCATCCCGTACCGACGCGGTGATAGCTCGGCCCCCGACCGCCGGACTGCCCGAATTGCGGGCGTGGTTCGCGGCGGAGTTGGGGGCATCGACACCGGTGGGCGTCACTCCGCCGTCGGCCAGTGATGTGGTCATCATTCCCGGCAGCCAGACCGGCCTCAGTACTGCATTCCGCGCACTCGTCGGTGCAGGCCGTCCGCTACTGATGGAATCGCCGACCTATTGGGGCGCGATTCTCGCTGCCACCCAGGCGGGTGTCCACGTCGTACCGGTCCCCAGCGGAGTGCACGGCCCCGACCCCGATGCGCTGTCGCAAGCGTTCGCGCGCACCGGCTCCCGGGCGTTCTATGCCCAACCCACGTTTGCCAGTCCGACCGGAGCCCACTGGTCACCGGCACTCGGCGAGCAGATCCTCGACACTGTTCAACGGCACGGCGCATTCTTGATAGAGGACGACTCCGCCCACGATTTCGGTATCACCGCCGAGCCGAATCCATTGGCGGCACGGGACGACGCCGGGCATGTGGTCTACCTACGGTCACTCACCAAGACGGTGTCCCCGTCGGTTCGATTGGCAGGCCTGATCGCTCGCGGTCCCGCGCACGAGCGAATCCTCGCCGACACCGGTGCCGAGTCGATGTACGTCAGTGGGATCCTGCAAGGTGTGGCACTGGACGTGGTGACGCAACCCGCCTGGCGTACCCATCTCCGGCATCTGCGTACACAGTTGGCCTCTCGCCGGGACTTGTTGGCGAACAGCCTGATCGAGTTCGCACCTCGTGGCCATCTCGATGCCGTACCGCGCGGTGGTCTCAATCTGTGGATGCGTCTGCGCGACGACGTGGATCTGGAACAGATTGTGCAGCAATGTAGATCTGCCGGTGTCATCGTCGGTGCCGGAAACGATTACTTTCCGGCCGAACCCACCGGCAAGTACCTGCGCCTCAACTATGCCGGCCCCAACCCCGGCGAGTTCCCCGACGCTGCGCGCACGATCGGCTCCATCATCTGAGGCTGTGGGAAACATCCACGGCGAAAGTCGACTTGCGACCCCACACGAACCAGACCAGAGGACCGAGGAAGGGGAACGCCAGTACGACGAAAATCCACACTGCCCGACCGGCGACGGTGTAGTTCGGGGAACGGATGATGCTGATCAGCGCAGCGATGAACAAGAACACCGCACCGAACGTCAGCACCAGAGCGATCACCAGGCCCAAGGTTCCCAATCCCACACCGAGCACCTGCTCGGTGGTCGACGGTTGCTGAGAAAGAAAAGTTGCGACCTGCATGACGGTCCCTTCGCGTTCGATGTTTCGTTGACCTGTCCAACGCTACGAGTCGGTGTTCGTCTGCACATCGGTCTGCGCGGGTATCTCGCTGTACATCCACAGATGTACGTCCGGTCGGTGAGGCAAGGGCCGCGGTTGAGTCGAACGAACGACAACAATCTTTGGGGCACAGAGCTTTCGGCCCCGAAGGATCATTCGATTGAGGGATACTCGACCCGAATTTGCCATGTCACCATCGCTGAGACGGACAGCCCGTCACGTACTTTCGGTGGAGGAATTGTGTCGAGCAAGAGTGGAATTCGTAAGAACCTGACGCGTCGTTCGGCGGCGGTAGTCCTGACCGCCGTAGCGTTCGCATTGGCCTCACCCGCGTCGGCCTTGGCTCAGCCTGAAATCGGTCCCATCGTCGACAGCGGGAGCGCGATTCTCGACAGCGGCAGCGCGATTCTGGACGGTGGGAACATCATCGACAACGGTATCCGCATTCTCGGCAGCGGAAGCGCGATCGCCGGCGGAGTCCTCGGCATCGACACGGGTTCGGCAAACGGAGGTATCGCAACTCAGCAGTGCAACGCCTCCACGCTGTCGGGTGAGGAGGGCGTGACAGAGACCCTCCACGAGTTGGGCCGAACCGGACCGACCACATTCGTCCTCAGTTACGACACCGTGGATGTTCCCGATCAGATCGAGGTCTTCTACCAGGGTGCATTGATCCACAACACCGGCTATGTCGGCGGCAGCAACGGCGTCGGCTCGGTGGTGGTAGCAGTTCCGGCCGGCACCGCAACAGCCGTCCTGGTCCGCGTCACCGGACCGGTCGGCACCGTGTGGACCTACACCGTCGGCTGCCCGGCCTGAGTCGTCGTTACCCCCCGGGTTACGTTGGTGCGCACTTACGTGATCCGGGGGGACTGTGCTCAACGTCAAGAACGACTACATCGCGTGGATGGAACTGGGGCCGGGAGGACTTCCGGCCAATGTCGGAGGCTGGCTGATCACCACCGCCCTGCGGCCGTTTGCGCGACGCGACCCACTTCGTGTCGACGGCACATCCGGTAACGGTCTGCACTGGCAGCTCGAGCATCGCCCCGGACCACGGCCGTCGATCGCGCCGTACCCGATTCCCCATCGCCAGCTCACCGATCGGGGTAGCGATGCCCTGATCGAGCGGCTGAGTGCTGCCGTCACCGCCCACGCGTCGTCGGATGGACCATTTCACCTGGAGCGCAGTCGATTCGAGCGTAGAGGTGAGGCACTCCATCTATCCGATCTACGTGCTGCTTCGCCCTGGATCTTCCGAACCAAAGGCGAAATTGTGCATGTCCACGAGACCGAGGGTTCGTTGCACGTAGTACTGCAACCGGACGATGCACAGACCGTCATATCCGCGGGCTGGGGCGAACTGCACCCGCTGGCCGGACGCCCTGTCTTCGGACTACCCGAGACGTATGTCTTTCTGTACGCACCGCGAGATTCCGACGATGCCGATCGAATCGAACAGATCATCCATCGCGCGACTGCTACTTCTACGATGTAACTCTGGGCAAGAGCGACCGAACATGTGAACATCGATGCATGACACTCGACGACATCGTGAATCTGGTCGGCAGCTTCGACGGCACGTTGGCGCAGCAGCCCCGAGAGGGTGATGGAACTCCGGAACTCGCCTGGGGCGATGTGTTCTTCTACTACTCGCCGGACGGGACCGTTCCGACGTCCACCCAGCCGTTCGCAACCATCGTGACGAAGAACTATCCCGGTGACGAGTTGTCGCGGCTGGACCGTGCCGGCGCGTTCCGCGTCAATGTCGTTGCGGGAAAGCAGGAATTCGAGCGACTCTTGGGAGTGCCCCCACGCGACGCAGCCCACGCACCCCAGGCCGACACCGACGACATCCTTGCCGCCCACCCTCAGTACGGCACTGCCGGCTGGTTGTCGGTGGTCAACCCGTCTTCGCAGACCGAAACCCTGATCGAAGAACTCCTCGAGTCTGCTTACAGCCTCGCAAAGGCCAGGTACGAGCGTCGCCAACACTGATCAGTCGAAGAACTCGTCCATCGATCGGGAGAGCCCCTCGATGTCGAGGCCGTTGGCTCGGTCGTGTTGGGCCACCGTTCCGTACTTCCTACGCTCTCCGGGCTCCACCCCGATCCCCAACGCTCGATGCCGCACATCCGTGAGAGCCCGATCGATTTGGGACACAGAGGTTCCCGCGAGATATGGCTCGACGATCATGACGTCCGGCGCAGTCAGCGTTTCTCGGAGAGTCGTACCGTCGAAGGGCCTGATCGTCGACGCGTGCAGCACGGTCACGTCACGTCCACGGGCCGCGGCCAGGACCCGGTCCGTCATCGGACCGACCGAGATCACTGTGCCCGAATTACCCTGTTGCAGAACGGTCATCGAACCGTCGGGGTCAGCGTGAGAACGATCGTTCGAGATGCCGTCGAGCCTGATGTAGACGCGATTATCGGATGCAACCGACTTACGCAACATCCATTCGACCTCGTCGACGTGCCCGGGCACGTGCACCGTCCACCCGTCCAGGGTGTCCAATAGTGCGACATCGCGTTGACCGAAGTGCGTCTCACCGCCCTGTGGCCATCCGTAGGAGCCGCCCGAGCTGACCAGGACCGCGCCGACATCCTGATGTCCCAGATCGAGTTTCACCTGCTCGAAGGGCCTTTCGATGAGGAACGGCGAAAAGGTATGCACGATCGGGCGGAGACCCGCGAGCGCCATTCCGCCCGCGACACCAATCATTGCCTGCTCTCGAATGCCCACGTTCACCACGCGCGATCGGATGTCAGAGGTAAGGTGCGGCTCGAGATAGGCGACGCCGATCTCGGCCAACACCAACACAACTCGCTCGTCCTGCACCAACAACTCCGGCAGCAGTCGGTAGAAGGACTCGCGTTGATCCGCGGTCCTCTTCATCGTCGACGTCATTCAGTTCTCCTTCTTCTCCACGTGGGCGACCACTACGTGCGGCCGGTCGCCGTGATCGATACGAAACGCCCGCCGGAGCGCACTGTGGTCTCTCCCGTCGACATCGGCGGTCGACCACCCTTCGACGGCGAAACGCGAGGCAATGCCGCCGGGCCAACCCAAGCCTGCAGAATCGTTGTCGATCACTACTGTTGTCAGGTTGCCCAACTTGGATCGGCCGGCGAATTGAATGGCTTCCATGTTGCTGCCCTCGTCGAGCTCGGCGTCACCGATCAGTACGAACACCTGAGCCTGGCTTCGCTGAATCTGCAGCGCCACAGCGGTTCCGGCTGCCAGCGCCAGACCATGACCGAGCGATCCCGATCCGATGTCGACCCCGGGAATCAGCGTCCGGTCAGGATGATTGCCCAGCAATGAGTCGTAGCTGCCGAACGATGCAAGCTCGTCCGGCGTCAAGAATCCCCGTGCTGCGAGCACTGCGTAGTACACCATCGGACCGTGTCCCTTGGAGAGGTAGAACCGGTCCCGCTCTGGATCGTGGGGATTCGCCGCGTCGACACGGAGAATGTCGGAGTACAGCACCCACAGCACATCGAGTGTGGAAGTGGCACTGCTGCCGTGTTTTTCGTCGCCGGTCATCAGCGTCATGAGTTGGGGTAACTCGTCGAAAGTCATCTGCATGACTCCACCTTGCAACCTCGAGTGCACTCGAGGTCAAGAGCGCCGTAGCCCTTCGGCAGTGCGCCTCTGACGTGGCGGTGCTGTAGCCGAGCGCAATCCAAGTCACCCCGTACGACAAAGTCCACAATCCTGGTCCTTGCGCTGGGGGTCACCGTATTCTCATGACATGTCGCGCCCGCATCTAGACATAGCAGGAATATCCATCGACTGCAGCGAGCCGGGTGAGCTCGCTCGCTTCTATCTCGCACTTCTGGGCGGCACGCTGTTGTGGGAGAACCAATCGAGCTGTGGAATTCGCACGCAGACGGGCCTGAATTTCGTTGCGCAGAAGATTGCGAACTACACCCCTCCCGTTTGGCCATCGGCGTCGATCGTGCACTTCGATCTCGATGCGGGAGTGAGCCTCGCAGAATCCATCGCCTATGCAGTCGAATGTGGGGCAACAGAAGCAGCGGAGCAACCGGACCCGCGGTGGAGGGTTCTCCTCGACCCCGCCGGCCACCCCTTCTGCATCACCACCGAGGTGTACGACGGTTGACGTGCGCAATAGCCTGAGACGGTGCGCAATCTCGTCATCCTCCCGCTTCTGTTCGGATTCATCGTCGGGTTGGCTCCACTGGGCTGGTACTTGATCGGCGACTGGACCACGGACCTGGACGACGTCGTCTATCAGGGTTCATACGAGCCCCTCGAGGGCGTGACGATGAGCCGTGGCTATTCCACCGATTTGGGAAGGGATCTCAACTACGACCCCTTGATCCTTCGCTCTGCGTGGCCATATCTGGTCCCTGTCGCGACCGGAGCCCTGGGCGCATTGACCGGATTCGTTCTCGGACGATTCGGATTCATGTTGACTCGCAACTGGATCCGCGATGCCTGAGGTGGATGAACCCCCCGAAGTGGAGTTGAGTCTCGACGACATTCGGCACGTGGCCGCCTTCGCAACTGCGTGTGCTCGTCATGCCCTGCCGATTTTCGAGGCCTCACACCCGAACGATCTCCGGCCGCGTTCGGCGATCGACGCTGCCGGGTCGTTCGTCAAGACCGGCCATCGAACGGCGGAGTTACGCCGGCTCGCCTGGGAGGCACACAAGGCCGCCCGCGAAATCGCGGAGTCTACGGCGACCGACGCCGCCCTTGCTGCCATGCACGCCGCGGGTGCCGCCTTTCTCCATCCGCTGTACAACCCTCATCAGGTCAAACACATACTCGGATCTGCCGTCCATCTCGTGCTCACCGACCCCAAAGCTGTTGCAGAGCAGATCGAATGGATCGACTCACGAGCCGATGCAACATTCCGGTCGGTCCTTCGACGGTTCCCAACACCGGTCGCAGGGCGCACCACGTTCGGCAAACTACTGGTACAGCTCGATCTCGAATTGCGTCGCTGAGCCATTGCCCTGATCCATCGGCGATGACAGCATGGAACACATGAGTCGACGTCCGTGGGTCCGGTACCTGTACGTCGCATGGATGGCCTGGATTGCGTTCATTCTGATTTCCGACGTGATCTCAGAACCCTCGACCTGGGACTGGGTCCAGCTGGCAGTTGCGGGTGTAGCCATCCCTTTGCTGGTGTACAGCCATCTGCGCCCCGAAGGAGCCAGCGTCGACACGATCGGACCCGAGGCTGTACCCGCCGAGGACGTCGACGCGGTTGTCGCAGAATCCGGCCGGACTGTCTACGCCATCACAGCGCTACGAGAGATGCATCCCGGTCTCGGCTTGCTCGATGCCAAGAGACTTGTACAACCGGAGAACTGACTGCTCGAGGAGTCCCTATGCCCGGCACACGTGACGTGAAGGATTCCGGCGGGTTCCTCGAGGCCGCGAACCTGTTGGTCGATTTCAATCGCGAGTACGACGACCCAGCACCGGAGCCCGAATGGCTTGCACGCCATTTGAACGGTCTGGTCACATCCGGCGACACCAGCGTGCTGACATTCGGGACTCCCGCCATCGGCGTGGCGGTTCTGCGATTTCGGATCGGAACGTGGAGCGCCGACATCGAGGCCTATCTCGCCGAGTTCTATATTCAGCCTGCCCACCGCGGTAAGGGCTATGGCACAACCTTTCTCGACGACGTCATCGACCATGTCCGGACCCGAGGTGCTACCTACATCGACCTCAACACCTCCGAAGACGACGAGGCAGCTCGCCATGTGTACGAGAAGCGAGGCTTCGACTGCCACGAGGGTCGCGGCGAGGGACCGAAGGCTCTCTATTACGAACTCGAGCTCGAATCGGGCGGGGTCGCCTGACGTGCTCACGCTGCGTTATCTGCTCGACGAGGTGTCTGCGAACCCCGGAGTCGCCACTGCCGAGCAAAACGAATATGATTCCCAATAAGTGGGTGTCGGTTCGAAATCGAGGAGCTAGAACATGGCGTTTCCGATCATCGTCGCGAAGGCAGTATCGACGGTCGTGACAGGCGCAGTCGGCGTCGCCGCGTACAACGGAGCCAAGAAGCTGTACGACAAGGCTCCCGTCCGCAAGGCTGCTGTGTCTGCGACCGAGCTCGGTCTGCGCGCCGCACGGAAGGCCGAAATCCACGCCGAGTCCGCACGATTGGCCGTCTCCGATGTAGTCGCTGAGGCCCGCGACCGTCTCGGCGAGGAAGTACCGCCGCCGTCGGCCACCGAAGTCGGCCACGGGCACTCACACTGACCCCGGCGGTAAGCCAACTCATGACGACGCTTGTCGAACACTCTCTCGATACGGCTCCCGTCCCGGCGGACGGCATCGAAATACTCTCCGACGCTGCAGGCCGCATGCGGCTTCGAGTCGACTGGCTGCGATCGAGCCCGGGCCGCGCAGTTGCCGTCGAAGACCACGTCGACAAGATTCGCGGCGTGCGAGCCGTCCACGCGTACCCGCGAACGGCATCGGTCGTCGTCTGGTACTCACGGTCGAGAATCGACAGAGCCGAGCTGTTCGACGCGATCACCGCAGGCCGCACCACGAACTGGGGACTCGTGCCCGTCCGTAGCCCTCGTTCCACCGACGTCACCAGCGGCGATGTGCTGCGGATGGCCATCGGTGGCGCTGCGCTTGTCCTGCTCGGCTTTCGCCGCTACGCCTTCAGACGGCCACCGCTCCTCGGCCCCACCAGCCGTGTCGTAGCCACTGGAGCGACCATCTTCACCGGCTACCCGTTCCTGAAGGGAGCACTGCGCTCGCTGGCCGGAAACGGGTCCGCAGGCACCGATGCTCTCGTCAGCGCAGCAACCGTGGCAAGTCTCGTCCTCCGCGAGAATGTCGTCGCACTGACGGTGCTGTGGCTGCTCAACATCGGTGAGTACCTGCAGGACCTGACGCTCAGGCGCACTCGCCGCGCAATATCCGATCTGCTGACCGGCACTCAGGACACCGCATGGATCCGCCTGCCCGACGGTTCCGAGATCTCCGTCGACGTCGATCGGCTCGAGGTCGGCGACGAGGTTGTGGTGCACGATCACGTCGGCGTTCCAGTGGACGGCACAGTGGTCGACGGTGATGCGGTGGTCGATCAGTCGGCGATCACCGGGGAGACGTTGCCGGTGACGATCGCCGTCGGCGACCGGATCCACGCCGGATCCGTCGTTGTTCGTGGCCGCATAGTGATCCGCGCGTCCGCAGTGGGCCGAGACACCACGATCGGTCGGATCATCTCCCGCGTCGAGGAGGCGCAGGAAGACCGAGCCCCGATTCAGACTGTGGGAGAAAACTTCTCACGACGCTTCGTACCCGCATCGTTCATCCTGTCGGCCCTGACACTCGTCGTCACCCGGGACGTTCGACGCGCAATGACCATGCTGTTGGTCGCCTGCCCGTGCGCGGTAGGACTGTCGACGCCCACGGCAATCAGCGCCGCCATCGGCAACGGTGCTCGCCGAGGGATTCTGATCAAGGGTGGGTCGCATCTGGAACAGGCCGGCCGGGTCGACGCCTTCGTGTTCGATAAGACCGGCACCCTCACCGTCGGTCGCCCCGTCGTCACCAATGTCGTGTCCTTCCAGGATGACTGGGAGCCGGAGCAGGTACTCGCGTACGCGGCCAGTTCTGAGATCCACTCACGGCATCCACTGGCCGAAGCCGTGATTCGTAGTACCGAGGAACGTCATATCGTCATTCCTCCGCACGAGGAATGCGAAGTGCTCGTCGGACTCGGCATGCGTACCGTCGCAGACGGACGCACCCTTCTGCTGGGTAGCCCCTCCCTACTGCGTGGGGAGAATGTCTTGGTCTCCGAGCATGCGGCCGACTGGGTTTCGCGATTGCAGCGTGAGGCCGAGACACCACTACTGCTAGCGGTCGACGGCGTGCTGGTGGGGTTGATCAGCCTCCGCGACGAGGTTCGGCCCAATGCCCTCGAAGTACTCGATGCGCTCCGCGCCGACGGAGTCGAACGCATCGTCATGCTCACCGGTGACCATCCCGAGACGGCAGCGGCGGTCGCTGCAGAACTGGGTATCGCCGAGTGGCGGGCCGAGGTGATGCCCGACGACAAGCTCGAAGCGGTACGCGCACTGCAAGAAGAGGGCTACGTTGTCGCGATGGTCGGCGACGGCACCAACGATGCCCCCGCCCTCGCGGTTGCGGATATCGGAATCGCAATGGGGTTGGCGGGCACCGATGTTGCTGTCGAAACCGCCGACGTTGCACTGGCCAGCGACGATCTGGCCCGGTTGCTCGACGTCCGTGATCTAGGTCGACATTCGGTATCCGTCATCCGGCAGAACTACGGAATGTCGATCGCCGTCAACGCTCTCGGCCTCGTGGTCAGCGCGGGCGGTGCACTGTCTCCGGTGCTCGCCGCGATATTGCACAACGCGTCCTCGGTCGCGGTGGTGGGCAACAGTTCCCGTTTGATCCGGTATCGAATCTGATCACCACTGCAGCGGTGAGCTCCCCAACGGACGCGGCGCTCCCCACACCGGCGTGGGTACGTCGCTGAACGCCAAGGGAAGCACCGGTTCCGTGATCGGCCCGAACGGAGAGTCGACAGTCACCAGGTCGATGTTCGGCCGGCTCGGACGGGGGAGTGCGGCCACATCGTCTTGATCGAACAGGCCGAGATCCTGTACCCACATGCACACCCGAGCGAGATTGATGCGTACCCGCCAGGAACCGCCCGTGATCGCACGACGACGCAGCGCCGCCACTGTTCCCGCCGCACTCAGGTACGCGGCAAGGTAGTCGTTGAGTAGGTGGGTAGGCGGAAGTGACGGGCGACCGTCGAAGTTCTCGGAGTCCGCGAAACCCGTTGCAGAGCAGGCTAGTTGATCGAATCCACCGCGTTCGCCCCAGGGGCCGTCCGCGCCCCAGCAGTGATACTCGCACACCACCACACCTGGACGGAGTGCAGCCAGGTCGTAGGCACCGAACCCACGCCGATCCATGCCGCGATAGGAATCGACCACGACATCGGCTCCAGCGCAGAGCCTCCGGAACGCTGCACTCTGTTCTGCATTCCTCAGATCGGCGAATGCGTTCCGCTTCCCTCCTCCCGTCGTTGCCACCATGGCAATAGGATCGGGCAAGTCTGGCCTGGACACATGCATCACGTCGGCACCGAACGCTGCCAGCAAACGCGTCGAGACCGGCCCGGCGATCACGTGGGTGAGATCTGCCACCCGAAGTGCACTCAGCGGTGGCCAATCCGAACCGCCGGGCAGTGCCTCGCGCGGCCCCGGACCGATCTGCTCGAGTTCGATCACCCCTCGTCCGAGCAGATACCGGGCCACGTCCGTCGCACGCCACTCCTCGGTGCTGCGGACGACGGCAGCGACGCCCCCACTGGCACTCACCGCGTCCTCCAGCGCGTAGGCGTCCCAATGAGCCGCTGCCTCGGCGATGCGCTCGGGAAACGGAGGGCAGTTCAGCACCCGACACACGGCGTCACGGAGACCGGCGTAGGTGGTGATCAGGAAGATCCATCGACCGTCACGACACTGATAAAAGTCGTTGTTGCCCAGCGCACGAGGGTCTTCGGTCAGATGCGCCGCAGGAACGCCCGCAACAGTGGTGAGGTAGGCGGCGCGGAGTTGATCGATCGCGTCTTCCACCTTCACCGTTACGGTCTGCGGCTCGCGCCCGGCATCCTCCGCAACCCCTGCGATCTGCAGTCCGAACGACGCAATCGCGGCCGCGGTCGCGTCGGCGAGTCGATGTGGCGACGGGACGAGTGGATCACTACCCACTACGGTCGCGCGGGACCGAATCGGGTGCCCTTCGACTGCGAGCAGCGTATCGAGTTCGTTTATTACAGAATCGGTTCGAACGCCGTCGACCGCGTCGCGCAAGTAGGTGTTCGTCATACATCCACCATTGCGTGGACGTACTCGCCTGGCATGCGTCTACGTATATCCGTAAGTTTTTGACCTCGAACGCCAGCAGTGCGCTATTTTGCGTCGCGGAAGTACGGTTCGACCGTGCCCTTGAGCTTGACGAGCATAGGATTTCCGTAGCGGTCCTTCGCGGTCGGGACTTCGACTCGTACCCAGCCTTCCGTCACGTTGTATTCACGAATACTCGTCTTCTCGACGCCGTTGAAGCGAATACCCACGTCGCGGCGAAGGACCTCTTCGTTGTAGAAGGTGCTGCGCGGATCGATGGAGAGATGGTTCGGTGGAACGTCTGCGTTCTGGTCCTCGGGCATGGATCACTTCCGTTGAATGATGCGTCGGGTGCTCGGTTCGATTCTCAGCGAGAATACGCGACCCAACGTTGGACCAGCGCCGTTGGTGTTGGTTAGCGACCTCGGAGATGCTGTCCGCGCAGGCGCACAGAGCAAAAGTGATTCTCAGACAATGGAAGCCCAGATCAGCCGAGAAGGGCTGCGGGGGAGGCGCAGCCGACACTGCCCATGATCGTGCAGTGACCCGGTAGGAAGATTCGGATGATGTCGTCGACCTGCTCGACAGTCAGACCCGACGATCCGAACGTCGGTGGCACCGGGTCGCTGGGAGCAGCGGATGCGGAGGGGGCTGCGCCCAGCATTGCCACAGCAACGAAGCTGGATACGACCAGGGTGCGCACGCGGTTCGATTTCATGTTCGGCCTCTCGTCGGATTGGTGGCGTAACCATAAACCGAACGATAGGTTTGTTCAACCCCTGTTCGCACGCGAGCGAGGGCTGATCGCTGCCGGTGTTCCCCGTTGTTCCGCCGGACAGTTGGGATAAAGCCCGTTGACGGTCGACGCCGGACGAGCGCAGACTCGGGTTCATGGATCTCGAGCACCTCGTCGTCGCCGTCGGCGACCTCGTCATCGGACGCGGCACACTGGTGGCGGACTCCGATGGTTCGCTGTTCATCGAACCCGATACACCCGGTCGGGCGCCGGAATCCTCGAGTATGGCGCGGCTACCGTTGATCGGCTCCGATCTCGATGCCTCCTCGGCCGGCAACCTGGTTGCCATTCGCGGAACCTTCCGGGCGGACGGAATTCATCTGCGCGACATCAGGATCGTCGAGGCAACCCCGTTTCCCGGCGCGCCCACACTGAGAATTCCTGGACCACTCCACACCAACTGGACTCGCGCGGACGTACTCGACACAGTCGAACATGACATGCCGGCAGGAAACGAACTGCTGGCCGGTAGCGGCGGGACAAGGAATCCCGACGGGTCGGACACGTTCACGCTCTTCTTCCTGTACATCGACGACGCGGCCGCCGCCTGGCTACGCCGTCCTCACCCCGGCCCGATCGACGTGTGGACCGCACTGACCAAAGATCTGCGGTCGCCCGACCGATCCGACTAGCCCCGCGCCATGTCCACGAATCTCGACAGGTGAAGCTGGTGTGCCACAGTGATTGTCGCGGTCGGACCGTTTCGGTGCTTGCCGAGGATCAGGTCGGCCTCACCGCCGCGGGGGTCGTCGCGCTCGATCGCGTCGGGGCGGTGCAACAGAATCACCATGTCGGCGTCCTGCTCCAGTGATCCCGACTCACGGAGGTCGGAGACCATCGGCTTCTTGTCGGTTCGCTGCTCGGGACCACGGTTGAGCTGACATACCGCTACCACCGGGCACTCGAGTTCCTTGGCCAACAGCTTGAGCTGACGGGAGAAGTCCGAGACCTCCTGCTGACGGGATTCGACTTTCTTGCCCGACGACATCAGCTGAAGGTAGTCCACCACAATGAGTTTGAGTCCGTTGCGCTGCTTCAGGCGTCGAGCCTTCGCACGGATCTCCATCATCGTCAGGTTCGGCGAATCGTCGACGAAGAGCGGTGCTTCGCTGATCTCGCTCATGCGACGGGCCAGCTTGGTCCAGTCGTCGTCGGTCATCTTTCCCGAACGCATGTCACCGAGCTTGATCTTCGCCTCGGCGGACAACAGTCGCATGACGATCTCGGTGCGACTCATTTCCAGGGAGAAAATGACACTGGGCATACCGTGCTTGATGGAGCACGAACGCATGAAATCCATTGACAGCGTTGAATTGTGGGTAGGAATCATAGACTCGCTGGCGAGATACAGGTGCTCCGAGTTGTCCACCTCCACACAGCGGACCGGAACCGAATCGACGCGACGAACGTCGACGATGAATCGGGATCCCGACCTCACGGTAGACCCGGCAGCGCAACGTTCCTTGTGCAGTATCTGCTTCCGGTGCAGACCGAACACGACATCGTCCGTCGCGAACGACGAACCAGACCAGACATAGCCGAGTGAGACGACCAATTCACTCAGACCGCTCAATGGTGCGACCTCAATGGATCCGTCGTCTGCAACCGAACCCGCGGTGTCCAGAATGCCGGCGAGGAGCTCACGTCGCTGGCTCTCCGACGCGCGGAGGTAGCGATCGGGAACAGCGTCGAACTCCGCTTCCACTCGCGCCGCAATTTCCGCGTCCGTTCCCGGCAGCCCGCCGCCGAGGGCAACGCCCGCCACGTAGGGGGGCACCGGAAAGGAGACAGCGGGTTGCTGAATGGCCACTGCGTTCCGGACGGAATGACCGCCGGTGGCACAGATCTGCTCGGTCGTGAACACGCCAGAGAGACCGGCACTCTCGGTCAACCACTGATGCTCTGCGTCGGCGACGATGACTGTGCCGTCGGAGAATTCGACTTCGTAGCAGGGTCGATCGAGCATGACGTCCGTGGCAGCCACAACGCGCGTCGGCATCCCGTGCGCATCGATGAGGTGGTCACCCACGGCCACCTCGCCCATCGTGGTCCAGCCGTCGGGCGTCGGAAGTCGCGTGTCGAGAGCAAGCGCCTTACCTACGCCAGGTCTCGCCGCCACGATGATCATCTGACCAGGGTGAAGACCGTTGGTGATTTCGTCGAGTTCGGCGAATCCGGTCGGCACACCGAGGGAGATACCGCCACGGCTGGCGATGGAGTCGATCTCGTCCATCGTGGGCTGCAGCAGCTCTTCCAAGGGCAGGAAGTCCTCGGACGTCCGTCGCTCGGTGACCTCGTAGACCTCGGCCTGCGCTCGGTCGACGACCTCGGCGACGTCCTGACCATCGGCTCCGGCGTAGCCGAACTGCACGATGCGGGTACCGGCCTGCACGAGGCGGCGCAGAATCGACTTCTCGGCGACGATCTCGGCGTAGTAGCCGGCGTTGGCCGCCGTAGGCGTCGTCTGAGTCAGCGTGATCAGGTACGGCGGACCGCCGATGCGCTTCAGCTCGCCGCGTCGATCCAATTCGGCCGAGACGGTCACCGGGTCGGCGGGCTCGCCGCGGCTGTAGAGGTCGAGAATCGCGTCGTACACGTTCTGGTGGGCCGGTCGATAGAAGTCACCCGGCCGAAGCACTTCGAGCACGTCGGCAATGGCGTCCTTGCTCAGCAACATTCCGCCCAGGACGGACTGCTCGGCGGCCATGTCCTGCGGGGGCTGGCGACCGAAATCCTCACCGGGTCCCTCGCTGGAAGAGGAACCGGAGTAGTCGGACTGTCCTCGATCGTCCACAACTGCCACGCGAACCGGCCGTCCTCTCCCCAATAGTCTTCAGCACCCCGAATACCACCCGAGCGTGCGCTCGAGCAAGTTCTACCCCCGGGCACCGACAGGTACTGATCGACACCGGATTCACACCATCTCGTCGCCTTTGCGGGGCATCGAGAGAGACGCTGCACGGACGTTAAGCGCTATCGGCAGGAGTCACAACACGGCCTGTGCATGAAGCTGTGGACGAAATGTGGATGAGCTTGAACAACGGTGTTGACCACCTGGGGATAACCTGGGTATAACTTTCACAGTTTCGGCTGTTCAGCCTGGTCGAAGGGTGTACATAAAGTTTTCTTCCTGTGCATTGATTCTGGATCGGCGTGTCGGCCGAATTGACAGCTCGGGCGTGTTGAGTAAATAGCGGGTGAACCCGAGGGTGAACCAGGTCACATGGACTGGGATTGCTCACAGAAACAGACCACTCTCCCGTTTCACCAGAAGGGGTCCGATTCCAGGCTGGGAATCGGACCCCTCGTTACTGCCGGTCAGACGTCATGCATCGCGCTTCTGCGGGCAGTCGGCCGGATCCAGCACGGTGACCTCCTTGGTGCCGATCTGGAGCACCCGAGCCGTTGGAATGTCGAAGAACAATCCGGTGATGTGCAAGCGCCCCTCGGCATTGGCTCGACCCACCACGCGGTGACGAGTGAGCGTCTGCAGCTGTACGGCCACGTTCACCATGGCGAGTTGATCCGCTTCACCGAAGCCGAGCTCTGCGGCCTGACGGCCCACCACGTGCCCGCTGCGGTACGCGTCCACACTCGCCACCGCGTGCCCCAGCCACTCCGCCACGGACTCGTCGGCGGCATTCTCCGGCCCACTCAGTACCGCTTTCATGGCACCGCAGCCCGAGTGTCCGCACACCACAACCGACGAAGTGCCCAACTGATCGACACCGAACGCCAGCGCAGCCTCCACCGAGCAATCCTGCCCCTTGGCGGGAACGAGATTGCCCATGTTGCGGACCGTGAACAGATCGCCCGGCCCGCTGCTGGTGATCGTATTGGGCATGACACGCGAATCGACACAGCAGAGAAAAAGCGTGTCCGGATCCTGGGTGTCGGTCAAACCCTCGAGGTGCGGACGAATATTGGGGGCATGGGTGCGGTGATATTCGGCCACTCCGCTCATCACCGCCCGTAGCGCTACCGGCGAATCCTCCTGCGCATCATCACTCTTGAGCTGCCACGCGCGCCACGGAGCCAACGAGCTGCGCACCGTCGCAGACCCGCGCTTGGGCGGACCCTCGGCCGCTGCGGCCATCGACGCCGTGCCCACTTCCTCGACTTTCACTGTGCCGCCACCGAGTTCGTGCTGACGTATCCACTCGTTCAGGGCGTCGTGCACCGCGTGGTCGAGGAAGTCCACTCCCAGATGCACGGTGACGGCGGTTCCGGCGGGGACGGTGGACAGAACATGCGTCAATCGGGGAAGCGCCAGAAAGCTCAACGACCCCTCGGTGGTGACGCGCCAGGTGCCGTCGACCGTTTCCTCTGCGCGGACCTTCGCCCACACCACACGGCGCAGCACGAGAATGATCGACAGCGCCAATCCGATGAGGACGCCCTCGAGCAGATTGAGTGCCACCACACCGACGACGGTGACCGCGTAGACCGCGATGTCACCGGTCTTGTTCGCAATCTTGATGTCCGCCAACTTGATCAGCTGCACACCGATCATCACCAGCAATCCGGCAAGGGCAGCGAACGGCACCAGCTCGACGATCGAGATGAACAGCACCGAGAAGATCAAAATCCACACGCCGTGCAGAATCGCCGACGCACGAGACTTGGCACCGACCTTGACGTTGGTGGCACTACGCACGATGACGCCGGTGATCGGCAGACCACCGATGGCACCGGAAGCCATGTTGCCCGCACCCTGTGCCATCAATTCTCGGTCGAAGTTGGTGCGTTCACCACTGTGCATCTTGTCGACGGCCACCGCGGAGAGCAGGCTCTCGACACTCGCAATCAACGCGATGGTGATGACACCGGTCACGAAGGCGCTCCACTGCCCGTCGGGCATGACGGGGAAGCTCAACGCGTCGATCAGGTTGCCCGGCAATTCGATTCGCTCGACATCGAGGGAGAACAAGATCGACACCCCGGTCGCACTCACCACTGCGACGAGTGCGGCGGGAACCTTGGCCACCTTCGCCACCATGCCGGACAGCTGGGCCAACCGGGGCCAGGCAAACATGAGCACGACCACGATTCCGCCGACGATGATCGACGGCCATTGGCCGTTCGCGACGGACGTGGGAATTGCGAGGATGTTCTGCACGGCCGAGCTCTCGGACTCGCCTCCCAGGAGTACGTGAATCTGTTGCAGCGCAATGGTTATGCCGATTCCGGCAAGCATGGCATGCACTACCACTGGCGAAATTGCCAGCGCGCTACGCGCAATTCGGCTCATTCCCAACAGGATCTGCACGGCACCGGCCAGAACTGTGATGGCACACGTGATGCCCCATCCGAACTGGTTGACCAACTCGGCAACCACCACCGTCAGACCCGCGGCGGGGCCACTGACCTGCAGTGGTGATCCGCCGAGGATGCCGGCGAGAATGCCGCCGACCACAGCGGCGATGAGGCCGGCCATGATCGGGGCACCCGAGGCGACGGCGATCCCGATCGAAAGTGGCACTGCCACAAGGAAAACGACCAAAGAGGCCGGGAGATCGTACTTCATTATCGACCCGATCCGAGACTGTGGCTCGGATCGGGTCTTCGGGCTGGGTTCCGAGTCGTGCTCTGCTGTCGTGGTCACGGCAGTTCCTCCGGGCGTCTAGGCGTCAGGTCGGTCGATCATGTTCCGGCGTCGAACGTCGCCCCCACGTAAAGGTTACGCAAACCTTCGCTAAAGATGTCATCGAGAGAGATCCTTCACAAATTGGAACCCATTGGGACAGTTGATCTTTGTGAGAAGACACGAAAAAGCCCCACGAACCGGAGTTCGTGGGGCTTTGCTCGACCGAAACGGGCCGAAAGCTGAAATCAGCTTCCGACGACCTCCAGCTTGAACTTGGCGGTCACGTCGGGGTGCAGGTTCACGACGATGTCGTGCTTGCCCGTGGTCTTGACGTGAGCCTTCGGCAGATCGATGCTGCGCTTGTCGACAACCGGTCCGCCGGCAGCCTTGAGTGCAGAAGCGACGTCCGACGCGGTGACCGAGCCGAACAGCTTGCCCGAGTCGCCCGCGGTCTTGACAGACAGCGTGACGGACTCGAGGCCCTCGATGGCCTGCTTGAGCTCGTTGGCGTGCTCGAGGCCGCGCACGGCCCGAGCTTCCTGAGCTCGGCGAATGCCGTCGACCTGCTTCTGAGCTCCACGGGTGGCCTGGATGGCCAATCCGCGGGGCAGCAGGAAGTTACGGCCGTAGCCGTCCTTGACCTCTACGGTGTCGCCAGGCGCACCGAGGTTGTCCACATCAGCGGTGAGGATCAGTTTCATACCAATCGCCCCTTTCTATCGAGCCGTCGCGGCGTAAGGCAGCAGTGCTACCTCACGCGAGTTCTTCACGGCAACGGCCACGTCACGCTGATGCTGGACGCAGTTGCCGGTGACACGGCGAGCGCGGATCTTTCCGCGATCGCTGACGTACTTACGCAGCAACGTCGTGTCCTTGTAATCGATCGACGCGTTCTTTTCCTTGCAGAAGGAACACGCTTTCTTCTTGAGCACCTTGTCGCGCAATGGCGGTTTGGGCATGGGTCTTTCTCCGTTACATCTGGTTGTTCTCGATCGAAGGATCTAGAACGGTGGCTCTTCGTCTCCGCCACGTCCGCCGAAGGAGCCCGACGCCGCCGGGGCACTGCCCCAGGGATCGTCTCCACCGGAACCGGAGTTGGACGAGGAGTTCGAGCGGCCGCCGCTCGATCCGCCGGAGGAACCGGAGCCGGAGCCGGAATTGAAGCCGCCTCCGCCGCCACCTCCACCGCGGTTGGCCTTGTTGACCTTTGCGGTGGCGTAGCGGAGTGAAGGTCCGATCTCGTCGACCTCGAGCTCGACGACTGTCCGCTTCTCACCCTCACGCGTTTCGTACGAACGCTGCCGCAACCGTCCGCTCACGATGACTCGTGAGCCTCGGGTCAAGCTCTCGGCAACGTTCTCCGCTGCCTCGCGCCAGATGTTGCAGCGCATGAAGAGCGCGTCGCCGTCTTTCCATTCGTTCGTCTGACGATCGAATGTGCGCGGGGTCGATGCAACCGTGAAGTTGGCAACCGCCGCACCGGCGGGGGTGAATCGAAGTTCTGGATCAGCCGTCAAGTTTCCGATGACGGTGATGACGGTCTCGCCTGCCATGGTTCCTCTTTCAGTAGTAAGCGTTGTAGATGCCAGCCTAGAGGCGGGCAACGACAATTACTTGCCCTGTCGCAGGACCTTCGTGCGCAACACGGACTCGTTGAGTCCGAGCTGACGATCCAGCTCGCTGACGGTGGCAGGCTCGGCGTTGAGGTTCACAACGGCGTAGATGCCCTCGGCATGCTTGAGGATCTCGTAAGCCAGACGACGCTTGCCCCACACATCGACCTTGTCGACGGTGCCGCCATCCTTGCGAACGACGTTGAGGAACGTATCGAGCGACGGAGCGACAGTGCGCTCGTCCAGATTGGGGTCGAGAATGACCATCAATTCGTAATGACGCATAAGACCTCATCACCTCCTGTGGACTAGTGAAAACGGCCACGGACTATCCGTGGCAGGAGGGTCGTTGCGTCAGCAACCCCTCGAAGATACACGACAGGGCGCTGACCTGCTAATTCCTGCTGGGCGTACAGGCCGGTGTGCAAGCGTCATAGTCTTGCATCATGCGATCCGGGGTCCGCGCCAATCCGATGACGGTCGTCGTGGTCGTCGCGACGGCCGCACTCGGACTGATTCTCGGATATCTCAACAAGGCCCGCTGCGCGGTCGCGCCGTTCGATGCCTCGGGTCGAAGCACGATGTTCGACGCGATCAAGGATTCCTCGGTCTGCTACTCCGACATCCAGTTTCTCTGGCTCGGTCGCGATATCGACAACCACATCTTCCCGTACATCCACGGAGCCATCACCAGCGACGGAATCCTCACCGGAGGAACGGTGGAGTACCCCGTCCTCAGCGGCCTGCTGATGTGGCTGGGTGCCATTCCCGCCCATACCGACGCGCAGTTTCTGCTGACCTCGGCGTTGATTCTCGCGCCCTTCGGTCTGGTCACCGCGTGGATGCTCGGCCGGATGGCCGGCTGGTCGGCACTGCTGTGGTCGATCGGCCCGCCGTTGGTGATGTACGCCTTCCACAACTGGGAATTGCCCGTGGTCGCCGCCGCCGTCGGCGCGATCTTCGTCATGACGTTGCCGATGCCACTGCGACGGCGAGCAGTTCTTGCATCAGTGATGTTGGCGATCGGCTTCTGCCTCAAGCTCTATCCGGGTGCATTCGTGCTTCCGTTGATCGCGTACGTGGTCACCAGGGGAGTCGACGGTCGTGAGGACGCGGACACCGCTCGGGGACGCTGGGACCTCCGCGGCGGCCTGATGGTTGCCGGTGCCGCGATCGGCACCGTGGTTGCGGTGAACCTGCCGTTCGCAGTGCTGGGTTACGAGGGGTGGCGCGCCTCGTTCACGTTCCAGTCGCTGCGCCAGGCGGACCTGACCACCAACTCCGTGTGGTACTGGGGATTACGCCACTTCTACATCAGCGACCAGATGACTCCCGATGCGTACAACGAGGCCGAGGCGTCGTTCCAGGACGTGGTGGACGTCGCGTCGCCGCTGCTGGTGTTCGTCGCATTCGCTCTCGCCCTGTGGCTGGGGTGGCGTCGCGCAAAGGTGGCCGGTACCTACCCCTGGGTGGCGGTCAGCGGATCGATGCTGTGCGGATTCATGCTGCTGCACAAGGTGCACTCGCCGCAGTACACGCTGTGGCTACTGCCGTTCCTGGTGCTCCTTCGGGTTCCGTGGGGACTCGTCGGCGCATATTTGCTCGTCGATCTGTCGATGGGAATCGGCGTCTTCAAGTATTTCGCGGCGCTCGCCTCGGGTGCCGACGCCAACAACGAGGAGTTCTTCGTTCTCGTCGGGGTGTGGGGACGCGCGCTGTTGCTGATGGTGTTCTTCGTGCTGTTCATCCGGGCTCGGTTGCGCGTCCCCTTCCCGGGCGAAACCGACCGATCGTCTGTATTATCGCCCCGACCAGCAACGATATCGCTGACGACATCACCGGGGCAGTAGTACCGAGGGCGGGGCGGGGACGTGACACAGGTGTCGAATTCTCAGGGGGACGCGAGCGAGCAGGGGGCCGACGTACGACGCGTCGGTCTGGTCGAGGACCACGAATCGGTGGCTCTCGGACTCCAGGCGATGCTCGCGGCCGAACCCGACCTCGAATTGGTGTCCATCGCGGCCACCGTGGGCGAACTGCTCGAACAACGGCAGACACTCGATCTGGTGGTGCTCGACCTGCGACTGGGTGACGGCTCGTCCCCACGATCGAACGTGGAGCAATTGCACGCCGCCGGTGCGCGCGTCCTGGTCTACACAGGCGCAGAGAACGCGTTTCTGGTGCGCTCCGCGGCCCGAGCAGGCGTGCTGGGGGTAGTTCGGAAATCTGCACCGGCGTCCACGATTGTGTCCGCCATCCGGCGCGCGGCAGGTGGCGGCCAGGTCGTCACCACGGACTGGGCTGCGGCGATCGACGGCGATCCACAACTGCCCGACGTGGGCCTCAGTCCGCGTCAACGTGAGGTGCTCGCCCTCTACGCGTCGGGCGAGAAGGCCGCACGAGTGGCCAGTCTCGCCGGACTGTCCGAGCAGACCGTCAACGATTACCTCGTGCGCATTCGGAACAAATACGCCGAGGCCGGTCGACCGGCGCCGACCAAAACCGATCTGTACAAGCGTGCGGTGGAGGACGGTTGGTTGCCGATGCCCGAACTACCGCCACGGGACTGATCCCGGCTGTGGTTCATCCCACAATCTCGGGGCAGGTCAGCACAGCGGTTTTCGCCGGCCTTAGAGGCGCACAGGGCGTAGTGGTGACCGCTCGAACCTTGCCTCCCGGGCGCGGAACGATCGCGTTAGTCCTGGTCAGCGAACCGAGCGAGAACGTCCGGATCGAGCTCGATGCCGACGAGCGCGAATCTGTCGTACCGACGTGACACGCTGACGCAACAGTTGACGGTTCAATGCCCCTGGAAATCAGGGCAGAAAACCTGCGCTTTACCTGTGAGAATCGTTCTCGTTGGTTTAGTTGGTCTCAACCCACTACGGCGTCCGGGAGATTTGATGTCTGCACTGCTCGAACCTTTGCCCTCTGCGAGCGATTCGTCCATCCCGGCGGCACGCCTTTCGCGTGGGCCGATCAGCCTGGTTCCGCCCGCTCTCCAGGTACACCCCGGCCCAGTGCCTGCGAGCCCGTTCCCGCCGCGGCCCGACCTCACCGGTCGCGAGATCGAGGTGCTGCTCTGCTGGATTCGACACGACTCGAAGACCGAGGTTGCGAAAGCGCTGTTCCTGTCGCTCGGCACCGTCAACACCCACCTCACCCGCATTCGGGCCAAGTACACCTCGGTAGGGAGGCCCGCCCCGACCAAGGCCGGCCTGGTGGCACGGGCCCTCCAGGACGGACTGGTGGACATCGCGGAGCTGTGATCCGCTGTAGTCGAACCGCGGACCCGCAGATCAGACGCTGACCGCGGTGTCCACGCCTTCCTTTTCGAGGCGCTTGTTGCGTCGGATGCTGCTCAGCAGAGCCGCTCCGATGAACAGGATGCCGACGAAGCCGGTGATCAGCTCGTTGATGTGAACACCGATCGAGACCAACAGAATGATCGCCAGGGCACCGATCGCCCAGTGCGCGCCGTGCTCGAGGTAGACGTAATCCGACAACGTTCCCTTGCGTACCAGGAACACTGTGATCGAGCGGACGAACATTGCACCGATGAAGCCGAGTCCGAGCGCGATGATGATGGGGTCCGCGGTGATCGCGAAGGCACCGATGACGCCGTCGAACGAGAAGGACGCGTCGAGCACCTCGAGGTAGAGGAACAGGAAGAAACCGGCCTTGCCTGTGGCCTTCGCCAGTTCGCTGGGTCCGCCCGACGACTCTTCGCCTTCTTCTTCGACGTGGAACAGCTCGCCGAGACCGTTCACCGCGATGTACGTGATCATGCCGAGCACGCCGGAGACCATGACCGTGGAGATCTTGTCGTCCTCGGCGAGGAATTCAGCGCTCAGGACAAGCAGCAGGCCTGCGACGACGACGGAGAGCTGATCGAGGCGACCGATTCGGGCCAGGGGCTTCTCCAACCAGCTCAACCAGGTGATCTCGCGATCCTCGAAGATGAAGCCGAGGAAGAGCATCAGCAGGAACATCCCGCCGAACGCTGCGATCTGCGGGTGCGCGTCGGTGAGGAGCGTCTCGTAGCTGGGCGACCCGTCGGGGAAGGTCGCGGCACCGTCGGCGGGCGGGTTGAGCGCCAGGTCGATGGCGGCGACCGGACCGAGGCCCGACGCAGCCCAGACGATCACGAGCGGGAACAGCAGCCGCATACCGAACACGGCGATGACGATGCCGATGGTGAGGAAGATCTTCTGCCAAAACTCGCTCATCCGTCGCAGCACGGTGGCGTTGATGACGGCGTTGTCGAAGGACAGGGACACTTCGAGCACGCCGAGGATGAGGACGAGGATCATCGCCTCGATCCCGCCGTAGAGGAAGGCCACAATGACGGAGACGATGGTGACCGCGATCGACCATCCGAAGATCTTCACAACCACAGGTGTGGCCTTTCTCGAGACAAATACGGAAAAACCCCCGCCCATCATGAACGATGAAGCGGGGGTATCCCCAATCTTGGGAGAGTCTTGACTAGACGTTTACTCCGAAGTCACGGGCGATGCCGGCGAGGCCGGATGCGTAGCCCTGACCGACTGCACGGAACTTCCACTCCGCGCCGTTGCGGTACAGCTCACCGAAGACCATGGCGGTCTCGGTGGACGCATCCTCGCTGAGGTCGTAGCGAGCGAGCTCGGTGTTGTCGGCCTGGTTGATGACGCGGATGAACGCGTTGCGCACCTGACCGAACGACTGCGAGCGTGCGTCCGCATCGTAGATCGACACGGGGAAGGTGATGGTCTCGATCTCCGGCGGCACAGCGGCGAGGTCGACCTTGATCTGCTCGTCGTCTCCGTCGCCCTCACCCGTGGTGTTGTCACCGGTGTGTTCGATGGAGCCGTCGGGAGACTTCAAGTTATTGAAGAACACGAAGTGTCCGTCGCTGAGTGCCTTCTTCGTCGAGTTCAGCGCGATAGCGCTGGCATCGAGATCGAAGTCGGTACCGGTCGTCGTGCGGATGTCCCACCCGAGTCCGACCACGACTGCGGTGAGGTTCGGAGCTGCTTTGGTGAGCGAGACATTGCCACCCTTGCTGAGGCTGACGCCCATGGAGAGGTCCTTTCGCAAATGGTTTCCCGTTACGGGTACAACCGTAGTGGGAATGTCCGGTTCTTGGACGTACTCCGCCAACGAGTGCGACATCGCCAGGGTTCCCGTCAGTACTATCGAGCAGGTGACAAGTCGCTGGCCTGGGGTGTTCCGTAGAGGAGCCGAATCCGACGCCTCCGCGCGCCGATCCCAGGACAACGCCGTCGCCGCCTTCCTCGATATGGACAAGCGTCAGTCCATCGCGTCCGCAGGCGTCGAGGCCTCCACCGCCTTGCGCCCCGACGACAGACTCGCAGCTCGATGGGCCGACACCGAGAAGCAGTGCTTCGACGCCGGTGCCGTCTACCTCGCCGCAACCGACCAATTCGACGGAATCACCACGGCTGCCGCCAGATCGGCCTTCGACGATGCGACCCGACTGCTGCACGATGCCAGCGTGGCCGTCGACAGGTTCTACGACGCTCACCGCAGCTCCCTCGAGCAGGCCTCCGCCCAATTCGCGGCCACACCGCGCCTGGTTCAGGACGCACTGAACGAGGCCGATGCCGCCCGAGCCACCGTCGACGAGCAGTACGCCGGGTACCCGTCACTACGGATGGCGTGGCGCGAACTCGATTCGGCGACAACGCAACTGCAGAGCGATCAGCGCGATCCGTTACGCGCACGCGAGCATGCCGCCCAGGTGCGCGAGCGAGCCGCAGCTCTACGCGCGGCGGTCGAATCGGCCCCCGGACGACTTCAGGAGGCCAGAACTGCTCTGTCCTCGGTTCGCACCCGAATCGAAGCCGTCCGAACTCGATCCGAAGGCATCGCCCCGGCCTTCTCCAGCTTGCTTCGCGAGTTCAACGCCAAGAGCTCGGCGGATCTCTCTCGTAACGAACGGTCGAGTGCGCGACACATCGAGCAGGCGGACGAGGATCTGCGGGCAGCGCGTTCGGCGCTCGACGCCGGGAACCCCGAACAATCGTTGGATCTGGTGACCCAGGCGCGCCAACACCTGAGCGATGCCGAACATCTGGTCGACGCGGTGACCGACCGAGTTCGCCTACTGCGCGCGGTGAAGGCCAATCCGAAAGAGACCGAGAACAAAGTGCGGTTCAAACTTCGTGACGCTCAACAACTCGCGGTCAATCGTGGCCTGGTTGCCGAATGGGGCTCGGTGTTGGATGCTCAGCTCGCCCGGATCGACAGGGCGAGCACGGCGCTGACGGGTACCCATCCCGACTACTGGTCATATCTGCAGGATCTGGATACCATTTCGGACTTCATCGCAGGCGTGATCGAGCGCATGCGCGGCTCGCACTGATCACATTCACACGAAGGACAGCGGTGCAACACTTTCGCCATCTCGACGCAGACACCCGTGCACGAGTGTTCTTCCGGCAACCGGAAGACATCGAGACGAGCGACGGAAACGACGTCGTGGCAACAGCTCTCGGAGCCACGCTGTACATTCCGGCAACACGCCCAGACCTCACCGCGACGGTGAACAAACGCACCGACGAGGGCGTGCGGTCCATCGTCATCGATCTCGAAGACGCTGTCGCAGATCATGATCTGGAAGAGGCGTTGGCAAACGCCATCCGAACTCTGAACGAACTCTCGGGTACGAGTTCACTCGTGTTCGTCCGGGCGCGAACCCCCGAGCACATCCGAACCATCTGCGCCGGACTCGACCGGGGAGCGGGCGGGCTCGCCGGATTCGTCGTACCGAAGTTCACTGCGGCGCGCGGAGCCGCGTTCCTCGACGAGATCGTTGCGGCGTCGCAGTCACATGGCACCCGCCTGTTCGCGATGCCCGTCCTCGAATCGCCGGAGGTAGTACACCGCGAGACTCGGGACGTGGAACTCGTTGCCATCCGCGAGCTGCTCGGGACCTACCGCGACACGGTGCTGGCGGTGCGCATCGGAGCCACCGACATGTGCGGCACCTTCGGCATCCGACGCGACCGCGACCTGACGATCTACGACGTCCGCGTCGTCGCCGACGTCATCAGTGCGATCGTCAACCATCTGGGCCGCCACGATGGGTCCGGATACGTCATCACCGGCCCGGTGTGGGAGTACTTCGCAGACCACGAACGCATGTTCCGTCCGTTGCTACGGCAGACGCCCTTCGTCGACCAGGACGCCGTCCGCTTCCGCCAGCAGCTGGTGAGCAGTGACCTCGACGCCCTCCTGCGCGAGGTTGCTCTCGACCGGGCCAACGGAATCCAAGGCAAGACCGTCATTCATCCCTCGCACGTCCCCGCCGTTCACGCGTTGTCCGCGGTGACGCACGAGGAGTATCACGATGCACTCGACATCCTCTCTTCCGACCAGGGTGGCGTGCAGGCGTCGGGCTACCGGAACAAGATGAACGAGCTGGGCCCACACCGCAATTGGGCTAGCCAGACGGTACTGCGCGCCAAGGCATTCGGAGTCACCAACGAAGGAATTACGTTCGTGGACCTACTGACCGCGCTGGCGCAGCGATGAACCACAATCCAGCCGACGGCATCACCTTGACCGATACCGGCTCGTCGTCGTCCTGGGCTGCCACGCAGTTGGTTCGACCCGGCCTGCGGCGCAACCCCCGGCGTGCCCACTTGCTGGTCTCGACCGTGCTCGGCAAGCACATCCCCGTCGATCCCGACGTCGTCGTCTCGGCCGGAGAGGAACTGGCTGCCCTCGTCGCCGCTGCAGTGGACGGATCGGACGTCGATGTGCTCGGATTTGCCGAGACTGCAACGGGATTGGGACACACCGTCGCCACTGCCCTGGGTGCACACTGCTACCTGCATTCGACTCGGCGCACCGTTCCCGGGATGACCGTGCACGGCGAGTTCGAGGAGGGGCATTCGCACGCCACCGATCACCTGCTGATGCCGACATCGTCCGATCTTCTCGACGGCGATCTGCCGTTGATCCTGGTGGACGACGAGATCTCGACCGGAGCGACGGCACTGGACGCGTTGCGGCAGATTCATTCCTCGGCCGGCCGCAGGCACTACGTCATCGCATCCCTGGTCGACATGCGCACCGCCGAGCATCTCACTGCTGCCGAGGCAGTTGCCACCGAGCTCGGCGTCCGAATCGACAACGTCAGCCTCGCACAAGGATCGGTGGATCTCGCCCCCGGATTGGTGGAGACGGTACTCGCCCTCCCCGACCCGCAGTTCAATCCCGTTGCTGCTCTGCCCGGTTCGGTGCGACGGATCGACGCTCAGTGGCCGGCGACGCTACCCGACGGCGGGCGGCACGGCTTCCTGCGCTCCGACGCGGCCGGTTTCGACATCGCGATCGATGCCGTTGCCGAGACCGTCGATGCTGCACTGGCCGACTCGACGTCGGTGGTGGTGATCGGCCACGAGGAGCTGATGTACCTGCCCCTCCGGCTGGCAGCCACACTACAGAAACTGGGACACCCCGCGCTGTTCCAGACCACCACCCGATCGCCTGCATACGTGGCGGACGTGCCCGGCTACCCGCTGCGACGCGGCTTCGAGTTCACCGCCCCCGAGGACGAATCGGCTCTGCGTTACCTCTACAACGCCTCCGCACCGGACGACGCGACGTTGATCCTGGTTGCCGACGCCCCCGCAGACACCGATGCCCTGGCGTCCGCGGCCGACACTCTCGCCGCGTCGGGTGCCGACGTCCTGCTCGTCGTCCTCACAGGTGCCGACCCGATCGCGCTCGAGGTCTCCAGGCGGGCACGACCGCTTCGTGGACCCGAATTCGGTTCGTACGCAGCAGAAGAAGTCACCTGGCTACTCAAGGACCTCTCGTCGGTCTCGTTGGAAGCCGAAGTCGACGAGCGCGAGAAGGCGATTCAGGCCGGCACGGCGCACTACGCCGAGTCGCTTCCCGTCGAATACCAGCCGGACCTCGCCTACCGTGAACTGTTCGAGAAGGTGTTGCAGGAGAGTGCGTCACGGCTGGCCGTCGCGGTCGGTACCGTCACCGAGGTCGTCCTGGCCGAGCGCGGACACGACATCGTCCTCGCATCACTCGCGCGCGCGGGCACACCCGTCGGAATCCTGATGCGCCGCTGGGCATTTGCTGCTCACGGTATCGAAATTCCGCACTACGCCGTCTCGATCGTGCGTGATCGAGGCATCGACAGCGTGGCCCTGCGGTACCTTGCCGACCATCACGACTCATGCTCGGTGGTGTTCGTGGACGGTTGGACGGGCAAGGGTGCGATCGCCCGCGAACTCACCGCTGCGCTGCGGGAATTCCCGGGAGTCGAGTTCGACGACGATTTGGCCGTGCTCGCCGATCCGGGCAACTGCGCTCGCACCTACGGCACCCGAGACGACTTCCTGATCGCCTCGGCCTGCTTGAATTCGACTGTGTCGGGTCTGGTTTCACGGACCGTGCTCAACGACAGCCTGATTGGACCAGGCGACTTCCACGGCGCGAAGTATTACGCCGACCTCGCACCCGACGACGTGTCACGCCATTTGCTCGACACCGTCGCGGCACGTTTCGACGACGTCCGGGACGAGGTCGACGCCTCGGTGGCAGCGGTGCTGGGCTCCGACCGAACCCCCACGTGGTCCGGCTGGGCATCGGTGGAGAAGGTCCGCGAGGAGTACGGCATCTCGCACGTCAACTTCGTCAAACCCGGCGTCGGAGAAACGACGAGAGTGTTGCTGCGCCGCGTTCCGTGGCGAGTGCTGGTGCGAGACGCCGATGCGCCGGAGCACGAACACATCAGGATGCTGGCCGCGGCCAGGGGAGTCCCGGTGGACGTGGTTCCCGACCTCGCCTATTCGTGCATGGGACTGATCAAGAACGTATCGAGCGGGGAGGCGTCGTGAGCGCTCTCGTCGCGGTGGATCTCGACCGCACGATGATCTTCTCCGAGGGTGCGCTCGGGGTCCCGCTGGACGACACGTTCGAGTGCGTGGAGGTGTACGAGGGAAACCCTTTGTCGTACATGTCTGCTCGTTCGATCTCTCTGCTGCGCGACATGAGCGAGAGTGTCGTGGTCGTGCCGACCACAACACGTACCATCGAGCAGTTCCGCAGGATCGCGCTCCCAGGAGCCCCGTGGCGGTACGCCATCACCAGCAATGGCGGCAACATTCTCGTCGACGGTGAACCGGACATGCACTGGCGCAACGGGTTCGATCTGGATCTGGCGGGCATCGGGGCCGAGTTGAGATCGCGGGTGTCCGACGAGTGGGTACTCAAGTACCGCGAGGCCGACGGCCTGTTCTGCTATCTCGTCGTGGACACGACGGCCGTACCGGAGGACTTCGTCGCAGAATGGTCGCAGTGGTGCGCCGCACGGGACTGGAACGTCTCGCAGCAGGGGCGCAAGATCTACACGATGCCCAACGCGGTGTGCAAGAGCTCCGCGGTGGCCGAGGTTCGTTCCAGGCTGATCCAGGACGGCACCCTCGACGCCGATTCCCGAGTCCTCGCCGCAGGTGACGGCGCACTCGACGCCGAGATGCTCATCGCTGCCGACGCCGCTATCCGTCCGCGACACGGCGAACTGGAGCTGCTCGGTTTCACCCGCCCCGGGTTGACGGTCACCGATTCTTCCGGCGTCCGGGCCAGCGAGGAAATTCTCGAGTGGCTACGGAACCGAACGGCCGTGCGACGCGTCTAACTGGTCGTCGGGGGGACAGACGTAGGGCAAGGGGTGGGTATGGCGGATCCGTATGCAGAACTCCAACAGCAGGTGCAGGCCATCATCGATCATGGGCCTGGAGCCGGCTTCGGTCCTGAGGCCGTCAATTCGCTGATCGAGAACACGTTCTCGAAGAAGAACGGTTCGTACGGGTACGAGGGCGAGTACGAACCGAACGAGGTTGTGGTCACCGAGCCTTTCGAGGTGATGAAGCACGCGGAGATCGTGCAGAAGGTCAACACTCTGGCGGCGGAGTCGATATCGACGTCGTCGCAGAACTGGAACGACCTGGCCGCCGCAGCAACCGAAGGATCCGACGGCTTCCGGACCGGGATCGAAAGCGCGATGAATTCCGGCTGGTCAGGGCCCACCTCCGCCGCCGTGCGGGGCGGAATCGGCGACTACACGTCCTCGGCCACCGCGCTGTCCACCGCCATGACAATGATCAGCAACAAACTGCTGGAGGCACACGCAGGATTCATCCAGACCAGGGCTGCCGTGCCGCCGATCGTCGACATCGGCGTCGGCGCAAGCATGCTCGAGTCGTCGTTTCCGAGCGGACTGCCGTTCGCCGATTCCATCAAGGAAATAGCTCGGCTGCACGACGAGCAAGAAGAGCAGGCACGCCAGGTCATGCGTGCGGTCTACGTGCCGGGGGTCCTGCAATCCGACGCCCAGGTTCCGGTGCTGCCGGCGGCACACAACCCCGTCGCCGATGGTGGGGGTGGCGGTGGCATTTCGTCCGGCGGCTGGGGACAAGGCGGGAACGGCGGCGGATCCGCCTCTGGTGTCGGTGCGGGATCTACGGCTGCAGCTGGCCCGGCTGCAGCTCGGACACAGCCCGACAGCACGAACCCTGCCGATACCGGCCAACCGGGGACGGGACCAGAACAGCCCCGATCCGGGGACGCGGGATGGCTGCCGCCTGCCGACAGCACCGGTGAGACGCGTGCCGCATCGGCGTCCGGTCCCGGACCTTCCGGCGGCGCAGGTTCTGGCATCGGCGCAGGTTCCGGGGGGAGCGTTGGTTCCGGCAGCGGCTACGGCGGCTCGGGTTACACCGGTTACGGCAGCGGTTCTGGCTACGGCGGCGCGGGTGGCGGTTCCGGCTCGGGATTCGGCGGCGGCTCCGGTTATGGCGGCTCCGTACTCGGCTCACCGATCGGCGGCGGGGCAGGCAGTAGTGGAGCGGGTGGCGGACCGGCCGGCGCAGCAGCGTCGGGCCGGGCAGGGGCACACGGCACACCGGGGATGGGCGGCATGGGGGCGGGAGGCGCGAGGGGAGCCGGCGACAACAACACCGACCATGCGACTCCCGGCTACCTGGTGGACGTCAGCAACGGCAGTGAGCTGATCGGTGATCTACCCCTGGTCGCACCACCGGTACTCGGCGGCTGAGGATGACGAGCTGGACGATGAGCGGCATCGATTTCATGATGCTCTGCAGTCGATTCGGACGAGACCGGCTGCCCTACCCCCTGGCGGTCACCGTCGACGTCGACACCGCGGACCGATACCGACTTCTGCGCCGCGAGGCATCGGCGCGGATCGATGCTCTGATGGACGACAACCTCGGCGCAGCTGTTCGCACCCTCGTCGATCCGATGGTTCGCATCGAATGCCGCGGCGACACAAACGATCCCCGCTACGGAACCATCCGTGCCCACGCCGCGGTGCGCCACGACGTTGCTGCCGTGCTCACCCAGCAGCCGGGACCCGATAGCACCTCCGGCGGTGCCGTCACGATCTCGTTGACCAGCCCTGCGCAGGCACCTGCCCGAGTTCTCGGCTCCATGCCGGCCGATGCGGCGGGCCGGCGACCGGCCATGCGACTCGAACGGCCCAGTGCCACAACGGCATCGGGAGGACGGCATCTGTCCACCGCGACCCGAGGGGCCACCGCGGACGAGCAGTTCCGGACGTTCTTCCACCGCCCCCGGTCCTCGGTCGGAGAGGTCATCGTCGCGCGCGGTAGAACCTACGACAACCGACGCGACACCGACGCGGTCGCGTTCTTCTGGATGGACTTCGAGCGGGACGGTCGATACATCGTCTACTCCGAAGACTCCATCGACATTCTGCCGGCCGATACCGCCGGCGTGGCGTCGGAGATCGGTCACCACATGGCGGTCGCGCTGCGACGGTAATGCCGGCCACCCCCTTGACACCCTATCGATAAGCGATAGGTTATCGATATTCGTTGTTATCGACTATCGATATGGAGGTGCGGGATGGCATACGGACTGGGTTCGGCACGAGCCAACAAATGGGCGATGGCGCTGTATGCGGCAATAGCGGTGGTGTGGTCGGGGTGGAGGCTGTGGAGGTACCACACGTCGGACTACGTCAGCGCCACCGTCACGCCGCGGGAAAGCGTGCCGGCTCTCGACCTGTTCGGCGGCCAGTTGCAGTCAGGAAACGTCATCGAGCTCAGCGTGGCCAAGAGCGATGTCCAGAGGCTCATCGGGATGATCGACTTCATGAGGTACGGCGAGATCGCGGCCGGTGGGGTCATCGTTCTCGTTGGAGTCTTCTTCGCGTACCGCTTCTTCGACAATGTCATCAAGGAAACCCCGTTCAGCACCAGTGCCAGCATGGACCTGGTCGTGGTCGCGGTCTGCTTGGTGTTGTATCCGATGATCACCGGAGGCCTTCGAGTGATGAGTACCAACGCGATCCAGGGCGCGCTCGAGACGACCGAGGTCACCGATACTGCACGCAGTACGGGCGCATTCTGGCTGGCTGTGATCGTGGCACTTGTACTGCAATTCGTCTACGCAGTCCTTCGGCAAGGCTCCAAGCTCGCTCGCGACGCCGATGGTCTGGTCTGATGACGGAGGAGTTCGTCGATCATCTGGTCGTCTGCCATCTGGGCGAGATTCTCGACGCCCGCGGCATGACGCTTGCCGAACTCTCGCGTCTCGCCGGGGTCAGCGTCGTGAATCTCTCGGTGCTCAAGAACGACCGCGCCAAGGCCATTCGATTCTCGACGCTCACCGCGGTGTGCCGCGTCCTCGGCTGCACCCCGGGCGACCTGTTCACCTTGCGCCAGATCTGACGTCCGCTCAGCCACACCAGTCGGACAAATCGAACAAGTACATTGGATGACGGTAACCAGCACTTCGAGAGAGAGTCCATCACATTGTCTGCTCCGGCCGGTCAACCGTTGTCCAAGGGTCAGAACGGGCCCCTCACCGTCGGTGACGTCGTCGTCTCGATCGCACTGGCCGTACCCGCGGACCTGTCCGCCCTGCTCGTCACCGACGCCGGGAAGGTACGGACGGACGCCGACTTCGTGTTCTTCAACCAGCCCACCGGCCCTGGCGTACGCCTCGAGCCCGGTCAGGGCGGTCCGGCTCGGCTGGCAGTGTCGCTCGCCGCCGTTCCCACCGACATCGAGCAGATTCGCGCGGTCATCACCCTCGACGACGCGTCGAGCAACTTCGGTCGTTCCACCGCCCCCATCGCACGGGTCAGCGACACCGCCGGAAATGTGTTGTACGAGTACACCATCGACGGGTTGAGCTCGGAATCCATCGTGATCGCACTCGAAATCTACCGTCGCCAGGGCAGCTGGAAGGTTCGGGCCGTCGGGCAGGGTTACGCCGGTGGATTCGCCGCGTTGGTGACCGATCACGGTGTGTCCGTGGACGACGCCCCGGCTCCCGCGCCGACACCTCCTCCAGCGCCGACACCTCCTCCCGCTCCCGCCACCCCACCTCCTCCCGCTGCACCGCCGACACCTCCTGCCGCACCGGCTCGCACCGAGGCTCCGGAAGTCAGCCTCACCAAGTCCAAGCCCGTCAGTCTCACCAAGGGCCAGAAGGTCACTCTCCGCAAGGACGGCGGCGTGGCCCTGACGGTCATTCGCATGGGACTGGGCTGGGACCCGGTGACCACTCCCAAGAAGGGTGGCCTCTTCGGCGGCGGAGGCCGCGCCGCGAACATCGACCTGGACGCGTCGGCGCTCATGCTTGCGGATCGCAACGTCAACGACGTCGTCTACTACGGCCAGCTCAAGGCCAAGGACGGCTCGATCGTGCACCAGGGCGACAACCTCACCGGTGAGGGCGAGGGGGACGACGAGGTCATCGTCGTCGACCTGACGCGGGTGCCCCAGCACGTCACCGGCATCATCTTCACGGTCACCTCGTACCGTGGGCAGACGTTCGAGCAGGTGGCGAACGCCTTCTGCCGCCTCGTGGACAACACCACCAACACCGAACTCGCCCGCTTCACCCTGCAGGGCGGCATGCCGTTCACCGGCCTGGTGATGGCGAAGGTGTATCGCCAGGGCAGTGAATGGAAACTACAAGCCATCGGCGACGGCATCGCGGCCAAGCACGCCGGTGAAGCCGTCAAGCAGCTGGGCCGCTATATGTGACCGGGCGGGCAGTAGTCGTCCGATCTGCAGCGCCGTCGAGAACGCCACCGAGCGGGTCGACGGCGCTGCCGTTTCGAATGAGGTCTTCGGACGGCCGGTAGATCTGCCGAATGATCAACGCGCACAACCCGATCACCGCGATATCGCGCACCACGACGGCTGCAGTGAACCATTGCTCGGGCACGCCCTTGTTCTCCACGCCCAAGTAGTAGTACATCCGCGGGAACCAGACGAACGCGTCGATCGTCATCCACGCCAACAGTATTCGGCGATGCGGTAACGCAAGCACGGCCAGTGGAACCAGCCACAGCGAATACTGCGGGCTCCATACCTTGTTGGTGAGCAGGAAGCCGGCGACCACCAGGAATATCAACTGCGCGAGCCGCGGCCGCACCGGGGCCGTCGTGCCGATGTAAGCGATGACCGCACACACGATGGCGAACAACACCAGCGTCACGGCATTGAGGATCAGGGGCTTGGCACCTGCGTAGAGCGGACCGTCGAAGCCGGGCCAGCCGGTGAACGAGGTGACCACGTTGTACAGGGAATCGGGGTCGGCTCCGCGTTCGGAGTTGAGCCGGAAGAACTCGTACCACCCCGACGGATACAGCAGCGCCAGAGGAAGATTCACGGCCAGCCAGGCTCCGATGGCAGCGCTCGCGGTCAGGCCCCACTCCCGCATCCGGCCGGTCCGCCAGCACAGCACCAGCAGCGGACCGAGGAACAGCAGGGGATAGAGCTTGGTGGCACCGCCGAGTCCGATCAGCACACCGGCGAGAACCGGCCTCTTCTTGGCCCATGCCAACAGACCGGTGAGCGCGAAAGCCGCGGCCAGAGCATCGAAATTGGTGAAGCCGTGGACGATCACCAGCGGCGACGCGGCGACCAGGGCCGCGTCCCAGATCCGGCGTCCGGCAGCTATTGCCGTGGCCCACACGGTGACGAGCCAGGCGACGGCAAGACCCAGGGCAACCACGTTGAAATACACGACGACGGGCAGGGCCTGGGGAAGGAAACTCAGCGAGTTCCACATCTTCCCGACGACCATCGAGCCGTACTGGTACAGCCCCGCGAGCACCGGGTACTCCATGTATCGAACCTGGGTCGAGCCGTCGGCCTTGGTTTCTTCCCAGGACTTCTTGTACGGGAACGCGCCTTGGTCGAGTCGCTCAGCACCGTACAGCGGCACGGTGTCCGAATAGCACATGGCCACGTACTGCCGGCTGCCACTCCAATCCAGTCCCAGTTCACCGTTGGGACCGACCGGAGCCTGCTGAATGCACGCCGCCTTCGCGAACCAACCGAAGCACAGGAAGATCACCGCCAACAGCAGGATCACCCGCAGTGCGGTGAACCACCGTTGCCGTCCGATCACCGCGTGACGTCCGACCGGACCGCCGATGACCGAGGACAATTCCCCGGCCATCGGATCGGTCCGACTGGGTAGATCTCGGTCTTTCTCGCTCGCCGAGTCGAGGCGACCCGGGCTCGCCAATGCTCGACCCTTGCGGTCGGGTTCGGTCGTCACCGGTGGAGTCGCTACTGCCCGGGAGTCGCCGGTTCGGGCGCTGCCGGTTCCGGTGCCGGCTGAGCCGGTGCCAACCCGGGAAGCGGAATCGTCACTCCGGGCAGAATTTCAACCTGCCGTGGCGTGATGACGACGGGCGGGGAGATCTCCGTCGGAATCGGCAGGGTCACCTGCGGCGGAGCAGTCGTCGGTGCGACCGTGGCCGTCGGTGCGGGCGCGGAGTACTGCGGCACTCCGGCCTGACCGGCAATGGCTTCGGGCGTCGGGAAGGTCTCGTTCGAGGTGCCCTCCAACGTGCCGTCCATCGTGTCTTTCCAGATGTCCGACGGTATGCCCGATCCGTAGATCGGTCCGCCGTAGCTGTTCTCGAGCGGCAGACCCTGCTCGGTGCCGACCCACACGGCCGTCGACAACGATGGCGTGTAGCCGACCATCCAGGCGTCCTTGTTCTGCCCGGTGTCGCCCAGCTGAGCGGTACCGGTCTTCGCTGCCGACTGACGACCACCGGCGAGGTTGTGACCGTTCGAGTACCCGGCGATCGGTCGCATCGCCGAGGTCACGTTGTCCGCGACCGCGGCCGAGACGACCTGCTGGCCGGCTTCGGGAGCGCGGTCGAGAAGCACGGTGCCGTCGGCGGTGACGACCTTCTGCACGAAGTGCGGGGTGTGATAGACGCCGGACGCAGCCAATGTCGCGTAGGCGGAGGCCATGTCGAGGACGCGAGACTGGTACTGGCCGAGCACAACTCCGTAGTTGGGACCCGCGTTGTCGGGCTCGGTCAGGGTGGGTCCGACGCCGTCGATCTCCTGCGGGATGCCGAGCTTGTGCGCCATGTCTGCGATGGCCTGCGGGCCGTTGTCCATCCCGAGCATCATGCGATAAAAGCTGGTGTTCAATGATCGTTTCAGCGCCTCGGCGATGGTGCACGTTCCACAGGAGGCACCCTCGACGTTGCTGATCTCGATGCCGTTGACGTCCAGCGGAGAGCTGTCGTACATCTTCGAGAGCGGGATGCCCTGATCCAGCGCGGCGGCCAGACCGAACACCTTGAACGACGATCCCGTCTGCAGGCCCGACTGCGCGAAGTCGAATCCGCGCCCGTCCGCGCCGCCGTAGTACGACCGGACCGCACCACTGCGCGGATCGACCGATACCGACGCCGTTCGCAGTTCCGACGGCTCGCCTTCGAGGTTGCTGTTCACGGCCTCGATCGCAGCTGCCTGCGCCTTCGGATCGATCGTCGTCGTGATCTGCAAACCCTCGGTGTTGAGGTCCTGCTCGCTGACTCCAGCAGCAGACAACTCGCGCAGTACTTGGGCCTTGATCAGACCGTTGGGACCAGCGTCGTCGGCGTCACCGGTGTCCACCTGGGAGGTCGGAACCACCGCCGGGAACATCATCGCGGCTCGCTGGGTGGAGTCGAGCTGGCCCTGCGAGACCATGCCGTCGAGGACGTAATCCCACCGAGCTTGCGCTCCCGTCGGGTTGACCTCGGGATCGAGGTTGGAGGGCTGCTGGATGACTGCCGCCAGCACAGCACCTTCCTCGACCGACAGTTGATCGACGGACTTACCGAAATACGCCGTGGACGCGGCTGCGATGCCGTACGCGCCACGACCGAAGTAGATGGTGTTCAGATAGGCCGCGAGAATGTCGTCCTTGGACCACTGCCGCGCCATCTTGGAGGAGATGACGAGCTCACGCATCTTGCGAGTCAGCGTCCGATCGTTACCGACCAGCGCGTTCTTCACGTACTGCTGGGTGATCGTGGAGCCGCCACCTGCGCTGTCGCGTCCGAGCACGTTGTCGCGCAGAGCCCGGCCGAATCCGGTGACCGAGAATCCGGGGTTGGAGTAGAAGTCGCGGTCCTCGGCCGAGAGCACGGCATTACGCACATGCTCCGGGATCTGGTCGATCGTCACGTCGGTCCGGTTGCCCTCGGGGGGCACCACCTTGCCGATCACGCTCGCACCGTCGGACGCAAAAATCGTGGCGACCTGGTTGGTTCTGAGGTCACCGGGGCGAGGCACGTCCACCAGCGTGTACGCCACCATGAACGCCAGAATCGGCACGATCAGGCCCAAGGCGATCAACGCGTACATCGTGCGCCGAACAACCCGCCACTTGGATTTCTTCTTCGTTTTCGCGGCGGAACCTCTTTCGGGCGGCTCGGGCGGTTCGTTGCCCGAGGAGCTAGCTGATGGATCGTTCGGTTCGTACGGGGGTGGGACGGATCCCGATCGGGTGATCCCGGTCGCAACGGATCCCGGCCCTACTGCGGAGCGCGCAGCGGGCGTGACCGGCGGCTCCCCATAGCGGCGTTCACCGGGGGGCCGACCCTGCGGAGGCATAGGACGCTGACCGGATGCAGTTCCTGGGCGCTGCCCGGGAGGTGGCATGGGTGGCCTGCCCTGCGGTGGCATCGGACGCTGCCCCGGAGGAGGTCCGGGTCGCTGACCGGGTGGCGGCATCGGAGGCCGACCCTGCGGCGGCATCGGACGCTGCCCCGGAGGAGGTCCGGGTCGCTGCCCGGGCGGAGGCATCGGAGGCCGACCCTGCGGCGGCATCGGACGCTGACCGGGCGCAGACATCGGACGCTGCCCGGGCGGAGGCACGGGACGACGTCCGGGCGGATCGGAATGCCTGCTGCCGCGCGGCGGCCCTGGCACGTCGGGACGCCGTCCGGAGTCGCTACGGCCAGGTTCGTTGTTACCCGGGTTGTTGTCGTAGGGGGAACTCACGTACAAATCTCCAGTAATTTCGGCGGCCGCGTCGACTTCTCGCGAAAAGGCATCAGCCGAGCGATTGTGTCACTCACTCGCGGTGCGACGGTTAGGTTGGCGGGAACCCGATCGCGGACGACGGGGTTGCTTGGGCGCGGGGACGGCCCCGAGGACGTAGGACTGGACGAGGTGGTTCCAACTGCAGGAGCGGCACACCTCGACCACGTGGACCGAGAATTCCTCCTGGGTCGCAGCGAGCCGGACGAGTTCGTCGGCCGTTCGCGCCGACCCGGACAGCGCACCGAGCTTCTCACCGAAAACCCAGGACACCAAGGTGAGCTGCTCTTTGCGGCAGATGGGGCACACCACATCGCTCCCGCGTCCGTGGAACTTGGCGGCGCGGAGCAGGTACGGATCCGCGTCGCAGACCGCTGCTACACCCGTCCTACCGGAGTAGACCTCGGCCAGCAGCGACCGACGCTGAAGGGCGTAGTCCACCACCTGTCGCTGAAGTCGCACGAGGACCAGAGTACGTGCGCCCTCCGAGATGGGGACGTGCGAACCCCCGCCTCGGCGGCGAAGGGGGCCCCTTTCGGCCGTAACGCGTTCGCTGCGTGTGGGTCTCGATCGGCGGCGAACAGGTTCGTCCGGTCCCTACACTCGTTCACATGTTCGCCACATCGGGAATCCGCGTGCGACCCCGACGGGACGACGACCTGAGCGCCCTCCTCCCCATCCTGCAACGTTCGCACTCGACGCATCGCTATCCCGTGCGCGCAGCAGTGGTACGAGCAGACTGGCTTGCCGCACCGGACGAACTCGAAGCCTGGGTAGCGGAGTATCACGACGCCGTCGTCGGACATGTCGCGCTGCATCCGACGGCAACACCCGGACAGGATCCCGGTACGGACGACGCGAGCGAGCAGTGGCAGCGAGCAACGGGTGTCGCGGCCGATCGACTCGCTGTCGTCTCACGCCTGGTCACCGACGGCGTCGTACCGGGCAGCGGAACGACGTTGCTCACTCATGCAGTGAATGCGGCACGGGACCTGGGCCGGGTACCTGTATTGCTGGTCGATCCGAGTAGCGCCGCCCTCGGCTTCTACGACAGGCGAGGCTGGCACCGAATCGGGACGGCTGCGCAACAGTGGGGCGAGTACCGAGTGGACGCGGTGCTCATGGTGGCACCGGTTCGGTGAACCGCTCATCCGACTCATGTTTGCCCGAGTTCGATCACGCCAACAGAGCGAAGACGGCACACAACACTGCACCACCGAGACGTATGCGGTCAGCTGATCGCAGCCGACCCATCAAGTGCAACGTGCGTCCCGTCCGCCCTAGATTGCCATGAACGGGAGCGGCCCCGAATGCAGTGGCGAGCGCGGAAATTACCGCGCCGGCAACGCTGATGAGGACAAAAGGGTGGGTTGAACCGGACACCAACACCCACAGACACGCAGCAGCAAGTAACCCATAGACCGGTCCGACGACGAGGGTGATCCGCCGCGCGTGGGCATCGTGGGCACGCGGCCAGTCGTCGTCCGGCACCTCCGCCAACGCCGGGTAGACAACGACGGTCACCACCAGCTGAAAGCCCAGATGCAGGGCGGCAGCGGCGGAGAGCGCGTCGACCGGGGTCATGAGTCGCAGGATACGTTCGTCGACTCGTGTGGCCTCTATCGATGTCGTCACGCGGGCGGTGGAGTCCACCGTCTGCGCGGGGATCGCGTCCCGATACTCGGCACCGCCTTGTCTTTCAATGTATCGGCGCGATACATTATTCGATAGTGCAGTCAATCGCATCGCCGTGTTGTGTCGTTGTATTCGAGAAAGGGGAGTTGCATGCTCGAGCTCGCAATTCTCGGTTTGCTTCTCGAATCACCCATGCACGGCTACGAGCTCCGCAAACGGCTCACCGGCCTACTCGGAGCTTTTCGAGCGTTTTCGTACGGATCGCTGTACCCGGCGCTCCGTCGACTACAAACCGACGGCCTCATCGCCGAGGACGCCGGTCCCGAATTGCTCGTGAAAAGACGGGCAAAGCGGGTGTACGTGCTCACCCCACTCGGCAAGGAACGATTTGCCGAACTGGTGGCCGACACCGGACCGCAGAACTACACCGACGACGGATTCGGCGTACATCTTGCCTTCTTCAGTCGAACCCCAGCAGAAGCTCGAGTCCGCATCCTCGAAGGCAGACGACGCCAGGTCGAGGAGCGCCGCGAAGGACTCCGCGACGCTGTGGCCAAGGCGAACGGAACACTCGACCGCTACACCCGGCAGCTCCATCAACTCGGTCTCGAATCGAGTGAACGCGAGGTGCGCTGGCTCAACGAAGTCATCGCAGCCGAGCAGGCCGGCCCCAACCCAGCACCGTCCCACACAGCACCGAACCGGACAGTCAAGACAGAAGGAGAACCCGACCATGGGTGAGAACAACAACGCAATCCGCGTGGCCATTGTGGGTGTGGGCAACTGCGCCTCATCCCTGGTCCAGGGTGTCGAGTACTACAAGGACGCAGACGAGAACGCCACTGTCCCCGGCCTCATGCACGTCATGTTCGGCAAGTACCACGTCCGCGACGTCGAGTTCGTGGCCGCGTTCGACGTGGACGCCAAGAAGGTCGGCTTCGACCTCTCCGACGCGATCTTCTCCAGCGAGAACAACACCATCAAGATCGCCGACGTGCCCCCGAAGGACGTCCACGTCCTGCGCGGACCGACCCTCGACGGCCTCGGCAAGTACTACCGCGAGACCATCACCGAGGCCGACGGCGAAGCAGTCGACGTCGCCCAGGCTCTTCGTGACGCCAAGGTGGACGTGCTCGTGTCCTACCTGCCCGTCGGATCCGAAGAAGCCGACAAGTTCTACGCACAGGCATCCATCGACGCAGGCGTCGCCTTCGTCAACGCACTGCCCGTCTTCATCGCCTCCGACCCCGTCTGGGCCAAGAAGTTCGAGGACGCAGGCGTCCCCATCGTCGGCGACGACATCAAGAGCCAGGTCGGTGCCACCATCACCCACCGCGTCATGGCGAAGCTGTTCGAGGACCGCGGCGTCCAGCTCGACCGCACCATGCAGCTCAACGTCGGTGGCAACATGGACTTCCTCAACATGCTCGAGCGCACCCGCCTCGAGTCGAAGAAGATCTCCAAGACCCAGGCCGTGACGTCGAACCTCCAGAAGGAGTTCAACGCCAAGGACGTCCACATCGGACCGTCGGACCACGTCGGCTGGCTCGACGACCGCAAGTGGGCCTACGTCCGCCTCGAAGGCCGTGCCTTCGGTGACGTTCCCCTCAACCTCGAGTACAAGCTCGAGGTCTGGGACTCGCCCAACTCCGCCGGCGTCATCATCGACGCAGTCCGCGCCGCCAAGATCGCCAAGGACCGCGGCATCGGTGGACCCGTCATCCCGGCGTCCGCATACCTGATGAAGAGCCCGCCGAAGCAGCTGGCCGACGACGTCGCTCGTGAGCAGCTCGAAGCGTTCATCATCGACGCGTAAATCTCTGCGGCACCATCGCGAACACCGCCCGCCGGTCCACTAGATGTGACATTGACCCCCGAAAGGGCCACCAAATGTCACATCGAGTGCCGGCGGGCGTTCGCTTATCCCGCGGCGATGATGTCGCGCGGATCGAAGGTCACCGTGATTTCCGTGATCTTCCCGTTCTCGATTCGCTGCCAGTTGGCGGTGGCGGCCGGTGGTGCGATCGAGGTGTGCAAGTCGAACCACGTCAGTACGTTCGGACCGTCCACGAAGACGTGCGCGATGTCGATGTCGGTCACGATCTGCGACATTCCCTTCAAGCCAGCCACACATTCGGCACCGCTGGCCGCTGTGCCGAGTGGCCCCCGGAAAGTCGCGTCGTCATCCAGGATCGACACCAGGGTGTCGAAGTCCTTCGCCTTCCAGGCCTCGAAATAGGTCGCTGCGATTTCTGCGGGTGTCTGCGTCATGACCTCGAGTCTCGAACCGACCGAGTCAGAAGTCCAACAGTTGGTTCTGATCATCGTGAGAACTTTTACTCATAGCCGCAGCTAGACAACACGCGCTATCGTTCTCGCGTGGCCATCGATCCCACCTCGAAGCATCCTGTCCTCGAACGCGTCCGCGCTCTGGCATTCGCGTACCCCGACGTGACCGAGAAGATCTCGCATGGCAGACCGACCTTTCGCACAACCTCGGTATTCGTTTACTTCGGCGGTGGTGTGAAGGGCGGCGACCAGTTCGACCTGTCGATCCTGGTCAAATGCGAGAGCGCCGAAGAGCAGCGAGCCTGCGAACTCGAACCGCGCTACTTCCATCCCGCATACCTCGGACCCGCAGGCTGGGTCGGATTCGACCTGTCCGATCCCGACAGCGATGTCTGGGCCGAGGCCGCCGAACTGATCGACTGCAGTTATCGCATCACCGCACCGAAGCGCTCTGTTGCGAGGCTCGACGCCGGCGAAGGTCCTGATCTTGGAGTTCAGCAATGGAACTGAGACAACTCGAATACTTCGTAGCTGTCGCAGAGGAAGCGAACTTCACCCGCGCCGCCGCCCGAGTGCACATCAGCCAATCCGGTGTCAGCGCTCAGATACGAGCACTCGAAAAAGAACTCGGTGCCGAGCTGATCGACAGATCCGGTGGCACAGCCACATTGACGACGGCCGGCCAGGCAGCTTTGACGCAGGCTCGCGCCACACTGGCCGCAGCAGGATCCGTCAAACAGTCCGTCGACGATGTGGCAGGCCTACTGCGCGGCTCACTGAGCATAGGTATGGTCACCGCCTGCACCGTTCCACCCCTGTTCGACGCGTTGGCACGCTTCCACGCGGCTCACCCCGGCGTCGAACTTGCTCTGCGCGAGGATAATTCGGACCGCCTGGTAGCTTCCGTTCGCGCCGGAGATCTCGATCTCGCGCTCGTGGGTATCGCCGCGCGGAGCCCCGACGGGCTCGAATCGACGGTGGTGATCGACGAACGGATCGTCGCGGCCGTTCCGCCTGAGCATCCGCTGGCGGCCCACGAGAACGCGACCTTGGCGCAGGTGTGCGCGCACCCGATCATCGCCCTTCCACACGGAACCGGAATCCGGGCCGTATTCGACAGGGACTGCGCCGGTGTAGGACTGTCACCGTCGATCATGTTGCAGGCCAGCGCTCCCGACGCAGTCGCCGATCTCGCTGCTCGCGGTCTCGGCGTCGCAATCCTCAGCGCATCGATGATCGAGACCTACCGAGATCGCCTGACCGCTGTGGAACTGACGGACTCGACCACGTCGGCACTTCTGGCGCTCGTCTGGACTCCGAACCCGAGCGCCGCGTCCGCGAAACTGCTGTCGCTGGCCAAGAGTGCCTTCGGTTCACCCTGATCGACATTCGAAACAAGAGTCGTTCGGCGCGCCGATCGGGACCTCGTGCCCCAGCGCCCACGGCAGGTGCGGACCTACCGTCAGGACATGAAGACACCCACCTTTCGTCAGCGTCTGCGCTACGACCTCGGAGGCGTCCTCCCGCCGGACCTGCAGGACTGGGTCCTGCAGGAACTGACCGGACCCAGATCCACCGCTCGGTACCTGGCTCGGTTCCTGCTGCCGCTGATCCCTGCGCTCCTGTTGTTCCTACTGTTTCCGGGACCGAACTGGATCGCAGTCCTGATGATGCTGCTCATCTTCATCCCGGTCCTCTACTTCGCCTCCGGGCTGCATCTGGTGTATCGAGCGTTCCGGCTCGGGCAACACGGAATCGATGCTGCATCGATTCCTCGCACGATGCCCCGCGCAGAGCGCGACCGCGAGACCTACGAGGCCAACTACAGGCATCCCTGACGAGGCCGTCCGCTGCGGATCAGCGAATTCTCTTGATCACGAACCACAGTGCGGCAAGCAGACCGAGCAACGCTACGGACGGCAGCACGCCGGGATCACCACCGATGATCCCGGCTACGGCGAACCCGAGTGCCACCAGCGCGAAGAACCCGAGAATGCCTGCCAACAACTGCAGGTGGTCCTGCGCCGTCACGACTTGACGCCGCCCGCCGTCAGTCCGGAGATGATGCGGCGCTGGAACAGCAGCACCATGATCACCAGCGGAATAGCCACGATGGTGCCCGCGGCCATGATCGCGGCATACGGCACCACGAGTGGATCGTTGCCGGTGAACCGCGCGATGGCTACGGTCACCGGCTCGGTCTTGTCGCTCGAGAGCTGACTGGCCAGCAAGTACTCGTTCACTGCTGCGATGAACGCGAGGATCGCGGTGGTGAACAGGGCAGGTGCGGCAAGTGGGAGCATCACCAGGCGGAATGCCTGGAAACGTCCGGCACCGTCGATCCGCGCGGCTTCTTCGAGTTCCCAGGGTAATTCGGCGAAGAACGCGGCCAAGGTGTAGATCGTCAACGGAAGCACGAACGAGATGTTCGGGATCACCATCGCCTGGTAACTGCCGATCCACCCGATGTTTGTGAAGAACTGGAACAGCGGGGTCACCAATGCGACGACGGGGAACATCGACGCACCCAGGATGATGCCCGTCACCACGTACTTGAAGCGAAAGTCGATGCGCGAGAGCGCGTATGCCGTGAAGATACCGATGACCAATGCGATCAGCGTGGTCGCGCCGCCGACGATCAGACTGTTGCCCACGGCACGCAGGAAATTGTTGCCGTTCGCCGTCGACAGTGCGTTCTCGAAGTTCTGCCACGTGACATGGGTCGGCCATGGCGTCGTATCGAAGGTGTAGCGAGGGTCGCGGAATGCCGTGACGACCATCCAATAGAACGGTGCCAGTCCCCAGACGAGAATGACGACGACACCGAGGTAGATGCGAGCCTGCTTCATCGGCCGGGCCCCTTACGCTGATTGTCCTGAGTAGCAACGGCATTGGCACCGAGAAACTTCACCAGGATGAACGCCACGACGAATATGAAAATGAACGAGATGGTCGACAACGACGCAGCGCTGTTGAATCCCTGCCGGATCTGCTCGACCACCAGGATCGAGATGGTTCGCGTGGCGGGGTTGCCCTCGGTGAGGATGGCGGGCAAGTCGTACATGCGCAGCGCGTCCATGGTGCGGAACAGAATTGCCACCATCAACGCAGGCTTGACCAACGGCAGTGTGATCTTGGTGAACCGCTGCCACGCCGATGCTCCATCGACGCGAGCCGCCTCGTAGACGTCGGCGGGAATCATCTGCAATCCGGCCAGAATCAGCAGCGCCATGAACGGCGTCGTCTTCCACACGTCGGCGATGATGACCGCGAAACGAGCGGGCCACGCGTCGCCGGTCCACAGAATGTTCGTTCCCAGAATGCGATTGGCGATACCGTCGTACGCAAAGATGAAGTACCAGAGTTTGGCCGTCACGGCGGTGGGGATTGCCCAGGGAATCAGAATCGCTGCGCGCAGCAGTGCGCGTCCGGCGAAGGTCTTGCCCATGATGACGGCCATTCCGAAGCCGATCACGACCTCGATGGACACCGTCACGACCGTGAAGAACGCCGTGTTGCCGACCGCGCCCCAGAACTGGGACCCGAGAGTTCCCGGCGGGCAGGGCACCAACGTGCCCGACGCCGAGGTGCACTGCTGCAGAATCCAATGCGTGTAGTTGTCGAAGCCGGCAGAACCGCCGGTGACGAACATCCCGGTAGCCGGATCGAGACCGGGATCCTTCGAGAAGGACATCACCAGGGCTCGGATCACCGGGTAGACGATGACGATCGCGAGGATGACCATCGTCGGTGCGATCAACAGCCAGGCCCGACCCTGCGTCAGGCCGAACCGCTTGTTCTTGGACCGCACATGCCGACCGCGGCCGGGGGACGAACCCCCGGCCGCGGTGGTTGCGGCGGCCCCACTGGTCACACCAGCAGGTACAGCCATTGGTTCTCCCGAAATCAGTTGGCGCCGGCGGTTTCGATACCGGCCTGCATGTCCGTGATCGCCTGGTCGACGCTCTTCTCACCCTTGATGGCGGCAGAGACGTTGTCCTGCACGGCCTTCGAGACGGCCGGGTAGAACGGGGTGACGGGACGCGGAACAGCGTTCTCGATGGATTCCTTCAATGCGGGAAGGTACGGCATCGCGGCGATCAGTGCGGGATCGTCGTACAGCGACGAGAGCACGGGCGGCAAAGCGCCCTCGGCGATGATGCGCTGTGCCTGCTCTCCCTGCATGAATCGCAGGAAGTCGGCCGCAGTGGCCTTGTTCTCGGAGTACGCGCTGATCGCAGCGTTGTAGCCGCCGAGCGTCGAGGTGCCCACTCCGGTGACTCCGGGAAGCGGCGCGACCGCGTACTTGCCGACCACAGCCGAACCTTCTTCTGCGGCGGTGCCGTAGACGTACGGCCAGTTGCGCAGGAACAGTGTCTTTCCGTCCTGGAACGCCTGCTGGCTGTCGGACTCCTTGAACGTGGTGTCCTGGGCCGGGATGACGCCGGTCTCGAACGCGGTGACCAGAGTCTGCAGTCCGGCCTTGGCCTCCGGGCTGTTGACCGTGGGGGTCTTGCCGTCCTCGGCAACGATCGATCCGCCGTGTGCGTTGATGATCTCCGACGCGTTGGCCGTCAGACCCTCGTAGGGGGCGAATTGCCCGGCGTAGCAATCGATGTTGTTGTCCCGGGCGACCTGGCAATCCTCGGTGAGCTCGGCCCAGGTGGTGGGCGGCTCGGGGAGCAGGTCACTGCGGTAGTAGAGCAGTCCGCCATTGGTGTTCTTCGGTGCCGCGTACTGCGTGCCGTTGTAGGTCGCACTCGCGACGGTCGCGGGCAGAACGCCTGCGTTGTCGAGAGCGAATTCGCCCTCGAGCGGGACGAGCCAACCCTTGGCCGCGAACTCGGCGGTCCAGACGACGTCGAGTGCCATGACGTCGTAGTCGCTCTGCTGTGCCTGGAGCTGCTGAACGAAGTCGTCGTGGGCCTGATCGGCGTCGGCGGACTGTTCCTTGAAGGTGACCTGCTCGTCGGGATGGCTGGAGTTCCACGCCGAGACGATCTGCTGGACGACACCGGTCTCGGTGGTGTCCTGGCCCTCTACATAGGTGATAGGTCCACGGCCATCGGCATTTTCGGATGCAGCACCCGAATCGCCGCTCGAACCGCTGTCGCTCGAACATCCGGTGAGCGTCAGCAGCGTGGCTGCTGTCGCAACCACTGCCACCTTCGTGATCAAAGACGCCATGTGTTCTCTCCACTTACTTCTACGCGGTGGTATGCGCCCGGAGATCGGCATGCAGAATCGTGCAGTGATGCTCCCCCGACACATATGTCGATGGGTACTGTGGCACACAACTCACCGACTGGTGGTCATTATCGAGTTCCTGAATCGGTCAACCCGGACGTGTCGGAGGTGCCCGGTAGCCTTTCGCTCATGAGTTCGGACAAGATGCTGACGCGAATCGGCGGACTGCTACGCCAGGCAGAGTCCACCGACAACCCCCACGAGGCCGAGGCCTTCATGGAGGCTGCTCAACGTTTGGCCACGTCGGCATCGGTGGATCTTGCTGTTGCGCGTTCGCACAGCGCATCCCGCGAACGGCAGGCGACGCCGACCCAGAAGGTCATCCCCATCGGTGAACCGGGCAAGCGTGGACTCAAGACCTACGTTCAACTGTTCGTTGCCATCGCGCACGCGAACGATGTCCAGTGCGACGTGTCCAGATCGTCGACGCAGGTGTTCGCCTACGGCTTCGACTCCGACATCGAGACCACCGAGGCCCTGTACTCCTCGCTGCTGATCCAGATGGTGCGAGCATCGGATGCGTACATCAAATCCGGTGCCTACAAATCCGAGACGGCCATTCGTACCGTCACCGAGATCAAGAATCGCCGACGCTACACCCGGCGCGAGGAAATGCCCGTCGCTGCCGTGACGGCACGGTTGAACTTCCAGACCGCGTTCGCAGCCCGAATCGGTCAACGGCTCGGCGAGGTGAAGAAAGACACCGAGGCGAAAGCGATCGCGCAGGAACAGCAGGGTGCCGGTACCGCATTGGTGTTGCGCAACAAAGAGATCGAGCTGCGTGACTATTACCGGCAGACCTCGACTGCGCGAGGACACTGGCGGGGCCAGAGCGCGAATGCTAGCTACTCCGAAGGTGCCCGCAAGGCCGGAGATCGAGCGGGCCGAAACGCGAAAATCGGTGGGCATGCCGAAATAGACGGCGCAAGCAGACAGCTGGGTCGCTGATCAGGGAGAGGACGACGTCGCCGTGAACACCGGCCAGCCGATGTCCGTGCGCCACAGCCTCGCATCCTCGGTATCACGCGGGCCGACGACGTAGACCTCCCGCACCGGTCCTGCGATTGCGAGGCCGTTGGTCTCCACGTGCACCCCGAGCGCGCCGTACGTGACGTCGATGTCGTCGTGAGGTCCGTGGTGGACCGTCACCGCGAGTTCGACGGCCGGCACATCCAGCGGCCGGACTCTGCCCGACGACGGTGCCAGGTCCGTCGGCACGTACACCGTCATCTGGCCGCGGCCTTCGGTGAACAACTCGTTGTCGTAGAGCCCGCCCGGTGGTCCCGTCGTGTCGGAAACGGCTGCGTCGATCTCGGCCATCGCGTCGGAGTACCAGCCCAACACATCGGACGCATCCACGACCTCGGAAATGGCTGCTACAGAGATTATTTCGGAGAACACGCGTCGAACATCGATGGCAGGGGGAGTCGGGGCCAACAGTCTACGCAGCGCCGTGACGGCTGATCGGGTGTCGTCCAATCGGCGCTCGAGCCGGGTGAGATGTTCGGTGATCAATCGCGCTCGAGCATCAGGGTCCGGTGTGCTCATGATCGCCCGCACGTCACGCTCGGGCATCTGCATACTGCGAAACCGGCTGATGATCTGCGCCGTCGACACCTGATGCGTGTCGTAGTACCGGTAGCCCGAGAAAGCATCCACGGTGGCAGGTTCGAGCAGCCCCGACTCGTGATAGCGCCGCAGCGTCTTGACCGACAGATGCGTGATTCGAGAGAACTCGCCGATCGTGAGCAATCCGTTCATGCCCACATTCTCGCCCCTCCCCGTGGGGGAGAGTCGACGCTCGGGTGTAGTCGGGGCCGCCGCAAACGCGAGCGCGTTTGCCAGGTGCGCGCGAAATAGCCCCGAATCCGACGCGAATCTGCTCGCGTATGGCGAACGCGCGCGCGTTTGCGGGGGAATCGCGGACGGGGGAAGGCAAGGACCCGGGATTGCGATCAATCCAGGCGAATGAGCACCACGCGAAGGCCGACGACACTGGCAATGGGGAACAGCGCAGCGACCAGCCACGGGATGGCGGCACCCCAGCCGGTGTCGGGGGAGGCGTCGATCACCGCCCCGAGTGCGATCGATCCGATCAATACTCCTATGCCACCGAGTGAGGCCATGAAGCCGTAGTAGGAGCCCAGTCGACGTTCGGCGGCCATGCGCGGCACCAGGTCTCGGGCCTGGGGCATGGCAATCATCTGTCCGAGAGCGAGAAGCAGCACGAACAGCGCTGCCGGAACCAGACCGACCCATCCCTGCAGTTCGAGGGGCGCGGCAACGGCGACGAGCACGAAAGACAGTGCCATGACGGCGAATCCGAGCGGCAGCGTGAGGCGCGGTGCCGTACCCGCGACACGTCGGGTTATCGGCAGCTGCGCCGACACCACGAGCACAGCCGAGATCGCGAAGAACCAGCCCAGCACCGTCTGCGATCCCCACGCCCGCTCCACCTCGAGGGGCAGCAGCAGGTACAGCTGGTTGTACGCCACCAGTTGCGCGCTCATCGCCACTGCGAAGAGCACAAAAGTTCTGTTGCGCACCACATCGGTCCAGCCCGAGAGCCACGGATCGTCGCGATGCTCGCCGGGCTCACGTGGCAACCATCGGATGTGTGCGACAACGACGAGGACGAAGATTGCTGCGGCGACGAGGCATGCGACCCGAAAGTCGGCCAACAGCAACAGAGATCCGATGAGCGGGCCGGTGAACGAGCCGATCTGACTACACACCGACATCAGCGCGAACGTCTCCACTCGAGTGACAGAGCCACTGCGCTCACTCTTGCCCGCCTCGATGGCGACCGCGGATTCGACTGCGGGAGAGAACAATGCCGCAGCGAACCCCACCATCACCGTGGCGGCCAAGACACCGGAGAGGGAATTGAACAGCGCCAGACCGAGGAATCCGAACACACGCAATACACAGCCGACGAGGACCACCGGCTTGATGCCCCACCGGTCGGCGAGGGTGCCACCGACGAAGAACAGCCCTTGCTGCGAGAACGTCCTGATTCCGAGCACGACACCGACCAGTGCCGCACCGAGTCCCAGATCGGAGGTCAGATGCACCGACAGATACGGCAACACCATGAAAAATCCGATGTTGAATGTCATCTGCGTCAGTACGAGCAGTCGGACGGTGGGGGTGGCCCGCCGTAGATCGACGAGAAACGACCACCGCCATCGCGTCGGCGACTCGTCGGTCCTCGAACTCATGTAACGCGCCCTCCTGCATCGACTTTCTCGACGACGCTACCGGTCGACCTCACCCGACCCGAGGTGGCACTGGCGACGGATACGGCGATGACGGCCAAGGCGATGAGAGACGCCAGTGGAGCTGCCGCAACCCGTGGTGCTCGCTCGACGGCCGCTACCCCGTCGGACAGGATCAACCCCCAGTCCGCGGTCGGAGGTTGCGGACCGAGACCCAGAAATCCGAGGGCGGCCAGGGCCAGCGCGACACCGGGCAGTCGAATCATGGCGTGTCGAAGGACGGCCGGCAGCACGCCGGGAACGATGCTGCCGAACAGGATTCGGCCTCGACCGGCACCGAGTGTGGGCAGGATGGAGACGTAGGGCTGCGCTCGCGCCTCGTCGACGAGTGCGGCGGTGTGGGCGGCGAGAGGAGCCCACGTCACGATCAGCACCGCCACCGCGGCACCGCCGGCGCTGGGACCCCAGATAGCGGCGATGAGGATGCCGGTGACGACGGGAGGGGCGGCATTGGTGACTTCCACGAGGCCTCGGGTCGCCCGGGGGATCAAGCCCAGCAGCACCCCGACGCACAACGCTGCCAGCGTGACCGCCAGCGACAGTCCGATCGATCGCACGGCACCGTCCGCCACTCGGGCGAGCAGGTCGCGGCCGGACGCGTCGGTTCCGAACGGGAACGTCGCCGACGGTCGAGCGAACTTCTCACGAGTGGTGACCTGACCGTCTCGTGGCAACCCCACCAGAACCATGACCGCGAGCAACGATGCGCCTGCGAACGGCACGACCCATCGGCGCGGGGACGGGTGGAACACCCCGGCCGGGATCGGAATGGCCTTCTCGTGCAGTGCGCTGCCGAGCAGTAGACGGCGTAACAGTTCCGCCGCGATACCGAGCGCGGCACTGACGGCCAGCAGCAGCAGGATGTCGATCTGTAAGGCGGGCAGGTCCTGAGACTGAGCATCTCCGAGGGTCGAGCGACCCAATCCTGGTATGGCGAAAACCTTTTCGACGGCCACCGCGCCGCCCGTCATCGCAACCATGACCAGACCGACCTGTGAGGCGAGACCGGGGACTGCGCGGCGCAGCACCGCGACGGCAATCTGCCGCCGAGAGAACCCGGCCACCGTCCACGTGATCACCCATCCCTCGGTGAAGGTGACCGCCACGGCGTCGGCGAGGAGGCGACCGAGCAAGCCACCCGCTGGAAGGCCCAGTGCCAGTGCGGGTAACACCGCGTACTCCGGTCCGTTCCATCCGTAGGCCGGAAACGACAACCACACTGCGCCGACGACCACCAGTACCGATGCCAGCAGGAACTCCGGCAGAGACGTCAGGGCGGCCGCAATGCTGCCGCCGGTGCGTTTCGGGGTACCGCGCAGTCCCGCCCGCATGCTGGGCCCGACGACGAGGGCAGCCGTGACCGCTGCGACGACCATCGCGAACGCCATCAGAGTCAGCGAGACGGACAGCGCCTCGAGTGCACCGGGTAGTACGGGTCTACCTGTGTTCCAGGATGTCCCGGGGTTACCCGACGCGAGGCCGGTGAGCCAGTTCCAGAACGTTCGTAGCGGGCCGGCGTCGAGGCCGAGATCGGCGCGGATGGCGGCGAGTGCCTCGGGGGTCGCTTCTTGCTCGGCCGATCGTGCTCGCAGAATGCTCAGCGCGGGATCTCGGTCGGACAGCCAGGGCAGCATGCCGACGAGAAGTACGACGGCCGCCACCGAGAGCAGCCGTGAGACAGTCGTTCTCACTGCCTACTCGAACGCGGTCTGGTTGGTGATCAGGGTGCGCTCGCGCGGATCGCGGGCCACGCCGGTCACGTTCTCGGATTCTCCCTGAATGACGCGTTCGTGCAGCAGCGGCACCGCGGCGTCCTTTTCGAGGATCAGCTTCTCGGCCTCGAGGATGGCGGTGCGGCGGTTGTCGCCGGGCTCGGTGGCTGCGGCGTCGGCCAATGCCGCGTCGACCTGCGGGTCACAGAACTGCGAGATGTTGAACGATCCCTCGCAGGCGAAGTCGGAGTACATGTACGCGGCCGGGTCTCCTGAGTCGAGCACGGTGGCGCGGGAGAGGATGAACGCATCGAATGCGCCGGCGAGAGCATCGGTTTCGATAAACTGATATTCGCGCACGACCTGTTCGACGACGAAGCCCTTGGCTTCGAGCTCCTGCTGCAGCAGCACCGCGACCTCGGGGAGTTCGGCTCGGTCCGTGAACGTGGCGAGGGTGATCTTCTTCCCTGCGGCGTCGCCGGCCGGGGTCTGCGTGCGGGCCGGACGATCGGCGGCCCACGGCAGAGCCGGGCCGAGCAGTCCGTTCGCGGCGTCGGCGCGGCCCTCGTACACCTGGTCGACCAGTCGGTCGCGGTCGATGGACTCGCGTGCCGCGGCGCGCATCGCCGGATCCGCGAAGACCCCGGACGCGGTGTTCAGGTACAGCGTGTTGGTGCGCGGCATCGGCACCTCGTGCACCAGCGCCTGGTCGACGTTGGCGGCCTGCGACACCGGAATCGCCTCCACCACATCGGCTGTGCCGTTGCGCAGCGCCGCGGCGCGGGCCGTTCCGTCGGGCACGAAGTCGACGTCGATCCCGGAGATCTTCGCGGGCTCACCCCAGTAGTTCTCGTTGCGGTCGAGGGTGGCCGTCGAGGTGCCGTTCACGGCCTTCAGCACGAAGGGCCCGGTGCCGGTTCCGATGGGGTTGCTGCTGCCCGTCGAGTACGCGTCGGGTGCCAGGATGGCCAGCTGCGGGCTCGACAGTCGTTGCGGTACCAGTGGATCCACATCGGCAGTGGTCACGGTGACGCTGTCGCCATCGGTGGCAGCCACCGTCATCTCGACTCCGTCGAGGATGCGGGGCTTGGGGGCCGACTGGGTGGCTGCGGTGAGCGCAGTCACGACGGCCGCGGCGTCGAGCGGAGCACCGTTGTGGAACGAGACGTCGGGCCTGATGTCGAAGTTCCACGTGCGGTCGTCCACACGATTCCAGGTGGTGGCCAGACCCGGCTCCGCCTCGCCGAGATCGTCGAGGACGATCAGCGTTTCCGCCGTGGACCAGCGCGAGAGTTTGAAGGCGTCGTCGCTGAACTGGGAGAGTCCCGAACGGGGAGGCTGCAGCATCGCCACCCGAACGCGGTTTTCGCCGTCGCCGGAGGAGACGGTACCGGCGGAAAAGCATCCGGTGAGAGTCAGCGTACTCACTGCCGCGAGGGCACCGATGCGAAACATGTTGCTGGTCAATATAACTCCTGGTGTTCTCACGTGAGCCGGGGGACGGCGTCGATCAGGTCTCGGGTCTGTCGGTGCTGGGGCTGCGTCAGAACGGCTCGTACAGGGCCTGTTTCGACGATGCGGCCGGCGTGCATCACCGATACGTCGGTGCACAGCCGCGCCACGGCCGACAGTTCGTGGCTGACGATCAACAATGCGCTCGACAAGCCGGCCAGCACGGAGAGAACCTGCTCGCGCAAGTCGGGGTCGAGTCCACTGATGGGTTCGTCTGCCAGTAGATATTGCGGTTCGCTTGCGACCGCACGCGCGATGGCGACGCGTTGATTCTGACCACCGGACAGTTCCGTGGGTCGGCGCTGCAGATAGCGCTCGGCCAGCCCGACGGCCGCGAGTGCGGCACCTGCCTTGGCTCGGTGATCGCCGTCGACGCCGAGAAGTCTCAGCGGCGTCGCCACCAGATCCAGGACACTGCGGCGCGGATCGAGGCTGCTCGCGGGATCCTGGGGTACGTACTGCACGAGTCTGCGAAACCACCGCAGCGATCGCGCGGACCCGGGACGTACCGTGCGTCCGTCCAGTTCGACGGTGCCCATCTCGGCCGAATCCAGCGCCAACAGCAAACGCAGCAAAGTGGTTTTCCCCGAACCGGATTCGCCCACCACGGCGATGCGCCCAGACGGTGGTAGCGCGAACGTCACCGCGTCGAGCGCGGTCCGCGACGAGCCGTGTCGGTCGTACTGCCGGGCGAGTCCGGTTGCCACCAACCCTGCGGTCATGGGGCTACCAACTGACGGAACGGATCCGCAGCCCTGGCCACGTCGAGCATCTGTCTTGTCCGATCCGAGGAAGGATTGTCGAGTATCGCTGTCGTGGAGCCGGATTCGATGATGGTGCCGGAATCGAGGATCACGAGGTGGTCGCAGAGCTCCGCAGCCACGGCAATGTCGTGGGTGATGAACAGCAGCGACGCCGCCTCGCGAAGCGCGTCGACCACCCGCGCCTGGCTCACCACATCGAGAGCCGTCGTCGGTTCGTCGGCAATCACCAGCGAACTCTCCCGTGCCAATGCCACTGCGATACAGACACGTTGACGCTGCCCGCCCGACAGTTCGAGCGGGTGCGAGGCGAGGATGCGTTCGGAGTCGCGCAGACCCACACGCTCGAGCAGTGCGGAGGCGTCGGACGAACGCAGTTGCCTCCCGACGGTGACCATCGGATTCAGCGCGGTCGCGGAGTCCTGGAAGACCATGGCTGGACGAGCGGTGCGCGGACGCTGCGGCGTCGGGACGCCTGCGACGTCGTGGCCGTCGACCACGATGCGACCGGAGCACGTGAGGCCCGGCGGCAGATAGCCGACCAGAGCCGACGCGATGGACGACTTGCCCGAGCCCGAGGCGCCGAGCAGGCCCACGCGTCGACCCGCGGGGATTTCGAAGGAGATGTGATCGACGATGCGGATGCGACCGGCATCGATGCAGAGGTCATCGACGACGAGCACTGGATCTCCTGATCTTTCGTAAACTGGCAATGACTTCGACAACCGTTGTCGATAAAAGATTATGCCGAATCTCGGACCAAGACAAACCGATGCGCTCCCGCCGACCGGCAACCGCAGCGTTCCCTTAACAGCCAGAAACCACCGAAAGCTATAAAATGCTAGTAGTCTCCAATTAATGACATTTTAAGGTAGGCACAAATGGCTAAACGGACTGTTGCTCCTACCCGGGCGGCGGCGGACGCTCTCGCGGTGCTCGGTACGCAGATGCGGGTGGCCCGGCACACCAAGAAGTGGACGGCCGCCGACCTCGGTAGGCGAGTCGGTGTCGACCCGCGTACCGTCACGGCTATCGAACGCGGCGCGCCTGGGGTTGCTATCGGCACGGTATTCAGTGCGGCGTCGGTCCTCGGTGTGCAGCTGTTCGGTGCCGACGACATCGAATTGGCGCGGCTCAGGCGACGCGGCGAAGAGCGGGTGGCCCTGATCCCGACCCGTGAATATCAGCCACGAGCGACGGGACCCGACGCCGATGCCGCTCTCGACTTCTGAGATCCCGTCCGGCCGACGGGACGCGTTCGTATGGGCATGGCTTCCCGGCCACACCGAACCGGTACCGGCCGGACGACTGCGCTTCAGCGACGGCGGTCGATACATCTTCGGTTACGGCCGCAGCTACCTCGATCGGTACGACGCCATCAGCCTCTACGAGCCGGAACTTCCGCTGCAGGCCGGCTGGCAGGCTCCGCCCTCCACCATGTCGATCGCGTCGGCGTTGCGCGACGCCGGCCCCGATTCGTGGGGCCAGCGGGTAATCCTCGAACGACTCAACGGTGTCGCCGGACGGGACGCCGATACGGCCGACCTCGACCAGATCACCTACTTCTTGGAGTCCGGATCCAACCGTATCGGCGGGCTCGATTTTCAAGCCGGTCCAGAGGTCTACGAACCACGCGGTGCCACAGCGACACTCGACGAGCTGCATGCCGCGGCCGACATGCTGGATCAAGGTCTCGAACTGTCCGATGATCTGGGTGCCGCGTTACTTCGGGGAACATCGATCGGAGGTGCCCGGCCCAAGGCACTCATCGACGTCGGAACCAGAAGCCACATCGCCAAGTTCTCCTCGGCATCGGATCCGTACCCGGTGGTGAACGCCGAGGCGCTGGCTCTGGAACTGGCACGGCGAACAGGAATCGACACCACCGCGTCGTTTCTCACCGAGTCCCTGGGTCGAGATGTGCTCGTCATCGAGCGGTTCGATCGGCCGCCGAGTGGTGGCCGCAGAATTATCGTCTCGGCGCTGACCATGCTCGGACTCGACGAGATGGAGGGCCGCTACGCCACGTATCCGGATCTGCTCGACGTGCTTCGCCGCACCGGTACCGATGCCTCCGTCGGTCGACGTCTGTTCGAGCGAATCGTCTTCAATGTGGCCGTCGGCAACAACGACGACCACGCCCGCAATCACGCCGCGTTCTGGGACGGCAGGGCCTTGGAGCTGACACCGGCCTATGACCTCTGTCCTCAGATCAGGTCGGGTCAGACCTCCGCGCAGGCAATGGCGTTCGACCGAGATGGGACACGCGAGAGCTCGTTCGCCGCGGTGGTCGCCGCTGCGCCGGTCTACGGACTGACCACCGCGCAGGCACGTGAGATCGTCGATGCCCAGGTCACGATCATCGAGAAGGACTTCGATGAAGCCGCGGACATGGCCAAGCTGACCCGAGCGCAGCGCAACTTCCTGTGGCACCGGCAGATACTGAATCCGTACGCACTCCACGGATACACGGACGGTCCCACTTAGGCTGACCGGGTGACCAAGGCGAGGGACGCGCAACGATCCGCGGTGTACGACGCGGAGCAGTTGGTGCGCACCATGTTCGATCGCGCCGAGGAGCGCGACATTCGTGTCGTGCAGGTGATGGGCTCGCAGATCACGTTGCCGATCGAGCGGAAATTCGCTTCGCTGACATCCGTGCAGACCTATGTCGATGCTGTGCTGGCGCTGGACTGGGTCGCCGCCACATGGCCCGACGCCGGTCGTGTCATCACCGTCCGAGCTCGCTCGGGCTCGGGTGCCGCGCACTACGAGCCGGACACGGCCACCATCGCCGTTCCCTTGCACCGAGGCAACCAAGCCTGGGCGTTGCGCGAACTGGTGGTTCTGCACGAGCTCGCGCACCACTTCGCCGACGAGAACGAGCCGCAACACGGCGGCGCATTCGTGGATCGCTACATCACCCTCGTCGGCGAGATCGTCGGTTCCGAGGCCGGGTTCGTGTTGCGGGCGATGATGGCCGAGAGCGGCGTCCGCATCGGCTAGGCAGATTCGGGTGCATCATGGGTGAGACAGCCCACACGACGAGGAGACGTACATGACCGTCAGGATCGGTGTTCAGCTTCAGCCCCAGCATGCTCCCGACTACCGACTCATCCGCGACGCGGTGCTGCGGTCGGAGGATGCGGGCGTCGACATCGTCTTCAACTGGGATCACTTCTACCCGCTGTACGGCGATCTCGACGGTGCTCATTTCGAGTGCTGGACGATGCTGGGCGCCTGGGCCGAGCAGACGTCGAACGTCGAGATCGGCGCTCTCGTCACCGGCGGTGGCTACCGCAACCCGGACCTGCTGGCCGACATGGCGCGCACTGTCGATCACATCAGCGGCGGCCGCTTGATCCTCGGCATCGGTGCCGGCTGGAACGAGAAGGACTACGACAACTTCGGCTACGAATTCGGCACGGCCGGTTCACGATTGGCGCTGCTCAAGGAGAGTCTGGCCCGAATTCGCCACCGCCTCGACGTCGGAAATCCGGCCCCCACCCGCGACATCCCGATCCTCATCGGCGGCGGCGGTGAGAAGAAGACGCTGAAGATGGTGGCTGAGTACGCGCACATCTGGCACAGCTTCGCCGACCTCGAGGCGTTGAAGCGTAAGTCGGAGATCCTCGCCGAGCACGGCACCACCGTCGGACGGGACGTCTCGGGCATCACTCGATCGGTCGCGTGGCCGGGCGCGGACACCGCCCAGGATTTCGTCGACGCCGGAGCAACGCTGTTCACCGTCGGTGTCAACGGACCCGATTACGACCTCGCCGAGCTGGGCCAGGCCATCGAGTGGCGGGACGCACACCGGTAGACACCAGTTCGTTGAGCGAAACCCTTGCGCGCGGCGCGTTTGGGTGAGTGGGCCCTGGTCCGCTTAGGGTTTTGTCCATGGTTGCCGTACGCGCTTCACGCGCGCTCGTGGTTCTCGTCCTCGGACTGTTGATGGCTCTCACGCTCGCCGCGTGTGGAACGTCCTCTTCCGACGATCAGGCGGCCGCAGGTCCCACCGACCTGTGTGCCCCTCCCGGTGTCGACAGCGCGTCGTCCACTCCGACGAACTTCGATGCCGCAGCTGCGGCCGCGACGGAGGACAAGTACACGACGGCGAACGTCACGCCGCTCGACAGAGTGGACACGAACGCTCTGGGATTGGCGACGCCGGGCGTACTCACTGTCGGTACGTTGTCCGACGCGCCGCCGAGCATCTGCTTGGACTCCACCGGCCAGTACACCGGTTACGACAACGAACTGCTGAAGGCCGTTGCCGAGAAGCTCGGCCTGCAGATCAACTTCTCGGGCACCGAGTTCTCGGGCCTGCTCGCGCAGGTTGCCGGCCGCCGCTTCGACGTCGGATCGTCCTCGATCACGACGACGGACGAGCGCCGCAACACCGTCGGGTTCACCAACGGCTACGACTTCGGTTACTTCTCCCTCGTGGCCACTGCGGGTGGTCCGATCACCAAGTTCGAGGACCTGAACCCGAGCACCAGGATCGGCGTGGTGCAGGGCACGGTGCAGGACGACTACGTGGTGAACACGCTCGGTCTCGACCCGGTGAAGTTCCCGGACTACAACACCGCGTACGCCAATCTGCGCACCGGGCAGATCGACGCATGGGTGGCTCCCTCGCAGCAGGCGGAGGGCTTGGTCAAGCCCGAGGACGGCACCGCGATCACCCAGAACACGTTCTCGCTGAACAACTTCGTCGGCTGGGCTGTCGCCCGCGACAATCAACCGTTGATCGACGCACTCAACTCCGGGCTCGACGCGGTGGTCGCCGACGGCACGTGGGCCACCCTCTACTCCGACTGGGTCCCGCGCGAATTGCCCGACGGCTTCAAGCCCGGCAGCAAGGCCGCCCCGCAGCCGGAGCTACCCGACTTCGCGGCCATCGCAGCGCAGAACGCCGCCGATGCTCCCGAAGCCGTTGCTGTTCAGCCCAAATCGACGCTGGCGCAGCTGGGCGATACGTTCTTCGATTGGTCTCTCTACAAGTCGGCCATCCCGGATCTGTTCAAGGTGGGTCTGCCGAACACGCTGATTCTGGCGTTGGCGTCGGGCATCATCGGTACGGTCCTGGGCATGCTGCTGGCCCTGGCGGGCCTCTCGCGCACGCGTTGGCTACGCTGGCCCGCTCGCGTCTACACCGACATCTTCCGCGGACTGCCCGCGGTGGTCATCATTCTGATCATCGGACTCGGAATCGGACCGGTGGTGCAGGGTCTGACCGGGGGCAATCCGTATTGGCTCGGCGCTGCGGCACTCTCGCTGCTCGCCGCGGCGTACATCGGTGAAATCTTCCGATCCGGTATCCAGAGCGTCGAGGCCGGGCAGATGGAAGCAGCGCGGGCACTGGGCTTCAGTCGTCGTCGCTCGATGAACCTCGTCGTCGTCCCGCAGGGTGTTCGGCGCGTGCTGCCGGCGTTGATGAACCAGTTCATCTCCTTGATCAAGGACTCGTCGCTGATCTACTTCCTCGGGCTGCTCGCCACCCAACGTGAGCTGTTCGCCGTCGGTCGAGATCTCAACGCGCAGACCGGAAACCTGTCGCCGCTCGTCGCAGCCGGACTGTTCTACCTGGTGCTGACCGTGCCGCTCACCCATCTCGTGAACTACATCGACAAGCGATTGCGCACCGGTAAGGCCGAGCAGACGCTCGACCCGGTGGAGCAGGCCGTCGTCGTGGAAAGAGGCTGACATGACTTCTGTTTCGCTCGCAGGCAAGGACATTCACCTGTCGTTCGGCACCAACAAGGTGCTGCGGGGGGTGAGTATCGACGTCCCGGCCGGCACGACGACGACGGTGATCGGGCCGTCCGGGTCAGGCAAATCCACGTTGCTGCGCGCCCTCAACCGACTGCACGAGCCGGAGCAGGGCGACATCCTGCTCGACGGCAAGTCGGTTCTGAAGGACGATCCCGACAAGCTGCGCCAGCGAATCGGGATGGTGTTCCAGCAGTTCAACCTGTTCCCGCACAAGACCGTTGCCGACAACATCGCGCTCGGCCCGCAGAAGTTGCTCGGCCTGTCCAAGGACGCTGCGCGCGCGGCGGCGATGGATCAACTCGAACTGGTCGGCCTGGCGAACAAGGCCGACTCGCGTCCGGGCAATCTCTCGGGTGGCCAGCAGCAGCGCGTGGCCATTGCCCGCGCCCTGGCCATGAAGCCCGAGGTGATGTTCTTCGACGAGGCCACCTCCGCTCTGGATCCCGAGTTGGTCAAGGGAGTGCTGGCACTGATGGCCGACCTCGCCGAGGGCGGAATGACCATGGTGGTGGTGACTCACGAGATGGGCTTCGCACGGTCGGTCTCGAACAAGGTGCTGTTCATGGATCACGGCAGCGCCGTCGAAACCGGAACGCCGGAGCAGTTGTTCGACGATCCGCACACCGATCGACTGAAAACGTTTCTGTCGCAAGTGCTGTAGCAGCTTAGGGCAGCCTCGTTATCCGCGACTTCACCTGAACGTTCCTTTACTTTCGCTTTTGGGTGACAGCGTGCTGTGACATGAAGCCACTACCCTTGTTCGCCGTTCACGACGGAAGCTCCAAGCGCTCATCACTGACCTGCAAGTACAAGTGCGGTGATGCGTGCTTCCACGAGATTCCGAACACGTCGAAGGGCGAGTACTTCGGCGACATCGTCAAGACCGCGATGTCGCGGCGCGGCGTCATCAAGGGTGGAGCGATGGCAGTGCTCGCCGTGGGCGCGGGCAGTGCCCTGGCGGCGTGTTCCACCGACGAGCCGGCGGCCACCGGAGCCTCCACCACCTCGGGCGCCGACACTCCTCCGGTGGACGGTGTGGATTTCGTTGCGGTGGAACCGAACACCGAGGACGCCGTTGTGGTACCCGAGGGCTACGAACAGGGCATCGTCATCCGCTGGGGCGACGCCGTCGTGGCAGGTGCACCGGCATTCGACTTCGACAACCAGACTGCTGCCGCGCAGGAGAAGCAGTTCGGCTTCAACAACGACTTCGCCGGATTGCTGCCGATCGAGGGCACCCCGAACGCGCACCTGCTGGTGGTCAACCACGAGTACAGCACCGAGCCGGCCATGTTCAAGGGCTACGACGCCGAGAAGCCCACCCGGGAACAGTTCGATATCGCTCTTGCCGCACACGGGCTTTCGGTGGTGCAGGTGCAGGGCGAATCGGGCACCGGCAAGCTGACCCCCGCCATGGGGCAGTACAACCGCCGCATCACCGGAACCACCGAGTTCGTCGTCACCGGCCCGGCTGCGGGCAGCAACTTCCTCAAGACGAGCGTCGACCCTACCGGCACCAAGGTGTTGGGTACGTTCAACAACTGCTCGGGCGGCCTGACGCCGTGGGGAACGGTGCTCTCCGGCGAGGAGAACTTCAACCAGTACTTCGGCAACGCCGAATCGGTCACCGATCCCGTTGTGGCCGAGCGGCTCTCGCGCTACGGCGTCGAGGGTGCCGCCAGCGATCGCAAGTGGGAGACCTTCGACAAGCGCTTCGATCTGGCCCAGGAGCCCAACGAGGTCAATCGCTTCGGGTACATCGTCGAGGTGAATCCGTGGGATCCGCAGTCGGCCCCCATCAAGCACACCGCACTCGGCCGCTTCAAGCACGAGGCTGCGACGATCCACGTCACCGACGACGGCACTGTGGTGGCCTACAGCGGCGACGACGAGCGCTTCGACTACATGTACAAGTTCGTCTCGAGCCGAAAGATGATGCCCGGCACCGGCGCAGCCGCAATGCGCAACAACCTGACATTGCTGGACGCGGGAACGCTCTACGTCGCCACCCTCACCGGCGATACTCCCGACGAGATCGACGGATCCGGCACCCTGCCGTCGAACGGTGAGTTCCGTGGCACCGGAACCTGGATCCCGCTGCTCGAGACCGGCGAGGACGGCCGCGGCAGGTCCCTCGTCGACGGTATGTCGGCCGAGGAGGTCGCGGTGTTCACCCGCCAGGCAGGCGACAAGGTGGGTGCCACCAAGATGGACCGTCCGGAAGACTTCGAGCCCAACCCGGTGACGGGCAAGGTCTACGTCGCGCTGACGAACAACTCCAACCGCGGCACCGAGGGCAAGGCTGCGGCCGACGAGGCCAATCCTCGCAACACCAACAAGAACGGTCAGGTGCTCGAGCTCGACGACGATCACGCGGGCACGTCGTTCACCTGGAATCTGCTGTTGGTGTGCGGTGACCCCAACGAGGCCGACACCTACTTCGGCGGCTTCGACAAGAGTCAGGTCAGCCCCATCTCGTGCCCCGACAACCTCGCGTTCGACGCCAAGGGCAATCTCTGGGTGTCCACCGACGGGAATGCCCTCGACTCCAACGACGGACTGTTCGCCGTGGTGCTCGACGGCGAACGTCGCGGCGAGACCCGGCAGTTCCTGACGGTGCCGGCGGGCGGCGAGACATGCGGACCGATCGTCACCGACGAGCGTGTCATGGTGTGCGTGCAGCACCCCGGTGAGAGCGATGACGCGACCGCCGACGCGCCGATCTCGCATTGGCCCGACGGCGGCGACACCCAACCGCGACCGTCCGTCGTCGCAGTGTGGAAGTCGGCTTAGCCGTCACTGTTTCGCATTGACCGGGGCACTTATAGTCGGCGAAAGTCGACTGTAAGTGCCTTTCGGCATTGTCAGTTGTCATCGAATGCCCGACGGGGATGTTGTCAATTCACAAGGTCTCGGGCGATGCGCCAAAGGCAGTTGACCCATTGGTAACGGGTGTGTAAACCTACGTCGATAGGCCGGTAGCTGGAACTCCATTCGGACGCATTCGAACTGGAGGACGTTTCGGGGCAACGTCGATTTCCTTTCATCGCACGACGGCGTGCCGGTACCTGCTCCCTTATGTGCACGAAGAGGCGAGTCATTGGAATCCGTTGATTCACTGACGATTCGGGAAGAAGAACTGGATCGGACGTCCATGGAAGACACCGAGCCTCTTCCTCTCACCGCCGCCCAACGTGGTTTATGGTTTGCTCAACATTTGTTGAGTACTGTTCCGATCACCATCGCCAATTACCTCGATATTCGCGGTGCCGTCGATCTCGAACTGATGCGTTATGCCTGCCGCCGCACGGCGCGCGAGTTCGGCGTGGGTTCGCTGCGTTTGCTCGAGAGGGACGGCGAACCCCACCAGTACATCGACGTCGAGCAAAGCGAGAATTCGGAGACCGTGGATTTCCGCCAGGAATCCGATCCGGAGAATGCCGCGCGCGAGTGGATGCGCGCCTCCTACGGCACTGCTGTCGACCTGACGAACGGTCCCCTGATCAAGGCTGCGATGCTCCGCATCTCGGACGACCGCACGTTCTGGTACTCCCACGTCCATCACATCGTGCTCGACGGTTACGGCTCGGTTCAGTTCATGCGACGCGTCGCATCGATCTACACCGACGTCAGCGAGGGCCGCGAGCCCGCACCGTCGAGGGCCGGCTCGCTCGGAGAGGTCTACGCCGCCGAGGCGCAGTACCGGCAGTCGCCCCGCTTCGCCAAGGATCGCGAATACTGGCGGAGCAAGACGACCGATCTGCCCCCGCCGCCGTCCATCACCGGGGTTCTCGCTCCTCCCTCCGCACAGGCACACGTGCGGGGCGGGTACCTCCCGGAGCCGATCGAACGGGTACTGGACAGCGCCGCGCACCGACTCGACTCGGCCTTCGCTCCGCTCGCCATTGCCGCCGTGGCGACCTTCCTGGCTCGCATGACCGGCACCACCGACGTCGTGCTGAGTCTTCCCGTCGCCGGCCGCACGACCGCCCTGTTGCGCCGCTCCGGTGGAATGGTCTCCAACGTGCTACCCGTCCGGGTACGCATCGGGCCGCAGTCCACGCTGGCGGCACTGGTTACCGACGTGCAGTTGGAACTGACCGGTGCGCTGCGGCACCAGCGCTATCGAGCCGAGGACATTCGCCGTGACGCCGGTGCGGGGAGTGAGACCCGCGGTTTCTTCGGCCCGGCGATCAACATCATGGCGTACGAGACCGAGGTGCCGTTCGGCCCGCTCACCGGCGAATTCAACGTGCTCTCCACCGGACCCGTGGAGGATCTCTCGATCAATATCTACCCGGCGTCGGACGGAAGACGCTCCCGCTTGGAGTTCGAGGGCAACCCCAACATCTACGGAGCCGAACAGTTCACGGACCTGCACCGCCGTTTCCTGACGTTGTTCGAGCACTTCCTCACCGCCGACTCCGACACACCGATTCTCGAACTCGATGTGCTCGACGACTCCGAGCGATCGGCCCTCGTCCCGCTCGGCGGGCCCGATGCAGTCGTTCCCGTGCTCTTTCCGGACCTGCTGCGCCGCGGCGTCGACGCTGCGGCCGACAACATCGCCGTCGAGTTCGGTGCCGAGAAGCTGACCTACCGCGAACTCGACGAACGTGCCAACGCGATCGCACGATCCCTGATTGCGCGCGGAGTCGGTCCCGGCACCGTGGTCGCCGTCGCATTACCGCGCGGGACAGCCTCCATCGTCGCGCTGTGGGCTGTCGCTGCGTCCGGTGCCACGTTCGTCCCCGTCGATCCCGGTTATCCGCCCGAGCGCATCAACCACATGCTCGACGACTCCGCGGTCAGGATCGGGATCAGCGAACACACGCTCTCGCGGCAGCTTCCGCAGCAGGTGAGCTGGCTCGACCTCGATGACGAAGACTTTCGTGAGGAATGTGCGGGCAGATCGACTGCGCCGATCACCGACGCGCATCGGCGCGCGACCCTCCTCGAGGACCACGCCGCATACATGATCTACACCTCCGGTTCCACCGGTACTCCGAAAGGAGTTCTCGTCACCCACGCCGGCTTGGCGACGTTCGCCTCGGACGCCAGACCGGAACTGCGCGTGGGTACCACGTCGCGACTGCTGCGCTTCTCGTCGTCCAGTTTCGACGCGTCCCTGTTCGAGATGATCCAGGCATTCAGTGCGGGAGCGACCATGATCGTCGCTCCGCCCACCGTGATCGGCGGTGGAGAACTGACCGACTTCATCCGTGAGCATCGCGTCACCCACATCATCTGCGCACCCGCATTGCTCACCACCGTCGACGCCACCGAGCTCGACGATCTCGACGCAGTCGTCGTCGGCGGCGACGTCATGCCACCGGATCTGGTGGACCGGTTCGGCGCACAAGCATTGCTGTTCAACAGCTACGGACCTACCGAGACCACCATCGTCGTGACGATGACACAGCCACAGACCGATCCGCGCAATATCACCATCGGCCGTCCCGTCCAGGGCTCGTACGCAGTCGTGCTCGATCGCCGGCTACGGCCCGTACCCCCGGGATCGGCGGGAGAGCTCTACCTCGGCGGCCCCGGCGTCGCCCGCGGCTACCACCACCGAAGCGGGCTGTCGGCCGCGCGTTTCGTGGCCGATCCATTCGGACACGGACGGCGGCTCTACCGCACCGGAGACATCGTGCGGTGGATCGGTCCGCTGGACTCGGCCGAGCTCGAGTTCGTCGGCCGCAGCGACTTCCAGGTGCAGATCCACGGCCAACGCGTCGAGCTCGGTGAGATCGATTCGGTCCTCTCCCATTTCGAGGCCGTCGACTTCGCGGTGTCGGTGGTGCGCCGTCGCGGTGATGCATCGATCCTGGTGTCCTACGTCAAACCGACCCACACTCTCGATCACTCTGCGTTGCGTGCCTTCGCTTCTCGATCCCTGCCCACGCACATGGTGCCCGGGGTGTTCGTCGAACTCGACGCCGTACCCTTGACCCCGACCGGCAAAGTGGACCGATCCGCACTGCCAGAACCCACCTTCGAGTCCGACGCCACGGCCTACCGCGCCCCATCGACGCCCGTGGAGAGAATCCTCGCCGACGCCATGGCCGTGGTGTTGCAGCGAGACTCGGTCGGTGTCGACGAATCCTTCTTCGCACTCGGCGGTGACAGCATCATCGCGATCCAACTGGTGGCTCGCGCGAAGTCGCTGGGGGTGGTGATCACCTCCCGTGACGTGTTCGAGCGTCGCACCGTCGCCGGACTGGCCGAGGTCGCAACGGACCCAGCACATCAGGTGACGCTCGACGAGCTACCGGGCGGAGGCGTCGGCGATATGCCGTTGACCCCCATCATGACTCAGACGGTTCGGTCGCTGACCCGGCCCGACGGGATGGACGCGTTCCACCAGACCGTGGTGCTGACCGCGCCGGCAGATCTCGAACTGGATGGTCTCCGCCGGACCGTCGCCGCGATACTCGACCATCATGATGCACTGCGCTCGATCTCGACCGACGACCGCCTGACGATCCGGCCGACCGGAAGCGTCGATCTCGATACGGTCGTCTCCCGCGTGTCCACCACCAGCAGGCCGGGCAGCCGCGAGTTCAGCTCTGTACTGGGCGAATCCGCTCGGGTGTTCGCTGCGCGCCTGCGACCTCGTGACGGCGTGATGCTGCAGGTGGTCTGGGTGGCCCCCGAGACCGGTCACCCGGAGATCATCGACACCCATTGCATCGGACGGATCATCGTCATCGCGCATCACCTGGTGATCGATGGCGTGTCCTGGCGCATCCTGGTCCCCGATTTCGCCTCGGCGTGGCATCAGGTGCAGGCACAGTCCTCGGTGCAGCTGCAGCCGGTGAACACCTCGATGCGCCGGTGGGCCCATGGGTTGAAGGACGTCGCTGTGCAGGTCGAGTCGGAATTGCACGGCTGGACAGCACTTCTCGACGGCCCCAACGAGCTGATCGGTCACCGTCCACTCGATCCGGCGCTCGACATCGGTGCCGCCCGAGATCAGGTTTCGGTCGAGCTCACCGCGGAGGTGACCGAGGCACTGATCGGGCCGCTCACGAGCGCCTACCGCGGCACCGTCGACGATGTGCTACTGACCGCGCTGGCGTTGGCGGTCTGGTCCGAACGGCCGTCGTCGTTCCTCGTGTCGGTCGAAAGTCACGGCCGTGACGAGGAATTGGTACCCGGAGCCGATCTGAGTCGGACGGTCGGCTGGTTCACCTCCGCCCATCCGGTACGCCTGTCCCTGGACGGTATCGATGTCGAGCGCATCCTGGACGGTGACGTGTCGGCATCCGATGCCGTCAAGCGCGTCAAGGAGCAGATCCGGGCGATCCCGGGAGCGGGCGCCGGCTTCGGTCTACTGCGGTACCTGAACGACGACACCAGTTCCCTACTCGCCCAATGCAATTCTCCGCAGATCAATGTCAACTATCTGGGGCGCATCGCCACCGACATTCCCGACGCCCTGCGCGGACGCGGCTGGATCCCGGACGCAACGATGGACATCGGATCGGGGAGTGGTGATCGACTACCGGCGACGGTCGCACTCGACATCAATGCGGTCGTCGTCGACGGTCGCTTGCAGGCCACGTTCGCGTTTCCCCGTGGCGTGCTCGACCACCCGGAGGTCGAGAGGTTGGCCGATCGGTGGACGTCGGCGCTGGCGCTCCTGGCCGAGCATGCATCCGCACCCGATGCAGGTGGACTGACGCCGAGCGATGTATCGCTGGTGAATGTCGATCAGAACCAGATCGACCGATGGGAGAGTACGTACGGCGAACTCGCCGACATCTGGCCACTCGCTCCGCTGCAACACGGACTGCTGTTCCACTCCGAGCTCACCCGCGGGCACGTCGACGTCTACACCGCTCAATTGGTGTTCGAGCTCGGCGGCGACATCGACGGGGCACGACTGCAGCGAGCAGCACGCAGACTGCTCGCCCGCCACGACAGCCTGCGCACGGCCTTCGTTCGCGACAATCGGGGAACCCCGGCTGCGTTGGTTCTCACTGATCCCGAAATTCCCTGGCGCACCATCGATGCCGATGTCGCCGAGGTGCCCGCAATTGCTCATACCGAACGCACCACGCGGTTCGACCTGGGCACAGCACCCTTGCTGAGGTTCGTCCTGGTCAACACCGAGGACGGCGCAGCGCTCGTCGTCACCAACCACCACATTCTGTTCGACGGCTGGTCAATGCCGATCTTCGTCAAGGAACTACTGGTGCTCTATGCCGCCGACGGTCCCATTCCGATTCCGGCCAGGACGTACCGGGACTACCTGAAGTGGTTCGACGCGCGCGATCAGCAACGCGCACTGGACAAGTGGGCCGATGCCTTGGCGGGGGTCGAGGAACCGTCGCTGCTCGCACCGGGCCACGGGGCGGACCACGAGCTGCCCGCCGAGCTGTCCGTGCCCTTCGACGAAACCTCGGTGACTGCCGTGAAAGCCGCGGCTCGGGACCTCTCGGTCACCGTCAACACCGTGGTGCAGGCGGCGTGGGCTCTGGTGCTCGCCGCCGAACTCGGTCGCGACGACGTCGTGTTCGGGGCGACCGTCTCGGGTAGACCCGCCGAGCTGACCGGAGTCGAGGAGACTCTCGGCCTGTTCATCAACACTCTCCCGGTACGGGTTCGGGTGCACCGAGACGACACCGTTGCATCACTTCTCGCCCGAGTACAGGCGCAGAGCGTGGACCTGCTGGACAGCCATCACGTGGGGCTGCCCGACGTCCATTCGCGAGTGGGTGCCGGTGCCGGTTTCGACACGCTGACGGTATTCGAGTCCTATCCAGTGGACCACTCTGCGCTCGATCGGAACACCGACATCGCCGGGCTCCGGGTACGTGACCTGCGCGTCACCGATGCCACCCACTACCCGCTGACACTGATCACCGTCCTCGAGCCGACGGTGCGGATGACACTCAAATATGCTGCAGGAAGCATCGATCCGGCTCGAGCAGCGTCGATCGCCCAGCGGTTGTGCCGTGCTCTCCACGGGCTCACCGGCGATCCACAGCGTGCGGTGGCGCAACTCGACCTGCTGTCCGAGGAAGAGCATTCGCGTCGAGCAGCCTGGAACCGCACCGAGCATCCGGTGGCCGCGGTAACGCTGGTCGACCTGCTCGCGGTGGCGGCGCGGGAGCACGCTACCGCGACCGCAGCGGTGTTCGAGGGCAAGAGCCTGACGTACGCGAACTTCTGGGCCCGAGTGCGGTGCCTGGCTCGCTACCTGCGCAGTGTCGGGATCAGGCCCGACGACGTGGTGGGGGTGGCGATGACGCGCTCCCTCGATCAGCTCGTCGCGGTGCACGCCGTCGTGGCCGCCGGCGGTGCCTACTTGCCCGTCGACCCGTCGATGCCGCACTCCCGTATCGAGCACCTGATCTCCACCGCATTACCGTCCCTGATTCTCGGTGTGTTGGTGGACGTTTCGGTCGATGTGGTCGACCTCGACACACTGGATCTGAGCGACTTCAGCACCGCGCCCCTCGACCCCGCGCCCGCACTGCGGCCCGATCACGCTGCCTACGTTTTGTTCACCTCCGGCTCGACCGGAAAGCCCAAGGGAGTTACGGTCTCCCACCGTGCGATCGCCAACCGACTCCTGTGGATGCAGCACGAGTATCCGCTGACGCCCCGCGACATCGTGCTGCACAAGACTCCGGCCACGTTCGATGTATCGGTGTGGGAACTGTTCTGGCCGCTTCTCGTCGGGGCCACGACCGTCATCGCCGAACCCGAAGGCCATCGCGACCCGATGTATCTGTCGGGTCTGATACGCGAACACGGCATCACCACAGCCCATTTCGTACCCTCCATGCTGGAGTTGTTCCTCACCTACGGCACCCCCGAGCGTTGCACGTCGCTACGGCAGGTGTTCGCCAGCGGTGAGGCGCTGCCCCGCGCCATCGTCGACCGGTTTCACCAGGCGATCGAGGCCGAACTGCACAACCTCTACGGACCGACCGAAGCCGCAGTCGACGTCACCTACCATCGCACCCGAGCCGGCGACCGAGGCCCGGTCCCGATCGGCGTCCCGGTGTGGAACACCACTGTTCACGTATTGAATTCACTGCTCCAGCCCGTGCCGGTGGGTGTGACCGGCGAGCTGTACCTGGGCGGAGTACAGCTGGCCCGCGGTTACGCTGCGCGGCCGGACCTGACGGTCGCCCGCTTCGTGGCCGCGGATGCGGGAACCCGGCTGTACCGCACCGGAGACCTCGTTCGGTGGTCCGACGACGGCTCGCTGCAGTATCTGGGCCGCAACGACTTCCAGGTCAAGCTTCGCGGGCAACGTCTCGAATTGGGCGAGGTCGAATCGGCCCTGCTCGCGGTCGACGGTGTGCACTCGGCCGTTGCCGTCGTGCGCTCGGACCGTCTGATCGCCTACATCGTCGGCACCGCGAGCACCGAATCCGCGACGGCGCACGCGGCCCGCACCCTGCCCGAATACATGGTGCCGTCGACCATCGTTGTGCTCGACGCGATGCCGCTGGGTACCACCGGAAAACTCGACCGCACCGCACTCCCGGATCCGCTCGTGACGACGGAGGAGTTCGTAGCACCATCGGGGGAGTCCGAAGAGTCTGTCGCCCAGATCTTCTCCGACGTTCTTGTCACCGATCGGGTGAGCGTCACCCGATCGTGGTTCGCCCTCGGTGGCGACTCGCTCACCGCCACCCAGGTGATCGCGCGAATCAACGCGGAACTGGAGTCCGACCTCGGCGTCCGGGACCTGTTCGAGGCCCCGACCGTCCGTTCGCTGGCGACGCGTCTGGGACGTGGTGCCGGCGGCCACGGCATCGTGGTCGGACCTCGACCGGAGCGGATTCCGTTGTCGCCGGCCCAGCACCGGATGTGGCTGCTCAACCGATTCGATCCGTCGTCCGGGGCCTACAACATCGCGGCCGCCTTTCGGGTCGTCGGTGCCCTCGACATCGACGCGCTGCGTACCGGTCTGATCGACGTGATCGAACGCCACGAAATTCTGCGCACCGTCTACCCCGACGGGCCGAACGAGCCCCAGCAGATCGTCACCTCGCAGTACCCGGACGTGACCGTCGCCCGGACCACCGAGCCGCTGCTCGACGGAGCCCTGTACGCACTCGCAGCTCGAGGATTCGACGTGACGGTGGCCCCGCCGCTGCGGGTGGCGGTACTCGAGGTATCTCCCGAGGAGCACGTGCTCGTCGTCGTCGCACACCACATCGCCGCCGACGGATGGTCGATGAACCCACTGGCTCGGGATGTGATGATCGCGTACGGATCCCGTGCCGCCGGCCACGCCCCGCACTGGACGCCGCTGCCGGTGCAGTACGCCGACTATGCGCTGTGGACTCTCGGCCGACTCGGAGCCGAGAACGATCCCGATTCGATTGCGTCCCAACAGATCCGGTACTGGACAGATGCTTTGGACCGTGTGCCCGAGCGACTCGCGTTGCCGACCGACCGGCCCCACCCGCCGGTGGCGTCACATCGAGGGGGCCGACTGTCGATCCACCTGGAGCCGGGCACCGTCGCGGCGCTGACGTCGATGGCGCGACGCACCGGCACGACGCGATTCATGGTCGCGCACGCGGCACTGGCCGTGGCGCTCGCTCGCATTTCCGGTACCCGCGATATCACCATCGGTACTCCGGTCGCGGGCCGCGGACAGCGCGAACTGGACGACCTCGTCGGAATGTTCGTCGGAACTCTCGTGTTGCGCTCGCAGATCGCGCCGTCCGACACGTTCCACGACGTCCTGAACGCGGCGCGCGAACGTGATCTCGACGCCTACGCCAACGCCGACATCCCCTTCGAGCGACTGGTCGAGATTCTCCAGCCGCCACGTTCGACGGCCCATCACCCGTTGTTCCAGGTGATGCTGTCGATCGAGGACGCGTCGCCGCCGGTGGTGGAGCTGCCCAACCTGTCCGTCCGCCCCCTCGATACCGCGCACGTAGCGGCCAAGTTCGACCTACACGTCACCGTCTCGTTCTCGTCGTCCCCCGAGGCTGCATCGGTGGAGTTCGTCTATGCCACCGATATATTCGACGCAAACACCGTCGCCGGGTTTGCCGAGCGGTATCGCACGATCCTCGCGTCGGCGCTCGCGGATCCGGATCTCCCGGTCGGAGATATTCCGGTCCTGTTCGCCGATGAGCCCGCGCGGCTGCACGGCGCACCGGCACTGGCTCACCGCACGCTGCCGGATCTGCTGGCGGGGGCCGTCATGAGTGCAGGCGGCAGCGCGATCGCCGTCGAGGCCGGAGATGTCCGATGGACATACTCCGAGCTGGACGACGCGGCAACCGTACTGGCGCGCAGCCTGATTCGACGTGGAGTCAGACCCGAGCAGTACGTGGCGGTCGCGCTGCGTCGTGGCCTGTCCTCGATACTCGCCACCTGGGCCGTCGCCAAGACCGGTGCCGCCTTCGTTCCGATCGACCCCACCTATCCAGCCGAGCGGCTCGCCTACATGCTCGCGGATTCCGCTGTAACACTGGGAATCACGGATGACCGGCATCTCGAATCTCTGCCGCACGGACCCACCTGGGTGTCCATCGACGACGAGGCCGACATGGACTCGGACTGCACGCCGGTGGGCGACCTGGACCGAACCGAGATGCTCCGATCGGATCATCCTGCCTACATGATCTATACCTCGGGCACCACCGGGCAACCGAAGGGCGTTGTCGTCTCGCACCGCGGACTGGTGAATCTGGTGGCCGATCTGGTCGATCGATTCGAGCTCGACAACTCATCGCGCACTCTACATTTCGCGTCACCGAGCTTCGACGCCTCGGTGCTGGAACTGTTGTTGGCCGTCGGCGCCGGATCGGCGATGGTGATCGCCGACCCCGACGTACTCGGTGGGAACGAACTCGCAGCGGTGTTGCACCGCGTCACCCACGCCTTCGTGACTCCGGCCGCACTGGCCACTGTCGACCCGTCCGATGTTCCGGAGACGACCACGATCATCGTCGGCGGCGAGGCCTGCCCACCGGCGCTCGCCGACGCATGGTCCGCTCGCCTACGCATGTTCAACGGGTACGGACCCACCGAAACGACCATCTTCGCCACGATCGAGGGACCGCTCGCGCCAGGGACTCCGGTGTCGATCGGGGGCCCGGTGCGGGGTGTCGAGTCGATGATTCTCGACGACCGTCTGAACCCGGTGCCGACCGGATCCGTCGGGGAGCTCTACCTCGCCGGAGATGGGTTGGCACGGGGCTACCACCGTCGATTCGGCTTGACGGCAACATGTTTCGTTGCCGACCACCACGGCCGGAGAATGTATCGGACCGGCGACCTGATTCGGCAGGACAAGGGCCGGTACGTGTACATCGGACGACGCGACGCTCAGGTGAAGGTACGCGGATTCCGGATCGAACTCGGCGAGATCGACGCGGTGCTGGCCGACCACAGCGACGTCGCGCAGTCGGTGAGTGCCGTGATCGGTTCTCAGTTGGTCGGATATGTCGTCCCTGCAGTCGGTCGGGTGCTGGACCCCGAGCAGATTCGACAACACGCCCGCCGCTTCCTGCCCACCCACATGGTGCCGCAGTCGATCATGATTCTGGAGGCTCTCCCGCGGACCGGCCCGGGCAAGATCGATCGGGCGGCGCTGCCGGTCCCGACCGTCTCGACGCAAGCCTTCGTCGAGCCCGCGACCGCCACCGAGCGCATCGTCGCCGAGGCTTTCACGGTGGTGCTCGACACCGAACCCGTCGGTGCCGGGGACGACTTCTTCGCCCTCGGCGGCACGTCGCTGTCGGCCACCCGGGTGATCGCGCACATCAACGACGCCGCGGGCACCGCACTGCCGGTCCGCGCTCTGTTCGAGTCGACGACGGTGCGGTCGTTGGCCGTGGTGGTCGACTCCGCCGAGCGCTCCGCGTTGCCGCGTCTGGTCGCCGGTCCGCGTCCGCCGGTGATCCCCCTGTCGTTCGCGCAGATGCGCATGTGGTTGCTCAATCGGTTCGATCCGACGTCGGCGGCGTACAACATCGCCTTCGCAGTGCGACTGGACGGTGCCGTCGACGGTGCGGCGTTGCAGCTCGCCGTCGACGATGTGTTGACCCGACACGAGTCGTTGCGTACCTACTTCCCTGTGGTCGACGGCGATCCCGCGCAGGTGATCGCGCGGAACGTGGCACTCGATCTACGCCCGGTGGACGTCGACGACAGCGAGGTGTTCGCCCGGGTCGCGGCGCTGGTCGGCCGCGGGTTCGACGTCACCGACAGCGTGCCGTTGCGCGGCGCGCTGCTGCGGACCGCGCCGAGGGAGCACGTGCTCGTCCTCGTCGTGCATCACATCAGTGCCGACGGTCTGTCGATGACTCCTCTGGCCCGCGATGTCGCTCTGGCCTACGGGGCGCGGTCTCACGGCACGCCACCGCAGTGGACTCCACTTCCGGTGCAGTACGCCGACTTCGCCGTGTGGCAGCGACATGTGTTGGGCAGGGCCGAGGATTCGGCTTCGGTTCTGGCACAACAGATTCGGTACTGGACGCAGACATTGTCCGACCTACCCGCCGTACTCGAGCTGCCGACCGACCGACCTCGGCCGGTTGTAGCGTCCAAACGTGGACGCGCCGTGCACTTCTCGTTCTCCGAGCAGACCACAGCGGGCGTCCGATCCCTCGCCCGCAGCACCGGATCCTCGGTGTTCATGGTGCTGCATGCGGCGTACGGTGCGCTGTTGGCCCGGTTGACCGGCAGCACCGACATCCCCGTCGGCACCCCGGTGTCGGGCCGTGGATCGGGGGCGCTGGACGACGTCGTCGGCATGTTCGTCAACACTCTCGTGTTGCGGCTCGCCGTCGACCCGAGCCGATCGTTCACCGAACTCGTTGCGCAGACCCGCACCGTCGATCTGGCCGCGATGGAACACTCCGACGTTCCGTTCGAGCGGGTGGTCGAGGCCGTGGCACCGGCACGCTCGACCGCGCATTCCCCGCTGTTCCAGGCCTTGATCGCACTGGAGACCGAGCGACCGAAAGACATGCAGTTGCCCGGACTCGAGATCACCCCGTTCCCGTACGAATCCGAGGTCACTCGCTTCGATCTGGCATTGACCGTCACCGATTCCGAACGGCTGACCGGATCGCTGCGCTACGCAACCGATCTGTTCGATGCAGCCACCGCTGGGCGATTCGTCGACGAATTCACCGCTCTGCTCGACGCAGCACTGGCCGATCCGGCGGCACCGGTCGGGGATCTCGCCCCGTCCCACGACGCCGTGCTCGACGGCCCGCCCGATGTTCCGTTCCGCACCCTCGGGCAGCTGATCGACGACGCCGTTGCCGCCCGACCCGACGCAGTTGCCCTGCGCTGGAACGGGATCGACTACACGTACCGCCAGGCGGACGCGTATGCGAATCGGTTGGCCCGCGTGCTGCTGGGGTACGGGGTCGGACCCGAGACCGTGGTGGCCGTCGCCCTCCCTCGGTCGGCGGAATCGGTTCTGTGCACCTGGGCCGTCACGCGAACCGGTGCGGCGTATCTACCGGTCGATCCGGGCTACCCTGCCGAGCGCATCACGCACATGATCACCGATTCCGGTGCCGTCCTGGGGTTGACGTCCTCGACGGTACGACGCGGCCTGCCGCCGGAGGTGCCGTGGGTGGAACTCGACGATCCCGCCTCCGTAGCCGAACTCGAGCACGCTGCCGAGACACCGCCCGCACCGGCCGAACTCACCGGCCCGGTGTCGGCCTCCACCGCCGCGTACGTCATCTACACCTCCGGGTCCACCGGCCTACCGAAGGGCGTCGTGGTGAGCCACCGGGGACTCGCGAACCTAGCCGCGTCGCGCAAGGAGCTGCATCGCGTCGAACCGTCGTCTCGGTTCTTGCACAACACCTCTCCGAGTTTCGACATGGCGGTCGGCGAGATGATCTCGGCCCTCTCGGCCGCCGCGACACTCGTCATCTCGCCGCCGACAATTCTGGGCGGGGCCGAGCTGGCCGCATTCATCCGAGACGAGCGGATCACCCATGCGTTGATGACGCCCTCGGCGTTGTCCACCCTCGATCCGGAGGGTCTGGACTGCCTCGAAGTTTTGTGTGTCGGCGGCGAGGCCTGCAGCGCCGAACTGGTCGCACGGTGGAGCCAGGGTCGCGTGATGCTCAACGGCTACGGGCCGACCGAGGCCACCGACATCTCGACGCTCGGCGAGGTGCGCGACGGCGAGCAGATCACACTGGGCCGACCACTGCACGGGCTGCGCGCGATGGTGCTCGACGCACGCCTGCACCCGGTGCCTGTCGGAGTGCGCGGAGAGCTGTACGTCGCCGGGCCGGCACTGGCACGCGGCTACCATCGCCGATCAGGCTTGACGGCAACACGATTCGTGGCCGACCCACTCGACCCGGGCACGCGGATGTACCGCACCGGCGACGTGGTACGGCGCACCGTCGACGGTCGGTTGCTCTACAACGGCCGCAGTGATCAGCAGGTGAAGGTTCGCGGCTTCCGCATCGAGCCGGGAGAGATCGACGCGGCGCTGACCACGCACGCCGACGTCGATGTCTCGGTGACGCTCGCAGTGCCTGGCCCCGCAGGGGAGCAGACGTTGGTCTCGTACATCACCGGTAGCGCGGCACCCGGGGCCGTACGCGAGCATGCGCGACGATTGTTGCCCACGCACATGGTGCCGTCCGCGGTGACGGTGATCGACGAGGTTCCCCGCACCGGAACCGGAAAGCTCGATGTCGCCGCCCTCCCGGCACCGGTGTTCGGCACCACCGGCTACCGACCCGCACGAACAGCTGCCGAGATCGCAGTGGTCGAGGCCTTCGAGGCAGTACTGGAGACACCACGAATAGGGCTGGACGACAACTTCTTCGACCTCGGTGGCAGCTCACTGTCCGCGATGCGCGTCATCGGCGAGCTTCGAGCTCGCTCCTACGACATCGGCATGCAGTCGCTGCTGATGGATGCGACGGTGACCTCCGTTTCCGCGCGTATCTCGTCCGATTCGGTCGACACCGAGGAGTTGGCCGTGCTGCTGCCGATCCGGGAATCCGGCGAGGGGGCACCGATGTTCGGTATCCACCCGATCCTCGGATTGTCCTGGTGTTACGCCGGATTGGGAAGCTATGTGGACAACCCGCTGTACGGTCTGCAAACCCCGACACCGACAGAGTTGCCGACCACGTTGGCGCAGTTGGCGTCCCGCTACCTCGACGAGGTGATCCGCGTTGCCCCCGAAGGCCCGGTACACCTTCTCGGATGGTCGCTGGGCGGCGTCATCGCACACGAGATGGCGGCGCAACTGGTCGCGTCCGGCCGAACCGTGGCCTCGCTGACCCTGCTCGATGCCCACCACGGAAATCGGGGCGAGTGGGCCGAGGCGATTCCGGTGGCGGACCTGATGTCCGGGCTCGGGCTCGATTTCGCGGTGCCCGACGGTCAGGTCGTCTCCCTCGATTCCGCCGGCGAACTGCTCGACTCCATCGACACCGGTGGCATCCTCGGCCGCGCCGACATCGAGCGCCTCATCGGTGCAGCACAGCACAATCACCAACTGCTGCAACAGCATCGGCCGAGTGTCTATCCGGGTGATGTCCTGTACGTCGCGGCCGGACTGGACGCCGGAGATGGCGTCGGACAGTGGTATCCGCATATCGCCGGCTCGACCACCGTTGTCTCGGCACAGTCCACGCACTGGCAGATGTGCGCGCCTGCCACTCTCGCTGCCATCGGGCCTCGCATCGCCCACGAACTTCGCTCCGCCGAGAAGAAAGAACTGACGAATCGATGAAAGCTCCATTCCCGACGGCCGTCGTCCGCCGCTTCGCGGTGTTGACGCTGTCCGCCGGATTGCTGTTCGGCCTGCCCGCGGTGGCAACGGCAGATCCGGTGACACCCGCTGCCGGGCAGGACCGAGGGCCGGTGGGAACCGTCCGCGGAATCGACAAGATCGACGACGTCCGTTGGGATGTGCTCGTGCACTCGCCGTCGATGGACGCCGACATCAAGATTCAGGTGATCCGGCCCGCCGACACGTCGGTGCCGCGGCCGACGCTGTACATGCTGAACGGTGCGGGCGCAGGCGTCGACGGTGCGAACTGGTTGGCCAAGACCGACATCGTGGACTTCTTCGCGGACAAGAACGTCAACGTCGCCATGCCCGTCGGTGGGTACCTGAGCTACTACACCGACTGGGAGCGCGACGACCCGAAGCTCGGTCGAAACAAGTGGCAGACGTTTCTTACCCACGAGCTACCCCCGGTTCTCGACGCGGCGTTGGGGGCCAACGGCGTCAATTCCATCGGTGGGCTGTCGATGTCGGCGGGTTCGGTACTCGATCTCGCGATTCAGACCCCCGGACTGTACCGAGGCGTGGCGTCGTACAGCGGTTGCGCGCAGACCAGTGATCCGGTCACTCGCACTTTCATTCGCGCGTTGGTACAGCTACGCGGCGGCGGGAACACCGACAACATGTGGGGACCCGACGGTGATCCGCGGTGGGTGGAACACGACCCGCTCGTCAACGCCGAGAAACTCCGCGGACTCGATCTGTTCGTCTCCAATGCCAGCGGGCTGCCCGGACCCTACGAGATGCCGGGCAACCTGCGCCCCGCCGGCTCGCCTCCGCTGCCCGACCAGGTGGTGCTCGGTGGTCTCATCGAGGCCGGAGCCAACGCCTGCGCCCACAATCTGGTGAACCGCCTCGGCGAACTCGGCATCCCGGTCACGACGAACTTCCCGGCCGCGGGAACGCACTCGTGGCAGTACTGGCAGGACGCGCTGCGGGCCTCGTGGCCGACATTGGAGCGCTCGTTGAGCTGACGGTCGGACGCTCGGCGACAGCGGTGTAGCCGACCGCCCCCGTACCTGCTCCTTGTATGTGACGACGTACTTCCTGGGAAAAAGAAAGGCCACTCGATGGTGAACAGTCACTAATGCGCTCTGTCCACAGACGTGGTTGAGTCGTCGGTAATGAGACGTGGGTAACACTCACGCTGCCGATGGCGACATACCCAGAGTCGGCACCAACAAACCCCATGCAAACACGAACTACATCTCTTGGCTCGGAGGCGCACCCATGACTGTCGTGAACGATCTGTCGCACTTGGCTCTCACGGAGCTCGACCCGTCCGATTACGCGGTGCCGACCATCGCACCGATCCGCACCGCCGGTCATCTCGACCCGGTGTTCTGCGTCCACCCGTTGGTGGGTCTCGTCGACTGCTACGCAGGTCTGGCCACTCACGTCGACGACGCGCGGCCCATCTACGGCGTGCAGGTACCGACGTCCGGTGAACGCTCCGAGTCGTTGGCTTCACTGGCCTCCTCCTACGCCGACGACATCCTTCGCGTCCAGTCCTCCGGTGCAGTCCACCTGCTGGGGATGTCGTTCGGCGGAGTTCTCGCCCACGCCATCGCCGTCGAACTCCAGAGCCGCGGCGTCACCGTCGGCGCACTGACGCTGCTCGACAGCGACCCGGTCCGGGCCCGAGCCGAGGGAGCAGATCTTCTCGCGTCCATGGGCGACGACATCGATCGCAGTCACGTCGAGGAGTTGCTGGCTGTCGCCGCGCACAACGACGAGCTCGTTCAGCGGCACCTGCCCGGCATCTTCTTCGGCGACATCCTCGCCGTCTCGTCCCTGGGAACCGACTCCGGTTCCGCGTGGCACCCCTTCGTGTGCGGCACCGTCGCCAAGTACCTCGTGCCCGACGCCACCTCGTTCGACGTCGTCGGCCCGTTGGTGGACAGCTACCTCAGCTGATTTCTCGCCCTATCCCAGCCAGTCCAGCACGGCCGCGGCCGTCCAGGATTGCTGCATGCTGCCGAGCGGCTTGCCGGTGAACGGCTCGTAGTATTCGGCGAAACTTCCGTCGCTGGCCTGCCGCAGTCCCTCGTCCCGCAAGGTCAGTGACCGCTCGGACCAACCGCGACGGGCGAACGCCCACGAGAACAACCACGTCATCACCGGCCACACCGGCCCACGCCAATATTCACGGGCGCGGAAGTCCTTGGACACCGGCGAGGTCGACGGCGGGACGGCGTACCGCAGATCCGGATGACCGCAGAAACGTGTGCCCTCGAATATTCGCAGCAGGTTGCGCTCCTGCTCGCGGGGTAGGCCGCCGCACAGCAACGGCGCGAACATCGCGATGGTTTCGGTACCGATCCACTGGCCGGTGCGCAGGTCGAAGTCACGAGCCCCACCGGAGCGGGCATCCGTTGTTGCGACGACACCCTTGCGGAACTTCTCGGCCCACGAGCGCAACTCGCGAACATCGGAGTTCGGACGCGAATGGTCCTCCCCGATGGTGGCGAGCACGTCGCATGCCACCGCGAAGATCGCACTGACGAACACGTCCTCCACAGCGAAGCTCATCTTGGTCTTCAACGCGTCGTCGTCGTAGCCGACCTGCTTCATCTCCTCCACCAACCAGATGTAGCGGTCGTACTCGAGGTTGCTCGGCCGCTGAGAGGCGTCGGTGATGACGGCCTTGTCCTCCCTGAAGTACGGATCCATCCCTCCAGGAACAACATTGGCGTACGCCGAATCCCAGCGCGGCGAGTTGTCCATGCCGGATTCCCAGCCGTGGAACAACGCGATGCGTCCGTTGTCGTCGACGTCGCGCGCCTGAGCGAGCCAACGATGCCACCGCACCAGATCACCCCACCGTCGATCGAGAAACTCTTCGGCGACGGCACGCGTGGTCCGCCCGTGGCGCTTGGAGTGATCGAGAATGCGCTGAACGGCGATCGCGTGCACCGGCGGCTGGGTGATGCCGGAGGTCTGCGGATTCATCGGAGCCTGCGGGGCGAGGGTCCCGGTGGCCCACCGCGCCGGCCCGGGAAAATAGCCGTCGACTCCATTTGCGAACACGATGTGCGGAATCATCCCGTTCTTCCACTGCGCCGAGAGCAGCGTGTCCATTTCCACCACCGCACGCTCGACGCTCAACGGTGCCAGACCGACGGAGACGAATGCCGCGTCCCAGCTCCACATGTGCGGATACAGCCTCGGGGCCGCGCTGGTCATGGTGCCCAGGTCGTTTCCCCGAAGCAGGTACGCCGCACGAGCCGCCAACTGCGTGGAAGTGAAACCTCGATCGCCCATGCAGACAGTTTGCGTCCATCCGCTGGATTCCGCTCGTTTGGATTGCGGACCGAAGCTGTCCTCTATCGAGCCTAGTGTGAACTTCACCAGCCACCAGGAGGAAAAGATGACCACCGAAAGCACCGACATCGTGAAGTTGCTCGCCGAACAGCGCGCCAACTTTCTCATCACCGTCCGCGGAATCACCGACGAGCAGGCGCGCACCCGAACGACCGCCAGCGAACTGACCCTGGGTGGGCTTCTGCACCACGTTGTCAGCAACGAACGGCACTGGATGAAGGTGATCGCAGACCTGGACGAGACCGCACAATTCGACATGGCCAGCGCCGGCAGTGAGTACGTCATGGCGGAGGACGAAACCGTGGCGGGTTTGGTTGCGGAGTGGGAAGAGGTGGCACGCGCAACTTCTGCGGAGCTGGACTCGCTGGACCTCGATCTCGCGGTGCCGGTCCCGACGGCCCCCTGGGCACCCGAACGCATCTGGCAGAGTGCCCGATTCACCGTGCTCCACATCCTGCGCGAAATCTCCCAGCACGCCGGCCACGCGGACATCATTCGCGAGGAACTCGACGGTGCGAACACCACCCAGACCTGGGCCTCCGAGGCGGGGATGAGCTTCTGAGTAGCCTGGGAGTGGAGCCTGCAGGAACGACCCAATTAACCTGACTGTATGACTCGTACTGCACTGGTGACCGGAGCAAGCCGTGGCCTCGGGGCCCATATCGCTCGACTCCTCGCTCCGGACCATCACGTGTTGTTGGGGGGACGATCGGCCGAATCTCTGGAGCCGATCGCGTCGGAATTGGCCGGGTCCACCCCGTGGCCCGTGGAACTGACCGATCCCGACGCGGTGGCGGCGGCCGCGTCGAGCATCGATTCTCTGGACGTGTTGGTGCACAACGCCGGAGTGGCGGCGCTCGGGACCGTCGAGGAGTCGACGGCCGATGATTGGCGACGCCAGTACGAGGTGAATGTCATCGCGGTCGTCGAGCTCACCCGACTGCTGCTTCCTGCACTGCGTGCCGTCAAAGGCCATGTGGTGCTGATCAATTCGGGTGCGGGCATTCGAGCGAACCCGGGTTGGGGCGCTTACGCGGCGAGCAAGTTCGCACTCCGTGCATTCGGTGACGCACTGCGACTGGAAGAGCCGTCGTTGCGCGTTACCTCGGTGCATCCCGGCCGCATCGATACCGAGATGCAGCAGGAGATCGTCGCGCACGAGGGTGGAGAGTACGACGGGTCGAAGTTCTTGCAGCCCAGCACCGTTGCCCTCGCGGTACGCAACGCAATCGATACGCCGGCCGATGCTCACCCGACGGAGTTGGTGCTGCGCACCAGGTGAGCGGAAGTTCGTAGCAGTGGTCGAGTTTTCGTTCACGACAACGACTCTGTATTCCTGTGGTTCGATCGATCGCCCGGGCGTCAGCCACAGTCCGGGAGGCGGCCAAGCCATTCCTCGAAGGATTATCCATCCGGCGCGCAATCGGGTCGATCAGCCCTGACGGTCTGTATCGTCTGACCGTGACCGAAGCCAGGCGACATGCTCTGATCATCGATACTGCAGTCATAGTGTCCGTTGTATCGATCGGCATCGTTGTCGCGGGCTTACTGCCACAGGATGGCGAAGCATTAGAACCGGATTCGCCTGAGAGGACTGCGCAGATCGTGTCCGAACCGGTGGAGTACCCGGTCGACATTCCGGGGTGCACCTCCGTTCGACCCCCGCCGGTAGACAACGAGATCACACGTTATTCCACTGCCACTATCGGTGGGGCAACCCCGGACTACGACAACCCGGCGTATCCGTGGCTGACAGCGGGTAAAGCATCCGCGATGTCGGACGCCGTCCGCGCAGCACTACCCGCCGATGTCACCGTGGCGTTGGCATCGCCATCGAGTTCGCTCGTGTTCCAGCCTGTCGAAGACTTCGGCGACACCGGTCCGCAAGGACTGATCCCGACGACGTCGGCGTCCGGTCAAGTGGTCCGCGACGGGGTGTCCGCCTACACCACCATCGCTGTCGGGCCGGCCGATGCCGGTGTACCGAATTGTGTCGCCGGCGAACTCGACTCCCGCACGACTACGCCGGGAGGAACCGTCGTCGACACGTTGGACACGTGGTACGAGGAGCGGGGGGCGCGAACGTACTGGCGTAGCGCCACCGCGTATCACCCCGACGGAACCCGAGTGAGCGTCGGCCTCACCGGTAACGACCTGACGGTGCTACCCCTCGATGCCGGCGAGGCCGCGGCCATCGCTGCCCGTCCCGAACTGGCCCTGTCCACACCTGCTCCGGCCGGAACGCCTGCGCCCCGGCAGGATTGCTCGGTCTACGCAGCCTCCTCGACCGGGACAGTGCAAGATATTCGCCGGGAGTCCGTCGATGCGGTGAATGCCGCGCTGACCGCGACGTGGGCGTCCATACCGAACGCGCCGACCCTGGACCGGCCGATCGGCTCGCTCGTTCCCGACGGCTTCAGCTCCGGCGTGTGCACCGACCTCGACGTCGTCGGGGCGCGAATGGGGTTGTCCGTGTCGGTGATCGGTGGCCAACCGCTGCCGGCTCCGGTGGACCCGTACGACCCCGATGCGGCGTACGGCCCTCTCCCGGTGACGCGAACGCTTCCAGACGGGTCGGTGATGCAGAGCGAGGACGCCGGAATCACCGAGGGGTTGGTGTCGGAGGACGGGACCACCCGCCTGTCGAGGTCGGTGACCCTCACCCGTCCCGACGGAGTGCAGGTGTCCGCGCGATCGACAGCCGACGTCGAACCCGGACTACAGACCGCACCGCTCTCGCTTCCCGAACCACTCGGACACGACGTACTCGAAGCGCTGGCGCAAACACCGATCGCGATGTGGCCGTGACCGATTCGGAACCCAGGGGGTACGGCCGCGCCGGAACGGTGCGTGCCGGAGTTGCCGTCGCGGTTGCGATGATTGCCGCCGTTGCGGCGGTGACCGTGGTGGTCACCCACCAGCGGCCGACGGCTGAACCCTCCGACGCTGCCTCTGCGGTGTCGTCGCCCCGGGAGGCAGCGACGACGGAGGTGTCGTCCGCACCGACGCACGATCCGCAGTGGCAGATCGATGCCGCAGAGGTGTACGGGCGCGACTTCGCGGCCTTCGTCGCACCGACGACGAGTCTGCAGTTCGACTCCGGCAACAACGCAGTCATCGACGCCGGCGATGTTCTTGTCGCCGCGGTCGGCCTACCGAACCCGCGCACGTATCTGCTCGACGACGCCCGGTTGGTGGGGATCGACGCAACGGACGGAGCCGTGTTGTGGTCGGTGTCGCCGGACGGCGGTCTGAACAGTTGCGCCGGCACACCCGTTCGAGGCGAAATCCTCTGTGTCGATTCGTATTCGAACAGTCCGGCGTTCGTCGCGATCGGTGTGCGGGACGGTGCGATGCGGCGGGTGCCGATTCCTACGGGCTGGTTCCCGTACGCGATCGAATCCGACGACACCTCGGTCTACGTCCTGGAAGGCAATCCGGAGGACAGTGAATCAACCCTGCACGGCGGTGACATCGACGCCCTCGCCGCCGCGTGGGCACTGCCGATCACCGCGTTCTCCCCGTACGAAGGACTGGACGGGCCGTTGATTCACATCGACGATGGGCGCGGAGTCGTCACCCTCGGTGGTGAGGCGGCGTTCTTCGATCCCCGCACAGGTGCGGCGGTCAATGGTCTCGAATTACGTTCGGATACATCGGTTGTCGACACCGCAACGGGGAACGAGGTGTGGCACCTTCAGGAGCCGTTCGCAGGATCGACGACTCTGAGGGAGACCGTGTACACGTCGACGGGTTCCTCGGTCATCGCGTCCGCAGCCGACACCGGAGACGATAGATGGGTGTGGCCGGTGCCGACCGACGCGAGCGGCTCGACGGAATCCGGGTCCATCGTCGGAACCGAATCCGGTGTGTACTTCCTCTCCTCTGCGGTCATGGTCCAGCTCGAGTAGCTCGGTGCGCGGCAATACGGTTTTCTGAACTTGTCGACGGGATGAGCTGTGCGCAATTCTGTTGTGGGCGAGGCCGATTGCCATCCTTGTCGCCGAATGTGCTGCTCCAATAACTCACGCAGTGTTCACGACGTCGGCGTCGTAGGTCAGAGAATCCTCGGGCGCTATGGAGAGTGTCTCGAGGTCGGGTGAGTCGAGCAGGCTTCGTGCTGCTTCTTCCGAACAGCCCACCAGGGTCGAGTCGAAGTCCACTTCGGTTGCCACACACCATGTCCGATCAGCCGGCCATACGATGTTGGGGGACGGACCGAGATACCCGAGCAGATCGGGGATAGTGACGGCCTCCTCGAGCGCTCCGGACAGCACTCCGTACATTCGCCCAGGATGTTCGAGCGACGAGGCATGCAAGAGCAGTTCTGCCATCGGTGCCACGTCGACCGGCTCGGAGTATGTCTGCCCATCGGGTCTGGGTCCGAATCGGACTGTGGATCCGTAATGGAAGGCGGCCTTGCCGAGCCAGACGGCGAAGTACGCATCGTCGGGCGTGTCGGTGTGGTGCGCGAGCAGATCCAGCAACGTCTGATTGTCTGGTTGGAGCAGTTCACCTATCTCGGGATCGCTTCCCGGCCACAGCTCGCTCGACGGGTTGATCGATTGCTCGGAACCGATCAGGCACCACCACTGGACTCGAGGATGTATCTGCCTGCCGGTGACCGCAGCTACGTCGCGCCACCGTATCGATTGTCGGTCGTCGGACTCGATGGGGTGGAGGACGCGCACGTACCGTGCATAACCGCCTGGGATGACTCCAGTGATCGTCCTCCATGAGGTCAAGCGGGGTCTGATCCACGCCCCAACAGATCCGTCGACTGGTTCCATGAGCTCCACCCTGCCCCATCTGCCACCGTGGTCGGCTTCTGCACATCATGTACGCGCGGGACCCTCGTCCACCCAGTCCGGATGCTCGTTTTCCGCCCACTCCCGCGTGACGACGCCCTCCGTCATTCCGCGCATCGCCTCGGTATCGCGCCACGCGTAGGTGATGTGCCCGACGACCAGAAGGCCGAATCCCAGTGCGAACCAGTCGTGCACGAAGGTCGCGCCGATGCGCCAGTCCAACGGACTCCAGTTCTGGAAATACATCACGGCACCGGTCAGCAGCAGCACCAGAATCGATCCACCGCTGAGCGCGCCGTTCAACTTCTGGCCGGCGTTGAACTTACCGACCCCCACCGCGCCGAGACGACGGGCCTTGGAACGCAACCACTTCCAGTCGTCGTCGACGAATCTGTTGAGACGCGTCATGTCCCGTCGGTATCCCCTCGATACCGCACCGGCGATCAACGGAACCGGTAATAAGAAGCCCGACCACACGTGCACGAACTCCACGATCGGACGGTGTCCCACCAGCACTGCGAGCGACCCGATGTACAGAATCGCCGCGGTCACCATGCACACGATCACCAAGATGCCGACAGCCCAGTGCACGTATCGCTCGACCCGCCCGAAGCGAGCGAGTTCGTCAAGCCGTGGGGTCATCACGACGTCCGTTCGATTCGCCGACGTACGCGTCGATGTCGTATCCGCGATTCTCCCAATAGCCCGGCACCACGTTGTCGGTGAGCTCGATCCCGCCCAGCCACTTGATGCTCTTGTAGCCGTACATCGAGGCCACGAACAGCCGAACCGGCCCCCCGTGATCGTGGGTCACCGGGCCGTCGAGCAGGGTCAACGCAACCAGGACGTCGTCGCGACGGGCCTGCTCGAGCGTCAGACTTTCGGTGTAGGTCCCGTCGAACGAGGTGAAGCGAAGCGAGTTTGCCGACGCGGTGGGTCCGACGGCATCGAGAATATCGGCCAATCGCACTCCGCTCCACGCAACTTCGGGTACCCGCCATCCCGTGACGCACTGAAAGTCGCGCACCAACGACGTCTGCGGCATCGAACGCAGGTCCTGCAGCGTGAACGTCCGCGGTGAGTCGACCGAACCACCCACCGTCAAGGCGTAGGACTTCTCGTCCTTGCGCGGCGCGCCCAGCGTCACCGAATAGAACCGAAAGTTGTTTCCGACGGGAATCAGTCCGATCAAGCCCGTCGGATCGTGATTGCCGAGTGGGCCGAGCACGGACGCGAGACCCTTCTGCAGTGCCCCGCCGCCCACGATGCCCGCGGCACCCGCTGCCACCAGGCCGAGCACGACTCGACGGCCGACGGGCCTACCCGGAATCTCTCGCTCGTCGATCGGCATCCCTCCACTGTCCACGCTCGACGGCGATCCGTCACCTGACGCCCCTCGAAGTCTGGATGTTCGACGCGGGAAGTCCTACCGTGGAGACATGGCACTGTCGAAGGCAGAACGCGAAGAGTATCTGGCCGAATCGCATATCGCCGCGCTGTCAGTGGCGGCCGGACCGGATCGCGGCCCGCTGACGGTCCCGATCTGGTACGACTACACCCCCGGCGGTGAAGCCTGGGTACTGACCGGTAAGACGTCCAAGAAGGCCCAATTGATCAGGGCTGCAGGGCGATTCACCCTCATGATCGAACAGTCAGATCCGACGATCCGCTATGTCAGCGCCGAAGGTCCGGTGATCCGAGAAGAGCCGAGCACCCCGGAGCTGCTGCGCGCCATGGCAGCCCGCTATCTGCCTCCGGAGAAGGTCGACGGGTACCTCGAGATGGCGAACAATGAACACGAAGAAAACGTGGTGTTCTACCTGCAACCGGAGCATTGGTTGTCGGCCGATCTCGGGGCCATCTGATCGCGTCGATCTCCGAGTGCGCGGTTGCAGCTACGCGGAAAGCTGCGCCGAGACGAACCGTCGGACACGTTCGAGCGATGCAACGGTTTCCGGAGTCGGGACCTGCTGATACGCATGCCAGAGTCCGGGCGCGTCGTCCACCTCGACGGGCACCCCGTGCTGTTCCAGACGACGTGCCAAGCTCAGTACATCCGGGCGCAGGAGATCGCGCTCCGCGGTCACCAGAAGAGTCGGCACAGTCAGGCCTGTGAAGTCGACCAGGATCGGTGATACTCGCGGATCGTCGGGGTCGTGTCCGCCCAGATACGCAGGCAACGCCTTGTCCAGCATTCCGTGCCATTTCACGACCGGATCGAGGCCCTCGTTCACCAGCCGGGCGGAATCGAAGTCGTGGAGGTCGGCAGCGGGACTGAACAACACCACGGCGGCGGGCAGCAATGAGCCCGCACCGTCTCGCTCGAGCAACTGCTCGAGCACGCCCAGTGCCAGGTTTGCGCCGGCCGAAGTGGCAACCAGGACCGGCCGGCCGGATAGTCCGGATGTGAGTGCATCCTAAGCCTTTTCGACCTGATGCAGCGATGTGGGAAACCGAGTGGCCGGGGCCAGGCCGTAATGCAGGGAGAAGCACGTCAACCCTGTCGAGGCGGTCAGGCCGACGGCGATCGAGTCCACCGGTTCACCGACGACGAACGCTCCTCCGTGTACGTAGACGAGGTAGTCGTCGCCCTCAATACGAGGGTGGTTCCGAGGTTTCAACTCGGTGACGGTCGATCCCGCGTAGTCCGTGATGTGAACGTCGACCTGATGGTGGCGCAAAGCTTCTGCGATGGCACCCTTGTTTCTCCGGCGCGCCAGTGCTCGAACCACGGGACTGAACACCGCGTTGAGCGGCACCGGAATACTCGCGGGCGGTGCGGTCGCCAACATCTGTCGAGCAAGGTCGGACAGTGGTTGCTCGTCGTTCGCACCGAAGCCGGGCTGGGTCATGTCGTGAGGATAACGAAAAGCTCCCGAACTCGAAGTTATGGACGGAAATCGCCAGATTTTCATCCATAACTTCGAGCTCGGCGGAGGCGGGGTTACTTCAGAACGATGTTCACCATTCGACCCGGGATGACGATGATCTTGGTCGGGGCCTTGCCGTAGAGCAGGGCCACGATTTTCTCGTCCGCCAGAGCCGTCTTCTCTACGTCGTCCTTCGTCGCATCGACCGAGACAGTGATGCGACTGCGTACCTTGCCGTTGACCTGGATGGGGTAGTCGACGGTATCGGCGACGAGCCACTTCTTCTCCACGCGCGGGAACGGCCCGTGCGCCAACGACTTCTCGTGACCGAGCTTGCTCCACAATTCCTCGGACAGGTGCGGAGCCAACGGAGCCAGCATCAGGATCAGCGGCTCGACGACCCCGCGCGGCGCACCGTCGGGGTACGCCTTGGTGATGTGGTTGGTCAGCTCGATCAGCTTGGCTCCGGCCGTATTGTCGCGCAGCGCAGCGTAATCCGCGTGTACGCCGTCGATCACGCGGTTGAGCACTCGCAGCGTGCCCTCGGTGGGCTTGGCATCGGTGACGCGAACCTCGCCGGTCACCTCGTCGAGCACCAGACGCCACACACGCTGCAAGAACCGCTGCGCGCCGACGACGTCCTTCGTCGCCCACGGCCGCGAGGTGTCCAGCGGGCCCATCGACATCTCGTAGAAGCGCAGGGTGTCGGCACCGTACTCGGCGAAGATCTCGTCGGGGGAGACCGAATTCTTCAGTGACTTACCCATTTTCCCGTACTCGCGGTTGACGGGCTGATCCTGATAGAAGTAGCCGCCGTCGCGTTCGATCACCTCGGCCGCGGGCACGTAGACCCCACGCGCGTCGGTGAACGCGTACGCCTGGATGTAGCCCTGGTTGTACAGGCGACGGTACGGCTCGCTCGAACTGACGTGACCCAGATCGAATAGCACCTTGTGCCAGAAGCGCGAGTACAACAGGTGCAGCACCGCATGCTCGACGCCACCCACGTAGAGATCAACCCCGCCCGGATCGTTGGGTCCGTGGATCTCCGGACGCGGCCCCACCCAATACTTCTCGTTCTCGGGGTCCGCGAAGGCCTCGGAGTTGGTCGGGTCGACGTAGCGCAGCTGGTACCAGGAACTACCGGCCCACTGCGGCATCACGTTGGTGTCGCGGGTGTAGGTCTGCAACCCATCGCCCAGATCCAGTTCTACGTTCACCCATTCGTCGGCCTTGGCCAGTGGTGGGGACGGCTCGGAACCGGCGTCGTCCGGATCGAACGACACCGGGGCGTAGTTCTCGATCTCCGGAAGTTCGACCGGCAGAGCAGAATCGGGCAAGCCGTGCGGATTGCCTTCGGAATCCCACACGATCGGGAACGGCTCACCCCAGTACCGCTGACGAGCGAACAGCCAATCGCGCAGCTTGTACTGAATGGTGCCGCGGCCTTTGCCTTCGGACTCCAGTCGGGCGATGACAGCGGCTTTCGCCTCGTCGACCGGTAGGCCGTCGAGGAAGCCGGAGTTCACCAGCGCGCCGTCGCCGACATAGGCTGCCTCGGTGACGTCTCCGCCCGAAATGACCTCGCGCACAGGCAGACCGAATGCCGTAGCGAACTCCCAGTCACGCGCGTCGTGGCCGGGTACGGCCATGATGGCGCCGGTGCCGTAACCGGTGAGCACGTAGTCGGCGATGAACACCGGCACCTGCTCGCCGTTCACCGGGTTCTCGGCGTAGGCACCGATGAAGACGCCGGTCTTCTCCTTGTTCTCCTGCCGCTCCAGATCGGACTTGGCGGCGATCGACGCCCGATATGCCGCAACGGCTTCCGCGGGGGTCCCGGCTCCGCCGGTCCACGTGTCGGAGACGTCCGAAGGCCACTCGGGAGCGATCAGCCCGTCGACCAGTTCGTGCTCGGGGGCGAGCACCACGTAGCTCGCGCCGAACAGAGTGTCGGGGCGAGTGGTGAACACCTCGATGCCGGAGAACGAGACCTGCGCACCGCGGGAGCGTCCGATCCAGTTGCGCTGCATGGTCTTGACCTTCTCGGGCCAATCCAGGTACTCGAGGTCGTCGACGAGCCGGTCGGAGTACGCGGTGATGCGCATCATCCACTGCCGCAAGTTCTTTCGGAACACCGGGAAGTTTCCGCGATCGCTCCGCCCGTCGGCCGTGACCTCTTCGTTGGCCAGCACCGTACCCAGGCCGGGGCACCAGTTGACCATCGAGTTGGACTCGTACACCAGCCGGAAGCCGTCGATCACCTCACGGCGCTCGCCGACGGTCAGCGACTCCCAGGAGCGGCCGTCGTCCAGAGTCCGCTCACCCGAGGTGAATGCGGCCTCCAGTTCCGAGATGGGCCGCGCCTTGCCGAGCTCGTCGTCGAACCAGGCATTGAAAATCTGCAGGAAGATCCACTGCGTCCAGTGATAGAAGTCGACGTCCGTCGTCGCCAGGGACCGTCGACGATCGTGCCCCAGGCCCAGGCGACGCAACTGACGTCGCATGTTGACGATGTTGTCCTCGGTGGTGCTGCGCGGATGCGTACCCGTCTGCACGGCGTACTGCTCGGCGGGCAATCCGAACGCGTCGTAGCCCAGCGCGTGCAGCACGTTCCGTCCCTGCATGCGGTGGTAGCGCGCGAAGACGTCGGTGGCGATGTAGCCGAGGGGATGGCCGACGTGCAGTCCGCTGCCCGACGGATACGGGAACATGTCCTGGACGAACAGCTTGTCTTTCGGGACGTCTCCGGCGAGCGTGCCGACCGGGTTGGGTGCGTCGAAGGTGCCCTGGGTCTCCCACAGGTCCTGCCACTGCTCCTCGATGTGCCCGGCGAGTTCGGCTGTGTAGCGGTACTCGGGGGCGGACTCGGTGGGTGCGTCAACGGAATCGGTCACATCGACCAGCCTAAAGTGTGACGCGGCCCGCCTGGTACCAGGACCTCGCTGCGCCGTATCCTGGCGAAGTGGTCATCGTCGCGGTTGTGTTGTTCGTACTCGCCCTCATCGTCGGCGCTGTAGCCGCCCTGTCGCTGCTGGGCCGGCTCCCACGTAACCGTTTCGCCGGTGTCCGCACCGCCGAGGCCATGCGCGACGACGAGACGTTCGTCCTGGCCAATCGCGTTGCAGGTCCCACGACCGCGGCATCGGCACTGGTGCTGGCCCTCGGCGCAGTCGCCGCTCTTGCTCTGAGCGGCGTCTCGGCCGTCGTCGCAGTGGTCGTCGCCCTCGTGGCCGCGCTGTTCATCGCCGCAGCCGGCGGATCCATCGGGGCCCGCGCCGCGGCCGCCGTCCCGGCCCCCGCCGAGGCGGACGGATGCGGACAGTCCTGCATCTCGTGCAGCCTCAAGGACGCTTGCCAGCCGAGCTGAGCAGATGAAGACGAGAGCGTCACGCACATTCGATCCCGCTGGGGTGGTCTTCGGCGTTGCCGTTCCCCTTGCGGTCGCTGCCCTGTGTCTCGTTCTTGCCTACCTGTGGCAGGCCCGACTACCGGACGAGGTCGCCACCCACTTCAGCGGTACCGAACCGGACGACTTCTCCAACCCGCTCTCCAACACCTGGACCCTCGCGATCGTGATCGTGCTGGTGGGCGGCGGGTGCAGTGCAGTCGCGTCGTTGGCCCGGGTGCTGCTGATCATGCGCCGCACGATGCTCGTCATCGGGCTGACCGTCGTCGGAATGATCGGCGTTCTGCAGATCGCCACCCTGACCCGGGAGTTGGACCTCGAGTCCGGCCAGAGCGTCACCATCCCTGGCTGGGCCATCGCCATGGGGACCGTCATCGGATTCGCCGCCGGGCTGTTCGGTGCGTCCAAGCTGCGCGACCACCGCGAACGCGTCGTCGCCACGTCCGCGCCGCACGCCGATCTCCCGCGCTGCAATCCCGAACTACCCCTGGTGGTCCGCGTCGGCGCCAGTCGTGTCGCCGGTATCACTGTCGTCGTGATTTCTCTCGCCGGAGCCGCGCTGACCTGCTACCTGACCAGCTCGCCATGGCCGATCTTTCTCTTCGTCCCGCTGACAATTCTGATTCTGTCGCTGCTGCGCTTCACCGTGCACATCGACAGCGACGTGCTCTACGTATCCAGCCTGGGCATGGCGGCCTTCGACTACGACATCGACGAGATCACCGGTGCCTCGGTGCGGACAGTCGATCCGGGTAAGGACTTCGGCGGTTGGGGTCTGCGGGCCAAGGGGCGCGGAAACTACGCCGTCGCGACCGAATCCGGCCCCGCCGCTTTTGTCACCTTCGCCAACGGCGACCGGCTCACCATCGGTTCCGACCAGGCCGACACGATTGCCGGCACTCTGAACAGCTTGACCGCCCGCACCCGCAGCACAACGGTTGATTGAGTCGGCCGAGTGAAGTTGTTGCGGGATACCGTGCTGGATCCCTTCTTGCTGAGCATCTTCGCCGTGGCCGTACTGGCCAGTCTCTTCCCGGCGACGGGCACGGCCGAGGACGTGCTGAGCTGGGTCACCCGGATCGCAATCGGGTTGCTGTTCCTCATCTACGGAGCGAGGCTGTCGCCGCGGGATGCCTGGGAAGGCGTCAAACACTGGCGGCTGCACTCGGTGATCCTGGCGTCGACGTACCTGCTGTTCCCCGCCCTCGGTGTGGCCCTGCGGATACTCGAACCCGGCCTGATCAGCGAGGACCTCTACACCGGGGTGCTGTTTCTGTGTCTCGTGCCCTCGACCGTGCAGTCCTCGATTGCCTTCACCTCCATCGCTCGCGGCAATGTCGCCGGCGCGGTGGTGAGTGCCTCGTTCTCCAACATCATCGGAGTGTTCGTCACCCCCCTGCTGGTGATCGCGTTGATGACCACCACCGGGTCGGTGAGCATCGATCCGAGTTCGATCCTCGACATCGTGATCCAGTTACTGCTGCCCTTCGCCGTCGGTCAGTTGGTCAGGCCCTGGGTGACGGGATGGTTGACGCGGCACAGCGCACCGACCAAGCTCGTCGATCGCGGCTCGATACTGTTGGTGGTGTTCGCCGCGTTCAGTGAGGCGATGAACCAGCAGGTGTGGTCCTCGGTGGCGGTGTGGCGCATTGCCGTCGTCGTCGGAGTCTGCGTGGTGCTACTGGCCGTCGTACTGACGATCACCTGGTACGCCGGTAAATGGTTCGGCTTTCCGCTCGAGGATCGCCTGGTGCTGCTGTTCTGTGGATCGAAGAAGAGCCTGGCGAGCGGACTGCCCATGGCCGCAGTGCTGTTCGTCGGCCAACCCGTCGGGCTGATCGTGTTGCCGTTGCTGCTCTTCCACCAGATCCAGTTGATGGTGTGCACCGTGATCGCTCAGCGCTTCGCCCGACGACCGGAACCGCAACCGAGCCCAGCGGCCGCCGCGGCGGACTAGGTTGGATGTCACTCGAGGCGATGGGGAGAAGACAATGACCAGGAAGCGTCATACCGACGGAGTCGTCTCGGCGGCCTACACCGGCCGGCTCGCCACCAATCCTGTTCCTGCACTACGACTTCCCGAGGAACAACTCGACCCCGACGCGGCCTACCGCTACATTCACGACGAACTGATGCTCGACGGCAGCTCGCGCCTCAATCTGGCGACGTTCGTCACCACCTGGATGGATCCCCAGGCGGAGAAGCTGATGGCGGAAACGTTCGACAAGAACATGATCGACAAGGACGAGTATCCGTCCACCGCCGCCATCGAGGAACGGTGCGTCAACATCGTCGCCGATCTGTTCCATGCCCCCGGACTCGACCGCGAGGACCCGTCGTCGGCCACCGGGGTATCGACGATCGGATCCAGTGAAGCCGTCATGTTGGCCGGCTTGGCCCTCAAGTGGCGCTGGCGCGCCGAAGGAGCCGGTACCGGGACTCCGAACCTGGTGCTGGGCAGCAACGTTCAGGTGGTGTGGGAGAAGTTCTGCCGCTACTTCGACGTGGAGCCGAAGTACCTACCGGTCGAGCGCGGCCGGTACGTCATCACCCCCGAGCAGGTTCGAGACGCGGTGGACGAGAACACCATCGGTGTGGTCGCGATCCTCGGCACCACCTTCACCGGAGAACTCGAACCGGTGCAGGAGATCTGCGCTGTGCTCGACGCGATGGCCGACAACGGTGGGCCGGACGTCCCGGTTCACGTCGACGCGGCCAGCGGCGGCTTCGTCGTCCCGTTTCTCTATCCGGAACTCGAATGGGACTTTCGGTTGCCTCGGGTCAAGTCGATCAATGCCAGCGGGCACAAGTACGGATTGACCTATCCAGGAATCGGATTCGCCGTCTGGCGGACCAAGGAAGACCTTCCCGAGGACCTGGTGTTCCGCGTGAACTACCTCGGCGGCGACATGCCCACCTTCACGCTGAACTTTTCCAGGCCGGGCAACCAGGTGATCGGTCAGTACTACAACTTCCTACGGCTGGGCCGCTCCGGCTACACCGACATCATGAAGGCGTTGCGCGACACTGCTGTTCGCGTCAGCCGACACCTCGAGAAGCACCCGGACATCGAGGTGATCACCGACGGATCGGCCATTCCCGTGCTCTCGTTCATGCTGAAGGACCATTGCGACTTCACCGTGTTCGACGTGTCCCACGAGCTGCGCGCCCGCGGTTGGCAGGTACCGGCATACACGATGCCCGACAACGCAACCAACGTCGCAGTACTGCGAATCGTGGTTCGAGAGGGCTTCAGCGCGGATCTCGGTCGCATGCTGTGCATTGCCATCGACGAGGTGATCGATGGCCTGAAGTCGGGCGGGCATTCGAGCGCGCAGGCTTTCGCCCATTGAGCGGCTCCGCCGCATGTGAGCGAAACTTCGACCACTGCTACGAGGCGGGAGTGGAGCCTGCGGAACGACCCGAAGGCACTGCCGTGCACGTGCGGCGCAGCCGCTCAGTTTCGGTCGACGTCGATCGGGTGGGATGCGAGCAACGCCAACGGCATCGGCTGACGACGCAGCACGTGTGCCCACAGATCGATGCGCGGTGGGCCGATGACATCGGATGGCAAGGCAGACAACACCATCCAGTCCTCGCGGTCCAGTTCGCCTTCGAGTTGCCCGAAAGTCCAACCCGAGTAGCCGGCGAACACCCGCACGCCCTCGATCAACGGGGCGATATCGGCGGGATCGGAATCGAGATCGACCATCACCACTCGGCCGTCGACGCGGCGCAATCCGGGAACGCCGTCGATCGAGGCCCCGGTTCGCAGTGTCGCCAGGCACAGGGCCGAGTCGCGCTTGACCGGACCGCCGACATACAGCGCTTGCGGCTTGGCGGCGAGCTCGGACCAGTCGGGCAGCACATTCTGCACCGCGGTCTCACTGGGACGATTGATGACGACGCCGAGGCTGCCGGCATCGTTGTGTTCGATGATGTAGATGACAGTGCGTCGAAATGTGGGCTCGACGAGCTCGATCGACGACACCAACAGACTGCCGGGCCGGACATCGCGCAGGGCCGACGCCGTCTGGTCCTCGGGTTCCTCCGCATGCGTTGCCACGTAGCCATTGTGGCACCGCGCACCGCCGGATGTGGCGCAAGCGACGCGGCCAGTCCCCCTGGGTCGTTCCGCAGGCTCCACTCCCGCCCCAGCTCCTACTCGAGCCCGGCGATCTTCGTCAACAATCCCAACTGATACTCGAACAAGTCGTCCCTGCTGGCGAATGTCGTGGCACCGTACTGATCGAACACATCGAAGCTGATTGCGCCGAACAGCGACGCCCACACCATCACTCCTCGGGCCATCAGCTCGTCGGGTAGGCCTGTCCCCATCTCCCGGCGGATCTCCTCGAAGCTGCCGTGCAGTGATGCCGGTGCCGGGACATCGGTCGGAGCGGCGAGCCGAGTGCCCGCCCAGGCAGTATCGAGGACCTTGACCAGCGTTGTGATCACGCGGGTACCCGGCCCGGTGGTCTGCTCGGCGGGGGCGTGGTAGCCGGGTACGGGGCTGCCGAACACCAACGCGTACCGTGCCGGCTCTCGCAATCCCCACTGCCGCACCGTTCGGCCGAGCGCCAGGAACTTCTCCTTCGGTCCCTCGGCGGCGTCCACCGCTGCGTCGACGGTGTCGCCGAGCTCGGTGTAGGCGTCGACGACGAGCAGGGTCAGCAATTCGTCCCGGCTCGAGACGTATCGGTACACCGCGGAGGACACGACGCCGAGGTCTCTCGCGACGGCGCGCAACGACAGTGCGGCCGCACCACCTGCGGCCAGATGCTCGCGCCCGATACGGGTGATGTCGGCCAAGGTCTGCGCGCGGGCTCGGGTGCGGGGGGTGCTCGCCATGAGGTCATTGTAACTGCTGCTCTTTCGAGAGAGCACTGCTCTTGCTTTTTCTCCGGAGACGGTGCACACTCGAATCAACAGAGAGCACCGCTCTCGTTTCTATCCGAGGAGCACATCATGACCGAACTACACGTCGTCACCGGAGCCGGGCCCGTCGGCTGGACTGTCGCAGAACAACTTGCTGCGCAGGGCCATTCGGTCCGAATCCTCACGCGTTCCGGCAGCGGACCCGAGCACCCGATGATCGAGCGACGATCGGTGGACATCGAGTCCGACGACCTGCGCCCCCACTTCGACGGTGCCACCGCCGTCTACCACTGCACGCACGCCGCCTACGAAAACACTGTCTGGCGAGACAAGCTCGAAGCGATGGAAAAGCGGGTGCTCGACGCAGCCGCGGGCACGATCGTCGCGTTCCCCGAAAGTCTCTACGCCTACGGCCGCGTCGACGGTCCGATCCGCGAGGACACTCCCCGCGACGCCACCTATCGGAAACTGGGTGTGCGTACCCAGCTCCTGGCGGCTCGCGACCAGCACTCGACTCCCACCGTCAGCGTCGCGGCCTCGGACTTCTACGGGCCCCGTCTCATCTCGTCCCACATGGGCGAGCGAGTCATCGCACCGATTCTGGCCGGCAAGACGATCCGGGTCATCGCCTCCGCAGACCTACCCCACTCGTTCACCTACGTCCCGGATCTCGCGGCGGCGATGATCATCGCCGCCGCGTCACCGACGACCTGGAACACCGTCCTGCACGCACCTACCGCTCCCGCGGTATCGCAGCGTTCGATGATCGAGATGTTCTCTGCTGCAGCCCACGTGCCCACTCCCAAGGTGGGTGCCATTCCGGCCTGGGTGATGCGCGCACTGAGCGTCATGCCAGGGCCGATGAAGGAACTCGGCGACACCCTCTACCAGTTCCGCTACCCCTACCTCCTCGACTCCAGCCGCAGTGAGGCGATCCTGGGACTCGGACCCACCTCGCTCGCCGACGGCACCGCCGCAACGATGGCGTGGTGGAAGGCTGCGGTTCCTGCGGTCGTCAGCGGCAACTAGAGTCCCCTCGGTGAACGACGCCTCCTTCCGTACCCGCCTACGCGAGTCCCCGGGAGTCGGCAAGCTCACCACCGTTCGGTTCGCCGGTCAGTTCGGCGACGGATTGTTCCAAGCGGCACTGAGCGGCGCGATTCTGTTCAACCCCGAACGCGCGACGAATCCGGCCGAGATCGCGGCCGGATTCGCGGTGCTGCTCGTGCCGTATTCGCTGGTCGGGCCGTTCGCTGGAGCCCTGCTCGATCGCTGGGACCGACGGTCGGTTCTGTTGTGGGCCAACATCGTTCGGATCGTTCTGATCGTGGCCACTGCCGTCCTGCTGTGCGCCGGGGTCGACGCGACGCCGTTGCTGCTGTTGGCGCTGGCCACCGTCGGGCTGAGCAGATTCGTCCTGGCCGGGGCCTCGGCCTCACTGCCCCACGTGGTTCGGCAGTCGTGGTTGGTCCCGATGAACTCGGTATTGGCCACCGTCGGGTCCGGCTTCGCGGCCGCCGGTGCCGGTCTCGCCGTCGCCGTGATCAGCGTCGTCGGGGCCGGCGATCTCGGCTCGGGTATTGCAGTGGGCGTCGCCGCCACCGGGTCGATCGTCGGAGCGATCGCGGCGGCCCGCTTCCGACCGCGGTCACTCGGACCGGGCACCGAGATCCGAACCGAGAATCCCCTCGAAGATGTTGCTGCGGGGCTGAAGTCGGGTGCTCTCGCCGTCTGGCGTGCACCCGGTGTGACGGCCGCGATGATCGGTATCGGCGCACATCGCGTGGTGTTCGGTATCAACACGTTGATCATGGTGCTGGTGCTGCGCGAGGCCACTGCGAGCACTTTGCCCGGAGGGCTCGCGGGCTTCGGGATAGCCGTCGGTGCCACGGCCGTCGGCATGTTCCTCGCCGCCGTCATCACCCCGTTCGTCGTTCCGCGGTTCGGGCGGACCCCCACGATCGCCACCGCCCTCGTCCTCGCCATCGCGGCGCAGCTCGGAGCCGTCTCCGGCCTGACCCAGAACAGCCTGCTGATCGGCGCCTTCTTTCTCGGGATCGCCGGTCAGACCGTCAAACTCAGCGGTGACGCCGCGATGCAGATCGAGATCGACGATGCCCATCGCGGACGCGTGTTTGCGCTACAGGACACGGTCTTCAACATCGCGTTCGTCGGCGCTCTGGCCGCTGCCGCCTTCGCCGTCGGGCCCACCACCACCGATCTGAGCCAGGATCCCACCGCGCACGCCCTGGTGTTCGCCGGAGCGGGTCTCTATGCCCTCGGTTTGGTTGCAGTGGCCCTCGTCAGCAGGCGCACACGCCGCTGACGTGGTGTACCTTTCCGTATCGGACCGGGAGGTTTCGTCGGAGGAATGGGGAACCGTATGTACGGCCGTACAACATCGCTCGGCTGCATCGTCGCGGTCGCCGCGGGAACAGCCGTCCTTGCTGCGCCCCCGGCATTCGCCGCACCCCCACCCCCGGTGAACTCCTGCGGCGAAACAGGATTCGACCCCAAGGACTACCCACCCGAACCCATCGGCCCGGGTAACCCGCCGCAGCTCCCCCCGCTACCGGACCGCCTGGTGATACCGGTGCCGTATCCGTCCCTCGAACTCGTTCCGGTACCCGACCCGCCGCCGAACACCACCCGCGTCCAGCCAGATCCGCTCAGCGACCCATGCGCGGACCCCTGCCCGGACCTGACCGACCCCACCGAATCACCCACGTCCGGAACAGGGTCTGCAGGCCGCCTGCCCTTCCCTCGAATCGAAATCGACCCACAGCCCGAAACCATCCCCATCCCGATCCCCGGCCCCGGTGGCACTCCGGCAACACCGCCGCCTGCCCCGGCCGTCACCGCAGCAGAGCCCGGGCCGAGTACAACACCGCCGGCCGCGCCCGCCGTCGGAGCAGTCGATGTGGTCTCGCAGCTGACCGGACCGGGATCGGAGAACCGCACCGACAAGCGCTGGCAGGTCGACGGCACCGACCTCGGCATCATGTGGGAGAGCAAACCGGGCGAGGTCGCCGTCGCATTCGGCGATTCCTTCGGCAAGGGGTGGCAGTTCGGCGTCGTCGGCGGAGACGATTGGCGCTCGAACGTACTGGGACACAGCACCGACGCCGACCTGTCCGACGGTATGACCCTGGACTCGATGGTGCAGGATTCCCGTTGTCACGCAGCCGAATTGCTGCCGTCGCGCAAGATCAAGAATTGGGAGACCACGGTCATTCCCACCTCCGGGTTCGCCGTCGACGATCGGCAGTACATGTCGTACATGTCCATCAGGCGCTGGAGTTCGATCCCCGGGCTGTGGTGGACCAACTACGGCGGCATCGCCTATTCCGACGACAACGGTTCCACCTGGGTCAAGGACGATCATGCCAAGTGGGACAACGTGTTCGGCTTCTCCAAGTTCCAGGTGTCGACGATGGTCCCGGCGGGGGAGTACGTCTACATGTTCGGTACCGTCAACGGACGCGTCGGACAGGTCGGTCTCGCTCGGGTCCCGAAAGCGGACGTACTGAACAAGACCGCCTACCAGTACTGGGTGAAGGGCACTTGGGCTCCGGTCGACTCGAACGAGGCCACCCCCATCGCCGACGGTATGGCCGGGGAACTGTCTGTCCATCACGACGAGTCCCGAGACCTGTGGCAGATGACCTACCTCGATCCGATACGCGGCGATATCGTTCTGCGAGAAGCGAATTCACCGCAGGGGGAGTGGACCCCGCCCAGCACGCTGATCGACACCGCCGAGTACCCGAAGGCGTACGGCGGATTCATCCACCCCTGGTCGACGGCGAACGAGCTGTACTTCACCATCTCGGAGTGGGACAGCTACAACGTCTATCTCGTCAAGGCCGAGCTTCGCTCGTCGTGAATGGAAATTCGTAGTGGACTACGAAGTTTCGTGCACGTGCGCGGGACGCGCCTACTGCGTCGGCCACCACTCGAGCAGCGCGGCTTCGGCGTCCTCGCGGGAGAGGGGACCGCGATCGAGTCGAAGTTCCTTCAAGAACTTCCATGCCTTGCCCACGTCGGGGCCGGCCGGGATGCCGAGCAATTCCATGATCGCGTTGCCGTCCAGATCCGGGCGTACTCGCGCCAGATCCTCCTGCTCGGCGATTCGGGCGATGCGCTCTTCTAGATCGTCGTACGTCGCCTGCAGCGCGGCCGCTCGGCGTTTGTTCCTGGTGGTCGAATCTGCCCGAACGAGCTTGTGCAACTTGGGGAGCAGCTCGCCCGCATCGGTGGCGTAGCGGCGGACGGCGGAGTCGGTCCACTGACCCTTCCCGTAGCCGTGGAATCGCAGATGCAGGAACACCAGATGCGAGACTTCCTCGATCATCTTCTTGGAATACTTCAACGCGCGCATACGCTTTCGCACCAACTTGGCACCGACGACCTCGTGGTGATGGAAACTCACTCCACCGCCCGGCTCGTTGCGCTTGGTATCGGGCTTGCCGATGTCGTGTAGCAGTGCAGCCCAACGCAATACGAGGTCCGGGTCGCCGTCCTCGAGATCGATCGCCTGCTTCAGCACCGTCAGCGAGTGCGTGTAGACGTCCTTGTGTTGGTGATGCTCGTCGATCTCGAGCTTCATGTTGGGAACCTCGGGAATGATCCGCTGCGCCAACCCCGTCTCGCACATCACGTCGATGCCGTCTATCGGGTGCGCCCCGAGCATCAGCTTGTCCAGCTCCACCTGGATGCGCTCGGCCGTGATCCGGTCGATCTGATCCGCCATGTCCTCGATGGCCCGATGCACCCGAGGCATCAGCGAGAATCCGAGCTGGGAGACGAACCTCGCGGCGCGCAGCATGCGGAGGGGATCGTCGCCGAAGGAGACCTCCGGTGCCGACGGCGTGTCGAGTACGCCCTCGAGCAAAGCGTCCATCCCGCCGAGCGGATCGACGAACTCCTGGGAGCCGTCGGCCCCGAGACGCACGGCCATGGCATTGACCGTGAAATCGCGACGAACGAGATCCTCGTCGAGGCTGTTGCCGTACTGCACTTCGGGATTACGCGACACCTGATCGTAGGAATCGGTGCGGTAGGTGGTGATCTCGATCTGCTGGTCGTCCTTGGCCGCACTGATGGTGCCGAACGCGATGCCCGTGTCCCATTGATGATCCGCCCAGCCCGACAGCATCGCCTGAACGGCCTCGGGCGTGGCGTCGGTGGTGAAATCCAGATCGGTACCGAGACGGCCGAGAACCGCGTCGCGAACCGTTCCCCCGACGAGATACAGCTCGTGCCCGGCGGCAGCGAACAGAGCGCCGAGCGGAGTCAACACCGGTGCGAGCTCGCGCAGCGTCACCGCCGCTCCGGCCAGCAACCTCTCCCGGCGGGCATGGGTCTGCTCGGCGGAAACGGAGGACAGGGACTGATCGGCCACGGTGGAAGAGCCTACTGGCGCAGCGGGGACACGATTGTCTCGGCCACTGACCGCGGTGCGGCACGGTCGAAGAGCGCACATGGGCAACTAGTATGGATCGGGTGTCTGCTGCCGAACGATCGAACAGGAGTCGCCGCAACCCGCGGCGGCGTCAGGCACGCGCCGACACCGAAGCACCCAAACTGCGGACCGTCCGCGAAACCTCGGCAGGCGGCCTGGTGGTCGATGGTCTCGACGGTCCGCCCGCCACTCGCTGCGCCGCCCTGATCGGCCGCACGGATCGCCGGGGACGACTGCTCTGGTCTCTGCCCAAGGGTCACATCGAGCAAGGCGAAACCGCCGAACAGACGGCCATGCGCGAGGTCGCCGAGGAAACCGGCATTCGCGGAACCGTCCTCGCGTCGCTGGGCAGCATCGACTACTGGTTCGTCACCGAGGGCCGACGCGTCCACAAGACCGTCCACCATTACCTGCTCCGATTCCTCGGCGGCGAACTCTCGGACGAGGACCTCGAAGTCACCGAAGTCGCCTGGGTACCGCTGAGCGAACTGCCGTCGCGACTGGCCTACGCGGACGAACGCAAACTCGCCGCCATCGCCACCCGCCTCATCGATGACATGAACGGCGACTCGAGCGCACCGACCCCCGGCGAGAAGTGATCGTGCGGGCTCGGAAGGTCACTGCCGCCGCACTGACCTCGTTCCTCCTTGCGGTGGCACCGGCCGCCGGTGTGGCCGCAGTCGTCCCCACACAGCTTCCGACCGCCACAGCCCAACCCGATGCCTCCGCGGGCGACACGAACGAGACCACGAGCGCCGTCCCGGACACTCCGAGGACACAGGCCGGCGATCCCTTTCTGACGCTGAGCATCGAGACCGTCGCCCCGTCGACCGTCACCACCAGCAGCGACCCGTTCGTGACCGTCCGGGCCACGGTGAAGAACACCGGGGACCGACGCGTCGACGACGTCAGTGTCCGCATGCAGGCCTCGGCCGCGATCGACACCGCGGCAGGCCTACGAACCTCGCTCACCCTCGACCAGGAACGATTCGACCGCGTCGGCGATTTCGTCACGGTGGCCGAGTCGCTGGAGAAGGACGAGAGCCGCCAATTCGACGTGTCGATGCAGCTGCGCAGCACCACCGAACCGTCACTCGGAATCGACACGCCCGGCGTCTACCCGCTGCTGCTGAACGTCAACGGCACACCCGAATACGGCGGAACCGCACGACTCGACGACGCGCGCTTCCTGCTCCCCGTCGTCGGCTTGCCCCGCAATCCCGGTGAGCTGGATCCCGTCGCTCCCGACTCGGTGCCGTTGCCGCCGAACACCCGAAATCCCGTCGCGATGACCGTGCTGTGGCCACTGGCCGACATCCCGCGCCTCGCTGCCGGAATTCCTGGCTCGATCGACGAGCGCGTGCGACTGATCGACGACGAGCTGGCCGAAGAACTCGCCTCGGGCGGTCGGCTCGACACGCTGCTCGAGGCGGTCGAATTCGCAACGAAACCGGGCCTGGATCCCGGCGGCAACCTGGCGTCGAGCCTGTGTATCGGCATCGATCCCGACCTGCTCGTCACCGTCTCGAACATGACCCGCGGCTACCTCGTCGTCGATGACCCGGCCGATCCCGCCAGCACGGCCCGGGACGGAACCGGCAGCGCAGCCGCGACCGCGTGGCTCGCCCGCCTCGAAACCATCGCGTCGAGCACCTGCGTGACGGCGCTGCCGTTCGCACAGACAGACCTGGGGGCGGTGGCCGACATCGGTGACGCCTCGCTGATCCAGAGTGCAATCTCCACGCCTGCGGATGTCGTCGACGGCATCCTCGGAATCACCTCGACACGGGGTTTCACCTGGAGCACCACCGGGGGCGTGGACGCCGACACCGCCGACGCCCTGCGCTCGGCAGGCACCGGAAGCGTGCTGGTAGCCGACAACAGCCTCAGCCCGCCGACATCGGCACCGATGGCCCAGCTGCTCTCGACCGACGCCGCCGCCGATCCAGACGCGGCGCTGGCCGCCGCCCACTACGACTCGGCCACCGCAGCGGCACTGGCCGGGGTGGGGGACACCCCGTCCACCCCTGCCCTCACTCCCGCCGAGCAGCGCTACGACCTCGGCACGGACTCGCGTACGGCGCGCCTGCAGGACGCACTCGGTGCCGTCAACTACCACGCTCTTGTCGGTACCGATCGGCCCGGGCGCGCTGTCACCGTCGCGCCCCCGCAGTACTGGACCGCAGGGGGAGACGAGCCGTCGGCCATTCTGTCGACGGTGTCCTCGCTGCTGCGTTCCGGATTGGCGACGCCCCGCCCGCTCTCCCAACTGCTGTCCGAACCCACGTCGGGCACCCCGGTGACCAGCGTCGATACGGCCACCGAGCTCGATACCGGCACCATCGACCTGGTGCGTTCGCAGAGCGCTCGGATAGAAACCCTGATGCAGTCGCTGGTCGAAGACCCCCAATCGGCGCTCACCCCGCGCCTGTACACGGCGCCGCTGCGCGAGGACATGCTGCGCGCGCTCTCCACGGCCGGCCGAGCCAGTTCGATGGCCGAGAAGACCGGCACCACGGCATTCACCCGGCTCGCCGCGACCCGAATCGGCATCGACGCCATCTACGGATCGGTGACCGTGTTGGCACCGGGCGGCGTCTACACCCTCGCCTCCGAGCAGAGCCCGTTGCTGCTCGTCGCGCGTAACGATCTGCCGATACCGGTCAACGTGCTGCTCCGGGTCGATGCGCCGCCGGAAATGACGATCAGCGACGTGGGTGTCAACCAGCTCCCGGCCCGCGGATCACGCACCATCACCGTCCCGGCCGAGGTGGACGACACACGTAACCTGTCGGTCGACTTCTCCGTGACCACACTCGACGGCAGCAGGCTCGGCGAAGTGTCCACGGTGTCCGTACGGTCGAACGCGTACGGCCAGGCGCTGGCCATAATTACCGCCTGCGCCGGCGCTCTCCTACTGTTACTTGCAGGTCGACGACTCTGGCATCGATTCAGAGGCCAACCCGACCCGGCCGACGAAGGGTACGAGAGACCATGACAGGAAACGTCCCGTACGACGGGGACCTGCCGAGGTCGCGGATGCCCGCATCGCAGGTGTTCCGACGCACGACGCCACCGCGGTCCGCGCCCTGGGAACGGCGGTCGCGGCCAGAGCTGCGCTCGTACCCGGCACCGCCGCCGCTGGACGGCCAGCCCGCCGCCGACGACGCCGTCACCCAGCTCATCCCGCGGTTCAGGGACGAGGACTACCCCCAAGCGCCGTCGGGAACGGTTCCTCCGACACAAATTCCGCCGGGCGGAACAGAACCCGCACCGCAGCCCGAACCGAGGCCGCAGAAGTCGTTGCTGGCCGCGTCGGGATCCATTGCGGTAGCAACACTGGTCAGCCGCATCACCGGATTCGCCAAGCAGGTCGCCATGACGGCCACCCTCGGCGCGGCTCTGGCCAGCGCGTTCACCGTCTCGACGATCTTGCCGAACATGATCTCCGAGCTGGTCCTCGGTGCGGTGCTGGGAGCCATCGTCGTTCCGGTGCTGGTTCGGGCCGAGCAAGAGGACGCCGACGGCGGGCGGGCATTCGTTCGACGCCTCTTCACCATCGCGGTCGCGCTTCTCGGCACCGTCGCACTCGCCGCGACGGTAGCCGCGCCGTTGCTGGCACGGCTGATGCTCGACGGCGATCCGAAGGTCAACGAGGACCTGACAATCGCGTTCACCTATCTGGTGCTCCCAGCACTGATGTTCTACGGGCTCTCCGGCCTCCTCACGGCGGTGCTCAACACCCGGCAGAACTTCAAGCCCGGAGCCTGGGCTCCCGTGTTCAACAATCTGGTCGTGCTCGGGGTCTTCGCCCTGTACCCCTTCGTTCCGGGCGAGATCACCCTGAGCACGGTCGAGATGAGCAACCCCAAAATCCTCGTTCTCGGCCTCGGCGTGACCGTAGGTGTCATCACCCAGGTCGTTGCTCTGATTCCCGCACTACGCCGCGAACGCATCGACCTGCGCCCGCTCTGGGGATTCGACGAGCGTCTGAAGAAGTTCGGCGCGATGGCCGCGGCGATCGTGCTCTACGTCGTCATCAGCCAGATCGGGCTGGTCGTGGCCACCAGGATCGCGTCGGGCACCGATGATGCGAGCAACGTGATCTATTCGCAGGCCTGGATCGTGCTGCAGTTGCCCTACGGCATCCTCGGCGTGACGGTTCTGACGGCCATCATGCCCAGACTCAGCCGCAACGCCGCCAACGGTGATACTCCATCTGTCGTCGACGATCTCTCGGTCGCCACCCGCCTGACGATGGTCGCACTGGTTCCGATCGTCGTGTTCCTGACGTTCGCGGGGCCGTGGGTCGGCGAGGCGCTGTACGGGTTCGGCCGCTTCGCCGATGTCGCACCCAGGCTCGGCGAGGCGGTGAGCTGGTCGGCGTTCTCCCTCATCCCGTATGCCCTGGTCCTGATCCACCTGCGCGTGTTCTACGCCCGCGAGAAAGCCTGGACGCCCACCTGGATCATCCTCGGCATCACCGTCGTCAAGATCGGCCTGTCGTTACTCGCTCCGATCGTCGCGTCCTCGCCCGAGCAGGTGGTGCTGCTCCTGGGTACCGCCACCGGCCTCGGTTACACCGTCGGAGCGATCATCGGCGGATACCTGCTGCACCAGAGTCTGGGCAATCTGCGGATGGCCAATGTCGGCAAAACCATCTGGCTGGTCCTCATCGCCTCGCTGGCCGGCGGCGCGGCCATGCTCGCGATCGACAGAATCCTCGGGCTCGACGCCCTGACGAACGGCTGGCTCGGCAACTTCGTCCGCGTCGCGGTCGACGCCGTCATCATGCTCGGCATCACGTTCTCGATACTCTGGTACGGCAAGATTCCCGAAGTGCTGGCGGTCACCGTGGCACTGAGCCGCCTCGTTCGTAGATTCCGTGGCGCGCCCGCCGACAAGGACGCAGATCTGGCCGCTGCGGAAACCGGCGTGATTCCCGTTATTCGAACCGAGCCCACATGGGACACTGCGCGGGATCGGCTCCCGTACCCTGGTCCTCGGCACCCGGGGGCACACGCCCACGCGGGTCGACCGTTAGCAGAACGACACGGGGCATATTCGCCTGAAGGAGTGACAGTGACCGACGACGATGTTGCTGGGGGGCCGGCACAGTCTCCAGCAAACGAAGCCGACCGAACGAGCGGCGGAGTCGAAGTCGACACCCAGGACCGCACCGACCCCGTGAAAGCCGAGCCCGTGAAGGCCGAGCCCACGAAGCCGGCCAAGACAGCAGCACCCGCCAAAGCCACCACTCCGGCGTCCTCGGAGGCACCGAACGCTGCTGCTGATTCCGACAAGGGCAACGAGAAGTCGGCGGAGACGACAGACCCGGTCGAAGCCGACACCAAGGCCGACACCGTCGAAAAAACCGACGACAAGCCTGCCCCGAAGCCGGTCGATAAAACGGTCTCCATTTCCAAGGCCGCTCTCGCGTCGCGACCGACCGACAAGACCATCTCGATCTCGAAGGCACAACTGCCGGTCGACAGCCCTGCCGACAAGAAGACAGACCAGGACTCGAAGCCCGAGTCCGTTTCCGACGACACTGCACCGGCTCCGACGACCGCCAAGACCGAGTCCACTGTCGACAAGTCCGAAGCGAGCAGTGCAGATGCGCCCGCCCCCGAGCGGACGCTTCGCGGACCGACGCTCATTCCCGGTGCCTCTGTAGCCGGTGGACGGTACCGACTCCTGGCTCCGCACGGCGGCGCACGTGGACTCAAGTTCTGGCAGGCCCACGACGTCAAGCTGGACCGCGAGGTCGCGCTGACGTTCGTCGATGCAGACCAGCAGTCCACCGCGTCACCCAACGATCGCACCGAGGGTCCACAGGCGATCCTCTCGCGCACACTGCGCCTGGGTCGGATCAATTCGCCCGGGCTCGCCCGCGTGCTCGACGTGGTGCGTGGCAGCTCCGGCGGCATCGTCGTCGCGGAATGGACGCCCGGCCGATCACTGCGCGAAATGGCCGACACCGTGCCTGCACCCACCGGGGCGGCCCGCGCGATCAAGGTTCTGGCGGCGGCGGCCGAGGCAGCACACCGCAGCGGGGGCGCCCTGTCGATCGACCACCCCGATCGCGTGCGTATCAGCTCGAGCGGCAACGCCGTCCTCGCTTTCCCGGCAACTCTGGCCGACGCGGATCCGAGTTCGGACGTCCGCGGCCTCGGTGCAATGCTCTACGCCTTGATCACGGCCAGGTGGCCGCTCTCCGACACCACCGGCGGATCGGTCGTGGCCGATGATGCGGCTCCGGCTCGCAGCGTCGGCGGCATGCGACCGGCAGACCGGGACGACAAGGGCGCACCGCTCGAGCCGAGGCAGGTTCGTCCTGACGTTCCGTTCGAGATTTCCGCGGTCGCAGTGCGGGCGCTGGAGCAGAACAGTGGCATCCGCACGGCTGCCACCGTGCAACACGTCCTCGATCAGGCAGCCGTCGTCAACGACAAGACCGATCTGATGCCGGCTCTGCGACTGGGGCAGCGCGCACCGGGGGCCAGCGGGCATTCGCTCGCCGACCCCGAGGAACTTGCTGCCGAGAAGGCCAAATCGACCAGAACCAACATCGCCATCGCCATACTCGGCGCGTTGACGGTCGTCATTCTTGCGTTCGCCGGCTACTGGCTGTTCACCTCGATTGCCGGTGACAGCACGGATGAGCCCCTCGACAGTCAGGAATTCGGCCTCACCACTCCGGCCGCGGCACCTCCCGCAGGCGATACTGCTGCGCCCCCTGCCGAGACGGGTGGGCCCGTTGCCTTGAACGGTGTCAGTGTCTTCTCGCCGCAGGGTTCGGCCGACAACCCCGGCACGGCGTCCAACGTGATCGACAACGATCCCAGTACGGCGTGGACGACCGACTCGTACTTCCAGCAGTTCCCCGCTCTGAAGAACGGCGTGGGCCTGCTTGTGACGATTCCATCGACAGCGCTGCAGAATGCGTGGATCGAGTCGACGTCCCCGGGAACAGTCGTCGAGATCAGGTCGGCACCGAACGACTCTCCCAGCCTGAGCGACACCACTCTGCTCGGTGAAGCCACCCTGCAGAACGGACGAACCGATATCGCGCTCGACGGTGCCGAGCCCACCGGGAACGTACTCGTCTGGATCACCACACTCGGAGAGCAGGGCGGACGCATCGCCACATCGATCTCCGGGATCGGATTCGACTCCTAGAACCGACGCTCGGTAGGCAATACGGGCTCGTTTCGTACTTCGCAGTCTCGATGGCCTAGGCTCCCCCCAATGCGTTAACACGGGGGGAGCCGTTTTCGTATGACCGAACGTATCGATTCGGCGCTAGGGGAGCGCACGGATGCGGAGCTTCTGGCTGCTCATGCGGCCGGGGAGCCGAACGCATTCGCAACATTGATCTATCGACACCACGAGCATCTGTGGCTGACGGCTCGGCGCACCAGCTACACACCCGAGGACGCCTCCGATGCTTTGCAGGAGGCCCTGCTGTCCGCCCATCGCACGGCCGGATCGTTCCGCGCCGATGCCGCCGTCCGCAGCTGGTTGCACAAGATCGTCGTCAACGCCTGCCTGGACCGCATCCGCCGGAACAAAGTGCGGCCCTCGGTTCCGTTGAGCGAGAACGAAAGTCACGAGCCCGCGTCGCCCAGGGACCGCATCTCCGAGACGGAAACCACCATTCTGGTTCGGCAGGCTCTGATGACCCTGCCGCCCGATCAGCGGGCCGCCGTCGTCGTCGTGGACATGGAGGGCTACTCGGTGGCCGACGCAGCCGTTCTGCTCGGCGTTCCCACCGGTACCGTCAAGAGTCGATGCGCTCGTGGTCGACTCAAACTGTCGACGCAGCTCGAGTACTTGAAAGACGCAGGGAACCGAATCTAGACCTCTCGCGTCTATATCGTGTGAGAGAGAAAGCAGATTCGGCGAAGGGAGGCAGGATCGTGTCATCGAGCACCGATGCGCTACCCGATGCCCCGTTCTCACCCGAGCTGTTGGCCGAACTGCATGCCGATGCCCTGCCCGAGGATGTCAGCAGCCGGCTGTGGCCGCTGGTTCGACGCGACGAGGCGTCGATGCAGATCCTTGCCGGTCTCGACGCGGTGTCGGCTCGACTGAACGAGGTGGGCGAGGATCCGACCGGAACGATGTCGATTCCAGCCGACGTCGTGGAGCGAATCGATCGCACCATCCATTCCGTCGAGCAATCCGGTCCGCAGTTCAGCGATCCGGTTGTCGTTCCGCTCCGCTCCCGTCGGCGTCATGTCGTTCTCGGAATTGCCGCCGCCGCAGCGCTTCTCGCGGCCGGCTCGATCGTGTTCGCAGCGGTGTGGCGGACCCCGGATGCCCCCGAATCTGTTGCCGCAGAACCATCATCGGCACCCGAGGGATCGCTGATCCTCGATTCCGCCGACCTCGACTCCGGTTTCGCATTCAGCATTCTCGGCAAGCGTGATGCGGGTGCCCTGTCGGATCCGGCGGACCTCGAGGCGTGTCTCGCAGCCAACGACGTCGACCCCGCAACGTCTGTTCTCGGATCCACTCAGGTCAGGATCGACGGCCGAGACGGAACCCTACTGGTGCTGGCAGGAGCGCAGCCGGCCCAGTTCATCGCCCTTGCGGTGGGTAACGACTGCGGTGGTACCAACCCTGACGTCCTGACGCGGCGAGATATCGGTTGACACATCTCTCTCCGGGGAACAACTGCCTCTAGGGTGGTGTTGACCAGATGTACGTCGACCGGCGCGTGCAGTGTGCACTCGGCTGTCGGCGCCCAGTAACACGCCGCACAAGATCGGAAGGTCTGCATTGAGTACCCCCAAGGTTCACGATCTCATCATCGTCGGTTCGGGACCGGCCGGTTATACCGCCGGTGTCTACGCGGCCCGCGCAGAGCTGGAGCCGATCCTGTTCGAGGGAACCCAGTTCGGTGGAGCACTCATGACGACCACCGAGGTCGAGAACTTCCCCGGGTTCCGTGAGGGCATCATGGGCCCCGATCTGATGGAGCAGATGCGCGAGCAGGCGAAGCGATTCGGTGCCGACATCCGCACCGAGGACGTCGAGGAGCTCGACCTCACCGGTCCGATCAAGACCGTCTCCGCAGGCGGCGAGACCTACCAGGCTCGCGCAGTCATCCTGGCCATGGGTGCAGCAGCGCGATACCTGTCGATCCCGGGCGAGGAGAAGCTGCTCGGACGCGGTGTCAGCGCCTGCGCCACCTGCGACGGCTTCTTCTTCCGCGACCAGGACATTGCCGTCATCGGTGGCGGCGACTCGGCGATGGAAGAAGCTACCTTCCTCACCCGGTTCGCTCGTAGCGTGACGATCGTGCACCGGCGCAGCGAGTTCCGCGCGTCGCGCATCATGCTCGAGCGCGCCAAGAACAACGACAAGATTCGCTTCCTCACCGACACCAAGGTCCTCGAAGTCCTCGGCGACACCAGCGTGACCGGTATCTCGCTCGAGCACGCCGAGACCGGAGAGAAGACGACTCTCGATGTCACCGGGATGTTCGTCGCCATCGGTCACGATCCCCGCAACGAACTGGTCAAGGGTCAGGTCGACCTCGACGACGCCGGCTACGTCAAGGTCGCGTCTCCCTCGTCTGCCACGTCAGTCGAGGGCGTCTTCGCCGCCGGAGACCTCGTCGATCACGTCTACCAGCAAGCGATCACCGCCGCCGGTACGGGGTGTACCGCCTCGATCGACGCCGAGCGCTGGCTGGCCGAGCAGGGCGACATCACCAGCAACACGCTCGAACATGCCGACCAGCCGGTCGACGCCGTCAACGCCTGACCGGCCCCGGTCACACACACCACTTCCTACATCGAGGAGATAGAAATGTCCGACGACAAGAGCACAGTCACCATCACCGACGCGTCGTTCGCCGACGACGTGTTGACCAGCGAGAAGCCCGTCCTCGTCGATTTCTGGGCCACCTGGTGCGGACCGTGCAAGATGGTCGCTCCGGTTCTGGAAGAGATCGCCGCCGAGCACAAGGACAAGCTGACGATCGCCAAGCTGGACATCGACGCCAACCCGCAGGCCGCCCGCGACTTCAAGGTCATGTCGATTCCGACGCTCATCCTGTTCCAGGGTGGCACGCCGGTCAAGCAGATCGTCGGTGCCAAGGGCAAGGCCGCGCTGCTCAAGGACCTCGAAGGCGTTATCTGATTCACCTCCGAATCGTGTGGATTGCAGCGGAAGGCAGTCTTTCTGCGACAATCATCTGATGTGCCGATGCCCAGCGTCGGCACATCAGCCGCATCGGGATGCGGTGTAGTCGGAACGATCTGGAGGCTTTCGAGGATGCAGGAACTCAGTCACGGCGATTCCGGACCCGCCGTCGCCGAGGTCCGCGGCACCCTGTCGGCTCTCGGCTTTCTCCATGAGGCCGTGGTTCCGCCCGGTCCGATGGACGACGGTCACTGGACCGCTCCTGGCTCTGTCTTCGACGCTGCCCTCGGCGGTGCTGTACGTGCATTCCAGCAGCACCGCGGCCTGTTGGTCGACGGCGTCGTCGGCCCGGCCACGTATCGCGCTCTGAAAGAAGCCTCGTACCACCTCGGTGCGCGAACCCTCATCTACCAGTTGTCCGCTCCGCTGTACGGAGACGACGTCGCTTCCTTGCAGACGCGACTGCAGGACCTCGGTTTCTACAACGAACGCGTCGACGGCTTCTTCGGCCCTCGCACCCACGAGGGTTTGTCTTCGTTCCAGCGTGAAATCGGTCTTTCCCCGGATGGCATCTGTGGACCGGCGACGTTGCGCTCGCTCGACCTCCTCGGCACCCGTGTCACCGGTGGATCACCGCATGCCATGAGCGAGGAAGAGCTCGTCCGAAAGTCTGGACCGCAGCTGACCGGTAAGCGCATCGTCATCGATCCCGATCTCGGCGGTGCTGACACCGGACGCATCGTCGACGGACCATTGGGTCGAGTCTCCGAATCGGAAATTCTGTGGGACCTGGCCAGTCGACTGGAAGGTCGAATGGCTGCGACCGGAATGGACACGTTTCTCTCCCGCGCACGTGGCACCAATCCTTCGGTTGCCGACCGCGCCGAAACGGCCAATGCCTGGGGTGCCGATCTGATGATCTCCCTGCGGTGCGCCTCGAGTACCAGTCCGGTGGCCAACGGCGTCGCCAGTTTCCACTTCGGCAATTCGCACGGGTCCACGTCCATGATCGGGCAGGTGCTCACCAGCTACGTGCAGCGCGAAATCGTCGCTCGCACACCGCTTCTGGACTGCCGTAGCCACGGCCGGACGTGGGATCTGTTGCGCCTGACCAATATGCCGACCATTCAGATCGACGTCGGATACCTCACCAACGAATCCGACGTCGAGGTCCTGAGCGATCCGCGATTCCGCGACATCATCGCCGAGGCAATTCTGATCGCCGTGAAACGTCTGTACCTCCTGGGTCAGGACGATCAGCCGACCGGAACCTTCACGTTCGCCGAATTGCTCGCCGAGGAACTGGCCGCCGCCGATCGCCCCTGATCTACCGGTCGATATTCACCGGGCACCGACGGTCGACTTCTGTTCGATGTCGACGACGGAGATGCTCGCTGCTATGAGCAACTGTTCCAACGCGGATTCGACATCCTGCTTCCATCCGTGATCCCGGTCCAGCTCGAGTCGTAGCCTGGGGAATCGGTGATGGGGTGCAATCACTTCGAAACCGACCTTCTCGAGAAAATCGGCTTCGATCATGCACGTGGACGCCGAGCACGTCAGATGCGCGGTTGCGTTGGGAACCGCCGGCGCTGCGTCGTCGGCATTGTGTCGAATGCCGAATGCTTCGAGGGCGCGAACACCTCGATTGACGAGATCTCCCACCACCGCCTGAATCAGCGTGGCCGAGTGCAGATCGGCATCATCCGGAGAATCGATCCGTAGTTGCGTCAGCAGAACCGCGTCGTGACTGACGGGCGATGTCGGAAACGTACTCGCCCGCGGAACGGCCCGGGGTGGGCAATACAGTGCGCAGCCGATCGTCTTACCGTCGACGGACAACACCTGCCCACACGATCCCCACTCGAGCATGATGGTCGACAACCACACTTCGTTCTCGAACTCGAGATCGACCGACGAATCCTCCGAGGCAGGATCGAGCACCCAAAAGCTACAGCGCCGCGAATGCGACGGCAGATGCTCGAACGAACCGAGAGTCACTCCGGTCACCATCGCCGACACCGCTTACCTCAGCCTTCGTGCAGTCGTTCAAACGGAAAAATTCTGTCTCGGATGCGATTCGTTCCTCGACAAGAGTAGGCGATCCGGTCGTCGACCCTCTCGCGCGGACCGTCTCCTCGAAACATGTTGCATAACAATAGTTTTGGGCACCGGTCGCAACTTTCGAGGACCCCGAATTCGGAGCTACGTCACAGTGACGTTTCACCCGGGTATGGCGGGTCCTGAAAAAACGCCACTACTTTTTTTCTGTGCTTCCATCATCTCGACGATCCTTTCGAGGTCGTCCACCGACCCGAACTCGACGACAATCTTGCCTTTTCGCTTGCCCAAACTGACCGTCACCCGCGTATCGAAGGAATCGGAGAGCCTGTCGGCGACGTCCTGAAGCCCCGGCATCTGAATTGGCTTACGTCGAGGCGCCGGTTCCGGGGTCGTTCCATCTTCCCGATTGGCGAGAGTGACGGCTTCCTCGGTCGCGCGGACGGACAGTCCTTCGGCCACGATCCGCGCGGCCAACGACTCCTGTGCATCGGAACCAGCGTCCAACGACAGCAGCGCACGCGCGTGCCCGGCCGACAGAACACCTGCCGCCACTCGACGCTGTACCGGAATCGGCAGCTTCAACAGTCGAATCATGTTGGTCACAACCGGCCGCGAACGGCCGATTTTGGCGGCTAATTCCTCGTGGGTCACGTCGAATTCTTCGAGCAGCTGCTGATACGCGGCCGCCTCTTCGAGCGGATTCAGCTGCACCCGATGAATGTTTTCGAGCAACGCATCGCGCAACATCGCGTCGTCCGCCGTCTCGCGCACGATCGCGGGGATCGTCTCGAGGCCGGCTTCCTGGCTCGCACGCCACCGACGCTCGCCCATGACGAGCTGATATTTTGCGTCACCGGCGGCAGCAGTACCGGAAACCAGTCGAACCACGATGGGCTGCATGAGCCCGAATTCGCGGATCGAGTGCACCAATTCACCCAGAGATTCATCGTCGAAGACGTGTCTCGGCTGCTTCGGATTGGCTTCGATTCGATCCGGTGCGATCTCGCGATACACAGCACCGACGGGGGACAAGTCGTCTCCGTTGAGCACCGGCGGGGTCGGTGTAGGAGCAGTAGCGGTTTCCGTTACGTCGTCGGACGACGGCGTGCGCTTCGGCTTCGTGGACGTGTCCGGCTTGTCCTTCGCATTGCGATCAGCGCCGATAATCACGTCGGCGGCTGCGTTGCCGAGGCGTGGCCCGGCATCCGGGCCGGTCGGAATGAGCGAGGCCAGACCTCGGCCGAGGCCACCTTTACGTGTTTGACTCATCTACTTACTTCTTTCGTGCTTCGTCGATGCCGGCCGACCGCGCCGCCAGTTCTCGTCCGGCGTCCAAGTAGCTCATCGCACCTCGTGAACCGGGGTCGTAATCGAGGACCGTCATGCCGTATCCGGGTGCCTCCGATACCTTCACGCTTCGAGGAATGACCGCCCTCAGAACGGCGTCCCCGAAGTGCTTGCGGACCTCTTCCGCCACCTGGTCCGCCAACTTCGTGCGGCCGTCGTACATCGTCAGGATCACCGTGGAGACGTGAAGTTCTGGATTCAGATGCGACTGCACCAGCTCGATATTGCGCAGGAGTTGTCCCACACCTTCGAGTGCGTAGTACTCACATTGGATCGGAATGAGTACCTCGGTTGCCGCCACGAGCGCGTTGACAGTCAGCAGGCCCAGTGACGGGGGGCAGTCGATCAGAATGAAGTCCGCATCGATACCGGCAAGCTCCTCGACCGAGAGAGCTGTCTTCAACCGGCCTTCGCGGGCAACCATCGACACCAACTCGATCTCTGCTCCAGCAAGATCGATCGTGGCCGGAATGCAGAACAGACGGTCGCTGTGCGGGCTCTTCTGCACTGCATCCTTGGCGCTGACTTCACCGATGAGCACCTCGTAGCTCGACGGCACACCGGAGTGGTGTTCGACGCCGAGAGCGGTGCTGGCGTTGCCCTGGGGGTCGAGATCGACCACCAGAACCGTCAGGCCTTGGAGAGCGAGCGCGGCAGCCAGATTCACGGCGGTCGTGGTCTTGCCCACCCCGCCCTTCTGATTGGCGATCGTGAGCATGCGACGCTTCGCCGGCTTCGGGAGCGACACCGATCCTGGGTGCAGAACCTGACTCGCTCGATGTGCTGCGGCACCGATAGGAGTGTCGTCGGGCGAGATCGCGTTGGTGTACTCGAAGTCGGAGGTCTTCTTCACCGCCGACGACTCGGACGCGTTCTTCTTGGATGCTGTTTCACGTGAAACAGCGGAATCGGACCCACCCGACATATGTGCTCCTTAGTGCGGAACTGACTGTGTTCAAAACGATCGATAGGGACGAGCGCGGGACTGACGAGCCCGCAACCGAAGCTCAGTGACGGCCCGGTCTCCGAGGCTGACGGACCGCTCTGACGACGATGGTGGGAGTAGTCAGTAGGCCCACTCCGCACTCAACCACCTCCAGCTTGCAAGCACCCAGCCGAGTGAGGGAAGCGCGGTCTCGTTCGATCTCTTCCGCGGCGCTCGACCCCTTCAGGGCAAGCATGCGACCGTGATCGTGAACCAGAGGAAGTGACCACTTGGCGAGCTTCTCCAGCGGTGCCACTGCCCGCGACGTCACCACATCGGCACCGCCCGCCTCCTTCTTGACGCCGGGCTGCTCGGCTCGCCCGCGTACAACCAGGACGTTCAAATCGTGTTCTTCGATGAACTCGGCCAGGTATACCGTGCGGCGTAGAAGCGGCTCCACGAGAGTGACACGGAGGTCCGGCCGCGCGATCGCGAGCGGGATTCCGGGGAGCCCAGCGCCGCTGCCGATATCGACGACGGTCTCGCCCTCGTCTATGAGTTCGCCGATCGCCGCACAATTCAGGATGTGGCGCTCCCACAGCCGTGGGACCTCGCGAGGTCCGATGAGCCCCCGTTCGACGCCGGCCGTCGCCAACGAGTCGTGATACTGCCGGGCCAATTCGATTCGGTCACCGAACACCTGCTCCGCGATTGCCATCAACTGGGTGCCATCCGAGCGCTCTTGTTCCACGTGAAACATCTTCCCGTGCCCGGGCGCGGAACGCCAAACGACATTGCTGTAAGTACCAATAGCAACACATCAATTCTTCACACCGCTCTCGTTCAGCTTCATCGGGCATTCTTCGAGCCAAGCGATTCCATCCGTGTTGAAAGACCATCCGCATACCGCTCTGTGTTTTCGATGCTTAGCGCTTTCTATGCTTAGCGCTTTCGATGCTTGGCGAGGGAACCCGGACGTGTCGACGACGCGGTGATTCGACACAGCTCGATCACCCGGCACGAGGCTCGTCCAGCGCTGTCGGAAGCCCGCCATGTTTCACGTGAAACTGTTTACGGTTCGGTACCCGTGGGTTTTTCTGCGGGGTACCGTCGGCCGCCACAGAAACTTGATAAGAGCGGGTGGCTTTTTGTCACGCGGGACGGTGTCGACACACTGACGAACACTGCACGCTCGACGCGTCGAGTGCCTTCCTGGAGAAGCACCTGATGTCCGATCAGCCCGTCGAGTCCCTTGGCTCCCAGCTATTCGGCGAATCGGCGGAACCATGTTTCACGTGAAACGCGTGCGGTTCGGCACACCCGGACTTCTACTGGTTTCGCCTTTCTCGAAGGCCGAAGACTCTCGGTAGGGGAGTCGCAAATCCAGTCTGGTGGCGACCGCGGCAGATGAAACCGACACGTCGTCATGTTCGGCGATTCCTGATCCGACCACCGTGCACCCCAGGACGGAATCCGTCGGACCTGACAAGCTCCACAATTTTCGACACCTAACCTTTACGTGAAACTGACCGATTACTCCATCGCCAGATCAGCCCCATCCGATGGGTGGGACCCGGCGGTCGCGAGTCGGACTCGGGTCACGGGATTCCCATCACGAAGATTGTCACGTCCTCTTGCCGCTATAGAAGATCCGAACCCTGTGGGGAGAGCCGGGGGAACGATTCACGACCGGCTCCAGATATTTGGGACCATCGGCGCGCAGGCCGGCTCGACTTGGTTGGGCCGACGCGTCATGCGCGGCGATGGGCGGCACCGACATCATTGGAGCGCGACATAGCGACAACGACGATCACAGAGAGACCACCCACACGGTCTGCACACTCGCAGATCATGTCCGCAATCCGCCGAGTCCCGCGCGCACGACGCCCCAGTACCGGAGCAACCGAACACAGGCGAGTGCTCCGTTTCCTCTGATCGTCTCTCGACCATTCACCAAGAAAAGCTGGACAGCAGATCAGGGCAATTCTCCGTCGTCGTCGAACTCGCCGCATTCTCTCCTCGGCTCTGCCCACCACCCCAGGTTCGTATTCGACACTGGACGCGAGACGCTGCTCCTGCGGAGCCAAGGAAGTCTGGTCATGGTTCGAGCACTCGATGCGCAGGACCTCTTCATGATCAGCCTCGAGCAGCGGGAAGTTCTATGCGCAGTAGCTCTCTGTGCTTCCTGTTTCACGTGAAACATCGCGGCTCCGCCGAGCCACATTCTGCGAGCCAATGGGGTCGCACTGTACGAGCACGTTTCGGCCTGGGGAATTCAGTGCTACATCGTAAAAGAGAGTGGTGCGGTCGGTTGCCGCAGCGACAGGTCCTCGACCGGATGCCCCCCGGCGCGCATTCCGTACAACTCCGATGGTCCGACGCAGTACGCAGGTTGCGGTGTACCGGCTGACGGGAGACCGCTGGACAGCGAAATCAGCGACCACAGACGAGTCCACCCGAACGGACTGCACACTCGCAGATATTGTCGGCCGGTTTACGCGCACACGAAGTCCAGTCTCCGGGTAATCAATTGCTGGCAGATGTTCGCGTCTTCTCTGATCAATCTCTCGATCACGATCACACGCTGGGAAACGGCGGACACGAGATCGGAGCAACCCTTCGTTCGTCGCTGAACCCCGCCCCATCATGTACGCGGCCATGGTCGCGACCCGGTTCTATCCGACACCCGTCAGGCGACGCTGCCACGGCGGGACACGGGAAGGCACGTCTCGAGTCGAACATCAAAGGTGCAGAAGCGCTTTGCGATCGGCCGGCGACGACAAGCACTGAGATCCGACATGCACCAGATCTACGTACTCCCAGTTTCACGTGAAACATACGTACATGTCCAAGGCGCGCACATCGGTACCAACGAGCTGCAGAGCTACCTCTCAACCCATGGGGATGCCGGTCGTTTGTTTCACGTCAAACCACGAGTTCGACTCGCATGGACGCCTGATAATCAGTGGCCGACACACGCGTCACAGTGACGAAAGCGTTGCGCATACCTGGATCCGAATTTCCGGCGACCAGATTGATCGAAAATCCATCTTCGACCATCTCCTCACCGCCGAATTACACCGATGTGATTCCGCCCGAGCCTGCAGGACCTAGTCCAGATACGACAATGGCCCCCACCGAAGTGGGGGCCATCAGATCGTGAAGCTGAACGACGTCGCTATGCCTTGACGACAACTACCCGTCGCGACGGTTCGACGCCAGTGCTCTCGCTGGCAACACCGTCGATTTTCGCGACTGCGTCGTGCACGATCTTGCGCTCGAACGGCGTCATCGGAGTCAGTTCTTCTCGCTCACCTGATTCCAACACGCGACGCGCGGCTTCGGCACCGAGATTGCCGAGTTCGCTGCGACGCTTCGCTCGCCAACCGGCAACGTCGAGCATCAGCTTGCTGCGCTCTCCGGTCGACTGCTGAACAGCCAAGCGGGTCAGTTCTTGCAGAGCGTCGAGAACCTCACCCTTGCGGCCGACGAGCTTGGCGAGATCGTCCCCACCGTCGATGCTGACGATGGCCCGGTCACCCTCGACGTCCAGATCGATGTCGCCGTCGAAGTCGAGCACGTCGAGAAGCTGTTCGAGGTAATCGCCGGCGATCTCGCCTTCCTCGACCAAGTAGTCCTCGTCATCCTCGTCGTCATCGTCATCGTCCGACGCGGCCTCCGCGGACTTTTCTTCGACAACCGCGGCAACGGCAGCTTCCTCGTTCACGGGCTTGTCATCCGCATCCGTATCGACCGCACTGAGCTGATCGGCCTCGACCATCACGTCATTCACTCCATCCCCGGATACCGCACCGACTGGCTTCTGTACTTCGTCGTTCTGGGTTTCGTCTACGTCCGCTGCCATGTTCGTCCTTCTCTCGACGTGTCGGTCAGCGCCGCTTGCGCTTGGTCGACTTGTTCCGGTTCGCCTGCGGTCTCGGCTTGACCGGAGTTGCTGCTCCGTTGGTCGTGCCCGAGGTGTCGACAACGTCGGCCGTCGAATCGTTGTCCACCGGCGGTGCCATCTTGGACAGCTTGGGCCGCGCACCCGGCTTCGGCTTGGTCACCGATACCGGCTTCACTCCCGGCTTGGGCGCATTCTCGGAACGCTTCTCCACCGCAGCGGCAGCTTTGGCAGCTTCTTCTTTGTCGATCTTTCCGAACACCAGGTGCTGCTGCGCGTAAGTCCAGGTGTTGTTGCTGACCCAGTACAGCAGGATCGCGATGGGGAGCAGGGCGCCGAACACCAGCACACCCAGCGGGAACACGTACAGCGCGAGCTTGTTCATGATCGCGGACTGCGGATTCGCAGCCGCTGCGGCGCTCTGGCGGGCCACGGACGCACGTGAGTTCAGGTGCGTCATCACGGCCGCGATGATCATGAGCGGGATCGACACAGCGGCAATGACCCACGTGGCCGGAATGGACGCGTCAGGGCCTACTGCGAAGGCGTTGAGCTGATCCTGCGGCATGGTGATCCACGCCGAAATCGGAGCGCCGAACAGGCGAGCGTCGAGAAAGGATTGGACGTCGGCCACATTGAACGCATAGTTCGAGAGCTCGCGGTTCTCCTCAGGGGTCAACCCGAGCTGACCGAAACCGGTACCGGTGCGGTTGAAGGAACGAAGCACGTGGAACAAACCGATGAACACCGGTGCCTGGGCCAACACGGGTAGACAGCCCATCAGCGGGTTGAAGCCGTGTTCTTTCTGCAGCTTCTGCATCTCGACGGCCATTTTTTGTTTGTCTTTGCCGTACTTCTTCTGCAGAGCCTTGATCTGCGGCTGCAGCTCCTGCATCTGCCGCGTCGTACGAACCTGCTTGACGAAGGGCTTGTACAGAATCAAGCGCAGGGTGAAGACGAGGAAGACGACGGACAGCGCCCAGGCGAATCCATTGCTGGGGTCCTGGAACACAAAGCCGAACACCTTGTGCCATACCCAGAGAATCCAGGCAACCGGATAGTAAATGAAGTCGAGCACGGCTCTATGTACTCCTCTGTTCTTCCACTCGCACGAGATCGTGGTGTTCTTCGGTTTCGGTCATCTCGGTGACGCTCGCGCGCCACCTACCGGGCTCAGGCACCGGGTTCCATCCTCCAGAGTGCCAGGGAGCACATTTGAGAAGGCGAACGACTGCCAGCAACGAGCCCTTCATCATCCCGTGGACCTGGAGAGCCTCGATGGCGTATTCACTGCAGGTGGGGGAGAAGCGACAGGTAGGGGGTCTCATCGGGGACACGTAGGTTCGGTACAACCCGATGAAGTACATGAGAGATCGCGCAGGAATGGAACGAAGGTTGCCCATGAATGTCATGACGGCGGACCCTTCGGAGCTTCGAGAAGACCGAGCTTCTTCAATCCTGAACGCAGTTGAACCAGTAGATCTGTAGAGGACGCGGTCGCAGCACCCGGTAATGCACGGATGACCACGTCGGTGGTCTCGGGGAGCTCACCGATCACGTCGGTACAGATATGCCGAAGCCGGCGCGCAACTCTGTGACGAGTTACGGCCGGCCCGACTGCCTTGCTGACGATCAATCCGAATCGTGGTCCCCGAACGGTCGATGCGATGTCTTGCTCGTCCCGCACAACGGCGTGAACGACCAGATCCGATCTACCCATTCGGCGTCCTCGACGCACCGCTACGGAAAAATCACGTGCTCGGTGTAGTCGATTCGGCTCAGGAAGCATCCCGAGCTCCAAAGTCCGGACGAACGAATATCAGGCTGTGAGTTCTTTACGGCCCTTGCCGCGACGTGCGGAAACGATTGCACGACCCGCACGGGTACGCATACGAAGACGGAAGCCATGAACGCGCGCGCGGCGGCGATTGTTCGGCTGGAACGTCCGCTTGCCCTTGGCCACGGTCAACACTCCTCGAGATTCGAAGACGCCGATCTATCGACGCCTGCTGTAAAGGTTCCAGCGAGTTCGGATGAAGTCGCTTGCCTCCCGAGCGAGAAATCCGAGTGAAGACAGACTGTGTGCAGCCAGCAAGCATCGGCCACCTCGCTATTGGGTGACTGTTCGAGAGTACTGATCGAGTCACCGGTGGTCAAACTCGCTCCGGACCGATCGTCTCGGCAGTTCATGCACAGGCACCGGCGTATTCGGCCACCGAGAGCGTGATCCGCACCGACATCGTTCGCCGACGCCACATCGAGTCGACGCGGTTAGTCCGATCGCACGACAGACAGCAACGATCGATGCAGGTCAGACTGGTGCGTGCGTGATAGCACGAGCCAGGAACGGCCCTGGGCTCACATCGGTGTCGTTTATCCACACCTGTGGATAATTGTGTGGAAACACAGATCAGGTGGCATATTCGTACCTTGCGGGGTCCACCCACGGACCCTGGTCTCAGCCGCGGCGACGCACGATCGACGACGCTATCCGACGATGCCGCCGCGCGGACCGGAAACGACGCACGAGTTTCACGCGTCGTACCCATCCGAGACCAACGCTCGACGGTCCAACCACCGCCGAGACACCGAAGCTCGACAACGGAGGGATCGACGTGAACGACGATCCGGATGCGCTTGCGCGTATCTGGCCCGAGGTGGTCGCGGAGCTCACTTCCGACCGACACAGTGGCTCTCCGCTGACCAAGGGCCAGAAAGCGTGGCTCGCGCTGGTCAAACCGCTGACGCTGACGCAGGGTTTCGCCCTGCTTGCCGTTCCCTCGACCTTCGCTCAAGAAGCCATCGAGCGAGACCTTCGAGAGCCGATCCTGGGCGCACTCGGCCGACATCTCGGTCAGGGCGTCGAAGGCCTCGGTGTACGCATCTCCGCTCCCGAGGACGAAAAGATCGACTCGGATCGCTCGGCCTTTCCCGACGCCGTCAGTTCACCCACCTACCGGCGCCGCATCCTGACCAGCAGAGACGACGAACCTTCCGACTCCGAGACCGCCGATTACGAAGAGGTGGACGACGAGCGCGAGGCGCTGGCCAGCGTGCAGAACTCGTGGCCGACGTATTTCACCAAACCCCCTGAATCGACGCCCCCGTCGTCGGGCGCCAACAGCCTGAACTCGAAGTACACCTTCGACACGTTCGTCATCGGCGCCTCCAATCGATTCGCTCATGCAGCCGCCGTCGCCATCGCCGAAGCACCTGCCCGCGCGTACAACCCCCTCTTCGTCTGGGGTGCGTCGGGATTGGGCAAGACTCATCTTCTGCACGCTGCCGGCCACTACGCGCAGCGACTGTTCCCGGGAATGCGGGTCAAGTACGTCTCCACCGAGGAATTTACGAACGACTTCATCAACAGTCTCCGTGACGACCGCAAGGTGGCGTTCAAGCGCCGCTATCGCGAGACGGACGTGTTGCTCGTCGACGACATTCAGTTCATCGAGGGCAAGGAAGGCATCCAGGAGGAGTTCTTCCACACCTTCAACACCCTCCACAACGCCAACAAGCAGATCGTGGTCTCGTCCGACCGTCCCCCCAAACAACTGGCAACCCTGGAAGAGCGGCTGCGGACCCGCTTCGAATGGGGCCTGATCACCGATGTGCAGCCGCCCGAGCTCGAAACACGCATCGCGATCCTGAGCAAGAAAGCTCGGATGGACCGCCTCGACGTGCCCCACGACGTCCTCGAGCTCATCGCCAGCCGCATCGAACGCAACATCCGTGAGCTCGAAGGTGCCCTCATTCGCGTGACGGCCTTCGCATCGCTCAACGGGCAGGCCCTCGACCTCACTCTGGCAGAGGTGGTGCTGCGCGATCTGATTCCCGATTCGTCGAGTCTCGAGATCAATGCCGCGACGATCATGGCGGTCACCGCGGAGTACTTCAACACCTCCATCGAGGACCTGTGCGGCCCGGGTAAGGCCAGGGCGTTGGCGATGGCCAGGCAGATCGCCATGTATCTCTGCCGCGAGCTCACCGACCTGTCACTGCCCAAGATCGGTCAGACGTTCGGCCGAGATCACACGACCGTCATGTACGCGGACAAGAAGATTCGCAAAGAGATGACCGAGCGCCGCAAAGTGTACGACCAGGTCCAAGAGCTCACTGCGCGCATCAAGCAGCGCTCGAAGCGGTAGCCGACCGGGCATATACGAACGCAGAAGACGGCACCGAATCCCATCGCGGGTTCGGTGCCGTTGCTGTCTCTCGTCCGCGATCGGGTCCGATTTCCGACTCGATCTCGACCCAATTTTCCTGCTTCGACCATTGATTCACACCTGTGGATAACCATGTGGACAACATCGAGGATCTGGGGATGGAGTGTGGGTGCCTGTGCACCGATGTGATTCGTCCACAGGCAGCCGAACGTCAATCGCACATTGGTCCCGAATTCATCCCCACGACACCACGCGAGGCGACCAGCAGATCGAACCGTCCGTGCACAGATTGCACAGGACCTATTAATACTTCTGTTTTCTCCTTGAAAGAACTTCTTTGAAAACAGGTGTTGGGGAGCGATCCGTTCACAGGCCCGCCGGATCACCCGAATCCCACGTCCGGCACGAACCTCGAGCTTTCGTCTCGGGTTCGGAGGGCATACGGTGTGCTTGCGCTGGATGTGCCACACTCGTCGTTGCATCGGTTCGAGCAGCAACCATCGTGGTTGCACCGCTCCGGCCGTGAGGACGAACGCCACCGAACGAGAGGAAATGCCGAGCGATGGAGCTTGGAAGTTTGAAGTTTCGCGTTGCTCGTGAAGATTTTTCCGATTCCGTGGCGTGGGTAGCCCGTAGCCTGCCGTCGCGGCCGCCGGTTCCCGTTCTCGGTGGAGTTCTCCTTGCCGCCGACGAGCAGGGTCTGACGGTTTCCGGATTCGACTACGAGGTCTCCGCTCAGGTCAAGGTGTCGGCCGAGGTCGCCACGGCAGGTCGAGTTCTGGTGTCGGGCAAGCTACTTGCCGATATCACCAAGTCTCTGCCGAACAAGCCGGTAGACGTCACGGTCGACGGCACCCGCGTCCTGGTCAACTGCGGAAGCGCCAAGTTCTCCCTGCCCACGATGCCGGTCGAGGACTATCCGCAGCTCCCGGAGTTGCCCAGCAACACCGGTTCGCTGGCCGGTGATGTCTTCTCCGAGGCCATTGCCCAGGTCGCCATTGCGGCGGGCAAGGACGACACGCTTCCCATGCTCACCGGTATCCGCGTCGAGATCGACGGCACCAACGTCGTGCTCGCTGCCACCGACCGCTTTCGGTTGGCGGTTCGTGAGGTGGACTGGACTCCCGCCGGGGCCGACACCACGACTGCGGTGCTCATCCCGGCCAAGACATTGTCCGAGTCGGCCAAAACTCTGGGCGGTAACGCAGGCTCACCGGTCGAGCTGGCTCTCGGCTCCGGTTCGTCCATCGGAAGCGACGGTTTGTTGGGCATCGTCAGCGACGGGCGCCGCACCACGACGCGTCTGCTCGACGCCGAATTCCCGAAGTTCCGGCAGTTGCTGCCGGCCGAGCACACTGCAGTGGCGACTCTGGAGATCGCATCGCTGATCGAGGCCATCAAGCGTGTGGCACTCGTGGCCGAGCGTGGTGCGCAGGTTCGCCTGGAATTCAACTCGGACGGTGTCCTGCTGTCCGCAGGCGGCGACGACGCGGGTCGCGCCGAAGAAGCTCTCCCTGCCGACTTCCAGGGCGAGGCACTGACCATCGCCTTCAACCCGGGATACCTCATCGACGGGTTGTCCTCGCTGCACAGCGAGAAAGTGACATTCGGATTCACGACGCCGAGCCGACCTGCAGTGCTGCGCCCGACATCGGACGAAGAACTGGTCGCCGACGACTCGGGTAAGTTCGCGGCGCCGCAATCCGAATACACGTATCTGCTGATGCCCGTCAGGCTGCCGGGCTGACCCTGCCTGGTTACTGTTGAATCCGCGGACACTTTCGCACCTGACACAGACAAGGACGCCTCATCATGCAGCTGGGCTTGGTCGGTCTCGGAAAAATGGGCTTCAACATGCGCGAGCGGCTGCGCGAGCATGGTCACGAGGTCATCGGCTACGACCCCCGACCGGAGGTGACGGACACCCCGTCGTTGGCCGGTCTGGCTCAGGCATTGACGGCGCCGAGGGTGGTATGGGTCATGGTCCCGTCCGGCCAGATCACCCGCGACACCATCACCGGTCTGGCGGACGTTCTCGAGCCCGGCGATCTGGTGATCGACGGTGGAAACTCACGATTCACCGATGACAAGCCCAACGCAGAGCTGTTGGACGCCAAAGGAATCGGCTACATCGATGCCGGTGTGTCCGGTGGCGTGTGGGGCCTGAAGAACGGCTACGGATTGATGGTCGGCGGTCAGGACGACCACGTCGCCCGCGCGATGCCGATCTTCGACGCCTTGCGTCCGGAAGGTGAACGCGCGGACGGATTCGTGCACGCCGGCCCGGTCGGTGCAGGTCACTACTCCAAGATGGTGCACAACGGCATCGAGTACGGATTGATGCAGGCATACGCCGAGGGCTACGAAATTCTCGAAGCCGAAGAGCTCGTGCAGGACGTACAAGGTGTGCTGCGGGCATGGAGCAAGGGCACAGTGGTGCGGTCCTGGTTGCTCGACCTGTTGGTCGAAGCACTCGGTCAGGATCCGGAGTTCAGTGAGATCTCCGGCTACACCGAGGACTCCGGCGAGGGTCGTTGGACGGTCGAGGAGGCCATTCGGCATGCTGTGCCGGCCCCGGTGATATCGGCGGCGCTGTTCGCGAGATTTGCTTCGCGACAAGAAGATTCACCTGCCATGAAGGCAGTGTCGGCATTGCGAAATCAGTTCGGCGGGCACGCGGTCAAGAAGGCAGACGCCGACGAGACTCTGCGCGCACCGGCTCCGAAACACGAGTAAGTGTTCGTCCGGTCTCTGCAACTACACGACTTCCGATCCTGGGACGACGTCACCGTCGACCTCGGACCGGGCTCGACCGTGTTCGTGGGACCGAACGGGCACGGTAAGACGAACCTGCTCGAGTCGCTCAACTATCTGTCGACGTTGTCTTCGCATCGCGTGTCGACGGACGCTCCGATGATTCGGGCCGGTGCCGCCAAGGCGTTCGTGGGCAGCGCCGTGGTCAATCACGGTCGCGAGCTGATCATCGACGTGGAGCTGCTCGAGGGCAAGGCCAACAAGGCGCGGATGAATCGCTCGCCGTTGCGGCGGCCGCGGGAGATCTTGGGTGTGCTGCAGAGTGTGCTGTTCGCTCCCGAGGATCTGGCGCTCGTACGCGGTGATCCCGGCGAACGCCGACGGTACCTGGACGAACTGCTCACCAGTCGGATTCCTCGAATGGCTACTGTCCGTGTCGATTACGACAAGGTTCTGCGTCAACGCTCGGCACTGCTCAAGACTGCCGGTGGCTCATTGCGTCGAGGATCGTCGTCGAGCGACGGTGCGAGTGCTCTGGCCACCCTCGATGTCTGGGACGGGCACCTCGCGGCACACGGTGCTCGATTGCTGGCTGCCAGAATAGGTTTGGTACACGAGCTGATGCCTTTCGTGCAGCAGGCGTACGGCTCCATCGCGCCGGAATCGCGGCCGGCAACACTGTCCTATCGCTGCAGTCTTGCCGAAGCACTGCCGCCGGAATTCTCCGACGCCGACCGAGCCCCGGAACCGGACGACGTCGATGTGTTGGAAGCTGCTTTCCTACACCAACTCTCGGTGATGAGACAGCGAGAAATCGAACGAGGCGTGTGTCTGGTGGGGCCCCATCGGGACGACGTCGATTTGATGCTCGGTGATCAGCCGACCAAAGGCTTTGCCAGTCATGGTGAATCGTGGTCGTACGCGCTGTCGTTGCGGCTGGGTTCGTTCGGCTTGCTGCGCGAGGACGGAACGGATCCTGTGCTGATGCTCGACGATGTGTTCGCCGAACTCGACCGAAAGAGACGAGCTGCGCTGGCGACGGTGGCGGCCGGCGCCGAGCAGGTGCTCATCACGGCCGCGGTTCCGGAAGACGTACCACCCGAGCTCGACGCTCGCCGCTACGGCGTCGAAGCACAGCAGAAGGCGGAATCCGGTGCAGCAGGGCGTATTTCGCGCATCACCGACCTGTCGGCCACCATCGACACCGCACGCGAGGAGAGCGAGGTTCGATGAACGACGACGAAGGAGCGGCTGCGGACAAGGGTGAGACGCCGGAGTTGAAGGGTGTCGATCTTGCGCGTCGTGCACTCGAGGATGCGCGCGCAGCAGCCAAAGCCAGCGGTAAGTCGGTGGGGCAAGGGCGGTCGTCTCCGACGGGCGGCGTTCGTGCGCTGCGGGGGCGTCGGCGTCGAGGTTGGTCGGGAGCCGGGCCCGACGACCGAGATCCGCAGGCCTTCGGTGCACTGGCCAACTCCATCGCGTCCAAGCGCGGTTGGTCGGCCAAGGTGTCCGAAGGTGCTGTGTTGGGGCGGTGGGCCAACGTCGTCGGTGAGGACATCTCTGCGCACGCCGAACCCACCGGGCTCAAGGACGGAGTGCTCAGTATCTCCGCCGAGTCGACGGCCTGGGCTACGCAGCTCAGGCTGATGCAGTCGCAGATTCTGGCGAAGATCGCGGCGGCGGTCGGTCATGGTGTGGTGACATCTCTCCGGATTACCGGGCCGACGACTCAGAGTTGGCGAAAAGGTGAACGGCACGTGCGTGGGCGGGGTCCGCGGGACACGTACGGATAGTGACAGCTCCTAACATAAGCTTCGCGAACTGCCTGGTACACGTGATCCTCAACAGATGTTGGGGCCGGTGTTGCTGTGAGATGATCCTTGTGCGTAGCGTGATTCGGAACACGTAGCGGTCGGGGACCGAGTACAAGTTCTGCGCGGCTATCGGACGAGGAGAAGTTGTGTCTGCACCCACGAAGAAAGCATCGACAGTAGCGGTCGATGTCGACGGAACCCCCGAAGACAGGGTCCTTCTACACGCACGCAACGTCGAGTTCGATTGGAATTCGCTGCCGCTGCACTACATGGACGGCAACCCGCTCGCGACGCACTTGATCAACGTGATGCACCTGCTCCTGCCCGAGGGCGAGGAGTGGTTCGTGCGCACCTTCAAGGAAGCGTTGCCACTGATTCACGACGACCAGCTGCGGGACGACGTGATCGGCTTCATCGGCCAGGAAGCCATGCACGCACAGGCCCACACCGAGGTCCACGATCAGCTTCGTACGCACGGAATCGATGTCGATCCGTACGTCGATCAGATGAAGTTCCTGTTCGGTCGCGCGCTCGGTAATCGTTCGGGCCACGGTCAGAACAGCCTGGTCGAGCGGCTGGCTTTGATCGCTGCCGCCGAGCATCTGACCGCGTTCCTCGGCGACTGGGTTCTCAACGCGCGCGAGCTCGACGACGCCGACGTCGATCCGGTGATGCTGGACCTGCTGCGGTGGCACGGTGCCGAGGAAGTCGAGCACCGTTCGGTGGCATACGAGGTGATGCGCTACTTCGATGTCAGGCCGGCGCGGCGGATCCGTACCTACGTCGTCATTGCACCCACCCTCGTCTGGTTCTGGACGCGCGGCGTGCGCTACCTCATGAGCCAGGATCCGACGTTGGCGCATCTGTCGCCGAAGGAGCGCACGCCGTCGTTCCGTGAATTCCGACGAGTGACGAAAGCCGGTTTGTTTCCGACACCGATGTCGATGGTCAAGGCGTCGTTGCGGTACTTCAAGAGCACCTATGATCCGTCGCAGGAAGGCTCGACGGCTCAAGCCGTGCAGTACCTCGCTACCTCTCCGGCGGCGCGGTCCGCTGATCGATGACCAAACGCACGTTGCGGAGCAGGCTCGGCGCAATGGCTCAGAAGGTCGACTCGTTTCGAGTCGGTCGCACGATTCCGCAAAATCTGTACGGGCGGAACGAACCTGATCAGACGGTGTCTCTGGTCACCGACGCGCTCGACAAGTGGTTCGCTCTACTCGACAACGACGAGTACGACGGCTCGTTCGCGGCACCTCCGGTTACGCGCACCCGAGAACTGATTCTGGTCTCCCGCGAGGTGCTCTGCATCGACGAACAGGTGGTGCAGCTGACCTTCGCTGCGGCCGACAAGTCTGCTCTACCCGCGTGGGCACCGGGAATGCACTTGGATTTCTACCTTCCGTCCGGTCGTCGACGTCAGTATTCGCTGTGCGGTCTGCCGAGTGAGAACACGTACTCGATCGCAGTGCGACTCGTCCCGAACGGCGGCGGCGGATCTGCGGAAATGCACTCGCTGGCGGTCGGCACACAGGTGTCGATTCGGGGGCCGCGCAACGGTTTTCCGTTCGTCCCGTCCGAACAGGCAGTGTTCGTGGCCGGCGGAATCGGTATCACCGCGATCATCTCGATGGTGCGCAGAGCGCGTGATCTCGGGATGGACTGGCACTTCGTCTACTGCGGCCGCTCGCGTGAGTCGATGCCGTTTCTGGAGGAGATCGCAGGCTGGGATCCTGCACGAGTGACCGTCCGCACCGACGACGTGGACGGCATGCCGTCGAGCATGGATTTGCTCGGAGCCACGGCACCGGGCGGATCGGTCTATGTGTGTGGTCCACCGCCGATGATCGATCTGGTTCGCGCGTCGTTCGACGCCCTCCCGGCGACGCATCTGCATTTCGAGCGCTTCTCGCCGCCGCCGGTCAAGAACGGTACGAACTTCGAGGTGCAGCTCGTCGACTCGGGACAGATCCTGGCTGTCGGTGCGGAAGAGACTGCGCTGCATGCGATTCGACGGGTGCGGCCCGACATCGCGTACTCGTGTCAACAGGGTTTCTGCGGTACGTGTCGGGTGCGAGTGCTCAGTGGAACACCGCAGCACCGGGAGAATCGCCTCACGTCCGAGGAGCAGAAGCACGAGATGTTGATCTGCGTGTCGCGCTCCGACGGCGAACGGATCGTGCTCGATCTGTAGCCGAGCGGTCCGTTTTACCCTTCATCTTTGTCGTCCGATACCGAAAAAATGCGCCTGTGAGGCAATCAGGGGCCTTTTAGGGGTGTCATCGTGCCCATGCTGTCGCAACCAACCAGTACTATGGACCGGTACGACATCAAGCCCGGAACAAACGCATGGAACGCGCACGGTCGAAAGCCCGTGCCGACCCTCTGCGGTAGCACCTGGAACAGGTGTGAGCGGGGTAGTGGACGCGTAGAAGGAGAACCAGCTAACCGTGGCTGCCCAGAAGTCAGGTAACAGTGAGAACAGCAAGGATTACGGCGCGTCTTCCATCACGGTCCTCGAGGGCCTGGAAGCAGTTCGTAAGAGGCCCGGTATGTACATCGGTTCCACCGGTGAACGAGGCCTTCACCACCTGATCTGGGAGGTCGTCGACAACTCCGTCGACGAGGCCATGGCCGGCTACGCCTCCACCGTCGACGTCACCATCCACGAAGACGGCAGTGTCGAGGTCAAGGACGACGGCCGCGGTATCCCCGTCGCCATGCATTCCTCCGGTGTTCCCACCGTCGAGGTCGTCATGACCCAGCTGCACGCCGGTGGCAAGTTCGACTCCGACTCCTACGCCGTCTCCGGCGGACTGCACGGCGTCGGCATCTCCGTGGTGAACGCACTCTCCACCAAGGTCGAGCTGCAGATCGCGCGTGACGGACACCGCTACAAGCAGACCTACGACTACGCCAAGCCCGGCCCCCTCGAGACCGTCGGCGACACCAAGGAGACCGGCACCACGGTGCGCTTCTGGGCCGATGGCAAGATCTTCGAGACCCTCGACTACAGCTTCGAGACCGTGCACCGCCGCCTGCAGGAGATGGCGTTCCTGAACAAGGGACTGACCATCAACTTCACCGACGAGCGAGTGGCAGCGACCGACGCGACCGAGGAAGAACTCGGTGAGACGGCCGAGGCGCCGAAGACCGCCGAAGAGGAACAGGCCGACGCGGCCAACGCGAAGCCGGCCAAGGTGCGCAAGCGGACGTACCACTACCCGGACGGTCTGGTGGACTTCGTCAAGCACATCAACCGCACCAAGACGGCAATCCACAATTCTGTCGTCGGCTTCACCGGCAAGGGCGAGGGCCACGAGGTCGAGATCGCCATGCAGTGGAACGCCGGCTATTCCGAATCGGTGCACACCTTCGCCAACACCATCAACACGCACGAGGGCGGTACCCACGAAGAGGGCTTCCGTACCGCTCTGACCTCGACGGTCAACAAGTACGCGATCGAGAAGAAGCTGGTCAAGGAGAAGGACGTCAAGCTCACGGGCGACGACATCCGCGAGGGCTTGGCCGCCGTCATCTCGGTGCGGGTCGGCGAGCCGCAGTTCGAGGGGCAGACCAAGACAAAGCTCGGTAACACCGAGATTCGGTCGTTCGTGCAGAAGGCGTGCAACGAGCACCTCTCGCACTGGTTCGAGTCCAACCCGGCTGACGCGAAGACCATCATCAACAAGGCCGTGTCGTCCGCGCAGGCCCGCATGGCCGCGCGCAAGGCACGAGAGTTGGTGCGGCGCAAGAGCGCAACCGACATCGGTGGCCTGCCCGGAAAGCTCGCCGACTGCCGCTCGAACGATCCGAGCAAGTCCGAGATCTACATCGTGGAGGGCGACTCCGCCGGCGGCTCGGCCAAATCCGGTCGTGATTCGATGTTCCAGGCGATCCTGCCGCTGCGCGGAAAGATCATCAACGTCGAGAAGGCCCGCATCGACCGCGTGCTGAAGAACAACGAAGTCCAGTCGATCATCACCGCGTTCGGTACCGGCATCCACGACGAGTTCGACATCAGCAAGCTGCGCTATCACAAGATCGTGCTCATGGCCGACGCCGACGTCGACGGCCAGCACATCTCGACGCTGCTGATGACGTTGCTCTTCCGATTCATGCGCCCGCTGATCGAGAACGGTCACGTGTATCTCGCGATGCCGCCGCTGTACAAGCTCAAGTGGAGCCGCGGCGAACCGGATTTCGCGTACTCCGACCGCGAGCGCGACGGACTGCTCGAAGCCGGTCTCGCCAACAAGCGCAAGATCAACGTCGAAGACGGCGTCCAGCGATACAAAGGCCTCGGCGAGATGAACGCCAAGGAACTGTGGGAAACCACCATGGATCCGGCAGTGCGAGTACTGCGTCTGGTGACCCTCGACGACGCTGCTGCCGCGGACGAACTGTTCAGCGTGCTGATGGGCGAGGACGTGTCCGCACGCCGAAGCTTCATCGCACGTAACGCGAAAGATGTTCGCTTTCTTGACGTTTAGTCACTTCCCCGCACGCGCCGACGAGTGCTCTCGGCGCGTGCGGGTGACCGTTTCTCGAGGAGATTTGCATGTCTGACATCACCGAACCGCCGGTAGGACCCCCGCCGGGTTCGACCACGAACGCCGAGGGTGGAGACCGGATCGATCCGGTCGACATCCAGCAGGAAATGCAGCGCAGTTACATCGATTACGCGATGAGCGTCATCGTCGGCCGCGCATTGCCCGAGGTCCGCGACGGTCTCAAGCCGGTGCACCGGCGCGTGCTGTACGCGATGTACGACTCCGGCTTCCGGCCCGATCGTAGTTACGTGAAATCCGCACGCCCCGTTGCCGAAACGATGGGTAACTACCATCCCCACGGCGACACTTCGATCTACGACGCACTCGTGCGACTGGCTCAGCCGTGGTCGATGCGGTACCCACTGGTCGACGGCCAGGGCAACTTCGGCTCGCGCGGCAACGACGGCGCCGCCGCCATGCGATACACCGAGGCGCGTCTGACGCCGCTCGCGATGGAGATGCTGCGCGACATCGACGAGGAAACCGTCGATTTCATCCCCAACTACGACGGCAAAACCCAAGAGCCGACGGTACTTCCGTCGCGGGTACCCAACCTGTTGATGAACGGCTCCAACGGCATCGCCGTCGGTATGGCCACCAACATCCCCCCGCACAACCTGCGTGAACTCGGCGACGCGGTGTTCTGGGCTCTCGACAACTTCGAGGCGGACGAGGAAGCGACCCTGGCGGCCTGCATGGAGCGCGTCAAGGGCCCGGACTTCCCCACGCACGGTCTCATCGTCGGCGGTCAGGGTATTCAGGACGCGTACTCGACCGGACGCGGTTCGATCCGCATGCGCGGCGTCGTCGAGATCGAGGAAGACTCGAACGGTCGCACCACGATCGTCATCACCGAGCTGCCTTACCAGGTCAACCCCGACAATCTGATCACCTCGATTGCCGAGCAGGTCCGCGACGGCAAGTTGTCCGGCATCTCGAAGATCGACGACGAGTCGTCCGACCGTGTCGGCATGCGCATCGTGGTCACCATCAAGCGCGACGCCGTCGCGAAGGTGGTGCTCAACAACCTCTACAAGCACTCGCAGCTGCAGACCAGCTTCGGCGCCAACATGCTCTCGATCGTCGACGGCGTGCCGCGCACTCTTCGTCTCGACCAGATGATCCGCTTCTACGTCACTCATCAACTCGACGTGATCGTGCGGCGCACCCGGTACCGGCTGCGTAGAGCCGAGGAGCGCGCGCACATTCTGCGCGGACTCGTCAAGGCCCTCGACGCGCTCGACGAGGTCATTGCGTTGATCCGCGCGTCGCAGACAGTGGATTTGGCCAAGCAGGGCTTGATCGATCTGCTCGATATCGACGAGATCCAGGCTCAGGCGATCCTCGACATGCAGCTGCGGCGCCTCGCAGCTCTCGAGCGTCAGAAGATCATCGACGAGTTGGCCGAACTCGAACGAACCATTGCCGACTTGCAGGACATCCTGGCCAAGCCGGAGCGACAGCGTCAAATCGTGCGGGACGAGCTTGCCGAGATCGTCGAGAAGTTCGGCGACGACCGTCGTACGCGCATCATCGCCGCGGACGGTGACGTCAACGACGAGGACCTGATCGCTCGGGAGAACGTGGTCGTCACGATCACCGAAACCGGATACGCCAAGCGCACCAGAACCGACCTCTACCGTTCGCAGAAACGCGGCGGCAAGGGTGTGATGGGTGCAGGGCTCAAGCAGGACGACATCGTCAGCAAGTTCTTCGTCTGCTCGACGCACGACTGGATTCTGTTCTTCACCACCAAGGGTCGCGTCTACCGGGCCAAGGCGTACGAACTGCCCGAGGCGAACCGAACGGCTCGCGGACAGCACGTCGCCAACCTGCTGGCGTTCCAGCCCGACGAGCGGATCGCGCAGGTCATCCAGATCAAGACCTACGAGGATGCTCCCTACCTGGTGCTTGCCACCAAGGGTGGTCTGGTCAAGAAGTCACGGCTGACCGATTTCGACTCCAACCGCAGCGGCGGGATCGTCGCTGTCAACCTGCGCGGCGACGACGAGTTGGTCGGTGCGGTGCTGTGCAGCAACGAAGACGATCTGTTGCTGGTGTCCGCACTCGGTCAGTCGATCCGATTCTCCGCCACCGACGAAGTGCTCCGGCCCATGGGCCGTGCGACATCCGGTGTGCAGGGCATGCGCTTCAACGGCGAGGACGAGCTGCTTTCGCTGAACGTCGTCGCCGAGGGCAAGTTCCTGCTGGTCGCGACCTCGGGTGGCTACTCCAAGCGCACTGCGATGGAGGACTACCCGCAGCAGGGCCGCGGCGGAAAGGGAGTACTGACAATCCAGTACGACCCCAAGCGTGGCACGCTGGTGGGAGCTCTCATCGTCGACGACGAGGACGAGCTGTATGCCATCACGTCCAGTGGTGGTGTCATTCGGACTGCTGCCAAGCAGGTCCGGAAAGCCGGCCGACAGACCAAGGGCGTGCGGTTGATGAATCTCGGTGAAGGCGACACACTGCTCGCGATCGCGCGCAACGCCGACGAGATCGAACCGGATGCCGTGGGCACCGAAGACGATGCAGCGAAGGAGTCGTAAGTGAGCACTCCCAACCGGCCTGGTAGCAGGCCCGGCCCCAGCGGCGTACCGGACGGTCGCGAGGCACCGCGGGCCGAGCAGCCCGCGCGTCCTGCGCCGCCCGAGGGTGCTCGTCCGGGCAACCGCCCGCAGCCCGCCGGTCGTCCGGCACCCGCAGCCGGCCGCGGACCGGCTCCCCAGGGGAACTCCCGACCGCCGGTGCGTCCGGCACAGGGTGCTCCCAACGGCCCGGCACGACCGACGCAGGGTCCACCACCGCAGCGTCCACCTGCACCCCCTGCACCCCAGGGACGTCCGCCGCAGGCTCCTCCGGGGGCGGCCAACCAGGGTCCGCCCGCTCGGCCGAATCAGCCCGGTGCCGGCCAGCCCACCGCGGATCGACCGACGAACGGGCAGCCCACACAGCGACAGGCACCTGCAGGCCCGCCTTCTCGTCCGGCCCCACCGCAGGGCCCGGCACCCACCGAGGGATCACAGGCACCGGAGAGGTCGGCCGAGGGCGACGCAACGCGCGCCGATCGATCGGTTTCTCCGGCTGCTCGTGGGCAGGACCACTCCGCTACAGCGGCAATGCCCGTTCAGTCGGAAGGTCAGCAGGGTGGGTCGGGAACGCCGCCGTGGCAGCGCGGTGCCGGTCAGCGTCCGACGCAGCAGGGCTCGGAGGACCGTCAGCAGCCGCAAAACCAGCCTCAGACCAATTTGTCCGGTCGCGGCGCTGCCCTTCCACCCAATGCCGAGTTCGACCGGTCTGCCCGCACGACCGCCGAGCCCACTCAGCGTGAAGCGACCGAGGACAAGACCGAACGGCGCGAGGCCGCCCGGTCGAAGGCAGCGGTGATCGACGGGCCGACCCGTCACATCGAACGCAAGGATCTGGCGAAAGACATGCCCGATCTGTCCGCTGTCCGACATCCCGAACAGACCCAGACGGACCGCGCCGCGCCCGCCGCCATCACGGCGGTGCCCAGCGCGGACGGCAACCCACTGCGCGCGACCATTCAGATCCGCAAGATCGACCCGTGGTCGACGCTGAAGATCGCTCTCGTCATCGCGGTGTCACTGTTCTTCGTGTGGATGGTTGCCGTCGGCCTGTTGTACGCCGTGCTGGACGGCATGGGCGTCTGGGACCGTCTCAACAGTGCCTTCACCGAGATCGTCAACGAGTCCGGAGACGGCGGACTCGTCAGCGCCGGTCAGGTGTTCGGGTACGCAGCGGTGATCGGTGTGATCAATGTCGTACTCTTCACCGCTCTGACCACAATCGGCGCGTTCATCTACAACCTGTCGTCGGACCTGGTCGGTGGTGTCGAAGTGACACTGGCAGACCGCGACTGACCTGCACAACGAGTAGCCGTATCGGGCCGTTTTGGAAGACAGCGGCCCGATACGGTAATCTCATCCCTCGGTTCGAGGAGAGCAATTCTTCGGCCCAGAGCAGTGATGAGGGCCTATAGCTCAGGCGGTTAGAGCGCTTCCCTGATAAGGAAGAGGTCGGAGGTTCAAGTCCTCCTAGGCCCACACCGAACGAACGAAAAGAGGCAGGACGTGAAAATCCTTCTTCTCGTCGCATCGGTGGTGATCGCAGTGGTGACGATATCGAAGGTGCGCTCCACGCGCAGCTCGGACGGCGTCTGGCACAGCATCTCCACCGGGTGACAGTCGCTCGGATCGAACGTGTAATGTTCGTGCACGTTCAACCGCAACACCCGGGGCCTTAGCTCAGTTGGTAGAGCGCTGCCTTTGCAAGGCAGATGTCAGGAGTTCGAATCTCCTAGGCTCCACAATCAAAAGGACGTCCACGTCGTGGGCGTCCTTTTTCGTGTCTGCACCCACACCGGCACCCAAAGTCCACTCGATGTGCCATTGACCCCCGAAAAGGCCACCAAATGTGACATTGAGTGCCGATGGAGCCGAGGCGGCCGCAGGAGGGGGTTGTGACCGCACCCAAGTGCGCTTGTCGCCGGCGCCCATATGTCCAGACCCTCGACTGTTCTGTTTCCTATTGGGAGCGTCGTCCCTAGCGTGGTCGGTGTGCAAGAACGTCGGTCCCATGATCGGCGTGAACGGTCGTGACGGCACACCGCAGGGGGGTGTGCCGTCGCAACTGTCTCGGCGGACGTCGTTCGCCACTGTCTCGAATCGATTGGCGGTTCGGGCACCTCGATGTTCGAAGGAGCCCCGCAGATGACACGTGTTCTCGATCATGAAGAGCTGTTGACCGAACTCGACGGCACCCTGGAAGCCAACTTGAATCGCCATCTGTCTATGGCCAAGGAATGGCATCCGCATGACTACGTTCCGTGGGATCTCGGCCGGAATTTCGCCGCGATGGGTGGGGAGGACTGGTCTCTCGAGCAGTCGTCGCTGTCGGAATTGGCCCGCACCGCGATGATCACCAATTTGCTCACCGAGGACAATCTGCCGTCGTATCACCGAGGATTGGCGGACAACTTTTCGTTGGACGGTGCCTGGGGCACGTGGGTGGGGCGTTGGACTGCGGAAGAAAATCGCCACGGAATCGTCATGCGCGATTATTTGGTGGTGACACGTGCAGTCGACCCGGTGGAGCTGGAGCGGGCTCGGATGCATCACATGACCGTGGGCGTGGATGCGCCGATGGACGGGGCGAACTTCCTGCATTCGGTGGCGTACGTGACATTCCAGGAGTTGGCGACTCGGGTGTCGCACCGTAATACGGGGTTGGCGTGTGGGGATCCCGTGGCTGATCGAATGTTGGCTCGTGTTGCTGCGGACGAGAATCTGCACATGATCTTCTATCGCAACCTCGGCGAGGCGTCGTTGGATCTCGTGCCCGATCAGATGGTTCGCGCTATCGCCGATGTCGCAACGGACTTCCAGATGCCCGGCCTGAACATGCCGAATTTCCGCAAGAACGCCATGATTCTGGCCAAGAATGGAATCTACGACCTCCGTCAGCATTTGGACGAAGTGCTGATGCCCGTTCTGCGAAAGTGGAACGTCTTCGAGCGCAACGATTTCACCGGTGAGGGCGAGCGGGATCGCGATCGGCTGGCCGCGTTCGTGGAGGACTTGGAATCCAAGGCGACCAAGTTCGAGGAGTCCAGGGATCGCTTGCTCGCCAGGGAGGCCGAGCGCGCCGAGAAGGCTTCCTGACCTGCTGCGTCTTCCCCGCGCAGAGTCGTGGTCGCGCCTTCGAGGTGTTAGAGTCCGGGCATCGTTGGGTCATGTGAGTCGATGGCCCTAGTGCGTGGGGAGGCCCGATGGTGCCTGGGGGGTATCAGGTGAGAGGTGTGGCTGGTTTCGGTGTGCGTTGCCGCGAGCAGGCATCGCTCGACGCAACCGGCACCGACTGGTGAGCAGGTTGAGGTTCGACGAATCCCGCCGCATGCTCGCAGTGTTCGCGGCCGTGACCACCGTCCTCTACGCCGCGAGCGCTGTCGCATCGTGGTCCAACCTGTCCGGTCCCCAGCAGTTTCTGGCCGCGCTTGCGTTGGCAATGGGTCCCCTGGCGATCGCGGTTCTGGTGCGTGCGGGCGTGCCCAGCCCGAAACGGGCGGTGGGTTGTGCGACTGCGCTGTCGGTGGTGGGACTCGCGTGTGCGCTGGGTAGCAGCGACACCATGCCGGCCTTCTTGATCTGTGTGCAGGCCGCGATGTTCCTCGGAATGCACATCGGTGCCTTCTGGTCGGAGCGAAACGCAGGCATCTGGGTTGCGGTGCTTGCTGTTTCAGCAGTGATCGGTGCTGCGATCGCGCCGTACGGGACACCGTTCATCTCTTATATTCTCGTCGCTCTCGGAATCGTCGGCGCAACCGAGGTGTTCGGCGTCTTCGCACGCCGGATGCGGTATTTCTCGACCCACGACGCATTGACCGGGCTGCTCAACCGCTTCGGCTTCGAGTCCAAGATAGAAAAGATGCTTCCGTCCTGCGCCGCCCGCGGACTGTCGGTCAGCCTGGCGGTGCTCGATCTCGACAATTTCAAGGAGATCAACGACGAGTACGGCCACATCGCGGGTGACGTACTTTTGACTCGGGTCTCGAAAGCGTGGAAGGGGCAGCTGACCAAACGAGATGTTCTCGGTCGCCTCGGGGGAGACGAGTTCGTGTTGTTCATGCCCGGGGTTCTCGAGAAAGAAGCCTTGCAGATCATCGATCGGTTGCGCCATGCCCACCGGGCCGAATGGAGCGTCGGCCTCGCGTGCATGCCGGCGGGTCGTCGGTGGGGTGAGATCTACCGGGCGGCCGACGCAGATCTGTACCGGGCGAAACGGAGCAGGCCGCCTCGGGCCAGTCGCCCGACCGACCCAGGAGACGGCTTCAGCGGACCGGTTCACCGAATCGCGCAGTGATGTGCACAGGACGCTCCTGGCCTCCTTGATCCCCAGATTTCATCCACAGGCTGGGGATAGATTGTGCACCGAGGTTCGTCCGTCGCGTTGACTCGTCGAATACGACGACGCTGCGGGGGATTCACGATGGTCACACTCGACGAGTTCAGATTGTGGAACAGCGGTGAGTTGATCACGGCCTCCGACGGTCTGATGCGGCAATGGCGCGAACTGGTCGTCCTACATCGGTCGTTTCCGGACGCCGCGTTCGGCGACGAATGGGTCGGTGCGGCCGCCGATGCGGCCCGAAAGTTGATGAGAGACGTGCGATCCGACGCACGCAGTTCCTCCGACGAGCTGCTTCGGATCGCGATATGCATCGCCGACGCCTCGATCGATGTGGCGAGTCTGATCGCGGCTCTACGGGCGGTGGAGCAGGAGGCCGTCGAGTCACGGTTCGGGATCGACTCCGACGGTTCGGTGACCGACACGCTCGAGTCGTACTCGGTTGCGCTTTCGGACCTCTGGTCGACGACGCGTGATCGTCGGCGTCTTCGTGAGGAGTTGGCGGCACGAATCTGCCAGTTGGTGCGCACAGCAACGGCTTTCGACGAAACCTTTGCCCGACGCCTCGTCGGGGGGACCTCGGAGATGCAGGTCGCGACCGCAGTAACGGCCTCGGTGACTCCGGGCGCGACTCCGGCTGCCAACGCTGCGTTCTGGAGCGCGCTCTCGCCTGCCGCGCGCACCCGGCTCATGGTGGAGAAACCAGGGCTGATCGGCAATCTCGACGGTGTGCCGGGTCGAGTGCGAGACAGTGCGAACCGCCGGGTACTGGCTGCCGAGCGGTCGCGCCTCCTCACGGCCGAGGCCGAGCTACGGAACGAGTTGGACAGCAACGTGTTCGGAGGAATCTTCAGTGACGCAGACGCGGGGTTGGACCAGACGCGCAAGCGACTCGCGTCGCTCGATGCGATCGAATCTGTATTGGCGCAGGGAGATCGGCAACTTCTGGTGTTGGACAACACCTCGTACGAGGAGACCACAGCGGCTGTTGCTGTGGGTGATGTGGATACAGCCACTCACGTCGCCGTATTCGTACCCGGTCTCGGTTCGACCGTGCACGGAGACATCGAGAGCTACGACGCAGATATGGAGGGGTTGAAGTCGACTGTGCAGCAGCTACTTCCAGGAGGCCAGGGCGAGACTGCGGCGGTCGTGACGTGGATGAACTACCAGGCCCCGCAGCTCGGCTGGAATTTGCTCGACCCCAGCCGAACCGTGTTGTCCGCGACGGCGGCGGACGTGGGGGCAGATCGGCTCGGTCCATTTCTGGACGGACTCGACGCAGCGCGGGCGAGCGATCCGCACCTGTCGGTGCTGGCGCACTCCTACGGGTCGCTCACCGCAGCGTCGGCACTGCGAGCCGACACCGGGGTCGACGACTTCGTGGCGCTCGGATCCCCAGGGTGGGGTACTCACACGGCCGCGGACCTACGGCTACCGGACGGGCACGTGTTCTCGGCCGAAGCCGTCGGCGATATCGTCGCCGACCTCGGTGCCTTCGGCCGCGATCCGGGCACGTTGGACGGGGTCACGTTGCTTTCGACCGATGGCTCCGACGGGCGCACCGGGTCGATCGGTCACAGCGATTACTTCGCCGAGGGATCGACCAGTCGACAGAACACCGCGCTTGTTGTGGCCGGCCGCAGCGAGGACGCCGTGATCAGAACCAGGCCGGCCCTGTACGACCTACTGCAGAAGCTCCTGTATCTATGACGAGCCGTCGTCGTAGTCGGCCAGGCTCGGCGGAACGTCGGCGGGTGGCGGTACTTCGTTTCGGCGACGGCCCAGGTAGAACACGACACCACCGATGACCGCAGCGGCAACGCCGAGCACCAGAACGCGGCGCTTGTTTCCCGACTTCGGCTCGACTGTCAACGCCGTCCTGGTGAGATTGGCCTCGGCGATCCGTTCCGCAGTCGCAGCGCGACGCTGTGCGGCCTGCTTGCGTGCCAGTCCGTAGCCGCGCTTGGCGAGCAGCAGACCCACTCCGGCAGGTCCCTTGCTCACGACAGAAGCGGCACCGAGCAGCGTCGATGCCGCCGCGCCGGTGGAGGAGTGAACCTGCTCGGTTTTCGTAGTGCTCGTCATGCCCTCACTGTTCCACAACAGGACCCCCGCCGGCCCGCCCGATACACGACCTGCTCACTACCCGGACGCCCGAGATGGCACGATGGGGGGCGTGACTTCACCAAACAAGACCCAAACGGCAACGCTGCACACCAACCGCGGCGACATCGTCATCGAACTGTTCGGCAATCACGCCCCCAAGACCGTCGCGAACTTCGTCGGCCTCGCGGACGGATCCAAGGAGTACACGACGCAGAACGCATCGGGTGCCAAGACCGGACCGTTCTACGACGGCGCAGTCTTCCACCGCGTCATCGACGGTTTCATGATCCAGGGCGGCGACCCGACCGGCACCGGCTCCGGTGGACCGGGCTACAAGTTCGAGGACGAGTTCCACCCCGAACTGTCGTTCGATCGCCCGTACCTGCTCGCCATGGCGAACGCAGGCCCCGGCACCAACGGCTCGCAGTTCTTCATCACCACCGGCAAGACCCCGCACCTCAACCGCAAGCACAGCATCTTCGGTGAGGTCACCGACGAGGCGTCCAAGAAGGTCGTCGACGCGATCTCGAGCACGCAGGTCGGCCGCGGTGACCGTCCGGTCGACGAGGTCGTCATCAACAGCGTGACGATCGCCTGATCTAGTTCCACAGAAAGATTCACGATGACGAACCCCGGCTGGGGTGGCCCGTACGGTGACCAACCCAACCCACCCCAGTCGGTGTGCGTCCGACATCCCGACCGCCCTACAGGCCTGGCGTGTTCGCGGTGCGGTCGCCCGGCGTGCCCGCAATGCCTGCAGGCCGCCGCTGTAGGTCAGCATTGCGTCGATTGTGTGCGCGAGGGGAACAAGAACGTTCGCACTGCGCAGACGGTCGCCGGAGCCCCGGTTACACGATCTGCCAAGACCCCGTTCACCTACGCCTTGATCGCGATCAACGTCGTGGTGTTCGGCATCACCGCCGCCCAATCCGGCAATGTCACCAGCAACTTCACCGGTTCTGCTCTGGCTCAGGCCTGGTCTCTGAACAGTCTGATCGTGGCCGATGGCGGAGTGTTTCGCCTGATCGGCAGTGGCTTCGTGCACATCGGGCCGATTCATCTGTTGGTCAACATGTTCGCGCTGTATCTCATCGGTCGCGATGTCGAACTGGTTCTGGGTCGCAGCAGATATCTCGCTGTCTACTTCCTATCGCTGCTCGGCGGTAGCGCATCGGTCATGGTGTTCGAGAACCCACTGTCTCTTACCGCCGGAGCGTCCGGTGCGGTGTTCGGGCTGCTGGGTGCTCAGGCCGTCATCCTGCTGAGACTCAAGCGAAGCCCGGCACCGGTCCTGATCGTCATCGCCCTCAACATCTTCATCAGCATCTCGATCCCCAGCATCTCGCTGTGGGGTCACATGGGCGGACTCGTCGCAGGTGCCGCCGCCACAGCCGGCTTGGTGTTTCTCCCCAACAGGCGTCGCGGGCCGGAGAGTCCACGAACCTCGGCCGGTGTGTCCATGGCCTGGATTTCGGTGATCGCGGTTGCTGTGGTGACCCTCGGCATCATCGCGGTGCGCGTGCTCGACCTGCGCGCGCAGATGGGTATCTGACCCTCCGCCGTCCATCGAGCCCTGACCCGGAGTCCACTCGATGTGCCATTGACCCCCGAAAAGGCCACTGAACGTCACATCGAGTACCCCGGGGCGGTCGACCTTCAGGAGTTCGGCGGCACCAGACCGTGGGTGTTCAGTGCGTCGAATACATCCCGCGGGTCGGTGCCGAGGTCCCATCTACCGAAGATGATCAGTCGGTCGTCGTCCTCGCCTGGTGGGCGGAGGTCGAGTTCGAGCATCGGGACGCGTCGGCCCAGTCGCGGGTAGCGCACGATTTTGACGCGCACGATGTCGGCGCGGGAGTACGTGCGCACGCCGCCGAGACGTTTCATCGTCAGGGAACCGTCGCGTGTGATGGCCAATCGCGGACGCTGCGCGGCGGCGAGTGCTGCGATCACCCACATTCCGACGGCTGCCAGTCCGACGAGGAACGCTCCGGCAGCATCGGTCGATGAGAGCACGGCACCGATTCCGAGGGCAAGACCGCCCACCACCAGTGCTCCGATGGCGACGACAGGTGTTGCCCAGCGCTCTTCGTACACACCCTGTGGATCGTTCGAGAAGTTATCCACAGGGTTTATCCACATTGGGGATGAATGACATCGGTGTAACTCGCTCGACTGTCAGCGCCACCGCATGGTCATGACGAGCCCGACGACCATGAAGCCGAAGCCGATCAAGAAGTTGTAGGCCCCGAGGTTTCCGATGAACGCGATGTCGTCCGCAGCGAGGTAGTAGACGATCAGCCACAGCAGGCCGACCAGCATGAATCCCAGCATCAGGACCACATACCAGACCGGAGACGGCCCGGCGTTGACCTTCACCGGCGTACGGTTCGCTGCGTTGGTCGTGTAGTCGTTCTTCTTCCGTACCTTCGACTTCGGCATTGCTTCCTCTTCGCGTTCTTGGCGGCTGTCGGTCCTGCGACCGATCTGTGGACAACTGACGACGGGACCTGTGGATCGGCAGGTATCGCTCATCCCCAGGCTATTGTCTCCCCGAGGACCGTGACGGTCACCGACCCAGTTGCTGTACACGCTAACCCAGGTGAGCCCAGCACCGACCCATCGGACAAATTGCGAGCACCCGTGACACGACGATCGACCCGCGCCGACACCCGCTGGTGGGTTCTCGCCGTCGTGGTGTGTGCCGTTGTGGGTCTGCTCCTCGGTACCACCAGACATGTCTCGGACGGCAACGAGTTGCGCAGTGGGGACACCACCCGTCTCGCCGATCTCGTCGACGCAGCTCGTGGGAGCAGCGAGGAGGCTCGGCGCAGCAGGGAAGCGCTCGAGCAACAGGTGGACACCATCCAGCAGCGCACCGCCTCCGGCGACACCGACGTCGCCGACGCGTTGGCCCGCATCGATGACCTCTCCGATGCGGCGGGCCGTGAGGCCGCGTCCGGGGCCGGCCTGACCGTGACGATGGCCGACGCGCCCCGGGGTCCTGACGGGTCTTATGCATCCGACGCCTCGCCCAACGATCTGGTGGTCCATCAGGTCGACGTGCAGAGTGTGCTCAACGCGTTGTGGGCCGGCGGTGCCTCGGCGATCGCGATGCAGGATCAGCGGTTGGTGGCATCGTCTGCTCCGCGCTGCATCGGCAACACCTTGCTGCTCGGCGGCCGGACGTACAGTCCGCCGTACGTGATGACGGCGATCGGCGACCAGGACCGGTTGCGCGCGGCATTGAAGAACGAGCCCGGCGTGCGGTTGTACGAGCAGTACGCGCTGCGCTACGGCCTGCGCTACGACGTCGAGACCTCAGCGGACGTCTCGGTGCCCGCGTACACCGAATCGGTGCGCATGCGGTACGCACAGCCACGCTGAGTACGCTGTCGACATGCGCATTCTCGTCGTCGACAACTACGACAGCTTCGTCTTCAACCTCGTCCAGTACCTGGGCCAGCTGAACGTCGATGTCGAGGTCTGGCGCAACGATGACGACCGCCTCACCGATCGCGATGCGATCGCGGCGCAGTTCGACGGAATTCTGCTCAGTCCCGGGCCGGGTACGCCGCAGCGCGCCGGTGCCACGATGGATCTGGTGTCGGCCGCCGCCCGCGCGAAGACGCCGCTGCTGGGAGTCTGTCTCGGGCACCAGGCCATCGGAGCCGTATTCGGTGCGACCGTCGAGAGAGCCCCGGAACTGCTGCACGGAAAGACCAGTCTGGTGCATCATTCGGGCGTCGGTGTACTCGAAGGCATGAGCGATCCCTTCACCGCCACGCGCTATCACTCACTGACCGTCCGCGAGGACACGATTCCTGCGGAACTCGAGATCATCGGCCGCACCGAATCGGGCCTGGTGATGGCGATGCGGCACACCGAATTCCCGATTCACGGGGTTCAGTTCCACCCGGAGTCCATCCTCACCGAGGGCGGGCACCGCATGCTGGCCAACTGGCTCGCCGTCTGCGGAATGCCCACCGACGCCGGCCTCGTCGCCGCACTCGAAGCTCAGGTATCCGAAGCCTTCGCTTGAGCTGACGCCTAGCCGGTAGGAATTCCCAGCGCCCCGATGCTCACCGTGATCGTGTCGGTCTTGCTGATCTCCGAGCCGGCAGGCTGAGTCTGGCTGACGATTCGCCCGACCATCAGTGGATCCAGCGTCGCCTGCCTCGTCGCCGTCAGGTTCGCCGTGGTCCCGGTCCATCCTGCCGTTTCCAGTGCCGTCAGGGCCTGTGCTTCGGTGAGGCCGGACAGGTCCGGCATCGGGATCTTGTCTCCGTTCGACACCCGCAGCGTGACGACGGTGTTCTCGGCGACGTTGGTGCCGCCTCCGGGATCGGTCGAGACGACCTGACCCACCGGCTGCGAGGAGTCGATGTTCTGGACCTGCACGCGCAGGCCGGCACCCTCCACGTTGGGCTGCGCGACCTCGACGAGCTGGCCGACGACATTGGGCATGCGTACCTGCGCCGGTCCGGATCCCAGGGTGATGCGCACCTGTGAGTTGGCGTTCATGCTCACGCCCGACGACGGATTCTGCTCGACGACCTTGTCCAGGTTCTCCGGCGTCGACGGCGCGCGGGCAATGGTGGGATCGAGTTCGAGCCCCACCTCGTTCAGTGCGTCGGACGCCTGCTGTTGCGTTCGTCCGGTCAGTCGCGGAACCTGCACTTGCTGAGGTCCGGAGGACACGTCGAGCGAGATGGCTCCCGGGGACTCGGTCTGCGACCCGGCCGCCGGAGTGGTACCGATCGCAGATCCTTCCGGCACCGACGCATCGGGCTTCTCCTGGACCGTGACGCGGAGTCCGGCCTCCTCGAGCTGGCGTTGGGCCTCGTCCGCGGCCAGTCCGGCGACGGTCGGCACCGTGACGGTCTTGGGGTCCGCACCGGGTCCGAGCGACCACAGGAAGGCACCGACGATGGCGACGACGATCACGGCCGCGAGCGAGACGAGGCCGATCTTCAGGCCGCGCCGGCTCCGGCGCTCCTCGTCGGGTCCGGCGTGCCGCGAGGGGCGAGATGCTTCGGCGGCCGCGGCAGGCTTGTCCCGGCCCGAGAAGTCGGCCTGGCGGGAGTCGACCGAACCCAGGATGGTGGTGCGGTCCTCGTCGTTCATGACCATCGGGGCGCTCGGCCGTTGACCGCCGAGAACGCGAACCAGATCGGTCCGCATCTCAGCAGCGCTCTGGTATCGGTTGGCCGGGTTCTTCGCCATCGCCTTGAGAATGATCGAGTCGAGCTCGCGTGGCACCGTGTCGTTGACGAGGGACGGCAGCTGTGGATCCTCGCGTACGTGCTGGTAGGCGACGGCGACCGGCGAGTCTCCCTTGAACGGTGGTTCCCCGGTGAGGATCTCGAACAGCACACAGCCGAGCGAGTAGACGTCCGACCGAGCGTCGACCTGCTCGCCGCGAGCCTGTTCGGGCGAGAGGTACTGCGCGGTTCCGATCACGGCGGCGGTCTGAGTCATCGGCGACGAGGAATCGGCGATGGCGCGTGCAATGCCGAAGTCCATCACCTTCACTGCGCCGGCGTTGTTGATCATGATGTTCGCGGGCTTGACGTCGCGGTGCACGATGCCGTTGCGGTGGCTGAAATCGAGCGCGGCACAGACGTCGGCGATGACCTCCATGGCCCGGCGCGGCGGCATGGGGCCTTCGGCACGGACGATGTCGCGCAGGGTGTCGCCGTCGACGTACTCCATGACGATGAACGGGAGCGGACCGGCTTCGGTCTCGGCTTCACCGGTGTCGTACACGGCGACGATGGCGGGGTGATTCAAGGCAGCGGCGTTCTGGGCCTCGCGTCGGAACCTCAGATAGAACGTGGGGTCGCGGGCGAGATCGGCGCGCAGGACCTTGATGGCGACGTCGCGGTCGAGTCGGGTGTCGCGAGCCAGATGAACCTCGGACATACCGCCGAAACCGAGTATCTCGCCCAGCTCGTAGCGAGAGGAGAGCGTACGGGGAGTCGTCATCGTTGTCCTTGTGGCTCTTGCTGAAACGGATTCTCGAACAGCGGCCGGGGGGTAGTGGTCGTCGTCTGCGTCGGCTCCTCCGACGTCGTGGTGGGGCTCGTCGTCGTGGTGGTGGGTTCGGTGGTCGTGGTGGTGGTCGTTGTGGTCGTTTCTTCGGTGGTGGTCTCTTCGGTGGTGGTCGTCGTCGGCTCGGTGGTCGTCCGTGTGGTCGTGACCGGCTGCGTCGTGGTGGTCGGCGGCACGAACGGTGTCTGCGTATCGTCCCTACCCCCGGTCAGCAGTACGTAACCGCCGATGAGGATGGCAAGAAGCAGCAGGGCACCGCCACCCCAGGCCAATGCCTTCTGTGCCGAGGACATTCCGGCGGGCTCCGGCACTGCTGCGGCAGCCGCACCGGTGGCCGGTCCGCGGTACTCGCGTTGGGAAGTGGGCATCATCTGGGTGCTCGACGGCGGAGGCGGCTGCGGACTCGGCACGACGCCGGGCATCATGACCCGGCCGGTACCCGAGCCTCGGGAGTTCCCTGGCGCGGGTGGGCGGCGACCCGCACGGACGGCGGCGACCGCGTCGGCGAATTCGCCGCCGTTGGCGTAGCGCGCGGCCGGGTCTTTGACCATCGTGATCTCGATGAGTTCGCGTACGGCAGGCGGCAGGTCGACCGGCATCGGTGCCGGTTGTTCGCGTACGTGCTTCATCGCGACGGTGAGGGCTCCGTCTCCGACGAACGGCCTCGAACCTGCGAGGACTTCGTATCCGACGACACCGAGTGAGTAGACGTCGGAGGCCGAGGTGGCCTCTTCGCCGAGTGCCTGTTCGGGGGCGATGTATTGCGCGGTGCCCATGACCATTCCGGTCTTGGTCACCGGGGATGCGTCGACGGCCTTGGCGATGCCGAAGTCGGTGATCTTGACCTGCCCGGTGGGGGTGATCAGGATGTTGCCGGGCTTGACGTCACGGTGCACGACGCCGGCCGTGTGTGCGATCTGCAGAGCGCGGCCGGTCTGCTCGAGCATGTCCAGGGCATGGCCCAGTGGCAACCTGGACATGCGGCCCAGCACCGCGTTGAGAGGCTCACCGTTGACCAGTTCCATCACGAGGTAGGCCAGAGATTCGCCTGCGCCGTCACGAGTTTCGCCGTAGTCGTAGACTCCCGCGATCCCCGGGTAGTTCAGCTGCGCCGTGGTCCGAGCCTCGAACCTGAAGCGCTGCAAGAACTCCGGGTCCTCGGAGAACTCGGCCTTGAGTACCTTGACCGCCACTCGGCGATCGAGACGATTGTCCATCGCCTCCCACACTTGCCCCATACCGCCGGTGGCGATGAGGCGCAGCAGTCGATAGCGCTGGGCGATTACGGCCCCGTTGCTCAATGGCACCTTATGTCACCTCCCCTGCAATGCGGCCGCGATGACGGCGCGCCCGATGGGTGCGGCCACGGAGCCACCGGTTGCGGCCAACGCTCGGTCTCCACCGTCTTCGACTATGACTGCGATGGCGACCTTGGGATCGCTCGCGGGCGCGAATCCGATGTACCAGGCATGGGGTGGGGTATTGCGTGGATCGGAACCATGCTCTGCGGTACCGGTTTTCGAGGCGATCTGGACTCCGGGGATCTTTCCCTCACCACTGGTGTTGTTCTCGGATCCGATCATCAGATCGGTCAGGGTTGCAGCGGTATCGGAGCTGATGGCCTCTCCCATGGATTTCGGCTGGTAGCTCGACAGGTCGGACAGGTCGGGAGATTGCAGCTGCTGCACCAGGTTCGGGGCCATCCGTACGCCACCGTTGGCGACCGTGGCGGCGATGACGGCGTCCTGCAAGGGGGTCAGCGCAACGTCGCGTTGGCCGATGCTGGACTGGCCGAGGGCCGCGTCGTCGTCGATCGGGCCGATGGTGCTGTCGGCCACGGGGAGCGGAATGGAGGTGTCCTCGCCGATACCGAAAGCGGCTGCGGCGTCGCGCATCTTGTCCACTCCGGTGTCGATGCCGAGCTCGACGAACGCGGTGTTGCACGACCGTGCGAACGCCTCGCGCAGGCTTGCCGTCTGGCCGCCCCCACACGTCGAACCGTTGTAGTTCTCCAATGTCGTCGAGGTTCCCGGCAACGTGATGTTCGACGCGGCCGTGAGCTGGGTATCGGGCGTCGCACCCGATTCGAGCGCGGCGGCGGTGGTGATCACCTTGAAGGTGGATCCGGGGGGATAGGTCTGCGAGATGGCCCGGTTCACCATCGGCCTGGCCGGGTCGTTGCTCAGGTTTTCCCAGGCTGCAGTCGTCGTGCTGCCGTCGTGGCTGGCCAACAGGTTGGGGTCGTAGCTGGGGGTGCTGGCCATGGCGAGGACGTTGCCGGTGGCGGGATCGAGTGCCACGACCGAACCGGTGTACCCCTTGGCGGTGAGTTGGTCGTATGCAACCTGCTGGACGACGGGGTCGATGGTGGTGACGACGTTGCCGCCGCGCGGATCTCGGCCCGAGACGAGGTCGAACAGGCGCCCACCGAAGAGGCGGTCGTCGGATCCGTTGAGCACGGGGTCCTCGGCCCGCTCGAGTCCGTTGCTCGAGTACAGCATCGAGTAGTAGCCGGTGACCGGTGCGTTGGCCTGTGGGCTGGCCGGAGAGATCGAGTTCTGCGGGTAGGTACGCAGGTATTTGTAGCGGTCGTCGGTCGCGACGGAGGACGCCAGAACCTGGCCGCCGGCCGAGATCTGACCGCGCTGGCGTGAGTACTCGTCGAGCAACACACGCGAGTTGCGTGGGTCGGTTCGCAGATCGTCGGCCTTGATGACCTGGAGGTAGGTGGCGTTGGCGAGCAACGCGACGACCATGACCATCACAGCGATGGACACGCGGCGCAGAGGAGTGTTCATGGGCGCTTCACCATTTCGGTCGGAGCGTCCGCGATAGGTGCTGCAGGAGCGGGCTTCTTCTTCGGGGTTGCCGGCTCACGGGCCGCATCGGAGATCTTGATCAGCAGCGCGAGCAGCAGGTAGTTGGCGAGAAGCGAAGATCCTCCGTAGGACAGAAATGGCGTGGTGAGGCCGGTGAGCGGAATGAGCTTGGTGACGCCGCCGACGACGACGAACAGTTGGATTGCGATGGTGAACGACAAGCCGGCGGCCAGCAGTTTGCCGAAGCTGTCCCGGACGGCCAGCGCCGTGCGCAGGCCCCGAATGATGAACAGCAAGTAGAGGATCAGCACTGCCGTCAGACCGATGAGGCCGAGTTCTTCGCCGACGGTTGCGATGATGAAGTCCGTCTTGGCGAACGGCACCTGGGACGGCCGGCCGCTTCCGAGGCCGGTGCCCGCCAATCCGCCGGTGGCGAAACTGAACATCGATTGGACGATCTGATAGCCGGTGTCGTTGTAGTCGTCGAACGGGTGCAGCCAGGTGTCGGTTCGGATCTTGACGTGGCCGAAGACCTGATACGCGAACAGGAATCCGACGATCAGCAGGCCGAACCCGATGATCAGCCAGCCGACCCGCTCGGTCGCGATGTAGATCATCACGAGCACGGTTCCGAAGATCAACAGCGATGTGCCGAGGTCTTTCTCGAACACCAGCACTGCGACCGAGACGATCCAGACGACCAGAATCGGACCCAGATCGCGGGCTCGCGGGAAGTCCATCCCCAGCACGTGTTTGCCCGCGACGGTGAACAATTCGCGCTTGGCGACCAGCAGTGAAGCGAAGAAGATGAGCAGCAGGATCTTCGCGAACTCGCCGGGTTGAATGCTGAAGCCGGGCAGTCGGATCCAGATCTTCGATCCGTTGACCTCCGAGAACGCGGACGGCAGCATCGCCGGGATGGCGAGAAGAATCAGGCCCGCGAGCCCGACGGTGTAGCCGTAGCGGGCCAGCGTGCGGTAATCCCGCAGCAGCACCAACAACGCCACGAAACCGGCGATCGCCAGCGTCGTCCACAGCACCTGCTGGTTGGCGTCGGGCGACGGAATCGGGTTGCCGAGATACTGCGCCTGCTGCTGATCGGCCAGGTCGAGTCGGTGGATGAGCACCAGACCGAGGCCGTTGAGGAGTGCCACGATCGGGAGCAGCAACGGATCGGCATGCGGGGCGAAGCGTCGTACGGCCAAGTGCGCCAGGGTCATCAGCGCGAGATACGCGAGCGCGTACTTCGCGAGATCCCAGGTGATGGTCTGCTCCTGGCTGGCCTCGACCAACACCAACGAAATCGTCGTGATCAGAACCGCAGCGCCGAGCAGAAGCAACTCCACTCCGCGCCGGTTCGATTGGATCGGTGCAGGAGCGAACCCTCCGGGCGGACTCGGAAAGGACCCTCCGGTGGAGGCGGGGGAACTCATCGAGTACCGGTCCTGCAGTTCTGGCCGGGGACCTGCGGAACCGGCGGTGTCGGCACCGCGGTTGTCGTCGGCGCCGCCTCCGGGACCGGATCCGCGGCCGGTGGCAACGGGACCCCGGGAGGCGGAATGATCGTCGTCGTGGGGGTCGGTGCGGGGGTGGTGGTGACGCCGGTCTCGGTCTCGCACACCGGCAGCAGGTCACCCGACGCCAGGCGCTCGACCTGGCCACGTGCGTCGTTCAGGGATCCCGACGGCAATCCGGCCGTGACCTGCTCGCGTGCGGCAGGCAGAAGGTCGTCGATCTCGAAGGGAACACAGTCCGCAGGCGCGGCATCGGGAGCGGTCAGTGTGATGGCTCCGTCGCCGTCGAGGCAGCCGGTCAGTTCCACGCTCTGCAGCGAGTACCCCAGTACCGAGCCGGGCAGGCCCCGCAGAACGGTGACCTTGCTGTTGTCGGCACCGACGTAGTAGTTGCCCTTGATGATCGAATTGGCAACGAGCGCACCGATTGCCGCCAGCACCACCAAGGTCAGAGCGATCAGAGTCCAGCGCAGCTTGTGCGACTTCCTCTCCGGGGTGACCACCGGGGTGGTGACGCGCTTGGGCGTCGAGCGGGGCGGTCGCATTGCCGCGGCACGTCCTGCTGCGGTGTTGGGGGGAGGAGCGTCCTCCTCGTCCTCGGTGCTGGCGGCGCCACCGAGGATGGGATGGCTCTGTCCGTAGTCGAGGTCGATGACATCGGCGACGACGACGGTCACGTTGTCGGGTCCACCGCTGCGCAGTGCGAGTTCGATGAGGCGATCGGCGCAGGGACCGGTCTCACCCTCGTTCATCGTGTTCTCGATGGTCTCGTCACTGACGACATCGGACAGGCCGTCGGAGCACAGCAGGTAACGGTCGCCTGCCCGTACTTCCCGCACGGTCAGCGTCGGCTCGATCTCGTTGCCGGTGAGGGCACGCATGATCAGCGATCGCTGCGGGTGGGTGTGCGCCTGCTCGGCGGTGATGCGGCCCTCGTCGACGAGTGATTGGACGAAGGTGTCGTCGCGGGTGATCTGGGTCAGCGATCCGTCGCGCAGCATGTATGCGCGAGAGTCGCCGATGTGAACGAGTCCGATTCGCTTGCCCGCGAACAGAATTGCTGTCAATGTGGTGCCCATGCCGTCGAGCTCGGGCTCGTCCTCGACCTGATCGGCGATGGATGCGTTGCCTTCCCGGGTGGCTGCCTCGAGCTTCCCGAGCAGATCCTCCCCGGGCTCGTCGTCGTCGAGGTGGGCCAACGCGGCGATCATCAACTGGGAGGCCACTTCACCGGCAGCGTGCCCACCCATACCGTCTGCCAGTGCCAACAGTCGAGCTCCGGCGTACACCGAGTCCTCGTTGTTGGAGCGGACGAGACCGCGGTCGCTGCGAGCGGCATAACGAAGAACGAGGGTCACGGGCGCAACTCGATCACGGTCTTGCCGACGCGAACGGGGGTTCCGAGAGGTACGCGCACTGCGGTGGTCACCTTTGCTCGGTCGAGGTAGGTACCGTTGGTCGAGCCGAGGTCCTCGACGTACCAATCCCCGCCACGAGGGGAGAGGCGGGCGTGTCGGGTGGACGAATAGTCGTCTGTCAGAACGAGAGTCGAATCGTCTGCGCGTCCGATGAGCACAGGCTGCGTACCGAGCGAGATGCGCGTTCCGGCGAGACCGCCCTGGGTCACCACGAGGTACTTGGCCACCTTCTGCTTGTTGAACGACGGAAGAACTTTGGAGCCACCGGAGTAGCGGGCGGGCACTCGCATGCCTGCGGCCGCGTAGATGTCACTGCGCAGGGTGCGAAGGACGGCCCAGACGAAGAACCACAGCAGAAGCAGGAAGCCCGCCCTGGTCAGTTGCAGAATCAATCCCTGCACGACGATTCACCTCCTCCTTCGCGATAGGACCTGCTGCCCACCCGCCTGAACGTTGCGGCGCGGCAGACATGGTTGTCTCGCAGCATCATAGGGTGAAGCCGCTCGGGTGGACGACATTCGGGTGGACGAGCACGAGAGTCGACCATCACTCGTGCCTGGCAGCCCGTGTGTCAGACGATCCGGACCAGAATTTCGGAATGCCCGGCCCTGATGACGTCGCCGTCGGCCAGCTGCCAGTCCTGAACGGGGGCACCGTTGACGGTGGTGCCGTTGGTGGAGCCGAGATCGGAGAGCATGGCCACGCGGCCGTCCCAGCGAATCTCGATGTGTCGTCGCGAGACACCGGTATCGGGCAGCCGGAACTGTGCGTCCTGGCCGCGGCCGATGATGTTCTGACCGTCACGGAGCTGGAAGTAGCGGCCACTGCCGTCTTCGAGCTGCAGGGTGGCTGCGAGCGACTGAGCCTGACCGGCGTACGCGGCGGGCTGGTCGTAGCCGTACCCGCCGTTGCGATCGCCCGCGCCCTGCGGGTAGCCACGGCCGTAGGCAGCCGGGGCAGCCGGGTAGTCGTATGCAGGCTGCTGGTAGCCGGGCTGCTGATATCCGGCTGCCTGGGGCTCGGCGTACTGTCCCGACTGGTCGCTGTAAGCCTGCTCCTGGTAGGGGGCCTCGGAGTAGGCACCGCCGTCGGCACCGTTGTACTGGTACCCCTGGGCGTCGTACCCCTGCGCGTTGTATCCCTGGGCGTCATAGCCTTGCGCGTTGTAGCCCTGCGCGTCGTAACCCTGGTCCTGACCGTAGGCGTGCGGGTCGTAACCCTGATCCTGGCCGCCCGCGGCGCTGTATGCCTGACCCTGGTCGGCATACTGCTGCTCGTCGTAGCCCTGGCCGTTGTACGGCTGCTGGTCGTAACGCGGATCGTAATCGGCAGGCGCGTAGGCCTGGGCGTCGTACCCGTTCTGCTCATGCGCGGCGTAGCGGGGATCCTGGCCACCGGCATAACCGTTGCGAGCGCGCGGATCGGGACGTTGACCGTCCGCGGGGTCGCGCTGCGGGTCGTAGCCTGGGTTCTGCGTCATGTGGCCGGCTCCTGGTATCGACATCGGTGGGGCAGACGGTCGCTGCGTGGCTGAAGGGACGGGACTGGGTGCCGGCTCGGCCGATACGTTCTGCTCGGCCGACGGGCCGTGCTGCGCAGACGGGTTCGGTGCAGCAGTCGCCGATCGTCCCACATCGGGGTCGACCGAGCCACTGGCCCGGAATTGACCGGTGTGCAGAGTGGGCGACGGCTCGAAGCGAACCACCACGTCACCGTAGGTCTGCCACCCCTGATCGCGAATGTAATCGTCGAGGTGGCGCGAAAACGCCTTGACCGTGAGTTCTCGATCGCCGGCGAGCTCGGCGTGATCCGAGCTGTTGATGGTGATCACATAGCTGTTGGGTGCCAGTCGGTGGCCGCCGTCGAGGGGCCGAACCAGATCCGACGCCTCCTGTTGGAGCGCCGCCTCTACCTCGGCCGGTACGACGCCACCGCCGAACACGCGGGCGAAGACGTCGCCGACAGCGCCCTGAAGCTTGCGTTCGAAACGCTGAACGATGCCCATCGTGACCCCTCCTCTCACTGTGTTCTTCCACCGTGTGGTGCCTGCAGGTGCGCAGGGTGCGACAGCCGCGTGTCATCACGAGGGCGCGCTCCAAGCATGATATACGGTGCCGCCGACGCAGACCGCGTGCCGCCGCCCGCTCCGGACCACGCGAGGCCGCGATTTTCGGGCGCGGCAGGGTGCGTGTTAGTGTTCTCGCCGTCACCCGGGCGGGTGGCGGAATGGCAGACGCGCTGGCTTCAGGTGCCAGTGTCCTTCGGGACGTGGGGGTTCAAGTCCCCCTCCGCCCACCACACTGGTCGCAGCTGATCTCGAATCGCTGCGGCCAGTTTTTTATGTGGTGAAAGTCGGATCGTCTTACACGCGTGTACTTTTCGGTCGGTGCACCACCGGCGTCCCGAGAGGGGCCCGATACCTCGACGAATGTCCGGAAAATCGCAGGTGGGAGCCCACAATAGGCTTACCTTATTTGCGGGGGTACCCAGGTGCTGACTTATCGTTCGTAATTGGATCGGCCTCACCACGGCCGAATCCGTCGAGACCCTCACTTTTCTATCACGTGCCTACCCGCCCGTGCAGAGGAAAGCGTCGACGATCGACAGGTGCTGCTTCAACGGCGAGGACGCACCGCAGGCCGTTCGAGCAGCCGGTTACACCACACCGTCGCCGACGAGTTTCAAGGCTGGACTTATCCGAAGGCTAGGTATGAAGCACACTCCGGGCCCGCAAGGCCTCTACGACCCCGTCAACGAGCACGACTCCTGTGGTGTCGCGTTCGTGGTGGACATGCACGGTCGCCGCAGTCGCGACATCGTCGAGAAGGCGATCACCGCACTGGTCAACCTCGAGCACCGCGGTGCTGCCGGTTCCGAACCGAACACCGGTGACGGTGCAGGCATTCTCATCCAGGTTCCGGACGCGTTCTTCCGCGCCGTCGTAGATTTCGAACTCCCCGCTGCCGGTGCCTACGCAACCGGCGTCGCATTCCTGCCGCAGGGCCGCAGCGACGCAGCACGCGCCTGCGAGGGCGTCGAGCGCATCGTCGAGAGCGAAGGCCTGACGGTCCTCGGTTGGCGTGAGGTTCCCACGGACGACTCGTCCCTCGGCGCGTTGGCTCGCGATGCTATGCCGACCTTCCGTCAGCTGTTTCTCGCCGCACCCGACGCATCGGTCACCGATCTCGATCTGGAGCGTCGCGCGTTCGTCATTCGCAAGCGCGTCGAGCACGAGTTGGGCGAAGAGGGCGCGGGCAAGGACGGCCCCGGCCGCGAGACGGTGTACTTCCCGTCGCTGTCCTCGCAGACCTTCGTCTACAAGGGCATGCTGACGACGCCTCAGCTCAAGGGCTTCTACCTCGACCTGCAGGACGAGCGCGTGGAAAGTGCACTCGGCCTTGTGCATTCGCGTTTCTCGACCAACACGTTCCCGTCGTGGCCGCTGGCGCACCCGTTCCGGCGCGTCGCGCACAACGGTGAGATCAACACCGCCACCGGCAACGAGAACTGGATGCGCGCCCGCGAGGCGCTCATCACCTCCGACGTGTTCGGCGGCTCCGAGGCGCTCGAGAAGATCTTCCCGGTCGTCACCCACGGAGCAAGCGACACAGCCCGTTTCGACGAGGTGCTCGAGCTGCTACACCTCGGTGGACGTAGCCTGCCGCACGCCGTGCTGATGATGATTCCCGAGGCCTGGGAGCGGCACGAGTCCATGGATCCCGCGCGTCGGGCGTTCTACAAGTACCACTCCTCGCTGATGGAGCCCTGGGACGGACCTGCTTCGGTGTGCTTCACCGACGGCACCGTCATCGGCGCGGTCCTCGACCGGAACGGTCTTCGTCCGAGCCGGCTGTGGGTCACCGACGACGGCCTGGTCGTCATGGCATCCGAGGTCGGCGTTCTCGACATCGACCCGTCCAAGGTCGTCCGCAAGGTGCGGCTGCAGCCGGGCCGGATGTTCCTGGTGGACACCGCACAGGGCCGCATCGTCTCCGACGACGAGATCAAGGACGAACTCGCCGCCGAGCATCCGTACCAGCAGTGGCTCGACGAGGGTCTGACCTCGATCGACGATCTGCCCGAGCGCCCGCACGTGCACATGCCGCACGATCGCGTTCTCATCCGGCAGCAGATTTTCGGTTACACCACCGAGGAACTGAACGTGCTGGTCTCGCCGATGGCGAAGGCCGGTGCCGAGGCCATCGGGTCCATGGGCACCGATACGCCCATCGCGATTCTGTCGGCTCGCCCGCGGATGTTGTTCGATTACTTCTCACAGCTCTTCGCGCAGGTGACCAACCCGCCGCTCGACGCGATCCGCGAAGAGATCGTCACCAGCCTCGGCGGCACGATCGGCCCCGAGGGCGATCTGCTCAACCCGAACGCCGACAGCTGCAAGCAGATCGTGCTGCCGCAGCCGATCCTGCACAACGACGATCTCGCCAAGCTCGTGCACATCAACGACGAGGGCACGCAGGAAGAGCTTCGTTCGGTGGTCGTGCGCGGCCTGTACGCAGTTGCCGAGGGCGGCGAAGGTCTCCGAAAGTCGTTGGAGGCCATCCGCGCTCAGGTTTCCGCTGCGATCTCGGGTGGCGCACGGATCATCGTGCTCTCCGACCGCGAGTCCAGTGAGAAGCTCGCTCCGATTCCGTCGTTGCTGCTGACCTCCGCGGTGCACCATCACCTGGTTCGGGAGAAGACCCGTACCAAGGTCGGTCTGATCATCGAGGCCGGTGACGCCCGCGAGGTGCACCACATGGCTCTGCTCATCGGATTCGGTGCGGCAGCGGTCAATCCGTACATGGCCTTCGAGTCGATCGAGGACATGATCGAGCGCGGCGCGCTCACCGACATCGACTTCGACAAGGCCGTCGGCAACTACATCAAGGCCGCAGGCAAGGGCGTGCTGAAGGTGATGTCCAAGATGGGCATCTCGACGCTCGCGTCGTACACCGGAGCGCAGCTGTTCCAGGTCATCGGCCTCTCGCAGGAATTGGTCGACGAGTACTTCACCGGGCTCAACAGCCACCTCGGCGGCATCGATCTCGATCAGGTGGCCGACGACGTTGCAGCGCGACATGCGGTCGCTTACCTCGACAACCGTCAGGAACGCGCTCACCGTGAGCTCGAGACGGGCGGCGAGTACCAGTGGCGGCGCGAGGGGGAGTACCACCTCTTCAACCCCGACACCGTCTTCAAGCTGCAGCACTCCACTCGCACCGGTCAGTACGACGTCTTCAAGGAATACACGAAGATGGTCGACGACCAGTCCGAGCGGCTTGCGTCTCTGCGCGGTCTGTTCCGCTTCAAGACCGAAGAGCGACAGTCGATTTCGATCGACGAGGTCGAGCCGGCAAGCGAGATCGTCAAGAGATTCTCCACGGGCGCGATGAGCTACGGCTCCATCTCGGCCGAGGCGCACGAGACCCTCGCCATCGCTATGAACCGTCTCGGCGGACGCTCGAACTCCGGTGAGGGCGGCGAGGATGTCGCACGATTCACCCCCGACGAGAACGGTGATTCGCGTCGATCCGCCGTCAAGCAGGTCGCGTCGGGACGCTTCGGAGTCACCTCGCACTACCTGACCAACTGCACCGACATCCAGATCAAGATGGCGCAGGGAGCCAAGCCCGGTGAGGGCGGCCAGCTTCCGGCGCACAAGGTGTACCCGTGGGTCGCCGAGGTTCGGCATTCGACGCCCGGCGTCGGCCTGATCTCGCCGCCGCCGCACCACGACATCTACTCGATCGAGGATCTCGCACAGCTGATCCACGACCTGAAGAACGCCAACCCGCAGGCCCGCATTCACGTGAAGCTGGTCTCCGAGGTGGGTGTCGGAACGGTCGCGGCCGGTGTGTCCAAGGCGCACGCCGACGTGGTGCTCATCTCGGGCCACGACGGCGGCACCGGCGCAACGCCGCTGACGTCGGTCAAGCACGCAGGTGGACCGTGGGAGCTCGGCCTGGCCGAGACCCAGCAGACGTTGCTGCTCAACGGTCTTCGTGACCGCATCGTCGTGCAGGTCGACGGTCAGCTCAAGACCGGCCGTGACGTCATGGTCGCCGCGCTGCTCGGCGGCGAGGAGTTCGGTTTCGCCACCGCTCCGCTCGTGGTCTCGGGCTGCATCATGATGCGCGTCTGCCATCTCGATACCTGCCCCGTCGGTGTTGCGACGCAGAACCCGTTGCTGCGCAAGCGTTTCGCGGGTCAGCCCGAGTTCGTCGAGAACTTCTTCATGTTCATCGCCGAGGAGGTTCGCGAGCTCATGGCCGAGCTCGGGTTCCGCACACTCGACGAGGCCGTCGGCCAGGTGGGTCTGCTGGATACCACTGCGGCCAAGGAGCATTGGAAGGCGTCGAAGCTGGATCTGTCGCCGATCCTCGAAGAGGTCGAATCGGCTTTCATGAACCAGAACCTCTACAACACCGGGGTTCAGGATCACGGCCTCGACAAGGCGCTGGATCAGCAGCTCATCGCGGCCAGCCGCAACGCGTTGGACAAGGGCGAGAAGGTCGTCTTCGAATCCAAGATCACCAACGTCAACCGCACCGTCGGAACGATGCTCGGGCACGAGGTCACCAAGGCGTACGGCGGCGTCGGGCTCCCGGACGACACCATCGACATCACGTTCACCGGTTCGGCCGGCAACAGTTTCGGTGCGTTCGTCCCGTCCGGAATGACGTTGCGCCTGCACGGTGACGCGAACGACTTCGTGGGCAAGGGACTGTCCGGCGGGCATCTCGTCCTGCGGCCGTCGTTGAGTGCGCCCAAGGGATTCGTCGCCGAGGACAACATCATCGGCGGCAACGTCTTCCTGTTCGGTGCCACCAGCGGCGAGGCTCTCATCCGCGGTGTCGTCGGCGAGCGGTTCGCCGTACGTAACTCCGGCGCTGAGGCCGTCGTCGAAGGCGTCGGCGATCACGGGTGCGAGTACATGACCGGCGGCAAGGTGGTCATTCTCGGCGCGACGGGCCGTAACTTCGGTGCCGGCATGTCCGGCGGCGTCGCGTTCATCTTCGATCCGAACAAGACGTTCGAGGCCAACCTCAACACGGAGCTGGTCGACATCGACGAGCTCGAGGGCGACGAATTCACCTGGTTGAAGGACATCGTCACTCGTCACCAGGAGCAGACCGGCTCCGAGGTGGCCGAGCGGATCCTCGCGGACTGGTCACAACAGGTGAACCATTTCGTGAAGGTCATGCCTCGCGACTACAAGAAGGTACTGCTGGCCATCTCCGAAGCCGAGAAGAGCGGCGCGGACGTGGACGAAGCGATCATGGAGGCAGCTCGTGGGTGACCCACAGGGATTTTTGAAGAACACGGTTCGTGAAGTACCGAAGCGGCGGCCCGTCGATCTGCGCCTGATGGACTGGAAAGAGGTCTACGAGGACTTCTCGAAGGACACACTGCGTACCCAGGCCAGCCGGTGCATGGATTGTGGTATTCCGTTCTGCCACAACGGTTGTCCGCTTGGAAACCTGATTCCCGAGTGGAACGACCTGGTGTTCAAAGACCGGTGGCGTGACAGCATCGATCGCCTGCACGCCACCAACAACTTTCCGGAGTTCACCGGACGGTTGTGCCCGGCTCCGTGCGAGGCGGCGTGTGTCCTGGGCATCAACCAGGATCCGGTGACCATCAAGCAGGTCGAGGTCGAGATCATCGACAAGGCCTTCGAAGAGGGCTGGGTGACGCCGGTCTACCCGACCCACCTGACCGGTAAGACCGTCGCCGTCGTCGGCTCCGGACCCGCGGGACTTGCTGCAGCGCAGCAGCTCACCCGCGCCGGCCACACCGTCACGGTGTTCGAGCGTGCCGATCGCATCGGTGGACTGCTGCGCTACGGCATCCCCGAGTTCAAGATGGAGAAGCGCCACATCGATCGACGGCTCGCGCAGATGGAGGCCGAGGGCACCGTCTTCCGCACGGGCGTCGATGTGGGCGTGGACATCTCGGCCGACGAACTGCGCGCGCAGTTCGACGCTGTCGTTCTCTCCGGCGGAGCCACCGCTTGGCGCGATCTGCCCATCGAGGGCCGCGAACTCGACGGCATCTACCAGGCCATGGAGTTCCTGCCGCACGCCAATCGCGTTCAGCAGGGCGACTTCGCTGCGCCGCCCGTCAGCGCCGAGGGCAAGAAGGTCGTCATCATCGGCGGCGGTGACACCGGTGCCGACTGCTTGGGCACCTCGCACCGTCAGGGCGCGGAGAGCGTGCACCAGTTCGAGATCATGGCCCGTCCGCCCGAGGAGCGTGCGACGTCCACCCCGTGGCCGACGTACCCGCTGATGTACCGCGTCGCGTCGGCACACGAGGAGGGTGGCGAGCGCGTCTTCTCCGTCAACACCGAGCGTTTCGTCGGTGCAGACGGCAAGGTGACCGCACTCGAAGCCTGCGAGGTCGAGTTCAAGGCCGGCAAGTTCGAGAAGGTCGAGGGCAGCGAATTCACCCTCGAGGCCGATCTCGTGCTGCTCGCCATGGGATTCGTCGGACCGGACAAGGGCGGTCTGCTGACCGACCTCGGTGTCGACTTCAACCAGCGCGGCAACGTGGAGCGCACCAACGAGTGGGTCACCAACGTCCCCGGTGTCTTCGTGGCCGGAGACATGGGCCGCGGCCAGTCGCTCATCGTGTGGGCCATCGCCGAGGGCCGCTCCTGCGCGGCTGCCGTCGACACGTTCCTGCAGGGAGCAACCGCACTGCCGTCGCCGATCGTGCCTACCCAGGCACCGCAGCGGTAGGTAGTTGTCCGCCCCTCCCGTCGGGATCAATGTCCCTTTCTTGCACTCTGAGTGACTGAAAGCCACATTGATCCCGACGGGAGTGGGCGATCCCGGCGGAAGTGGGCGATACCGACGGCGGGCGGGCGAAGAGACAACCGTGTGACGGACGGTTACGTCCGTTAACCATGTAGGCATCTGATGGTCACAGGCCCCTGGCATTGTCAGGATCGAACAACGAAGCGTTCGATCACCAGTGAGGCCCCCTCCCATGAGTGTCAAGAAGTTCTGCGCCGGTGTCGGCGTCGCTGCAGCCGTTGCGTCAGGTCTGGTGGTCGGAGCGTCGCCCGCTGCCGCTGATCCCGGCGACTGCCCGTCGATGTACGTCGTCGCCATTCCGGGGACGTGGGAGACCAGCTCGGGTGCCGCCCCGAAGCCCGGGATGCTCACCGATGTCACCGATCGTCTCGGCGACGGCATTCGTACCGACTACGTTTCGTATCCCGCCACCGCGTTCCCGTGGGAGGGCGAGGTCTACGGGCAGTCGCGCGCAGCTGCGGTAGCCAACGCCGGCGGGATGCTGAAGGCAATGGCAGATCGTTGTGGCGCAACAAAACTGGGCATCATCGGATACAGCCAGGGAGCCGATGCAGCCGGTGATCTCGCCGCAGCCATCGGCACCGGCGTCGGCATCGTCCCCGCGGACAAGGTGGTGGCGGTGGGTCTGATCTCGGACCCGAAGCGTTCCGACACCGACGCTCTGGTCGGGCCTGCCGTGGTGGGCACCGGTGTCGGCGGCCCACGCGTCGGTGGCTTCGGCTTTGTCAGCCCCGTGGTGCGAACGTTCTGTGCCGTCGGCGATCTGTATTGCTCGACGCCGAAGGACGATTACGTCGCGCGCTTGGCCGGGTTCCTGGCCGTCTCGTCCAACCCCGCGCCCGATGTGGCCGACCAGTACGCGCAGGAAGCGCAGTCGTTGATAGGCGATCTCGCGGCCGCGGGCGGGCTCCCGGTCCTGCAGAGCCAGCTCACCGACCAGGCGAACGAACAGCGCCGCCGAGAGATCGAAGCGTTCTACCGCTCCGGAATCCACCAGGAGTACCAGAGCTACGCCGTCGATGGCGGTCAGTCGGCGACACGGTGGCTGGCGCGCTACTTGGCAGACGCGGTCTGACGACGTAGCAGTACGAAGACGACCAGCGCACTGACGGCCATCAGACCTGCGCTCCACCCGGCAGCAAGGTTGAAGCCGTCGACGAAGGACGAGTTGGCGACGGCGGACAGCTGCGAGGCGAACGGCTCCGGTAGGTAGTCGGCGACGGCGGTGGCACCACCGATGGTTTCCCGGGCGGGGTCGGCGACCTCGCTGGGCGTGCCCACCGGGATGGCGTCTTCCATGCGGTGGCGGTAGACGGTGCTGCCGATCGTGCCGAGGATCGCGATGCCGACGGCCCCGCCCAATTCGGCTCCGGTCTCCGACAATGCCGATGCGGCACCGGCCTTCTCGGGTGCGGCGGCGGTGAGCACGATATCGGAATTGAGGGTCGATGCCGCTCCGATACCGAACGTCACCATTGCCATGCCGGTGAGCAGTAGCGGCAGGCCCGAGTCGGCGGCGATGAAGACCATTGCGGCGCAGCCGAAGGCGATGAACAGTAGGCCACCGGCGATGATGGTGCCGGTCTCGAGCATCTTGCTCAGCGTCGGCGCGAGGACGGCTCCGGCTCCCGCCGCGACGGCAGGTATGAGCAGCCACAGTCCGGCTTCGAGGGGTCCGAACCCGACGACGAGCTGCAGGTATTGCGAGGCGAACAGGCTGAACCCGGTCATCGCGAAAATGACCAGGAACTGCACGACCACCGCTGCACTGAAGGCGCGTTCGGCGAAGAGCGTGACGTCGATCAGCGGGTTCGCGGCCTTTCTCTGCCGGATGACGAACACCGTGCCGAGTGCGAGTCCGACGACGGCGGTGACGATCGTCTTTGCATCGATCCCGTCCTGCGCGCCGTGTTTGATGGCGTAGACGATGAAGAGCATCGAGGAGATCGCGAGAATCACGCTGATCGGATCGAACTTCCCGGGGTCCGAATCCTTGAACTCGGGCACCAGCAGCGGTGCGGCGACGAAGAGCACCACCATGATCGGGATGTTGATCAGGAACACCGAACCCCACCAGAAGTGTTCCAACAGAACACCTCCGATGACAGGACCCACGGCGGCGCCCCCGGCGAAACCTGCCGTCCACAGTCCGATGGCTTCCTTGCGCTGAGCGGGGTCGTGAAACATGTTGCGTATCAACGACAGTGTGCTCGGCGCAATGGTCGCTCCACCGACTCCCAACAGAGCGCGTGCCACGAGAAGCATTTCGGGCGAGGTGGAGAACGTCGCGGCGAGCGACGCTGCACCGAACACGACGGCACCGATCATCAGCAGGGTGCGCCTGCCGATTCGATCACCGAGAGAGCCCATGGTGATGAGCAGGCCGGCGAGGAGAAATCCGTAGATGTCGAGAATCCACAGCGTCTGATTGCTGGTGGGTTCGAGATCGGCCGTCATGAACGGCAGGGCCAGATAGAGCACCGACATGTCCATCGACACGACGAGAATGGGGACCACCAGTACTGCGAGGCCCAGCCAATCCTTCTTCGTGGCGCGCTGCTCGATAGTCCTGTGGCTCACTGTGACTTCCCTTTCCGTACGGACACCTCAGCTTAGGGGTGTCGGGAGTACGTTCGGTGAGGAAAGTGGAACTCGCCGAACGAAGGAAACATCACCTCATGAGCAACGATCTGAAGGTTGTCGCGACGATCATCGCCAAGCCCGACTCAGTCGACGCCGTGCGCGACGGATTGTCGGCCCTGGTCGCCGAAACCCGGAAGGAAGAGGGCAACATCTCGTACGAGCTGTTCGAGTCGGCGGTAGAGCCGGGAACCTTCATCACCGTCGAGTTGTGGAAGTCGCAGGAGGACCTGGACGGTCACATGCAGACTCCACATCTGCAGCACGCGCTAAGCGAGTTCGGTGCCCATCTCGCGGCCCCGCCCGCCATCCACCCGCTCCGGCCCGTCGGCTGAGTTGCCCCGCGCGCTCACGTACACGAGTGCCGAGACAGCCAGTAGAGCTACCGTGGCACCGATCGCGAGCCAACCGGTCCCGCTCATCTCGCCCGACGCGATGATGCGGGCACCGGCGGCGGTGTAGCTCATCGGCATGAATGCGGCGAAGTCGCTCCAGATGGGTGCCGTCGATGCGTACGCAAAACCGCAGACGACGACCTGCACTGCGAGGGCGACAACGTTGACGATCTGTCCGACGACGGCACCGAGCACGCGTTGAATTGCGCCCGCTGCGGCGAGATACGCCGCGGCGGAGACGACGAGGAACACGCCCGCTCCGATCACCGGCCCGAGGGCCGCATCGGTGGCGAAGGCGAATGCAAAGGCGGCGCTGACGCCCACCGCGGCGACGGCCGCTCCAACGGCGAGCCAGCGCGGCTTGGTGTCCTTGCCCAGGACCCGCACGAGGCTGACGCAGCCGAGAGCTCCGAGAGCCACGAGGGCGGCGATCAGGTACGGGGTGGCCCCGGTGCCGGTGCTCGTCGACGTGGTTGCGACGTTCTGTTCGGAGGTGGCGTCGTCGGTGGCGGCAGTGGTTCCCGGCGGAAGGGCCGCGGAGGCGTCCCGCACGTTGGTGGCGATGCCGTTGACAATCCCCTCGACCGGCTTGACCGACGTCACGAGCTGATCGGTGCCGGCCTTGAGCTGCTGGCCGCCGTCGTCGAGTTGGCCGAGTCCGTCACGCAACTGCACGGTGGCGTCGCCGAGCTGCGCGGTGGCTCCGAGGAACTGACTGTTCGGGTCGTTGAGTTCCGTCGACAGCTGCTGGGCACCGCCCTTGAGGGTCTGCAGCTGAGCGAGCGTATCGGGACCGAACGCCTGAGTGTTGAGGTTGTCGATCACTCCGCGGATCTCGCTGGAAATCGCGTCGGACCCCGGATGCGGGAAGCGATCGACCGTGTCTGCCGTGGCAGCGAGCTTTGCGGTGAAGTCGGCCTGCAGAGCTCCGAATCCGGCGAGCTGGTCGACGACCTGGTCGACGCCACCGCTGATCTGCGATGCGCCGTCTCCGAGCTGACCGATGCCGTCGCGGTACTGGCCGAACCCGTCGGCGAGCTGGATGGTTCCGTCGTGCGCCTGGGTGATGCCGTCGGCGAGCTGCCCGACGCCGTCGTTGAGCTGCGTTCCGCCCTGGGTCAGCTGACCGATGCCACTGGAGAGAAACGTGATCGGGAGCGAGGCGCTGTTGAGACTGGTCCTGGCCTTCGACAGGGGATCTGCCGACGCCTGCTCCGGTGCCGGTGCCTGCTCGGTGTCGGCCACGACGGTGGTCGTGTCGGCAGCGGACTCACCACCGAGGTCGTAGCCGGTGCCGAGTGCAAAAGCACCCACCGCCACCAGTGGAAACGCCAGTGCGGTGAGAGCAACGGCAGGACGTCGGAAGATACGCAGTTCACCCATGATGAGTTCGAGGCTAACTGCCGTCGGCGGCCTTCCGAACCGACGCGTGATCCACGACGCCTGCTTCGACCGTGCTGACCTGGGACTCTAAGAGGTCTCTGTGGATTACCGATTGCGCGGTAGCAGGTCCCATACGTGCTCGGTTTCGTTCACCGAGGAGACCGATCGCGCACCGCTCCGGGAGAACAGAATGCGGGTCACCGAGCAGTAGTCGATCGGAAATCCCAGGACTTTCGGGGTCTGCAGGATGTCCTGCAGCAGGATGTTGATGACGCCGCCGTGGGCGAAGAGTGCGACGGTGTCGTTGTGCTCGCCGGCCGACACGATGTCGGCTACTCCGGCCAACACGCGCTGACGAAACGCGTGTTCGTCTACTTGTTCGGGGAGATGACCGGCCTTGATGCGGTCGAATGCCTCCCGAAATTCGGTCTTGGCCGCTTCGATCGGGACGTAGCCACCGAAATCGCGATCGTATTCGGCCAATCGCTCGTCCGGTTCGACGGTCAGACCGAGCCGATCGGCCAACGGCTGTGCCGTCTGGACGGCGCGGAGCTGGGAACTGGCGACGACTCGAGAAATCGGGAACCGGGCCACGGCGTCGGGCACCCGCAGGGATTGTTCGACGCCGAGCTCGGCGAGAACGGGATCGGCCGAGGACTCCGAACGTTGCGGCAGGGCGTGCCGGACGAGAACCAGTTGCATCGACTCACCTAATCACGAGTGTGCGACCGCTGCGCTGCACCATCGAGCGAAAGGCCGCCACCTGACGCGGTGAGTCGGCTCGAGCTTCCCACACCATGCCGATGCGTCTGCGTGCCGCGGGTTGGGTGAGGCCGACGTCGACGGTCCCGCCCTCGCCGCCGTGCGCACGGATACGCGGCAGGATGGCTATCCCGAGACCGGCTCCGACGAGTCCGCGCACCGTGTGGGTGTCTTGGCCCTCGAATGCGATGCGCGGACTGAAACCGGCATCGGCCCACAGCTCGTCGCAGATCGAGCGCATTCCGAAGCCGTGGCCCATCGCAATGTAGTTCTCGTCGGCGGTGTCGGCCAGATCGACGGTTCTTCTCGACGCGAGGCGGTGATCGGAGGGCACGACGAGCATCAGTCGCTCGTCGTAGAGCTGGAACGAGTTGGCGTCGGTGTGCTCGGCGCTGAGGGACACGAACGCCAGGTCGGATACCCCATCGGCGAGCCGTTCGAGGCAGCGTGCGCGGGCACCCTGGTCCAGATCGAATGTGACGGCCGGGTGGTCGACGCGAAACTGGCGGATCAGCGCGGGTACGACGTCCTCGCCCAGAGTGTTCTGGAACGCGACGGCGATACGGCCCCGAGCTCGGGCGTCGTGCTCGGTCATGGCGTCGATGCCGGCGTCGAGGTCACTCAATGCGCGCTGCAGATACGGGATCAACACGCGTCCGGCGCTGGTGAGCACGATGCCGCGGCCGCGTCGTTCAACGATGTCGACGCCGAGGACCGCCGACGCGCGAGCGACCTGTCGACTGACGGTCGGTTGCGGAACACCGAGAACATGGGCTGCGTCGGTCATGTGCTCTGTGTCGGCTACCGCGACGAGCGTCGGCAGCAGGGGCAACAACTCGATCGTCTCGCGCCGCATGGGCAAATCATAGCGCTGACGTATCGGTTGGACGCCTCTCATGCATTGGACGAATGTAGTGAGCACTTCTAACGTGATCGGTATGACTACGACGCGTACCGAGGTTCTCGAATGGGAGGGGCACCCCAGGGGATCGCGCGAGTACCGACGGCTGGTGCTGGCACTCCTGTTCGCCGGAGTCGCGACCTTCGCTCAGCTGTATTCGGTCCAGGGAATTCTGCCGTTGATCGCGGCGAACCTCGACATCACGCCGTCGCAGTCCTCGCTTGCCGTCGGACTCGCGACGGTCGGGGTGGCAGTGTCGGTGATTCCCTGGTCCGTGGCGGCCGATCGCGTCGGCCGAGTGCGGGCGATGACGGTATCGATCCTCGTTGCGACGACGCTGGGTCTGCTGGTCCCGCTCTCGCCGTCCCTCGAGGTGTTGCTGGCTGTTCGGTTCTTCGAAGGTGCTGCGTTGGGCGGACTTCCGGCAATTGCGATCGCGTACCTCAGTGAGGAAGTGCATCGCAGTCACACCGCACTGGCCGCCGCCACCTACGTCTCGGGGACGACGCTGGGCGGGTTGCTGGGCCGCATCGTCGCCGGACCCGTGGCGGAGTTCACCAACTGGCGTATCGGCACGTTGACCGTGTCGTTGATTGCTGCGCTGGCTGCTGCCCTCTTCGTGTGGCTGGCCCCGAAACCGCGAACGACACTGGTGCACAGTGAGATTCGCGACCTACCGGGTCGGCTCTGGGTGAACCTGCGCGAGCCGGGAATGCTGGCGCTGTACGGCCAAGGCTTCCTGCTGATGGGCGGGTTCGTCGCGATCTACAATTTCCTCGGATTCCGTCTCGAGGCAGTGCCTTTCGGGCTTCCGCAATCGCTCATCAGCCTGATTTTCGTGGCCTACCTGAGCGGTACCGTCTCCTCGCGAGTGGGCGGGAAGCTGGCGACGAAGCACGGACGCTCGGCAGTTCTCGCCGGAGCTACCGCGACGATGATCGTCGGAGTGGCGTTGACGATGGCGTCGAACCTCGCGGTGATCCTGATCGGCCTGGTGATCCTGACCATGGGCTTCTTTGCCGCCCACGCCATCGCGTCGGGATGGACCGGGCAACGCGCAGTACACGGACGAGCTCAGGCGACCTCGCTGTACAACCTCTTCTACTACGGTGGATCGTCCATCGTCGGCTGGCTCGGCGGCGTGGTCTTTCAGTCCCTGGGATGGAACGCGTTGGCGCTGTTCGTCATTGCGTTGGTCGTCGTCGCAGGAATCTGGGCCGCGTGCCTGGGCGGGCGTCTGGCGAGGCCTGTCTCAGTAGGTCGATGAGTTCGCGGCAGCGACAGCAAAAATGATGATCGCTCCGACGACGATGACGAACAGCGCGATCGATACGTACCCGACTATCAGGCCTGCCGTGGCGAACCCGGATCCGCCCTCGCCGGTGCGCTTGATCTGACCACGCGAAATGTGACCGCAGACCACCGCGCAGACGGATGCGATCAGCGGCAGAAACGTCAGACCCAGAATCGCCAAGACGAGGGAGACGATCGCCAGCGTGTTCGTGGGTGCGGGCGTCTGATACCCGCCCGCATACGGCGCGGTCCCGAATTGCGGGTTCGCGTACTGGGGATTTTGGTACTGCGGGTATTGCGGGTTGGGGTTCTGGTACTGCGGATATTGCTGCTGTCCCGGGTACGGCTGATCCTTGTTGGATGAGTCGAACGGATCGCTGCCCTCGCCCTGCGGATTCACCATTGCGGGAGTTTGACACTTCGACACCGTCGTCGCAAGCGCGCACACACAGTGACTACGTCCCGAGTTTGCCCCAGCCGACATACGCGTCGACGGTCACGTACCCGGTCACCCGAGGCTGATCCCGAACCGGATACGGATTTCCCGTGTAGTGCGTCGAAATGCGATCGATATCCACCAGATCCGGGTCGTCCTGCAACTCGATCGAGCCGTGCACCGTCACATGTGTGTACCAGCTGGCCTCGTCCAACACCGAAATCGAGACCTTCGGATTGGCTCTGATGTGCTCGAGACGCTTCCGAGACGCGTCGAAATTGAGCACGATCTTTCCGTCCTCCCACAAATACCACGTGGGTGCGGTAATCGGCGTTCCATCGGCACGAACCACAGCCATGACAGCGGGATTCGGCTTCGTCAACATTTCCACTGCAGCATCGGGCAACGGGGGCTTCGGCATACGACAACCTTACGACTCGACCCCGGCTCCGGTCTTGATTCCGCCCACAACGCCCCCGCAGTCCACTCGATGTGCCATTGACCGCCGAAAAGGCCACTGAATGTCACATCGAGTGCACTGGGGATCGGAGTGCGGTGATGAACCGAGTCGACTACAGGTTGGGGAGTTTGACTACCTGCCCGGCGTACGAGAGTCCCGCTCCGAAGGCGAGGAGGAGTGCGGTGTCTCCCGCTTTTGCCTTGCCGGTGCGCAGCAGTTCTTCCATCGCCAATGGGATCGATGCCGCAGAGGTGTTGCCGGTTTCCGCGATGTCGTTGGCGACGGTGGTGCCTTCGTCCAGGTTGAGGCTCTTCGCCAGTAGTTCGGTGATGCGGCTGTTGGCCTGGTGGGGGATGAAGGCGTGCAGTTCGTCCGTTTCGATGCCGGCGACGTCGAGGACTTTCTGCGCCGCTTTGCCCATCTCGAAGGCGGCCCAGCGGAAGACGGAGATGCCGTTCATCCGGATCCAGGGTCGTTCCAGGTCGGCCTTGGTGATGTAGTCGTACCAGTCCGTGGTCTGCACGATGGCGTCGGACTGCGAGCCGTCGGAGCCCCAGACGGCGGGTCCGATTTCGGTTTCGTCGCTCTCTCCGACGACGACCGCACCGGCACCGTCGGCGAAGATGAATCGCGTGGTTCGGTCGTAGGGGTCGGTGGTGACGCTGAGCTGCTCGGCACCGATGACCAGCACGTACTTCGAGGTTCCAGCCTTGACCAGGTCTGATGCGACGGCCAGGGAGTAACAGAAGCCCGCGCAGCCGGCGCAGATGTCGAAAGCTGCGGGGCCCTTGGTGCCCAAACCGTGCGCGACTTTCGCAGCTGCTTGGGGTGTCAGTTCGAGGTGTGTGGAAGTGGCGACGATGACGGTGTCGACCTGGTCGGCCGTGATTCCGCTGGCCTCGAGGGCTTTACGACCTGCCGAGATGGACATCTGAACGACGTTCTCCTCGGGTTCGGCAAAGCGCCGATTCTTGATACCCGAACGCGTCTGGATCCACTCGTCACTGGAGTCGATGAACTCGCAGATCTCGTCGTTCGTGACTACTCGTTCGGGGCGGTGAACGCCCAAACCGAGCATCTTCGACTGTCGACCTTGCGTCGTGTTGATCGCACCCATGTTCAATTTCCTCTCGTGCTACCGCGCCATCGCCGAGCTTCGGCTCGGGTCTTGGGCTGCGGGCTCGGTGACACACGTTACGTGCGTCGCCTCGAGCGGTTCACACCAGTTCGGTGATGAGGGCTGCGACCTCGGCGGGCTTGTCGATCATGGCGTGGTGATGTGCCGGCATGACGACGGTGAAGTCGGCCCGCAGGTACTCGGCGAGCTTGCGTTGAGTCCTGACCCATTTCTTGCCCCACGGGGAGGGTCGTCCGGTGTGGGCTGCAGCGACGATGACCGGAGCGACGAGCGTCGAGCGCTTTCGGAGTTTGTTCAGTTCGACGGCCAGGTCGGGATACACGACATCTTCGACGAGTGCAGCTGTGAGGTAGGTGGGCCGACGGTAGATGTCGTCCACCCAGTCGAATGTTTCCTGAGGTGTGCCGTCCGGCGGCGTCGCTTGATTGAGGACCCGGCGCACACGGGGGCCGACCAGTTTCTGCAGGCCGGTTCGACTGAGCACGGCTGCGACCACGCGTGCAGTCTCGACGCGCACGGCAGCCGGAACGATGCGTCGGGGGTCCGATTCTGCGCTGGAATCGAGCAACAGAATCCCGCGGATGCGCGACGGGTACAGCCGCGCAACGGCCTCGGCGTAGAAACCTGCGATCGAGTGGCCTGCAACCACCGCCGGTTCGGTGACGCCGAGTGCGTCGAGAACTCCGATGATGCGGTCGGCTTCGCCTCGCACGGTGGGGGTGACACCGGCGGGAAGCGGATCACTGAGCCCGAAGCCAGGACGGTCGAGAACGACGACGTGGTGGTGGGCGCTCAAGATGTCGACGGTGTCGTTCCAATCGAACCAGTTGCTCCCGAGGCCACCGCACAGCACAACGGTGGGGCCGGTTCCGCGAACGAGCAGATGCAGACGTTGCCCGTCCACTTCGACGTACTGACCGGGAGGATGTTTCACGGGAAACAACGCACTACGTTCGGCTCGATCCCCGTTGTCCATATGTTGTTCCCCACGATGCGCTACCGACTTGTCGACTGTTTCACGCTCCAGTTTCCATCATTTTCCCGGTTTTGCACACTCGGCCTCGTGGGGACGGCCGTGGAGGGGGTCATTGACGTGGCTTGGCCAGCGGGAAAGCCAGCGTTTCGCGGATGCTTCCTCCGGTGATCAGCATGACGACCCGGTCGACGCCCATGCCGAGACCGCCGGTCGGCGGCATGCCGTGTTCGAGCGCATGCAGGAAGTCCTCGTCCAGGCTCATCGCCTCCTCGTCGCCACCGGCCGCCAACAACGACTGCTCGGTGAGGCGCTGCCGTTGATCGACGGGGTCGGTCAGTTCGCTGTACGCCGTACCCAGTTCCACGCCCCACGCGACGAGATCCCACTTCTCCGCCACGCCCGGGATGCTCCGATGCGGTCTGGTCAGCGGCGACATCGACGTCGGGAAGTCCTTGTAGAAGGTGGGGAATTCGGTGTAGTCCTCCACCAGATGCTCGTACATTCCCTGCGCGACGGCACCCGCGTCCCAGGACTTCTCGTACGGGATGTCGTTCTCGTCGCACAACCGCTGCAGCTCCTCCAGTGGAGTCGCCGGCTCGACGGGCACACCCAATTTCTCGGCGACGGCACCGTGCAGTGTTTTGACGGGCCATTCGCCGGAGATGTCGATCTCGACCATCTCCCCGTTCGGTCCGTCGGGACGCAGGATGATCTCGCGACCGTGCGCCGCCACAGCCGCTCGCTGAATCAGCTCTCGGCACAACACCATTGCGCGTTCGTAGTCACTATGAGCTTCGTACGCTTCGAGAATCGTGAACTCCGGATTGTGCTTGAAATCTGCGCCCTCATTACGAAACACTCGGCCGATCTCGAAGACCTTCTCCATACCGCCCACGCACAGGCGCTTGAGATACAGCTCCGGGGCGATTCGCAGATACAGATCCAGGTTGTAGGCGTTGATATGGGTGACGAACGGTGCCGCGTTCGCACCACCGTGCACCTGCTGCAGAATCGGGGTCTCGACCTCCATGTATCCGCGCTCTCCCAACGAATCACGCAGCGATTTCACGACATTGGACCGGGCAATGAGGAGCGAGCGGGCGTCGCGATTGATCGCCAGATCCACATAGCGCTGCCGCACCCGCGCTTCCGGGTCGGTCAGACCGCGATACTTGTCGGGCAAGGGATGCAGGCATTTGGCGTTCATCCGCCACTCGGTGGCCAGCAGCGACAATTCGCCACGCCTGCTGTACCCGATGGTTCCGCTGACCTCGATGAGGTCGCCCAGGTCGAAGTCGGCATCGAATTCTTCGATTCTGTCGCCGACGCGTTCGCGGTCGAACAGCACCTGGATATCGGACGACCAGTCACGGATGACAGCAAAGGACACGCTGCCGTAGTCGCGGATGCGCAGTATTCGGCCAGCGATCCGGACCGTCGTGCCCTGGGGAGATGCCGCCGCTTCGCCGACCGTGTGAGTCGGGGGATAGGCGACGGGATAGCCATCCATGCCATCGCGTTCGAGGCGTTCGAGTTTGGCCATACGGACGCGCACCTGGTCGGGACGTTTGCGACCGGGCACGAGTTCGTCCGTGAGCGTGTCCGGTCCGCTGCCGTCGGGGTGGATGTCCTCGGCGTCGGCCAGTGCGGCAGGCACCGCAACATGGGACCCGGTGTGCTTCGATGCGCGCCGGAAGGTCGGGAGCGTGAGGAAGCCTTCGGCGATGGCCGACGCGATGCCGACCTTGGGCAGCACTCGATTGTCGGCGAAGCACAGGTAACGCGGCTCCCACTGCGGCAGATACTTCACGTTCGATCGATACAGCGCTTCGAGCTGCCACCACCGAGAGAAGAAGACCAACATGCTGCGCCAGATCCGCAGCACAGGTCCGGCACCGATTCGGCTGCCCTCCTCGAATGCAGCCCGGAACACCGCGAAGTTCAGCGAAATCTTGCTCACACCGAAATGATCTGCGCCGGTGGCCAGTTCGGTCACCATCAGTTCGATGACTCCGTTCGGTGACGCTGGATCGCGGCGCATCAGATCCAACGACGCGCCGGTTCGTCCCCACGGCACCAGGGACAGAACACCCACCACCTTCCCGTCCTGAACCGCCTGTACCAGAAGACAATCGCCGTCGAGCGGATCACCCAACCTGCCCAGCGCCATCGAAAATCCGCGCTCGGTCTCGGTATCGCGCCACGCATCCGCGCAGGAAATGATCTCCGCCATCTCCTGCGCCGAAATATCGCGATGACGACGCACCGTGACCACAACTCCAGCCTTGCGAGCCCGGTTGACCGCCTGACGCACGGGGCGCATCTCGCGTCCATTGAGGTTGAAATCTTTGGTTTTGAGGATTGCCTCGTCGCCGAGTTCGAGGACGCTGAGCCCGGCGCGCTTGTAGGCGGTAGCTCCGATCTCGCTGGCCCCCATGACAGCTGGGGTCCAGCCGTACTTCTCGGCCAGGTCCAGCCATTCCGAGATGGCATGCGGCCAGGCCTCCGGGTTACCGATCGGGTCACCGCTCGCCAGACACACCCCCACCTCGACGCGATACGTCACCGCCGCTTTGCCACTGGTGGCGAAGATGACGCCCTTGTCGCGTCGCGTCGCGAAGTAGCCAAGGGAATCGTCGGCACCCCATTTGTCGAGCAGGCCACGCAGCGCCGATTCGTCGCGACCCGTGAGCGCATTGCCGGACCGCTGCGATCGGAACAGCGTGACCACCGCACCCAACAGCGCCAGCGCGCCGAACAGTCCCAACGCCGTATTGACGAAGCCGTTCGGCCTACCGTCGAACTGCTCGTTGTCCACGGTCGCCAACGCCGTGACGCGGTTGAACGCCCACAGAAATGTCTGACTCTCGGGCAGCGAACCGGGGAACAACGCCACCAACGCCCAGCCGATGACGGTCCCGACGGCCGCCCCGAGAACGAGTACGCCGAGCGCCTTCCACACCGCACCTCGACGAACACGGGTGTAGAACTCCTTGCGCGCCGCGATCAGCAACCCTGCCACCACAACGTGAACCGCCAGCGCGATCCACGAATTGACGTCCTTGTCCTGGATACCTTCGACGACATTGGTGATCGCCAACAACACCAGATAGATGGTCAGCAACCACCACGCAATTCGCTTGCGACTCGCCAATGCCGCCGCCAGCAGCCCGACAACGAGCGCCCACGACAAGCTCGTATCCGGCGCATCGAAGTAGTACCTGTCGACGTATTCGCGGGGGGCGTGAACGAAGTAGCGAAGAGTCGGCGACAGACTCCACAGAAACAACGCCGCTGCGAATACCCCGAGCACCAGGCCGGCGATATGCGGAACCTCGCGCAAACGACCGCGCTCGGGTGGCGAAAACGACCGAGGAGAAGAAGAACCGGACCGCTCCGAGGGAACTGCTGTCGCCGTCATATCTCACTCCCGAAGTCAGAATGCACCTATGCAAGGTAGACGGTATCCCCGTCGGCCTCGAGTCAGGCGACCATTTCCCACCCCGCTCGCCCACTCGATGTGACCGACGGTGGCCCTTTCGACGGTCAATGTCACATCGAGTGGCCCCCCTGACTCCCGAATGGGCGCCGATTGCCGGATCATCGTCGACCGGTGCCGCATCGGATCGCCCAGCGTCTGTCCACAGGATGCGAGTTATCCACAGCCCGGAACGTATGCCGTCGTTGTGTGCGATCCGTCTCGTGCGGGCAGCGCATCATCAACGGTATGAAGCGGGGCGGCGCAAAAATCGATGCGAAAGTGATCGCGGCTGCGTCGGATCGTGGATTGGTGCGGACGGCGCATCTGCTCGAGCTCGGGGTGGCGTCGAAGACAATTGTTCGACGCACGCTTCCTGACGGCATCTGGTCGCGAGCGCTGCCTGGCCTCGTGTTCTTGAAGAACCGGTCCTTGACGGCCATGGAACGAGCGACTGCGGTGTCGATCTACTGTGGCCGCGATGCCGTGATCAGCGGTCGGGCAGGGTTGGCGTTGCATGGATTGGGGTCGGCCGGGTCGTTCGAGGAAACGTTTGCACTCATTCCCGAGTCGCAGCATCGAAAGTCCGTAGGCTTCGCTGCGGTGGAGCGCACGTGGCGGATGCCGACCCCGAAGATCAAGTCGGGACTGCGCGTCGCGCCGATTGTTCGGTGCCTGTGTGATGCGGTACGGCGGATGCGGAATACCGAACAGTGCATGGCTTTGATCGCAAGTGTCGTTCAGCGTGGAGCGGCTACGGTGGACGCGATCATGAAGGAGCTCGACGCCGGCAGCACGCGGGGGACTGCGATGCCCCGTCGAGTGTTGCGCGAACTGGCTGCGGGCGCGCATTCGGTGGCCGAAGCCCAAGCCCAGAAACTGTATGTGCGCAGCGGACTTCCGGCGATGCAACACAACGTGGCGGTCTACGATGCACAAGGAAATTTTCTTCTGATCGCTGACAATTGGCTCGACGATGTTGCAATGGATTGGGAGATCGACTCGCTTGAATTTCACCTGTCGCCGGTGGCTCACAGAGCGACTGTGGAGAGGCGCGAGCGAGCGCAGAACGCCGGTCTCATTGTGGTGACGCACCTTCCGAGCGACATACGCGACGATCCCGAGCGGGTGCTGTCGGACCTGCGGTCGCGTTACGAACAGGCCAAAGCACGGGATCGCCCCGACGTCAGTGCGCGCCCTATAACGGACCGGACCTACCGACGATCCGGTTGATACACCCACACCATGTGTCGGCCGGTTTCTGCCGCCGCCGCGATCAATCGATGCTCGATGCGGTCCAGGACGAAGCCGAGTCTTTCGGGCACGGCCTGACTCCTCGAATTTGCTGCATCGCAGTGGATTTCGACACGTGTGATGCCGTCGAGTTTCAGTGCCTCCCGAACGAGCGCCGCGGTCGCCTCTGTCATCACTCCACGTCCTTCGGCGTCGGTGTCGAGCCAGTACCCCAATTCGATTCCGTGCGGGCCGATTCTGCGATGCATACCGATTTTGCCCATGAAGGACCCGCCGACGAGGTCGAAGATCCCGTAGTCGAACATCTCGCCGGCGTCCCATTGCTCACGTGCATCTGCGATACGAGCTATCTGCTTGGTGACCTGGGCAGAGTCATCCGTCACCCAGACCATCCACGGAAGTAGCCGAGTGTGATTGCGCGCGATCGCGTCGGCAACGGCAATGGCATCGTGCGCCGACTCACGACGAATCACCAGGCGTTCGGTGCGGAGCCAATCGGGAGGTACGGCAGCCATGGTGATCAGTTTGACAACCGCGCGGCACATCGGCGAACGATTTTCGTTGCCCGCTCGCCCGCTGTCATGTCCACTCGATGTGCCATCGACGGTCGAAAGGGCCACCTGATGTCACATTGAGTGGACGGGCCGATTGCGTGTCAGGAAGCGGACCAGGATCGCCACGACAGTTTTTCGATGATGATCACCGGACCCTCGGGTCTGTTGTTCTTGTATTGACTGTATTTCGCAACCAGGGCATCTATGGCCGTTGTGCCGTCGGGGCTGGAGGATTCGGCGATGTGGGCGTTTCCGTCGGCGCGGATCCACCAGAGCTGGGACCAGTCGTCGGTGTAGTGGTCGACGATGAGGCTGACGGCAGAGTCGGCGCGGATGTTGTCGAGTCGCTGAAGCTTTTGTGTTGTCTTGGGCTTCCAGTCGATGGCGGTGACTATGCGGTCGCCGGCGTCCGCGACGGCGAAGACAATCGGTACCAGGTGTGGTGTGCCGTCGGGGTTGATGGTGGAGAGCTGAGCGCGGGGTGCGTCGGTGAAGCGTTGAACTTCGTTGTCGATCTTCACGTTCGGTTCCTCGGGTTATGCGGATTCGCTGTGGCTGCTGTGTCGGGCGATGAATTGTTCGAGTGCTGTGCTGGACATGGGGCGCCCGAGTAGGTGTCCTTGGCCGAAGGTTACGCCCATGTCGGTGCAGATCTGGAGTTGTTCTGCCGTCTCGATTCCCTCGATGACGGTGTCTTTACCGAGGGTGGAGGTGACATCGACGAGGGCTGTGCACAGTGTGGTCATGGCGCGGCGTCGGTGCAGGTTATTGCTGTCGAGGTGCTGGGTGAGGGACTTGTCGATCTTGAGGATGTCGACGGGAAGGGTCGCGAGTCGCTCGAGGGAGGAGAAGCCGGTGCCGAAGTCGTCGATGGCGATGAGAACGCCGTGCCGTTGGACGTCACGCAGTTGATAATCCACGGCGTCGAGGTCGTGCAGTGTCTGCGATTCGGCCAGTTCGAGTGCAAGTCGTCCGGGTTCGATGCGGTAGGTGTCGACGATGTCGATGACGTCCGTGGCGAGGGTTCCGGTGGCGAAGTGCGCCGGGCTGACGTTGACCCCGATCTGGAGGTGGATGTTGCGGGCCTGCCAGTCGGCGATCTTGCGCGCGACCTCGGCGATGATCCACATACTCAATGGAACGATGAGGTCGGCTTCTTCGGCGAGGGGTATGAAGGTGTCGGGCATCAGCAGGCCGAGTTCGGGGTGGTTCCATCGGATGAGCGCTTCCGCGCCGACCACGGTTCCCGTCGCCAGTTCGACGATGGGCTGGTAGGCCATCGATAGTTCATGTTCGGCCATGGCGACCCCGCGGAGCCGTTCGATTAATTCCAACCGGGTGCGGTTGGTGTTGTGCAATTCGTCGGTGAATACGTGGTATTGGTTTCGCCCAACAGCTTTCGCGGCGTGCATTGCTGCGGTGGCGTTGTGAAGCAATTGCGTTGCGCTGATGTTTTTATCGGTGCTGGAGGCGACTCCGACGCTGGCCGTGAGAGTCAGTTGCCGACTGCCGAGCTCGAAGGCGGGCTCGAAGATGCTCGCGAATCCTGCGGCCATCGCTCGGGCGGCGATGGAGTGGCACCGGCGCGCGATGACGACGAATTCGTCACCGGCGAGTCTGCCGATGGTGTCGCCGGCGCGCAAAGAAGCAGTGAGTCGGTCGGCGATCATGCACAGTAGTTCGTCGCCTTGGGCCGGCCCGAGCGCGTCGTTGAATTCTCGGAAGGCGTCGATGTCGACCAGTAGGACGCTGAAGTCGTTCTCCGGGCTGTGGCAGTCGAATTCTGCAGTGATGAGGGCCAGAATCTCGTCACGGCTGGCGAGTCCGGTCAGCGCGTCGTGTCGGGTGGCGGCGACATGACGGGGCGGCGCGTCGTGCTCTCGGCTCACTGTTCCCCCTCATGGCCGGATAGCCACAACGGATACTAGCCCAGAGTTTGCTTTAACGCTATAAACCGGGGACATCCCCTTTTTACGACCTATTAGATCACGTCAATCACGGTTTGTGGCCCGTTTCGAGTCCTGTCGACCCTCGTTCTTCGACCCTCCAGGCAGCTGCGTCCACGGAGTCGTTCAGCCCGAGTACCCACCGGGCCGCCGAGCGTCCCTGGTCGAACAAGGACTGCGCCACCGTAGTCAATCCCGCGGCCGCTGCCGCAGTGGAATCGTCCCAACCCGTGACGGCCAGCCGTGCTGGAATCTCGACACCGGTCGCCGCCGCGGAGTCGAGAACTCCGAGGGCGAGTTCGTCACTCATCACGAGTAAGGCGTCGATCATGTTGTCCTGCAGCAACATTCTCGCAGCGCGAACACCCTCTGCGCGCGCGTTGTGGGTAGTGAACAGGGTCGACACCGTCGACCAGTCGATGCCCAGGCGCAGGCACGCGTCGCGATAACCGTCCAATCGAGCGCGCGTCACCGGCATCGAGACGTCCGACGGGTCCGCGCCGCACACGACCGCCGACGTGCGTCGCGAATCCGGTCGAAGGGCCACGATGGCCGGTCGTGATCGGTTCTTCAGCGCAACTGTGGCCACGGCGTCGGCGGCGGCTCGGTCGTCGATGGCAATCCACTCCAGGCCCGGATGGTCGGGCCCACCTTGAATACAGGTGGGACGGCCGGTGTCGACGAGTACGTCGAGGAGGGGATCGTCGCTCTCGGTGGTCCACACCACGTATCCGTCTACCTGGGCGTCACGGATTCGGGCATTGTCGTTGTCGCGATGCAGGTTCGGCAGCATCACCAGTGCAGTGTCCGCGTCCAGGCACGCGTCGGCGATTCCCGACAGGAACCGTCGGGCCTGCGGATCCTCGAACGCATAGGTCAGCTTCTCTCCGAGTACGACTCCGATGCTGTTGTGCTTGCCGCTCCGCAGCGAGCGGGCCGCGCGGTTGGGCCCGGTGTAGCCGAGATGCGCCGCTGCCGCGTGGACGCGGTCCTTGGTTGCATTCGACACGCGATCCGGTCGGTTGTAGGTGTAGGAAACGCTCATGGTGGAGACGCCTGCGGCCGCGGCGACGTCGGCCATGGTCACCCGAGTGTTCACCGGGTCACTGTAGCGCGAGACCGAACGATGTGTAACGATACACACCATGTCGTCCCCCGTACCGAAGCTGCTGGTGCTCGCAGCGGCCGCCTTCATCTACGTCACGGCGGAAACGCTGCCCGTCGGCTTGCTCCCGGAGATATCCGGTGACCTCGGTGTCAGCGAATCGGCCGTCGGGCTCCTGCTGACCTTCTACGCGTACGGCGTCGCCGTGATGACCATGCCGTTGATCAGGTTCGTTCGCGACTGGCCGCGTCGCCGAGTCGTGGTGATCACCGTTGCTGCACTTGCACTCTCACAGTTGCTGTCCGCGGTGTCCGTCGGCTTTCCGATGTTGGTGATCTCGCGATTGCTCTGTGCGGCAACACACGGCATCTTCTGGGCCGTCGTTGCGCCCGTCGCAGCGTCACTGGCGCTACCCGGCAAGCAGGGCAAGGCCATCGCCACGGTGTATGCGGGAACCTCGTTGGCATTGGTTGCCGGCAACCCACTCACCGCTGCACTGGGGCAATGGCTCGGATGGCGCACCGCCGCAACAGTTCTCGGCGTCGTCGCGGCTGCCATCGCGGTCGCGCTGTATTTCGTACTTCCGTCCCTACCCGTCAGCCGTGCTGTCTCCGACAGCAAAAAGACACCGCGGGTGCTCGACGGCACCCTGGCGATTCTGTGTGGCGTGACGTTTCTTGCCGTTCTCGGTCATTTCGCCGCGTACACATATTTCGCTCTGATCGTCGATCGGGCGATCGGTTCGGCAGGAACCACACTGACGCTGATGTTGATGCTGTACGGCCTGTTCGGAGTCGTCGGCATTTGGGTGATCGGCAGAACGTACGACCGTTGGCCACGTAACTCCACCATCGCGGCCCTCGGTGCAGTTGCCGTCGCGGTGGCAATTCTGTGGTGCGCGCTGAGCGGAGCTCCGGGCAGCTTCGCCGTGTTCGCTGTCGTGGCCATTGCTGTGTGGGGACTGGCATTCACCACGCTCCCGGTGTGCATCCAATCTGCCGTGGTGCGGGCGGCACCGGCCGACGCGGACAAGGCGTCGGCGATCTACGTGGTCGCGTTCCAACTGGCGATTGCCACCGGAGCCCTGGTGGGCGGCGTCGTCGTCGACGTCAGTGGCATCGTTGCCGTCACCGCTGCTGCAACGATTCTGGTTGCTGGTGCCCTGACGGTGGTTGTACTGGCGCGCAACACGTTTCCTCGAAGCTATGCGCAGGAGCCGGTGACAGCAGCGGCACGCTGACCGTTGCGGTACCCCGCACGATAGTGTCAGCACACGACGAACGAGGGAATCCGGTGCAATTCCGGAGCTGGCGCGCAACGGTGACGGGTGAGAGCTCGAAGTCCGAATGCTCGGACGTCGCGATTCACCCCCACCCGCGGCTCCGCGACACGAGCCCCAAGCAGGAAGCTCTTCGATGCGCACCACTCTCGCCGTACTCGGCGCTGTCTCCATCCTCCTCGTCTCTGCCTGTTCTACGGCACCGACGCCCGATGCGTCCACCGACACAATTGGCAGCTATCCGCTGACCATCGACAATTGCGGTCGCGAGGTCGTCGTCGACGCACCGCCGCAACGCGCGGTGTCACTGAATCAGAGCTCGACGGAAATTCTGCTCTCCCTTGGGTTGGCCGACCGAATGGTGGGCACCGCCACCTGGACCGATCCGGTTCGCTCGAACCTGGAATCCGAGAACGCCACAGTGCCGAGGCTCGCGGACAACAAGCCGTCCCTCGAGGTCGTGCTGGATGCCGAGCCCGATTTCGTGTCGGCCTCGTTCGGTGGCACCCTCGGCCCGGGGGGCGTCGCCGACCGAAGCCAGTTCGATCAACTCGGTGTACCGAACTACCTCTCACCGACCGACTGCAACGGAAAGACCGACGAGAGCGTCAATTCCGACGGTGCCCGCACTCGGCCGCTCGAGATCGAGACGGTGTATCAGGAGATACGTGATCTGGCGGCGATCTTCGACGTGCGTGATCGTGGTGAGCGATTCGTCAGCGAGCTGCAGGACCGATTCGCGACGGCTTCCGATGCGGTCGACGCCTCGGGTACGACGTTGGCGTACTGGTTCGCCGACACCGATACTCCCTACATGGCGGGGTGCTGCGGTTCGTCGGGCATCATCACCGATTCCGTGGGTGCCGAGAACATCTATGCCGACACGACCGACGAATGGCCCCAGGTCAATTGGGAGAGTGTTCTGGACCGGAATCCGACGGCGCTCGTCCTCGCGGGCCTCAGCCGGCGCAGCATCGCCGGAGATGCCCTCGACAGCAAGATCGAGTTTCTCGAATCGAATGCCGTCACGAGCCGACTGCCGGCCGTCGAGGACAAGCGCTACATCGTCGTCAACGGCGCCGATCTCAACCCGTCGATTCGCACCGTCGACGGAGTCGAGAAAGTGGCTGCGGCGCTGAAGAATTGGGGACTGGCCACCCGATGACCCGAACCGATCGCGGGTTGCTGATCCCGCTTCTGCTCGGTGGCTGTGCGGTGCTGGTGCTGTCGATCGGAGTGGCCGTGACGGTCGGTCCGGCCAGTGTCTCCGTTTCCGATGTGTATCGAGTGATATTGGAACACATCGGGATCGGGACAGCGGAGGTCAGTCGCATCCAGGACGGTATCGTCTGGGAGCTGCGGCTGCCCCGGACGTTGCTTGCCGCAGTCTGTGGTGCCGGACTGGCGCTCTGTGGCGCAATCATGCAGTCGCTGCTGCGCAATCCCCTGGCCGACCCGTTCGTCCTGGGAATTTCGTCGGGAGCGTCCACCGGTGCCGTGGTCGTCGCAGTGCTCGGAGTCGGCGGCGGTGCACTGTCGCTGTCGACCGGAGCATTCGCGGGTGCGCTGCTGTCGTTCGTGCTGGTGATGCTGCTCGCCGTCGGAGCGGGCGGTGGGAACGACCGCGTCGTATTGGCGGGAGTGGCCGGTACGCAACTGTTCTCGGCCTTGACGTCGTTCATCGTCATCTCCTCGGCCGACGCCGAGCAAACTCGTGGGGTGCTGTTCTGGCTGCTCGGCTCCCTGAGCGGTGCCGACTGGACGGACGTGGCACTGTGCGGTGCGGTCACCCTGCTGGGAATGGCGGTGTGCCTGTTCAACACCTCCGCCCTCGACGCCTTCACATTCGGGCACGACGCGGCCGCATCGCTGGGCGTTCCGGTGAAATGGGTGCGAATCCTGCTGCTGGTCATTACCGCATTGATCACCGCCGCCCTCGTCAGCGCTGCAGGGGCAATCGGGTTCGTGGGTCTCGTCCTCCCGCATGCGGCCCGCTTTCTCGTCGGGGCGCGGCACCGCCGACTGCTGCCGACGACGGTCGTCATCGGTGCCATCTTCATGGTCTGGGTCGACACCATCGCCCGAACGGTGTTCGCACCTCAGGAAATTCCGGTGGGAGTGGTCACTGCACTGATCGGAGTGCCTGCCTTCGCTCTCATTCTGTTCCGGCTCAGGAGATCCCGATGACACTGCACGCCAGAGACATTCGCTGGACGCGCGGCGGCCACCCCATTCTCGACGGAATCAGCTTCGAGCCGGAACCGGGGGAGACCATCGGTCTCATCGGCCCCAACGGATCCGGCAAGTCGTCCCTTCTGCGAATACTTGCGGGCATCGTCGCCCCCGACAGTGGCGACGTGCTGCTCGACGGAGACAGCCTCCGTACATTGCGTCGACGGCGCGTCGCCCGGCGCGTGGCGATGGTCGACCAACACTCCGACACCGACGTCGACATCAGCGTCCGCGATGTCGTGCGCCTCGGGCGAATACCGCACCACGGAATTTTCGGCGGAGACGCGGCCGACGACGACATCGCGATAGCCCGGGCACTGAACGACACCGCCATGGCGTCGAAAGCCACCCGTCGCTGGCACACGCTCTCCGGCGGCGAACGGCAACGTGTCCAGATCGCGCGCGCTCTGGCTCAACAGCCCACCGAATTACTGCTCGACGAGCCGACCAACCACCTCGACATTCAACATCAGCTCGACATCCTCACCCTCGTCGCGGGTCTACCTCTGAGCAGCTACATAGCGCTGCACGACCTCAACCTCGCTGCGATGTTCTGCGACCGCATCGTCGTGCTCAACAGCGGAGCCATCGTGGCATCGGGAACGCCCGCAGATGTGATCACCGAGGAGCTGGTCCGGACGGTATACAACGTGCACGCCAGCGTTACGAACGCTGACAACTATCCACAGGTCACCTATCGACGTCCCTGATTCCCCTCGCTACCGGGGCCGTAAGTCCACTCGATGTGCCATTGACCGTCGAAAGGGCCACCAAATGTCACATCGAGTGCAGGCGGGAGTGGTCCACCGAAGCATGGTGGGCGATTTCAGAGTCGGCGGAGCTTCTTCTCGAATGCGTCGATTCGTGTGGTGTCCTCGAAGAAGTCTTCCTGCGAGACGATTCTTCCCCAGCTCGTACGAACCAGCAGCACGGTTCGGTTGTTGTAGAGCTCGGTGCCGTCGGCTGCGTGGGCTTGGTCGTCGAAGCGGACGAGGAGGGTCATTCGCCAGGGTGCGCCGCCGCTGTAGATTTCGGTGACCTGACCCTTGATGCCTGCGGCAACGAAGTCCTGGAAGAATTTTTCGATGGCCGGGCGGCCGCGGTGGGTGCCGGACCAGCGGCTGTCACCGGCGGCGAATTTGAGCACGGCATCTCGATGGAACGATGACAGCAGGGGACGGTAGTCGCCGTTGTTGAGTGCGTCGATGTCTCGCTGCAGCTTGAGTGTCAGCGCTCGCATCACCAGGAGCTTGACTGCAAAGGCCGTCGAGACGCCGGCCAGAAATCTCAATTGCATGCCCATACGTTTGCCTACCGTTCACCGACGTGTCAATCGAGATGGCGGTACGTTCGTTCGATGATTCACCATGTGCAGGTCGCATGTCCGGCGGGCGGCGAGGACCGCGAGCGTGAGTTCTACGGGGGTGCTCTCGGCTGGCAGGAGATCGCGAAGCCGCCGTTGTTGGCTGTGCGCGGGGGCTGTTGGTTTCGGGTGCCCGGTGTGGGCGGTCCCGATGGTGAGATACACATCGGCATCGAGGACGACTTCCGGCCGGCGCGGAAGGCTCACCCCGCCTTCGTCGTCGATGTCGATACCACTGCTGCGGCGTTGGTATCTGCCGGCTATACAGTCCACTGGGCCGACTCGGAGGAGATACCGGGGCGACGACGCTTCCATACCAGCGACGGTGTGGGCAATCGAATCGAATTCGTAGCAGCAGAATAGATCACAGGGGAGACGCGGTGGATTCGCTAGCGGAGTTCTGGGACCACGCGGATGACACCGACCCCGTCCGCATGCGAGTCGAGATGGAACACATGCTCGCGGCCGCAGCGTATTCCGATGCACGGGCGCTGTTCGAGAGGGCATCGCTCGCAGACTTTCTGGGCGACGAAGCTGCTGCGGTCCCGTTGTACGAAGCGTCCTTGTCGGGTGGGCTCGACGACGATCGGGAGAATCAGGCCCGGATCCAATTGGCGAGTTCGCTGCGGAATGTGGGGCGACCACACGATGCACTACGTGTGCTCCGAGATTTCGAGTTCGCAAACCAATACATCCCCGCCCGTGACGCATTCGTCGCGCTGACTCTCTGGGACATCGGGGATGCGGTGCAGGCGCTACGGAGTGCACTTCAGGCTGCGAGCCCTGCGACAGGGAAATATCGTCGAGCAATCGGGGCCTACGCAGCCGAAATTATCCACACGACCCGAGGGAAATCCATGATCGACAATGCATTCGATCCACACGAACTTCTCGAGCAGAGCCGAATCGGCGTGCTGGCCACCATCAAGTCGAGCGGACTTCCGCAGCTGTCGCCGGTGACGCCGTTCTACGATCGCGCCGCCGACACCATCCTTATCTCGGTGACCGAAGGGCGAGCGAAAACGGCCAACTTGCGCCGAGACCCACGTGCCGCTCTCGAAGTGACCAACGCCGACGGCACGGCCTGGGCAACGGCTGAAGGAACCGTCACCCTCACCGGCCCGGGTACGTCATCGAACAGCCCCGAAACCGATGCACTGGTGGACTACTACCGCGCCGCGGCCGGTGAGCACCCTGACTGGAACGAATACCGAGCAGTCATGGTCGCCGACCGACGAGTGCTGGTGACGATCGCTGTGACCCACGTCTACGGCCAGTCCCTCACCTGACCCGCCCCTTCGAGTCCACTAGATGTGACATCGACCGTCGAAAAGGCCACCAAGTGTGACATCGAGTGCATGTCATCGCACCGGTCAGGTCACCTGATACACGTCCAACTCCACCGAGTCCGGCAATCTCTGGCCATCTCCGAGAAACAGTCGCTCGTTCATCCATGCCAGGCGGCTTGCGGCGGAGGACAGGCGTGGTTGGCTTCGGAAGTAAATGCGATCGGCGGGCACATGTTCGCCGCGGACAAGTGCGTCGATGTCCTCTTCGGTGCCACTTCGTATGCCCATGTTGTGTACGGCGATTCGCTCGCCGTCGTCGGTCTCGAGCGCGTATCTGGCGTCCAACTCGGTGAGTGTGGCCGTGCGGAGAATCTGGTGATCGGCCCCGCCGGGCAGGACTCGCCCGCGCAGTAGGGGCCCCTCGACGGTCCCACCGAGTATCGGAACAAGGCGACGGTGACCGTCGATCACCTTGCCCACGTCGATCGGTTCGCCCACGGTCACGGACAGATGCGCGACGAAGATCAGCTCGGGGCTCACGTCAGTTGGTTCGATCGGCAAAACCGTCGGGCAGATCGGTGGGTCCGACCGACACGATCGTCTCGTCGTCGACGCCGACGTGTTCGAACAGTGTGATTCGGGCGAATTCGGGGACCACGTAAATGGGGTAGGTCGGGCCGGCATCACGGTAGGCGCGCATCTCGTCGAGATGATCATTCTGGTACAGAACGGTTTTAGTACCGTCCAGCTCGATCCATTGAGGGAAGAAGATGGTGCCGTGCAGACGTCGCTTACCGGGTATGACGTTGACGACGACGGATGTTCCGGTGGGTTCGTTCCAGGAGATTTTGTAGACATCGTCGTCGAGTTGGACGAGATCGACTTCCTGATTCTTGACCCATCGGCCGCCGACCATTCCGGTGTGGATGCGGTAGTCGATGGTGGTCGCGTTCTTGACGTACATCTCGTACTGCCAGCCGTTGGCGTAGGTGTAGATGAAACGGTGTCCGACGATGCCGCTGAGGTCTTGAGTCGGTACCGGGTTTTGGACGGTGGTCTCTGCGCTCATGACTCCATTTTGTCACAAAACTATGTTTGCGGCAAAACTAATTGTGAGACCATCGAACTATGCACTCCACCGCCATCGAACTCGGTCGGCAACTGGGACCGCTGCGGCGGTCGCTGCTTCGTGCGACGAGAGAAGCCGCGCACTTACCCGACATTCCCGACTCGCACGTCGAGGTCATGAGAGCCCTTGTTGCTGAGCCGAATATGAGCCCGGGGAGCCTCGCCGAACACCTGAACTTGGCACGATCCACCGTGAGCAATCTGATCAAGGCAATGGTCGACGCCGAACTCGTCGAAAGATCGGCTGCCTCGGACGACCTGCGAGGAGCGGCCCTCACAGCATCACCGAAAGCAATTCGCTTATTGGCCGAGTACGACGCGGTGAGCTCGCAGGTGCTCTCCGATGCGCTCGACGAACTGACCCCGGCCGGTCGTCGAGCACTGTCTGAGGCCACGCCGGCCCTGGCCGACCTCACGAGGATCCTGGCTCGCCGTGCTTCCTGATTTCGACGTCTGAGATCCTGCAGTCCACTCGATGTGCCATTGACCCCCGAAAAGGCCACCGAATGTCACATCGAGTGCATTGCGCGTCCGTGCTCTGAGGGGGTCAGCTGCCGGTGTCCAGATCCCGGACCAAGCGAGGTCTGCGCAACTGGCCGACGGTCGACAGCCAGAGGCGAGGGGGATAGGACAGTCGAATAAGGAAGTAGTTGACGTACTCGATGACCCCGAAGAGCCAGATGGCCAGCACTCCGAGACGGGTACCGAAACTGTCTGGTAGCGACACGAACACTCCCAGGAAACCGCCGACCAGCAACGCGACGTCTACTTGGCGAAGGGCGCGGTAGATCCTGCGGAGAGAAGGTGGCATCGGATGACGCTCAACCCAGGAGCGAGCAAGCAGCCAATAGATTCCCGCTTGCACCAGCACGGCCAGGAGTGGAACCAACGCGAACCACAATGCCGGACGGCTCCCGTCGTCGAGCCTTGGAACCACCACGGCAAATGCGATCGTCAGGAACACCCCGGCTGCGGCCAACTCGCCCAACCCCAGGGACAAATATCGACGACGCACCGACTGCCGTCGACTCGTACCCATATCGCGAGATTACCGAGCACTCGAGGCCGGACCCCCGCGCGCAGTCCACTGAACGTGACATCGACCGCCGAAAAGGCCACCGAAGGTCACATTGAGTGTCGTGAAATGGCGGGTGCGAGCGCAGGACCGGACGCAGCGGCTAGAGGCTTCGTCGAATCGGGATCCACAGTTCTCCCGCTCCAGACGACCAGTCGGGGGTGCTTTCGGTGACGGTGAGGATTTCGGGTCCGGGGATTGCTTCGTAGGGGTTGGACGGGAACCATTCGCCGAAGGCGTCGGCCCAGAGTTGTTGGAGCGCGGGGGCGAGTGCGGTCTCGCTGTGTGCCTCGAATACCGCCCAGGTCGATGCGGGTACGGCGAGGGTGTTCCATTCGGACGGTGCGGGTGATGTGGTGGCGACGGCGAAGTAGTAGTCGAAGAGACTGCCGTCCTCGCGTTGGGGTTCGAAGCCGTCGCTGACGAACAGGATCCCTGGGAGCTCAGGCAGGTCGGCGAGTTCACGCAGTCGGTCGCCGGTTCCGGGGGCCAGGCTTCGGTGGAATTCGGTCATTGCGGTGTTCTCGCCGCTGAACCGAAGTGGGATTCGGGTGGTTTTGCCGACGATGTGGAATGGCGGTAGTTCGGTGATGCGGTATCGCATGGTGCTTCGTCCTTCGATGGTCAGGTGAAATGTCACTGCTTGTCGGGAACGGAGGATGGTGCCGGGTCGGCGTGCCTGGGACGGTGTGACGCCATGTAGATCTCGGAAGGCCCGAGTGAATGCATCTGCCGAGTAGCCATACTTGGTCGCAACGTCGAGTACGCCCTGTCCGTCGAGGATCTCCGCTGCTGCCAATGTCATTCGGCGCTGTCGGATGTACACCGACAGCGGGATTCCGGCGAGGGCCGAGAACACGCGCCGGAAGTGGTATTCCGATGTCAGTGCGATGCGAGCGAGCTCGGTCGTGTCGATCTCGTGGTCGAGGTTGTCCTCGATGTAATCGAGTGCTGCGTTCCATCGTTCGAGCATGTGCCGCCAGACCTTCCCTTGTTCCGACAGCAACGATAGGCAGAAGCGGCAGCGTAAACCCGACTTTCTGTGCCCGGTGCAGTCGGATTCAGATCGTATGCAGGTGCCGCTGCGACTGCTGGGCGCGCAGACGCCCGAGTTCATCGAGCGCAGAACGGGATTGGTTGTTCGCCGGACGATAGACGATGAACCGAAGATCCGGGTCTCCGAGAGGCGTCAAAACGTCGAATGTCACGATGATCGGCCCGACAAGGGGATGCCGCATCGGTTTGTCACCTCGATTTCGCACGGAGACTTCCCGGGACTGCCAGTAGCGGGAAAATTCCGGGCTCTCTCGTTCGAGTTCCTCGATCAACGCTGCCAACTTCTGATCGTGTGAGTGGTTCACCCAGGCAGCGCGAAGGTCGGCCACTGCACCCCGAACGACGTCGTCGCGCGCCTCGTAGAACCCATCGAATCGACTGTCCAGAAAACACATTCGAAGGACATTGCGGTCCGCGACCGGTCGTCGGTCGATGTCGAGTAGTAGCGCAGCCATCATGTCGTTCGTGGCCAGGATGTCGAGTCGGTGATCGAGCACCATCGCCGGCAGTGGGGCGACGTCGTCGATCAACTGCCTGATGCCGTCGGGCACCTCGTGGGCGGCGGCCTGCTCCGGTGCGCGGTGGCCGGCAAGAGTGAACAGGTAGGTCCTCTGATCCGTGGATAGTTTCAAGGCACTCGACAAGGACTGCACCACTTGGGCAGATGGCCGAACATCCCTCGCCTGCTCGAGCCGAACGAGGTAATCGACGCTCAGTCCAGCCAACGCGGCGACCTCCTCACGCCGCAGACCGGGCGTGCGCGAAGCCCCTATTCGCGGTGGCAGACCGACGTCCGACGGGATCAGCGCCTCGCGTCTGGCACGCAGAAATGCTGCCAGTTCGTCTCGACCCAACTGCCTACTCACACGATCCACGGTAGGCCAATTCAGGGCAATCGGCCTGGTACCACCCTTCCCAGGATGATCTTGTCCTTCCTACGACCCGACCGGGCAGGGACCGTAAGTAGGACCGCACACGAAGGAGGGATGACCATGACACGCATGGACGACTACCGATTGCTGGGCCGCTCCGGTCTACGAGTTTCACCACTCTCGCTGGGGGCCATGACATTCGGAACCGCCTGGGGCTGGGGTGCAGACGAGGCCGACTCGAGAAGAATCTTCGACGCCTACCTCGATGCCGGTGGAAACATGGTCGACACCGCCAACATCTACACCGACGGCCAGTCGGAGCAATACCTGGGCCGATTTCTCCGAGGGCGCCGCGATTCGGTCGTCGTCGCCACGAAATACGCGGCGACGCGTGATCCGTCGGATCCGAATGCAGGTGGGGGCGGTAGAAAAAGCCTGCGCGGATCCGTCGAAGCAAGCCTGCGGAATCTCGGCACCGACCACATAGATCTGCTGTACCTGCACGCCTGGGACGGCGTGACGCCGAGTGGCGAGATCATCGCCTCGCTCGGTGAGTTGGTCCACTCGGGAAAGGTCCTGTACATCGGAATTTCCGACACCCCTGCATGGGAAGTCGCGAGCATGCAGACCACAGCTGAGTTGCGCGGTTGGCCGTCGTTTGCGGCACTCCAGGTGGAGTACAGCTTGATCGAAAGAACAACCGAACGGGAATTGCTGCCGATGGCAACGAGTTTGGGACTCGGTGTGATTCCTTGGGCTCCGCTCGGCGGTGGGGTGTTGTCGGGCAAATACTCTGCCGCGGACCTGGCGGCGGTGGGTTCCGACAGCCCAGCAGGAACCCGTCGCGACCACGCGAGGGCAAGCGGAACGCTCACCGTGCGCGGACTCGAGATTGCGGATATCGTCGTCGACGTCGCGGACGAACTCGAGGTGACCGCTGCGCAGGTGGCGTTGGCCTGGACTCTTCGGCATCCATCGGTCGTCAGCTCGCTGATCGGGGCGCGGACGTTGGAACAGCTGCAGCAGAACATCTCCGCTCTCGATGTCGAATTCGACCAATCGCAGCTCGACAGACTCCAGACAGTCAGCGCTGTCGACGCCGGGTTTCCCCACGAATTTCTGATGCGCCCCATGGTGCGTGGCGTCACGACCGGCCGCACCACCATTCGTCCTCGGCCTGTCAGGACGTGGTGAGTCAGGGCATCGGACAACTCCGGTAGGTGAGCGGATCTCCATCGTCGACGAGTGCGAATCCGGCCCGATCGAGAACCCGACGAGAGGCCGCGTTCGCGCGATAGACCTGCGCTGCCAGTGGCAGGCCGGCCGCGAGTTCTTGGGCGTGCACGAGGAGCTTGCCCGCGTAGCCGAGACCCCAGTGATGCGGATGTACCCAATAACCGACCTCGAGGTGGTCGGATCGACGAATCATGCTGAGCAACCCGACGCGCAATGACTGCGCGCTAGTCCCGATGAACCATCTCGGCACATCCGGCTGGTGGCTTCCCGTCGCATCGAGTGCCTGGGCGAACCGCCGATCGAAATAGGTTCTGCTCCAAACCGTTCCGTCGCCGACCCATCGAACCACCTCGATGTCCGACGCCATCGAGAACAGAAACTCGGCGTCGGACCGAACGGCGGGCCGCAGCAGAACTGCCGTCACAAGTCTCTGACCTGCGATGTCCTGTCGCCGCCTGCATCACCGGTATTGACGGTGCCCGATCGCTCGAACAGCAGAGCCGACACCTCCTCGGCTGCTTTGGGACAGTGCTCGACGCCCGCGGGGACGACGAAGACATCACCAGGCCCGAGTACAACGTCGCGGTCACGCAGTTGGATGGTGAGTTCTCCGCTGTGAACGAAGAACATCTCGTCGGTGTCGGGATGCGTATGCCAGACGAATTGGCCAAGAATTTTGACCACTTTGACGTCGTAGTCGTTGATGCTGGCGAGTCGATGCGGTTGCCAGGGCTTGTCGATCGCATGCAACGCTTCGACGACGTTACGTACTTCGTCGCCCTTGCCCATGTTCATGGGTTCTGCCTTTCATCGTCAGCCGATCGACTGTCACGAAGAACTCTACCGTCGATCAGCTCGGATGCAGGATAGATGTGAACAGCTCGATACACGCTGTTGCGCAGCAGGTTTACGTCTCGGTCGACAAGACCGCGTCCGGTCGGGCGCAGCGTCGGACGTCCGGATTTGAGCTCGGTGCACTCCGCTGAGCCGAGGACCGGTAGTCGGTCGAGGGCCGGTAGATCGCAGTACGATGGCCTGCGGACGGTTTCGACACAGGCAGTCGGCCGTCATCGAATCCCTGAGGAGTGCCCGCCGAATGAATCTCGCCGACTACGACGTCCTGAGCTTCGATTGCTACGGGACATTGATCGACTGGGAGACAGGCATACTGAACGTTCTCGGTCCGTGGGCGGAGCAGGCCGGTGCGGGACTGTCCGGGGACGAATTACTCGCCGCCTATGCCGTCAACGAGGCGAGAGTGCAGCAGGATTCACCCACAATGCTGTACCCCGAGATACTCGCCGAAGCGTTCCGACGAACCGGCGACACGCTGAAAGTGACGGTGTCACGGGACTGGGCGAGCAGGCTGGGAGCGTCCGTTCCCGACTGGCCTGCGTTTCCGGATTCCGCTGAGGCATTGGCGAGTCTCGCCGAGAACTACAAGCTCGTCGTCCTGTCCAATGTCCATCGCGATGGTTTCGCGGGCAGCAATCGGCGACTCGGCGTCCAGTTCGACGCCATCGTCACAGCGCAGGATGTGGGCGCATACAAGCCGGCGGACAATCACTTCGACGCGCTCGACGGGGTACTTGCGAAGCTGGGTGTCCCACGGTCACGACTGCTCCACGTCGCCCAAAGTCTGTTCCACGACCACGTACCGGCCACGCGTCACGGCATCGCCTCGGCGTGGATCGATCGGCGGCACGACCGACCCGGTTGGGGCGCAACCCCTGAGCCCACGGAGAAGTACAAGGTCGACATGAAATTCCCGAGCATGTCTGCCTTTGCAACGGCTGCCGACGCGGCACGGAGCGGTGAGTAAGTTGTTGCCGCTCATCGGTTCTTGGTTTGGCTGAATTCGACGACACTGACGCTCACCAATGCCAGGCGTCGCCCCCGACGTTCTGGATTGTTCTCTGCAACACTCGAATTGCGGTGACGAACTCGTCCTGACCGATGCCCTGCATACGTTCGTCCTGCAACATCTGCTGAACGTCCGCCGCCCGTCGGAACAGTTCCTTACCTTCCGGGGTGAACGTGACGCGCGACGTCGATTCGACGATCCAACCTTTGGTACGGGCGGAGTCGATCGCCTCGACGATTGCCTCCGGGGTGTCGTTGTGGCCGATCTTCTCGATCGTCTCTTCCCGGTCGGCCCCTGCGGGGTGCAGCAAGATCTGATGCAGGAGCCACCATTCGGGCTGGGTGAGTCCGATGTCGTGGAGGGCACCGCGGGTGCGTGCTCGGATGGCCTCGCCGGCGCGGGCGGTCCAAAATCCGATCGGCTGTCGCTCGGGTGGTTGCATCGGTCGTGCTTGTCCGTTCATGAAAGCGACAGTAGAACCTCAACCATGCTTCAGGTCAACAGGACAGACGCGGCGAGCCAGAACTACTCGTCCGTGCGCAGTTCGTCGACCAACGTGAACAGTCGCTCCAGGTAGTCGCTGTGAAAAACCTCGGTCGCGCGGATCTTGGCATCTCCATCGAGGCCGAATTGGAGGTTGACGAGTTCGACCCCGATGGCGACGCGTCGAGCATCCAGCTGTTCGAGTTCGGCAGCGAGAGCGTCGACTTTGGCCACCGGAGACAGTTCGTCGGTCATATCGCCAAGCGTAGAGGTCAGCCGACGGCTGCGAGGAATTCGCTGTAGAACAACCCGAGCCCCAGCGCCGACGCGATCGCGGCGAAGAGCCACAGTCGGATGATGACCGTCGTCTCCGCCCAGCCACCCAACTCGAAGTGGTGGTGAATCGGCGCCATTCGGAACGGCCGCTTGCCAGTGCTCTTGAACGAGGCGACCTGAATGACGACGGAAGCACTTTCGGCGACGAAGAGAGCTCCGAAGACGACGGCGATCAGTTCGGTCTTGCTCACGATCGACAGGCCTGCGAGTAGTCCGCCGAGGGCGAGCGAACCGGTGTCGCCCATGAAGATCTTGGCCGGGGCGGCGTTCCACCAGAGGAACCCGATGCAGGCACCCGCAGCGGCGGCGCACACGACGGCGAGGTCGAGTGGATCGCGCACCTGGTAGCACCCGGCAACGGAGTTGGTCGCGCACGACTGCCGGTACTGCCAGAACGTCATCACCGTGTATGCACCGAGGACGAGGGTCATGGACCCTGCCGCCAACCCGTCGAGCCCGTCGGTGAGGTTGACCGCGTTGGACCACGCGACGATGAGGAAGACACAGAACAGCACAAAAACGATCGGTGCCATCGTGAAGAACGTCGACTGGCGCACGAGCGAGAGTTCGACGTTGCCCGGCGTCAACCCGTTCCCATTGCGGAACTGCAGCGCCAGTACTGCGAAGATCACCGCTGCACTGATCTGCCCGACGTACTTACCCGTTGCCTTGAGGCCGAGGCTTCGTTTCATGCGGAGCTTGATGTAGTCGTCGAGAAAACCGACGATCCCGAGCGCGGTTGCGAGACCGAGGATCAACAGGGCAGACGCCGACGGGCCGTCGCCGCCCATCGCCACGAGGTGGGAGCCGAGGTATCCGGCCCACAGACCGACGATGATCGCGACGCCGCCCATCGTCGGCGTCCCTCGTTTGGCTTGATGGCTCACGGGTCCCTCGACGCGAATCTCCTGGCCGAAGCCCTGCCGGGTGAACAACGCGATGAGAAACGGCGTCAACAGAATCGAGACCGCCAACGCGATTCCACCGGCAACGAGAATGTTGATCATGCGTTGGAGCCCACTCTTCCTCTGTGCTGCTGTTCCCCGCCAGGTGCAACCGAGCACCGCGAGATACTGTGCCAAACGAATCGGCAAAAGTCCCAATGCGTGACGAAGGCGTTACTCACAGTTGATACGTACTCGGCGGCATTCCCACCAGTTCGGTGAACTCGCGGGTGAAGTGCGCCTGGTCGAACCAGCCGTATCGCGCCGCAAGGTCTGCCAGGGGGCCGGTGTAGCCGTTGTCGAGCTCACTGAGAGCATCGTGGATGCGGTACCGACCGAGAACCCACTTGGGCGTCGCTCCGACATAGCGCTCGAACAGCCGCTGCAGCCGCCGGGTGCCGATGCCGCACCGCTCTTCCACCTGGGCGACGCGTATCAGCGTCCGGTCGCCCAGCATGGTCCCGATGATGTCGAGAACGATCTCGTACTCCGGTTCGACCGCAGGCGCATAGGGCGTGAGAACCGCGTCGACGACGGTTCGGCAGTGGTCGGCGTCCAGGGGTGGGCCCAGCTCCGCAAGTGCGTCGACGGTATCGGCGCGGAACGAAGTGGGCGGAGCCACCTGGACATCGCGCAGGCCGCGGGCCACCGTTCCTGTGAAGGCCGCGTAGCCGCCCGGCCGGAACTTGACGCCGAAGACCCATCCGGATTCTGCGAGCACGACGTCGAAGCGGCGGGTGAGCACTCCCGTCACCACCACCGGGTCGGCCACGCCTTCTCTGGTCCAGCCGTGTTCGACGCTGAGCGTGCAGGCCGGGTGCGGGAGCGTCGAGCTGCGATAGGAGATGCCGGGCGGCAGATTCCACTGAAGCTGCCAGTAGTTCTCGACCCATGGTTGCAACGCCGCCGCACACGGCAGCCGAACCAGGTCGACGTATTGCGCCAGCTGATCCGGTCGAAGGACGCCGGACTGGGTGGCTGTCGCATTTTTCCTATCCGGCACGCGAGTCAGTGTAGGAGTCTGGTCCGACACCCGAGATGGAGGAGGAACACCATGACCGAGACACCCGTGGCCACGCTGAAGATGGTCACTCTGGACTGCGCCGACCCCGAGGCCAATGCCACATTCTGGTCGTCGCTGCTCGGCTGGAGCGTCGTACATTCGGAGCAGGCGTACGCGATGCTGCAGGGCCCGAGCAGTGCGCTCGGATTCGGTCGAGTCGACGACTACCAGCCGCCGGCGTGGCCCAATGCGAACGGCAGCAAACAGTTTCACTTCGATCTTGCGGTCGAGGATCTCGACGCCGCGGCGGCGGCCGCCGTGAAACTCGGGGCGACGCTGCCCGACGACCAGCCGGGCGAGACCTGGCGCGTGCTGCTCGACCCGGCAGGACATCCCTTCTGCCTGACACATGCCGCGAACTGGGGCTGACGCGGCTCGACGGTGTACGCGAACGTCCGAGTATCAGTTCGCGGGAGCGATGATCTGAATCAGGTTGCCGCAGGTGTCGTCGAACACCGCAGTGACCACCGGGCCCATCTCCGTGGGTTGCTGGGTGAACCGAACCCCGAGGCCGATGAGCCGATCGTATTCTGCTGCAACACTGTCCACCGCGAACTGCGTGAACGGGATGCCGTCTGCAAAGAGTGCGTTCTTGAACGGAGCAGTTGCGGGATGACCGCTGGGCTCGAGCAGCAATTCGGTGCCGTCCGGGTCCTGCGGTGAGACGACGGTGAGCCAGCGATCGGGGCCGCCCATGGCGACATCGTGCTTGACGACGAAGCCGAGCACCTCGGTGTAGAACGTGAGCGCCTTGTTCTGATCGTCGACGAAGACGCTGGTGATGTTGATTCTCATGCTGGTCCCTCACCTCTCGGCCCGCCGGCCAATTCGACAGAGACGTCGAGGTGGCCGAGATGACGGGCGTATTCCTGGAGTACATGGAAGCAGATCCAGATCAGAGTCGGCCTCTCATCGGTGAATCGTCCACCGAGCGTCGCCAATTCGTCCATCCGGTGTGTGCTCAATACTTCCTCGGTGAGCCGGGCACCGTCGTCGAGCCTGGTCAGGAGGGTCTCGGCGTCCACATCGGTCGCCACGTGCCAGGAGCCGTCCTTCTCGTCGCCGAAGGGCGCATCGACTGCTCGTCCGAGAAACCCCCAGACGAACCAGCGCTGCTCCATGTGCACCAGATGCGTCAGCATCTGCAGTGGGGTCCACTCGGAGGGAACGGTTGTGGTGGTCAGGGATTCCTCGCTCAGCGCAGTGATGCGCCGAACCAACTCGCCGCGATAGAAGCGTAGGTACTCGCGGAACAGATCGGCGGGATCGGACAGGGCGGAACTCGGTTCGGGAAATGTCGTCAGCTGTGCCATAGGTCCTTCGTATCGGGTGGTGACCCGAGTGTCCATTCTCAGCCGAACACCAGTAGCGCCGCCAGGGTCAGCATCATGATCCCGATCCCGAGGTCGAGTATTCGCCAGGCCAACGGCCGCGCGAACAGCGGACTGAGCACACGTGAGCCGTAGCCGAGCGCGGTGAACCACAGCACGCTGCCCAGCATCGCGCCGACGGCGAACCACCACCGCAGGTCTCCCGGCTGACGGTTGCCGATCGAACCGAGGAACACCACGGTGTCGAGATAGACGTGCGGGTTGAGCCAGGTCAGCGCCAGGCAGGTGGCCAGGGCCGCGATCAGTGAACCGCCACCGGTCGTCTCGGTCGTCATCGTCGAGGGAGTGCGCGCGCGATTGAGCGCCATCAGTCCGTAGACGAGCAGGAACACCGCACCGAGGATGGTCACGACGCGCAGTGCGACGGGAAAGCGGTCGACGAGTACCCCGATGCCTGCCACCCCGGCCAGAATCAGGACCGCGTCGGACACAGCGCACACCGCCACTACCGGCAGTACGTGGGTGCGTTGCAGGCCCTTGCGCAGCACGAACGCGTTCTGCGCGCCGATGGCGACGATGAGTGAGAGTCCGACGCCCAATCCGGTGAGGGTCGATTGTGCGGCGGCGAGCGAGGTCATGGTTGCAACGCTAGGAGGGTCGCATGATTAGGTCCAGCGAATGTTTTTCACGGCCGATTAGCGTACCTTCATACGGTGGAGATCGAGCAGCTCAGAGCCCTGAGAGCAGTGGTCGACGGCGGAACGTTCGAGGCCGCGGCTCGGGCGTTGCACGTGACGCCGTCGGCGGTGAGCCAGCGAATCAAGACACTCGAGCAGTCGTTGGGGCGAACGTTGGTCCAGCGAAGCAAACCGGTGGTGGCCACCCAGTCCGGTATCGCAGTGCTGCGTCTGGCGCGCCAGATCGATACCCTGACCGACCAGACTCGGGCCGAACTGAACGACGACGGAATCGCCGCTCCCGTCTCCCTCGCCGTCAATGCGGATTCGATGGCGACCTGGGTACTGCCCGTGCTCGCGCCACTGGCGACCCAGACGACCTTCGACCTGCATCGGCAAGATCAGGACCGTACCGCTCAACTACTGCACGACGGAATCGTCTCCGCCGCAATCACTTCGGTGGCCGAGCCGGTTCGTGGCTGCACCGTTCGACGCCTCGGTGCGATGCGCTACCGGCCATCGGCCACGCCGGAATTCATCGAACGGTGGTTCACGGCAGGGGTGACGGACGACGCCTTGCGAGCCGCACCGGTGGTGGTCTTCGATGCCGACGACCGGTTGCAGGACAACTACTTACAGCGATTCGGTGTCGAACCCCACGAGCCGCCCCGGCACCTGGTGCCCGCGTCCGCGGACTACGCGCGGGCCGTCGACTTGGGCTTCGGCTGGGGCATGATCCCCGATCTGCAGGCCCGTGACTCGCTGAAGTGCTTCGATGACAATGGAATCGACGACGTGCTGCTGTACTGGCAGCAATGGTCGCTGTCTTCCCCCGCACTCCAGCGAGCAGCGGACGCCGTGGCGGCAGGTGCTGCGAGGATGCTGCTGTAGCTCAGGCCGGGTTGTCGTTCGGCACGATCTCGGGCAGTCCATCGCCGACGGGGTCCAGAATCGCCGCCGATCGGGCACCCCAGCGTTCGTGCGCGGACTGCCGCGACATGCCGACAGAGGTGCCGATCGTCGCCCACGTTGCACCCTGAACCCTCAGCACCACAACGGTTTCGAGGCCGTCGAGCCCCGCTGCCAGCTGGACGCGAAGACTCAACAGATGCCACGCAAGGCTGCGTCGCGCCGGTAGGTCGGTCGATTGCTCGGCCTCCCAATCCGGTGTGCCCGGCAGGGGACCTGTGCCGATGATCTCGTCGGCAACCCGTCCGGCCTCGATGGCCGCTGCTGTCACAACCGACCGCGTTGCATCAGAGATATCCGCCTCGATGGCGAGTGTGATGGGATCCATGCTCGACCTCCTGTGTCAGGAACAGCCTGACAATAGGAGGTCGGTTTGTCAAGATTTACCTGACACTTTTACAGCATGCCCAGCACACGGTCGATGGACTGGACGGCTTGGGTCAGCTCGGCTTCGGTGATGGTCAGCGCAGGACGGAATCGCACTGCGGCGTCGCCGCAACCGAGTGCAAGGACGTGTTCCTCGGTACGCAACAGTTCGATCACTCGGTCGCGGGTAGCGGCGTCGGGCAGGGAGAAGGCGCACATCAGACCACGGCCGCGTACCTCGGAGACCGAGATGTGCCGAGTTGCCAACTCCTGCAACTGGTTCAGCAATACAGCTCCAAGTTCACCGGCACGAGAGATGAGCTTCTCGGACTCGACCACTTCCAGGATTCGACGCGACCGCACCATGTCGGTGAGGTTGCCACCCCACGTCGAATTGATGCGGGAGCTGACGGCGAAGACATTGTCGTCGATGTCGTCGACGCGACCGCCGGCCATGACGCCGCAGACCTGAACCTTCTTGCCGAAGGCGACGATATCGGGAACGACGTCGAGTTGCTGGAAAGCCCATGCGGTACCGGTCATTCCGGCACCGGTCTGAACTTCGTCCATGACGAACAGGGCGTCGAACTCGTGGCAGAGGTCGCGCAACTTCTGCAGGAAGCGGGGCCGGAAGTGGTGATCTCCTCCCTCGCCCTGGATGGGTTCGATGATGGCGCAGGCAATGTCGTGCGGATTGGCCTCGAAGGCCAGGCGGGCCGCGGCCAACGATGCATCCTCGAGTTCGTCCATGTTCGCGTCGGATCTGATGTACGGGGACGGGATACGCGGCCAGTCGAACTTCGGGAAGCGGGCGACCTTGTTCGGGTCGGTGTTCGTCAAAGACATCGTGTAACCCGAGCGTCCGTGGAACGCATGCTCGAAATGCATCACCTGGGAGCCGAGCGACGGGTCTATGCCGTGGCGCTCGTTCCAGCGTGACTTCCAGTCGAACGCCACCTTCAACGCGTTCTCCACCGCCAGTGCACCGCCCTCGACGAAGAACAGGTGGGGCAGGCGGGCGTCACCGAGGACCCGCGCGAACGTGTCGACGAATCGTGCCATGGGCACGGTGTAGATGTCGGAGTTGCTGGGCTTGTTCATCGCCGCCTGCATCAGGTCCGCCCGAAACTCCGGGTCGTCGATCAGCGCCGGGTGGTTCATACCCAGGGCGTTGGACGCGAAGAACGTGAACAGGTCCAGGTAGCGAGTGCCGTCCCTGGCGTCGACCAGGGTGGAACCGTTCGAGGCATCGAGGTCGAGGACCAGCTCGAAACCGTCGGCCAGAAGGTGTTCACCGATCACGTCGCGGACGTTGGAGGCGTCGATCGTCACTCCGGTGCGCTGTAATACTTGCGTCATGACGTCGAACATACGCGTTAATATTCCGTAATCAAGCCCAATACGCAGGAAATTATACGGTTGTGACCCTCATCGGTAGGCTGATCTCCGACGGTTCGGTTCTCTCCACGGAAGGTGTACGCGCATGTCTGCATCCATCACCCACGACGAGTTGAGTGTGCGCACTCGCGCCATCCTCGACCGGCTGGGTGCGACGATCGCGCTCGACGCCCCCGCGGGACCCGACGCGATCGTGGCGCGCTCGCCCATCACCGGTGGAAACCTGGCGACGCTGGCGTCTGCGTCGGCAGCCGATGTCGACGGCGTCATCGCCGACGCGCGCACCGCTTTCGTATCGTGGTCGCAGGTGCCGGCCCCCGGGCGAGGTCAGGTGATCCGCGAACTGGGCGAGTTACTGCGCGTGCACAAAGAGGACCTGGGCGCGCTGGTGTCCATCGAGGCCGGAAAGATCGTGTCCGAGGGCCTCGGTGAGGTGCAGGAGATGATCGATATCTGCGACTTCGCCGTCGGACTCTCGCGTCAGCTCTACGGCAACACCATTGCGACCGAGCGGCCCGGACATCGCATGATGGAACAGTGGCATCCGCTCGGTGTCGTCGGCGTCATCACGGCCTTCAATTTCCCTGTTGCCGTGTGGAGTTGGAATACTGCCCTCGCGCTCGTCGCGGGTGACACCGTCATCTGGAAGCCGTCGGAGAAGACTCCGCTGACCGCCGTCGGAGTGCAGGCACTGTTCGAGCGGGCTGCCGCCGCAGCGGGAGTGGACCCCAAGATCGCTCAGCTGGTGATCGGCGACCGTGCGTCCGGTGAAGCGCTGGTGGATGATTCGCGCGTGGCCCTGGTGTCGGCAACCGGTTCGACCAGAATGGGCCGGGCGGTGGCACCTCGGGTTGCGCAGCGATTCGGCCGAGTGTTGCTCGAGCTCGGCGGCAACAACGCGGCGATCGTGACGCCGTCGGCCGATCTCGACCTGACGACGCGTGGGCTGGTGTTCTCGGCCGCCGGGACTGCCGGTCAGCGCTGCACTTCGCTCCGACGCGTCATCGTGCATTCCTCCGTTGCGGACGAACTGGTCGCCAAACTGGTGGCAGCGTACGAGACTCTGTCGATCGGATCTCCTCTGGAGAGTGGCACTTTGGTTGGACCGCTGATCGATGCGGGTGCCTTCTCTGGTTATCGAGAAGCCCTCGAGATCGCTGTATCCGACGGCGGAACGATTGTGGTCGGCGGCGAGCGGGTGAACGTGGTCGACGAGTACTCGTTCTACGTCCAGCCTGCGATCGTGACGATGCCCGCGCAGACCGACATCGTCCAGCACGAGACCTTTGCACCCATTATGTATGTGTTGACGTACGAGACCCTCGACGAGGCGATCGCCTTGCACAACGATGTGCCGCAGGGTCTTTCGTCGTCGATCTTCACCACCGACCTGCGCGAAGCGGAGCGCTTCCTGTCCGCCGCCGGCTCTGACTGCGGCATCGCGAACGTCAACATCGGACCTTCCGGCGCAGAGATCGGCGGTGCCTTCGGCGGTGAGAAGGAAACCGGCGGCGGACGCGAATCCGGTTCCGACGCATGGAAGGCCTACATGCGCCGTGCAACCAACACCGTCAACTATTCCAACGAACTGCCCCTGGCGCAGGGAGTGAAGTTCGGCTGACGGCATGATCGGCAGTATGAAAGTACTGTCGATGCTCTTGGCCGGTCTTACTGTCGGCTACGCCATCAGCGACATCGGCCCGTTCGATTCGCTGTTGAGCAGCACCGCGCAGTTCGGTTCGTTCTGGTCAATTGTCAACAGACTGACTGTCGTTGCGATCTCTGCCTGCGTGGCCTCGGTCGCGCTGGCGCGTGCGAGAGCACGCGTCTCGATCGTCGTGGCGATCGCATCGGCGCTCGTCGTCGTGTTCCAGACCGTCGGAATGGTGACCGGATTGCTCGGCCATTGGGCCGGTGCAGTGGCCACCGGTGCAGTACTCGCCGCAGTTGCAGTGCTGGCGGGGCGGCATCGAGGTGAACAGGCCACGTTGGCGGTTGCCGTACTCGGTGCCGGGCTCCTCGGTGGTCCGCTGGACGCGCTCGTGGAGGCGAACGACGGTCCCGTCTTCGTCTGGGACGTGGTCGGTGCCGAGGACGATGTGAGCCCGCAGCGGGCGATAGTGATGGTGATTCTCGCATCGGCCACTGCGGCTGCTCTGTTTCTGGCCCACCGCAATGACGAACCGGAGCCGCACGAGACCCGGCGAATTCTGCTGGTCGGCCTCGCACTACCCGTCGCCGTCGGTGTGGTGAGATGGATTGCCGCAGGTCACGACGCCGGGAGCGCGGTTTGGCTCGTCGGCCTCGCCGGTATGACGGCCTCCGCAGTGGTGGCGTCGTTTCTACTTCCCGGACGCGATGGACGCCTGCTGCTGGTGCTTTGTGCGCTGTCGGCAGGCGTGTTCGGCACGTTCGGCATGGCCGCCGGGAACAGTGCCCAGCTGGCCCTGACGGTGGGCCTGTTGATCCTCGGAGCAGGGATCGGCTACCGGTGGCCCCACCTGTACGTCGGGCTGGGTGGCCTTCTCGTCATTGCCGTTGCGGGCGTGATCGAGGGCTATGCGGACGTCCAGACGGGGTCGGAGTTCGTCTTGCCGTTGATCGCTGCCTACGTGGTGGTGTCCGCGCTGACGATCTCGCCGGGATCTCTGGCACTGTCGCTGCCTGCGCTGTTCACCACGACCCTGCCGGTGACGGCGTATGCCGCGAGCTTTCAGACCGCCTCGGTCTACGACCGCGCGGTGTTCACTCCCACGACCGAACACGACCCCATGGTGTTCTCGGCGGTCGGGCTCGTGGTTGTCGCGGTGATGACGTGCGCCTGCGCGGTGTTGACGCGCAGGCCCACCGAGAAATCTGACCCGCCGCGCGTCTGACGCCGGCGGCGATCCCCGGTGTGGGCACCATGTTCCGTAGCGTGCATCTCATGTCCGATCACAGCCGGAACAGAGAAGTGCCCGACGACGTCTCCGACGTGACGTTGGGTTTCTGTCTCGCTGTTGCGATGTTCTTGCCCTCGTATTTCGGCGCGACGCTCATCACCGACGCGCTGTTGGGGCGGGTAGGTCTGCCGCTGTCCCCGCTGCTGTGGCTGTTCGCGGCGGTACCGCTGTCGATTGCCATGGTGCATCTGGAAGATCGGGTTCAGAGTCGTTCTGATTGGAACCGAATCAAGGGGTTCTGGTACGGCGTCGGCGTCGGCGCGTCGACTCTGCCGCCGCTGGGGCTGGCGTTGCTCGCGCCGCTTCCGACGCTGACCGGTCTCGACCGCGGCGGTCCGTCGATGGTGGTGTTCGTGGCGTTGGCACTTCTGATCGTGGGCATCGTGGTTCGGGGAAAGCTACGCGGCACGGCCTGAGTCACGCTGGTCAGTCGAACAGATCTTTTCCACCGAAAACACACCAGCCCGCCCACGAACGAAACAGGTGGGCGGGCTCGTGAGCGTTCTGTATGCGTCGGACTACGGCGCGGGTGCAACCTCGGTGGTCGTCGGAACCGCAGTCTCGGTTGCGGTCTCGGCAGCCGTCTCGGTCGCGGTGACACAGAGCGGCGGTGCGCCTTCGACGGGGGTCTCACCCTCGACGGGGACGGTGCACTCGGGGGTTGCGACGGGCTCGGACGCCGGTGCCGGTGCTACTGCGGGTGCCGGTGCTACTGCCGCGGGGGCGGGCGCAACCGGAACCGTGGTGGTAACGACGGGCGTCGAGGTGACCGGTGCGGTCGTGGTGGCCGTCGGAGTCGGCGTTGCCGAGGTGGTCGCGGGTGCCACGATCGTTTGGATCGCTGCGCGTCCCGCCTTCTCCTGAACCTCCTTGCTCTTCACTGGTTCACCTCTGTTGGCCTCTTCCAACAATTCGGTCAGCCAGGCTCCTGCGTACTGAGCGGAAGTCAAAGGCTTACCGTTGGCCGCGTCTGCATCACGCCAGTAATCGAAGTGGTGTCCCGAGCCTGGCCCGAGGGTCAGTCCGTAGGGGTCGTTCATCACAACCGGGATGGTGTTCTGGTTGGAGGAAAGGAAGCCGGTGATCTCTCTGAAGATCTTCTGCGGCAGGTAGACCATGTCGATCATCTGACCGGTCTCGATCGGCTCCTGCTCCCCGTCCACCTTGGCAGCGACCGGTGTGGTTGCCGTGCCGGGCTTGTACGTGGGTTCGGAGACCTTGATCAGCACGTCGAGGAATGTCTCGTCGCTCTGCATCCAATTGGGCTGCGAAGCAATGTCGTTGAAGGCATTCACTGCGATGCGGCCCAAGGCGAGAGCCAGATCGGCTCCAGTGGCGGGCGTCAGTTGCTCTTTCTCCAATGCATCGGCGTTGACCTGTCGGCCGATGTTGGCAGCGAGATGAAGCAGCGACGTGTTCTCCGGCAGAGCGCAGGTGAGGTCACCCTCGGAGCAGAAGGATGCAACTCGGCCGTCGAGTGCGCCGAAGCCGCCCGAGGTTCCGGGCAACGCACCCTGGCCCGATATCGGCGAGTTGCCATTCTGGTATTTGGTGTCGAAGCCGTCGGGATTGCCGAACGGATTGTCGGCGCCGGGGAACGGTCCCTGACCGGCCTGGCGGCCGGCGTCGGCGAGGATAACGACACCGACCACCTGAGAGGGGTCGATGATGCCGTACTTGCCGTCCGCCGGGACAGTTTGGTTGCCGATTTCCATAGCCGTCCGGCGGGCCACGTCTGCACCCTCGCTGTAGCCGACGATTGCGAAGCGGGTCTTGGGGCAGGAGGCAGTGATGGACTTCATGATGGTCTGCGAGTTGGTGACACCGGTCTGCACGGCGCTGTCGTAGCTCGCCATGTTTGCGGGGTACTCGACGTAGACCGCCGCGTAGGAGTCCGGAACGACGTTGCCGTTGTTGGGAGCTCGCACAACCTGGTCGATCCAGTCGCTCGAGTAGTCACCGGACATCGCGGCAGGCAGTCGTTCGCCATCGGGTGTGGTGAGCCACTTGACGCCGTCGCGTGGTGTGTCGTTGCGTCCGCCGATGGCGATGCTGACCATGTCGTAGCACGTTGCCGTGGACACCAGTTCGATGGAGGCTTCGGTGCTGGTGGCCGGTGTCGACCATGGAGCTGCAACGACAACCCCGGCACCGAGTGCTCCGATCGCGAACGCGCTCAACGCAACGCGAGCACGCTTCGACTTGCCAACATTCATGTTTTCGATCCCCATCGTTTACGCCCGAACCGATTTGCCCGACTGCAGTTGCCAGTGGGTTACCCGGCATTTCGTACTCGGGGTGGTTCGCGTTACAAAGTGGATGATTTACCGTCGTGCGCATGACAATTCACGACCGAATGACATCGACGGAATTCAGCCTGACCGACGGGTCGACGTGCGTCGTGCGTGAGGCGGTGGCGTCGGACCTCGAATCGATCGTTGCGTTGCTGGTCGACGACCCGCTGGGTGTCTCGCGGGAGTCAGCCGACGACATGGGTCGGTATCGCGCCGCCTTCGAGGACATCTCGTCGGATCCACGGAACCTGCAGGTCGTGGTGGTGCACAGTGACGAGGTGGTGGCAACACTGCAGTTGACGGTCATTCCGGGGCTGGCGCGCGGGGGAGCGCTGCGGGCGCAGATCGAAGCCGTGCGGGTGGCTGCTGCGTGGCGCAGCCGGGGACTCGGTGGTGTGCTGATCAGGTGGGCGATCGAGGAAGCCATGCGGCGGGGGTGCGCTCTGGTGCAGTTGACCTCCGATGTCAGTCGCACGGACGCGCATCGCTTCTACACCCGACTCGGCTTCGGCGACTCGCACGTCGGCTTCAAGATGCAGCTCGACACTATTGCTTAGATACCCTGGGGGGGTAGGGTAGTTGTTATGAACTTCGGACGGAAGGAACTCGACGCCCCCACCAAGCTCGTCGGATTCTTCGTGGGAATCGCCTTTCTGTTTCTCGCGGCACTGTTCGTCGGAGACGCGATCGGGCCCGACGCCCCGGCAGCCACAGCGGCCGCGCACACCGATCGCGATTCGCACGACGCGATGGCTGCGTCCACCTCTATTCCGGCCGGGCTGCAGGCCACCCAGGACGGCTACACCCTCGAGCTCGATGGATTCGTCGTCGAGTCCGGCCCGGCCGTTCCGGTTGCTTTCACGATCCGAGCACCGGACGGGGCTGCTCTGACCGACTACGACGAGATGCATACCAAGGAACTGCACCTCATCGTCGTCCGCCGCGATCTGACGGACTTCCAGCACGTACATCCGACGCGTGACGCATCGGGAACGTGGTCGACGGCTCTCGATCTCACGACGCCCGGTCCTTACCGTCTGTTCGCGGACTTCACCCCGGCGGGCGGGGAGAACATCACACTAGGAGCCGAGCTGACCGTGCCCGGCGACTATCGGCCTCAGCCCCTCAGTCCACCGAATGTGACATCGAGTGCCGACGGTTACAACGTGACGCTGGCCGGCGCAGTGACCGCAGGGGAGGAATCCACGGTTGCCTTGACCATCGATCAGGACGGTCGGGAGGTCACCGACCTCGAGCCGTATCTCGGGGCCTACGGACATCTGGTGGCACTGCGAGCCGACGACTTGGCATACCTGCACGTACACCCCGAAGAAGGTCCGCCGGGCCCGACCGTCGACTTCACCGTCGACGCGCCCACGGCGGGAACATATGCGCTCTATCTGGACTTCCAGCACGGGGGCGTCGTGCACACCGCCGAATTCACCATCGAGGTACAGGAGGGGCAGGCATGAGCCAGGAAACGGAACTGATCCTCGGCGGCATGACCTGCGCGTCGTGCGCCAACCGCATCGAGCGCAAGCTCAACAAACTCGACGGGGTGTCGGCGACGGTCAACTACGCCACCGAGAAGGCGCGCGTCACCAGTGACGGCGTGGCCACCGAGGATCTGATCGCCGCTGTCGAAGCCGCGGGTTACACCGCGACGCTGCCTGCAGACGAACCCGCAGACGACGTTCCCTCCGATCCACTGAAGCAGCGACTGATCGTCTCGGCGGTGCTCAGCATTCCGGTGATCGCGATGGCGATGATCCCGGCGTTGCAGTTCACCAACTGGCAGTGGCTCTCGCTCACGCTTGCCGCTCCCGTCGTCGTGTGGGGAGCTCTACCGTTCCACCGCGCCGCGTGGACCAACCTGCGGCACGGCACCTCGACGATGGACACCCTCGTCAGCATGGGAACCCTTGCGGCGCTGGGGTGGTCGCTGTACGCACTGTTCTTCGGCACTGCAGGCACGCCCGGTATGACGCATCCGTTCGAGTTCACGATCGCGCGAACCGACGGGGCGAACAACATCTACCTCGAAGCCGCTGCGGGGGTGACCACGTTCATTCTGGCGGGCCGCTGGTTCGAGAGCCGATCGAAGCGGCAGGCCGGGGCGGCGCTCCGCGCCCTCATGGACCTCGGTGCCAAGACGGTCTCGGTTCTGAAAGATGATCGGGAACAACAGATTCCCATCGAGCAGTTGGTCGTGGGAGATCTGTTCGTCGTGCGCCCGGGTGAGAAGGTAGCCACCGACGGCACCGTCGAGAGCGGATCCTCGGCCGTGGACCGATCGATGCTGACGGGTGAATCCGTGCCCGTGGAGGTCGGTATCGGCGACGCCGTGGTCGGTGCGACGGTCAACGTCGGTGGCCGAATCGTTGTGCGGGCAAGCCGAATCGGATCGGATACTCAGCTGGCACAGATGGCGAAGGCCGTCGAGGACGCGCAGACGGGTAAGGCGCAGGCGCAGCGCTTGGCCGATCGCATCTCCGGCATCTTCGTGCCGATCGTCATCGCGATCTCGGTCGCCACGCTCGGGTTCTGGCTCGGTGCAGGCAGTTCCGCAGCCGGTGCGTTCACGGCCGCGGTGGCAGTGCTCATCATCGCGTGCCCCTGCGCGCTCGGATTGGCCACACCGACCGCGCTGATGGTCGGCACCGGCCGGGCCGCGCAACTCGGGATTCTGATCAAGGGACCGGAAATTCTCGAATCCACCCGCCGCGTGGATACCGTCGTCCTGGACAAGACCGGCACCGTCACCACTGGCGAGATGACGCTGCACTCGGTGCACGTCGCCAACGGTGAGAGCGAGAACACGGTGCGCGACATCGCGGCTGCCCTGGAATCGGGCTCCGAGCATCCCATCGCACGGGCCATCGCAGGATCGAACCCGTCCTCGACGGTCGAGGACTTCACCGCCCTTGAGGGACTCGGTGTACAGGGCGTCGTCGACGGTCGCGCTGCCGTCATCGGACGTCGCACATTGCTGGCCGACTGGTCGATGCCCCTGCCGACAGAGTTGGCCGATGCTTTCGAGACAGCCGAACGTCAGGGCCGGACAGCCGTCGCGCTCGGGTGGGACGGCAAAGCCCGCGGGGTGCTGGTGGTCTCCGACTCGGTCAAGCCGACTTCGAAGCAGGCCGTCGCGGAATTGCGGGCTCTCGGCCTCACACCGGTGATGCTGACCGGCGACAACGAGGCCGCCGCCAGTACCATCGCCGCCGAGGTGGGAATCGATCAGGTCATCGCCGGTGTCCTACCGTCGGGCAAAGTCGATGCCGTCCGTGAACTGCAGGCGTCCGGCAAGGTCGTGGCGATGGTCGGCGACGGTATCAACGACGCGGCCGCCCTGGCCACGGCCGACCTGGGGCTCGCAATGGGTACCGGTACAGATGTGGCGATCGAGGCCAGCGACCTCACCTTGGTGCGAGGAGATCTTCGGGCCGTCGGCGACGCGATCCGGCTCTCGCGGCGCACGCTGAGCACGATCAAGGGCAACCTGTTCTGGGCCTTCGCGTACAACGTCGCTGCCGTTCCGCTGGCCGCTGCGGGCCTGCTCAACCCCATGCTCGCCGGTGCCGCGATGGCGCTGTCCTCGGTGTTCGTGGTGAGCAACAGTCTGCGATTGCGCAGGTTCCGCTCGTCGATGTGACTCGTTGGTAGCAGCGAACGGCGCGCTAGTACAGGATGGAGCCATGTCCGACGCACACGATGTCCCCATTCGCGACGAATCGATCAGATTGGGTCAGTTCCTCAAGCTCGCCAACCTCATCGAATCCGGTGCCGAGGCGAAGGGCGTCATCGCCGACGGTCTGGTGAGCGTCAACGGGGACGTCGATGTGCGGCGCGGACGGCAGTTGCAGCATGGTGATGTCGTGACGGTCCAGGGTGGGCCCTCTGCCCGCGTGAGCAAGGAAGAGGCACTGTGAAGGTCGGAAAGAGCGGACTGCCGCGTAACGAAGTTCCCGGAGCATTCGACGTCGGCGCGAAGGCGTACGACCGTCTCGTCGGGGCGAACCCCGGCTATCACGAACATCTGGTCAAGTCGGCCCAGCGCCTGCGAATCCCTGATCTGGGAACGGGCCTCCGTCTGCTCGACATCGGTTGCGGCACAGGTGCATCCACTGCCGCGCTGCTCGAAGCCGCTCCGCACGCCGAGATCGTCGCGGCCGACGCGTCTGCCGAAATGCTCGAGGTGGCCCGGAGCAAGGACTGGCCGTCGAACGTGACGTTCGTGCACTCGCGTGTCGAGGACCTGGCGGTCAACGGGGTCGACGGCCCGTTCGACGCGATCCTGGCCGCGTATCTCATCAGGAATGTCGACGAACCCGACACCGAGCTCAAATCGCTTCTGTCGCTGCTTCGTCCGGGCTCGACGATCGCGTTCCACGAGTACTCCGTTCACGATTCGCTCAGGGCCAGGATCTCCTGGAACGTGGTGAGTTGGGGCATCATCATTCCGCTGGGTTGGCTGGCGACGCGCGATGCCACTCTGTACCGGCACCTGTGGCGCAGCGTCGTGACCTTCGACGGTGCCTCCGCCTTCATGCGGCGGATGCAGCGCGCGGGTTACACCGGTGTCGCCCGAGAGACGATGACCGGATGGCAGAACGGTGTGGTGCACACGTTCCTGGGCTCTCGGCCCGCGGAGGAAGAACGTTGACCGACTCCAAGAAAGTCACCCACGCTGCGCCGCAGGGCTATTCCGATGCCGGTCAGCTGGCCGACGTTCCGCATGTGGTGGTGGTCGGCGGCGGTATCGCCGGACTGAGCGCTGCCACTGCTCTGGCCGAGCGCGGCGTCAAGGTGCACGTCGTCGAGCGCGAGAGCTACCTCGGCGGCCGTGTCGGTGGGTGGGACACGACACTCGAGGACGGCTCGCCCGCGACCATGAGCCGCGGCTTCCACGCCTTCTTCCGTCAGTACTACAACCTCCGAAACCTGTTGCGCCGCACAGACCCGGCATTGGCTCGATTGCGGCCGGTCGACGATTACCCGCTGATCGACGGCGACGGCCGAATCGACGGATTCAAGGGACTACCGGATACGCCGCCGCTCAACGCGTTTGCGTTCGTCAAGCGCAGTCCGACGTTCCGGTGGAAGGACCTCACCGACCTCAACGGCATCGCGGCGCTGCCGTTGATGACGGTGAGTGTGCCCAAGACGTTCGACGAGCTGGACACCACCCCGGCCGCAGAATTCCTGCGCAACATCAACTTCCCCGAGGCCGCGCGCCATCTGGCGTTCGGAGTGTTCTCGCGTAGCTTCTTCGCCGATCCCGAGAAGATGTCGGCCGCCGAGTTGGCGATGATGTTCCACATCTACTTCCTGGGTTCTTCCGAGGGGCTGATCTTCGACGTCCCCCGTGACGCGTATCCACAGGCACTGTGGAACCCCCTGGGTGAGTACCTCACCGGACTCGGTGTGGACATCCGAACGTCGACACCATGCGGCGAGATCACCCGCGGCGGTCTGCGCAAGTTCCGCGTCGATGCCGGCGGAATCATCGACGCCGACGCCGTTGTCCTCGCCACCGACATCGCCGGATTGCAGAAGGTGCTCGCGCAATCACCCGAACTCGGGACCTCGGTGTGGCGTGAACAGATTGCGGCGCTACAGAACACACCGCCGTTCCTGGTACACCGAGTGTGGCTGAGCAAGCCGGTCAACGCAGATCGCCCCGCGTTCATCGGCACCGGCGGGATGCCACCGATCGACAACATCAGTGTGCTCGAACGTTTCGAGGACGAGGCCGCGCAGTGGGCTGCCCGCACCGGCGGCTCCGTCGTCGAACTGCACGCCTACGCCGCCGAGGAATCGGAGGAGGTCACGCGGCAGCAGCTGATGGATCGGATGTACGAGATCTATCCGGAAACGGCTGCGGCAGAGGTGATTGCGGAACGGTCCGAATGGCGAGACGACTGCCCCATGTTCGGACTCGGAGCGTTCGCCGAGAGGCCGACCGTCCGTACTCCCGAACCTGCGTTGGTCCTCGCGGGCGACGGCATCCGCATCGACCTACCGGTGGCCCTGATGGAACGCGCGGCGACCACCGGGCTCGAGGCTGCGAACACATTGCTGTCCAGCTGGGGCATCGCCGGCCACGCTATCGAAACAGTACCCACGAGTGGACGATTCAAGATGTTCGACGCCATCGAAAAGCTCATGAACAGGTGAGGATCGAGGTCGATGATCTGACCCGACCTGCCGTTGGTGCCCTGCTCGCCGAGCATCTCGCGGACATGCATGCCACCTCGCCTGCCGAGAGCGTGCACGCCCTCGATCTGTCCGGTCTGAGGGGGCCGGATGTCAGCGTGTGGACAGTATGGGATGCGGACTCGCTGTGGGGCATTGCGGCGCTGAAAGAACTCAGCCCTGAGCACGGCGAGTTGAAGTCGATGCGTACGTCGGCTGCGGCACGAGGTCGCGGAGTGGCGTCGAATCTGCTCGTTCACGTACTCGACGATGCGCGTCGACGCGGGTACGGGAGGGTGAGCCTGGAAACGGGAACTCAGGACTACTTCGCCGCCGCCCGCAGGTTGTATGTGCGCCACGGATTCGTCGAGTGCCCGCCCTTCGGCGACTGCGTGCTGGATCCGTCGAGCACGTTCTACACGTTGTCTCTGTAGAGGTCCCAGCACAGAGGGCCGGCCCCGGGTGTTCGGGGCCGGCCCTCTCGTCATGCTGCGTGCTGGATGTGCGGATAGAGATCGTCGTCGAGAGGCTCGGCTCGACACTGATCGAGCACATCCGCCGTCGAGCACTCCCTTATGCTCGCCTCGGCACCTACCACCGTGCGCCACCAGTGCTCACGGTCGGTCGATTCTCTCCACACCACTGCATCGGATTCCATTGCGCATCAACCCCACTGCCGTGTCGTGGTCGGTTCAGGCCGGCTCGTGTTCGATGGACTTCTGCTCGTTGGTCGATTCGGTGCGAGCGATGTCGATCTTCCGAGGCTTCGCACGCTCTGCGAGCGGAATCGTCACCGACAGAACGCCGTTGTCGTAGGACGCAGCGATACGCTCGGTGTCGATGCCGTCACCGAGGGAGACCTGGCGACGATAGGTTCCGGCGAAGCGTTCCGACGAAATCCACTGCACACCTGAGCTTTCCGGTGCCGAGCGATGAGCGGTGAGCGTCAGGGTGCCGCGATCGACGTCGACGTCGATGGATCCCGGGTCGATGCCGGGCAGGTCGGCACTGAGTACGTAGTGATCATCGACCTTGTACAGATCCATCGGCATGAACCGTGGGGCGCGGTCCGAACCGGAAGAGACACCCAGCATTGCCGAGGCCAGTGAATCGACGTCACGGAACGGATCGAATCGAAGCACAGCAACCACCTCCTGTACTCAGATGCGCTCACCCCTGTGGTGAGTCGCTCCTCAACTGTGCAGAACAGAAATTAGCACTCTCACCCTTGGAGTGCCAAGAGTCTTAGGGCAGCTTCTCGAGAAATTTTCAGCTTCAATAGTGCTGCGGCGCAGCAGGGGTCGGGTTCGTGGCCCGACTGGCTGACAATGATCGGTCGCGGACTCCACCACCGCTTACACTCACACTGGTGATGACCATAGTGCCGTACCACGAGCAGTACCGAGCCGAGGTGCTTGCGCTGTCACTTCGCGCATGGGAACCGGTGTTTCCGCTCGTGCAGGAGGCGGTCCCGTCGTTCGTGTATGACTGCTTCTATCCCCAGGGGTGGCAGGCGCGTCAGTACGACGATCTCGCATCCGTCGTCGACGACGAACCCGAGAGCGTGGACGTGGCCGTGGACGGTGACACGCCGGTCGGCTGGGTCTGTACCCGCCTGCACCCGAATGACGACATGGGTGAGGTGTACGTCCTGGTGGTCGACCCAGCTCAGCAGCGAGCCGGCGTCGGAATGGCGCTCCTCGATCGGTCTTTCGCACGAGTGAGATCCGCCGAAATGCGAACGGTAATGGTCGAGACCGGTGACGATCCCGGTCATGCGCCGGCGCGGTCGGTCTACGAGAAGAGTGGTTTCGAGCGGTGGCCCGTCGCCCGCTTTTTCAAGGACCTCGCCGACGCTACCCCATCGGTGGCGCAATCGGTGACAAGTGGGCCCAGGCGCGGTACGAAGGCGGATACCTCGGCTACCCGGCATCGGACGAGTTCACGAACCCCGATGGGTTCGGCAAGCGGCAGGAGTTCAAGAAAGGTCAGGTCAGCAACACCATCTACTGGTCCGCAGCGTCGGGCGCACACGGAATCGGCGGCGTAATCGGCCAGAAGTGGGCAGGACTGGGGTATGAGGGCGGCGCGCTCAAGTATCCGGTCGGTGACGAACTGGACCTCAACAAGTACCAAGGACGCGGCCAACTCTTCCAAGGTGGCGTCATGTACTGGTCGTCGCAGACCGGAGCACATCCTATTTGGGGAGTCCTCCCAGCAGAAGTGGAACGCAACCGGCTACGAAGAAGGGCCATGGGGGTACCCGACCAGTGACGAATACGATCACCTCGGAGGAAAGGCGGGCTCAGGAGCTTGGGAAACCTTCGGCTCAATCGGTCAGAAGTACGAATCCACCGGCGGTCCCAGCGGACCGATGAGCTGGCCGTCGAGCGGGGAACTCGGTACCGCCAATCGCCAGGGACGGTTCAATAGATTTGTCAACGGAAACATCTATCTCGGGTTTCCTGTCGGGCGGGCTCATCTGGTCCACGGTGCGATCTTCGTGCGCTACGGGCAGGAAGGGTACGAAGGCGGACGGTTTGGCTTCCCGACGAGCGATGAATTCGACGTCGCCGGTGGCAAACAGGTCAACTTCGAGCGAGGCTGGATCCGATGGCTCAGCGGCACGGGACAGACGATAACGTCGTGAGAATGTGGATCCGGTAGCCCACATCGAGTTCTTCTCACGTCGAACGGTTTGTCGCGCAGAATGAATGACGTCAGTTCTGGCCTTGGTCTCGGCCAGAGCTGACGTCGTGCCCTCAGGGCGGGCGGGAAACGGCTGGCAGTGGTCGGATTGGGGATTTCGCAGAGCCTGAGACTGCTGTACGCCTCGGCGTGTGACACCTTGAGCGACGACGATAGCTTCGACTGCAACAACTCTGTAAGCGCAAGAGATCGGAAGGTCTCGCGATTGAGCGATGGGGCGGTCGAACCGTTGCAAGCAAATGCGCTGGCAGAGGCGCGTGCAAGTGTGCATGCAACTCGCTAACAGTGCGGACATCGGGGATACCGCGCATCGGTTGCTCGACCCGCTGCCGCCAAAACCATGACCCGGCTGTGGGGGCCACCGCTCCCGGCTGCCGCTGACGGTCAATGATAGTGGGGGAGAACGACATTTCGGGCTGCCGACAACGTCGGTCAGCACGCGAGAATGGTCCTATGAAAGTTGTCTTAGAAAGAGACGGTGGTACGCAGTGCTGGTGAACTGGCAGCAGGCGTTGACCGTGTTACTGGTCATCGTCCCCGGTTTCGTATGGCAGGGGGTACGCCGCAGCATTCTGGGTCCGGTGCCGGCAGAGCGGGAGCTGAGTGTTCGGGTGCTACGCGCGATCTCGGTGTCGGGTGCGTTGGCGCTGTTCTACATCGCCGTCCTGGGCGAATCGTTGATTCGGGTAGTGCGCGCACCGGAGGACACACTGACTGAGGATGTTCGAGCTCACGCTGTATGGGCGTTCTGTCTGGTGTTCGTCGTTCCGACGGTCCTGGGTTTCGGCGAAGCTTTCTGGAAACAGAGGAGGGTTCATCCGGAACTGGAATGGAAAGAGCGGATGAGGTCGTACGACCCCACACCGACGGCGTGGGACTTCGGGTTTCGTACTACGACGGACGACGACTTCGTTCGTGTTCTGACCAAGAGCGGAGACTGGTGCGGCGGGCGAGTCGGTGTGACGGGGTTTTTCACCGGCTACCCGGAGGCGCGCGAAATATTTCTCGAGACCGCATACGCCATTGACACCAACGGCCAGTTCGGGGGACCGGTGACCGGCTCGGAGGGTGTCTGGATCGACTGTTCCGATGCTCAGCTGGTCCAGCGCGTTCGTAATACCGGTCCGGCGGATAACGGGCACAATGGATCGGACAGCACCAGCGAAGGAGCGAACTGATGAGCGATTCGGCTGCCTCGAACAATGGAGCGCACACAATCGAGCCCCAGCTACGCAAACGCGGTCGTGGATGGCTGCCTCCACGAAACGGCGGATACACCCCAGTAGTAAGAGACCGAAACACGACCGGCACCCCCCCTCCGGCCCCCGCAGGCCCTGCAGGGGTGTCTCGTCAGGCACCGGCAGCTGCGGGAACCGGTTCATCATGAGCAACGAAACAGGCGAGGGCCCGGTGACGCATCGGTTGGACACCTCAGACACTGAGGAGAGGGGCTATCGACCCGTTGCCCGACGTCCCCGTGTCGAGTCCGATCCACCCCCGCCACCACCGGGAGGCGGGGGTAACCGCCCCGCAAACGGCACCCGGCCCAGCGGCGAAGACAGCGGACAGTCCGACTGACGAAGTGGCCAGGCGTACGGGGACGGCGTGGTCAATGAACGGCATGGTGGGCAAGGAGCGCTGACCGACCGAACGTGCGGATACCGCGCGCTGGCGGATTACGTTCCATGGGGTGGGGCAGGGCGCTCGATACGGGCTTCGCCCCGGTTGCTGTGCCAGGCTCGTACGTGTGGTCGTCGACGGAGTTGAGCATTGCGACTACGGCTACTCGCTCAGCCGAGGCGACGAGACGGAGATTCTCCGGAACATCCGGTGTTCGGGCGATTGCTAACCTTCATGGCATGAGCGCAGTCAATCCGAGGGTGGCGTTCGCCGTACCAATGTTTCTCGAGACTCTGCCCCTGATCGAGTTGGGCCAGCCTCAGCCCGCCGAGGTCCTGGAACATCCCAAAATGATGGCTACCACGGTGCTTGCTCTGCTGAGTGGTGGCGATGACGCTCTCCTGGATCTGGGGGATCTTGCGATCGCGTCGCTTGCTAGGGCCACAATTTCGCTGTGCGCTGCTCCCACGGAATTGGGCGCTGTGGCGGCTTTCCAACACGCGTTAGACGCGTGGGATGACATCAATGCGAACCCATAATTAGTTGCACAGCGGCCGTGAAGCTTCGATGGTCTCTGAACCAACGGTGACAGCCCCGCTGACGCAGATCCGGTCGGCGGCATCCTCGCGAACGATGAGCGCGGTGTACGCAGATTGAACGTCGGATTCGACGGCACGCTGAGTCGAGGGTCCTTCGGGCTCCGCGCGCAGATTCGCGGTCAGGCTGATCGTGTTGCCTTCACCCCGGTTGTCGGTTCGATCGACCTTCCCCCATGCGCTCTGACACGTGGCGGAGTAAAGCAGCTTGAGTAGGAACTGGCCCTCGTTCGAGCTCGCTGCAACAACCACATCCTCCAAACATTCGGGCTGTGTACCAGGGTCGGTACCGGTGACAGGGAGCAACGAATTGCTATCGGTGTCGGGCCCGGTGGACTGTGTAGACCTGGCGACGACTAATCCCGTGGTCACATTGCTCAGAACCAGAACGGCCACCGCGGTGATCCACCACCACCGACCAGGTCGCCGATCCGAGCGAGGCACTTCCGCTGGGTGCTGACCGGATGCCGCGTGGGCCGGCGCTTGGTCGGACTCGCCAGTCCCCGATGCTCCGTGGCTGAGCGATTCCCGACGCGTGACCCACGACTCGACCGCGTCTCTGCCTGCCAGCGCGACTACATAGGAGCGAAGGGCACCTTCGGTCGGGAGATCGATCGCCCGGTACACGTTGTGCATCGACCCGTGACTGGTGGGCATACCGCGCTGCCCAGCGGTTTGCGCGATCCCCTTGAACGAACGAGGCGGATTGTGCCTGTCGCGGAGCATGCGCAGATCTCCGAGAAACTCATCGACCGAGTCCTCCTCATTGCTGTATTGATCGTTGTTCATCCCTGCCACCCCCGCTTGTCGTGCCCGCCCCTTAATGATGTGCCAGAACAACCATCCTTCACCATCTATACCGTCCATCCACCGAGGTAGATGGACGTTTGGTCGGTGATGGTCGGTTACGCAACGTTCGAGCAATCCGGCTCAACCGTGAGAAAGAGAACGACATGACAACTAGTTCGACCTCAACCACACCGACAGACAGCGCTTCCCACACTTCTCGGCAACATTCGCCCCACCGCCGGCGGCACTGGTTTGCTGTATGGCTCATCGCCTGCTTCACCATCGCGGCGCTGGGGCTCGGCACCGGGTCTGCTTCGGCCGGCTCCCAACACAACGGCACCAACCCGGCCACCACAGGGTGCAACCAGAACGCCTCGCTGGTCGCAACTCGCGGTATCGAGACCGAATCCGGTCAAGTCGTGTCCTACGTGGACGTCTACTACTCGCACAGTTGCTCGACCAACTGGATTCGAGTGCGAAACAACCCAGCTGGAGGTGCGGCCATCAAGAGCATCTGGACCGCCAACTACTCAGCGCTGAACGAGGTCGACTACGGAACCGGATCGAGCTACAGCATGCAGGTCTACGCACCGGGTGCCACGTGCGTGTACTTCCAGGTCCACCTCAAGCACCCGAACGGGCAGCACTACGCCGAGACCTACACCGCCGGAGCTAACGCCCAAGTCATCTGCTGAACCTGTCCATCGAAGCCAGTTGGTAGCGGCTGACCGTCCTCGCCGCCTCGAACCCGATGGCACACGTGCCCCGTCCTCTGTCCTGGAGGGCAGGGCACGTGTGCATGATCCAAACATCGACAGCGTCCGGGTGCATTCGCCTGTGTGCTTGGCCTGGTGGAGCGAGAGAGCCCACCATGGATGGATAGAGAGATTGCCGTGCGACGCCCCGAGCTTTCATGATGCCAGCGGAGGCAGGGTGGTCTGCTCTACGCTCGCCGGTGATGGCCAACAGTGAAGTCACGATCCCCGAGAAGACGCTCGAACACTGGGTCAGCCAATACGTCAACTACCGGTACAAGACGTGGGCGTCGCTATGGTGGCCCGCCCTCGGGGAGGACGTGTCAATCGGGTCGATTCCCGCTCGTCCCGGAAAAGCCGTCAGGTTGGAAATTAAAACCGCCACCAATCACGGCCGTGACGGTGAACACCACGACGTGAACATTGATGTTCGCCAACTGTGGCGCTACCTGCAGCGGCCGTTGGGTGAGCAGCCGTTCTACGTTTACCCCGCCCCTCGCTGGCGCGGCTTGCTGGTGGCGAACGCGGCATCGAGAGGTGCGGACGTCGCCGAGATCGCGTTCCAGCGGGGACGTAAGCGGCACAGTTGGTTCGCCGATTGGATGTTCGTTCTGACCGCAGCGGACGTCGGGGTTGCTCTGGCCGTGAACCCGACAGGCCCGGAACCGGCCAAGCACACACGCCTCCTAGTCCGGTACACCTGCCGGAACGCAGCTCGACGCAGCATCAAGGTAGGGCCGTTGGTGTACTTCTCCGCAACTTCTGGGACTGTTCCAACGCGGTTGGTCGACTTCTTCGACGAGCTCGATCGCTGTGGTCGGGCCGGGTGGCCACAGCTGTTGCGGCTGTCCGCCGCTGCACGAGGTGAGCAGCTCACTCGGGATGGGGCGCTGGACTCGCTGATCGACCAGGCCCCGAAGGGTGGGGACACCCGATACGGACCCCGAGATCTCGAAGCTGACCTGGTCAGTTTCACGCCTCGTCTACTCGGTGACAATGAAATCAATGGCACGTGGGTGTACGGCTCGACCGATTCCGAGGTGCTGTATCCGGGCGACGGCGACACTGAGGAGCCTACGAGCGGCGCCGGAGTGATGTTCATCGACAGCCGTGCCGTCCGGCGATAGCGCTTCTGTGGGCGTGCACGCCCCCCAAGTGAGCTGCTCGAGCAGGTTTGGCCGCGCGTCGATCTAGCTAGACGGCTTTACGGCTTATGAGCGCTGCGAAGCCCCGTGCCGAGGAGATTAGACCCCTCGGCTCGGGGTTGGGTACGCACGAGGGATTTGGTGGCGGCTGGTTCAATCGCCCTAGGAGCCCAGATCGTCGGATGTCTTCGGCATTTTGGCGAATATTTCCGGTGCCACTGCACCGATCATCTTTTCGTCGTGGCCACCCAGCTCCAGCCATCGCATTGTTCCTCGCAGCAAAGCGCGAACTGCAGCGTCGACGGTATCTGTGATGTAGACGGGGTCCGGAATCGAGGTGGTCCGAAAATGACCTGGCTCGTACTCCTCTGTGGGGACCAGGTCGAAGCCCTCGAGACCGAACCAGTTTTGTCCGTGGCCAGCTCCACTGGCTGCGTTCCACAGATACGCCCACTCGTTCGGGTCGCTGCCTGTGGACTCCGCAGCGCCGCGCACCAGATCTTCATAGCCGGGCGGCTTGCGCGTCGGTGTCGTCTCGAACGTGAGATCCGCTGCGCGGGATACGAGATCGGTGATCCGTTGCTCGATTCGGCTCGGATCACTCTTTCTGGCTACCAGTGCTTTCTTGTGCATTTTGAAGTCGTGGTGCATGAGCCGGACGTGTCGTTGTACGCACTCCTCGAAAGATGTGAGGTCGAGGATCCAGAGGGCGTGAGCGGCCGCTTCGAGTCCGGACCGCGCGAGCAGCAGATACGGCCGCGTCCGCACTCTGTTCATGGCACCTGGCCTGAATTCATAGGGTGCTACCAGATCGGCCCACAGTGACAGGTTCTCGGCCGAGGAGAGCAGGTAACTGCGCGTCCAGACCGAAACCTTCTCCCAGTGGTAGATGGCGTCGACCCGATCGAGGGCGCTGTTCGGTACGGGGTCGACCGTGCGGGCCAGGACGAGCTCGCAGGCTCGAACCAGGTAGGTGTTTCGCGTCCACACCTGGCTCTGGTCCGGAGGCAGTTGCAGAATGCTCTCGGCCGACCCTGGAGCGTCTCCTGAGGGCGGCGTCATCGGGTGAGGTCTACGACGCAGGCGTCGAGAGCCTGGACGTCGGGGTCGCCGGGGGAAACATCCAATTCGGAGCTGGCTCGTGGCCAGCTCGTGGTGTTCCGAGCTCCTCCGGTCGAGGAGTAGACGGTGCCGTTGGCGATGACCCAGACATCGGATCGGTTCTCGACACGACCTATGGAGTCGAGGGTGGTTCCGCCGATGTAGGTGTAGTCGCCGGAGTCGATGACGGTGCCGTTGGTCAGGGTCAGGCCGGATTCGGAGAAGCCGGAGGACACCAGATCCACGAGTGACTGATTCGCGGGGGCGCATCGCGGATCGGATGTATACGTCGCGGGAGCCGGGGGAGCAGCGGCCACAGCTGACGTGGTGGTCGTGGTCGTACTCGGCTGCACGGTGGTGGCCGGCGGTGTGGTTGTCGACGGGGCGCGCGTGGACGACTGTTGGGCTGCGGCGCTCGACGTCGTGGACGGTGCAGCAGCCTGAGAGTCGTCCGCGGACTCGTCGTCGCCGAACACGGTACCGAGCACGCCGATCACAACGAACGCCGCGACGATGCCGCCGACGATCTTGACCGCACGAGGGACGCCTGCCCGGTCGGGCTGGCCGGGTTCAGCGGCACCGGTGGGAGCTGGTTCCTCTGCTGTCGACTCGGCGGCGGGTTGCGTGTGTTCGGTCCACTGGGTTCCGTCCCAGTACCTGATCAGTCCTGGTTCGCTAGGGTCTGGGTGCCATCCCGGCGGGGGTGTGGGGCTGGTCATCGAGGTGTCCGTTCGTTGTTCTCGGTGGTGCTGTCGTGGGGTGTTCCGTCGTTGCGGATGAGCCGAAAGATCGATCCAGTCTTCGACTTCGACCGGTGTGTCATCATCGGTCCAGCTAGTAGGTTGAGATCCTGTCGGCTAGGTCGGTGTAGGGAAAGTAGTAGTGGTCCAATCCCATTCCGCGCAGCAGATTCTTGAGGAGCCTTTCCACGACCTGGCTCGGCTGGTCTTCAAGCTCCTGAGTGCTGGTTGTAGTCACCGATTCGTATGTGGATCGTTTGAAAGGTTCCACGTCGGCGAATCGAGAGAGGGTGTGGGGGAAAGCCTCGGCCGGCTTCTTGTCCTCCAGGTTGTCGATGAGAACGCCGACTCGCCATTCTCCGTAGTAGGGCGCTTTATCGGTAGAGAACTTAGCAACGGCGGCGCAGGCAACATGTGTCAGTTCGAGGATGTGTTTGGTGTAAACGCACAGTGCACCGTCGGGGTCGTTCCCAGCCGGCCTGGTGGCTCCGCCGGACACGATGCTCCATGCGCCCTCGTCATCGACCAGGACCGATACCCTAGTCTTTTCGACCAGGACCGACCCCCTGGGCTGTGGTGAGACATGGGTCTCGTGCTTCCTCAATGATGTGGCAAACCAGCCGTCGGAATGGGGATATTTCTGATCTGCATCTGACAGAAACGGTTGGTGTATGCGCGGCATGCCTGTGGTCAGCTCGGTGATCGTATGGCTGGGGTGTCCGGTCATCGCATCCGAGACAGGCCCTGAGTAGGACGGGGCGATCGGCTCGAAGCGTAGGACGAGTTGCCCGCTCCGGCGCAATGTTGCATCGAGTGCGTCGAGATCCTCGCCGACCGCGGCGAGTCGGGCTCTGAACTCCTCCACCGCGGGACGCCGGTTCTCCATCAGTCGACGCACTTGATCGTCCGAGAGTGGCGACTTGCCGTGTTCGGTCCGGCCCCAGTAGTTCCCGTCGACCATGTGGGGTGCGCTTGCCGAGGCGGGGACCGTTACGACCATCACGCCGAGGCCGGGGTCATCTGGCTTCGGGAAGGTGCTGGTCGAGACATGAAGGGGTGGCCTAATTGTCGATTGGCTGACTTGGTTGATCCGGATCTGTAGGGAGCCGAGATCGGCACCGACCACTTCGCCGGCCACACCTGCGGCAATCTCTTCGATACCGATGATGAGGGTGCCTCCATCGACGCTCAGAGACGCGAGGTCTTTCGCGAGTTCTTTGTTGGTGGTTTTGTTGGTTGCGGGGATCTCTTTCTTGAGCTCGACCCATCGGCCTTCGTTCAGGATTCCGGCGGCAGCGGCGATCTCGATCTCATTCCAGGTGGAAGGCGCGAATCGAGGCTTATCGGGACCGAGATAGTGGCTTGGTGTCATAGTGCCAGAATGTCACGCGAAATCGCGGTGGCATTAGTCGCCTGTGTGGGCATCAGGGGTTGCTGCCTTGTCCGTTGTGTGGTGCGTTGGGTCTTGGTACAGGGTGACGCTATCTCCGCTAATGCAGATCGCATCTGCGTCGTTACCTGCCATATTCTCGAAGCCTGACCAAGAGCCGTACATGGAGACTGTTGGGCCTTGGAATGTGTAGTTCTCGGCGATGGCAAAGCTGTGTCCGTTGTAGTGATAGTCGTATAGCCCATCGGCCCCCTTGGGGTATTTCGTAAACTGCACGTCGTTGTACTGCGGTTTGAGTAGGCTCACGAATGCTTTCTCTGCGTCGGCGATCACCGCCTTGTAGTGGGCGACCCAATCCTGATGCTGGGTGTCGAAATAGTCTTCCGGTGTCTCGATTTCCTTCGCCACGAGCGGGTCTGCTGCCCAGGCGAATAAGAGCATCTCGTCCGTTATTTGGGATCCTGTTCGGATCGGATCCTCACTACCGAGGATCTTCTGGCGCTTTGCGTGGGCACCAGCAAACAGACGTTCGTAGGTATCAGTGTTCTTTGCGATTCCCACGTAGAGCAGCTTGTAGGTGGCGAACTCCCGATGTCGTGTGAGACCGGTGATGCCAGGTTTCCTCCGCCCGACGTCGTAGATCAGCTTGTCCGCCGTGAACCACTCGAACATCTCGGCTCGACCTGATTCGATGTCGTCCGCACTTGCGTTTGCGTACAGCCTTATGATTTTGGGGCCCCAGGTCGCGATGATGTCATCAGGTGCACAGTCGATCTCGGCGTTATTAGCCAGAGTCACACAGTCCAACTCGAAACTGTCCGTGAGTGTGTCTCCGGTAGTGAGCTCGAGGCTGAGGACGCCGTTGTGATCGGTGGGCGGGGTGAAGGTTGCTTCTGCCCGCGTCGCAATCATGTATAGAGCGCTCGATCTAAGGGTCTTCTCAACATCTGGATCCTCAGTTACCCAAATCGCGACGCGATTTGTTACAGGTGGGTAGACAAGAAAGAGGGGACTGATCATCGCAGTCAGCGGATTCATATCGTCACAGTACGGATGGCAAACGCGATGCGGGACGTATCGGTGCACAGTCTGCTCGACATTCAGTGCTGGGTAAGGCCTACGCCACAGTTAGTCCCGGTTCCATGCTGTGGGTGCATTGAGCTGCGGTTATGGCAACTCCCCAGTTTTGTGTGTCTCTGGTGGTGGGTCCGCCGGCGTGCTTGGTTCGGTTGGGGTGCCAGTGTCGGAGTCCTCGGTCGGTCTCGGCCCCAGTCCTCGGGCTGAGAACCTGGTTTGCCGTCTCTGTGTGGCGTCCTGGCGGGTTGGGAGCGGTTTCGGGTGTAGTCAAGGGGTCGTCGTCGTGGGGCGGTTCAGGCTCGTTCTGGTTTCGGGCGGTGTTGCCGAGAGGGGACGGTCGTGGCGGCGGTGAGGTTCGAGTCCTGGCTAGGGGCGCTCTCTACGTCAACTGGGTGTGGGGGGGTGCTTGGGTCGCCGAGCTCGGGTTCGACTGATGGTTCCGGCGGGTCCACATCGAACCGCCGATACTGTGCCCTTGCGCTAAGTGTTGTTGCGGAGATACTGTGCCATATGGCTCAGTATTCCGAGGTTCTCGACGACGTGTTCCAGGCGCTCGCCGATCCCACGCGACGCGCAGTACTGGGCCGGCTGGGGTCCGGGCCTGCGACCGTTGGGGAATTGGCCGAACCATTCGACATGACTCTGCCGTCGTTCATGAAACACATTCATCTACTCGAGCGCAGCGGATGGATTCGCACCCACAAGACCGGACGGGTACGCGCATGCACGATCGAGCCGGCCAACCTGGACGTAGCCTCCGCGTGGCTGGAACAGCAACGGTCCGTGTGGGAATCGAGAACCGACCGCCTCGAACAGTTCGTCACCCGATCCTCGAAAGAGAGTGAACAGCAATGACTTCCTTCGATCCCGAACTCGACCTGAGTATCTCCCGCATCATCGCGGCTTCGCGCGAGACGGTGTGGGATGCGTGGGCCGACCCGTCGAAATTCGAGAAATGGTGGATTCCTGCGCCGACTCTGTGCCGAGTGGATGCGTGGGATCTGCAGCCCGGAGGGGCATTCCGAACGCTCATGAGTGAATCCGGAGGCGACTTCGAGCCGCACATCGACGGGTGCTTTCTCGCCGTCGAACACCAGGAACGCATCGTGTTCACGAACTCCCTCGTCGAAGGTTGGCGACCTGCCCCGCAACTGTTCATGACCGCGGTCATCACGTTCGCCGACCACCCCGACGGGACGGAGTACCGGGCGCACGTGATGCACCGCAACGTAGAAGACCGAAAGATGCACGAGGAGTTGGGCTTTCAGGACGGATGGGGAACCGTCATCGGTCAACTCGCCGCGTTCGTCGAAGGCTAGATCACGCGCGACCCGTCGAGCGCAGTTCGTAACGGCGTTCGGCGTAGTCGAGGTCGTCTTTCCACAGACGTGCGGCGGTGAAGTTCATCGCCGGACGCAGCAATCCCGAAACCTTGCGCGCCATCTGGAAGCCGGGTCGATCCGAGCTCGCGATCGTCGCCTCGATGACCGCCGTCCGCGGGGTGCCGTCGGGCGCAGGAGCCAGGGGAGTCGCGTGAGTCTCGACGACGCTTCCCGCCCCCTCACCGTCGAGGATGCGCATGACGATGGTACGTGGGCCGGGGCAGACGAACTCGGCTCGAACGGGAACGCCGATGCCGCGACTGACGCGGAACGTGACGTCGACCAGGAAGCGATCGTCCTCCTCGGGAACATCGATGTCGGTGGGCGCGCTGACCACTGTCAACCTCGCGAACGAGTACGGATGGAACCATGCGCCGTGCCACGGATCCAGGCGATTGGCGATGATGTCGTCCGGTTCGCACTTCCCGATCATCGTGACGACACCAGGAATGGACGTCGACGCAGGGGGCCTGATCGGAACCACCGGCACCGGCGTCGGCTCCTCGCCGCCCAGCTCGTCGAGCCGGACCCACACCAGAACACCGTCGTCGAACGCAGGAACCGGCCGCCAGCCCGCCTTACCCTTCGGACCCAACGCTAGCCCATGCCACCGGCACACCAACGCGTCGCACTCGATCTTCGCGGTATCGAGCGCCGCCCCGAGATGCGGACACGCACCCGGACCGATGTGCACCTTGCCAACCGAATCACGCCACGCAACCAACTCGGTGGTGCCGACATAGCGACCGAACGGCTTGTCGGCCTTCACGTCACGACTCGCAGCGAAAACGAACCAATTACCCGACGTCCGAGTCTTCGCACGCTTCAACGCAGACTCGATGACCTGGGGATTCGCACCCTTCCACGTCGGCTCCTGCTTGGCCCACGACTCCGACGGAAGCGGCTGAAGTGGCATCGTCTTCGGCCAACGTCGTCGTACTGCATCCAGCGCGGTCATTGCTGCTCCCCACATCGAGACATTGTGTTCATTCTCCATTGTCCCCGCCCGGGGGTACTCAATGTGACGTGGAGTGGACTTTTCGGGGGTCAATGTCACATCCAGGGGACTCGGGTTGTCGGTGAACGGGGAGCGGTGCGCGAGGTCAGGTGGGTCCAGTGGGGGTCGGCGGTTCGCGCTGCGCCGGTCAACTGATGTCAGCGCCCACAATTCGGCCGAAAGGCGGAATCCCGTGGATGCAGAGAAATAGTGGGCGCTCTGGTCAGTAAGCGAGGTCGCCCAGGTGGCGATTGGTTCGTTGCCGTGTCGGTAGTCCGCGAAGGGGCGATGGCTGTCACCCGTGTTCCCCATCCGATGCACTCAATGTGACATTTGGTGGACTTTTCGGGGGTCAATGTCTCATCTAGTGGACTTGGGGTGCCGCGGTTCGGTCAGGTGACGCCGACCCAGCGGAGGGCTGCTGTTGTTGCGGCCGCCGCGATCACGATCACGACGAACGGTGCCCGTCGCCAGGCGAGTAGGGCGGCGACGGCGACGCCTGCGGGAAGTGCGAATCCCGCGAAATCCGTGCCGACAAGGAGCGTCGATGTGGCGACCAGTGCCACGAAGATGACGGCGACGGCAGTGGTCATCACTGTGTCGATGCGCGCGGAAATGGTGATTCGAGTGCGCAGGGCGGGCCCCGCGATGCGGAGCGCATAGGTGCCGATGATCAGGGCGATCAGGGGAATCGTGAGGCTCATGCAGACTCCTTGTGTGCGACAGTCGGGTTCGACAGCATGGCCGGGACGACCGCGACCAGAGCAAGAAGCACGGGCAGCCCGCTCGGCAAGAACATCGAGGCGGCGAGGGCGATACCCGCGCCGGCGAGGGCGGCATTGCGGGTAGCTCGGTCCCGTAGCGCGGGCATGATCAGTCCCAGCAGAATTGCCGGGAACGCGGCATCGAGTCCGAGTGCCGCCGTATCGGTGATCGCGCCGCCGGCAAGCGTGCCGATCGCAACGCCGATGTTCCACGTCACGAACAGTCCGATTCCGCACAACCAGAACGCTGTTCGACGGCTCGCTTCGTCCTTTTCTGCGACGGTGAACGCGACAGCTTCGTCGGTGATGAGGTGGGTGCCGAGCAGTCTCCTCAGCGGTGACGCGTTCTCGAACACAGCTCCGATGGAGAAGCCGAGCGGAACCAGACGGACGTTGGCGAGCAGAGCGCTCGCGACTGCGGCGACGGGGTTGCCGCCTACGGCCAGTGTGCCGACGAAGATGAATTGTGAGGAGCCCGCGAAGACCACCAGTGACATCACCACCGGTAGCCACAGCGGCAGGTCGGCGGCCACGGAGATCGCACCGAACGAGGCTCCGACGAGGGCGTCGGCCAAACAGACCAACGCGATGTCGCGGATGTTGACCCCCCGAGGGGTTCGCCATGTCGAACGCATGATCGTTATAGTGGACGATGTTAAGCTGTTCGTCAAATCAAACGCACGTACCGATGGAGTGAACGAATGGCGGATGCCGGTCCACCGATAGCAGCTATCGCCGCAGCCCTCCAGCAGGAACGACGACGCGTCGGCCTCTCTCTGGCCGAGGTGGCCCGCCGCGCAGGGATTGCGAAATCGACTCTGTCGCAACTGGAATCGGGAACCGGCAATCCGAGTCTCGAAACGCTCTGGGCGCTCAGCGTCACGCTGGGCGTGCCGTTCTCCAGATTGGTCGAGCCGGCGAAGCAGTCGGTCCGCCTGATCCGGGCGGGCGAGGGGCCGCGATTCGCGTCGGACAGGGCGGACTACACGGCAACGCTGCTGGCGTCGTCACCGCCGAACGCTCGCCGAGACATCTATCTGATCAGCGCCGACGTCGGCGAGCCGAGGCGGTCGGATCCGCACTCGCCGAATGTCGTCGAGCATGTGGTGCTCAGTACAGGGCGAGCCCTGGTGGGGCCGACGGGCGAGGCGGTCGAGCTGGTGCCGGGCGACTATGTCGCCTATCCGGGCGACGTGCCGCACATCTTCGAGGCGTTGGAGCCGAACACCATGGCAGTGATGATCACCGAACACAGCTGACGTGCGGGGAATAGTCGGCGACGGCACCTCGTTGGACTCTTTCGACGGCGTTCGCTTGGCAAGCCCCGGGCCTCACCCCATTTGTCGCTACGAGCGACCACTCGCCGAGAGGCGTTTGCAGCGGACGTCGTCCTTACTTCTGTCCGTGTAGTGAAGGGACGAGATTCATGACAGCCAAGACGTGGTTCATCACCGGCACCTCCAAGGGATTCGGACGCGAGTGGGCGATCGCCGCCCTCGAACGCGGCGATCGAGTCGCTGCCACTGCTCGCAACACTGCGACACTGCACGATCTCGTGGAGAAATACGGCGACGCGATTCTGCCGATCGAGCTGGACGTGAACGACCGCGCGGCTGACTTCGAAGCAGTCGCCTTGGCACACAAGACCTTCGGCTCACTCGACATCGTCATCAACAACGCCGGCTACGGCCAGTTCGGCATGATCGAGGAGATCTCCGAGGAGGACGCTCGCGCGCAGATCGAGACCAACGTCTTCGGAGCGCTCTGGGTTACGCAGGCGGCGCTGCCGTTCATGCGTGAGCAGGGGAGTGGCCACATCTTGCAGGTGTCGTCCATCGGCGGAATCTCCGCATTCCCCAACGTCGGTGCGTACCACGCCTCCAAGTGGGCCCTCGAAGGATTCAGTCAGGCCTTGGCCCAGGAGGTCGAGGACTTCGGCATCCACGTGACGCTGATCGAGCCGGGTGGGTTCTCCACCGACTGGTCCGGCCCGTCTGCCAAGAAGTCCACCGACATCGCCGCGTACGACCCGATTCGAGACAAGGCTGCAAAGCTGCGCAGTGCCCGGCAGGCAACTCCCGGTGATCCGAGCGCAACACGCTCGGCATTGCTGAAGGTGATCGATGCCGAAAAGCCCCCGCTGCGAGTCTTTTTCGGCGATGCTCCGCTGCAGATCGCGACGAAGGACTACGAGTCGCGACTGGCCAATTGGCGCGAATGGCAGCCGGTGGCCGTCGAGGCACACGGAGGCTGAGTCTTCAGCAGACCTGAGGATTCACGATCGCATCGGATCGGCGGCTTCCCGCGCACGAGCGACGGTCGCGAACCACCAGGTGCGTGCTCAGCTACATGTTTTCGCGGGCGGCTCGGTCCGAGCTGAATGATAGTCGCCTGGAGATGACCACGGGCCGCAATGGTTCTCGAGTAGGGCCCGTCACCGACCTGGTTCCTGTACAGACGATTCGGCGAGATGTCAGACTCTCGATTGCGACGAAGCGGGAGTCGGCGCCCAAACTGCGTCGTTCCCGCGTCGTGCCGGTCCAGCGAAACGATCGAATGCAGCTACGGGCCCGTCACAAGGCCAGCACGTGGGATTCACGACCCTCGTGGACAACCACACCGCAGCAGCGGAGCGGTGTGCCTGACGATCAGGGGCGTGGATCGAGCGGGGACCTATCGTGGCGGGATGGAATTCGGATTCGACGCGGGAGCGTATGCGGTGCGTGAGGTCGACGGCAGTGATAGTCCCGAGGACTTCCTGGCGGTGTTCAACAGCAATCCTGAGTTCCTCGACGCAAGCACGTTGCGTACCGGAGTCACCGCCTTCACCTGCGAGGATGTCGAGAAGTTCCTCTGGCACAACACGGTCATGGAGAACTCCCACTGCCTGGTGATTCGTGCGGCAGAACGAATCGTGGGGGCGATGACGCTGCTGGTTCCGCATCCCCGCGAAGGTCAACCGTGGGTGGGGAGTCTGATCGTCGACGGGGAACTCGAGCATAACCGGGTGGCGAATCCGGTTCTGGCGGCGCTCGAGCGCATTCTCGAGGCACAGGGGTGGACCCATGTGTTCGTGGGTCCGATGGTGAGCATGGTCGAGAGCATCGGATGGTGGCGTTCCCGCGGTTACGAAACTATGGAACGGCGTCTGGACAACGACAAACGCGAAGTCGAGGTCCATCGAAAAGCGTTGGGGTCTATCAGTTCTCCGGGGTGAGCGCCGTGATGTTCGACGACGTCTGGGTATCGGTGTCGGCCGTCTCGTCGAAGTAGCGACGGAAGAGCATGCGCATGGATTCGATGATGTCGATGTGTTGCTGCAGAATGAAGTCGAGAGACCGGTCGGTGCCGGTGGCCAAGCGTCCGAACCTGGCTTGTAGATCCTGGGCGGACTTGAAGTCGCCCCAGGAAGTAACGACATCTATCGCTCGAGCGTCAACCTTCATCTTGTCGAGGTGTGCGAGGTAGGTGACGCAGGCAGCGTCGCATTTGGCGGCGACGTCGGCAGGAATTGTGATGGTGCCAGCGTCGGCTTGGGCGTTCAGATGCTGCCAATGCGCTATTAGATCTGGTTGGGAATCGGCCACGGTTTCGACATCTCTCGTATCGGCACTTCTAGGTGGGTAGCTCGGAATCGAGCCTCACGATAATTCCGTTGACTTCCGCGCACGGATCGTCAATGGGGTGATCGGCCAGTGCACTCGTGTTCAGTGTCGCCATTACCAGTTCGGCCCCAGCAGTGAAAGCAACCCCGCAGTCGAGGGACGCATCCGAAGCGACCTGCTGAAATTGGGTAGCCGCACGTGCACCTACCCGCACCGGTTCGAGCCGATTGAAACGACTGGTGTCGCTGATCCAGTCGATGGTTTGGAACCCTACGAAAACCCGCACGTAGTATTTGCTGGCCGGCGTCCGGTTCTCCCATCCGCAGATCTTGAATCCGTATTGGTCGCGTCCGAAAATTCCCGACTCCTTGGTGTCCACGTTCAATCCCGCCCGCTCGATGGCGTCGTCGGGGATGGTGCAGGGGTCCCATGGCGTTGTGGGCGCTGCGCTGATGCTGCTGGTCGGATCCTTGAGAGACGCTTGCCCCGCGGCATCGCTCGAGCAGCCAGTGAGCAGCGCAAGTGCCACTGCTGCCGTTATCCATCGACGTGCGCCACGCATTGCTTCACCTGTTCTCGCGAAAGTCCCAACTCATTTGACGCAGGCCGGCACTTTTCGGTTCCCTTCTCGGGCCAGGTGCCAGGTATGCATCTGATGGTGGGATCTTCACCCGTCGACGAAGTGCGTTCGACCAGCCTGGGCGTAGATCGAGGGGCTGGCCATCGTAAGCCCCGCTCAGGTCGCAGTGGGTAGGGCTGACCCCCGAATATTGTGTAGTGCGTGCGGCACTGTGCTGTGTCGGCGAAAGAGATCCAATGAGTGCATGATTCGATATGAACCCGCAGTTCGGCTCGACGAGGTTCGGAAGGTCCACGGCAAGGGTGATCGCGCAGTCACCGCTCTGGGCGGGGTGTCGATGGACTTCGGGCGGGGCAGTTTTACTGCGATCATGGGTCCCTCGGGCTCGGGAAAGTCGACGCTGTTGCAGTGCGCGGCAGGTCTCGATCGTCCGACCAGCGGCACCGTCACCATTGCGGGCACCGACATTTCTCAGCTCGACGAGAAGGCGCGCACCGAATTGCGTCGCCGCCGCATAGGGTTCGTATTTCAGGCCTTCAATCTGGTGAATTCGTTGACGGCAGCGCAAAACGTAGAGCTACCAGCACGATTCGCTGGCACTCGTCTTCCGGCGGGTAATGTGACGGCGGCACTGGCAGCAGTGGGTCTCGACGATCGCGCGTCGCATCGTCCGGCCGAATTGTCGGGCGGCCAGCAGCAACGCGTTGCCCTGGCGCGGGCGCTCATCACCCGACCGGACGTTCTCTTCGCGGATGAACCGACCGGTGCCCTGGACTCTCGTTCGTCGAAAGATGTTCTGTCGCTGATCCGTAAGCTCGTCGACGATCACGAGCAGACCACGCTGATGGTCACGCACGACCCGCTTGCCGCTTCTTACGCCGACGTAGCGATCTTCCTCGAGGACGGGCTCATAGTCGACTCCTTGGAGATCGAACGCGAGCGACCGGACAATGCCGCAGTGATCGCCGCTCGGATGGCCGGACTGGACGGATGATGCTGGCAGCGGCGAACCTTCGTACTCACTGGAGAAGTTTTCTGGCCACACTGCTGGCTACGACGTTCGGGGTTGCCCTGATGAGCGCGACGCTCATCATCTACGACTCCGCACGACCGGTAGTACAGCCACGGCTGGAGAGCGCGACAGTGCTCGTCCTGCCCGCGCAGGCCCAGAACGAGTTCGGCAACGTCGCCGACTTCGTTCCGTGGAGCGCAGAGGAGGCTCATCGGATCGCCGCCGATCTCGGTGCAGTGCCCGGGGCGGAGGCCGCCGTCACAGACAGGTCGTTCTATGCCCAGCCGTTCATCGACGGTGCGCCGGTCGCAGACGAGGGAGCTCAGGACGCCGGCCACGGCTGGGCCAGTGCGCAACTGTCGCCCTCACGATTGACATCCGGTGCAGCACCGACGAACCCTGACCAGATTGTCGTCCCCGACTCATTGGGTTTCAGTGTGGGCGAGTCGGTTTCGGTCAACCTTGCGGCAGGACTCGAGATCTTCACGGTCGCAGGAACGCATGATGGACCTGGCATGTTCTTCACCGACGACCGTGCCACCCAACTCGACCCCGGAGTGCGCGCAATCGGCATCGTAGCCAGGGCCGATGCGCGGATCGACGATCTGGTGACACGGGTAGAAGAACGACTGGGTGACCGAGCTCGAGTAGCCGTCGGCAGCGATCGCGCAGCGCTGGAGCCCGAGTTCGTCTCGCATCGACGGAATCTGGGCAATCAGTTGATAGTCGCGATGGCCACCATCGGCCTGTTCACGACCGTCTTCGTCGTGGGATCGACGTTCGCTCTCTCGACATCCGAACGCCGACGAGAGATTGCGTTGCTGCGAACCATCGGTGCTGGGACGGGACATGTGCGACGCATGGTGCTCGGAGAGGCAGCGGTGATCGGAGTGGTGGGTGGCCTTGTCGGTGCGGTCGTCGGCCTGGCGGGGGCTCCTGTGCTTCGGCTGTTGCTGCTGAAACTCGACGTTCAACCGCCGGACTTCCAGCTGCGCATTTCGGCGTGGCCGCCACTGGTGTCGGTGGCCATCGGAGTTTGTGTGGCGGTGACAGGCGCGTGGGTGCCCGCTCGATCGGCTGCCACGGTGGCCCCGATCGAGGCACTTCTGAACTCAGCCGTCGAACGACGTTCCATGTCGACGTTGCGTTTGCTCACCGGGCTTGTGTCGCTCGTCGGCGGTCTGGCTGCGACGGTGTCGACAGCATCAGCGGCGACAGACAGCAGAGTCAATACTGCGGTCGCCGCGGCCATGCTGCTGATTCTGGCCGCGGCGCTACTTGCGCCGATCGTGATCGGGCCGATCGCCGGCCTCGTTACAATGCCGTTCTCACGCCAATCGCGCTCGGCCGCATCGATGTTGGTCGGAGCGGAGCTGACCACAGGCTCACGCCGCGTCGCTGCTACCGCTGCCCCGGTCATCGCTGCCGTCGGCTTCGCGGTGCTGTTGAGCGGAATGGTGCAGACGATGGCCGTGGCGTATCCGGCCGAGCAGACCGAGCAATTACGCGGACTGGCAGCCGTGACCCCTGATGAAACCGCGGGCCTGAGCGACCAGGTGGTGGCCGACACAGGTGCGGGACCGGCAGGAACCACTGCCGGATTGCCGACTCGGGTGTTCGTCACGGGATCGGGCGGCAACGTTACCGTCGTCGACGCGGTCGGAAGTCTCGATGAGCGATATGCTGCGCCGGGTCGGGCGGTCCTGGACGAGGCAACCGCAGATCTGCTCGGTAAGCGGTCCGGTGAGGAGATGGCGGTGACCTTCGCCGACGGTCGTTCCGAGACCGTAGTGGTGTCGCAGGTGCTCCCGCTCGACCCTGCTCGTGGTGCATTCGTATTGCCGCGTGCGCTGGTACGCGATCATGATCCGTCTGCGTTGACCGAGGTCGTGTTCCTTCCCGAAGACATGGCACCGACTCTCTCGACTGCGGGTGCTTCGGTCGAGGACGCGCACAGGTTCGCGCTGCAGGACTATCTGGTCGATGCGAGGCTCACCAATTGGCTTGCAGTCGTGCTGATCACGATGTCCGTCGGCTACAGCGGCCTTGCGGTGGCGAACAGCATGGCGATGACTGCATACGGGCGCCGAGACGACATCGCGATCCTGAAAGGAACTGGTGGCACCGACCGGCAACTCCTGTCCGCGGCCGTCGGTGAAACCAGCGTGGTCGTTCTGATCGGCGCTGCGCTCGGAGTGATGGTGACCGTGCCCCCACTGCTGGCGATGGCGGCCGGATTGTCGAAGGTGACCGAAACGGATGTGGGTCTCCAGCTCTCGGGGACGACGCTGCTGGGGGTGGTTGCGGGATGTTTGGCTCTCGCCACCGCCGCAACCGTTGTGGTGACCCGGCGTGGACTACGAGAACGAATCTGACAGCCGAAGGAATCGAGAAGGGTTGTGCGCCTTCAGTTGGGTGGAGCGAGTGCCGTGATGTTCGACCACGTCAGATCATCGGTAGCGGCGGTCTCGGTGAAGTAGCGGCGGAAGAGCATTCGCATGGATTCGATGACCTCGATGTGTTGCTGCAGAATGATGTCGAGAGACCGGTCGGTGCCAGTGGCGAGACGACCGAACCGGGCTTGCAGATCTTGCGCAGACTTCAAGTCGCCCCAGGATTTAACCTCGGTCAGTCCGCGAGCGTCGCGTTTCATCTGCCTGAGGTGCGAGATGTAGGTGACGCAGGCGGCGTCGCATTGTTTGGCGACGTCGGCCGGGATTGTGATGGTGCCGGCGTCAGCCTGGGCGTTGAGTCCTTGCCAGTGTGCGATGAGGCTTGGCTGGGCATCGGTCATGTTCGTGCATCCTTCGAGCAATGGTCTTAGGCGGGAAGTTCGGAATCGAGTGCTGCGACCAGCGAGTTCAATTCGGTACATGGGTCGTAGGGCGGATTCCGGTCAATTGCATCGGTGAGCAGCGTCGCTCGAATCAATTGGGGCCCCGCAGGAAAGGCGACTCCGCAATTGAGAGACGCATCGGACCCGATTTGCTGATACTGGACGGCATCGCGCGTGCCGACTCGGACGGGTTGAAGCCGGTCGAAGTAGCCGGGGTCATCGACGTAGTCGATGCTTTCGAGCCCGACGAAGATTCGCACGTAGTACTTGTTGTTCGGTGGGCGATCCTCCCAACCACAGATCTTGAATCCGTTTTGATCCCGGCCGAATATCCCCGATTCCTTCGTCTCCACGTTCAATCCCGCTCGCTCGATGGCCGCGTCGGGGATGGTGCAGGGGTCCCATGGTGTAGCCGGTGCCGCGATGGTGCTGCTGGCCGCAGGGGTCGGCGTCGCTTCCCCTTCGGTGGTGCTCGAGCAGCCAGCGAGCAGCGCAAAAGCAGATACAACGGGGATCCATCGACGTGCCCTGCGCATTGGTCTTATCCGTTCCTCGAGAACACCTACGTTCTTGGACGCACCACAGCCCGCGTCGGTTCCCGACGGTCCTCGATTCGGAAGTCGCAGACCTATGACAGGGTGACGAGCGTGGAGGATGACCGGGACAGTGTCGGAGATTCCACGACTGTGGTGGTCGAGACCGGTATCTACGGGGAACTGGATCTGATCTACCGGGACGACGAAATCTGCGGCTCGTATCGCGAAGGCCCACCGATGACCGCCACGATCGCTCGCATAGGCGCTCGCACATCGGCAACAGTCCCGATCGGCACGCGCAGGGCCGCACAGCTGAAAGCGAGCATCGACGGTTGCGAAATACTTCTCGATCCCGGCCGCGCGAGGCTCTTCAAACGGTCCTATCGCGTCGGTATCCAGTACGACGGACGTACTCTGTCGCTCCGCGCCAAAAATCTGGAAGACAGTGTGCTACTGGATGGTTCGTCGGATCGGGGCGACAACCAATTCGGGGTGTTGACTCGCGTTTTCGGTGAAGGCATCGAGGTGTTGTGGTCGCTGCCGTTCAGAATGGTGAACAAGACGATCGAACCACCGACGCCGTCCCGCGAGGATGCCCTCGTCGGCATCGTCGTGGCCGCGGCGTTCGGAACCGGCGGGCTGTCGTTGACGACCATCGTCTTGGGCGCACTCGACTCGATCCTTCCGTGACGGTCCCGTGGGCAACGCGCTGACAGATCGGCGTCGATTTGGCATGGTGGAGGGATGCAGCGGCGCGTGGGCGAGAGTTGGTCCGCGGGACCGGTCTCAGGGGTAACCCCTGGGTACATCACGAGAATCGAGCACTGCGTCCGAAGCAGCTCGGCACGCTCCGCGTGCTTGACTGCTCCGAGGACGAAGGATTTCGGTCGCCCCGTGCCGTTGCATGTCACAGCGTTACATGTCACAGCGCTGCACCCGATCGAGAGCCGCCTGTGACCGAACGCGAATTGACCCCACAGGCCGCCGCGACTTTGGCGCGGTTGGCCGCCGATGCCGAATGGACGTGGTCGGGGCTCGAGGTTGCGTTCGCACGTCTGATGCCCGAGAGGGCGTCGTGGCTCGCGGATCGAATCATCAATCTGTATCCCGATCCGCCATTCGACGAGGCATCGATTTTTGTTCTGCTACGCGACCTTCCGTTCATCTCGGAGCCCTCCGTGTCCTCGCAGCGGCCCGAGTCGAGGCCCGGCGTCAAGCCATGGCGATTCGACGTACCACGGTACGAAACGACCGGTCAGCTGGCTCGATCTCTCGACCTGACGATCTCCGAAATCGAATGGTTCGCCGACCTGCAGGGCCGGCTCCGTACTGCGCCGTTCCCGTTGCAGCACTACCGATCTGCACGACTCGACAAACGTCAGGGCATCCGACTGCTGGAGGTCCCGAAACCACGCTTGCGTGAGATTCAACGAAAGATACTGCGCCGCATACTCGATCGAATTCCTGCCCATCCAGCGGCGCATGGCTTTCGGAAGGCGCGCAGTCCGCGTACCTTCGCGATGCCGCATTCCGAGCGCGATGTGGTGGTCTCGGTGGATCTCCGACGCTTCTTTCCGTCCATCGGGTTCGATCGAGTGGTCGCGATCTTCGAGGCGGTCGGCTACCCCAAGAGGGTTGCGGCGAATCTCGCCGCGCTCTGCACAACAGTCACCCCTGCCGGCGAATTGGTCGGGGTAGACCGTCCCACTGCGGCGCGGCTTCGCGCCACCCACTTGCCGCAGGGTGCGCCCACATCACCTGCGTTGGCGAATCTGGCTGCCCGACAACTCGATATCCGAGCCGCGGGCCTGGCCAGGTCCGTCGGTGCCCGCTACAGCCGATACGCCGACGATCTGGCGTTCTCCGGTGGTGCAGACATCGACGTCGACAGACTGCTGTGGCTGATTTCCCAGATCACCCACGACGAAGGCTTCACGATTCATCCCGACAAGACCAGGGTTCGACGTGCTCATCAGCGACAACAGCTGACCGGGCTCGTCGTCAACTCATGGCCGGCAGTGCCCCGAGAGGAGTACGACAATCTCAGGGCACTGCTGCACAACTGCATCAGCACCGGACCATCTGAGCAGAACCTGCACGACCACAACGACTTTCGAGCACACGTCTACGGACGTATCGCCCGGATCGGCGAGACGAACGAGACGCGTCGCGCAAAATTACTGTCCATGGCGTCTCGGGTCCAGTGGTTCGAGTAGCTCGAATGGGGTAGGCAAACCCGAACCACTCATTCCGCCGAGGAGCCGCCATGAACGACCTGACCTTCACCATCGGCCACGAGGAACTGGTGATCCGGCAGCGATGGGAAGTCGTCAGCATCATCAACGACATCCTCGTTGCGGTCTGGTTCATCATCGGCAGCATCCTGTTCTTCCACGAGAGCACCACCGTGGCCGGCACGTGGTTGTTCCTCCTCGGAAGTATCGAACTGCTCATCCGGCCGATGATCCGCCTCGCCCGGCGCGTGCATCTCACCAGGATCGGGCGCGGCCAGTCGGCCTCGGACAGCGACGAGGACTACTGACCGCAGGCCCGATACGCCTCAGAGAGCTCGCACCCGCAGCAACACTCCGGTCTGCGGGAACAGCACCGGAAGAGCCACGCCCGCCTGCGCCAACATCGAACCCGACAGCTCGACGATTCCGCCGTCGGCGATCCATGGTGGTAGCTCGATGCCGTTGCCCAGGTCGCTGAGCTCACGCACGAACTCGACGCGATACCGCACGGCCGGATCGAGACCCGGAAGCCGGACCCGATCGGTTCGATCCTCGGGCGAGGTATCCATCCGCACTATCGAATACGCGGCCTCCGACAGATCCGCTGCCACGACACCGTGCACCCAGACGGTCGGGTCGGGATGGTCGGCGCGCACCACATCGCCGGTGTGCAACAACCCGCGCAGGTCCTTGTACAGCCCGGTCCACGACGTCAGGTACTCGTGGTCCTCCGACGAGAGCTCGGTGACATCCATCTCCAATCCGGCATGGCCGAACAGTGATGTCAAGCAACGGAACTGGAGAGTCGACCAACGGCCGGACGTATGCGCGATCTGCGGACCGACGTGCGAGCCGATCAGCTCCGGCGGCAGCAGCTGGGTGGTCCAACGCTGCAGGCGTTGACGTTCGAGCGGATCGTTGGTGTCCGACGCCCAGACGCGGTCGGTGTGTTCGAGCACCTCCAGATCGATGCGGGCACCGCCCGATGCACAGGATTCGAACTCGACCTGCGGATGCCGGGACCGCAAGGCGTCGAGCAATCGGTAGTACGCCGAGGTCTGTGCGTGCACCGCAGCGCGTGCGTCCGAATCGACGGCCAGCATCAGGTCACGGTTGTGATCCCACTTCACGTAGTCCGGCCGCTCGTTGGTCAACACCGCATCGATGGCCGAGAGGAGATAATCGAATACGTCGTCGCGGGTCAGATCCAGTACGTGCTGATGACGCCACTCCAGTGGGATGCGGCCAGGAGCGGCGAGCAGCCAATCGGGTTGTGCGCGAGCAATATCGGAGTTCAGGTTCACCATCTCGGGCTCGAACCACAGGCCGGGGCTCATGCCGAGCGCTCGGACGTGATCGAACAGGGGAGCCAGGCCGTCGGGCCAGACTCCCTCGTCCACCTGCCAGTCGCCGAGCCCTGCGCGGTCGTCACGTCGGTGGCGGAACCAACCGTCGTCGAGGACAAATCTCTCGACACCGACGCGCGCTGCGACATCCGCGATGCCGCGCAGTCGGGTGAGATCGTGGTCGAAGTAGACGCCCTCCCACACGTTGAGTACCACCGGCCGCGGCGACGAAGGATGCGCTGGACGCGAACGCATCCAGCGGTGCAGCGAACGCGCCGAACCATCCAGTCCGGCTTGGGAGTACACGAAATGCACCCACGGCGTCGAGTAGGTCTCGCCGTTCTGCAACACCACCTCACCGGGAGCGAGCAGTTCACCACCGCCCAGAACACCAGAGGCCTGACCGGCGCGTTCGGGCAGCCGCTCGGCCAGGTGCAGATGATCGCCGCTCCACGCGACGTGGGCACCCCACACCTCGCCGCTGCGAAAGCCGAAGCCCTCGCTGCCTGCGGTGAGTACCAGGGTGGCGTCGTGTCCGGTTCTTCCGCGGCGTGACGCGCGCACGGACGAGCCATGGTCGAACCGTCGACGCTGCGGGGTGCGCTCGCGGCAATGGCGGCCCGTCAGATCGAGGAGTTCGGTTGCGGTGTCCGGCAACGGCATCAGGGTCACGACGCCGTCGACGGTCAAGGGTCCGCCGTTCACGTTCCGAACACCCTGCCGAACTCGCAGTGATCCACCGACCTCCAGGGACAACTCGATCGACCACGAGATGGCCAGCTCGCTATCGGAAGCGTCCACAGTGCAACCGAATTCGGTAGCGGAGACCGTCACATCCGCCCACCGCGGGTACTGCACCGCACCGTCACGATGCATGGCCAGAGCCGGGGTGCCCTGCCAGGCGTCGTCGCCACCGGGGGCGAGGGTGAGCCACCGCGGCACGTCCACACTCGAGTGCGGAACCGCGGGTATTGCGGCCCTGCGCAGTTCGGCAAGGTCGTGATCGGTGAGCTCACCGAGATCGGCACCCCAGTGCAGCACGGCCGGAACGGCGGTGGACGACGGTCCGAGGATCACCATGACACCGGCACGGCGCAGGACGGTAAAACTCACTTGTTGGCACCCATCGTCAGTCCGGACACGAAATGGCGTTGCAGCGCAATGAATACCAAGACCGTCGGTAGGGCGACCAGTACCGAGCCCGCGGCGAGCAGGTTGGTGTCGGTGAAGAAGCTGCCCTGCAGATTCTGCAGCGCTGTCGTCACCGGAAGCTTGTCACCGCTGACCATCAGGGCCAGGGCCCAGAAGAAGTCGTTGTAGATCCACGTCACCATGAGTGTGGCGAGTGCGGCCAGCGCGGGCCGGCACAGCGGCATGACGACCTGCCAGTACTGCCGGAACAACCCGGCTCCGTCGACGGTCGCGGCCTCGAGCAGTTCGTACGGCACGGTTTTCATGTAGTTGCTGAGCACGAAGACGCAGAAGCCCGTCTGGAATGCAACGTGCACGATGATCAGTCCCCAGTAGCTGTCGTACAGCGAGCCCGAGGAACTCAACCAGTACGGAACCGGAATTGCGTTGTACAGCCGGAACAACGGTGTCAGCAGAGTCTGCTGCGGCAGCAGGTTACCTGCGATGAACACGGCCAGCATGAAGATGTTGAACTTCCAGCTGAACCGCGCCAGGATGAACGCCGCCATCGAGCCGAAGAACAGGATGAGCAGCACCGACGGAACGGTGATGATCATCGAGTTGAGGAAGTAGTGCGGAATGCCGCCGATCTGCCAGGAGTCGATGTAGTTGTCGAACGTGAAGCCGCCCACCGACAGGTACCCGTTGAGCAACACGTAGTCGTAGTCGCGGAACGAGTTGTACACCGCCCACACCAGAGGGAACAGCCAGGCCAGCGCCATGACCGTCAGCAGCACGTAGATCGCTATCTGTGCGGTGCCTGCGCGTCGACGATTGGCGACGGCCGCGCGGTTGCGGGTCAACGGATCGCGCTCGGGAGGTGCTGTGCGCGTGAGTGAAGTGGTCATCAGTCTTTGCTCCGAAGAACGATGGCGAGGTACAGGGCGATGAAGACGAGCGAGATACCGAGCATGATGGTGGCCAGTGCCGAACCGAATCCGATCCGACTCGCCTCACCGACTACGTTGGCCGTCACGAGAGCCGAGATCAGCTCGAGTCCGTTGCGGCCCTTGTTGATCACCCACACCAGGTCGAACGCGCGCAGTGCCTCGATGACGGTGATGACGATGATCAGCAGATTGGTGTTCTTCATCAGCGGGAAGATGACGCTGAAGAACGTGCGAATCGGCCCGGCACCGTCCATCACCGCAGCTTCGCGGACGGACGGGTCGATGGCCTTGAGGCCGGCCAAGTACAACAGCATGATGTAGCCGGTGTGACGCCAACCAGCCGCGACCATCACGGCCCAGATATTGATGTCCGGATCGCCGAGCCAGTCGACGTCCGTTCCCAGCAGGCTGTTGAGGACGCCGCCCTCGGTGGAGTAGATGAGCTGCCAGATGAAGCCGATCAGGGCCATCGACAGCACGACGGGGATGTAGAAGATGCTCTGGTACAGCCGAGATCCCTTGAGGTTCTTGTCCAGCAGAATCGCGAGCAGGATGCCGATGACGGTGGGGACGAGGAATAGGAAGACGAGCCACAGCACGTTGTTCTGCAGTGCTTGCTGGAACGGCGGATACGCCTGCACCGCGTCGACGTAGTTCTGAGGACCGATCCACTCGATACTCGAGGTACCGCCGATTCCGTCCCATCGTGCGAACGAGAGGATCACCGTGAACACGGTGGGAATCCAGACGAGGCCGATGACGATCATCGCGGGCACGCCGAGCATCAGTGCGATGGTCCACTTCTCGCGAACACTGCGCCGGATCTTCGGCGACTTGACCCGTTCGGGTGCGGTCATGGCATTACCTGATCTCGAAGTCGGTGAATGATGGGGGCCGAATCACACTGCGCACGATCATGTTCCGAACACCGCCGACTTCTGTCGCTCGATGCTGCGGACCAATCCGTCGACGTCGTTCGGGTTGCCGATGAACTGCTGCAGAGCCGGGATCATGACGATGGACGCGAAGTCGGGTCGCGTGTCGCGGTCGAAGAACTGCGTGATGTCGCCGGCGTTCTGCACGAGTTCCGCCGATTTGCGCACCAGTGCAGGGAATTCCGACAGGTCGGCGTCGCGGTGTGCGGGGATGGCCTGCGGATCCTGCTTCGCATAAGCGACGGCAGGTTCGGGCCCGGTGAGGAAGGTCAGCAGCTTCTCGGCAGCGGGACGGTTGCGCGGATCGGCGCGCATCATGAAACCGTCCATCGGTGCCTCGACCGCGGAACTGCCGATGGCGGAGTCGAGTTCGGGGAAAGGGAAGAAATCGAGGTCGTCGCGTTCGGCCCCGGCGGGGAAGCTCTGTGCGACGAACATGCCGGCGACCAGGGACCCGACGCTCTTGTTCAGCAACGCCGTCTGCGCATCGGCGATTTTGCGGCCCAACGGCTGCGGCTGGTGGAACGGCAGGATCTCGCGCCAGGTGTCGAAGACCGTGCGGACGCGATTGTCGGTCCAGCTGACCTCACCGGCCAACAGGGTGCGGTGGAAGTCGACGCCGTTGAGGCGCAGGTTCAGGTAGTCGAACGTCCCCATCGGTGGCCAGCCGTCGCGGGCGCCGAAGCCGATCGGGGTGATGTTGTCGGCCTGCATCTGCTTGTTCAGCGCGACCCACTGGTCGTAGGTCTTGGGTGGTTCGTATCCGCGCTCGGCCCACAGGCTCGGCCGGTAGAACACCGCCCAGGGGTAGTAGAAGAACGGGATCAGATATTGGTTGCCGTCGGATCCGGTCGAGTTCTCCTTGAAGCTGTCGCTGTATCCGCCGCCGTTGGTCGCCCACACATTCGAGATGTCCTCCACCAGACCCTTGTCTGCGAAGTACTTCATGCGGTAGCCGCCCATCCAGGTGAACACGTCGTCGGGCGTGCCTTGGAGATAGTTGTTGACGTTCTCCTGGAACGACGTCGAATCGACGGTGTTGACGCGGATGTCGCCACCGGTCTGCTGCCGATACATGGCAACGAAGTCCTCGACTCCGACCTTGGAGTTCTTGTCCGACAGCCGTGAGCCGAGCGTGACCGTGTTGGGATCGAGACTGCTCGAGCACGACGACAGCACGCCACCGGCGGTCACAGCGCCCGCGGCAACGAGCGCTGACCTGAGGAAGTCGCGCCGAGACGGCTGCCATGTACGCGGCCACTCGTGTGGGTTCATGAGAGTCCTTCGCCGGGAAATATCGATAACGATCAGAAATGAACATCTGCACGGTGCAAGCCGATGCAGTTGATGACCGTTCGGGGTGATGCAGGTTACAGAAGCACGGCCAGATGACGTCTGTCAAGCTCTCGGTAGCTCGTTTACCTGGGTAAGTATGAAAATGTTCATTCATGTTGACATCTGAAAGCTGCTGGTTCATATTGTGAGCATGGACACAGCGCGACGCAGCACCTGGCCGACCCAGGGAATTTCTTTCGGGGGCGATTACAACCCCGAGCAGTGGCCCGAGGACGTATGGCGTCGCGACGTCGAGCTGATGCACGAGGCCGGCGTCGACTTCGTCACCGTCGGAGTCTTCTCCTGGGCGCGCCTCCAGCCGACTGCCGCGACGTGGGACTTCGAATGGCTCGATCGAGTCATGGACCTGATGCACAAGGGCGAGATTCGAGTCGACCTGGCCACGGCCACCGCGTCGCCGCCGCCCTGGTTGGCCACGGCCTACCCGCAGATGCGTCCGGTCGACGAGCGCGGTTACCGGTACGCCATCGGAAGTCGTCAGACGTGGAGCCCCAGTTCCGCTGTCTACCGGGAACATTCACTCACGCTGGTCGAGAAGATGGCGCAACGCTACGGTGAGCACCCTGCACTGGCGATGTGGCATGTCTCCAACGAACTCGGCTGCCACAACGCTCTCTGCTACTCCGACGACAGTGCCCACGCGTTCCGGGAATGGCTCAGCGCCAGGTACATCGACCTCGAGACGCTCAATACCGCCTGGGGCACCGACTTCTGGAGCCAGCGGTACAGCGACTGGGACGAGATCGTTCCTCCCTCGGTGAGCACCACGTTCGGCAACCCCACCCACCAGCTCGACTGGCGACGCTTTTGTTCCGACGCACTGCTCGAGCAGTACCGCGCCGAGAAGGCCGTGCTGAACCGGATCACACCGGAAGTGCCGGTCACCACGAACTTCATGGTGGGTATGGGCCAGGGCCCCGCGCTTGCCGGCAACATGGACTACGCGTCGTGGGCCCCCGAGCAGGACATCGTCTCCACCGACCATTACCTCGTCGGACCCGAAACAGGGGACGGTGCAGCACATCACAAGCTGTCGTTCTCGGCCGATCTCACCCGCGGCGTGGCCGGCCGTCGGCCCTGGTTGTTGATGGAGCACTCCACCAGTGCCGTCAACTGGCAGCACATCAACCGCGCCAAGGTTCCCGGCGAGATGATGCGTAACTCGCTGGCGCACATGGCTCGCGGCGCAGACGGCATCGCCTACTTCCAGTTCCGCGCCTCCAAAGCAGGTGCAGAGAAGTTCCATTCGGCTCTGGTTCCGCACGCAGGTGAGGACTCCGCTCGCTGGCGCGAGGTCGTCGAGCTCGGCGCAGCTCTGCGTCGCATGGCCCCGGTGGCCGGCAGCACGGTCGATGCTCGGGTTGCCGTGCTCTTCGACTGGGCCTCGCAGTGGGCGTGCGAGCAGGAGGGCCATCCTTCGATGGCGATGCAGCCCATGGAGATTGCTCGACGCGCACATCGTGGATTCACCTCAGCAGGCGTGACCTGCGACGTCGTCCCGTCGTCGACGGACCTGAACGGTTACGACGTTATCGTCGTCCCCGCTCTCTACCTGTGCAGCGACGAGACCGCCGCGCGGATAGCCGGCGCCGCAGAAGCAGGTGCGCAGGTGCTCGTCACTGCGTTCTCGGGAATCGCCGACGAGGACGATCACGTACGACTCGGCGGCTACCCGGGTGCTTTCCGCGAGCTGCTCGGCGTCCGAGTCGAGGAGTTCTTTCCGCTCGCGGACAACGAGACCCTGACTCTCGACGACGAAACCCTCGGCGAGATCTGGAGCGAATACCTCACCGCGTCCGAGGACGTCGATGTACTGGCACGGCACACGCAGGGTCATCTGCGTGGAGTCCCGGCGCTGACCAGGCGCACCGTCGGCCACGGTGCCGCCTGGTACGCGGCCACCGTTCCCGATGCGGCGGGCTGGGACGCGCTGGCCGACCAGCTCTGCGCTGCAGCAGGTATCGACCTCCGGCGCGACCTCGGATCCGATGTGGAGATCGTACGACGATCGTCAGGGGAGCAGTCCTGGCTCTTCGTACTCAACCACGGAACCGACAAGGTCAGCGTGCCGGCCACAGGTATGGACCTGGTCAGCGGAGCGCACGTCGACGGTGAGCTGATCGTGGCTGCAGGCGGTAGTGCAGTGATCGCCGAGACCCGCTGATGCTCGCCCATCAGCGTCAGCAGAAGATCCTCGACCAGGTGACGGCCTCGGGCGCAGTCAAGGTCGCCGATCTGGGTGCTGCGCTGTCGGTGTCGGACATGACCATTCGACGCGACATCAACGAACTCGTCGCCCGCGGTCTGGTCGAGCGAGTGCACGGCGGCGTCACGCTGCCGCGATCGGCGAGTGTGTTCGAGCCGGGGTTCTCCGCCAAGTCCGAACTCGATCGTGACGCCAAGGCCGCTATTGCGAAAGCAGCTGCACGTTTCGTGCGGCCGGGGACATCCATCGGAATCTCCGGCGGCACTACGACGCACGCGCTGGCCGAGGAACTGCTCGACGTCCCGGACATCACCGTCGTGACCAATTCTCTTCCTGTTGCCGAGGTCTTCCACACCGGTGGTCGGACGGATCAGAACGTATTGCTCACCGGTGGGCAACGCACACCGTCCTATGCGCTGGTCGGGCCGCTCACGGTCAGCGCATTGCAGAGCATCCACCTGGACATGCTGTTCCTCGGAACGCATGGGGTGGATATCGAATCGGGGCTCACCTGCCCCAATCTCATGGAGGCGCAGACCAATCAGGCACTGGTGGCGTCGTCCCGACGCGTCATCGTGCTGGCCGACCACACCAAGTGGGGTGTGCGTGCGCTTGCCAACACCATCCCGCTCTCTCGGGTCGACGTGTTCGTCACCGATGCCGGACTCGATCCCGGTGTCCAGGACGCGTTGGCCGAGGTGGTCGACGACGTGGTGATCGCCGGAGAACCTGTCGACACGAACGAGGAACGAGTACTCGATGACCGCGCATGACGCCACGACGCACGCATTGCGCAAGACGTCGACGACTCTGGCCGACGGCCGAGAACTGATCTACTACGACGACACCGAGCCGTACGTCTCCGGTGGTGCCACCCGCGACCTGGTCGATACGCGGGCTCTCTCGCCGTCGATGTCGCAGTCGCAGATGCGATTCGACGTTCTCACCGGCGAATGGATCGTCATCGCCGCCCAACGGATGGACCGGACGTTTCTGCCGCCGGCCGACGCATCGCCGTTGGCACCGAGCCGACCGGACCGGCCGGCGACGGAGATTCCGGCGGCAGATTACGACGTGGTGGTGTTCGAGAACCGGTTCCCGTCACTGTCCGAAACTGCTGCACAACAAACACTTCCGACCGAGGTGGATGGTGAGGCGCTGTGGCAACTCGCGCCCGGGACGGGCCGCTGCGAGGTGATCTGCTTCGCCAGTGATCCCGACGCTTCTTTCGTGTCTTTGGAGCTCTCTCGGGTCCGCACCATCATCGACGTCTGGGCCGATCGCACCGCCGCGCTCTCGGCGATACCTGGAGTGCAGCAGGTCTTCTGCTTCGAGAACCGCGGCAAGGAAATCGGCGTCACGCTGACGCATCCGCACGGTCAGATTTACGCCTACCCCTACCTCCCGCCCCGGACCGACGCACTGATGCGGCAGTCTCGCACACACTTCGAGAGCACCGGACGAGTACTGCTGGCCGATGTCCTTGCGGCCGAGCTGCGTTCGGGTCGTCGCATCGTCGTCGACGCCGAACACTGGGTTGCCTACGTCCCGGCGGCGTCACGGTGGCCGGTCGAGGTCCATCTGGCCCCCCGCCGCGATGTGGCGGACCTCGCCGAGTTGAACGACGCAGAGCGTGACGAACTTGCCGGGGTGTACCGAAATCTGCTGCGCGGAGTCGATGCATTCTTCGAGGGCGTCGACGAGGTGCCGTACATCTCGGCGTGGCACCAGGCACCCGTGGGAGCCGACCGCGAACTGGGTCGGCTTCACCTGCAACTGTTTTCGATGATGCGCTCACCGGGGCGGATGAAGTTCTTGGCCGGATCCGAATCGGCGATGGGTGCGTGGGTCAACGACACCACGCCGGAACGGATCGCCGATCGACTTCGCGATGTACTCGAATGAAGTGGCTCGATGTCGTCGCCCAGGAAGACCTCGCCGACGGCGCCGCAGCGCTGTTTCGCAGCGCGTTCGGCGGTGAACCCGAGGGCGTCTGGATCGCACCGGGCCGCGTCAACCTGATCGGGGAGCACATCGATTACGCAGGCGGACTGGTGTTGCCGTTCGCGTTGCCGTACGCCACGGCGGTCGCGGTACGTCGCCGCGAGGACACGGTCATGCGCGCCGTATCGACACACACAGACGAGTCGTGGACGGGTGAGCTTGCGGAGATCGGTCCGGGTGCACCCGCAGGCTGGTCGGCGTACGTGGCCGGCGTGGCCTGGGCACTTCGGGAGCATGGAGTCGGCGGAGTCGACGTGGCTGTTCATTCCTCGGTACCGGTGGGTTCGGGCCTGTCGAGTTCCGCAGCCCTCGAGTGCTCGTTCGCCCTGGCGCTCAGCGAGCTGTTCGATCTGCAGGTCGATCGAAACGTACTGATCGAGGCCAGCATTCGAGCAGAGAACGAGATTGCCGGTGCGTCGACGGGCGGCATGGATCAGAACATTGCGATGTCGGCTGAGCCCGGACACGCGCTGTTGCTCGATTGCCTCGACGGGTCGACGCGTCAGATCCCCCTCGATCTCGATGCGTCGGGAACCAGTCTGCTGGTGATCGACACCAACGCCCCGCATCGGTTGGTCGACGGTCAGTACGGAGCGCGTCGGAAGGCGCTCGATACCGCGTACGCCGAATTGGGCGTCACAACGCTGCGCGGCCTCGATCTCGAACAGACCGTCTCGCGCCTCGTCGACGACACTCTGGTGTCCCGAGTTCGCCACGTCATCAGCGAGATCGATCGAGTGGAGCAGGCGGCCGAGTTACTCGACCGCGGTGCAGCAGGCCCCGAACTCGGTGAGTTGATGACGGCCTCGCACGTGTCGTTGCGAGACGATTACGAGGTCAGCTCTCCGGAACTGGACAGTGTTGTGGACGCAGCGCTTCGCGCAGGTGCGCACGGGGCTCGCATGACCGGCGGAGGCTTCGGAGGATCGGCCATTGCCTTGGTGCCGTCGGACATCGTCGACGCCGTGGTGGTCGAGATCGATTCCAGCGCAGCACGAGCCGGATTGCCACAACCCCTATTTCTCCGCGCCGAGCCCGCCGGCTCCGCACATCGATTCTTCTAACCTCTACAAAGGAGCACTCCCATGGCACAGGTCACGTACGAAGGAGCCACCAAGCTCTACCCGGGATCGGACGTCGCAGCGGTCGAGTCGTTGGACCTCGCCATCGAGGACGGCGAGTTCCTGGTGCTCGTCGGCCCGTCCGGCTGCGGAAAGTCCACCTCGCTGCGGATGCTCGCCGGTCTCGAGGACGTCGACTACGGCGCCATCAAGATCGGCGACCGCGACGTCACCTCCCTGGCGCCCAAGGAACGCGACATCGCGATGGTGTTCCAGAACTATGCGCTGTACCCGCACATGACCGTCGCGAAGAACATGGGCTTCGCGTTGCAGATCGCCGGTATGGACAAGGCAGAGGTGGGCCGACGCGTCGAGGAGGCGGCGAAGATTCTGGACCTGACCAATTACCTCAACCGTAAACCCAAGGCGCTCTCCGGTGGTCAGCGGCAGCGCGTTGCGATGGGCCGTGCGATCGTGCGGAATCCGCAGGTGTTCCTCATGGACGAGCCGCTGTCCAACCTCGACGCCAAGCTTCGTGTCCAGACCCGTACGCAGATCTCCTTGCTGCAGCGCAGGCTCGGCACCACCACGGTGTACGTCACCCACGATCAGGTCGAGGCGATGACCATGGGCGATCGCGTTGCGATCATGAAAGCCGGTGTGCTGCAACAGTGCGCCAGCCCCAAGGAGCTGTACGAGCGACCGGTCAATGCCTTCGTTGCAGGCTTCATCGGCTCGCCTGCAATGAACCTGTTCGAGGTGGACGTAGTCGCCGGCGCGGCGAAACTAGGATCGCTCGAGGTGCCGATCGAGCGCGCGATTGCCGACCGCATCGACGGCAGCCGCGTGACGATGGGCGTGCGCCCCGAAGCGTGGACGCTGTCCGATTCCGGTACCGACATCGTTGTCGACGTCGTCGAGGAGCTCGGTGCAGATGCCTACATCTACGGCCGCACCGTCGAGGATGCGTCGAATCTCGGCACTGTCGGGGCGCAGATCATCGCGCGCATCCCCGATATCGCGACCCCGTCGCAGGGCGATGTCATTCGTATCGCCCCGCGCGCCGAGACGGTGCACTACTTCTCGACGAAGACGGGATTGAATCTGCGCCCCTGAGCAGAAATCAGGAACGAACCAGAGTGGCGGCGAACTGTGCGCCTCGCGTGGTGGACCCGTTCGTACCGTACTGAAGGTGCGCGAAGGCGTTGAACCCGCCGATCTGACATACCGGATCGCCGAAATTGCAGAAGCTCGTCGCACGTGAACCGTATGTGCTGCTGGATGTTTCGATCTTCTGTCCGAAGAGGCCGAACGGGTTGCCGAACACCACGACTGCCTCGACCCGGGACGCTATGGCGGCGGGGATGACGGCACCGGTGACGCTGCTGGGGGTGCGGAGTCCGAGAGCATTGGTCACGACGGTTGCTCCCTGCGAGTATCCGCCGATCACGAATGTCGTCGAAGGGCACGATGCCGCGACGGAATTCAGGTGTGCGACGAGGTCGCGGGATCCGGGTCCTGCACTCGCCTGGGTGAAGTCCGCGGCGTAGTTGACGGCGTACGTGCTCACCGAGCGATCCGACAGCTGAGATTTCAGGCCGTCGACGAAGGGTGTGCCGGTGATGCCGAGTCCAGGGAGCTCGCCGGTTCCGCGGGCGAAGGAGACATCGACGTCCGAACATGGTGCAGCGGAGGCCGCACCCGCCGGAAGTATTGCCACTGATGCGGACATCGCCAGTGCTGCAGTGGAATACGCGAGCCAACGTCTCATCATGTCGTGCCCTTCTGGGGTCGAGGGAGGCCTACAGGCACGAACGATAGCTGCTGAAACATTCTTTTCCCAGGGTCGTCAAAGTTTCGATTACCAGCATCTGGTCGGTCGGTTCGGCAGTTCTGGGGGAGTGCCCCGCGATCATGTCGGTTGGGCATCACTGGGCTGGTTTCTCAACGTCTGTTGCGCTACCGTCTCCGCTGGGGTCGACGTAGACCGGGCACAAAGCCGGGTCCGAATTTGTCCGGGGGATATGACGTGAAGAGTCGTGGAGTACAGGTTGCGGTAGTGACGGCGGCAATCGTGGCCCTGTGTCCGACGATGTCGGCGAACGCTGCGCCCGGCCCGGCTCCGGCCCCCGCCACGATCCTCGGCTCGATCGAGAACGGACCCGGCAGCTTCAGTGTCTATCGCACTGTCGACAGTGGGCAGCGCCCTGCCGAAGCAGACAATGCCGCGTGCAACGACTACTTCGGATCCCCGCGCTCGCTGACCGTGGTCGAGCGGCTCGACGCGCGGATGTACACCTTCACCAACGATCCGTCGACGGGTTTCCTGCTCGACCCCACCGCCCAGAACGTCGGACCGATCTACGTGTGCGACGGCCCGACCGTTGACGGCCAGGCATTTCTGGACCAGTGGGGGGTGCTGACCGCTCCGGGCCTGGGCAGATTGACGATGAACGGTCCCTGCGGGCTCGAGTTCATGATTGGATCGCCAGGGCGCGCTGCCGTCGATTGTGTTCTGCGAGTGCAGCCCAACGAGTCCGGGGTCACCGACGGGGTCGCGACCAGCAACTCGGTCGCCAATCCGCTTCGCCTGCCGGACGGTCGAACCGGGTCGCTGTGGACTCTGTACACCCTGGGCGAGGGTACGGCCCCAGTGGCAGAGCCCGTTCCAGGTATTCCGCAGCCGACGGGTTCGGTGAAGTACAGCGTCGGCCGCGAGGTGAACTCGGTCTCGACCGGTTCTACCCCTGCGTGCCCGGGTGGAGTGCGCACTACGGAGATCCACTCCGTCTCGGTCGATCCGGCCACCGGTGCTGCGTCGACCGAGCCCTCCACGGACGTCGCCGCTACCGCGTCGATCTGCTACCAGAATCCGTCGTCTCCGGACTTCGGCGCGTTGCTCAGTATCACGAGCTTCGGCGTCACACCCGCACTCACGGCAACATCGACCGGGCAGTGCCGTCGGACCGATCTGGCTGTCGGAGCGGATACCGTGCACCAGTCCTGTGGCTTCACTCTGCCACCGCAGTTCGGCCGCGGCCTGACCGGCGGACAGGTGACGCTGAACGGCCTGGTTCCTTCGAACGACGCAGCGGGATCAGCCAATTCGGCAATCTGGACCACGTCCTTCCTCGGTGCCATCGCGCCCCGATGAATCTGCGCCGAACCTGGACGGTCGTGCTTTCGGCGCTTGCGATCTGCATCGTCGGCGTGCCCGAGGCAGTGACCGAACCGGTCCGTACGCCCGAGCCCCTCGGATACGGGCAGACCAGAGACATCGCTGTGGTTCCGCTGCCGGGGCAGCCCGAGGGAATGGCAGTCGACCCCGTGGACGGCAGCCTGTGGTCGGGTTCGAATCGACCGAATTCGTCTGCTGACGTGTGGCATTGGGATTCGGACGGCCGACTGCTCGCTACCTACACCCTGATGGATCACGAACCTGCCGAGCACGGCGTCAACGGGATCACTCTCGACGGGGACGGCCGGGTGTACGCCCTCGACTACTCGGGTGCCCGGGCAGTGCGGATCGATCCCGCGACCGGAACGCAATCGGTTTACGCGACATTCGCGAATCTGCCGTCATGCACTGGGGCCGCAGGTGTGCCCTGCGAACCGTCGCCCATCGACCGGCCCGCCTGGCCCAACTGGGCCACCTTCGCCCCCGACGGAACCATGTACGTCAGCGACCTGAACCAGGCCACTATCTGGAAGGTGCCTGCGGGTGGTGGGGCAGCCGAGATCTGGTATCAGAATGCCGATTTCGCATCGATCTACAGTGTCAACGGTATGCAGTTCGACGCATCGGGACGACTGAATTTCGTGGTGACGACGTCCCTGATCCCGCGAGTCGAATCGTTCGGTCGCGGTGTTGTCCATCGACTTCCCGTGATGGCCGACGGTAGGCCGGGTGTGTTGGAGACGGTGGCGGTCGTCGCGCAGGGTGACGGTCTGGCCATCGGAACGAGCGGTCGAATCTATCTGCCGATCTCGAACCCGTTCATCAATTCGATCCAGGTGGTCGACCCGAACAACGGGGTGATGGTGGCCGAGCTACCGACCCTGGTGGATCGCGTGACCCGCTCGATTCCCTACTCGACTCCGGCGTCGGTTGCGTTCCGAGGAACCTCGTTGATCGTGTCCAACCATGGCCTTCTGGCGCTCGACCCACGTCAATGGGCGATCCTCGAACTCGGGGTCGGAGAGACGGGATTGGCGCTGCACTATCCGACGGGGATTTCCTGAAACCGGTGCTACCGTCTGCCGGTGGACCTTGTCGTTCCCTCCGCTGATCTCGCCGCGGCGTGGCGGGATGCGCGCGACGAGTGGGGCGGCTGGGTCATCTCGGCTATGGGGTGCGACCGTCCGACCGTGGCCGCGGAGTTGCCACGCGAGCACTCGTCGGCATGCTGAAAGTCGCCGCAGAAAAGGGGCTCTCGGACATCACTGCGGTGTGCGAGGTCGACAACAGTGCGTCGATCGCGACAATCGAACGGGCAGGTGGTGAGCTGCTCGATCGCCAGGGAGCAACTGTCAGATATCGGATCAGCGTCGCGCGTTGAGTCTCGATCGGCAGCTGTTGGGGCTGGATCGAGAGCGCTCGGCGCGCGACACTTGACCCTCACACAGTGTGAGACGGGAGTCTCGAAGGGTCATGTTCAGCATTGGAGAGTTCGCATCGATCGGCCGGGTCTCGGTTCGCATGCTTCGGCATTACGACGAGATCGGGTTGTTGACGCCTGCACGGGTGGATCCGTTCACGGGCTATCGCTCGTACGACGGTTCACAGTTCGAGGTCCTGGGACGCATTCTCATGTTCAAGGACCTCGGGTTCAGGCTCGACGAGGTGGCGCAGATCGTGCACGGCCGAGTCGACGGCGATCGGTTGCGAGAAATGCTCGCCGCCAAGCGCACTGATGTCGCTCGTCGACTCGATCTCGACGCCGCTCGCCTGCGTCGAATCGATGCGCGGCTCTCCCACACCGAAGGGATTTCGATGATCACCGTGGACACCAAGTCGTTGCCGACCACTCGTATTGCTGCCGTCACCGAGACTGCCGGCGGTTTCGGACCGCAGAACATCGGGCCGGTGATCGGCCCGATGTATGCCCGACTCGCCCAGACGCTCGCCGAGCACGGCGTGAAGTTCGGGCCTTCATCGATCGCCATGTACGAGGCCGTCGACGATGGAGAGGGCACGGGCATCACGGTGCACGCGGCGTTCGAGGTCGGGCCTGAAGTCGTGGCCGGTGAGGGATACGAGGTCCGGGAACTGCCTCCGGTCGATCTGGCTGCGACGACCGTGCACCACGGGTCGATGGCGACGATCGGTGAAACGTGGGAGCAGTTCATGGCGTGGATCGAGACCAACGGCTACGAACTCTCCGGTGTCTGCCGGGAGTTCTACCTGGTGTCGGAGCCGCAGCCGCAAGAAAACTGGGTTACCGAGCTTCAGCAGCCGGTGACCCGGCGTCAGGACGCCTGAGCGAGCTCCACCAGCGCCGTGCACTGGCAACCGCCGGTGATCTCCTCGCACTCGAGCACCAGGAAGTGGCGGACGTACTCGAGGTCCACGCAGTCCGGCTCCGTGCACTCCGCACCGCCGACCGCGTGGATCACGAGTGTGCCGTGGCAAGTATCGAAGCTGGTGGACACGCGAATTCCCTTCTGTCGTTTCTTCTACATCCTTGATATCACCGGGCTCCGACAAGTTCGGGAGAAGACCAGCGTGTTCGACGCCTGAGCTGGGTGAGAGCCACGACGGTGACAGCCGGAATCCAGGCGTATCCCAGCGCGGTCCGGATGGCAGTGTGGTCGCCCAGCCATGCGCCGACACTGACCAACGCGGTGGCCCAGACCCCGGCCGCGACAAGACTGATCACCGCGTATTCCCGCCGCCGCAGGGTGGTCGCAGCGACGAGTCGAGGGGCGATGGTGCGGAGGCCACCGACGAGGTGTCCTGCGGCCGCCACCGTGCGTGGTCGTGATTGCGCTGACGCAGTCACTCCGAGGACCACCCGTGTCAGCGTGCGCGGCAACGCGGACTCGATCCGGCCCGACCCGAGAATCGTCGCACTGCGGCGACTGCGCCACACTGCGTACTGTGCTCCCATGCTCGACGCCACCGCCGCAGTGAAGACAGCGGGTAACCACGGTACGACGCCGATCGACGTCAGTACTCCCAGTGTGATCGGCACACTGTTCCCGGGCGTGAAAAGACCGAGCAGAGAGCCGGATTCGAAGGCCAGTAGCACTACGACACCTGCGAGGACGACCCAGACCGGCACGGCCGAGAGGCGATCGACGTCGAATAGGTTGAGGTTCATACCCGTCGAATATTCTCGTCCGTGGAAAGGGAAACACCACGGTCGTCCCACCGATCGATGGTAGTGCGCGCCCTACCATGAGCCGCGGGTTCACAGTGGGGACAAGTCGGCGAGCGCCGCCTTAGGCTGATCCGCATGAATGAGGCACTTCCGATTCCCCTGAATCCGCTCAGGGCCTGGATATCTCCCCACTGGTGGCTGGCACTGGGTTCGCTACTGGCGTCGACGCTGGCCGGCCTCGGCGGCTGGATGGTCCTGGGTCTGCTGATTCTCGCTGTCTGCGCACTCCCGTTTGCGCTGAGCGGAGTGCTGGTTTTCGTGCTGACGATTGTGGTGCTTCGATGGATGGATATCGCCGCTCGAGCCGGAATCGGTTTCACCAGCGGTATAACCATCGAGGGACCTGCGGTGACCGTCTATCCCACCAGCTGGCGCAAGCTCGTCTGGTGCGTCCGCGACGTCGGGCTGTGGAAGTCGTTGTGTTACTGGCTTGTTCGCATTCCCGCTTCGGCGGTCCTCGTGTTCCTGCTGCCCGCACTCTTTCTGGTTCTGCCCGTTCTCGCTGCGGCACCGTTCGCGTGGATCGTGACGAATCCGGTCGGTAATCAGCTCGAGATCGGGGATCGGGTGGGCTACCCCCTCGTCGCACTGGTCGGCGTCGCTTCTCTGGCCACTTTCGTCGCAGGGTTGCCCTTGCTGGTGACCGGCTTGGCGAGACTCGACTGGTGGAGTGCCACTGCGCTTCTCGGACAGTCCGAATCGAGTAGAAGGGTGGACGAGCTGACGGTGAGTCGGGCACGGGTCGTCGACGCCGCAGATGCCGAGCGCCGCCGCATCGAACGCGACCTGCACGACGGGGCCCAACAGCGCCTGGTCTCGGTGGCTATGTCGCTGGGGCAGGCGAAGTCGCGAGTGTCGGCGGACGACGATCCGGTGCTGAAGGAACTGCTGGACGACGCGCACCGGGAAGCCAAGAATGCGATCGGTGAGATCCGAACTCTCACGCGTGGCCTGCATCCGCCGATCCTGACCGACCGAGGACTCGATGCGGCGCTGTCGTCCGTCGCGGCCCTGTGTTCGGTGCCGGTGACGATCGAGGTGGACCCGGCTCTGTCCGGACCGCAACGCCCGGACGCCACCGCCGAAGCGACGGTCTATTTCGTCGTCTCGGAGGCCCTGACCAACGTCAGTAAACACGCGAACGCCGGCCGCGTTCGAGTCGACGTCACGAGGAGTGAGTCCGCCGTGCACGTGAAGGTTGTCGACGACGGTTGTGGCGGTGCACATATCGCTCCGAACGGAGGCTTGGCCGGTCTCGCGGACCGGCTCAGCGGAATCGACGGCACTTTGTCGGTCAGCTCACCGACCGGCGGTCCGACAAGTCTGGAGGTGACCATCCCATGCGAGTGATCATCGCCGACGATTCGGTTCTGTTGCGAGAGGGTGTCGCTCGATTGCTGATCGACAGTGGAGCCGACGTGATCGGCAAGGTGGCCGACGCGTCGGAGCTACTCGCGTCGATGTCCGCTGCCGACCCGCTCCCCGACGTGTGCGTGATCGATGTGCGCATGCCGCCCACCTTTCTGGACGAGGGTCTGCGCGCGGCGTTGGTCATTCGCCAACGATGGCCCGCCCTAGGTGTTCTCGTGCTCTCGCAGTACGTGGAGGAACGGTATGCAGCCGAGCTGATCCGGCAGAGTACCGATGGCGTCGGCTACCTGTTGAAAGACCGGGTCGCCGATGTGGACGACTTCGCCGATGCCGTGCGGACCGTTGCCGACGGCGGCACGGTCATCGATCCCGAGGTGGTGCAGCAGATTCTTGCTCGCGCACCGCGATCGGATCCACTCGATTCGTTGACGCCGAGGGAACGAGAAGTGTTGACGGCCATGGCGGAAGGTAAGTCCAACGCCGGCATCGCGGCTGCGCTGGTTGTCGGTCAGGCAGCTGTCGAGAAGCACATCGGAAACATCTTCGCCAAGCTCGGTCTGCTCGGAGACAGCGCTGACCATCGCCGCGTCATGGCCGTTCTACGATACCTGGGAGCTATTCGATGAAGAAAGCGTTGTGGCGCAACACCGTTGCAGTAGGGGTTGCCGTAGTCGTCGTCGGTACTGCAGGTGCAGCTACGACGGCAGCGATCGCGTACGGCTTCAGTCTGCCGAAAATGCAGTCTTTCGACTACGCAGAAGACCACGCCGTGTCCGGGAACAACCTCGCATTCACGACGAGGTTTGCCCATGTGACCGTATCGACGAGCCCTGATTCCGAGTTGCATGTGCAGGCCGACGGTTCCTACCGGGGAGATATCCCGACGGTCGATATCAGTGACGACGGATCGAAGATCGCGGTGGAATGCTCGAACCGAGATCGGGGCAGCTGCGACGTCGATGTCGAGCTTCGGATTCCCGCGGGGTCGGTGCTCGATATCAACGGGATGGCGGGCGATGTCGTTCTGTCGAACGTGGATGCGCAGACGTCGGTGACGACCACGTCCGGGGCGGTGATCGCTCGTGGAGTCGCAGGAACCCTGGATGTGACCACGCGATTCGGTGATGTGGACATCACCGATACGGCTGTGTCTGCGATCGAGGTCGACACGACATTCGGTCAGGTCGTTCTGGACTCGCGAGTTCCACCGGATTCAGTGCTCGTGCAGAACACGATGGGGGACAGCACGATCCAGCTTCCGGCGGCCGAATTCTACAACGTGGACGCGTCGTCGGAGAAAGGGGACGTCGAGACCGACGTCGTCGACGATCCGGGTTCGCCCAGATCAGTCTCGATCACCAGTGAGGAAGGTCAGATCTCGGTCGAGCGGCGTTAGCCGGCTCAGTGGCTGCGGCGCCACGCACTGAACGAACGGACCGAGGATGTGGTGGGACGCGTCAGCCACGGCCACGGATGCAACTCGACCGGGGCGATGGCGTCGGCGATGCGGGAGAAGCCGGGAACGGGTGCCCAGGTGGCGGCCAGAGACCGTCCGGAAAGCTCGTCGGAGACTCGGCCACGGCGTACCTCCAACGGGCGGGTCGACGCGATCTCGCCGAGCGTCTCGGCGAGGAAGACCAACCGCTTGCCGGACAGTCTCAGCTTTCGCAGCAGTGGTTCGTCGAACACGAAGACGGCAGGGCGCTCGGGATTCGCAGCCATGGCGGGGTCGGCGGTTCCGAGCGATTCGGCCGTCAGCCAGACCTGTTCTGCACCAGCACCTTCCACGTGAGCCGGACCTGCGGGTACCGGTCCCTTGTTGAGATCGGGTCCGTCGACCGTTGGTCCGAGATCGTCGTCGGGCCAATTCTCGATGGGGCAGGCATCTTTCAAAGCGCAGTTACGACAGAGCGACGGTGCACGCTTGTTCACCTGCCATCGACTGAAGCCGTACACCTTTCCACTTCCGGTGCCGACGGTCCACTGCCAGCCGAGGCGGTTGGCAGCGCGGGAGCCGTCGAGTAGGTGGGCGAACATCTCGTCCTCACCGTCCCGCCACGTCGCTCCGGCGCGGACCGCCCACTGGGAGGCCAGCCACATGCGAGTTTGGTTGACCAGCCAACCGTCGTCGTGCAATTCACCCACTACCGAGGACATGCAGTTCATCTCTTCGGCCCAGGGTTGCGCCGTCCAGCCCTGCGGCCGCAGTTGCTCGCGCCGTAACGAACGCCCCAGATCGGTGCCGACTCGTGCGTAGAGGTGGCGGGCGTACTCCTGCCACATGAGCTCGTCGCGGTACCGGGAACGGTCGCGTGGGGGAGCGTCGGATACCGCGTCCCAGACTTCTCGTAGCGTCAGCAGTCCGTGGCGAATGTACGGCGACATGCGGCTTGCGCCGCGGCGATTCACCGGAAGAACGGTGCTCCTGTCGCGGGCGTAGCCGGTGATGTCCAGCCCAGCCAGCGCGACGTCGGCGGCCGACTGCCCACCACGAATGCCACCTGGGCTTATCTCGTTCGGCCCCTCGCGCGTCAGATCGCCCAGATGCTCGGCAACCCAGGCGACGACGTCGTCGGTGGCGGCGCCGTCGGCGATGGACGGGGGAGGGGGCAGTTCGGGCATGCCATCGGACTTCCCCGTCGGCCCGGAAGGGAAACGCGGCTGTCAGGGGCGGGGCAGGCGGCGATGGAGCGGGTTCGATGTGGTTCGAGTAGCGGTCCGGCCCTGCGGGGGGATGGAGGAGACCACTTTCGGTGAATCGGCAGTGGCGCGTGAGGCGTCGTGCGCCTTCATCGCAGCGCTGTTTCCTCGGCCGAGGGCAGGCGAGGAAATCGTCCGTGCGGCGGCCTCGCCACATTCGGGGCAGGGGATCTCGGAGGGCACATCGGCCATCGAGAATCGCTGCTCGACGGCAGTGCAACGCTGTGCGCAGCGGAAGCTGTAGGTGGGCACGCATTCGAGAGTAGCGCGATCAGCAGTGTTACGGCACAACGTCATACAAGATTTACGTGCCAGAACCGACCGGGAGGGCCACATCGGTGCAATGATCAGGACGGGAGAATTCCGCGCAACCGGAGGTGCCTCGTGCCCGAACTGCTGTTTCCGCTCGACTCGACCAAGAGTTTCACCGAACAGGAGATCGTCGGCCACAACCGATGGCACCCTGATATCCCGGCGGCGGTGACGGTCAAACCCGGCACATCTTTCAGAGCGCATTGCCGCGAATGGTTCGACGGGGCCATCCGCAACGACGATTCGGCCGAGGACATCCTGAATGCGCCGCTCAACAACGTGCACACGCTGTCCGGGCCGTTCCACATCGAAGGTGCGGAGCCCGGTGATCTGTTGATCGTCGATATTCTCGACGTCGGTCCGATCCCGCAGGAGGATTCGGGTCCGTTGGCCGGGCAGGGCTGGGGTTACACGGGAATTTTCGCCAAGCAGAACGGGGGCGGGTTCCTCACCGATCGATTCCCCGATGCGTACAAGGCGATCTGGGACTTTTCCGGTCAGACCACCACGTCTCGCCACGTCCCGCACGTGAAGTACACCGGAATCACCCACCCCGGTCTGATGGGTACCGCGCCGTCGGCTGCACTGTTGGCCAAGTGGAACGCCCGGGAAGGTGCCTTGATTGCGACGGATCCCCAGCGTGTTCCACCTCTTGCTCTCGCACCGGAACTGGACGGTGCGATCCTCGGTTCACTCAGCGGTGACGAATTCTCCCGCGTAGCAGGTGAAGCCGCGCGTACGGCACCGCCGCGTGAGAACGGCGGAAATCAGGACATCAAGAACCTCACCAAGGGCACTCGCGTCTTCTATCCGGTGTTCGTGCCGGGGGCGAAGTTGTCGTTCGGAGACTTGCACTTCTCACAGGGAGACGGCGAGATCACGTTCTGCGGAGCCATCGAAATGGGCGGCTTCATGGACCTGCACGTCGACCTGATCAAGGGTGGCATGGAGACCTACGGGGTGAGCGAAAACGCGATCTTCATGCCGGGCAACACCGCACCGCAGTACTCGGAATGGATTGCCTTCTCCGGCATTTCGGTGACCGTCGACGGGGAGCAGAAGTATCTGGACTCCGACCTCTCGTACCAAAACGCGTGTATGCACGCGATCGACTACCTCACCAAGTTCGGCTACAGCCCCGAGCAGGCGTACCTGCTACTGGGCTCGGCCCCGATCGAAGGACGCCTGTCCGGGGTGGTGGATATCCCGAATTCCTGTGCCACGGTGTACATCCCCACTGCGATCTTCGATTTCCCGATAGCGCCCTCGGCCAGCGGTCCGTTCCAAATCGATCCGGGAATGGGGGCTCCCCGGGCACAGTTCTGATCGACTTGGCTCGATATGTCGCAACTGTGGATGCTCGAAGACATGGAACCGTGGCCCGACGAGCCTGCCGTCGGTGCAGTGTTCGTACCGACCACGCGCTGGTTTTCGTCTGAGCGGATAGACCTCCCCGAAGAGGTGTGTTCTGACGTGCCGGCTCGGGTCGAGGCTGTGGATATCGATGGCAGAACGGAGTGGATAGCACACCTCGGCGACGGATTTACCACGATGATGGCTGATGATGGCTGATGGTGGCCTGGTCGGTGATGTGATTCTGCACGGTTGCCTGGTGTGGGATAGATACCTGTGGTTGGACTTTCGCACGAAACCGCGGGGCAGCCTCCGCGTCCTGGATCGGACGGGTCTGCTCGTGCAACGCCGGCAGTTGATCCCGACTCGCCACCCTGGCGCGTTCAGTGTGACGTACAGCGGTGTGCTGGAGTACCACCAACGGGATTCAGTACCTGCGGGATTCGGGGTTCGATGGAAGGCATCGGTTGTCGAGACCGTTGGGTCAGGGGTCGAGGCGACTCAGTCGTTTCGCTCGTCGTAGTTCGCAGTGATGATCTGGTCGACGCGGACTGGCGAGGATTCGAGCTCGGTGAGCGCCAGAATGTCGGCGACCGTATCTTCGCTGCCTCCGAGATACGCACAGGGGAAGTCGAAGTGTTGGGCCACGCACCACGCGTGGTCGGCGGGCCACCACAGATTGGGCGACAACCCACCGAGGGTGTCCGCTGCGCGTGAGACCGATCCCTTCATCAGAAAATAGTTGTAGCCGGCGATGTCTGCGGTCGGTGCGCAATCGCGAATGTCGTCGAGTGCGGTGTTGCCCTCCCAGATGGCGAACCAGCATTCGTTCGGTGTATTCGTGCTTCGAGCGAATACCTCGATGATGGCTGCCAGCTGAACATGCCAGCGTGCAACGTGTTCGGAGTTGCGCAGCGGGTGCTGGACGCGGGCATAGGCGTCGAACATCGTGGGGACCAGCGAGCCCACCATGGTGTGGGGCACGATCTTCAGGCTGTCGTTCACCCACCTTGTTTCCGAGACATCCTGTTGCAGATCGGTGTTCGACCATTCGGTGCCGTCGGTATTCAATGGCTGTACCAGGGTTGTGGGCTGGCAGGGTCGTCGACGACCGTGTCGACTCGACGGTCGGCGAGAACGTCCTCGATCGCCGCCGAACTGGCACCGATGGTGGCGAAGTGGGGGTCGACGTCGTTGGCGATGCACCAGGCGCGGTCGGCGGGCCAGACGAACGAGGGAATCGGCAGACTCTCGGAACCCGGGGTATCAAGGGCCTGCTCCCAGTTCAGCAGGTCCAGGGCAGGTCCTCGGAACAGGAACGCTCCCCGTTCGGGAAGGTTGATTCGTGCGGCACCCCGAACCGTTGGACCGCCCCATCCCTCCCACACACAGAAGTAGCAGTCCAGTGGCGTCGTCGTGTGCCTCGCCAGTGTCGCGACGACTATCGCCAATCGGTCTGTCTCCGAGCGCTCGTCGTACGGAACGTCAGCCTCGCCCTCGCGTTGAGTCGGGTGTGTCGGATCTGGGATGAACCGTAGCCGCGCGTAGCTCTCGTACCCCAGTGGGCCCCTGGTGACAAGATCCCACCAATCGCGGTCAGCGCGGACGAGCCAATCGGCGGCAGTTGCGTCGTCGGACGGTCGCACGGTCATGGTGTGCCCTCCCTGTCGATACCGAGCTTTCTGATCCTGGGCGCGATCTGATGCGTTGCCACGACGCTACCGACCAACCCGGTGGATCGGACTACTCGCGGTGGTAAGAGTCAGTTGGGAACGCGTGTTCGAAAGTCTGTCGGTGGGTCGCGATAGATTCTGTTCATGCTTTCGGGGGACGGCGGATCAGGGGTGGACGGCATCGAGACGGTGCCGCCTCCCCCTGTCGTGTCCGATCCCGCACTGTCGGCGCTGATCGACCGGGTCGAGTCCGCGGTGGCGGAGTTGGCCGGGCAGGGGTCGGTGTCGTGGACGAACGCCGACCGGCGTGCGGTGATCCAACGCATGGAAACTGTGTCGCGGTCGCTGCCGGCGTATTCGTACACCTGGCTCAACGAGCTGATCGATCAGCGCGGCCTCGATGTGTATCCGGGGTCGGTGCCGTGCTCGGTGGCATGGATGCTGCGCATCACCCCACGCGCCGCCGGAGCGCGGGTGCGTCTGGCTGCGGAGTTGGGGGATCGCACCGCACTGTCCGGTGAGGTTCTGCCGCCCCTGCTGCCGCATACCGCGGCCGCGCTGCGGGCGGGGTTGCTCGATGCCAAACATGTGCAGATGATCCGCGAATTCTTCAAGCATCTGCCGGCCAGTGTCGATCTGCAGACCCGTGATCTCGCCGAACAGCAGTTGGTGGGCTACGCCTGCACCCGGCGTCCAGATGATTTCGCGCCGTTGGTGGCTCATTTGGATTCGATCCTCAGCCCCGACGGTGACTACGACGAGGACGAGGACGAGGACGAGAACGGCAAGCCCAAGCCGAAGAAGCGTCGGGATGCGTTCTTCTACCTCGGTGAGCAGGGCGCCGACGGGATGTCGGACGGGAAGTTCTGCGTCGATTCCGAACTGCGGGCCTACCTCGAGGCCCTGTTCTGCAAAGCTGCGAAACCGGGGGTCAACAATCCTGCCGACCCGACATCGGTCGTCCACGACGACGAAGACGGCGAGAACGGCAGTGCCACAGCGCCGAAGCCCGAGCCGACCACCCACGAAGCAGGTGCCAGCGATGCGGGGTCCTGCGATGCGGGGTCCAACGACGCGGGCCTGTGGGATGAGACGGACTACGACGGTGACGACGACTGCGGCGATGACGAGCGCGACGATTGCGGTGACGGTGACCACTGCAGTGACGGTGCCGACTGTGGTTGCGGCACAGCACCCGACGCCACAGCACCCCACGACACAGCTGCAGGCAACGGCAGTGCCGAACCAGGCGACACAACCGACGCAGCCGATATCGACGACGACACCGACGGACCCGATACCGATACCGATACCGACACCCACACTGCTGCACGCGACGCTGCGGCCGCTCGGGATCGACGCACCCAGAACGAACGCCGACACGACGCCCTGAAAATGGCACTCCGGCACACACTCGCCTCCGGCACCCTCGGCACACACCGCGGCCTACCCGTCACCGCCATCGTCACCATGAGCTTGAAAGACCTCGAATCGGGCTGCGGCTACGCCATGACCGGCACCGGATCCCGCGTCTCGATCCGCGACGCGATCCGCATGGCCTCCCACGCCCGCCACTACCTCACCATCTTCGACGACCACGGCAGAGCCCTCTACCTCGGACGATCCAAACGCATCGCCTCCGCCGACCAACGCATCGTGCTCATCGCCCGAGACCGCGGCTGCAGCTTCCCCTCCTGCACCCGCCCGGCGACCTGGTGCCAGTCCCATCACATCGACGATTGGGTCGAGGGCGGGCCCACCGACATCGACGCCCTCACCTTCGGCTGCGACATGCACCACGCCCTCGTCGGTACCGGACCAGGAAAATGGGCGACCACCAAAACCGGAGCAGGACATCGCTATCCGGGCCGCACCCTCTGGCACCCACCATCGGGAATGGACCCCAAGCGCCGCGGGCTGATCAATCACGCACACCATCCCGAGGAAGTGCTGTACCCGCCCGAACAGCACGACGACATCGGCGACGAGGAACCACGACAACCCGCATGACGACCCACACCAGCACCACGGCACAGCTCTGTCTGTGGTCGTTACATGGCGGCCGCTCCGCGACGGCGGTGGAGACGGATTCACCTACATCGAAGGCGGCATCGTCCGCGGAACTTCACGCCGGCAACCACTTGTCCCGATGCCTGACGGCACCCGGGCACCACCGACCACCTGAAAGGAATGCCCCTGATGCCCGCACAAGCATGGGTCACCCTGATCGTCGGAGTCCTCGCCGTCGTCGGCGTCGCCCTGACCGTCCGCCAACGCAGATTGGCCGACAAACGCGCTCAAGCCTGGCAGCGGATCACCTGGTGCCTCGAACGCACCACCAGCGAGAACGAGGCCGAAGCCGCCCTTGGCTGGGACATCTACACACCGGTGACCGACTCGCCGCTCATCACCAGAACCGAACGAGACGTGCTGCGTGCTGTCGCGACTCGGGCGTTATGGCGAGCACTGGCGTCACCGGCACAAACCGAGGACACTGACAAGCAGAACGAGCAGGAGGACCCCCGATGACCACCACCGAGAAGCGCATTACCGCCGCCCGACCACAGGTAGCGCGGGCCGCAGCACGGGCATCAGTCGCGTTGTACGAACGAGACGGCCTCGAGGTACCCCAGTGGATCCGCGACGCTGCCGAAGGGCACCCCGCCACACCACCGGCCGAACAGCCCTGACACAGGCTCACAGCCCGCAGAACCGACAAGGCCCGTACCCCGACACCGGGTGCGGGCCTTCTCCGTTGCCCAGGGACGGACCATCGGCGCACGTAGGACCTGGCCACCCTGCGGGCGTCCACCGAATCGAACTCCGCTGTTCTGCACCCCGACGTCCTATTGCAGTTCGACCTGACTCCGAAAACTCGTCTGCGCTGGACGCTGTTGGCCCACGCGCCCGCGCCTGATCGCCAGACGATCGAGTGGCTACGCGATCAGATGAGCCATCTGGTGAATATCGACCTGCGCAATGCGACTGGATATTGAATTGTCATCGGTTGCCGCCGCTCGGTCCGTAGGGATAGCGCTTCCCGACTGTGAACCACAGGATCGGGCCGAGGATGGGCAGGATCAGTGCCACCGCTACCCATGCCAGCTTTATGAGCCAGCCGGTGATGGTGTTACGGACGATCGACACGAGCGCCATGCCGAACAGGGCCAAGGCAATCGCGCCACCGGCAGAGACCATGTCCCATACGGTAGCTCAGCCCGCGTTCTCGACCACCTCGACCAGCCTGTTCGCGAAACTGGTTGCGGTGATGACCAATCCGTTGTTCAGCTGTGGGTCCAGTACCGCACTGCGACCCGCGGCGACGGCGGGGAGGTTCTGCCAGGCGGCGATTCCGTCGATCTGGGTTGGATTGGTGGTCTGGTGGAAGATGAACTCCGCGTTCGCGATCTGGTTCAGATTCTCGATCGACAGGCGATAGTTTCCCTCCTCGTCCTCGGGATTATTCTGCAGCACAGTGAATCCCAGGTCCCTGGCCACCGCATTGCCGAGGTAGTTGGTCCACACGATGACGTATCCCTTGGCAACCGGTTCGCTGGTGATGAGGGCGATTCTGCGACCGTTCGTGACCGCGGCCGCGTCGTCGATGGTCCGGTGGTACTCGTCCAGACGCGGCTGCACAGTGTCGAGTAGACCGATGGCCGAGAACTGGTCGACGGTGTACTGCTCGAAATTTGGTTCGTTGACTTCGACGGGAAGGACCGGCGCGATCTTGGTGAGCTGGTCGTTTCCGTACCAGTCGAGTCGCCATCCGTTGGCACGCATCACGATCAGGTCAGGCGACAGCGCAGCGATCTCCTCTGCCGTCGGACCGTCGGGTCCACCGATGACCTGGGTCTGCGCGTCGAGCAGTCCCTCGAACTGTCCCGCGGGACGCGCGCCGGGCTGGGAGGTGTTGCCGGTGGCAATGATGGGATATCCAGCAAGCAAAGCGAATTCGAGATCTCCCCGCCCCTCCATCACAATGACCCGGGTGGGGCGTGTGGGAACGCTGACATCGAATCCGTCGCCCGTCATCCGCACTGTCTGCGAAGTCGCGGCCGCCGCGTCCTGGCTCCGAGGCGAGCAGGCGGTAGCGAGCGCAACCGCCCCGGCAGCCAGAAAGAACCCACGGCGGTCGAGCGTTGTGGACGACATAATTCGAGATGGCATTGGGATAGGCTACCCTTTGTTATGGTGCCCCTGCGACGGCAACTACCCTCCATCGCTCACGAACGCCTGTCAGGGCGGCCGATCCTGCGGAGGCGGTCCACGGTCTCGTCGGGATGCAGGAAGTGCTGTAGTTCGACAATGGCGGCATCGTCGAGTTCGACGTCCATTGCCCCTGCCGCCCAATCCCATTCGGCCGTCGACCAGACAAAATGCGACACACCCCATTTCGGAAGCCAACCGTCCTCGCTACGGCGCCGCCGACCTAGGAGCGTCCGGCGATTGTTCGAGTCGAAACTTCCGTCGCCGACCTTGTTGATGTGCACATTTCCCGGAGTGAAATCGAGAGGTGCACGCACGATCACCGGTGTCGACGCGACATTCTCGGTGAACCACCTGGCCTGCTCTCGTTGCCGCTCTCGGTACTCCTCTTCGAGACGTTCTTGGTACTCCTTTGTTGTGTATGCGGGACCATCCCAGACGAATACTGCATCGTCGATCGGCTCGCCGATCGTCACGTCGACGAACTGCGAACCGATCCCGGCCTCGTCGATGCGGTCACCCAAGATGAAACCGGATTCGACGTCGACCCAGATGCGCAGCGGATACGGTTTCCCGTCGGGAGGTGCCAATTGCACAGTCCAACAATCACGCCCGGCGAACTCGACTGTCTCCACCGTGCCGATCGGTTGCGCGAATTCGTTTCCGGTCCACTCGGCGGTACTGCGTTGCTGCAACAAGAATTGGCTGGGACCCAGGTAGATCACGCGACCGGGTGGGCCGACGCGGGGCCGGTCGACCGAGCCTGTGAAGTCCCAGGCACGAACACCATCGCTGATGAAGATCGGACTACCGTCGAGACGCTCGACGCGGGTCTTTCTCCCGTATCGCCATACCCGACAACTGTCTTCGGGCGCGATCAGAACGGGAGGCGTGCCGCTGTAGGCGCATCCTTGACGAAAGGATTCGGGACTTCCTGCTTCGTGGATCTCCTCGATAGTGCCCAGCATCGGTGTGTTCGAGTCAGTGGTCATGGCCGTGAGAACTTCGATCCAGGCGGTCATTGCCGCAGCCTAGTGTTGAGTGAGGTCCATAGGCTGGCTATTCGAGTTCACGGGACGGGGAATCCTGCACCGCAGCAATCCCACCGGCGCGCTGATTTGGTTCGTCGCCCGCCCACGTAACTCCGATATCGATCAGCGAACGAGTTCGTAACGGGCCAGCCACAACCCCGGCAGGACCTGCTGATTTTCTGTGTGCGCGAAGCCGAGGGATTCGTACATGCGGCGAGCAGGCGCGTTGTCCCGCCCGGTAGCCACCTGTATACGTTGTCCCACAATCGAATCCAGGATGCCCGTGACCAGCTTGCGTCCGATGCCCTGGCGATGTGCGTGTGGCACCACCACCAGACGGTCGATCTCGGACCCGGACCACGCTGCGGCACCGAGGATTTCGTCGTGATCACGCGCGACGAGCCAGTGGACCTGTGCAGCACACAGATCGTCCACAGACTCGTGCAGCAAAGGGATTCGGTCGTCGCCGATCAGCCTCGCTTCGACTGCATAAGAACTCCTCTGTACCGCGAGGATCTGCTCGGCGAGGCCCGGATCGGCGGCAGGGTGGACGCGAACTACCTCAATAGCGACCACCAGCGGGTGCCGGCAGAGCATCGAGTGTGGCGAGGTGCTCCGCGCTCAACGCCAGCGAAGCCGCGCCCGCATTCTCGTCCAGACGCGAGGTGCGACGGGTACCCGGAATCGGCACCACGTGCTCGCCCTGCGCCAAAACCCAGGCCAAGGCCACCTGCGCCGGTGTCGCACCCAGCTCGTCGGCGACGGCTGCGATGGCGTCGACAATCACCAGATTCGCGTCGAGGTTTTCCTGGCTGAAGCGTGGCAGCCGAGCTCGGAAATCGTCTGCAGCGGGCGCTGTTCCGCGAAAGTTGCCGGTCAGGAAGCCGCGGCCCAGCGGTGAGAACGGCACAAATCCCGCACCGTTGTCCTGCGTCCACTTCAGCGACGTAGCGAGGTGATCGCGAGTCCACAGGGACAGTTCCGACTGCACTGCAGAAATCGGATGCACCTGCTGGGCTCGGTCGAGCTGCTCGACGGTGAACTCCGAGACACCGAGTGCACGAACCTTTCCGGCCTGCACGGCCTCGGCCATCGCGCCGATGCTGTCTTCGACGTCCACCTCTGGATCGGGACGGTGCAGGTAGTACAGATCGATGTGGTCGACGCCGAGGCGGCGCAGCGAATCGTCGATCGCCGAACGGAGGTGTTCGGGCTTGCCGTTGGGGCCCGAAATGACCGGCTCTCCGGCGTCGCCGACGTGGGAAACGAGACCGCCCTTGGTTGCAAGGACCACCTCGTCTCGTCGGCTGCCGATGGCCTTGCCGACGACCTCCTCGTTGGTGAACGGGCCGTACACATCGGCAGTATCGATGAAATTCACACCCAGGTCCAAGGCGTGACCTATGACGCGATCGGGGGACTCCGTCTGGTCGTCGGCCTTGTATGCCCAGGTCATTCCCATGCAGCCCAAGCCGATGGCACCCACCTCGGGGCCGTCGTTCCAGAGAGTTCGGGTCGGTACTGTGCGTTCGCTCATGTACTCGACCATAGAGAAGTAAAAGCGTTGTCGCTCGGACTCACCGGGCGACTAGCATCGCCGCATGGCTCTTCCGCACTCGAAGGTGTATTTCGGCGATAGTTTGATGGACGCGCAGGAGGCGACGCTCGGGGTCGCAACCTCGGCCGTCCTGTACGGGCTCAGTGTCTACACGGTGTTCCCCGTGCAGGTGGACGGTGATCGGCGCACCGCCTTCCGGTTGCTCGATCACTACCGACGACTCGTCGAGTCCTGCAAGATCATCGGCATCGACACGTTTTCCTCGCAGTGGACGTTCGAGCGATTCGTACAGGTGACGCGCGACGTGGTCGCTGCCAATGCTCCGACGAACGAGGTCTACGTTCGGGCTACCGTCCATGTGGACGAATCGATCCCCGGAACTCGGGTGCGGGGGCTGCACACCACGGTGTCCATCTTTCTGTACGACGCCAATCCCATTGTGCCGCAGAACGGGATGCGCCTGAAGACCAGTGTGTGGCGGCGTATCCCGGACAACGCCATCCCGTCGCGCGCCAAGGTGAACGGTGCCTACGTCAATTCCTTTCTGGCGAAGCAGGATGCGATCGACAGCGGTTTCGACGACTGCATCTTCCTCGACATCAACGGCCATGTCTGCGAGCTGAGTGCCGCGAACATCTTCCTGGTCCGGAACGGCGTGCTGGTCACCCCCGACGTCACCAGCGACATTCTCGACGGCATCAACCGTCGAACGCTCCTGACCTTGGCGCGCGAAGAAGGGCTGACGGTTCAGGAACGCACCGTCGACCTCACCGAGCTGTACATCGCCGACGAGGTGTTCGTCTGCGGCACCTCGGCCGGAGTGGCCCCGGTGTACGAAATCGACGGTCGCGCAATAGGAACCAAGGAGTTGGGTCCGGTGACGCTCACTCTGCGTAAGCGTCACCAGGCTGCGCTCACCAGCGACGACGTGCATGGTTGGGTGACCACCCTCTAGCTACGCTGGGCAGGTCGACGCGAGTCCGGCGATCAGGGCCTCGGTGGCCGGCTGCTCGAGTGGGTCGGTGGCGGGATTCGGCGCGGCCGTGGTCCAGGCCAGCGATACCTGACGGCCTCCGTCGGGGCTGGAGAACTGGAAGGTGCGGTATCCGAAACCGTTGCCGCGGTTGCCGAACACCAGTTCGCCCGACCCTGGATTGCATGCGTCACCGCCGAGGAGCAATCCGAGGCCGTAGCCGGAGGGGCTGACCACCTGCATCTCGTCGATCAGGTTCTGCGGGAGCAGGGTGCCGTCGAACAAGCCACGGAAGAACGTGTTCATATCGGCCACGGTGGAGACCACAGCGGCACCCGAAGACCAGATGCTGGCGTCGTAATCGGTGACATCCGTGTAGGTTCCGTTCTCGAGTGTGTAACCGTGCAGGGCATCGTCAGCGATGACGGCATCGGTGGGGTAGGTGGTGGCGGTCATGTCCAGCGGATCGAAGATCCTGTCCTGCAACGACTGTCCGACCGACTGTCCATCGAGATCCGCAACGATCTTTCCCAGCAGCACGTAATTGGTGTTCGAGTAGCTGAACCCCTGACCGGGTTCACTTGTCCACGGCATAGCCAACGCCTGTGCGATCAGTTCGTCGTCGGTGACTGCATCGTTTGCGCGCGCAGCGATTTGCTCAGCAGAATCGAACCCCACCAGGTAATCGGGTATCCCACTGGTGTGGTCGAGCAGCTGGCGAACGGTCACGGGCTTGGGAAGTAGGCCGGGCAGCAGCTCGTCGACCGGCTGATCGAGTTGCAGCTTGCCTTCGTCCACGAGCTGCAGCACCACGGCAGCAACCATCGCCTTGGTGACGCTGGCAATCCGGACCGGATCGTCGGCGGACGCGGGTTCGGTGCCATCGCGCTCGACCAGACCGGCCGCCCCCGACCACGTGCTTTCGCCGTCGCGTACCTGCGCAACAGCGGCGACGGATCCGGCGTCGACCAGCGCGTCCAGCGCAGCCTGCACGTCGTCGGTTCTGATACTCCCGCTCGAGGGCGTCGTGGTGGTGGCTTCGACGGCCGACGGCTCATCGGATGATGAGCATCCACTGACCAGCAGGGATGTCGAGACGGTGAGGGCGGCGAGGATTCGTAGCTTGCTCATGTCCTCGACGCTATCGACGTCCGACCGGGAATTTCAGTGTCAAATGTCAGTGATGTACTTGGCAGAAGTTGAGATGATTCGAGAACGGGTCTATGACTGTCATGGTCGGGCCACCCGGCGCATCGCGGTCGATTCCGGGTCGGCTGCGCGGATGGTTCTGCTGCAGCAGTTCGGCATTGAAGGACACGACATCTGCAATAGGTATCCAGACCGACGTTCCCGGTGTGCCGTCGCCGTAGTGCTGGGACAGATCCAGGATGCACTCTCCGCGTGAAATGCGAATGTACAGCGGCAGATCCGGCTCGAATCGATGCTCCCATTCGACCGAAAAGCCCAGATAGTCCAGATAGAACGCACGCGCCTCGACGTCGTCGAAGATGCGCAGAATGGGGACGGCCGAGCCGAACGTCGAGCTCATCGCCGTGCGCTCGAATTCAACAGGATCTCGGCCGCAGTCTTTGCTGCAGTGGCAGATTCGGCCAGTTCGGTGATGGCCGCAGTGGTTTGCGCACCTTCGGCGAGCAAGGCGATCTGCAGTCCTACCGTCGGCTCGCATCCGGCTTCGACGGCCAGTGCGGTGACGTACTCGATGAAACTCTTCTTGTGCTGATGCGCGGCGTCGGCGACTTCGGGCATGGTGGCACCGAGTTCGCCGAACGAGTTGATGAAGGCGCACCCGCGAAAGTTGTCCTGGCGAAACCAGTGGTCCAGGAAGTCGAAGGTCGACAGCAGTTTTTCTCTGGCCGACTTGTATGCGGCGGCTTCGGCCTGGATGCCGTCGTTCCACTGCTGGGTACGACCACGAAGAACCTCGGCGACGATGGCGGTTTTCGAGGGAAAAAGCGTGTACAGCCTCTTGAGGGAGATGCCGGCCTTGGCGCGCAATTCGTCCATACCCACTGCCTGGATGCCCCGCGCGTAGAACAATTCGTCCGCGGCGTTCACCACCTGTGCCCGTCCGATTTCCGTACTGGTCATCGCTTACCCCTTGCCGAGAGAACCAACGTTCTCTACAGTAGTCCACATGTGGAGAGAACGACCGTTCTCCCGCTCGATGTCCAGGACACAGGAAGGCAGGATCATGGCGTACATCAACGTCGGAACCGAGAACTCCACCCCCGTCGAGGTCTACTACGAGGATCACGGAACCGGCCAACCCGTCGTGCTCATCCACGGCTACCCGCTCGACGGCAACTCCTGGGAACGGCAGTCGCGCGCCTTGCTCGACGCCGGATATCGCGTCATCACCTACGACCGTCGTGGATTCGGCCAGTCGAGCAAGCCGACCGTCGGATACGACTACGACACCTTCGCTGCAGACCTGGACAAGGTGCTGACCGAGCTCGATCTCACCGACGCCATCTTGGTCGGGTTCTCCATGGGCACAGGCGAATTGGCTCGGTACGCCGCGAAGTACGGCACCGATCGTGTCGCCAAGTTCGCGTTTCTCGCATCCCTCGAGCCGTTCCTGCTCCAGACCGACGACAACCCCACCGGCGTTCCGCAGTCGGTGTTCGACGGTATCGAGTCCGCTGCTCGCGTAGATCGCTTCGCCTGGTTCGAGAACTTCTACAAGGATTTCTACAACCTCGACGAGAACCTCGGCAGCCGCATCAGCGAGGCCACGGTGCGGGCGAACTTCGCCACCGCCGCAGCCAGCGCACCGGTTGCGGCCTACGCCGTCGTACCCACCTGGCTCGAGGACTTCCGCGCGGATGTTGCGAAGGTTCGTGAATCCGGCAAGCCCACGCTGATCCTGCACGGAACCGCGGACAACATTCTGCCGATCGATTCGACGGGACGTCCGTTCCACGAGGCGTTCCCCGAGGCCACGTACGTCGAGGTCGAGGGCGCACCACACGGACTGCTGTGGACGCACTTCCAGGAAGTGAACGACGCGCTACTCGCGTTCGTGAAGTAGGAGCCGACGGCGGCAGGCATCACAGCCTGCCGCCGTTCGTGGCTAGACCGCGACGACGCCGTCGTGGTCGCTGTAGACGATCTCGCCCGGGTTGAATGTCACGCCGCCGAAGCTGACCGGTACGTTCTTCTCACCCGAGCCGGTCTGCGTGCTCTTGCGCGGGTTGGTTCCCAGCGCTTTGACGCCGATGTCGAGTGTGCGCAGTATCGCGGAGTCGCGCACCGCACCATTGACGATGACGCCCGCCCAACCGTTGCTGACACCGCGGCCGGCGATGATGTCGCCCACGAGCGCGGTGTGCACACTGGCATCGCCGTCGACCACCAGGACGCCACCGTTGCCGGGCTCGCTGAGCGTTTGCTTGACCAGAAGATTGTCCTGGAAGCAGCGGATGGTGGTGATCGGTCCCGCGAACTCGGTGTGCTTGCCGAACTGGGTGAACTGGGTGTCGCAGCTGCGGATATCGGGACCGATCTCGTCGGCCAGATCAGCTGTTGCCTTGAATTCCACAGGTGAAGTCATGCGGCACAGACTATCGCTCGCTCGTCACCCGCGGCCGTGACGCCGTTCGTAGTCGTCGCGAGTGCGGTCGACGCGGCTCTGAGCTTTGGCGTTGATCAATTGCGGGTCCAGGCCGTGGATCAGCAGGCGATGCCGCCGGTAGACGTTCATCAGCGCAATCGAGAAGTACACCAGCGGGATGAACAACAACGACATCATTGCGAGCGACATCCACAGCGGACCCGGAATCAGCAGGAACAACAGCAGTAGCGGAATGATCGGCACGATGAAACGGGCAATGTAGCGGACCTGGGCACCGTTGCCCACGAGATCCTTACGAACCCAATCCTGCATCGACTCGGGCAGGGTTCGTCCGAACGAATAGCCCAGAAACTGCAGCGGGGTGGGCGTCGTACGTTCGGTCGTCATCGCGCAATGCTAGTCCCACGAGAGTTGGTACAAGTCACCGTTGACTGCAGTTTATCTCATATGTGACGATAGCGTCAGTTACGGATGCCGACTGAAGGACTTCGACTGTGATCGATCGCAGAACCCTGCTCGGAGCGCTCGGTGCCGCGTCGATCTCCGGTGCCGCCCTGTCGGCGATGACGTCGGCATCGGCATCGGCGTCGCCCGCTCCAGGCATCGGCGGGGTGATCGACGTCCATTCGCACATGGTTCCGGACTTCTATCTCAGGGAAGCCCTCGCGTCGGGCATCGCATTTCCCGACGGCATGCCGAAGTGGCCGAGCTGGTCGGTGGGCGAACACCTACAGATGATGGACGGCTGCGGCATCGACAGCGCGATTCTGTCCGTCTCGTCGCCCGGAGTGCATTTCGGCGACGACGGCAAGGCTGCCGATCTGGCCCGACGCGTCAACGACTTCGGTGCCGGCGTTGTCGAGGGGCAGTCGCGTCTCGGATTCTTTGCGTCGCTGCCCCTTCCGAATGTCGTCGACGCGACGGTCGAGGCTATTCGGGCGCTCGATCAGCTCGGTGCCGACGGCGTGACGGTGATGTCGAATGCGGGCGGCATGTACCTGGGCAACGCGTTGCTGACACCACTGCTCGCCGCGTTGGATGCGCGATCGGCAGTGGTGTTCGTGCATCCCACCTCGCCGCCGAATTCTGCGGCGGTGGCTCTCGGGCGTCCGGCTCCGATGATCGAATTCCTCTTCGACACAGCACGAACCGTCGTCGACCTGATTCTGTTGGGCGTGGTCGACCGATTCCCGAACATCCGTTGGGTGTTCACGCACGGCGGCGGGGTACTGCCGCTACTGGCGGATCGGGTCGACTTCTTCCGAACGCAAGTCGGTCTGGGGACGCCGACGACGCCGGATGTACTGCAGCGCTTGTGGTTCGACCTCGCCGGTACGCCGGTCCCGCGGCAGCTGCCCGCGCTGTTGTCCACCGTCGGACCTGATCGCCTGGTGTACGGCAGCGACTACTGCTTCACGCCGATCACCGGCGTACAGGAGCAACTGCGATCCCTCGACGCCGGTGCCGCGAACGGTGGCCTCGCCGACTGGCGCGCGGCCACATCCGACAATGCCCGTCGACTACTGAATCTCTGATCCGAAGGAAGTGGGCGTTGACGATGAAAGTACAAGCACTGCAACCATTTTCAGAACAGTGGGATTGGCAGATGAACGCCGCGTGCCGCTCCATGCCGGTCTCGATGTTCTACCCGCCCCTGGGGCTTCGGGGATATTCGCTGAGAAGCCTGGAGCGACAGGCCAAGCTCGTGTGCAACCGATGCCCTGTGGTCGTGCGCTGCCTGCAACACGCACTCGACACGGACGAAAAGCATGGCGTCTGGGGTGGATCGACCGCACACGAGCGGTCCGCGATGGCTCGCGTCAACCCTGCCGAACAGCGTTCGCAACGATGACGTCGCGAAGGTACTGCGCCAATCCGGCGGCGATGTCGTTGTAGTGCTTGGCAAATCGCTCGTCGGCGATATACATCTCCGCCAGGTTCACCTGCATCTCGTAACCGCAGTCGTAGTACCGCTCGATCGATGCCCGATGACGCTCGGCCAGTTCCCCGGCCTCGGCGGAATCCGGCGACACACCGCGCTGCATCGCGGCCGCGAGATCCGCTTCCAGTAGGTCCGTCTCTTCCTTGACGGCCTTCCAATCGTCCTTGGTGAACGACGCCGTCCGCTGCTGCGACTGCTTCCACTCCTCGGTCTCGCCCCAGCGTTGCTCGGCTTCCTCGGCGTACTCCTCACCGGGCCAGTTGTCGCCGAATATCTCGCGCTGCTCCTCGGGAGTCAGTTGCATACCCATGTTCTTCGCCTCCATCATCTTGTCCACGGCCGCAGCCATTGCGTGCAAGTGATCGATTCGCTCGTTCAGCAAGTCGCGCTGCCGACGTAGATGCGCCATCGCGTCGACCGCTGGATCGTCGAGCAACGCTGCAATGACCTCGAGCGGAAACCCGAGTTCGCGGTAGGTCAGTACCTGATGCAGCCGCTCGACATCGGCCGACGAATACGTCCGATAGCCCTTGGGGGTTCTCCCCGACGGCACCACCAACGCGATCTCGTCGTAGTGGTGCAGCGTTCTGACGCTGACACCCACCAACTTCGAGACCGCGCCGACCTGCATGCCGGCTCGGACGTCGACAGAACTGTGTGCGGAAGAATCACTCACGAAGGACACTGTGCTGCCTCCCGTGGCGTGAGGGTCAAGCCTCTGGTCCTCCCCGGGTCGTTCCGCAGGCTCCACTCCTAGCGAACCACGCGTTCGCAGCCGGAGGTCGGCACGCCGGCGAGGCGCTGCGCGAGCCAATCGTATGCGCCGGGACGACCGTTGGACTGGGCAAGGGTGTGGTCACCGGGGACCAACTCGAGATGCACCGACGCGCCGGCCGCGCACCACTGGTCCTGCACGGCCTCGGCACCTTCCTTGGGAATGAGGAAGTCCTGCAGGCCCTGGTAGATGTACACCGGTGCCTCCGGCTTCGTCTGGCCCATGCGGTTCTCCTCGACGATCGCCCTGGTGATCGGATGCTCGAAGACGCCAGGGACGCTGAGGTTTCGCTGGTCCAACAGCAGCAGTCCGGTGTACGACAACACATCTACGCACTGATCCTTCTGCGCCAGAGCCAGTCGCTTGCCGTTGTCGTTGGCGAGCTGCCGCATCTCGGGGTACTCCCGGGACAGTCCGATCGTCGCCGCGGTGAACAAGCCCGATCCGATCTGGCCGTTCAACGAGGTCTGCAGAATCTTGTAGTCGGTCGGCGGGCCGCCGAACGCAACGCCTGCGATGTTCAGCTCGGGTGCGTACTCGGGTGCCAACTGCGCTGCCCAGCCCGAGGCGATAGCACCGCCGGAATAGCCGGTGATGCCGATCGGCGCATCCGAGCTCACACCGGCACTTCGGGAGGCACGGAGGCCGTCGAGCACGGTGTGTCCGGAAACGAGACCGGCCGAGTAGGCCTGCCGGGGGCCTTGATAGTCGGTGACGACCACGGTGTAGCCGCGATCGAGCAGGATGCGTACCTGGTCGATCTCCTTGTTGTTGCCCCGCGGGAGGGTGTACGACGGCGCGCACGTGTTTCCGAGCGAATCCGTTGCCTCGTTGTAGGCGATGACGGGCCGGTCACCGCCTCCGGTCCACGGCGCGTTGGGAGTCAGTACCGTCGTCGTCGCCGCGATGGGCAGGTTCTTGGAGTCGGTCGAGCGAAACAGCAACTGCACCGAGGACGCCCCGGGCGTCACCGCCACATCTCGTCGGTTGAGGACAGTGCCTGGCTGGAGACTCTCGTATCCGGCCGGCGGATCGAACCATGGATCACCGAGTGAGGTGGGGAGATACGCAGCCGGATCGCTCGGCGGCGAGAGGATGTCCTGTAGTGGATCGGCCTGGGCCGACCCTGTGAACGACAGCATCAATGCTGCTGCTCCGGCCAGAACTAGTGCCTTGCGCATGGATTCCCCACCCTGTTGCTTCCGAACGCCCCGACGTCGGAGTAGACCACCGCCCATCGTGCCACAGGGTTCGGGGAATTCGGCCCTGTGAACTGAGCCGAAGACCAGGTAGGTTGTCTGTTACTCGAAACACTACTCATCAGTAGGGATGCAAAAATGCCTGCTCCGTCCACTGCGACCTTCTCTCGGCTCGCTGATCTCATCGCCATTCCCGACGCCGAATCGCGGCCGACCAAGACGATCACCGAGGTGTTCACCGGTAAGGAGCTGGCGACCATCCCGGTCGGTACCGCGGCCGATGCGACGGCAGCGATTGCACGCGCTCGTGCAGCTCAGGCCGCATGGGCCAAGCGACCCGTGTCCGAACGTGCCGAGATCTTCCACCGCTACCGCGACCTGGTACTTGCCCACCGCGACGAGCTGATGGACATGGCGCAGGCCGAGACCGGCAAGTCTCGAGCCGCGGCCCTCGAGGAAGTTCTCGACATCGCGATGACCGCGCGGCACTACGCGCGCACCGCCGCGAAGCTGCTGTCACCGAAGAAGGTCACCGGCATGCTGCCGGTGCTGACCAAGACGCGCATTCGGTACCAGCCGAAGGGCATCGTCGGGATCATCTCCCCGTGGAACTACCCGATGACCCTCGCGGTATCCGACGCCATCCCGGCGCTGCTGGCGGGCAACGGAGTGGTCCTCAAGCCCGACAGCCAGACGCCGTACTGCGCTCTCGCGTGCGTCGAACTGCTCTACAAGGCCGGTCTGCCGCGCGATCTGTTCGCCGTGGTGCCCGGTCCGGGTTCGGTCGTGGGAACCGCCTTGGTCGAGAACACCGAGTACGTCATGTTCACCGGCTCCACGGCCACCGGCCAGCTGCTGGCCGAGCAGGCGGGGCGTCGCCTCATCGGGTTCTCCGCCGAGCTCGGCGGCAAGAACGCCATGATCGTCGCCAAGGGAGCCAACCTGCGGGAGGTGTCCGACGCGGCCGTGCGCGCCTGCTTCTCCAACTCCGGTCAGCTCTGCATCTCGATCGAACGCATCTACGTCGAGAAGTCGATCGCCGCGGAGTTCACCGAGAAATTCGGCGAGCGAGTGCGCAAGATGACTCTGGGAGCCGACTACGAGTTCGGCATCGAAATGGGCAGCCTCATCTCCGAGGACCAGATCAAGACCGTCTCGGCACACGTCGACGACGCTAAGGTCAAGGGTGCGACCGTGGTCGCGGGCGGCAACGCCCGTCCGGACATCGGCCCGCTGTTCTACGAGCCGACGCTGCTGGCGAATGTCACCGAGGACATGGAGTGCGCGGCGACGGAGACCTTCGGGCCACTGGTGTCGATCTACCCCGTCGCCGACGTCGACGAGGCGATCGAGAAGGCCAACGACACCGAGTACGGACTCAACGCCAGTGTGTGGGCCAAGACCAAGGCGCAGGGCGAAGCCATTGCGGCGCGGCTGCATTCGGGCACCGTGAACGTCGACGAGGGCTACGCGCCGACGTGGGGAACCACCGGCGCGCCGATGGGCGGGATGGGCGTGTCCGGAATGGGCCGCAGGCACGGCACCGAGGGCTTGCTCAAGTACACGGAATCGCAGACCATCGCGACCACGCGTCTGCTCAATCTCGGTGGACCACGCGGACTTCCGCCGAAGCTGTGGGCGAAGATCATGCCTCCGTTCGTCAAGGCCCTGAAGTACATCCCGGGCCGGTAGACAGGCCCACAGTGTCGATGACGGGGGAGTTTCTACGTCTTTCGTAGGACCGAGATGCTCATGGCCCTGCAGTAGATCGAGTCGGTGTCGATCGAGTCGGCACCGACTCGATCGAACATCGGCCACGACTGCAGATCGATTCCCTCGTCGTCGAGTGCAGTCGTGGGTATGTCCCACACCGTGTTTCCGGTTCTGACGTCGATGCCTCGAAGTACCTCGGGACCGAAGAGAGTGGCGACGTCGCCGTCCAGTGCGCCGACCTCCGCGAATCTCCCGGCCTCGCGACTCCACAGAACGCTGCCGGTGTCGAGATCGATTCCGGATTCGGTGGCCGTGTCGTTGTTGCGGAGCAGTGCCACCGAACCGGCGACGGCGTAGGCGAGTCCGTTCGTTTCCAGGAACCTTGCGGCGGGTCCCGAGATGTCTGCCGGAACAGCCCAGACCAGATCGTCGTTGGTCCACACCGGATCGGGATTCGGCGGCAGGTAGCCGCCGGTACCGAGAAGCACGGGGCCGGCTTCCGACGGCGCATCGAACGTGGGCTGCTGCACGGTGACGGAATCTGTTGCCGCAAGTACGGACCCATCGGTGTTCACCACTTCCGAACCCGTGACTGCGCTGGGGTCGGAGCAGTCGGTCCGTGTCACCCGCACGCTGCCGTCGAGCGAGGCGGTTCCGGACCGAGCGCAGTCGGGAGCTGTTCTGGACCAGAGGTTGTCGCCGGTGTCGAGGTCGAAGGCGAACAGACCCTGATCGTCGTCGAACAGTCCGATTCCGTTCTCCGTGTGCAGTGTGGAGACCGACTGCGGGTTCGCCGAATCGAACTGCACCGACCAGTCCGCGTCGAGATCGTCCGCAGTGCCGCGCGATACCGTCGGCTTGTCATCCCCATCGGCCGCCGCATGCGAGGTGTAGACGTGGCCGCTGGACGTCGTCAGATTCGTGATCGGGAATGCTGCGTCCCGCGTCGTCGATTCTCCGGATTCACCGTCGACAGTGAGGATTTCGGAACCCGAGCCGCGATAGCAGACGATCTGTCCGTCGACGAATTCCTCGCCGCAACCGATGACATCGTCCGCGGGAACACGCCAGCGCTCCGCCCCGTCGGCTATGTCGAGGCCAACCAGGCTGGCGTCCACGTACTCTCGTCCGTTCGGACGGCCGAGGAGGGTGACGACGGTGGACCCGTCGGTGATGGAACCGGATTGCATCGAATCGGTCCGGCTGCCTCGCACGGGATCGCGGAACTGTCCGTCCGGCACGTCGAGGTTCGAGGGCGAGAGTGTCCATCCCAGACCGGGTGCTGCTCCGATGGCACCGTCGACCGGGGTGCCCGGAGGCGGCGGTTGCTTCTCTGTTGCACACGATGCACAGGCAAGTGACGCTGCCAGGACCGCCGCGGTGAACTGGAGACGACGTGTCATGGAAGGTGCTCCCGGGAAAAAGGTGGGCGGTCTGCTCTGTCAGCATAGAGAACGAAAATTCCCCGCACTCCTGATGGGGTGCGGGGAATCTCTCGTGGGTGTCGGACCTAGTTGACGCTGTGGCCGTTCAGTCCGGCATTCGCGTAGTGATTGCGACTGTCGGGAATGTGGTTGTCTCCCAACACTCGAGCCACCTGCTGTTCGCTGAGTCCGAGTCGGCGGAGTCGCTCGCACACTGCATCGAAGTCGAGCATCTTGGCGTCGAGCTCCTGCTGTAGCTCGATTACCTCGGCGCGAATGGCCTCGGCCTCGTCGAGTGCGGTCAGCGTGTCCTCGGGCTGCGGCAACAGCAGCGCGAGCAGTCGATCACGGGCATCGGTGCTCAGACCGTCGAAGGGACGCTGGCCGGGCTGGGCTTCGTGCCGGCCCTCGTTGCGACGCTCGAAGCGACGCTCGTTTCCGTACTCCGCTCCGACGTAATCCTGAGTCGCCCCGAAGGACGGGATCTCGGCGAGCTGCTCCCCACGCTCGGGCTGCTGGGCGCGGCTCTCGAGTTCGGGCTTGTCGAGATCGGTGACGGGACCCTGTGCGGGGGTGGAGGCAATGTCGATCGTCTGTCGCAGTGGGCGATTCGGGATGAAGATCACTGCGATCAGGGTGACGATGGCTACGAAGCCGGCGATCATGAAGATTCGTCCGGTCGCATCACCGTAGGCGGTGCGGATGACATTGACGATCGGTTCGGGCAGAGCGGTGAGGTCGAGCGACCCACCGCCGCTGGCCGAGCTGTCCACGCCGAGCTGAGCCAGGCCGGATGCCGACTTCTCGGCGACCCGGGTTGCGAGCAGCGAACCGAGAACCGAGACGCCGATCGCGCCGCCGAAGGTACGGAAGAAGGCAACCGTCGACGATGCTGCACCGACGTTCTGCACGCTGACCGTGTTCTGCACTGCGAGAACAAGATTCTGCATCAGCATGCCGGTACCGAGGCCGACGATGGTGATGAAGATGCCGACCGTGACCAGGCTGGTGGCGTGATCGATGGTGCCCAGGAGCAGGAATCCGACGACCAGCAGAACGGAACCGGTCACGATGAACGGCTTCCACTTACCGAACTTGGTGATGAGCTGACCGGAACCCACGGAGGCGACGAGCATGCCGAACACCAGTGGGATGGAGAGCAATCCGGCCTCGGTGGGGGTGTAGCCGCGAGCGGTCTGGAAGTACTGGCCGAGGAAGGTGGTGGCTCCGAAGAGGCCGACGCCGACGGCGATGGATGCGACGATGGCGAGGCCGGTGGTGCGCTCGGTGACGATCTTGAGCGGGATGATCGGCGACTTGTGCCGAGCCTCGACGATGACCGTCAGGATGAGCAGCGCAACTCCGCCGCCGACCAGGTATGCGGTCTCACGGGAGATCCAGTCGTAGTAGTCCGCCTTGCCGGCGAACGAAACCCACACGAGGAGAACGGAAACGCCTGCAGTCAGCAGAAGAGCGCCGAGCCAGTCGATGGAGACGTTGTCTTTGCGGACGGTCTTGATGTGCAGCGTCTTCTGCAGCAGGCCGAGTGCGATGACAGCGAGCGGCACGCAGACGAAGAAGCACCAGCGCCAGCCGAGAGGGCTGTCCACGATGACGCCGCCCAGGATGGGGCCACCCGACATCGACACGGCCATGACAGCGCCGGTGTAACCCGAGTAGCGACCACGATCACGGGGGGAGACGATGGTGCCGATGATGGCGATGACGAGTGCCGTCAAACCACCCATGCCGATGCCCTGCACCACACGTGCGGCGAGCAGCAGCGGAACGTTGTGCGCAAAGCCGGCGATCAGCGAGCCTGCGACGAAGATGAGAATCGAGCTCTGAACCAGGACCTTCTTGTTGAACAGGTCGGCGAGCTTGCCCCAGATGGGCGTCGACGCGGCGTTGGCCAGCAGTGCGGTGGTGATGACCCAGGCGTACGCGGTCTGCGATCCCTGGAGGTCACCGATGATGGTCGGGAGTGCGGTCGAGACGATGGTGGTGCTCAGCAGCGCGGTGAACAGCGCGGCCAGCAGACCGGTGAGGGCTTCGAGAATCTGGCGATGCGACATCGCATCGGGATCGACGACTGCCTGATTCGGCGGAGTTTCGGTCATGTCTTATCTCGCAATCAATTCAATGCGGGCCACGTCCTGGTGCTGGGCGTGGGCGTCTTCGGTGAACGTGTCGTTGAGCTTGCGGATGGAATCGAGAGCATCGAGTGCCTCGGTCTCACTCCACTCGCTCAACATCTCTGCCAGGCGACGAGCTCGCCTGTCCCAAATCTGTTTCAGTCGAGCCTGGCCGTCGTCCGACACGCAGACCCGAGACGCTCTTCTGTCGTCCGGATCGGGATGCCGATCGATGTAGCCGAGGTCGACGAGGTCCGCGATCTGCCGGCTGAGGGCGGACTGGCTGACGCAGAGCCTGCTGGCGAGGTCGGTCTGTCTGCATTCACCCTCGGTCGCGAGGATGGCCAGAACTCCGGTCAGCGCCTGCGGCAACGGTGAATCCTCGACTCCGGTGGTCACGGCCCGCTTCAGCGTGCGCCCGAAGAGGAAGACCTCTTCGACGAGCGATTCCGCTGTCGTGGATTGAACTGCCATGAGTACTCCAACGCTGAGTTCGATTTACTTGCTGTCTGCAACCATATATATACATACATGCGCTAAGCAAATAATATTCCTGTCTGGTGAGTCACAGTGCTGGAGCCGGATCGATTCGCGGTCGAGGGTGCCGCCCAGTGCGCGTCGAGGGTGCCGAGTGCGCGTAGAAGGAGGCTAGTGCGCGTAGAAGAACGAGCGGCGCACGGACAAGCCGACCGTCTCGCCCACCTCGGGCCGCGGGCCACGCGTCGAGCAGCGGAAGTCGACGTCGCCGCAGTGGATCAGTACGTCGCTCGCGTCGCGCCCGAACAGCGAGGAGGTCACGGTGCCGCTGATGTCGCCGGTGCCGTCCATGGACCCGGCCACGATGTCTATGTCGGTCGGCAGGATTGCGAGCGTCCCGGGACCTGTGCCGTCGGCGGTCAGCGTGAGGGAGCCCGAAGTGAAGGTGCCGTCCGCGACAGCGCCGTCGACGAGGGTGGCGTCGGACAGGAAACGGGCGACGAACGCCGATTCGGGGGCACGCACGACCTCCTCCGGGGTCCCGATCTGCGCGATGGTGCCCTGATCGAGGACCACCACTCGGTCTGCGAGGGCGAGTGCCTCGGTGCGATCGTGGGTGACGTGTACGACGGTCAATCCGGCTGCCCGTGTCAGCGCCCGAAGCTCGAGGCGAAGGCGATCGCGAAGAGGCTCATCCAACGCCGACAGGGCTTCGTCGAGCAGCAGTGCGCGCGGTGACGAGACCAGTGCACGCGCGAGTGCGACGCGTTGCCGCTGGCCGCCGGACAGTGTCGCCGGGTCCCGCTTCTCGAGCCCCGGCAACCCGACGAGCTCGAGAACGTCGGATACCTTCTTCGCACGTTCGGATTTCGCGACGCCCGCCAGTTCGAGAGGGTACGACACGTTGCGGCCGACGGATCGATGCGGCCACAACGCGTGCTGCTGGAACACCATGCCCAGCTTGCGTGACTCGGGTGGCGTCGAGAGATGTTTGCTCGCAACGATATCGGAGCCGATCGCGATCGAGCCCGCGGTAGGCGTCAGGAAGCCGGCGACGGTGCGCAACAGTGTGGTCTTGCCCGATCCCGACGGTCCGACGAGAGCAACGAACTCACCGTCGGCGACGGCGAGGTCTATACCGTCCAAACCGACTGTGCCGTCGGGGTATCGGAGGCCGAGATTCTCGATCGTGATGGCAGACATCGGATACCTTTTTCTCAGCGTCCGACTCGGGTGGAGGCCACCAGGCCCAGACCTGCGAATCCGACGAGCGCGACGAGTAGGGACAGGGCGGAGGCGGCGTTGTAGTCGCCGGCCTGCTGCAGGTTGAAGATGGATACGCCGAGGGTCTGAGTGCCGGGGGCGACGAGCAGGACCGACATGGTCAGCTCGCGTACTGCCGTGAGGGCAACGAGTACGGCTCCGGTGACTGCGGCGGGAATCGCCATCTTCCACGGCACGTCCCACAGCGAACGAAGATGTGACGCACCGGACGACCTGGCGACTTCTTCGAGGGCTGTCGGAGTGGAACTCAGTGGCGCTCGTACTGCTTGCACGACGATTGCGAGGAACGCCATGACGTAGGCGCACAGGATGACCCACTTGGTGTCGAACAGCCCGGTGTAGCGGCCGATGATCAACCATCCCACTGCTATCACCAGGCCAGGAATGGCCTGCGGCAACATTGCTGCCAGATCGAGGCCGACGTTGTCGCGGGATCGGGTGCGCGTGGTCAGTACACCGATGGCCAGGCCGAGGAAGCCGCACACGAGTGCCGCCCCGAGTGCCAGGGTCACCGAATTCTGAATGCCCACCAGGGTTCCCGGTGCGGTGACGGCGCTGTCGATGCTGGCAAGGGTGAGGTTGTCCCAGGTGAGCGGAACGCCGGGGGCCGGAAGCAGTGCTTGGGTGGCCAATGCCAGGATCGGCAGAACCGTGAGGACGAGGCCGAGGACCCGTGCAGCAATACCCGCTGGAATTCGACTGCGCCCCAGCGGAAGTAGTTGGCGCTCCGTAACCGCGCCGTCGAGCTGAACGGAGCGACGGCCCAGTATCCGATCCAGTGCTACCGCAACGACGGCCAAGCCGAGGAGTCCGATACCGATGGTGGAGACGACCTCGAGCGGTCGATCCACGGTGCCCGACTGGATGTATCGATAGACCATGGTGGAGAGAGTCACGTACCGCTCGGGCAATCCGATGAGCGCCGGGATGCCGAAGTCGGCGAGGTTGGACACCGCAGTCAACGTGAGCGATGCCAGCAGAGCCGGCCGGAGCAACGGCAGGGTCACGTCGCGCATGGCGCGCCACGGCGATGCGCCGGTGATTCGTGCTGCCTGTTCCAAATCACCCGGTATTCGGCGCAGGGCTGCCGAAATAATGAGGTACGCAAGCGGATACGAGTGGACGGTCAGTAGGAAGATCACGCCGTCGCCGCCGTAGATGTTCCACAGGGGTCCGCCGCCGAACGTCTCGTCCCAGTACGAGTTGATCATTCCGCTCGGTCCGAGCAGGCCCGTCCAGGCGATCGCGCCCACGAACGGCGGAATCAGCAATGGGCTGAGCAGAATCAGACGTAGTACCGAGCGTCCGGGCAGATCGGTGCGATCGAGAACTAGGGCCATGATGGTCGCGATCGCCACCGCCGCGGCCGCCGACAGGCCCGCAGATACGACGCTGTTGGCCGCAGCCGAGGCGATTCCGCCGTCGAGCAGCTCCTGGATATGGTTGCCGCCCAGACCGATCGATACAACGGCGGCCAACGGTGCGCCGATCAGAGCTATGACGGCCAGCCACAGGCAGGCGCGTACCCAGGTGACTCGGTCAGCCAAGAAGATCGTTGAACGTGGCGACGGCATCGGGTTGCGAGGCGGTGATCGTGTCGAGGTCCGGGTTCAGCAGTTCGATGTCGTCTAGCGCGGGTGCGCCCTCCGGCGTGCCCACGTCGGACCGGACCGGCAGGTACTGCTGCTCCACGGCAATTTCCTGACCGCGCTTGCTGACCAGGAAGTCCACGTACTTCTGTGCAGCCTCCTGGTTGGCCGAGTCCTTGAAGATTCCGGCGGGCTCGGAGATGTACGGGACGCCATCGGTCGGGTACGACGCGGCGATAGGCGAGCCCTTCTCGGCCAGCTCGCGCACCAGATAGTCGACGACGATTCCGACCGGTTGAGTGCCGGCCGCGACGGCCTGTGCGACGGGGCCGTTGCTCTCGGCGACGACGGGCTCGTTGGCAACGAGGTCGGTGAGCCACGGCAGGCCCAGATCCTGCTGGCCTAGCCAGACCGCGGTGTTGAACGCGGCCGCGCCCGACACGTCGGGATTGGGCAGCGTGATCTTGCCCTTGTACTGGGGATCGGCCAGTTCTTTCCACGACGTCGGAGGCTGCGAGACCGCACCGGTGTTGTACGCGATGACCGTCGGGATGATGCGGGTGCCGACGTAGTAGCCGTCGGGATCGACGACGTTGGAATCGAGGGCATCGACGTCGGCCGGGGTGTACTGCAGCAGCAGGTCGTCGGCCTTGTATTTCTCGAACGTCGGAGCGTCTGCTGCGAGCAGAACATCGGCACCGATGGAACCGGTCTGCCGTTCGGAGGCGATGCGCGCGTTGAGATCGCCCGTTCCGGCACGGAACACCTGCACGTCGATGCCGGGATTTTCGGCGGTGAACTCGGCGTTGAGCGCATCGATCTTGGCCTGCGGTTCCGACGTGTACACCGTCAGGGTGCCGCTGGCCCCGCCATCGTTTCCGGTGCTGTCGGGGGCGGCAGGCTCGGAGCACGAGGCCAGGGTCAGAGCAGCTGCGAGACCGAGGATTCCACCGGTCACGGCGCGACGAGCAATCTTCACTTCAGAGTTCTCCTGAGAAATATCCAACACGGAAGTTGCTCATGCTTCCGACCCGAATCGACAGGCCGACGTGTGTTGTGAGAATGGAACGTGTCGTAGGGGTGAACGACTCGATGGCTTCAGAGGCTGTGGATCTCGACCAGTTCTTCGATGCCCCGAAGATCCTCGGCATTGCGGGTCATCAGGCGAGCACCGTGGGCGTGTGCGGTTGCCGCGATCATCAGCAGGGGTGGAGCCTGCGGAACGACCCAGGCCGCGCGCAGAGCTCTCGCTTGTGGGCGGCGGCCGCGTTCTCGAACTGCTGAGGCCAGCCGACCATAGCTTCGGGCAACGTTGGCATCCACTGCAAGTGGTTCGAAACGGCGCTCGACCGCAACCAAGCGCTGAAGTCTCAGCGCACGCTGTTCGGACGTGTGAGCAACCAACACTCCGAAGTGAAGTTCGGCCAGGCTGATCGCACTGATCGCAACTTCTCCCTCGATGCGATCGAGTGAGTCTCCTATGAGGACGCTGGTGTCGAGCACCGTCCTCATCGCCGCCATGGGTCCTGCATCGAGTCGTCGATGTCGATCAGATCGCCCGCAAGGGTCGGGTCGTGTTCCGAGTCGAAGACATCGGCTACGTCGTCGAACGTGTTCCATTGCTTTCGCTCTGCCGGACCCAACAAGGCGCTCGGTCGTCCTGCGACCGTGATCAGCAGCGACTCGCCGGCCTCCGCGCGCTTGACGTAGTCGGACGCGTGCTGCCGAAGCTCTTTTAATCCGATGGACTCCATATCGAAAGGGTAGCACTTGTGCTACTCGGAGTTCGGGTTTGTCGTACCCCTCGCCTACTCTCTCGACCACACACATCCCGGGGGGACATCATGAGCAACCGCAGATCGCGTAGCAGAAAGACCAGTCGCGAGGCCCACAGTCAGGCTCAGCGTGAAAGGGAACCTCTTTTCTGGCCGAGCGCCCTTCTTCACTTCTCCGATTGGCTGGTCGAGAATGCCTGGGTCGCAGATCAGTTGACGGCTTTCGCGACAGCTATCACAGTCGATCGGTCGGTCCGCGAGCGGAACGTGAGCGTGTACGGGGCAGATTTTCCGATCGACATGTTCTGTCTCGATGATCACGAGTACTTCGAACTCGGTGAGTATGAACAGTCGCCGTGGGAGCGCGACGAGATTCGCCGCGCCATCGATCTGTTCGGCACGTTCGTCGTCGCCGAGCGGTTGTCGCCATCTCAGAACGAAGAGATCTCGAGAGAGATCGGGTCCTCGACTGTATTCGCGCCGGTGCCCAGTTCTCCGATATCGCCGGGGCGCTCGAGCCCACTGAGTGCACCGATTGTGGTCTCACTCCTGCAACGTTTGGCAACGTGGGCTGCGACTGAGCGCCGCGCGCCATCGGCCCGAATCGACTACTGGGACGACTCGGCCGAGATCGTTGCTGCGCTTGGGATTCCTGGTTTCGACGGTATCGCTACACAGCCTGACTTCGTGGCGATGGTGAACTATCGATCGGTGTTGGATACCGCCTGTGGGGTCGGTGTCCTCGAGAACGCGGGCCAGATTTACACCCGCGGACCCGAAGCCTGTGCTTGGGTGGTGTCTCCGAGTGCGGACCGAACTCGCGCCGCCGTGGTCGAGGCGTACGCATCCTGCTTGACGCCTGTGTACGACGCCGGCGATGATTCGGTGCAGTCCGAGCTCACGGCAGGCTCGGCGTTGGCGACCACCGTGCTCGTGCGCAGCCTCGTCGGTGATCCGGTAGGGGAATCCGACAGTGTCGTCCTGGGAACGATGTCCGACAGTAAGGTGATTCAGACCGTCGCGACACTTCGGTTCATGTCGATGTTCGACCTCGGATTGCTCGTCAAGGTGAACGACAAGTTCTGCGTACCTGATCCTCTGGCCCCCCTTCTGCTCGAGGCGCTCGATCGAGATCGTCTGCGGCGCACAGGGCGCGCAGCGTGACCTGATGAGCGGCCGGCTGCCCATTCTGGTTCACGAGCCGAGTGCGTGTACGGCAAAAGTGCGTCCCCAATCCGGTACGGTCCCTTCACGACCCAAGGTCGACGGCACAGCGCCGATCACAGTGAGGAAGTCCAAGGTCGGTCGAGCGAGGTACTGGGCGTAGCGTCTTTCGCTTTCTGGGATTCGCCATCCGATGGTCTCGAGGCTTCGAAGGATCAGCGAATTGCGTTCGGTCGCAGAGCAACTCCCTGCAACCGACACCAGGAGTAGCGCGCCCGCATCCTTCTCGTACTGCTCGCGGCCGAAGGGCATCCGAGCCGCGGCGTGCGACCACAGGCGGACTGGGTCGGTGGCCAGGGTGTTGCCCAAACGGGTGCGAAGTAGCCGTCCCTTCAGCACGCGAACCAGTCCGAGTTGCGTCACAGCAGCCCGAAGCCAGTGCACCTGCTGATGGTCCACTTCGCGGTTGGAGTTTCCGAACCGCTCGGCACCCCACTCGAGCTCTGCACGCATCGCAGCAACGTCTTTGGGCGGGAGATAGCCCGCAGCAGTCAGCGTGATTCCGTCTGTACCCACGCGCGCCAGCATCCACGTCAGCTTTTCCATTGCCGATGCCGCCGCTACGGGGTCCAGCTGTGCCACATCGAAATCGACGCGTGCGAGGACATCGGGCAGATCGGGGTGGTACTCGAGGGGCCCGCGTTCGAGAAGCGAGCCGAGTTTGGGTAGCCGCTCCCGTACGCGGCCGGCCAACTCCGTCACCGCGCGCCGCAACGCGATTCTGTTGTTCGCGTCGGCCACCGCGAAGCGCTCCTCGAAGCTGCCCGCCCACTGCTTCATATGGTTGTGCTCAGGATGATCGATATCAGCCAGAACCTTCAGTAGTTCGTCGTAGCCCGACGTGCCACCGCAGTCCTCGGGTGGGCAGGCGCGGCTGCCGTCGAGGCAGGCTGCAGTACCGGCAACGGGCGATATTTCATCGACGACCAGGTGGTGTGTCCATCCGTCACCGAAGTCGTACTCGTACCCGAGACGATCCCCGACGGCACCGAGGACTTCGTTCAATCGAACGCCGTCCTCGGGCGTCCCGGCGCCGTCGTCCCACTCCTCGAGCGCGGACTTCATCTCGTAGCGTCGACTGGTTCGGTAGGGATCGTCGCCGACGAAGAACATGTGCAGGTGTCGGTCTTCCCAGCCCATGACGTCTTGGATCACGTCGTGTAGCTCGGGCAGGGTGGCGTCGGAATTGATGGTGAACCGCCGCCACACCGTTGGCTCGATGTCGGCCAGAGTCACCTTGATCGTCAGCATCGGAACATCGTCTCCCATGTGCGAGATGTTCGTCGAGAACGTCCCCGCGGGGACGCTTTCGGAGCGATACAGTCCGAACATGGACGTTGTGCGCGCGATGCCTCTGCTCACGGTGACCGATCTCGATGCGACGCTGGACGCGTATGTCCAGGTCACTGGCATGGAGGTCGTCATGAACCACGGTTGGATCGCGACGCTCGCGCCGACCGGCGACAGTTCGGCGCAGCTGAGTCTGATCACCACCGACCCCACCGGGCCGGAGAACCCGTCGGCGTCGATCGAGGTGGACGACGTGGACTCGGCCTATCGGGCCGCCGTGGAAGCGGACCTCGAGATCGTCTACGAGATCACCAACGAGGAGTGGGGCGTACGCCGATTCTTCTTCCGCGATGCGGGCGGCAACGTGGTGAACGTGCTCGCTCACATGTGAGATCAGTTGCGGTACAGCAAATTTCCTCGCAGCACGCCTCGAACGGTGCGGGTGGCGACGGTGATCCAAGCCGTCAGAAGTAGGGCGTACAACGTTACAGCGAGGGCCTGGACGGCACCGAAATCGAGGGCATTGCCCAACGCAGTCGTACCGGTGACGCAGGTGCCGATGGGAAACGTGAACGACCACCATGTCAGCGAGAATCCCAAGTTCCTGCGTGACGCGTGCACGGTGAGAGCGGCGGCGAGCGCGAACATCAGCGCGCCGAAGCCGCCCATGATCAGCCCGTAGCCGATGCCGAACACATGTAGTCCGACGGCGATCGACGCCTGTGAACCGGTGAACACCATCGAGGCATCGGTGCCGAGTAGGTTTGCTGCAGTGATCGACTGACCGATCAGTCCCAGCGTGATCCACAGGGTGGGAGCTGCGTCGACGGGTGGCAGTCCGCCGTGTAGGAGACGTCCGTAGATCAGCGTCATAGTGAGCATCCCGACGATCAACGACAGACCGAACATCGCATAGCACGCGCACAACAGAGCCAGTCGCCACTGGCCGTCGGGCACATGGGTGAGCAGCAAGGCCCCCGTCGACGCCGACACCATCGGCGGGACGACGGGCATCAACCATGCCGGGAGGGCGGTGACGTCGCGGTGATCGGATGCGGTGATCATGCGATACGGAACGGCGACGCTGGTGAGCAGACCGGCCAGCGTTCCCGTTGCCCACAGGATGGCGAACAGCGCGGTCGACGCGGTGGCTCCGAGCAGATCCGCTCCGAGGAGGCCGGCACCTGCACCGACGGTCAGCAGTGCCATGGGCGGGGCACCGTAGAACTGCATCATCACCGGGTGCTGGGCATAGGCGACGGCCCGGTCGCGATGCGCGATCCAGTGCATGGCGAAGGCCCCGCTTATCACGACCAACGCTGCAGCTGCACAGATCCAGACAGCGACTGCGAAGACGTGCAGAGCCCGGAACTGCACGGGCAATGTGGCCGCTGAGGTGGCGACGATGCCGGTCCCCATCACTGCGGCGAACCAGTTGGGGGTGATGTGCTCGAAGGCTCTGCGGTGCGTGTCGGTCTCGGTCGAGAGCGGGGCGGCGACGGTCACGGTCATGCTTTCAGCGTGCGCGGTGCGGATCATCCCCGGTAGGTACCGATTTGTTCCTTACTCATAACTCAGGGTTATGGCTGTGTCTTCATTGCCACTGTCAGCAACTCTGCGGCCGGGCCGGTCGGGACGCGTCCGGACGGCCAGATCGCTCTCAATTCACGGCGCAGTGTCAGTCCTGGGATCGGCACCTGAATCAGGGTTCCGGCGGCCAACTCCGGGGCGACGGCCAAGGAGCTGAGTACGGCACCGCCGATTCCTGCGGCGACGGCCGACTTGATGGCCGTGGTCGACGAGACTTCGAGGAGGGCGGCCGACGGTTGCCCGAGTCCTGCTGCGGCCACTGCAGTTTCGTACGCCGAACGCGTGCCCGAGCCCGGCTCCCGGGTGACGAGCGCGGTGGCGACGATCTCTGTGGCCGACGGAGGGGATTCGACCCACGCGTGACCCGGCGGCACCACGAGTACCAACTCGTCGGAGGCCACGGTCGAATGGTCCAAAGACGAGGGGATGCTGGGGCTTTCGATGAAACCGATGTCAGCGTCGCCCGCCAGGACTTTCTGGGCGACCACCGTGGAGTTGCCCGAGCTCAGAGTCGGCACGATCTGGGGGAGACGCGCGTGCAGGGTGACCAGCCAACGCGGCAGAAGATATTCCGCAACAGTCTGACTCGCGGCGATCTGCACGTGGCCGATACGTTCGGCATGCAGCGCGGCGATTGCCGTCGCCAAATCCTCGGCAGACCGGACGACCGGGGCGGCCCAACTTGCGACGAGTTCGCCGAACTCGGTCAACGCCGTTCCGCGTGCGCCCCGTGTCAGCAACGGCGCGCCGACGCGGCGCTCCAGCGCACGGATGCGTGAACTTGCTGCCGGCTGCGACATGCCGTGAGCCCGCCCCGCTCGCCCGATGCTGCCGAGCTCGGCCACCGACAGCAACAGATCGATGCTGGTGAGGTCGGCAACATGAGGGGGAAGCGGCACACTGCGAGCCTACGGCGGGGCGAGTCAGTACTCGCTGAACAGGTCCAACTCGCCGTCGGGCTCGGGTAGGTCCTCGGTGCTCTCCGCGTCCTCTGTGTCCTCCGGATCGCTGCGCTCGTGCAGCACCGATCCCACCAGCGCGGTGACGTCGATGGCGGCGGGATCGGGGATCGGATGCCCCTCGACGAAGGCGAGTCGCTCGGCCGACAGGAACGCCAGCCGGACGGCCTGCACGACGAGGACGCGTCGCAGGCCCTCGGAGACCTCTCCGCGTTCACGAGTGACGGCGGCCAAGCGTGAAATCGTCTCGGCACGGCGCGCGATACGGATGTCGGGGTGCCCGCGCTCACGGCGCGTCTGTTCGGAGATCAGCGACCGGCGCAGCGATGCAGGGAGGGTGATGGGCTCCGAGACCGGCGGAATCTTCTCGTTGAGGATCGCCTTGTGTCGCGATTCGGCGATGGCCTCGAGGTACGCCGTGTACTCGTGGGCATTGAGATCTCGCTCGGCGGCGCGGAATTGCTCTGCGCCATCGGACTTCTTGAGATCCTCGTACTGCCACAGTGGCCAGATCTCGATCTCGGCGACCTCGAAGACATCGAGCACCCGCATCGCAACGGCGTCGGTTCGCTGGTTGGTCAGATGCCGCTGCACCCGGACGCTGAGCTTCTCCTTGGTCTGCCCCACGTAGATCGGCTCGCCGTCGTAATCGTAGAACGCATACACGCCCCATTTGGCAGCCGACCACACACGGCCCTGCTTGTCCTTCTCGCTCAGCACTTCTCGTAGAGCGGTGCGAAAGGACTGCACGTCGTCTGCCGGCAGGGTGCTCTTTCGCGGCGCGACGGCAGACGCACGCAGCGAGGACTTACCGTGACTGGACATGTACCGCAGCCGAATTCGATGCGCTCAGTGTCCCGGTGACCAGCGGCATCAGGTAGTGCTCGGCCAGCCATGCGACCACGGGAACACACACTGCGTCGCCGAAACCGAAGAGCGCCTGATTGTTTCGTAGACCATCGAGCGTGTAGTCGCCGGCACCCATCAGACGCGCGTACTCCACCGGTGTCATCCAGCGCACCTGCAAGCGGCCGTTCCCCATCTTGACGACGGCCTGCTTCGAGGAGCCGCCGCGGGCGGTACGCAAGCAGCCGGAGATGTCGTCGGGGCGAGCCTCCCAGACGGCGACGCCGTTACGAGTGCGACGGTAGGCGGTGCGGTAGCTGACCTTGCGGGCCTTCTTCAGGATATCGATGCGCTGCAACTGAATCGGCGACAACGAGTGCACGAACGCCGCGGTGCGGTCGGCATCCCACCACCGCGAGTCTCGGTAGTCCATGCGCTCGACCACGTCACCGAGACCACTGGTCAACGGAATCGGTGGACTCGGCAACGGAGCCCGGTGGGTCAGCAACGTCGAATCGCCGTACACGGCCTGCAGCCAATCGGGGCGCAGTTCACTGTTGGGATCGCGGGCATCCTCGGGCGGATTCTGCGCACCGATCAAGAACAGACGCGGACGCGACTGCGGGACGAAGCGTCGAGCATCGATGGTCAACACATCCACCGAGTAGCCGAGCTCGTTGAGTTCTCGGACCGCTGCGGCCAGATCGTCTCCACCGTGACTGGTGGCCAGGCCGACGACGTTCTCCAGTGCCACGACCTCGGGGCGAGCAGCACCGAGCTCGCCCAGCACCCGCGTGAAATGCCGGAACGTCGACGAGTTCTTGCCCGCGAGACCGGCCCGGCCGCCGGCCAGCGACAGGTCGGTGCACGGAAACGATGCCCATGCCAAGGACAAGCCCTCGGGCAGATCGCGACCGCGGGTGGAAGCGACATCACCGAGCTGAAAATGGCCGGAGTCGTCACCGAAGTGTTGGCGATACATCTGGTGCTTGTCGCGCTCGATGTCGTTGGCCCAGCGAACCTCGAAACCCGCCTGCTCCAAGCCCATTCGGACGAGACCGATGCCGGCGAAGAACTCTGCGACCGTGGGGATACCGTCGACCGAGGACGCCGAAGAACCACTCGGCACCACAGTCAACTTCGGCATGCACCCAGGCTAGTACAGAGGACCGACAAGGTTTCGGCTACTGCCGGCTCACGCCGTGGTTGCCAGCGCCGCCGCCAAGCCGAAAGCCACGGCCATCAGACACACATGCGAGGCTGCGCGGCCGAGTGAGTACTCCGCGGTGGATCGGTGTGCGACGGCGCTGGGCAACCACGTCCCTCGGATTCGGTGGGCCACCGCGACGAGGATCACGGTGATCAGAACCTTGGCGAGAACGATTCGGCCGTAACCGGTCTCGATTGCGGCGGCGACGCTGTCCAGCTTGAGGACCGCGTCCAGCACGCCGGTGCCTGCGACTGCGATGACGCACCAGAAGGCGATCCTCGAGTAGACCGGCAACAGCGTCGCCCAGGCGGATTTGCTCCGCAGACTCAGCGCCATCGCACCGAGAACTCCGAGCCACACCGATGCGAACAACACATGCACCGCAACGGCAATGGAGCCGAACGCAAACTGGGACATGTGGCCGGTGATCGGTCGCGCGACCAGGGCGAGGGACGCCAACACGATCACCGGAGTCGGGGACCAATCTGCGCCGCGTCGATAGCCGACCACTCCGATGGCGCACAGGGCGAGCGCAAGAATCACCGTCGCCGTCCCCAGCCGACCGACGGAGATCTCGGCCGCAAACGAGGCGAAAGCGCTCGGCGACAATGTCAACGGGCTGCGACCGGCAGAATCCGCAGCGGCCGCCATGAGCAGAACGAACTCGGCAACCGCCCACAGCCCCGACAGGTATCCGATCGCTCGCCACATCACCAGCGGGTCGACGGCGGGCCGTCCGGATTCGGAATTGCTGTCCATCACAGCGAGAACGCCGAACCCCAACACCACCGAACCCGAGGCCACCGCGATCACCCGCAGCCACGACGACCCGCCGGGGAAGGTGGGGTAGGCGAGCGCGAATGCTGCCGCCACCCCCAGCACGGCCGCGGCTGCGGCGGCGAGCACCAGCCGAACGCTTCTCTCGCTCACCGCAGCCACGTCGGTCCTACTTCTTGGTCTTCGGCTTACGCAGCGCAAACCCCAACGCGCCGGCGAAGGCCAGAACCGCAACCACGATCAACACGATGTGTCCGTAGCCGCCGAGGAACCCGCCGCCGGACTCTTCCGCGGTGCCCGACGCGTCGGCCGGTGCCCCCGGCGTTCCCGAACCTTCCTGAGTGAGCGTGAACGTCGCAGTACCGCTCACCGGATGTCCGTCGGCCGAGGTGATGCGATAGGCGAGCGTGTAGTCGCCGGTCGGTCCCAGCTCTCCGACGTCGACGACAACACTCTGCCCTTCGATGCGGGCGTCGCCCTTCGACCAGATGTTGCCGTCGGGTCCGACGACGTTGAGCGTGGCGAACTGCGCCTGCGGCACCTCGTTGAACGTCACCGAGGCCGTGGCCGGAGACGCGTCGAGGGAGGTGCCGTCGGCCGGGTTGTACCCGGTGACCTGCGAGTGCGCCGACGCGATTGGGGCGGCGATCAGCAGTGTCAGCAGCGCCACGACGACTACCTTCGCAGAAAAGACCAGCGCCCTCACGAGCGCCGGGCCCGGATCGTTGCACCGATGCCGAGGCCGGCGCCGATGGCTCCGAGTACCAGTCCGACTCCGGCGAGCCAGCGGGCCGTGTTGTCCGATGCCGTGTCGTCCGATGCGGATGCCTCGGTGGTATCCGAGTGGGTGCCACCATGCGCGTCGCCGCTCGCGGCTGCGAGAGTCAGTGTGGGCGCCGGTAATTCGGGCTCGCTGCCGTCCTCCGTCATCGGCTCGTCCCAGTTCACGACCTCACCGTCGGTGTAGGTCTGCGTGGCCGGGAAGGAGACTGTCTCCTCCTCGGGCAGGGGGCCCGCCGAGAGCAGGAACTGCTGGAACTGGCCGGGGCCGACCTCGGCACCGGGGTTCGCCGTCCACGTTACCGACACTGCGAGATCGGCCGAGTCCTTCTCGACGGTGGACGTCCAGCCCGGGATTGGCTGCGTACGAGCAGAATTGAGGCCGGGCAGTGCGACCTTGACCGAACTGGTCGAGGCGGTGTCGGACTCGGTGGGAACACGGAACGTCAGAACCGAATAGCCTCCCTGCTCGGCGTCGGGAGCAGAGACGACGACGTGTGCCGATGCTGCGCCTGCGCCGATCAGCAACGCGCCGACGGTAGCCCCGGAGACGAACAGGGCACGGGAAATAGAACTCTTCATGGGTGTTGGGTCATTTCTGTACGGAGGTGAAAACGATGATGTCGCGTCAGAGCCGCAACATCGGGGGCCCACGACGAGAAATGACCCAGTCCAGGGCGGTGCCGTGCACCGACGGCATCGCCACGGAGAATCGGACGCGACCGACGGCGGAACCGTCGGGCAGGGGAGTGAGAAGCGCGAGAACGGCACGGACGATGGAGGTGATCGGTCCGTAGAGGCGTTCGGCGGCGGCGATCAACATCGCAGCGACCACGGACGCGGCGGCGTGGAAGGCGATCATCGCCGTGCTGGGGAGTAACGAGTGGCTGTGCAGCATGCCGGGCATGTTGCCCAGGCTCAACGCGACGTGGGCGAGAAGTTGGCCGCCCATCAGGGCCGGGAGCAGTACCGTCGACCGTCTCGGTACTGCCGTCATGGCCCCGATACCGATGCTGACGACGACCAGCAGAGTCAGAGCGGTTCCGTCGGGCCAACCGCCGCCGGCCATGCCGTGCGCGGCCACCGCGAGCGCGGCGGTGACGCTACCGACAGCTCCGCCGCGCAGCGGTGCGGCGGAGGCGTCGGTCATCGTGTGAGCAGTGCGTTCAGCGCACGCCGAGGCGGGCCAGCAGATCGGCTTCGATGCCGTCGAGCTCTGCGGAGATGGCCGCGTGGGCGGTCTTGCGACGAGCGGGCGGCATCTGCTCGGACGCGCGCACAGCGGTCGTCAAATCGTCCAGGCGCTCGCTGATGGCAGCACCGAAACTCTTGGTCTCGGGATCCGAGTGGCGGGCACCGATGGTGCTCAGCGACTTCTCGGCACCGGCGATGCGGGCACTGAGCTTCCCGCCGTGGCCGGTGAACTCGCTGAGCTGATCCGGTGCAACACCCATCTGCTGCGCTTTGCGGCTGTCCAGCTGCCCCCGGACGACGGTGGCTGCGCGGTAGGCGATGGGAGCGAGCACCGGCAACAACAGCCGAGCGATACCGAGGTACTTGCGGATCTGCGCCACGTTGAGCGAGCCCGCAGCGGCAGCCTTCTGCTGCGCCCGCAGAGCCGAGACCTGCGCCTTCTCCACGTTCTTCTGCGACTTGGCCTCCACCGCGCTGAGCTTGCGCTGCGCCTTGGCGATCGACTTCAACTGCTTGCGCTCGTTCTTGGCGCCCAGCTTCGCTTCCAGAGTGGCCTTGTGCTTGAGAGCCTTGGCCTCTGCCTTGCGAGTGGCACGACCCTTACGCTTACGGAACAAACCCATCGACAAGGCTCCTGACATGTACTGCTCGGCGGAAACGGTGCGTTTCTCACACCTTATCGGGCGCTGATCCGTGCAGGCTGTCGGAGGGCTGACCTAGTGTCTTGAAGTGTGAACGGTCAACGAGGTGCGCCAGTCTCATCTCCCGTGCTGCTCGACGCCGGATCGTTGACGCGGTGCCGTCATCGGCTCTACCTCGATACCGCCTACGGATCGTTGCTGCGCGGCGAGCCCGAGAATCCAGGTGTGCGCCAGCGCCGGGAAGCAGCGCAGGCGCACCGCGAGAACATCCGCACGCAGTTGGCCGTGGCGGATCCGATGCAGTGGACAGAAATCGACGAGCCGACGGCCCGTGCCGCGGCCGATGCCACCGTCGCGGCCTGCCGGGCCGGAGTCGAGCGGATCTGGAACGCAGTGCTGCCACTCGAGCGCGATACCGGTCGGCGTGGCCGTAGCGAACTTCTGGTGCGCGACGCGTCGGGCGGATACATCCCGGTCATCGTCGTCAACCACAAAGTCACCGATCCGGGACGCGGCGCGCGAACGACCTCACTGACGCAGTGGGCCCCGGCCGTCGACGAGACCCGGAAGGTGCGCAGTCAGTTGCGGGACCAGCTTCGGCTCGCCCACCTGTACCGCATGCTGGCCCACGAGGGTTTGGCAACGTCCACGCCTGTCGGCGGTGCGGTGGGCTATCGCGGCGACTGCATGCTCGTCCACGACCTGACAACCGTGCTCGGCGAATACGACACGCGTTTCGCAGACCGGCTCGCTGTGGCCCGAGGTAGCGCGTTCACCGTTCCCTCGCAGGTGAGCGAATGTCGTTCGTGTGCATGGTGGTTCGACTGCAAGCCGCAGCTGGTAGCCGTCCGTGACGTGTCGCTTGTCGCGTCGGGTTCGCGGGCGGACGTTTTGCGCGCTGCGGGCGTGCGCACCATCGACGAGTTGGCGCAGTGGACGGGTCCGGCTCCGGAGGAGTGGCCGTTCGGAAACTTCGACGACGCGGTGTCCGCGGCGCTGGCCTGGCGAGCCGACGTACCCCTGCTCCGGCGCTCCGAGACCGTCTCGGTGCACCGGGCCGACGTCGAGGTGGACGTGGACATGGAGAGTTACCAGGAACACGGTGCCTACCTGTGGGGCACGTTGCTCACCGAGGCGGGTGGCCCGCCGCCGACGTATCGGGGCTTCGTCACCTGGGATCCGCTACCCACGGTGGACGAGGGTCGCTCGTTCGCGGTGTTCTGGAACTGGTTGATGGACACCAGGGCCGATGCAGCTGCACGCGGTAAAACCTTTGCGGCGTATTGCTATTCGCGTCAGGCCGAGGACAAATGGTTGCTTGATTCGGCCCGCCGATTCGCCGACGTACCGGGGGTGCCCACCGAGGCGCAGATCCGCGAATTCATCGACAGCGAGCAGTGGGTGGACGTCTATCAGGCCGTGAGCGATCAATTCATCTGCCCGAACGGCAAGGGCCTGAAGAAGATTGCTCCCGTCGCAGGATTCTCGTGGCGCGACGACGAGGCCGGCGGTGAGGCGTCGATGGGGTGGTACCGCGAGGCCGTCGGCTACGACGCGGATCCCGACCACACCCAGCGCGAGCGGCTGCTCGTCTACAACGAGGACGACGTGTTGGCGACAAAAGTGTTGCGCGAGTGGATGACCGACCGCGCCGAGAAAGAGATCCCGACCGTAGCGGATCTGCGCGCCCGCGCGTGACCCCGCCTGGAGATGCGGGGTCACGCGCAGCGACGGTTGTCTAGCGCGGAGCCATGCGGATTGCGCCGTCCATCCGGATGGTCTCGCCGTTGAGGTAGTCGTGCTCGGCGATCATCTGGACCAGCTGGGCGTACTCGCCGGGCTGCGCCAGGCGAGAGGGGAACGGCACCGATGCCTCGAGGCCCTGACGGTATTCCTCGGTCACGCCGGCGAGCATCGGGGTGTCGACGATGCCGGGGGCGATGGTGTTGACGCGAATACCCACCTGAGCGAGGTCGCGGGCCGCGGTGATGGTCATCGCGTGCACGCCGCCCTTGGAGGCGGTGTAGGCGATCTGGCCGATCTGGCCCTCGAATGCGGCTACCGATGCGGTGTTGATGACGACGCCGCGCTGGCCTGCGTCGTCCACGGTCGACTGCGACTGCATCCGGTTCGCGGCCAGCCGCATCACGTTGAACGTCCCGAGCAGGTTGATGGTGATGACGGTGCGGAACAGCTCGAGATCGTGCGGTCCCTTCTTGGACAGGATGCGACCTGCCCAGCCCACGCCCGCGCAGTTGACGACGATGCGCAGCGGTACACCGGATTCGACGATGGTGTCCAGTGCGGCCTCGACCTCGGCCTCACTGGTGACGTCGGCGGGAATGAGGGTCACGCCATCCGGGACGCTGTCTCCGGCGCGTTCGATGGACTGGGGCAGGTCGAGGCCGAACACGGTGACGCCCGCCGCGGCCAGACGTGCGGCCGTTGCGGCTCCGAGGCCCGACGCCCCACCGGTGACAAGTGCTGCTGTTCCTGAAATCTCCACGTCGTACGATCCCCTTCGTTCACGGCGGCGGGCCACGGCACAGGCTGCGACCTCGTAGTCGCTTGCACCATAACCGGCGGGGCACCTCACCCACCCTCAGGCGCCCTGAAGGGGACTTACTTGATCCCGCTGCGCGCGAATCCGGCGATGAAATACTTCTGGAAGAACAGGAACAGCAGCGCCATCGGCACGACGTTGATCAGCGCGAACGCCATCGTGGCACCGTAATCGCTGTTCGCCTGACCCTGGAGGTACAGCAGGCCGATGGGGAGCGTGAACAGCTCGTTCTCCCGCAGCGCGATCAGCGGCCACGCGAAGTCGTTCCACGACTGCAACAGACTCATGAAGGCGAGGACGGCGATGAGCGGCCCCGACAGGGGCAGCACGACGCGTCGGAAGATCTGCCAGTGTCCGGCACCGTCGAGCCGAGCGGCTTCGAGCAGCTCACGGGGTATGCCGAGCATGAACTGGCGCGCGAGGAACAGCCCGAATGCCGACGCCGAACTCGGCAGGATCACCGCCCAGTACGTGCCGTACAGGCCGAGCCCGACGACGATGCGGAACAGCGCCACCATGATCACCTGCACGGGCAGCACCAGAGTGGCCAGCGCGATGAAGAACAATGGGGTGGAGAATCGAAACTTCAAGTGCGCGAACGCATATCCTGCGAGCAGACTCGTCACCACGGTGATGATCGTGACCACGACGGCAATGGCGATCGAGTTGCCGAGCCACGTCGCGACCGGGAACGAGTCGAACACGCGGGTGACGTTCTCCCACGTCACCTGGCGTGGCCACAGCCGCAGTTCTCCACCGCCCAGCAACTCGCCGCGAGTCGAGAACGCCACTGCGAGCATCCAATACAGCGGCGCTATGGTGATCAGCCCGATGACGGCGATGATCACGGTGCGTAGCACCAGTCCCCGGCGAGCGGATGCGCTTGCGGGCCTGCTCATTCGACCAGATCCTTCGTTCGGCTCGCGCGCCACTGCGCGGCGGCGAAGGTGAGGGCGAACAGGAACAGCACCATGCCGATCGATGCAGCGTAACCCTGGTCGCGGGTGACGAAGCCTGTCTCGTAGGCGTACGTGACCAGCACCGACGTCGCCCCGCCCGGGCCGCCGCCGGTGAGAACGAAGACCAGATCGAACACCTGGAACGAGTAGATGACGTTGAGCACCAGCAGGAAGAACGAGGTGGGACCGAGCAGGGGCACCGTCACGTTGCGAAAACGCTGAAATGCGTTTGCGCCGTCCAACCGCGCGGCCTCGTACAGATCCGGCCCCAGGCCCTGGAGTCCGGCCAGGTAGATCAGCATGTTCAACCCGGTACGCCACCATACGGTGGCGATGACGATCGACGCGAACGCCGGTCCGGGGGAGGACTGCCAGTCGATGGCAGGCAAACCGAGGAAGCCGATCAGATTGTTGAGCACGCCCGAGTTCTGGTCGAACACCAGGATTCCGATCAGGCCGGTCGCCACGCCCGAGACGGCCATCGGCAGGATCACCAGTGAGCGCCACAGCGGCCGTGCAGGTAGGGCGGAATTGAGCAGTACCGCAGCGATCAGACCGAACAGCATCGACAGCGGCGTGACCAGCGCGGTGAACACCAGCGTATTGATCAGTGCCCGCCAGAAGAGCGGATCCTCCACCAGGCGTGCGTAATTGGCAACCCCCACGAACTCGCCGGCACCGAATCCGTCAGTCTGCTGCAGGCTGACGACGAACGCGGCGACGAGGGGAACGAGCACGAACACGGCCAGCAGTGCGTAGCTGGGCGCGAGAAAGCCCGCGGCCGCGAATGCTTCTTTCCTGGCCCCGGCACGCTTGGTCTTCGCTCTCTGCTCGGGCTCGGGCTTCTGCTCGGCCCGGGTGATCGGTGTGGCCGTCATGCGCCGGTGACCCCGGCGATTCCGCTCTGCAACGCAGACACGGTGGCGGCAGCATCCTGCGAGCCTGCGAAGGCAAGATCGAGCTGCTCCTTGAGCACCGGGATGATTCCCGACATCGACGGTGATGCCACCTGGGCCGCATCCTGCGGCTGCACAGTGGTCGCCTGCGCCGCAAAGATCGGGGCCAGCTCCGACCGAATATCGAACTCGAGGTCGGAGTTGAGCAGGTCGGTACGCGTGGGCAGCAGCGACGCGGACTTACAGAAGTTGCGCATCTGCTCCTGCTGGGTGACGAACTCGAGGAACGACGCCGCCAACTCGGGCTGCGAGGTCTGCGACGTCGCGACCAGTGCATTGCCGCCGAAGTCGCCGCCGCCCCGGCGATCTCGCGGTGCGTAGGTGGCCGTCCAATCGAAACTGGCCGTGGCATCGGCGTCGGGCAATTGGAACGCACCCGACCACACCATGGCCACCGATTGCGAGAACCACGCCTCGCTGGCGTAGCTCGACGAGGCGATGGTGTTGTTGGCAGGCACGTAGCCCTTCGAGAAGAAGGACGACGAGAATTCGACGGCTCGGCGAGCCTCGTCGGAGTCGATCAGTGGGGTCTTCTGATCCTCGGCCAGGAACGCACCGCCGGCTTGGAACAACAGGCTCAGCCAGCGGGTGACACCGTTGCCCTGCCAGTTGTAGGCCCACGGATACTTGTCGGCCGGCAGCGAGGAACGCAGCCGATCGCCGATCGACGCCAGCTCGTCCCACGTCCAGGCGTCGTCCAGGGTTGTCGGGACGGAGTCGATACCGGCTTGCGACAACAGGGTTCGGTTCACCAGGATTGCGGAGGTGTCGGTGTGGTGCGGCAGGCCGTAGGGGATTCCGCCGTTCTGCACTGCAGCCCACGCCGTGGGCGTGAACTGATCCCGCGTGTCCGACGCCAGCAACGGCGACAGATCCAGTAGTTGTCCTCGGCCGGCGTAGGCGCCGAACGTGTAATACGGGACGCGGAAGATATCGGGTGGATTACCCGCCTGCAGTTGGGCGTCGATATTGGTGAACATCTGCTCGTACGGCACCGCATTCAGGGTGATCGTCGAGCCGGGATTGGCCGCCTCGAACGCGCTGATCGAGGCTCGGAAGCCGGCCAACTCGGCGTCGGTGCCCCAGGTGGTGAACGTCAACGTGCCCTCGGCCTGCTGTGACGGGCTGGACTTGACGAAGCCGCACCCGGCCAACAGCAGCGGCACCGCGGCGGCACCGGATCCGATCAGGAACGATCGACGATCGAGAGGCATGGTGGGGCTCCGTTCGGCATCAGTACAGACCTACTGGTCCGCCGAAGAGTAACCACGCCGGTCTCGGTCCAAACCCGGCGTTCAGCCCCTGATTCGACCGGTGTCGTCGTACTCGATGCGCAGCGCACCGTCACCGAGGTCGTCGAGCAGAACGGTCGCCGCGGCAGCGCGTCCGGCAGGGAGGAGCCGAACCGTGACGGACCCGGCGTGGGCACCGTCCAGGCTGTTCGACGCGGCGGCCACGATGCGGTCACGTGCGTCGTCGTCCAGCGTGGCCGGGGCGCGGTCGTCGAGCATCATCACCTCGACCCCTCGTGCCCGGGCGGATCTCGCTGCGCGAGCGAGGTTCGGTCGAACGAGACCGCGGGCGCGCAGAGAATCGCGGAGCTCCGCTTCGAGCAACACGCACCCGAGTAGTTCCTCGTCGGTGAGATCGGGACCGTCGGCGATGCGCTGAAGCAGCGGACGCGCCAGGGCGTCGAGACTGGCCAGCCGCGCGTCGCGTTCCTCGAGGACGGCAGCCGCGGCGGCCTGGGACGCGATGCGCACCGTCGACTGCTTGCGCAGCTCGAAGATGGCTGCGGCCAGTGGGCGGATGGTGAACGCGAAGAATGTCGCCATCAACAGCGGCGCGACGTTGATGACGCTGAACGAGAGTCCGTACAGGATTCCTTGACCGGTCAGGACCGCCCATCCGATGGCCACCGACATGGTCAGAGCGAGCCCGAGCCACGCGGCCAGGGTGCGCCCGCGGACACACATGAAGGTGTAGATCACCAGTGGCATCCCCAAGGGCCATGTCTGCAGGCTCCCGGCGAGTGGGACCGGCACCACTGCAAAAACCAGTGCGGCTGCGATCGGGCCCGATGCGGTCATGAATGCGGTCGACCGCACACTCGGTGGGTCACCCGGTGCTCGGAGCAAGAGGATGACCGCAGCCGAGAGCACGACCACCGCTACGTATTCGGGCCACACTGCCGACACCCCGGTCAGGGTCGAGGATGCGCACGTCAGGCACGCGAGGACGAAGAATCCGGCAACCGCGTATGCGGCTGTCGACTTCATCGACAGCAGATCACGAACGTCCGCTCCGTTCATCGCTTCCAGCCAAGTCGCACAGTGGTGCCTGCGGCGGAGGATTCGATGTCGGCGGATCCGCCGACCAGCTGGCGCATCCTGCCTTCGATGCTGACGGCCACGCCCAGTCGGTGGGGCGGAACCGAGCGTCGATCGAAGCCGATTCCGTCGTCCTGCACGGTGACCTGCATCATCGACGAAGCCAGCTCGGCGGTAACCGACCTTTTCGATCCCCGTGCGTGAATTCGGCTGTTGCGCAGCGCCTCTGCGAGAGCGGCAGCGACGGATCTGACGACGTCGGCCGGGTATTCCTCGGGTTGTTCGAGCTCGTCCACGTGAACGGTGAATTCGATCGACTCGTCGACCGTCGTTGCGGCAGAACGAAGCTGAGCCAGAGCCTCGTCCGCGGAGAAACTGTCGGAGACGGTACCTGTGGTCAGGTCGTCCAGATGGGCGAGCGCCGACCGGGCCTGCCGCGCCAGACTCGGGGTGCGGCCATGGCGCGCAACGGCGAGGAGGGAGGACATGACCTCGTCGTGGATCAACGCGTCGAACCGCTCCCGCTCGACCTCGCGCGCGGACGTTGCCGCAGCCCGTGCCGCGTCGTTGTGTGCTTCGGAGATGGTGGCGTCGAGAATGCGCCCGGTGCGTACCGCGGCGAGTGTGGCCGCCACGAACACCGTGCAGAACATCATCGCGAAAACGATGTCTGCAACCACATTGCTACGCGGAAATGGTTCTCGCACAGCCTGATTGGTGAGCTGAACGATAACAACCGATGTGGTCATGTGGGCGAACGCCGGAATGGGTTGCCACACTGTTGCAGCGGCGAGTGCTGCCAACCCGGGAAACGCGGCGAGAAACGTCCCCGCTCGATCGAACGTCGTGCCGTCCCAGGCCACCCACCACAGCAGGGCCATGATGGGGAACGCCAGGGCGGCGATGGAACCGGCAACACGAATGAACCCGACGCTCGGGTGGAAGGTGGAGGCCGCGAAGGCGAAGCCTGTGCCGAACACTACAATCACTGCCGTTGGAGTCCACCATCCGGGTGCGAGGCTACCGGTGCGTGCGATATCCGGGATGAGCAGCAGCAGGTATGCCCCATAGCCGACACCGACGAAACGGCCGATGATTCTGATGAGTCGATCCGTGGAACGGTGCGCCGCATCGGCACCCGCCACCTGCTGCTCTATGTACATTCACCCCTCCGAGGGAGGAGTGTAAACCAAGGTCAGGCGTCTTCGGTGGTGGTCTGCTGCTCGAATTTCTGCGCTGACCTCGTCCGGGAGTATCGAACGAACGCGACCACGACTGCCGAGATCACGACGACCACTGCGGCCGCGATGTACGGCGCGGATGTGCCCGGCATCAGGCCCTCGAAGAACAGGACGGCACCGAAGACGAAGAACAGGATTGCTGCACCGTACTGAATCATGCGCTCGGGCAGGTGCTTTCCGAGAACCGCACCGACCACGATGGCGAGCGCATCGGCCGCGACCATGCCGATGGTCGAGCCGATCCAGACGCCGACCCAGTCGTTGTCGGCCGCGAGAGTGACGGTTGCCAGCATCGTCTTGTCGCCCAGCTCGGCGAGGAAGAACGCCGACGCGATCGCCAGGAAGGCGGACTTGGTGACGCGGGAGGCCTTCGCGCCTTCGTCGTCGGACAACGAGTCGCCGCGGAGGGTCCAGAGTCCGAAGATGACGAACGCGATGCCGCCGACGATCGATATCGCCTCGGTGGGAATCGACACGCCGAGGAAGTGACCGACCGCGACGGATACGAGGTGCACGACCGTCGTGGCGACCGTGATGCCGCCGATGACGACGTACCACTTGTAGCGCAAAGCGAATGTCATGGCCATGAGCTGGGACTTGTCACCCAACTCGGCCACGAAAATGACAGCGAAACTCAACAACAATGCGGACAGCACAGCAGACTCCTCGGTCGTCGAACGGACCGAAGGTCTCGCCCACCGGAAGTACCGGTTCAGGTGCCGGGTCGCAGATTTACGACCAGTATGTCGACACGTTGATTGGGGGCTACTCCCCTTCGCTGTGGACGACTTTAAGGGCCGTTTCGCGAATTGTCCAATGCGCCAATAAGTTTGGGCACCCGAAAAATCGTGTGAGGGTAACGGTCAGGAGGCGAGGAGCATTGCCAAAACTGCGGTGTCGGGATCGCTGATCGGGTCCAGCCCGACGCGACTGACCATCGATGTCACGGTGCCGTCGGACTCGGCCTCCACCCACGCAGCCCGGTGATCGAGACCGAGATGCGGAAGACCCGGCAGCAGAACGCAACCGGACGCAGCACCGGCACACTCCGGGAGTGAGGGCGTTGTCTCCGACGGTGGATGCAGCATCAGCAATGCGGCCGGTTGACGGGCCGAGAACCGTCCGGGAGCCAACGCGAAATCGCCGATCACCGGTCCCTCGGCCACCACCAGGCCGACCGTCCCCGGCTCGGGATCCTCGGGCAACTCCTCCCGTACCCCGAACACCGTCGACGTCGCCAACAGGCCCGGCATGGACGCAACCCGTACGGCCAGCGCCAGAAACTGGGCCCACTCCTTGGTGGTGTCGGGCCAACGGCCGGAGATCACGAATCCGCGCAGCAGACCGGCGGCGTGAAAAGGCGAGACACCGATGAGATTTCGATCGTCCATTGCGCATCCCTCCCAGACAGGTACGAGGCAGAAGCCGGGCACACGACGTTGGGTAAGGAGAAGGATGACCCGAAAACGGCTGGCACACAAGATGGGGAGAGTGCCAACCGGGTTTCGAAACCCGAGAGGGCCGGTGCGCAGATGCGCACCGGCCCTCACCAGACGAAGTGACTACGGGAAGATGAGACCCGGGGTCTTCGACGTGGCGGCCTCGAAACGAGCCTGAACGTCGGCCCAGTTGACGACGTTCCAGAACGCCTTGACGTAATCGGCCTTGACGTTCTTGTACTGCAGGTAGAAGGCGTGCTCCCACATGTCGACCTGGAGCAGCGGGATGATGCCCAGCGGCACGTTGGCCTGCTGATCGTAGAGCTGGAAGGTGAGCAGCTTCTTGCCCAGCGAGTCGTAACCCAGGACGGCCCAGCCGGAGCCCTGCAGGCCGTTGGCGGCAGCGGTGAACTGTGCGCGGAACTTGTCGAACGAACCGAACTGGTCGTCGATCGCGGCACCGAGTTCGCCCTCGGGCTTGTCGCCACCGTTGGGCGAGAGGTTCTTCCACCAGATGGAGTGGTTGACGTGACCACCGAGGTGGAACGCGAGGTTCTTCTCCAGCAGGAAGATGCTGCCGTGATCCTCGTTGTCGCGCGCTGCGGCGAGCTTCTCGAGCGCGGTGTTCGCGCCTGCGACGTAGGTGGCGTGGTGCTTGGAGTGGTGAAGCTCGTTGATCTCGCCCGAGATGTGCGGCTCGAGGGCGGAGTAATCGAAATCAAGGTCGGGCAAGGTGTACTCGGACACGTGGTTCCCTTCTCTAACGACGCCGTACCCATCGCGTGATGCGGGCACGTTCGTCCTACTTCGGATCTTTCGTAGGGTTCAACCCAATCTCATTAGTACCCCTTGTGCAACCGTTGTAACCGAGATGCTTTTCTCGGAATAAATTCACGTGAACAAGACAGTCGGATACTCACTCTGTGAATTCGCTCCGAATATCACGAAACAGTTGCGGAGCGGGTCTGGATTGGTCCTGAAGATGAACGGAACCTAAACTCGCGGGTGTGGAAGGGGACCGACCGAGCCGAAACACGGTCGAGAACTCCGCCGTCACGGAGCCGGTCACCGCGCCCCGAGTTCAGATGAACGGTGCCGACCTCCTTCGCGTCATCGCGGTGTTCGCAGTCCTGTACTCACACATCTCGTTCTATCTGATCGACGACATCGGCGGTGGCTGGTGGGTGATCGACGTGGTCAACACGGTTCTCATCGAGGACACGGGACTGAACCTGCACCTGTCGTTCGTCGGTGTCGGTATGTTCATGCTCCTCACCGGCCTGCTGATCACCCGATCGGCGATGCGGCACTCGCGTCGGGACTTCATGGTCGCGCGTCTCGCCCGCCTGGTCCCTGCACTCTGGGTTGCCGTCGCACTGGCCGTCGTCCTCGTCAAGCTCGGCCTCAACGGGATGTTCAGCGGACAACCCGGAATCACCAACGGCGAGGCCGTGCTCAGCTTCTTCCTCGGCGGCTTCTTTCTCCGACCCGAAGTCGCCGTCCTCGGCGTCACCTGGACACTCGCCGTGCAGATCGTGTTCTACCTCTACTGCGTCGCCATGCGCGGGGTGCTGCGTACCAGGCCCATGGTGGTGCCGCTGGTCGGAGCCGCATTGTGCGCTGTGGTCATCGCCTACAACCTCTACCTGCCGCAGCCCTACACAATGCCGTTCCTGACGAAGGTTGCGGGCGTACTACCGACTCTCTTCCTCGGCCAGATCATCTACCTCGGCTGGGCGAAATTGGTCGGCTGGCGATGGGTGGTCCTCGGAGTCATCGCGCAGATCGAAGTCATCCGACTCGCCATCGACGTCCACACCTTCTGGATGGGCGACACCTACCTGTGGACCCTGCTGGTCATCACCGGAACCGTCCTGATCCTGGCGCGATACGACGGACCTGTCACCCGCTGGCCCGTCGTCCACTGGATCGGCACCCGTAGCTACGCGATCTATCTGATCCACACCCTCGTGCTCTACCGGATCTACGCCACCGTCGAGCCGCACCTGGGCCCCAGCGCCGCCGTGCTGGCCTTCCTCGCCGGCACGGCGGTGCTCGCCGAAATCATGTATCGCTGGATCGAACTGCCCGCGGCGCGGCGTATCAGCTCGACCTACGCGCACCTGCGTGCTCGATCCGCTGCCTGAGCGCACCCCCCGTCGGTACTCGATGTGACATTTGGTTGCCTTTTCGGGGGTCAATGGCACATCGAGTGGACTCGGGCGGGCGGAAGTCGGTGGGCACTCAGAGCTGAGGGAGAACCTCCGAAGCGACGAGTTCGAGGTGATCGAGATCGGTGAGATCCATGGTCTGCAGGTACACCCGGGTGGCCCCGACGGCTCCGAAGCTGCCGATCTTGTCGACCAGTTCGGCGGGGCTGCCTGCTGCACCGTTCTCGCGTAGCTCCGACACTTCACGGCCGATGGCGGCGGCGCGTCGAGCGATGTCTTCTTCGGTGCGGCCGCAGCACAGGACGAGGGCGTTGGAGTAGACGAGGGAGTCCGGATCGCGGTCGGCGGCAGTGCAGGCAGCGCGGACGCGACCGAACTGTGTCTCGGTGTCGGCCAGCGAAGCGAAGGGGATGTTGAACTCGTCGGCGTACTTTGCGGCGAGCGCGGGGGTGCGCTTCTTTCCGCCGCCGCCGATGACGATGGGTGGATGCGGGGTCTGCACCGGCTTCGGAAGCGCCGGGGAGTTCGTGACGGGGTAGTGCGTGCCGTCGTGCGAGAACGTGTCGCCGACGGGGGTGTCCCAGAGTCCGGTAATGACGGCGAGTTGCTCTTCGAGTCGGTCGAACCGCTCACCGAGCGGCGGGAACGGGATGCCGTAGGCCTTGTGCTCGTCCTCGAACCAGCCGGCTCCGAGGCCGAGGTCGACGCGGCCGCCGCTCATGGCGTCGACCTGAGCCACGCTGATGGCAAGCGGCCCGGGGTAGCGGAAGGTAGCAGAGGTGACGAGTGTGCCGAGCCGAATGGCCGACGTCTCGCGAGCCAGACCGGCCAGCGTGATCCACGCGTCGGTGGGTCCGGGACCGCCGTCGCCGCTCATTGCGAGGTAGTGGTCGGATCGGAAGAACGCGCCGTAACCGAATTCCTCGGCTGCCTTCGCAACGCGGAGGAGGTCGTCGTATGTAGCACCTTGTTGCGGTTCGGTGAAGACGCGCAGTTCTACGGACGGGAGGGGAGCCTGCGGAACGACCTGCGGCGGGTTAGTCATGTTCGACAGCCTAAACAGCGACGCCACAGGACCGCAGACGGTTGCTGTGTCAAATCACCATCGATCCACAGCCCGGGTTGGTATTCGATACACCGCAAGACCGACTCGATGCCCTGACCTGTGGATAGAAACCGGCACCGGCCCCGATTCTGTGCATCAACCTGTGGATACTGTGGATAACTTCTGTGGCCTGAGTGACGTAGGTCATAGTGATGCGTCACGCGGGTGGTCGGGACACGGGTGGCAGCCCCGCGCGAAGCCGTGACACGGGTGGCAGCCCCGCGCGAAGCCGTGACAAGATCGAGGTGTGTCTCATCCCGAGCAGCCGCCCGCCGTCACCGTCGCCCGACTCCCGGTGCCGTTTCCCGAGACGGCAGTTCTGCTCGACGTTCGTGAACCCGAGGAGTGGCAGGCCGGCCACGCGCCCGATGCCGTCCACATCCCGATGGGTGACATCCCGTCCCGCTCCGGCGAGATCGACAATCAATCCGAGGTCTTCGTCGTCTGCAAAGCCGGTGGCCGATCGGCTCGTGTCGTCGAATATCTGAACCGAGTGGGTTTCGATGCGATCAACGTCGACGGTGGGATGCTTGCCTGGCAGGACGCGGGCCGACCGATCGAGCGCGACGACGACTCCCACGAACCGAGAATCATCTAGATGACGGCTCCGCGGGGACGCGCACAGGCGTTCCAGGTCTGCGCCCGCTGCAGCACTCGATGGGCGGTCGGTGCACGACCGGGCACCTGGTGCCCCCGCTGCCATGGCGTCCTGCTCTCCCCGGTCTCGGCCCAAGCGCCAGCTCAGGGTCGACGAAACTTCCGCTGGGTCGCCCGCCCCGCGACCTCGCGCTCGACATCCGCTCGCACCACTCGAACCGCAGGCCCGACGCCGACGCCGCGCTACGAATCGACGCCCGCGTGGGGCCTGCGCGACATCCCGCGCGACCCGGCGGCGGATCGGCCGGTGGGACGCGTCGAGCAGTACGCCGCCAACGCTCAGTTGCTCGTCCTGGTCACCGCGCTGCTGCTGACTCTCGGCGCGTTCGCCGAGGCGTTTCGCTACGGGATTCTGCTGTACAACCGCACCCGGCTCGTCTCGCCGATCACCCTGGCCGTATCCGACGCGTTGGTGTATTTCGCTCAGGTGGGCTCGCTCGTCGTCGGTCTGTTCGCTCTCGTCGGCTCGTCGTGCTGGTTGATCCGGCAGCGTCGGCTCGCCTTCGCTGCAGCAGGCGCGACCGAGCCACGGTCGCTGCGGTGGATGTTGCTGTTGTCGATGCTGCCGGTCGTGCGCATCGTCATGCCGGGGGTGTATCTCACCGAGCTGGCCCGATTGCGGGGTGACACAGAGGCCGACGTGCACCGCGAGCTGTTTCTGGTTCGCATCTGGTGGGGTGTCTGGGCTGCGAGCAACGCGTTGGTGGTCGTCCAGCTGCTGTGGAATCTGCAGAACAGCCTGCAAGCCCGGGCCGATGGAGTTCTCCTGTCGGCGTTCGTCGCCGCAGTAGCTGCGGGCTCGGCCGTGCTCACCCTGGCGGTGATGCGCCGATTCGAGGGCCGCACGCTGCGCGGATCGGCCCTGGCGCGTCCTACCCGCTGGGTCGTGGCGACCGGTAGCAAAGCCACGGGCACCAAGGCCACCGGCACCGAGCGCCCGGAGAACGAGTCCGTCGAGCCCGAGCCCGAGGCGGTGACGGCGTCGTGAGTCCCGATCGCCGCGGCCCGCTCGTCGTCGCCCATCGCGGTGCGTCGGCGGCGAAGAAGGAACACACCCTCGGGGCCTACGACCTGGCGCTGCGCGAGGGAGCCGACGGCGTCGAGTGCGATGTACGACTGACCAAGGACGGTCGAATCGTGTGCGTGCACGACCGCCGTGTCGACCGAACCTCGAACGGCACCGGAATCGTCAGCGAGATGAACTTCGAGGACCTCGCCAAGCTCGATTACGGCGACCCCGACGAGCCCGCGGAGCTCCTGACCCTGCACGATCTCATTGCTCTGGTGCTGGACTGGACCAGCAAGCCGGTCAAGCTGTTCATCGAAACCAAGCATCCCGTGCGCTACGGCTCGCTGATCGAAAGCGCGGTACTCGAGGAGCTGCACACGTTCGGGATCGGTTCGCCCGCATCGGCGGACCACTCGCGAGCGGTCATCATGTCGTTCGCGCCCTCGGCGGTCTGGCGCGTGAGGCGTTCTGCCCCGATGCTCCCGACGGTGCTCCTCGGTGACAGCTCGCACTACCTCGGCGGGGGAGCGGCGACGACCGTCGGTGCCACTGCGGTCGGTCCCTCCATTCGTGCGCTGCGCGAACACCCGAGCATCATCGACCGCGCCGCCGCGTCGGGCCGGGCGAGTTACGTGTGGACCGTCGACGAGAAAGAGGACGTGGACCTGTGCCGCGAACTCGGTGTCGGGTGGATCGCCACCAATCACCCCGGCCGAACGCGAGCCTGGCTCGAATCGAAGAACGTGTAGGTTTTCGGGCGTGGGTAAGAGCAAAAGAAACAGTGGACCGAAGCAGGACAGCAACCGAGCGGCGAAGCTGGCCCAGCGTGAGGCCGAACGCGCGAGCATCGAGTCGGCGTCGACCCGCCCGTTCGAGGGACTCGCCGCCGAATGCGATCTGGTAGCGCTGCGTGAGTTCGTCCCGTCGGCGACGGCCACCGCGCCGATCAGCGTGGACGGACGCACCATCACGCTGGCGACCGTGCTGCCCGGAGCCGTCGCGGCGCTGGTGCGCGAAGAAGCGGATATCGTCGAGGGATTTGTCGGCCTCCAGGTGCAGACGCAGTCGAAAGACGTTGCAGCAGATATCAGTAGCGCTCTGGGCTGGGTCTCGACTGCACCGGCCGGCGAGTCTCTGGAAGCCTCGAAGGTGGACGAGAACACTCCCGCCTTGACCGAGGTGCTCGACGCCTCCGCGCTGCTCGAGATCACCGTCCATCAGGACTTCAACTGGTGGATTCCCGAAAGTGCCACTCCTGCAGCCGATGTGACTGCCACCGTCGAGCGTGCGAACCAGGCGATCATGCCGTCGGCTCGGATCGAAGCGGACGGCGTCGTCGCGGCCTGGTGGGTGGATGCGGGCGACAAGGCGCACATCCGCTGGGTTCGACCCGAGAGCGAAGACGATGTGATGCTCGCTCTCGCCCGGCTGCATGCTGCGGGCGATCTGCACCTGGGCGAGGGATCGCGCTACGCCGGCTCGTTCCGTACGCACGGATTGCTGGTGCCGGTGTTCGATCTCGATCCCGAGATGCATCCCACCGAATGGGCTGCGCCCACAAAGGAATTCGGAGAGAAGCTGAACGAAGCTCTCGCCGTGGACGCTCCGCTCACGGCAGCGCAGCTGCGCTCCCGTGATGGTTTGCGCGGTCGTCAGGTCACGCTGCGCTGACCGCTCCCGGCCGGAATACGCGGCCGAGAAGAAGTGCATGGAAACGCACAACGGGTGGCCGCCCGAACAAGATTCCTTGTTCGGGCGGCCACCCGTATGAGCGCGCTACTTGCGGCGAGATCTACAGCGATCCGCCGGCAACGGTGGGTGCACCTGCGTCGGCGACCACGCTGGTGTTCATCTCACGGGCAACGAACTGCTCGAGGTCGAACAGGTTGTGGCCCGCGCGATCTGCGATGTTGAGCAGCGTCTTCATGCTGGCAACTTCCTCGACCTGCTCCTTGAGGAACCACTGCATGAACTGCTCGCCGAGGTAGTCGCCCTCTTCGCGTGCGGTGCTGGCCAGCGCGATGATTTGCTCGGTGACGGTCTCTTCCTGCGCCAGCGCCAGTGCGATGGCCTCACGAGGATCGGTGAAGACGGACTTCGACGCGTCGACGCCGGTCAGCTCGACCGTGATGTCGCGATCGAGGAAGTACTGCACGATCATCATCGCGTGGTTGCGCTCTTCGACCGACTGCGCGTAGAAGTGCTGGGCCAGCTGCGGCAGATCGACATTCGCGAAGTAGACAGCGGTGGCGATGTATTGCTGCGAGGCGTTGAACTCGTTGCGAATCTGGTCGCGAAGAAGTGCGTGGAACTTGGTGTGGCTGGTTTCTTTGATATCGACGCTCATGACTAGGACAATATGCCTGGTCAGAGGGCCCTGTCATCCAAGTCGAACCTTAATGAGGCGAACGTAGCCTAATACAGTGGATCCTAAATGTCCGCTCTGAGCAGGGCGCACGCTACGCGCTCCCGGCCTCCTTCGGGGCATTGGTGGCGCGGATCACCGATCCACCGATCTCTCGTGCGACGTACTGCTCGATGTCGAACAGGTTGGATTCGGCCCGCCGGACGATGTTGAGCAAACTCTGCATCGCCGCCACTTCCTCGACCTGCTCGGCGAGGAACCAGTGAGTGAACTGCTCACCGATGTAGTCGCCCTCGGCCCGGGCAGCGCGTGCGAGCGCGGTGATCTGCTCGGTCACCGTCGTCTCCTGTGCGAGTGCCAGTTCCACCGGTTCGACCACCGACTCGAACGCCGTCACCACGTCGCCGATGCTCGACGCGTCGACGTCGAGTCGATTGTCGATGAGGAACCGGATCATCATCATGGCGTGCCGACGCTCTTCGGCGGACTGGGTGTAGAAGCGTGTGGCCAGCTGCGGCAGATCGTTTCGGTCGAACCACACCGCGATCGCAACGTACTGCTGCGATGCGGTGAACTCGTGCTGCACCTGAGCGCGGAGCAGATCGTGGAACGACGCGGCGGGCTGGACAGACGACGGTGTCATGGTCCTCAACCTACAACCCAGGGTCGTTCCGCAGGCTCCCCTCCCGCCTACCGCTCACGCCTGCCGCTCAGGGGCCGCCGGTCAGCAGATCCGGTGGGATCTCGCGATCCTGGGCGATGGCGTCGAAGAATGCCGGTGCGCGGGTGTCGTCCCACAACAGCACATTTCCGACGTCGGAGTCCTGGAATCCGCCGACCGGTACCGTCGTGGTCACCGGGCCTCCGCGCATTGCCCAGGCCAGACCGGCGAGGTTCCAGATGTGGTCTCCCTCGTCGACGCTCAGCGACGACGCCGTGTCCGACACCAGCGGCCACAGCTTCAGTGGGTTGAGGAAAGTCGATGCGCTGGTGGCCTTTTCGAGCAGTGCGGACATGAATGCTCGCTGGTTGTTCATCCTGTCCAGATCGGCCAACGCGGTCGCGCGGGATCGCACGAAACCGAGAGCCTCGGACCCGGTCAGGTCCTGGCAGCCGGCGGGAATGTTGATGCCCGCCAACGGATCGTCGATCGCGTTCTGTACGCACACGTTCACCCCGCCGACAGCGTCGACGATCCCGGCGAAGCCGCCGAAGCCGATCTCGGCGTAGTGGTCGATGTGAACCCCGGTTGCACCCTCGACCGTCTGCACCAACAGTGACGGTCCACCGAATGCGAAGGACGCGTTGAGCTTGTCCTCCCCGTTGCCCGGAATCGACACGTAGGAATCTCGAGGCAGGCTGACCATCGTGGTCGCGCCGCCGCCCTCGGGGACGTGGATCAGAATGATCGTGTCGGTGCGGCTCGGGCCCACCTCGCCGCCGGTGGCCAACGCGGCCTCCTGCTCCGGCGTCAGACCTGCCCGTGAATCCGACCCGACGAGCAGCCAATTGGTGCCCGGAGTGTCTCCGACGCGACCGGGGTACGAGGTGAGGGCGTCGACCCGTGTCAACGAACTGTCCACGTAGTAGACGGCGCCGCCGATTCCCAGCACGAGAACGAGCAACACGATCAGGAAGCGGCGACCCCAGCGTCTGCGCTTGCGCGGCTTCGCGGCCTTGGGTGGACGTGAATCTCGTTGTGGTCGAGCCGGTTGCGGCCTGGCGGGTTCCGGTCGGCGCTGTGCCGGCGCTGCAGGTTGTCTGCGCTCCTCGGTGTACGGCTCCGGCTGCTGGCGCGGGGCATACCCGGTGCGGCCCTGCTGCTCCTCCGCAGTTGGTGAGTACTGACGCGTCGAATCGCGCGGGCCGGCCTCCGGTGCTTGGGACCATGCCTGCTGCGCTGCGGCTGAAGGTGCCGGTCCGGGGATCGGTCGACCGTCGCGCCGAATGAACTCGGTGCCTTCCGGAACCGGTCCAGGAGGGACCGATCGGCCACGTTCCGGACGCTCGCCCCGTGGCTCCGGACGTCGAGGCGGTTCGGGGTTGTACCGGCGTGGGTCGCGTTCGGGTGGCGGCTGGCCCGGGCGATACCCCCGAGGAGGGGGCGGCTGTTGCCCGGACGGCTGTCGATAGGGCCGCTGGGCGGGTGGTTGCTGAGTGGGCGGCTGTTGTCTGGGTGGCTGTTGTCTGGGGGGTCGCGGGCCGGGTGGCTGCTGCGGGGGCTGCCCTCCGGCGCGACCGGGCTGGGGGGCGGGGGCGGGTTGCCCTGCGGGGCGGGGTTGACCTGGGCCGGGCCGGGCTGCTGGATCAGGCCGGCCATGGCGACTCGCGGGAGGTGGGCCGGGCGGGGTGCGACCGGGAGGCGGCGTGCGCCGGTCCGGCGCGCCGTGCCGTCCGTAGCGATCGTCGTCGTTCACGAATCGACTGTAGCCGTCGGCGCGGGGAGACCACGGTTCCTCGGACGTGGATCGCGTCTGGATTCAGGGGAGCCACGACAGATGTTCGCGCAGGAGTGCGTAGCCGACGAAGGCGACGATATCGATCAGAGCATGCGCGATCAGCAGCGGCCAGAGCCTTCCGGTGCGCTGCCAGTAGCGGCCGAAGACCAAGCCCATCAGGAAGTTTCCGACGCCTCCGCCTACCCCTTGATAGAGGTGGTAGCTCCCGCGCAGCAGCGATGAACACAGCAGCGACGCGTTCTCACCGAGCCCGAGTCTGCGCAGCCGGGAGATCAGGTACGCCACGACGATGATCTCCTCGGCACCGGAGTTGGCCAGCGCGTACATGATCAGGGCCGGCACGCGCCACCAGTGGTCGTCGAGGGCGCTCGGGACGACGTTCAGATTGAAGCCGAGAGCATTGCCGACGAGATACAGCGCAAGCCCGGGCAGCCCGATCAACGCCGCCAGTCCGACGCCGTGACCGAGGTCGATCTTCAGGCGCGGTCTGGCCAGTCCGATCGCCCGCGGTGCCAGGTCGGCTCGCCACAGCAGGTACAGACCCAGCCCGCCCCATGCGCACAACCGCAGAATGCTCAGCAGTTGGAACAACAGATCGATCAGGCTGAAGCTCGACCGTGACGAGTTCAGTGCCACGGTCTGATCGGACAGGGCGGCGGTCTGCAGGGCGTCCTCGACGAGCGAGAGAATGCTGCTCATTCCGCTCAGGCCGAACGTCACCAGCAGCACGATTGCGATCTCGACCTTGATGGTCGTGCGCTCGCGAGCGTCGGGCAGGGGAGCGGTGCGCTCCGGCGGCGGTGGCGTCAACCAGCTCTTGAAGTCGATCACCGCACGAGTCTGCCCTTTTTTGTGCGCTGGGGCGTCAGCCGCGGGCGCGCAGGCCGTTGAGGAACGGGCAACCGGCGAGTACGCGCAGGGCGCGACTGAGCGAGAGGACGTCGTCGACGGGCTCGGCGAATCCCAGGCGGACGTCGTTGTCACCGCAGTCGCTCTCGATGCGCAGCCGAATACCGTAGCGATCGATCCCGAGCGGACGGATTCGACCCTGACGCAGCGATGGCGGGAGGCGTCGAGACAGTTGGGCAAGCAAATCGGGATGGTCGGAATCGAGGTGCTCGAGCCAGCTGGTCTCCATCTCCCAGAAAGGATCGGGTTCTGCCGCCAGCAGGGATTCGACGTCGACGGGTTCCGCGCCGGTACTGTCTGCGACCACTGCCGAGCCGACGATCAGCCGCATCAGCGAGGTGGTGTGGCCGACGTCGAGCAGCGCCGGGTGCGGGTGTTCTGCGGCCACGGCTCCGGCCATGGGACGCATCAGCGATTCCGGTACCGGACGTAGATCGCCCCGCAGCCACACCAGCGATCGCACCGGTTCGCGCAGTGCGAGTGGTGCGTGATCGGTGAGTTCGAGGACGGCGGGAATGCCTGACCGCGTGGATTGCCAGGTGTTCGCACCGTCGAGAGAGTCGGTGCGGACGGCCAGGATCATCTCGCCGTTCGGGCGCAGGTGGTGCAGGGATGTGATGAGCGGGTCGCTGCCGTCGATGGCCAGGGCGGCACCCTCGGCGCGCATGCAGGCACTGCGCACGCGTTCGGCAGTGGACGGTCCGGTGGTGGTGGTTGCGCCGAGCATGGGCTCCTCCGATGCGATCGAGCTGCCGAGTAGGTGAGGCATGCCTAAGTAATGCGTCCCTAAGTTATACCGGTGTGGCGAGGATCGCAAGAGCATCCCGGGGCTACGGTGAAGGCGTGCCGATTCCGTTGACCCTCGGTGTGCCACACCGACCCGACCCGAACGCACTCGTGCACGGGTTACTGCTGCCGATCTGCTCCGATGCCGGCGAGCTGAACGCCGCCCCCCGAGGGGATGAGTACGGCCCGGCCGTCGTCCGAGCGTCGACCTTGCTTGCGAGTACGGACACGGCCGATCTCGGACGCATCGTGGTGCACCTCGATATCGACCCGGACGAACTCCGTGCGAGTCGGACCGGCGGCTACGAAGTAGTCCGATTCGACGTGGACGCCCCCGCCGAGCATCTTGCCGATGCACTCGCGCTGCGGTTGCCCTCGCCGGTGGTCGTCTTCCCGGTGTTCGACGCCATCGACGTGGCCGAGACCGCGGAGACCGTCGTGTTCGCGCACCGGACTCCGGGCATCAGCGTCGCCGACACCCCGCGACGCATCGCCGACGTGCTCGCCGTGGTCTCCCATGCAGACGTCGGGCTGGTCGCCCGCGCTGACACCGGCGACGAGGTCCTGGCGATACTCGCGGCGACCGTGGCATCCCTGCGCGGAGACGACATCAGCGCCGCCTTGGCCGCCCCGAACGTCGCCGCGCTGCGAGCCCTGATCCCGGAGGCCGCCGAGGCGGTGCGTGAGGTGCTTCTCGGTATCGAGATCGCCGATGCCGCCGGTGCCCGCGCACGGCTCGTCGAGGTCGGTTTGATCGCGTCGTAGACGTCGACAACGTAACCTCGGGGCGTGCCTCGCATCGCTTATTTCGGCCCATCCGGAACGTTCACGGAGATGGCGCTGGCGCAGTTCGAAAAGCTCGGGACCATCGCCGCCGTCGGTCTGGATGGTGCCGTCGAGTGGGATGGTGCCGTCGATCGGGTGACGGCAGCGAGCCCGCCCGCGGCACTCGAGGCCGTTCGCTCGGGTGTGGCCGACGCGGCCGTGGTCCCCATCGAGAGTTCCATCGAGGGCGCGGTACCGCCGACCCTCGACGCCTTGTCCGAGGGGCGACGGTTGCAGATCGTCGCCGAGACCGAGATCGAGGTGGCCTTCACCATTCTCGGTCGACCCGGCGTCACGCTCGACTCGGCCCGCACCATCAGTGCATACCCCATTGCGCTGAACCAGGTTCGCCAATGGCTGCAGGCCGCCATGCCCCATGCCGGGATTCACTCTGCGTCCTCGAATGCCGGTGCGGCAGAAGATGTTGCTGCCGGGATCGCCGATGCGGCGGTGTCGACGCGGTTGGCCGGTGAACGCCTGTCGCTGCCGACATTGGCCGACGGCGTCATCGACGTCGAGGGTGCGCGAACTCGCTTCGTGCTGGTGACACCACCTCGGCCGGTTGCTCCCCGCACCGGTGCGGACCGCACCGCCGTCGTGTTGGAGCCGCCCAACGACCCGGGCACCCTGCCTGCAGCGTTGGCCGAGTTCGGTATTCGCAACATCGACCTGACGTTCATCGAATCACGTCCTACGCGTTCGCAATTCGGCACCTATCGATTCTTCATCGATTGCGCAGGGCACATCGACGATCCGCTCGTGGCCGAGGCGCTGTCGGCATTCCACCGCAAGATGCCACTGCGGTTCCTCGGATCCTGGCCCATCGCAACGGGAACGGGTGGATCGGTGCCGCCGCCCATCGACGAACACGTGCAGTGGCTCAGCGACATTCGTGCCGGACGCGGTGATCTGTGATGGGGAAGTTGATCCTCGTGCGGCACGGCCAGACAGTCGCGAACGTAGCGAAAATCTTGGACACCGCCCCGCCCGGAGCGGAGTTGACCGAGCTCGGTCACCAGCAGGCCGAGAGTTACGCGCAGACCTGGGTAGGGCACCCGCCCGCCGTCCTGGTCTCTTCGATTGCATTGCGCGCCAAGCAAACTGCCGGCTACATCGAGCGCTCGACCGGCGTTCCCCTCGTCGTGGCCGAAGGACTTCAGGAGACCTACGCCGGAGACATGGAAGGCCGAGACGACCCCGATGCGCATCGGGAGTTCACCGAGTACTTCCATCGCTGGCACACCGGCGATCTGGCTGCGACGGTGCCGGGCGGAGACAGCGGGCACTCGGTGCTCGAACGCTACGTCCCGGTGCTCGACGCCCTACGCGCGCAGTATCTGGGCGACGACACGGCCGGCGATGTCGTCGTCGTGAGCCATGGTGCCGCCATCAGATTGGTCGCGGCCGTACTGGCAGGCGTCGACGGCACGTTCGCGGCCGACAACCATCTCGACAACACCCAGACGGTGGAGCTGCTGCCGCTGCCCGGCGGGGGTTGGGCCTGCGGAAAGTGGGGCAAATTCCTGCCGCCGTTCGAGGGCCAGGGCAGCGATAAGGCCGACAACCCGATCAGCTGAGCCGGAGTTCTCGAGCCGACTCGATCAACTCGGTCAGAGCCACCGTCACCTTGCGGTCCGTGGCACCGGTCAACGAGGTCCAGGACGTGCCGTCGGCGGCCAGGGCGGAGGTGGCAACGATGCGTCCGGCTCGAGTGTCGAACAGGGCGACGGGTCTACCGGCCACGTGCCGGGTGCCGTGTCTGGGCGCAACGGCCGTGATCTCGGTTCTGCCTGCGCACGTGGCCAAGGCCGAGGCCAGGGCCACGGCCCGGTCGTCGGCTATTCCGATGCGGCTCAGGCGGGATGCGGTTGCTCCGACATCGCTCGGTGCGGCGTCGAGGGCCTCGGCCAGCAATGCAGTGGGAGCGTTGATGATGCCGGGGTCGAAGGGCGTAGCAGGACCGATCGTCGCGGCGAGGTTTCGGGCCGGGTCGCCGAGGATGACCCTTATCCCGACGACGTCCTCGCGCCGCACCGCGGAGACCGTGATCCGGTCGTCGGACGCAACGCAGATCCGGGTCGTGGGGGCCGGCTTGTCGTTGTCGGTACTTTCAGGGTCGAAGATGCGCGCCGAGACGTACCAGTGTGGTTGTTCGAGTACCCGCAACCACTGCTGCAGATCCTCGTGAACCCGGCCGCCGGTGAACAGGCCGGCGTTGTCCAGTGCGGCGCAGCCACGACGTAGGGCGCGATCTCGGGCAGTGGCGTCGTCGAAGCGCGGAAACACGTCGAGGACAACGGGTAATTCGGCGATGGACAGCTCGTCGACCAGGAAGTCCATCTCGTCCACACCGAGCACAGCGTTCGGCAGCGTGTGGCCCACCGGCACGGTTCCCAAGTCGATCAACGGCCGTTTCCGCTGGTATCGGGTGCAGGAAGGGCCGGATCCGCGCCGATGACGGACGGTGCGACGGTACGGCCGTCGGCGAAGTGCTCGAACTGTTTGAGGTAGTCCGGGGTCTCGTGTTCGTCGTCCTCGGCCTGCCCGCGCGTGCCCGACGCCGGAGCGCCCGCACCGCCGGTTCCACGCTGAGCGAGCCCGCCGTCGGACCCGGTGGATGCACCGAACGCACCGCCCTGGCCCGCACCGGAAAGCGCCGCACCACTGCCGGCCGAACTGCCACCGCCCGGACCCAATGAGGACCCGGGCATCCCGGCACCGCCGAAGCCCGTCAGGCCGGCACCGCCAGCACCTCCGGCACCCAAGGAGACCGGACGGGTGGAGGCCGGGTCGACCGCGAGAGACGCCGAACCGCCGGGCGCGAATCCGTGGCCGCCGCCCACTCCGGATCCGCCGGACAGGACCGTCGACCCGATGTTGGACGCGGCGGTGGCCACCGTGGACGCACCGGTACTGGCGATGGAGGTGGCAGCGCTACCGATCTGGCCGGCGGCTGCGGCGACTCCGGGATTCTGTGTTGCCGCCATCAGGCCGCCGATCGCAGCCTGGACGGGCGAGGTCATCACGGCGTTGGCGAACTTTCCGAGGCCGCTGCCGGAATCGGACACGATGGCGGGCGGATGATCGAAGGTGGTCTTGACGATGCGGTGCGAGTTGACCAGCTCGAAGCCCTCCATCACCAGGGCCGCTCGGATGTCGAGCAACCGGTCTGCCACCTCGGCTGCCTCGTAGCTGCCGTTCAGCGCGCCGCCCGTGGACGCAGCGGTGACCTTGGCGGCCTGCACGACGCCGATCTCCACCAGCGACGGCATGGTTGCCAGGGCCACGCCGTAGGTGGTCCCGGCGGCGGGGGCCTCGACCGACAGCGCGGCCGCTTTCAATGCCGTTGTGCCGGTCCACGTTGCGAAACGTGCGAGTGCGGCCTGAGCGAGGAGGGCCGACTCGCCCTCCCACCCGGCGGTCAACGCCGCGGTGACAGCGGCGATACTCGCCGACGCCTCCGTGAACGCGGCAGCAACCGAACCCCACGCGCCGCCGGCGACGTGCAACGGCACCGGACCCGGCCCGAGCAGTCGGGTCGAATTTCCCGTTGCCGTGCGCGGTAGCCACACCACACCTGTTACTCCGAGCGTCATCCTCTAGCCCCCATGATGTTCGAGCCCTGCGTCGTTTGTTGTGGTGCAGTCGAGTTCGTAACGAGCGTCAGATGCCGGGTAGGCCGGGAAGACCGCCTGCCGTGTCGTCGTCGGTGGCCACGTAGTCCGCTGCCTGCTTCCGGAGTTCCTCGGCGGCACGCTGTAGCTCTGAAATACCCTGTGCTGCAGCCGGTCCGAAGGTGTCGGCCGCGGTGCCGAAGAATCGTTCGGTGAGCAGAGAGACCTCGTCTGTGCCCGGCGGTAGTGGCCGCACGGGGATCGCCGTCGCGGTGACGGCGGCCTGCAACCTGGCGGCGACCGCATCGAGCTCCGAAGCGGCGAGCTGCAGTGCCACCGGATCAACCTTGATGACGGTCATGAGCCACGCCCCCTGATCGAAGAACTTCCACTGTCGGTAGGTAGGACGCCATCGTGCTCGGTTTGGTTCCATCGATCCGAGAAATAGTCAGATCGACTTCTCGGCCACCGCACCGATCGTCCACGGGCCGCCGCGACGGCTGACGGACGTCCGGCTCAGCGGCGAGACGTCGACCCGCCAGAACGACCGAACCGGAGCCTCCAACACCAGCACCACCACCGCCCGAATCACGGCGGGTGAGGTCACCGCCAGCGTGCGACCGGGCGTCGAACCGACGTCGTCGAGCCACGTCCGAACGCGCGAGAACAATGCGACCAGAGACTCGCCCCCCGGCGGCACGAAGGCCGCATCGTTCAGCCACGCCATCGCGTCGGCGTCGGGCAGATCGGTCATCTCGAGTCCGGACCACCGACCGTAGGCGATGTCGGCCAACGCGGGTTCGACCGAGATGTCGGTGCCGAAAGCCCGCGCAGAGGATATCGATCGGGATTCCGGGCCGCACAGGACGCGGTCGGCTCGGGGAATGTCGGTCACTGCGGCGAGGTCGCGCAGCCCGGCGTCGTCGAGTGGCTCGTCGCCGGGGAATCGGCCGGTGCGCATCGCGGCGGTTCTGGCGTGGCTCACCAACGTCAGTCGGGTCACGGGCGCAGGCACCGTGTCATTGTGGCGCAGCCTGGTGTCATTGTGGCGCAGGTGTTGTTCCGGCATCGTGCTGCGGTCGGTCCCGACAGCGATTGACACGGCGTCGTGTTCGGTGCCACAGTTCGCAGGTTAGACGCGATGTACGCAGGTAATCCGGTGAAAATCCGGAACGGTTGCGCCACTGTGATCGACGTCGGGCATATGTCCGAATTCGAGAGCCAGAAAACTCGTACATCGCATGGCCGTCCCTTCTCTTCGGAAGGGACTACGGGACGCATATCCCAGGAGGACACCCATGGCAATCACCCATTCCCCCAGTAATACGACGGAGTCGGCTGCCCTCGCCGTCATCGTCGCCGCAACCATATTGCTCGCGTTCGTCGTGCTCTATCTCGTCGGATTCGATCAGGGCGCAATCTCCCGCAGTGGCATGTACATGCACGAACTGATGCACGACGGCCGCCACCTGCTGGGCCTGCCATGCCACTGACCGGAACCTTCACTCAGTTGCTGGTGCGAGGGCTGCTCGCCGGACTCGTCGCCGGTCTGCTCGCGGGAGCCGTCGCCTTCGTCGTCGGTGAACCGCACATCGACTCGGCCATCTCCATCGAGGAGTCGACCGGCGAGGCACATCACGCCGACGCAGACGCGACCGCCGCTCACTCACATGGAGACGAGGACGCCCTCGTCAGCCGGGACGGGCAACGCGTCGGACTGTTCCTCGCCACCGGACTCGCAGGCCTGGCACTCGGTGCGATCTTCGCGTCGGTACTGCACTATGCCCGACGCTTCAGCTCACTCCCGGGTTCGATCCTCGCGCTCGTCGGTGCCGGCGGCGGGTGGTTGGCCATCGAAGCAGTTCCGTTCTTCAAGTATCCGGCCAACCCGCCGGCCGTCGGAGATCCGGAGACCATCACCCAGCGCACGTGGCTGTGGCTGGCCTCGGTGATTCTCGGACTGCTGGCCGTCGGCGTCGGCATCTATGTTGCGAAGGTCGTGGCATCGCAGCAGTCGGTGGCGGTCCGCGCCGGCGCACCGATCGTGGCGTTCCTGGTGATCGTCGGCATCGGTTATGCACTGTTGCCCGGAATCAACGAGGTCGGCTCGGACTTCCCGGCAACCCTGCTGTGGGAATTCCGGCTGTCGTCGTTGGCGACGCAGGCAACCCTGTGGTTGGCCCTGGGATTGGGTTTCGCGTTCCTCACCGATCGCGCAGTTCGACCTGTTCGCCGAGAGGCAGTTGCGGCGTAGCCCAGCGTCCGCGTCGCCCCCCCAGGTTGGGATGAATGCGCCATTCAGGCCATCTGAGTGACTGAAACCCACATTCATCCCAACTGGGTGTGCGGGCAGGGTGAGCGAATGCGCTCAGCCGAATCCCAGTTGATGCAGGCGCTCGTCATCGATGCCGAAGTGATGCCCGATTTCGTGGGCCACCGTGATGGCGATTTCGCGTCGTGCCTCGTTCTCGTCGTCGACCATCTCGAGGATCGGCTTGCGGTAGATCGTGATGACGTCCGGCAGGTGTCCGCTGTATTCGTAACGCTCGGTGAGCGCGATGCCCTCGTACAACCCGAGTATGTCCTCGGTGGGGTGTTCCTCCTCGACGAGAACGACCACGTTGTTCATGAAGTCGGTGAGCTCGCGCGGCAGGGTGTCGAGGGCGTCGGACACGGCTTCCTCGAAGTCGACGCGAGTCATGTGGGTGGGGATGTCAGCCTCCGGTGGTGATCGGGGCAGCACCGGGCAGCGGAGTGGGGAGCGCGCGGCCGTCAGGAGCCGACGGCGGTGGGACAGGCGCTGCACCGTTGATCAGAATATCGCCTTTGGCACTGCCGACGATGGTCGCGAAGCCGCCGGAATCGAGTTCCTTGCCCACCGAACACGTCACCTGTCGGCTCCCGGCAAGCCAGCTCGCGACGTCGATGGTGTCCCAGAACAGGGTCAGCGTTTTGTCGCGCAGTGCGGTGTCCGAGCCGAGATAGCCGTTGACGGCGTCGGTGCAGGTGCCTTCCAGGTACGCGTCCTGATCTCCCTCGGACGGGTGTCCGCCGGGGAACTGCTGCGTCAGGTTGATGACCGAGGCGACCTCGAAGGCGTGCGGTGCCGAGCAATCCACCGGATCGGCCGGCACGTTCTGATTGATGCCGATGCACGTGCCCGTGGGCCAGACCTTGGACTGGTCCTGATCGAGGATCGACCCGGTCATTTCCTGCAGCGCGCCGGTGTTCGACGGCATCTGCACCCCGCAGCGCAGGGTCCGCTCGCCCTTGGCCCAGCCGGCCTGGCTGGGGAACATCAGCCCGACACCGAAGAGTCCGTTGGGATCGAACTTGGCACCGACGTACCCGTTGACGGCGGCCGTGCAGTGTTCGTCACGCAACTGGCCGAACCGAATGGATCCGGGGTACTGCGAACCGGGACCGAACTCGACGCCGGGGTAGACGCTCATGTCGATATCGCGAGCGACCTCGAAGCGATGAGGATCGGCGCACGACACTTCGGCGAGATCCTGGCGGTCGGTCTCCGGATCGTCGGTGGGCGTCCATTGCAGGCACGTGCCCGGATCGGCTGCTCCGAACGAGGATGCCGATACCGGTCCGTCGGTCACCGGCCCACTGGCCGCCGAGTGGGTGGTGATCTTCTCGGGTGCCGAGAATCCATCGGAGAGGAACGCCGTCGCACCCGCGGCCAGCACTGCGCCGACCGCAACCATGGCAAGCCCACGTCGGGCGGTGGTTGCGGAGAGAGTTCGCCGGTCTCGGCTCTCTGGGGGGACTGTTTCGTTCTCGGACATCCCCTCCATCATGCCCGAGTATGTTCGGTCCTCATGAGCGACCCGACAGGTGACGACGACCTCAGCGAGCTGGCCGGCCGACTGTTCACGATGGCACGCACCGGCGATTCGGCCAGTCTGGCGAGCTACGTGGACGCGGGCGTTCCGGTGAATCTGCACAACGAGTCCGGGGACACGTTGGTCATGCTCGCCGCGTATCACGGGCATGCCGATGCGGTGCTCGTGCTGGTCGAGCGCGGTGCCGATGTGAACAAGCCCAACGACAAGGGTCAGACGCCACTCGCGGGTGCGGTCTTCAAAGGAGAGGACGACGTAGTGCGAGTTCTCGTCGACGGTGGAGCCGATCCACACGGAGGCCACCCGTCGGCCATCGATGCCGCCACGATGTTCGGACGCGAGGACTACCTGGGGATGCTCGGCAAGTAAGGTTCCCTCTCGTGATCGACCTGAAATTCCTTCGCGAAAACCCTGACGCCGTGCGCGCCTCGCAGCGCACTCGAGGCGAGGACCCCGCGCTCGTCGACGCCCTTCTCGACGCCGACGCCTCCCGCCGGGCCGCCGTGCTCGCCGGAGATCAGCTGCGCGCCGAGCAGAAGGCATTGGGCAAGAAGGTCGGAAAGGCCTCCGCCGAGGATCGTCCTGCTCTGCTCGCCGGTGCATCGGAACTGGCCGCGAAGGTGAAGGCTGCGCAGGCAGCCGAAGCCGAGGCCGACGCAGCTCTCGACACGGCGCACCGAGCGATCTCCAACATCGTTCAGGACGGCACGCCCGCAGGGGGCGAGGACGACTTCGTATTGCTCGAGACGGTCGGCGACATCCCCGAGTTCGATTTCGAGCCCAAGGACCACCTCGAGCTCGGTGAGTCGCTCAACTTGATCGACATGGAACGTGGAGCCAAGGTCTCGGGCTCACGCTTCTACTTCATGACCGGCTACGGCGCATTGCTGCAGCAGGGTCTGCTGCAACTTGCCGCGCAGAAGGCCGTCAAGAACGGGTTCACCATGATGATCCCGCCGGTGCTCGTACGGCCGGAGATCATGTCGGGAACCGGTTTCCTCGGTGCTCACGCAGACGAGATCTACCGCCTCGAAGCCGACGATCTCTACCTCGTTGGAACGTCCGAAGTTGCTCTCGCGGGCTACCACTCGGGTGAGATCATCGATCTCGCCGACGGCCCGAAGCGCTACGCAGGTTGGTCGTCGTGTTTCCGTCGTGAAGCGGGCAGCTACGGCAAGGACACCCGCGGCATCATTCGCGTCCATCAGTTCGACAAGATCGAGATGTTCTCGTACATCAAGCCCGAGGACGCGGCCGCCGAGCACCAGAAGCTGTTGGAGTACGAGAAGGACATGCTCGCCGCGGTCGAGTTGCCGTATCGCGTCATCGACACTGCCGGCGGAGATCTCGGCTCATCGGCCGCTCGCAAGTTCGACTGCGAAGCCTGGGTGCCCACGCAGAAGGCCTACCGCGAGCTCACCTCGACCTCGAACTGCACCACCTTCCAGGCCCGACGTCTCGGCGTGCGCTATCGCGACGAGAACGGCAAGCCTCAGACCGCTGCGACACTCAACGGGACCCTGGCCACGACCCGTTGGATCGTCGCGATCCTGGAGAACCACCAGCAGGCCGACGGCACCGTCCGCGTCCCGGAAGCTCTGGTGCCTTTCGTCGGGACCGATGTCCTGAAGTAGGGATGGCTCAGGCGATGTCGCCGATGCAGTAGCCCTCGCCGCCGACCGTCAAGACGAACGTGCGGTTCTGGTACGCCCCCGAGGCATCGATGATGTCGGCATTGACCTGGGTGTAGATACCGTTCTGGGCCGTGACGAACACGCTGTCGGGATCGAACGAGGTGATGCTCGGCAGAATCGCCGGGTTCTGGGCCAGAGGTGGGGCAGAGGGTAACCCGGTGCCGTTCGGGTCCCATGTGCCGCGGCTTTCGCACACCAGTGGGTAGCTAACCTCCACGTCGTTGGGGTTGACCGGAGTGCCGGCGATGCGACCCAGATAACGATCGACGGTGTACGCCGCGTTTGCCGCGTCGAACACCGGGGCGGTACCGGTGGGGTAGACGGCAGGGCAGGCGTAGCCGGACGCGATCTCGCTGCGCTTGATGGCGACCGTCGCCGTGGGCCCGGTCCACGTCACCGAGTACTGACCGTCGACGGCGGGGGCAGCCACAGCGGTGAGGATTGCTCCGACGTCGAAGTACATCGTCGGGATGTCGGTGGGCGGTACCGTCCAGCATTTGGCTGTGACGACCCCGATGCCACCGCCGGTGAGATCGTTGACGAACGGTCGCAATGCCGCGGCAGCCGAAGGATTGCCGGGGGCTTCGCCGACGGGCGGTCCGGGCGGGATGGGAGGCGGGGTGCTGACCGTGGACTCCGGGGTGGTCGATCCGGCGGCAGGGGACTCGACCGTTGTGGACTCGACCGTGCTGCTCGACGGGGCTGCGGCCTGATCGGATGGAATCCCGACCGCGGAATCGCAGGCACCGACCAGCGCAATGGTTGCGATCAGCGGCAGCGCGGTTCGGCCGACTCGGCTGCGCCGCGGTGAAGCCGCTCTGTTCTTCACGTGTTTTCTCTCCCCCATAGCTCTTCGACCGAACTGCGCACGACCCGACCGCACTCCGACCCGACAGCACTCCGGCCGGACCTTTCTCCGACCCCGTCCACCGACTACGCTAACCGACTGTGGAACCCGTCTACCGATCAGTCATCGGCATCGCTCGCGCGGTGTTCGCGTTCGAGGGCCTGAAGTTCGAGGTCGAGGGCGAGGAACACATCCCTGCTACCGGTGGAGCGGTCATCGCCGTCAACCACACCGGATACATGGACTTCACCTATGCCGGTCTGCCGCCGCGGCGAGTGAAGCGCTACATCCGCTTCATGGCCAAGAAGGAAGTCTTCGACAACAAGATCTCTGGCCCCATCATGCGTGCGCTCAAGCACATCCCCGTCGACCGCGGTGCCGGTGCGCAGTCGTACAAAGCGGCCGTGGACAGTCTGCGCAACGGGGAACTGGTGGGCGTGTATCCCGAGGCCACCATCAGTCGAAGCTTCGAGATCAAGGAATTCAAGTCCGGTGCAGCGCGCATGGCCATCGAAGCCGGCGTTCCCATCATCCCGACGGTCATCTGGGGCGCGCAGCGCGTGTGGACCAAGGGCTACCCGAAACGATTGGGCCGCACCAACACTCCGATCTCCATTGCCGTGGGTGAGCCGATTGCGCCCGTCGGGCCGCCGAACGAGCTCACCGACAAGCTACGCGCGGTGATGCAGAAGATGCTGCTCGAACTGCAGGAGAACTACCACCACGAGCCCGGTGCGTACTGGGTGCCGGCCCGACTCGGCGGCAGTGCCCCGACCCTGGAGGAAGCCGACAAGCTCGACGCCCAGGACCTGGCGGCACGTGCGGCCAAGCGTGCCGAATAGAACAGTGCGATGAACCTCCGCGGTGAACGGGTCGTGTTGCGGCCCGTCACCGCCGAGGACGTGCCGGAGCTACGCCGAATACTGCACACCCCGAGGTGTACGCGCGGTGGGGCGACGAGGACGCCGACGAGAACTGGCCCTTCGACAACCCGGAAGAGAACCGCATGGTTGTCGAATTGGGCGGTGCACCAGTCGGATTGATCCAGTACGGCGAAGAGACGGACCCGATGTACCGGCATGCGTCGATCGACATCTTCCTCGATCCGGCGGTGCACGGTCGCGGTGTCGGGAAGGATGCCGTGGGGACGCTGGTGCGTTACCTGACAGTCGATCTGAGGCACCACCGCCTGGTGATCGATCCGGCTGCCGACAATGCGATGGCAATCGCCTGTTACAGCGCAGTCGGTTTCGAGCCGGTCGGGATCATGCGCAAGTACGAGAAGGGGCCCGATGGCTGGCACGACAGTCTGCTGATGGATCTGATTCTCGAGTAGCGGGCGCGTTGCGGTTCAGGGGTTCAGGGTTCGGATGTTCAGGGGTTCAGGGGTTCAGGGGTTCAGGGGTTCAGGGGAAGTGTCAGGCGGAATCTTGCGCCCGTAGACCCTGCGACACAGACCAGTTCACCGTTGTGTGCACGAGCGAGTGTCCGTGCGATCGAGAGCCCGAGTCCGACGCCGCCGGACGATCGGTCGCGTGCGGAGTTCAGTCTGACGAGCCTCTCGAAGATCCGCTCCCGGTCTGCCTCGGGGACACCGGGCCCGTCGTCGTCGACGGTGACGTTCGCCTGCGAATCCACGTCGACCGCTATCCGAATCGTGCCGCCGGACGGTGTGAATCGAGCGGCGTTGTCGAGCACGTTCGACAGGATCTGCTCGATACGTCCGACGTCCACTCGAACCGGAACCGGTTGCGCTGCAGCGATATCGAACTGGATGTGCGGCGCGAGTAGGGCAGCGCGCTCGACCGTGCGACGCGTGACATCGGCGAGGTCCGCGTCGACCAGCTCGAGTTCCGAGGTGTTCTCTGCACGAACGGAATCGAGCATATCCGATACCAGACGCGATGCCCTGGAGGATTCGCCGACCAGCAACTCGCTCCACCGTAAGACCCGATCGGGGCGTTGCTCGGCATCGCGCTGCAGCGACTGCGCCAGCGCCGAGATTCCGGCGACCGGAGTGCGCAGCTCGTGCGCGGCATCGGCCAGGAAGCGCCGCATGTCCTCCTCGGCAAGCCTGGCTGTGCGTGCGGCCGAGGCCTCGCGTCGTTCGGCGTCCTCGAGGGCGTCGAGCATCTCGTCCACAGCCGATGCAGTCCGGCCGAGGTCGGTGTTCGGTTTGGTGGGCAAGAGCCGTCTACCCCTGTCGCCATTGGTAATTCGACGCGCCACCGAGGTCATGGAGTCCAGTGGAGAGAGTGCGCGCCGCACGGCAAAGGTCAATGCAGCGGCGGCAAGCAGCAGCGTGACGGCTCCCGCCCCCAGCATCAGGATGCGAAGTTGACGCCGAACATCGGCGATCGCGGTGGTATCGCCGAGGAGCGACAGCGTCGAACCGTCGGGTAGAGGTTCGGTGATCTCAAACGAATCCGACGGGGGTGCAGGAGGATCGGGTGGTCCGGGCGGGCTGGGGGCCCTCGACTGGCCGCCGGGCGGAGCCGGGGTAGCGGGCCGAATGACCGGCTCGGAAGGTCCGCTGCCGGGAGCGCCGTACACAGTGCCGTCCGCAGTGGTCACGCGAACTCTGATGGCGTCGCCCTGAAGAGCCTGCACCAGATCCTCGGGGCTGACGCCGCTCTCCACGAGCTCGACGGCGCGGGTCGACCTGTCCGATAACCGTGCTTCCAAGTCGCGCCGAAGCTGCTGGCCGAGAACGACATCTACCGAAGAGCCGACGATCACCAGCAACACCGCGAACAACACGACGACAGTGGCGACCACCCGCATCCGAAGCGAGGGGGTAGGCGTCCGGTTCACTGCGGAGCCCGCAATGCATAACCGAGGCCGCGGACGGTATGGATCAACCGTGGCCCATGGGCTTCCATCTTGCGACGCAACGCACTGATGTGCACTTCCACCAGGTTGCCGTCGTACGCGCCGTAGCCCCAAACCGATTCGAGGATGGACGTTTTGGAGACGGTGCGTCCGCGCTGCGCGACCAAGAACGTGGCCAAACGGAGTTCCGTCGCCGTCAGATCGAGAACCTGACCCGCCCGAGTGACAACTCCGGCGGACTCGTCGACCAGTAGATCGCCGACCTGGACTGCGTCCGACGACCGACCGCGACGACGCAACACGGACTTCGCGCGGGCAACCACCTCGTCGAGCTGAAATGGTTTGACGACGTAGTCGTCGGCACCGTCGCTCAGTCCGCGCAGTCGGTCGGCCAGCTGGTCTTTCGCGGTGACCATGATGATGCCCGCATCGGTGCTCTGGCGGACTACGTCGATCAGCGCAAAACCGTCTCTCGCACCGGGCAGCATGACGTCGAGGATCACCACGTCGGGCCGGAAGCCTGCCATCGTGGATTCGAAGTCGTCGCCGTCGGGCAAGGATGCGGCGGTGAAGCCTGCGTCCTCGAACGCGGCCACCAGCGCTTCCCGGATGGGCAAGGAGTCCTCCACCACCATCACCCGGGGAGCGGAACTGTATGTCATGCCTCGATTGTCACCCACCAGCTGAAGTGATCCTGAAGATGCGCCCGCCTTCAGGGTGACTTCAGCTAGCGGCGGCAAGGTCGGTGACAGAACGAAACGAACGAGACAGTCCGAACAAGGAGTGAACGTGAACGATCAGACTCAGCCGATTCCCGCCGCATCGAACCCCGAGCCCGTACCGAATGCCGAGGCCGGCACAGCTCGGGAGAACAAGCCGAAGCGTTGGAAGGGACGGGTGCCGCTGGCAGCGACCGCAGCAGCGGGCCTGGCCGTCGGCGCACTGGTGACGGCAGCAGTGTTCGCAGCCACCGGGCCCGACGTCTCACCCGGCGTGTCCACGGTCGCGTCGTCGTCAGCCCTCGGACAGCGAACCGACGGTGGTGGCGGGTCGGATGCATCCGAGGTACCGGCGGCCCCTGCAGCTCCCGATGCCGGTGACGGATCTACGGTTCCCGCGGTTCCGACCCCACCGGCAGCGGGTGACGGCGCAACTCCGCCTGCCCCGCCTGCGGGTGGACCGGGCAAGGGCGGTCCGGCCGATGGTGGTCCGGGTAAGGGTGGACCGGGCGCTGGTGGCCCGGGTGCTGTGTGTGCACCGGAAGACGGTGCTACGCCTCCTGCCCCGCCTGCCGAAGGTGATGCTGCGACCCCGCCTTCACCGCCTGCACCCGCTGATGGCGAAACGCCGCCGGCTCCCGCTGATGGTGCGACTCCTCCCGCGCCGCCGGCACCCGCTGATGGTGCGACTCCTCCCGCGCCGCCGGCAGCTCCCTCGGGTTCCTGAGCCCAATCTCTTCCAGCCCCGCACCGTGTTCTCGGTGCGGGGCTGGATTGTTTTTATGTGTGCTCAGGCGATGTGGGGGCCGGCGCGGGCGTGGGATTGTCGGGGTTGTCGGTAGGGGTCGACGGTCGCCGGGGGGACGAACCAGGGGTGGTTGTCGTTGCCGATGAAGACTTCCCAGTCGCTGTGGTGGATGAGTCGGTGGTGGAAGCCGCACAGTAGGACGAGGTTGTTCATGTCGGTGGGTCCGCCGTCGGTCCAATGCCAGATGTGGTGGCCTTCGGTCCAGGCGGCGGGTTTGCCGCAGCCGGGGAACGCGCAGCCGTGATCGCGGGCGGTGAGGGCGCGTTTCTGTTTCGCGTTCACGGTACGAGCGGTGCGGGCGAGGTTGATCGGTGAACCGTTCTCGTCCATGACGATCGCGGTCAGAATGCAGTCGCAGGCCAGTTGCCGGGAGGTCTCGCGGGAGAGTGGTCCCATCCAGGGGAGCCATCCGACGGTGGTGCCGTCACCGAACAGGTCCCGATACGCGCCGCGGTCGGCGGCCGGTCCGGTCGAACTGTCGCAACCCCCGCCGCTGCCACTGTCGCAACCATCGCCGCTTCCGCTGCCGCAATCATCGCGGCTGCTGCTGCCGTCGCCACCACCGCCGCTGCAGTCGGATTCGGTTGCGGTGCTGCCGTTCTCGTAGCTCGTTGTGTCAGTGTCAGTGTCAGAGTCGCTGCCGCTGTCGGCGTTCATGGTGCGGCGCAGGTTGGTGAGATCACGCAACGTGATGTGGAGGTTGACGTGCGGTTTTTCTCCGCCTTCGGTGGGTCGGTTGCTGGAGGCGAGGTAGCGGTCGAGGATGTGTGCGAAGGCGTCGGCGCGGCGTTTGGCGGGGCTGCGTTCGTCGGGGGTGCCGTCGGCGGCGGGGCGGGGTTCGGTCAGGGGTGAGAGGGCGGTGAGGAATTTTTCGCCGGTGATGGCGTCGAAATCCATCTTCGCCACGAGACGTCCGTTGAGGGTGGTGGAGGCGAAGAGTTCGTTGCGGTCGGTGTCGTCGGGTGGTTTCTTGTCGCCGTAGGTGTCGTGGAGTGTGGTGATCGCGGCGCGCAGTGGTCCGGTGCGGGCTTCGGGTCCGGTGGCGGCGGTCAGCAGTGCTGCTCGGGCGAGGTCCTGGCCTTCTTGGGGGAGGTTTTTCGGTGGGGTTTCGGCGAAGGTGAGGATCAGGGCGGCGTGGTCGATGGAGATGCTGCCGGTGTTCACGGCGTCGGCGATGTCGGGGAAGTTCTTCAGTCCGCGGGCAAGGGCGACGATCTTGGTGGCGTTACCGGGGCTGAGCAGGGTGGTGGAGGTCAGCCAGCCGGCGGGTCCGGGGAAGCCGAGTTTCTCCCGGCTCACGCGGGTGTCGATTTCGGCGACGAGCGCGATCCGTCGGGCTTCCATCAACTGGATTTGGTGGGAGACATCAGCAGCGTCGGCGAGGAGTTCTGCCTCGCTCAGTTGCCAGATCTCCGTTGTCATGGGGAGAAGTGTATCGAACGCACGTTCGATACACAAGGATCGTAGAATCGAAAACTATTGCCCTACTTAATGATTCGTGAAGTCAAACCTGTCGGTGCCCTGTGGTATCAGCCCGCCCCGCAGTCGAACTAACTGCTGTGTCAACCCGTCGTATCGTCGGAAGAGTTTGGATCAGCTTCTCGCGCAACGGTTTCCAGCTCGGATCGGTACTGCGCCCACCACGCTGCGTCGCCGTCGGCCATGTTTTCGTTGCCGAGCCGCAGTCCAACGGAATTGTCGATCAATTCGCGCAGTATGTCTGCGTGCCCGGCATGCCGATTCGTTTCGATGCACATATGCACCAGCACGCGATGTAACGTGACTTCCTGCTTCTCCACCGGCCAGTGCAGGACGCGTCCGACTGCGTCCAGATCGAGTGAATCGATGGTCTTGTCGGAGTATTCCCAGGCTTGGCGGTACAGGTCGACTATGGATGCGGATGACTCATCGGCGGTCGCCCACATGTCGGCATTGAGCCGGGCCATGGCTGATGCCTCGAGTTCGGCGAAACGAGCCGGAAACTCGCGTCCGAAAGTGGTTCCGAAATACCCGGATTCGACCAACGCCAGGTGCTTGACCATGCCCAGAAGATTCGTTCCGGTCGGGGTCATCGGCCGACGCTTCTGGTATTCGGTCAGGCCGTCGAGTTTCCACACCATGTTCTGGCGTGCGATGCGCAAGTACTGGTGCAGATCGTCTTTCATCGGTATCAATTCATCGATGCGTGCCACACGAGGGCGGCAGCCAGCGCGCCGAGTCCGTTGAGCGCCCAGTGCAAGGCAATGGGGGCGATCAGACTGCCGCTTCGGCTGCGCAGCCACGTGAAGACCACGCCGGCGGCGGCCGTGGCAATGACCGCCAGCCCGATTCCGACGATCTGCCCGAACAGGCCACCGCCGAGGAATCCACTGAGACCGACGTTGCCGGCCGTCAGGCCCAACGACGATGCGATGTGCCACAACCCGAACAGCAGAGATCCTGCCGCGAACACGCCCCGTGCACCGTAGATGCGGCCCAACGTACCGTGCAGCACCCCGCGGAACGCCAGTTCTTCCGGGATGACGGTCTGGAGCGGAATGACGATCATCGACGCAACGATGGCGGCGGAGACGGTCGCGTATCGGTCGGCCATGAAGAACGGCCGAGTCAATGGCAGCAACGCGCCGATCGCGACGACGGTGAGGACGACCCCGACGGCTCCCAGTGCGTACAGCGAACCCGTCTTCCACTGCTTCGGTGACAGGCCCAGTTCGGCCCATCCCAGACCGCGACGGTTCGCCAGGACGACCAGCAGAACAGCTGCAATCGGAACCGTCGCGATACTGGCCCACACCGTGGTGAAGTGCGCGATCAGGTTGGTGCCCACGAGTACGAGAACGACGATGGCGACGTCGAGGTAAGCGTGGAAGGCACGTCGGGGTGCCACGCTTCCGGCCGGATCAACAGCAAGCATTGGATCGAGTGTACCGGCGTCAGCAGATAGCGCCCGGGGAATCGAGGCTTCTGTCGAGGCCCTTGCGGTCGTAGAGAAGGGTGAACACCAGTCCGAACACGAGCCCGATGAGCAGACCGAGAGACGTCATACCCACCGAGTGCAGCAGGCCGGCGTCGGGTGAGGCGTTGAAATACAGGATCGATCGGGTGCCGAGAAAGATCTGGTGCATCGGCTCGAACTGCGCCAGCCATGTGAAAACTGGCGGACTCGCTTCGAGCGGAATTGTGCCACCCGAGGACGGCAGAGCCAGGATGATGAAGACGATCAGATTGATCAGCAACCCGGCTGTGCCGAATGCGGACATGACCGCCAGCGCCGTGAATCCGACGGCGGTGATCGCGAACGCGCCGTACATCCACAGGGTCCATGCATGGGTGATGGGCATACCGAGCAGATGGCTGATCAGTAGGTACAGGCCGGACACGAGCATGGCGAGAACGAACATCACCAGCCACTTGACCAACAGGGTTTGGAACCGGCTGATCCGGGTGGGTCCGCGGTGAATGTACTTCGGGCCGATCTCGGTAGGGGTGAATCCCAGCAGCCCGTCGACGAGGGTGCTGACAATGGTTGCCCCGGTGAATCCCGCCAAAACGAGCAGTAGTGCGTAGTAGAACGCAGACAGGCCGCCGCCGGTGCCGTCGGGCAGTGGATCATGCTGAGCAACAATCACATTGATCGGCTGCGCCAACGTCAGTGCGCTCGCGCCGGCCAGTGGAGTGTCGCCGAGCTGCCGGCGAACCTGATCGGTGATCTGTTCGCCAACGGTCTGATTCACCGACTCGAATGCAGGAGTGGCCACTCCGGTGACGAGCGACATCCCGAAGCTGCCGGCCCGCGGATTGGTGTAGACGGTGATGATCGGCTTCTCGATGTCACCGGGAATGATGCTGCCCTCGGCCAGGATTCCCATTCTCTTGGTGAAATCACTGGGGATGACGATGGAGCCGTAGACCTCGGCCGTGGATAGCAGCGATTCGGCCTGCGCGGGGCCGACCTCGCGGAAAGCGACCTTCTCGGAGTCGACGTTCTGGATCAATCCGGCGACGATGTCATTGCCGATATTTTGTTGCTCGCCCGCGAGGGTGTCGCCCTCGTCCTGGTTCACGATCGCGATGGGTAAATCGTGCAAGTTGCCCCGCGGATCGAGAACGCCGCCCAGATACAGGGCCGCGAGAAACGACATCAATGCCGAGACGACGAGGATCGGAGCGAGCCAGAAACGCGGAGAACGAAGGACGTCGGCCATCGACCGAGGGGTTCTGTCGGAGGTCACCGGATCAGTGTCGCAAGTTCGGCTCCCCTGTGCGCGGTAGTTCGACCGCTGCTTCACCCACCCACAGGTCGGCAGAACGCCCGCCTGACGGTGGCGGCGAGGGCGGCCCGCCGTCGGTCGTGGTCCGCGACGGGTTCGGTGCTGTCGGCGGTGTGAATTATGGCCGCTTGAGCCCACGTGCCGGCCAACGCGATCAGCATCGACCAGAGATCGGCGGCGTCCACGTCGTCCACCAGCAGACCGCCGCGTTGAGCGTCGGCAATCGCCGCGAACTTCTCGCCGTCGTGACCGGGTCTGCGATCGAACAGCGGTCCGGTGGGAGTTCGCTCGAGCCGCGCCCACGTCAGCAGGCGTACCAGCGTGGGGTCGTCGAGGTACATGTCGTAGAGCTTCATGGCGTACCCGGGCAGGTCCTCGGGAGTGAAGGCGATGTTCTCGATATCGGTGTCGACACGCGTGTCGAATGCGACGTCGAACAAGGTGTCCTTGTTGCCGAAGTAGCTGTAGATCAATGATTTGTTAGACGCGGCCGCCGCCGCGATTCGGTCCACCCGTGCTCCGGCGATGCCGTGCGTCGCAAATTCCTCGGTTGCGGCGGCCAGCAGTCGGGCGCGGGTAGCCGTCGAATTTCCCATGTCGGAACCATACATTTCCAACTGGTTGGTTGAAAAGCGTTTCGTGACCCGCTACTGTTTCCAACCAGTTGGTTACTTCTGAAGGGAATCTAACATGCGAACAACCACGGGGTACCGAGCGGTCGATGAGACCTCGCCACTCGAGCAGTGGACATTCGATCGACGGGATCTGCGGGACGACGATGTTGCCGTGCGAGTGACGTATTGCGGGGTGTGCCACACCGATCTGCACTCCACTCGGAATCCCGGAGACTTTCCGGTGGTGCCAGGCCACGAGTTCGTCGGTGAAGTGACCGACGTCGGTTCCGGAGTAACGGAATTTGCCGTCGGTGACGCGGTGGCCGTCGGGAACATCGTCGACTCGTGCGGCACGTGCGACATGTGCACCGTGGGGCAGGAAAACTTCTGTCGAGAGTTCCCGACGCTGACCTACGGTGGGCGAGACCGACACGACGGATCCGTCACTCGCGGTGCGTATTCCAATGAATACGTGGTTCGCGATCGCTTCGTCTACCACCGCCCGAAACACCTCGACCCAGCAGCGGTGGCACCCTTGATGTGCGCCGGCATCACCGTCTGGGAGCCGTTGCGTCGCTGGAACGTCGGCCCTGGTGTGAGATTGGGGGTCGTCGGAATCGGCGGGCTCGGCCATCTGGCGGTGAAACTCGGCCGCGCGCTCGGGGCGGAGGTCACCGTATTGACCACCAGTGCAGGCAAAGTCGAAGATGCCGAGAAGCTAGGGGCTCATCATACGGTTGTCTCTACCGACGACGCCGCGATGAATGCAGTGGTAGGTGGTCTCGATCTGATCGTCGACTGCGTGCCCGTCGAGCACGATCTCGCACCGTATCTGCGGTGCCTCGCACTCGACGGAACGCTCTGCGCCGTGGGCTATCTCGGCTCCAGCACCGTCGACTTCCTGGACCTGTTGGTCGGCCGTAAAAGTCTGGCGTCGGCCGGCAGTGGCGGACGCCGGTACACCCAGGAACTACTGGATTTCTGCGGTGAGCACGGCATCGTCGCCGAGGTGGAGACGATGCCGTCCGCTCAGGTCAACGAGGCCTTCGATCGGTTGGCTGCCAACGATGTTCGCTACAGATTCGTCCTCGACATGTCGGACTTACCCGGCTGACCCTTGTGAACGGAAATTCGTAGCAGGCTACGAAGTTCCGTTCACATGCGGCGCAGCCGCTCCGTGGTTACGCGGTTGCCCGACGCGGCAGCTTCCAGTCCGGACGAACCCAGTGGCAGGTGTAGCCCTCCGGGTACTTCTGCAGGTAGTCCTGGTGCTCGGGCTCGGCCTCCCAGAAGTCTCCGGCCGGAGTGACCTCGGTGACGACCTTGCCCGGCCACAGTCCCGACGCGTCGACGTCGGCGATAGTGTCCTCCGCGACGCGCTTCTGCTCGTCGTTCAGGTAGAAGATCGCCGATCGGTAGCTGGCACCGATGTCGTTGCCCTGGCGGTTCTTGGTGGACGGATCGTGAATCTGGAAGAAGAACTCCAGTAGATCGCGGTAGGACGTCTTGGTGGGGTCGTAGACGACCTCGAGGCCCTCGGCATGGTTGCCGTGGTTGCGGTACGTCGCGTTGGGGACCTCGCCGCCGGTGTATCCGACGCGGGTGGAGACCACTCCCGGAAGCTTGCGGACGAGCTCCTCGGCTCCCCAGAAGCATCCTCCGGCGAGAATTGCGGTTTCGGTGGCTGCAGACATCGTCACTCCTTGGGCTCTATCGATCGTTACATGGGGTCCAACGAACGGGCGGCCGTCATAATTCCGAGTCGTGGGGGCGTTCGCCGACCTCGAGAACCAGTTTGCCGGTGTTGGCACCATCGAACAACAGGTTCAGTGTGGATCCGAAAGCGGCGACGCCGCCGATCTCGATCTGCTCGCGCGCTGTCATCTTGCCACTGGTGAGCAGTTCGGACAGGGCGTCGATGCCTTCCTGGTACCGATCGAGGTAGTCGAAGATGATGAAGCCGGTCATAGACGCACGATTGATCAACAGGGACAGATAGTGCGCAGGACCGGGCTGGGGATCGGTGGCGTTGTAGCCGGAGATGGCCCCGCACAGCACTACTCGCGCGCCTTTGCGTAGACGTGAGAGGGCCGCGTCCAGGATCTCACCGCCGACGTTGTCGAAGTACACGTCGATCCCCTTCGGCGCAGCTGCCTTCAGGCCCTGGTAGACCGACTCGTCCTTGTAATCGATCGCCGCGTCGAAACCGAGTTCCTCGGTGAGCCATGCGCACTTCTCGGGTCCACCGGCAATGCCGATCACAGTGGCTCCCTTGGCTTTCGCGATCTGACCCGCGATGCTGCCGACGGCACCGGCGGCGCCGGAGATCACCACGGTGTCACCCTCGGTCAGCTTCCCGACGTCCATCAGACCGAAGTACGCCGTCAATCCGGGGAAGCCGAGTGCTCCGAGCCACGTGGGTGCCGGTGCGACCGATTCGTCGACCTTCTGCACTCCAGTGCCGTCCGACACTGCATGCTCGGTGACGCCGAAGGAGCCCGAAACAATCTCTCCCACAACATAATCAGGATTTCGAGATTCGAGAACCCGGCCGACGGCATGAGCGCGCATCACCTCGCCGATGCCGACGGGCGGCACGTACGACCGTGCATCGTTGAGCCAGCCGCGCATCGCCGGGTCGAGAGAGACGTAGTCGACGGTGACGACGAACTCGCCGTCGCCCGGGGTGGGAATCGGCTCCTCGGTGAGATCCCACGTCGAATCGTCGGGACGTCCCACCGGGCGCTGAGCCAATCGGATCTGACGGTTCACAGAAGTCATCTACCGTTCCTTCCACATCGAAGACATGCATGTCGAAAACAGTGCACTTCGACACTAGGGCAGAATGACGTCACGATGACCAACGCGCCGAACACCACCCGCCTCGCCCCCCGACTTGTTGCCAGCGACGTCGACGGCACCTTGCTCGACCAGCACGAACGCGTCACCGAACGCACCAAGCGTGCCGTCTCGGCCGTGGTGGCCGACGGCGTCCCGTTCGTGCTGTCCACCGGCAGGCCACCGCGGTGGATTCAGCCGGTCGTCGACCAGTTGGGATACGCACCGATGTCGGTGTGCGCCAACGGTGCGGTGATCTACGACGCGGCCACCGATCGCGTGCTCAGCGCCGAGACGTTGTCGGTCGAGACACTGCAGTGGTTGGCCGACGTTGCCTACCGCGCGTTGCCCGGCTGCGGTCTGGCCGCCGAGCGAGTGGGGGAGACCGCACACGACTCGGCCACGCCTCAGTTCGTCAGCTCACCCGGCTACGAGCATGCGTGGCTCAACCCCGACAACGTCGAAATGACCGAGAACGACGTCGTCGATGTCCCCGCGGTGAAGCTGCTGATCCGGCTCTCGGCATCCACCAGTGGCCACATGGCCGACATTCTCTCGCCGCTGATCGCCGGACGCGCCGACCTGACGTTCTCCACCGACAACGGGCTCATCGAGTTGTCGGCCCCGGGGGTCACGAAAGCGTCGGGACTGGCCAAGGTGGCCGAGACACTGTCCGTCGACGTATCTGACATCGTCGCCTTCGGTGACATGCCGAACGATGTGCCGATGCTGTCTATGGTCGGACTCGGCGTTGCGATGGGCAACGCGCACCCGGCTGCCGTCGCGGCCGCCGACGAACAGACCGTCACCAATGCGGAAGACGGAGTGGCGCAGGTTCTCGAACGCTGGTGGTGACGCGTCGGTCGTGGAGCATTTCGAACACGAGAAGGGCCGAGTCACCACGGTGACCTCGGCCCTTCTCGGTGGTGGATCTCAGCCCGCGGGTGCAGGCTCCAGCGCGGGTGCAGGCTCCGGCGCGGGTGCCGGTTCCACCGGTGCCGCAACGGGGTTCTGCATTTCCGCGTTGTAGGTGTCGTTGTACGTCTTGATCACGGTGGTGACGATTCCGGTGAGTTCGTTGAAGATCAGCGAACCGTTCTCGAAGTCCGTCCGGAAGCCCTCCGGCACCTTGAACTCGTCGGTGATCGGGAGACCGAGGATGCCGTCGACGCCACCCTGCTGCAGGTACTGCTGGAAGATCTTGCCGATGACGGCCACGGCCTGACCGGCCATGTTGGTGATGATCTCGCCGTTCTGGAACTGCGCCTTCTCACGGCCGCCGCTCACCTGCACCAGGCCGCTCACCGGCACACCGAGTGAGCCGGTCTCGCCGCCCGAGGCCAACCACTTCTGCGCGACGGGGCTGGTCGCAGCCAGCCGCTGCAGCTCGGCGACCAGTGCCGGAATGTTCTCGCCCAGAGTGGAACTGACGTCGGTGCCCGGGCGTGACGGAGCCGGGTCGGTCACCACGGTGTCCGGAGCGGTGTCGGTTGTATCGGGTGCTGCCGGTGTGGCATCCCCGCCGCCGAGGTTGGCTGCGGCGATGTCGCGAATCTCGCCGAGCCGGGCGTACCCGGCGTCACCGGGGCATTCGGTGTTGCCGACGTCGCGATGCCCGAAGATCACCGGCAGATCGACGGTTTTGCCCTTGCCGATGAACGTGAAATCCGTTCCCTCGGAGGTCATCGTCGTGGTTCCCTTGGGATCGAGACCGGCCTTGCCGAGTCGCCAGCCGAGGAACTTACCGACCGAGTCGACGGTCTCCTGCGACGGATCCTGGGTGGAGTAGTCGCCCATCATGGCCACGCCGACGGTGTTCTCGTTGAATCCACCTGCGTGCGCACCCTGAACCGGCTTGTCCAAGCCGCCTGCGCGGCCCTCGAAGATCTGGCCGTACTTGTCCACGAGTGCGTTGTAGCCGATGTCGCACCAGCCCAGGGTCTGGGCGTGGTACGCGTAGATCGCGCGGACGATCTCGGCGGATTCCGCCTTGGAGTAATCGTTGCTACCCGCGGTGTGGTGCACGGTGGCACCGCCGATGAAGTCGTCGATCGTCGGTGTGGCACAACGGATCGACTCGTCGGCACCCCACTGAGCGCGGGTGATGACGTTGGGGCCCGCATCGCCTGCCACCGGAGTGGCGAGGTCGCTGAGTGCCGAGTCGGCCGGGGACGTACCGGGAGTGATGAGCACGGCGCTGATGTCGTCGACCGCCGCAGCCAGCTGCTCGGCAGAATTCGCCTGGCTAGGATCTGCTGCCGGATCTGCCGGTGCAGGCTCGGCCGCAGCCGGATCCATCGCAGCCGGATCGAGTGCGGCTGGATCGAGCGGGGCCGGATCCTGCTGGCGCAGAGGCTTGCTCGACGATGCCGGGGTGTAGCCGAGGGGCTGTTCCGCAGCGACAGGGGCTTCCGCGGGAGCATCGCTCGGCGCGTCGGCAGCCGGCAATTCGACTACCGGGACCTCGGGAACAGGCGCACCCGCAAAGCTTTCGGGAGCGGCGCTGCTCGTCAGCGGCGTCAGCAGCACCTGCACGGCCTTCGTCAGTCCGACGAAGATCGGTTCGGTGCCCTGCTTGTCCGCAGCGGGAACGGCGTCGCTTGCCGTGGTGTCCACCGGCGCGGTCTGCAGCCACGGGCCCCAGGATCCGTCCTCGAGCTGCCGGCGAACCTGCGCAGACGCGCCGTTCAGCTGCTCGGAGGTCAACGCCACCATGCTGAACGGAGTGTCCTGGGAGATTTCCTTCACTGCCGCTCCGAGCGGAGGCCCGGTGGGGTCGGCGGCTTCAGGGTTGACCGGAGCCGATGCGTCCACCCTGGGAATCGGTGCCTGTGCGGTGGCACCACCGGGCGCGGGCGTGGTCAGGCCCGGAATGTCGGGGATCTGGATCGGCGGGATCACGATGGAATCCGGCAACGGCAGGTACTTCAGATCGGAGAGCCGTAGATCGGGCAGCGGCAGGCCGGTGAGCTCCTGCAGCGGAATCACGATGTCCGGTGCTGCGCTCAGCGCGGTCTCGACGATCTTCGTCGGCACGGTGACCGGGGTTGTCTCGTTGGCCGGTCGAACTCCGGTGGTCGTGCTGTCTGTCAGGCCTGCGACCGCAAAAGGGGTCGCGACGGCGAGTAGTGCGACAGCACCGAGAACGATCGACGGCTTCGTTCGACGGTTCGGCAAGGCGGTACTCCCTGGTTGTTGGTAGGTACGCGTCGTAGGATCTCCATTGCTGAACAACATCAATCACATCAGCAACATGAGTCCCATCAGACACAAGGCTAAACCTTAGCTTGACAGTTAGCCACAGCCGGGAAGTTGCGGCGGCGCGGCGCGTCGGGCGCGTCGCCTACGCTTTCCAGCTGTGACTGTGCACTTCATCGGAGCCGGACCAGGTGCTGCCGACCTGCTCACGCTGCGGGCCGTCGAGTTTCTACGATCCAGCCCGGTCTGCGTCTACGCCGGTACCTACATCGACGACGCGATTCTCGAACACTGCCCGGCCGGTACCCGGCTGGTCGACACCGCGAAGCTGGACCTCGATGCCATCACCGCCGAACTCGTCGCTGCCCACGAGCGCGGCGAGGACGTGGCCCGCCTGTGCTCGGGCGATCCCTCCCTCTACTCCGCACTCGCCGAGCAGTCCGCCCGACTCGACGCCTCGGGCGTGCCCTGGGACGTCACCCCCGGCGTGCCTGCCTACGCCGCTGCTGCCGCCTCGCTGGGCGTCGAGCTGACGGTCCCCGAGGTGACGCAATCCGTGGTGCTCACCCGCGCGCAGGCGCGCTCGACGGCGATGCCCGACACCGAGGCGTTGAAGAACTTCGCCGCCACCCGCGCCACGCTGGCGTTGCACCTGGCGATCACCCGCACCCGACTCATCGCCGACGAACTGAGCGAGTTCTACGGGCCGGAGTGCCCCGCCGTGGTCGTCTTCCATGCCAGCAAGCCGGACGAGCTGATCCTGCGCGGCACCTTGGCCGATGTCGCCGATCAGGTCGAATCCGCGGGGCTGCGTCAAGCAGCAGTGATTCTCGTGGGACCCGCCCTGGCTCGACGCGTCGTCACCGAATCGCACCTCTACGACGCATGCCGGGACCGATCGTGAAGATCCACCTGATCGGCATCGGCGGTGGACATCCGGATCAGGTGACCGTTCAGGCCGTGGAGAAGCTCCGTGCCGTGGACGTGTTCATCGTGGCCGACAAGGGCGCGTCCGTCGGCGATCTCGGCGCGGCCAGACAACACATCCTCGAGCGCCACCACGGTGGCAGTTACCGGGTGATCGAGGTACCCGACCCCCCGCGTGACCGCTCGCCCCGGCAGTACGAGACCGCTGTCCTCGACTGGCACGACGCCCGCGCCCAGGCCTACGCCGATGTGCTCGACGGTCTCGCCGACGGCACCGTCATCGGGTTCCTCGTCTGGGGAGACCCCGCGCTGTACGACAGCACCATCCGCGTCGTCGAGCGGTTGGCTGCCCTGCGCGGCGACATCGAGTTCGATGTCACACCGGGCATCTCCAGTGTGTCGATGCTGGCGGCAGGCCACCGGCTCGTACTCAATCGCATCGGCGGACCGATCGTCATCACGACCGGCAGGAACTTGGCGGGCGACGTCGCTGCCGGGCTGGACAACCTGGTGGTCATGCTCGACGGCAACCTGGCCTGCGGCGCGCTGACCGGCGCGGGGTGGGGCATTCATTGGGGTGCCAACCTCGGCACGGTCGACGAGAAGCTGGTGGCGGGTCCGCTCGACGACGTGCTCGACGACATCCGCCGCGCCCGCGACGAGGTCAAAGCGGCGCACGGTTGGGTGATGGATACCTACCTGCTCCGACGCCTGCCCAGTTGATACCCGACCGGCCGACCGACGCCTGGTGGGGTAGAGCGGTCACGATCGTCGGATACCCTGGTTGCCCGTGACTGCTGTGAGCTCCGAGACCACCTCTTCCGACGCCTCCGCGACCGGCCGATACGACTTGATCGTCGTCGGATCCGGGTTCTTCGGGCTGACTGTGGCCGAACAGGCGGCATCCCAGCTGGGCAAGCGTGTTCTGGTGCTCGATCGTCGGCATCACCTGGGTGGCAACGCGTACTCCGAGGCCGAGCCCGAGACGGGTATCGAGATCCACAAGTACGGCGCGCATCTGTTCCACACCTCGAACAAGCGGGTCTGGGAGTACGTCAACCAGTTCACCGACTTCACCAGCTACCAGCACCGTGTCTTCGCGCTGCACAAGGGCCAGTCGTATCAGTTCCCGATGGGCCTCGGCCTCATCTCGCAGTTCTTCGGCAAGTACTTCTCGCCGGCCGAGGCGCGGGCTCTCATCGAAGAGCAGTCCAACGAGTTCGACTCGAAGGACGCGCAGAACTTCGAGGAGAAGGCGATCTCGCTGATCGGGCGTCCGCTGTACGAGGCGTTCATCAAGGATTACACCGCCAAGCAGTGGCAGACCGATCCGAAGAATCTGCCCGCGGGCAACATCACCCGGTTGCCGGTGCGCTACACGTTCGACAACCGCTACTTCAACGACACCTACGAGGGACTGCCGGTCGACGGCTACACCGCGTGGCTCGAGAAGATGGCCGCCGACGAGAAGATCGAGGTCCGGTTGAACACGGACTGGTTCGACGTGCGGGAGCAGATCGTGGCCGAGAGCCCGGACGCCCCGATCGTGTACACCGGCCCGCTGGATCGCTACTTCGACTACTCCGAGGGCGAATTGGGTTGGCGCACAATCGACTTCGAGACCGAGGTTCTTCCGACCGGTGACTTCCAGGGCACGCCGGTGATGAACTACAACGACGGTGACGTGCCGTTCATTCGTATCCACGAGTTCCGTCACTTCCACCCCGAGCGCGAGTATCCGACCGACAAGACGGTCATCATGCGCGAGTTCTCCCGCTTCGCGAAGAGCGGCGACGAGCCGTACTACCCGATCAACACTCCCGACGACCGGAGCAAGCTCGAGGCATACCGTGATCGGGCCAAGGCCGAGGCAGCTTCCAACGGTGTGCTCTTCGGAGGGCGACTCGGGACGTACCAGTACCTGGACATGCACATGGCCATCGCCAGCGCGCTGAACATGTACGACAACACCCTGGCCCCGCACTTCGAAACGGGTGCATCCCTCGGATCGGACGACAAGTCGGAAGGCAACGCATGACACCCAAGCATCTCCTCGAAGACGGGCAGGAGCGAAGCCTGCAGGAGCGACCGGAAAGCGGTGCGGACGTGGTTCCAGTACTCGGAAAGTCCCTGCTGCAGCGCGTGCTGCTGCCGCGTTCCGGCGAGCCGCTGGACGTGCGGACGCTGTACCTCGAAGAAGCGAAAACGAATGCGCGGCGGGCGCATTCGTTGAGCCGGACCTCCGTTGCTATCGGCGCCGAGTCCGAGGTGTCGTTCTGCACCTACTTCAACGCCTTCCCCGCGAGCTACTGGCGTCGCTACAGCACCCTCACATCGGTAGTGCTGCGTGTCGAGGTTTCCGGGCACTGCCGCATCGACGTCTACCGGTCCAAGGCCGACGCGTCGCGCATCCACGTCGAGGGCCGTGAAGCCGTCGACGGCGACGACGCACAGGAGTTCGTCATCGACCTGGCCCCGTTCGAGGACGGTGGTTGGATCTGGTTCGACATCACCTCCGACAGCGAGGTAGTCGTCGAGAGCGCCGGCTGGTACGCGTCGGTCGATGCCCCGGGTGAGGCGTCGGTCGCCATCGGAATTCCGACCTTCAATCGACCCACCGATGCGGTGAAGGCTCTGGCTGCTCTGGGTTCCGACCCGCTCGTACTCGACGTGATCAAGGCCGTCATCATGCCCGATCAGGGCACCCGCAAAGCGAGGGACGAGCCGGGATTCGAGGAAGCCGCAGCCGTCCTCGGCGACCGCCTCGCCATGCACGACCAGGCCAACCTCGGTGGATCCGGCGGCTACGGGCGCATCATGTACGAGGCCCTGAAGACCACCGACTGCCCGTTCATCCTTTTCATGGACGACGACATCGAGATCGAACCCGATTCCATCCTTCGCTCGCTGGCCATGGCTCGGTTCGCCAAGGTGCCCACGCTCGTCGGTGGGCAGATGCTCAACCTGCAGGCGCGTAGCCACCTGCATGTGATGGGCGAAGTGATCAACCCGAAGAACTTCATGTGGACCGCGGCGAAGAACGTGGAATACGACCACGACTTCAGCGAGTACCCGCTACGCACGTCCAAGCTGCTGCACCGCCGCATCGACGTGGACTACAACGGCTGGTGGATGTGCATGATCCCGCGCGTCGTCGCCGAGGAGATAGGACAGCCGCTACCGCTGTTCATCAAGTGGGACGACGCCGAATACGGTCTGCGGGCCAAGAAGGCCGGTTACCCGACGGTGACCCTGCCGGGTGCGGCGATCTGGCACATGGCGTGGAGCGACAAGGACGACGCCATCGACTGGCAGGCCTATTTCCACCTGCGCAACCGTCTCGTCGTGGCCGCACTACATTCCAAGACCAACGGCCGCGACCTGGTACTGGACACCGGCAAGGCGACGGTCAAGCATCTGTTGTGCCTCGAATACTCGACCGTGGCGATTCAGAACCTCGCCATCCGCGACTTCCTGGCCGGCCCCGAGCACATCCTCGAGATCTTGCCGACGTCACTCGGTGACGTGCACGCCCTGAGGAAGACCTACTCCGACGCCGTGGTCATCGGTTCGTCCACCGATCTGCCCGTGCCGTCGCACGAGGACGTGGGCAACGTGAGCCTGCCCACCAACGTCGGCGCGATTGCCGGTCGGCTGGTCAAGGGCCTGTACAAGAACGCAAAGCCTGCGCGGGCAGATCACCTCGAGCGTCCGCAGCTCAACGTCCCGACTCTCGACGCGCGCTGGTTCCTCCTCTCCCAGGTCGACGGCGTCACCGTCACCACTGCGGACGGCCGGGGCGTCGTCTACCGCAAGCGCGACCGAGCCCAGGCTGCGGCATTGCTCAAGGAAGCGGTGTCGTTGCGCAAGCAGTTGGCAGCCGAATTCCCCGCCCTCAAGGCTCGATACCGAGATGCCGCGCCGCAGCTGACCAGTAAGGAAACGTGGGAACGTGTCTTTCGTTACCAGGCGTAAAGGCCAGACCGAGGTGCCGACGGAAGTCCGAATCCTGGAGAAGGTGCAGAGCACCGTCGGCAGCGCGCCCGGCGCGATCGCCGTCGCACGCGGGATGTCGCATTTCGGCGAACACGCGCTCGGCTGGGTGGCGATTGCCGGCATCGGTGCTGCGCTGGACGCACCGCGTCGACGTCAGTGGGCGTCGGTGGCCGTCGGGGCCGTCGGCTCACACGCCGCGTCGATCGTCATCAAGCGCATTGTGCGGCGGCCGCGTCCCCACGATCCGTCCGTGCGCATCAACGTCTCGACGCCCAGCAAGCTGAGCTTCCCGTCCTCGCATGCGACATCCACCACAGCGGCCGCGGTTCTCCTCGGCCGGGTGACCGGGCTACCGTTACCGGCGGTCCTGGTCCCACCCATGCTGCTCTCGCGCTTGGTGCTCGGAGTCCATTACCCCACCGATGTGCTGGCCGGATCGGCCCTCGGCGCGTTGACGGCTGCGGCCGTCGTGAAGTTCGAAGGAGACAAATGAGCGAGGATGCCGCACCCGTAGGCGCACCGCCGAAGAATCTGGCGGACGGCATCGTCAAGGCGCTTCGCCCGCGTCAGTGGGTCAAGAACGTGCTGGTACTGGCAGCGCCGCTGGCCGCGGGCTCGGTCACCGACCCAGACGTGCTGCTGTCCGTCGCGTTGGCCTTCGTGGTCTTCTGTTTTGCGGCCTCGGGCATCTACCTCGTCAACGACGCGCTCGATGTCGAGGCAGACCGCGCCCATCCGACCAAGCGTTTCCGACCGATCGCGGCCGGGGTGCTGCCGGTCAACGTCGCGTACGCGATGGCCGTGGTGTCCCTCGGCTTGGCCATCGGGCTCTCGTTCATCGCGAACTGGAAACTCGCCCTGGTCATCGGCGTCTACATCGCCATCCAGCTGGCGTACTGCTTCGGCCTCAAGCACCAGGCCGTGCTCGACATCTGCATCGTCTCGTCCGGTTTCCTGCTGCGCGCCATCGCCGGTGGGGTTGCCGCCTCGATTCCGCTCTCCCAGTGGTTCCTGCTGATCATGGCGTTCGGATCGCTGTTCATGGCGGCAGGCAAGCGGTACGCCGAGCTGCAACTGGCCGAACGCACCGGGGCCAAGATCCGTAAGTCGCTCGAGAACTACACCACCACGTACCTGCGCTTCGTGTGGACGCTCTCTGCGACGGCGGTCGTCATCTGTTACGGCCTGTGGGCTTTCCAACAGGACGCCGAAACCGACTCCAACTGGTTCGCCATTTCGATGATTCCGTTTACCATCGCAATCCTGCGATATGCAGTGGACGTAGACGGCGGCGAGGCAGGCGAACCCGAAGAGATCGCGTTGGGAGACAGGGTTCTGCAGCTACTCGCCATAGCGTGGATCGGAGTGGTTGGTGTCGCTGTCTACCTCGCCTGACCAGCGAGATACGCGGGAGGAGGACTCCGCTCGGAGATCGATCACCGGGCCCGTGTTCTGGGTCGGGGCCGTGGTCACCGGAGCGTTGTTCCTCTGGGGTGCGTGGGAGCGCCGCTGGATAGCCGACGACGGTTTGATCGTGCTGCGCACCGTCCGCAACCTGCTGGCCGGAAACGGCCCGGTGTTCAACGCCGGCGAGCGCGTCGAGACCAACACCAGCACCATCTGGACTTACCTCGTGTACGCGGGCAGTTGGCTGACCGAGGCGCGCCTCGAGTACGTGGTGCTGACGATCGCTCTGGTGCTGTCCACCGCATCCGTCGTCATCGCCATGATCGGCACGTTCGCCCTGCGTGGTCGCACCGCGAAGCGGACTTTGTTCCTTCCCGCAGGCGTCCTGGTCTACATCGCTGTTCCCCCTGCTCGCGACTTCGCGACGTCCGGTCTCGAGACCTGCCTGGTCATCTTCTGGTTGGCGACGCTGTGGTTGCTGATGGTGCGCTGGGGCCAACGCCGCAGCGGTGGCGTCGAACTGCTGTTGCTGGCCTTCTTCGCCGGTCTGGGCCCGCTGGTGCGCCCGGAACTGTCCATCGTCGCCGTGTTCGCGCTGGCGATGATGTTCCTGGCTCCGCAGACCTGGCTGTCTCGATTCCGTGTGTTCGCTGTCGCCGGAGCCGTGCCGGTGCTCTACCAGATCTGGCGCATGGGGTACTACGGCCTGCCGTACCCCAACACCGCGGTGTCGAAGGACGCCGGCGGAGCCAAGTGGTCTCAGGGATTCGTGTACCTGTTCAACCTGGTGGGGCCGTATCTGCTGTGGTTGCCGCTCGCACTTCTCGTGGTGGCCGCGGCGCTGTCGGTATCGCGAATTCGGCTGTCCGTGCCACGGTCGCCACGCGATTGGCTCGCTGCGCTGCGGACGCCCACTGCCGTCGTCGTGTTCGCCTTGATCAGTGGTGTCGTCCTGGCCGTCTACGCCATTCGCGTCGGCGGCGATTTTATGCACGGCCGAACGTTGTTACCGGCATTGTTCACGCTGTTGTTGCCGATTTCGGTATTGCCCGTTGCTTTACCGAATCGCTGGTCCAAGGACCGGGCGACGGCGGTATTCGTCGCCGATCTCGTCGTCTGGGGTGGCATCGTCGTGTGGGCGGTCGCGGCCGCGAATACGACGGGGATGCCGCAGGGCACGACCGTCGGCCGGAGTGGCATCGTCGACGAGCGAGCCTTCTATTCCCTCAACACCGGGCACGCTCATCCGATCCTGGCCTCGGACTACCTCGACTATCCGTGGATGCGGGCGATGGTTCGGACCATCGACGACACTCCCGATGGCGGTTTGCTGCTGGCACCCGCGCAATACACCTACTGGGATGTCGTTCCGCCGCCCCTCCCGATCCCAGAGGGTGGTGTCGGTCACACCGTGTATTTCCTGAACTTGGGAATGACGAGTATGAACGTCGGTCTCGACGTGCGGGTCATCGATCAGATGGGTCTCGCGTATCCGCTGGCATCGCACACGGAGCGGCTCGAGGACGGCCGCATCGGTCACGACAAGCGCCTCTATCCGGACTGGGTCGTTGCCGATCTCGGTCTGGTTGCCGTTCACCCGTTCCTGCCCTGGTACATGGACGAGGACTGGGTCACCGAGGCTCAGGTAGCCCTGACCTGCCCCGATACCGAGGAATTGCTCGCGTCGTATCGGGCACCGTTGACGAAGGACCTGTTCGTCCGGAATGTCAAACGCTCTTTCTTCTATGCCGGATACCGGTTTGATCGAGTGCCGAAATACGAAATACAAAGATGTGATCTTCCGACTCCCATATTGAAAGCCGATAATTAGATGTCAGGACACGAGACGATCACCGGGTTGCGCCGATTCGGTCTCGACGCCAAGATGAGCTGTCTCGATCCTGTAACGGACGACGTACTTCGTGCGATATGTGCGGAGGATATGTATGCGCCAGACCCTGGGTCGGGCGCACACATGCAAAACTTGCGAGATCAATCGTTGATTGCGTAACCGATGTGACGAAGCTGCTGAGAGGTCGAGTGCATGCTGGGTAGATGGAAGAGCCGGTCCGAGGACAAGCGAGCGGGGTCCTGGGGACGCCGCGCCGCCACGTCCATGCTGATGGCGGTGGTCCTGCCACTGGGATTGGCTGTAGCGGGTGGCGGCGCCACTGCCAACGCGGCGTTCGACCAACGGGCGATGGACGTCTGGACCGACTCCAGCATGGGCCCGATCAAGAGCCGCGTCTGGCGGGCAGCGGACGGCAACACCGACCGCGTCGTCTACCTTCTCGACGGTCTGCGCGCCACCACCGACATCTCCGGCTGGGAGCACGAGACCGACGCCGGTGCAGTGCTGGCCGGCTACAACATCAACGTGGTTCAGCCGGTCGGCGGACAGTCGAGCTTCTACTCCGACTGGTACGCGCCGTCCAACTTCAACGGTCAGAAGACCACCTACAAGTGGGAAACCTTCCTGACGCAGAACCTGCGCGAAAACCTGCGCGCCAACTACGGCTTCAACCCCAATCGCAACGGTGTCATCGGCATCTCGATGGGTGGCTCGGCCGCTCTGACGCTCGCCGCGTACCACCCCGACCAGTTCAGCTACGCGGGCTCGCTGTCCGGCTACCTGAACATCTCGGCGCCCGGTATGCGCGAAGCGATGCGTCTGGCGCTGCTGGACTCCGGCCGCTACAACATCGACGCGATGTGGGGCCCGCCGTGGGATCCGGCATGGCTGCGCAACGATCCGTTCGTCTTCGCACCTCGTCTGCGCGACAACGGCACGCGAGTCTGGGTCTTCGCAGGTAGCGGTTTGCCCGGCGGACTCGATCGCCCGCGAAGCTTCATCGACTACTACAACACCGCGAACGGCATGGGCCTCGAGGCCATCGCCCTGGCGAACAGCCGCGCATTCCAGATCCGCATGGCGAGCATCGGTGCCAACAACGTCACCTACGCGTTCCCGGCCGTCGGTACCCACCAGTGGGGCTACTGGGGCGAGCAGATCCGCGTCATGGCTCCGGATCTCAGCGCCAACATCGGGTAGCCGACCGCCCGCACCACATTTCGGTCGTGTCGCCCGCTTTTCGGCCCTTAGTGATAACTCACGACTTTTCAGGGCTGTTCAGCGGGGACGGCGCAGGATAGTCTCCTGTTTCGGGGAAACGGCGAGATGAAACTGCGACGCTGATCACAGTTTTGCCTTGGAACCGCTCGATGGAATAACCTCCATCGAGCGGTTCTCCTGTTCTCAGCAGAACCTCAGCTTCTCGAGACTTCGGTCTTGTCAGCATCCACAGCTTCACCTCGGCCTCACGGGGCCACCAGTTCGCCCTGTTCGATTGCCGGGGGCCGCTACGACAGCGGAGACCGCGTAGATGAGAGAGAGCACGATTCATGCGATTTGCCGGCCTCAGCAGTAACCCGAAGGCGTCCTCGCGCTGGCGTCAGCGTCTGCTCGGCGTGGGTGCCGCCGCACTCGTTCTGCCTATTGCAGCCGGTGTCGTCGGCGGTGCGGTCGCAGTCGCTGCCCCCACTGCCGTCGTCCATCAGGCCCCGGCCGGTGGCCGCGAGGACCTGATCGTTCCGTCCGAGATGGGACCCATCAAGGTCCAGGTTCAGTGGGCGGCCCGGGGCGGAAACGCTGCTCTCTACCTGCTCGACGGCCTGCGCGCCCGTGACGACCGCAACGCATGGACGTTCGAGACCAACGCGCAGGACCAGTTCGCCAACGACGACGTGACCCTCGTCATGCCCGTCGGTGGTCAGTCCAGCTTCTACAGCGACTGGTACACCTCGTCGAACTTCAACGGCCAGGAAGTCACCTACAAGTGGGAGACGTTCCTGACGCAGGAGCTCCCGGCGTTCCTCGAGAATTACGGTGTCTCGCGCAGCAACAACGGTGTCCTGGGACTGTCCATGGGTGGTTCCGCGGCCCTGACGCTCGCCGCGTACCACCGCGATCAGTTCAAGTTCGCCGGCTCGCTCTCGGGCTACCTGAACATCTCGGCGCCCGGCATGCGTGAGGCCATCCGCGTTGCGATGCTCGACGCAGGTCGCTTCAACGTCGACTCCATGTGGGGACCGCCGTGGAACCCGGCGTGGCTGCGCAACGACCCGTTCGTCTTCGCGCCGCGTCTGCAGGGACTGTCGCTCTACATCTCGGCAGCCAGTGGCCTGCCCGGACAGTTCGATCGTCCGTCTGCACCGATCGATTTCTACAACACCGCCAACGGCATGGCCCTCGAGGCGCTCTCGCTCGCCAACACTCGTGCATTCCAGATCCGCATGGGCGCGTTGGGCATCCCGGCCACCTACAGCTTCCCGGCCAACGGTATTCACGCCTGGCCGTACTGGGGAGCCGAGCTGTGGAAGGCCCGTACCCAGATCCTGGACGCACTGAACGCCTGATTTTTTTCGGGTAGTCGATGGTCCGAGAATGCCGCCCTGCATCTGTGCGCCGGGCGGCATTTTCTGGTTTCGAGGGATCGATTCCATCACCTCTGTTCACAATTGCACCATCAGTAACAGCGCGTCTGCTGTCCGTCGCCATCCGGCACGTGTAGAAAGACATACGAAGCATGTCTCCTCACGAGACCTTCGAGAGTTCACGTCGAAAGAGAGTCACCGTTATGCGCACTGGGCTTGTTCGGTTCGGTCGAATCCCCTCGGCCGGCACACGGGCCGGACGAGCGGCAGCAGCACTGGCCGTCACATCCGCGCTGATGATCCCCTTTGCGACGACGACGGTGGCGGCCGCAACTCCGATTGCGCTGACAGCTCCGATCGCCCAGGCCGGACCCGCATACACCCAGACGTCCGGTGCCACCGTGACGTCGGTGGACTGGCTTTCCGATCGTCGCGTCGCGCTGTGGATCCAGTCGCCGTCGATGGGTACGCCCATCCAGGTTCAGCTGCTGCTCGCTCGTGACTGGAACATCAACCCGCAGGCGACGTTCCCGCAGGTCTACATGCTCGACGGCCTGCGCGCGACCGATCAGGAGAACGGCTGGACGGCCGAGACCGACGCCGAGTCGTACTTCGCCGACAAGAACGTCAACGTGGTCCTCCCCATCGGCGGCCAGTCCAGCTTCTACTCCGACTGGGTCGATCAGGACAACGGCAAGAACTACCAGTGGGAGACGTTCCTGACCAAGGAGCTCCCGCCGATCCTGGCCAAGGACTGGCGCAGCACCGACACCCGCGGTGTCGTGGGACTGTCGATGGGTGGCACGTCGGCGATGTTCCTCGCAGCGCGCAACCCCGGTTTCTTCAAGTTCGCCGGCTCGCTGTCGGGAATCCTGACCACCACCTCGCTCGGAATGCCGCAGGCCATCCAGTACGCGATGACCGACGCCGGCGGCTACGACTCCAAGGCCATGTGGGGCGCACCGTCCAATTCCCTGTGGGCACAGCATGATCCGTACCTGTTGGCCGACAAGCTGAAGGGCGTCAGCCTCTACATCTCCAGTGGCAACGGCTCCACCGGACCGTACGATCAGCCGTCGCCCATCCCGGGTGTGAGCACCAACTACGCCGGCATGGGCCTCGAGATCCTGTCGCGATTGACCTCGCAGACGTTCGCCACCAAGCTCAATCAGCTCGGTATCCCGGCCCAGGTCAACTACCGTCCTTCGGGCACGCATTCGTGGCCGTACTGGCAGTTCGAGCTGCACCAGTTGTGGCCGCAGCTCGCCACCGCACTCGGCGTCGAGGTGGACAAGCCCGCGTGCAGCGCTGCCGGACTGATCGGCAACGCCAGCGGAGCCAACTCGTGGCTCGGCCCGTGCCTGACCGAGGAATACAACGTCGCAGGCGGACGCGCGCAGGACTTCACGTTCGGTCGAGTCTTCTTCACCCCTGACACCGGCGCGCAGGTGGTTGCCGGAGCAATCGGTGGCATCTACCAGGGCAACAAGGGCCCCGAGGGTGCGCTCGGTTTCCCGAAGACCGGCGAGATCGGTACCCCGGACGGTCGCGGACGGTTCAACGCTTTCCAGAACGGCATGATCTACTTCACGCCGCAGACCGGTGCTCACGTCGTCAAGGGGCCTGTGCTCGACGAGTGGGCAGGGCAGGGCTACGAGGGCGGGCCCCTGGGCTACCCGGTGCTGGACGAGGTCGTGACTCCGAACAAGCCCGGCTCGGTTCAGGGATTCGAGATCGGTGCCATCTACACCTCGGCCGATGCAGGAGTGCATTCGGTGCAGGGCATGATTCTCGGCAAGTACGGTGAATTGGGTTGGGAGAGTGGGCCTCTCGGGTTCCCCAAGTCCAACGAGATCGGCCCGATCCGGGACGGCGGACGCTTCAACCAGTTCGAGACCGGCAACATCTACTGGAGCCCACTCAGCGGTGCCTGGTCCACCCCGTACGGTCCGATCTTCGACGCCTGGGGATCGGTCGGTTACGAGGGTGGCCGCCTCGGCTACCCCACCAGCGACCAGTTCGACATCGACGGTGGCGGTAAGCAGCAGAACTTCCAGTTCGGCATCATCACTGTCAAGGACGGCGTGGCGACGATCGCACCGTGACCCGCGGAGTGCTTCGGAGTCGGTCACGGCTTCAGAGTTCTCTCAGAGCGTGGCTGTACGCTCGCCTGCGACCCGACGACCGAAGGATTTTCGATCGATGACGCGTAACTCTCTGGCCAGAACTCTGTCCCTCGGCGTCTTCGCCGTGGCCGCGAGCTCGATGCTGGTGGCCTGCGGAAGTGACGACTCGACGGCCACCGGGGCCCCGACGAGCACGACCACAGCGGCTGCGACGACAACCGAGGCGAGTTCGACGACGTCGGCGGCGGAGAGCACCACGCTCGCCCCGACCACGAGCCCGGGTGAGGCGGCCACTGCGCCGCCGGAGCAGCCGCAACCCGTCCCCGACGACTTCCCGGGTCCGACCGAGAGTCAGATCGACGACCGCGGTCAGAGCTTCCTCGAGGAGCTGAAGAAGCAGGGCATCACGCCGGCAGGAAACGGCGACATCGCGGTCTCGACGGCCAATTACATCTGCGCCGCGCAGGCTCAGGGTGTGGCGGCGGACGAGATCTCGACCTACGTCACCGCGAACGTCGGCGTCGAAGCCAGCGCAGCCGGGACCCAGATGAACGAGACACAGGCTCAGCAGGCTGCCCAGACCTACATCACCGCCGCGCAGGCGACGTACTGCAGGCCATAGATCCACGCTGATGGAGATGCACGCCGATGGCCAAGCGTAAGCGCAGGATCCTTCCGGTGATCGCCGTTGCGGTGATCGTCGGATTGATCATCGTTGCCCTCTGGTACCTACTGGCAGGACGGTTGCCGAAGGGCCCGGATACTCCGGTGCCGCCGCCTGGACCGGAAGAGCCGACGTCACAGCCGGCGGACTGCCCCGATGTACAGGTCATCGCCATTCCCGGCACCTGGGAGTCGTCGTCCACCGACGATCCGTACAACCCGACGGCCAACCCGGTGTCGCTCATGCTCAACGTCACCCGTCCGCTGCAGGAGCAGTTCCCCGGATCGCGCGCCGACGTGTACACGGTGCCGTACGTGGCTCAGTTCTCGAATCCCATCGCGCTGCCGCCGGACGGTCAGCAGTCCTACAACAACAGCCGCACCGAGGGTAAAGCTGTGGCCGTGCAGAAGATGACCGAGGTGAGCGCGCGGTGCCCGCTCACCAACTTTGTGCTGACGGGCTTCTCCCAGGGTGCGGTCATCTCCGGCGATATCGCGTCCGACATCGGCGCGGGCAATGGGCCCATCTCCGCCGATCGCGTACTCGGGGTGACCCTCATCGCCGACGGTCGACGCGACGAAGTCTCGGGTACCGACATCCCCGCACCGCTCGACGGCGTCGGTGCCGAGGTGGCACTCGGGGGACTCGACCTGCCCGGCATCACCATGACGGGGCGTCGGGACGGCGGGTTCGGTGCACTCGACGACCGCACCAACCAGATCTGCGCACCCGGGGACCTGATCTGTGCCTCGCCGTCGGATGGCTTGTCGCTGGGCAACATTCCGCAGAGCATCCAAATTCTGATCGGTGCGGCCGGCAATCCCGTGCACGCGTCCTACAACAGTTTTGTCGTCGACGGTTCCGGCACGACGGCTACGCAGTGGACGGCGGCGTGGGCTGCCGGACTGATCGAGAATGCTCCGACACCCGCGCATTCGTGAGTATGTGCCGTTCATAACGGACACATCACAATGCGGCGTGTCGCGAACTATTGCCGCGCACAAACCTGAGCCCGGCAACCCCCAGCCGGTGTGTTCCATTCCGGCGAGCGGCTAGAGTGACGCCTTGGACCTGCGCAGATCGACCCCGGCCGGCTGCGTTCAGCGCCCTACCGACCAGCTACTTTCAGACCGCTTCACGCTCGAAGACCCCCGAGGAGAGCATTAGATGAGTTCCGCCGAGGCCGCGACCGCCGGGCCGCGCAAATTCCGATTCGCTGCAGGCGGAGAGGGAAACGCCGAGGAGGGCGGGGCTCGGAAATTCATCAAGCTGGCGCAACAGGCCGAGGAATTGGGCTACGACAGCTTCATGATTCCCGATCATCTGGGTAATCAGGTCGGTCCCATCGCAGCCCTCGGCGCACTTGCCGTCGCCACCGACAAGATCCGGCTCGGCACGGCAGTGTTGGCGAACGGCTTTCGGCATCCCGCCGTGCTGGCCAAGGATGCGGCGACCATCGATGTGCTGTCGGGTGGTCGCCTCGAACTCGGTCTCGGTGCGGGCTGGATGCGCGAGGAGTACGACAAGGCCGGCATCACGTACGACCGTCCTGGAGTGCGAATCGAGAAGCTCGAGGAGACCCTGGAAATTCTCGACGTGCTCTTGCGCGGTCAGGAATGCAATTTCGAGGGCAAGCACTACACGATCTCCGGACTGAAGGGCAGCCCGCGGCCGCGCCAGGGGCCGCGTCCGCCGATCTGCATCGGCGGCGGCGGACCGAAGATGCTCGCTTTGGCGGCCAAGCATGCCGACATCATCTCCGTGGTGCCGAGCACCTCGAAAGAAGGCAAGCTGCTGCTGTCCGGCATGACCATCGAGAAGACCCTCGAACGCGTCGAGCTGATTCGCGCCGCAGCCGGAGACCGGTTCGACGACATCGAACTGAACTGGGCGATCACCACCATCGTCGTGACCGACGATCGAGAGCAGATGGCAGAGATGGCGCTGGCCGCCCTCGACAACGGCTACCCGCCGAACGTGGACGTCGACGTCAAGCTGACCGTGGAGGACATCCTGTCGTCCCCGTACCTCGCATTCGGTACGTACGAAGAGATCGCCGATCAGATCCGTAACGTTCGCGCGCGGACGACGATGTCCTATGTCGGGGTTTTCCCCACTCAAATGGAAGCATTCGCGCCGGTTGTCGACTTGCTGAAAGGCGAGTGACGAAGGCACGTGTCGGTACCATGTAGCTGGCCTCGAAGCCAGGTGCCAAACCGACACCGGTAGAGCTACTAGTCAGTAACATACAAAGCTGTTCGATGTCCGTGCTCGTGCAGTCCGGCGTGCGGGTTCAGTCCACGCAGGCCGGACGGCAGCGGATTCGTGTCGGAGGAGATTGAAGTAATGAGCCATAATTTCGATGATTTCATCGATGAGAACGGCCACATCACCATCGGTGAAGGGCAGACACTCGTCCGCCACGTCGAGGTGAACGTTCAAGAGAATTCCGACACGCTGGCGTACCGCTTCGTCGACTACTCCCGCGAGCGTGACGGCGAGGCGCACGAGCTGACCTGGGCCGAGTTCGGAATCCGACTCAAGGCGGTTGCGGCCCGTCTGCAGCAGGTCACCCAGCCCGGCGATCGAGTCGCGATTCTGGCTCCGCAGGGTCTCGAGTACGTCGTCGCGTTCTTCGGCGCGATCTACGCGGGAACCATCGCGGTGCCGCTGTTCGATCCCGACGAGCCCGGACACACCGACCGCCTGCATGCCGTCCTCGGTGACTGCAAGCCCAGCGCCATCCTCACCGCAGGCAACTCGGCCGCCGGTGTGCGTGCCTTCTTCCGTGCGCTGCCCGCCGCGGAGCGCCCCCGCATCATCGCCGTGGACGCCGTCCCGGACAGTGTGGGCGAGACGTGGGTCGAGCCGACGGCGACGCTCGACGACATCGCCTACCTGCAGTACACATCCGGCTCGACGCGAACCCCGGCCGGCGTGGAGATCACCCACCGCGCAGTGGGCGTCAACGCGCTGCAGATGGTCGACAGCATGGAGATCAACCACGATTCCCGCGGCGTCACCTGGCTGCCGATGTTCCACGACATGGGTCTGCTCACCGTCATCCTCCCGGCGCTCGGTGGCAAATACATCACCATCATGAGCCCGCGCGCGTTCGTGCAGCGGCCGTGGCGCTGGATCAAGGAACTCGCTGCGGTCTCCGACGGCGCAGGCACGTTCGCTGCGGCACCGAACTTCGCGTTCGAGCACGCCGCCCAGCGAGGGCTGCCGAAGAACGGCGAGAGCCTGGATCTGTCGAACGTCATCGGCCTGATCAACGGCAGCGAGCCCGTCACGACGTCGTCGATGAAGAAGTTCAACGATGCTTTCGGCCCCTACGGTCTGCCGAAGTCCGCCATCAAGCCGTCCTACGGCATGGCCGAGGCCACGTTGTTCGTCTCCACCAGCAAGCACTCCGACGAGGCGAAGGTGGTCTACGTCGACCGCGTCGAGCTCAATGCAGGCAACTTCGTGGTCGTCGCCCCCGATGCACCCGGTGCCATCCCGCAGGTGTCCACCGGAACGGTCGCCCGCAGCCAGTGGGCAGCCATCGTCGATTCCGAGACCGCCACCGAGGTTGCCGACGAGCACGTCGGCGAGATCTGGTTGCACGGCGAGAACATCGGCCAGGGCTACTGGGGCCGCGAGACCGAGACCACCGAGACCTTCCACAACAAGCTCGTGCACCGCAACGCCGAGGGCTCGCACGCAGACGGTGCCCCCGAGGGCGGCAACTGGATGCGGACCGGCGACTTCGGTGTCTATCACGACGGCGAGCTCTACATCACCGGTCGCGTCAAGGACCTGGTCATCGTCGACGGCCGCAATCACTACCCGCAGGACCTCGAATTCTCGGCTCAGGAAGCCAGCAAGGCGCTCCGGCCCGGCTTCGTCGCGGCGTTCGCCGTCCCGCTCAATCAGCTCCCCGACATCGTGTTCGAGTTCAGTGGTGCCGCCCTGACGAAGGATTCGGACGACAGCTCCGAACAGCTCGTCATCGTCGCCGAGCGCGCTCCGGGCTCCGGCAAGGCGGACCCGCAGCCGATCGCCGACGAGGTGCGCACCGCGGTCTCCGCGCGGCACGGCGTCACGGTGCGCGACGTCCTGCTCGTGCCCGCCGGTTCCATTCCGCGTACCTCCAGCGGCAAGATCGCCCGTCGGGCCTGCAAGGCCGCCTACATCGAGGGCACTCTCCGCGGCGGCTACCAGCAGACGGCATTCCCGGACGCCGAACTGCCCGACTGATCTCTGGGCCTCCCGTTCCTTCGATACATAGCTTGGTGAGTAATGGCTGAACAAGAGACAGACAAGATCCAGAGTGCGGACGGGACGGACTTCACGGTCGCCCAACTGCGGGATTGGCTACGCAACTGGGTTGCGGACGCGACCGGGCAACCCGCGTCGGCCATCTCGGACGACCGTCCGATGGAGGAATTCGGTCTGTCCTCTCGCGATGCCGTCGCACTGAGCGGCGAGATCGAGGAGTTGGTGGGGGTCACGTTGACCGCCACCGTCGTCTACCAGCACCCCACCATCGCCTCGCTGGCCAAGATCATCATCGAGGGCGAGCCCGACGAGCCCGTCGGCACCGTCGACGACGCGTTCTACACCGGCGGCGGACAGTCCGGCGACGCGCACGACGTCGCGATCGTCGGCCTGTCGTCTCGCTTCCCCGGCACCGGGCACACTCCCGAGGAGATGTGGTCGCTCCTCATCGAGGGCCGCGACGGCATCACCGATCTGCCCGACGGCCGCTGGCAGGAATTCACCTCCGATCCCGTCATCGCCGCAGCCGTGGCCGCGACGGTGACCAAGGGCGGTTACCTCGACGACGTCAAGACCTTCGACGCCGAGTTCTTTGCGATGTCGCCCAACGAGGTCGTCAACGTCGATCCGCAGCAGCGGCTCGCGCTGGAACTGACGTGGGAAGCGCTCGAGCACGCACACATTCCGGCCAGCTCGATCAAGGGCCGTCAGGTGGGCGTGTTCATCGGCAGCTCGTCCAACGACTACCAGCTGATCGCCGTCAGTGACCCGGCCGTGCACCCGTACGCACTCACCGGCACGTCCACCGCCATCGTGGCCAACCGGGTGTCGTACTTCTACGACTTCCGCGGGCCGTCGATCGCCGTCGACACCGCCTGCTCGTCCTCGCTGGTCGCCGTGCACCAGGCGGTGCGCAGTCTGCGTACCGGCGAATCCGATCTGGCCGTTGCCGGTGGCGTCAACATGCTGCTCGCGCCGCCGATCACCGTCGGATTCGGCCAGACCGGTGTGCTGGCACCCGACGGCAAGATCAAGGCGTTCTCCTCCGACGCCAACGGCATGATCCGCTCCGAAGGTGGCGGACTCGTCGTGCTCAAGCGACTCGAAGACGCCGAACGCGACGGTGATCAGGTTCTCGCCGTCATCGCCGGATCTGCGATCAACCAGGACGGCCGCTCGAACGGTCTGCTGGCACCGAACCCGGATGCGCAGGCCGACGCACTGCGCTTCGCATACCGCGACGCCGGCATCAACCCGTCGGGCGTGGATTACATCGAAGCGCACGGCACCGGAACCATTCTGGGCGATCCCATCGAGGCCGATGCCCTCGGTCGCGTCGTGGGCCGAGGCCGCGACGCCGACAAGCCGGCCCTGCTGGGATCGGCGAAGACGAACTTCGGACACCTCGAATCTGCCGCAGGCGCAGCAGGATTGATCAAGGTCGTCCTCGCGATGCAGGCGAACAAGCTGCCCGCGTCGCTGAACTACGTGGGCCCCAACCCGTACATCGACTTCGACAAGGCCCACCTCAAGGTGATCCCGGAGGCCACCGACTGGCCGCGGTACACCGGCAAGGCCGTCGCAGGCGTCTCCGGTTTCGGCTTCGGCGGCACCAACGCGCACGTCGTCGTGCGCGAGTACGTACCCGGTGAGACCGATGGCGCGTTCGATCCTGCTGCCGTGGACCCGGAGGCCGCTCTCGTCGAGGGCCTCACCGATGTGGCCGGTGAGGAATTGCCGATCGTTGTCGATCCCGAGCCTGTCGCTGCTGTCGATCCTGTTGCTGAATCCGGTACTCCCGAGGTCGAATCCGGTCCCGAAACAGTGATTCTCGCCGTCTCTGCCGCGTTGCCGTCGCGCCGCAAGCGGGCCGCATCGGAGCTGGCCGACTGGCTCGAGACCGAAGAGGGCAGCACGACGCCTCTCGTCGACGTGGGCCGCACGTTGGCCCGCCGCAACCACGGGCGTTCGCGCGCAGTGGTTCTCGCATCCACCACGGCCGAGGCGATCGCCGGATTGCGCGCCATCGCAGCAGGCAAGCCGGGCCCGGGAGTGTTCTCCGCGGATTCGCCCGCGTCCAACGGTGCAGTGTGGGTGTTCTCCGGCTTCGGCTCGCAACACCGCAAGATGGCATCGCGGCTGTACCGAACCAACGCCGTGTTCGCCGCCGAGGTGGACAAGGTGGACGAGCTTCTCGTCGACGAAGCCGGCTACTCCATCCGCGAGATCATCCTCGACGACTCGCAGACCTACGAGTTCGAGAACTCCCAGGTCGCGATCTTCGTCATCCAGATCGCCTTGGCCGCAACCCTTCGCGCGCACGGTGCCGAACCGTCCGCCGTCATCGGACACTCGATGGGTGAGGTCGCGGCAGCCTACGTTGCCGGAGGTCTCAACCTCGAAGACGCCGTCCGCATCATCTACGCGCGCTCACGGCTGTTGGCCGAGGGCCAGGACGGCCTCGGTGCCGCCTCGCAGGGTGCCATGGCGCTGGTGGAGTACACCCCCGACGAGGTCAAGACCCTCACCGACCAGTTCCCGCATGTGGAGCCCTGCGTCTACGCCGCACCGACACACACCACGGTCGGCGGACCGCGCGCCGAGGTCGAGGCTCTCGTCGAGATGGCCGAAGCCGCAGGCAAAATGGCCCGCCTGCTCGACGTCAAGGGAGCCGGCCACACCGCGGCAGTCGATGTCCTGCTCGGCGAGCTGGCCGCCGAACTGGCCGGAATCGAACCGGGCAAGCTCACCGCCGGGGTCTACTCGTCGGTCGATCGTGAGGCGCACTATCGCGTCGGACATGCGGCGATTCATGGCGTCGACTACTGGACCAAGGGGATGCGTCATCCGGTCTGGTTCACCCAGGCCGTCAATGTTGCTGTGGGAGATGGACATACAACGTTCATCGAGCTAGCTCCCAACCCGGTGGCGTTGATGTCCGTGGCCGCGACCGCATGGGCTGCGGGAGTCGCGGACTCGACCCTGATCCCGACTCTCAAGCGCAAAGAAGACGAGGCCGAGACGTTCCTGGCCGCGCTGGCTCAGCTGTACGTCCACGGACATGCGCTCGAGTTGGCAACGCTGTTCGAGTCCGGCCCGTACGCCGCCATCCCGCGAACTGCATACCTGCGCAAGGAGTTCTGGCTCAACTCGCAGGTCAGCTCGAGTGGCAACACGCGGGTGCCCGGTGCCCGCGTCGCACTGCCCGACGGTCGCCACGCCTGGGAAGTGCAGGCCTCGGCCGTCACCGGACTCGATGCGCTCGTCACCGCTGCGGCTTCACAGGTGTTCTCCGATGTTGCCGTTGGTGTTTCGGTGTCCCATGCCGCTGTGCCGAAGGTGGGCACGGTCGTCACCACGCTGACCTCGCACCTCGGTGGTGCGTCGGTTCAGGTGCACGCGCACGAGGGCTCGGCCTTCACATTGCTGCACGAGGCTGTCGTCACCTCGGGAGATGTCCGTCCGGAACCTGCTGTGGCGGTGGAGGAGCGATCCTCATCGCCGATGGAAGAGTTGCCGGAGGTCGTCGAGACGTTCGGTGACCGCTGGGATCCGAACGGCAATCAGAAGCTCGAAGATCGTCTAGCCATCATCGTCGCCGAGTCCATGGGCTACGCACCCGAGGATCTGCCGCCCGAGGTTCCGCTGATCGAACTGGGGCTGGATTCGCTCAGCGCGGTGCGCATCAAGAACCGCGTGGAATACGAATTCGACATCCCGACAGTGCAATTGCAGGCTGTGCGCGACGCGAACCTGCGCGAGGTCGAGAAGTACCTGCGCTACGCGATCGAGAACCGCGACGAGGTGCAGGCGCTGGCCGACAAGCAGGCAGCGGAGAAGGCGGCCGAACAGGCGGCAGAGCAGGCTGCTGTTGCGCCGGTGTCGGCCGAGCCCGCTCCCGTGGCCGCGGATGTTGCTCCCGTCGAGAAGCCTGCGCCGGCTGTTGCTGCCGCAGCGCAGACCGACCTCGGTGGCAAGGAGGCGTTCGCCGAAGCCGCTGGTTCCGACGTACCGCCGCGCGACAACGCCGAGCGGATGACGTTCGCAACCTGGGCAGTGGTGACGAAGGAATCGGCCAAGGGCATCTTCAACACCCTGCCGATTCTCGACGACGAGACAGCCGAGAAGTTGGCTGCCCGACTGACCGAGCGCGCAGGCGGCGAGATCACCTTCGACGACGTCCTCGATTCGGAAACCATCGAGCAGCTCGCAGACAAGGTTCGCCCGCACCTCGAGGACGGCGAGATCGACGGTGTCGTGCGCAATCTCCGGGCTCGCCCCGAAGGCTCCACCGCCACACCGGTGTTCGCATTCCACTCGGCGGGTAGCTCCACGGTCGCGTACGAGCCGTTGCTCCGGAAGTTGCCGGCCGGCACGCCGATGTACGGCCTCGAGCGCGTCGAGGGTCCCATTGCCGTACGCGCCGCGGAGTACGTGCCGCTGATCAAGGCCATCCAGCCCGAGGGGCCGTACGTGTTCGTCGGTTGGTCGCTCGGCGGCATTCTCGCCTACGAGGTTGCGCGTCAGATGGAGGAGGAAGGTATCGAGGTCGCCTACGTGGGCCTGCTCGATACCGTCATGCCCGGCACCGCGATCCCGGACACCAAGGACGAGGTCCGCAAGCGCTGGGAGCGGTACGCAGCGTTCGCCAAGAAGACGTACAACGTCGACTACCCGATTCCCTACGACAAGTTGGTGGACTCCGACGACGAGGGTCAGATTCGGATCATCACCGACCTGGTCAAGCTCAGTGGCGCAAAGATTCCCGGCGGAATCATCGAGCACCAGCGCACGTCGTGGCTCGACAATCGAGCGATCCAGACGGCCGAGCTCAAGCAGTACGGCGGGCACGTGACGCTGTACATGGCCGACAAGTACCACGACGATGCGATCGCGCTCGAACCTGCGTACGCCACCCGCGAAGAGCACGGCGGTTGGGGACCGGTGGTGAAGGACCTGGAGATCGTCTACGTCGGAGGCGATCACCTAGCGGTCGTCGACGAGCCGTACATTGGAAAAATTGCGGCCCATTTGTCGAAGACGCTCGAGAACATCGAGTCTGCAAGAACCGGAGCGTAGATCTTGAGTGGCACCACTGCGGAGAAGCTGGCCGAACTACGGGCGAGGCTCGAACTGGCCAAGGAACCGGCCGGCGAGATCGGGATAGCGAAGCGCGCGAAGAAGGGCATCCCCAGTGCCCGCGACCGCGTCAACTCGTTGCTCGATCCCGGCAGCTTCGTCGAAATCGGCGCATTGGTGAAGGCCCCCAACGATCCCGGTGCTCTCTACAGCGATGGCGTCGTCACCGGCCACGGAACCGTCGACGGCCGTCCGATCGCAGTGTTCTCGCACGATCAGACCGTGTTTGGCGGCACCGTCGGCGAGATGTTCGGCCGCAAGGTCGCCGGCATCATGGACTTCGCGATCAAGATGGGCTGCCCGGTCGTCGGCATCAACGACTCCGGTGGAGCTCGCGTGCAGGACGCCGTCACCTCCCTCGCGTGGTACGCCGAACTGGGTCGACGCCACGAGGCGCTGTCCGGCCTGTGCCCGCAAATCTCGTTGATCCTCGGTAAGTGCGCCGGTGGTGCGGTGTACGCGCCGATCAACACCGACATCGTCGTCGCCACCGAAGAGGCGTACATGTTCGTCACCGGCCCGGACATCATCAAGTCCGTGACCGGCGAGGATGTCAGCCTCGACGAGCTCGGTAGCGCCCGTGTCCAGGCCCTCAACGGCAACGTGCACCATGTCGCAGCCGACGAGAAGGCCGCGTTCGAGTGGATTCGTAACTACTTGAGCTACATGCCGTCGAGCTGCCAGGAAGAGTCGCCGGTGATCAATCCGGGACTCGAGCCGGAGATCACCGAATCCGATCGCAAGCTCGACTCGTTCATGCCCGACGCCGACAACGCCGGTTACGACATGCACGACATCATTCTGCGCATCTTCGACGACGGCGAATTCCACGAACTCTCGGGTCAAACGGCACCGAACGTGATCACCGGCTTCGCTCGCGTCGACGGTCGGCCGGTGGGAATCGTCGGCAATCAGCCGATGCACCTGTCCGGTGCTCTCAACGCCGACGGTGCTGATAAAGCCGCGCGATTCATTCGACTCAGCGATGCGTACAACATCCCGATCATCTTCCTCGTCGACACACCCGGGTTCTTGCCCGGCGTTGATCAGGAGACGCTCGGCGTCATCCATCGCGGCGGCCGCTTCATCTTCTCCTTCGTCGAAGCGACTGTCCCGAAAGTGACTGTGGTGATTCGCAAGTCGTACGGCGGCGGCTACGCGGTGATGGGCTCGAAGCAGCTCGGATCCGACATCAACCTCGCCTGGCCGACCGCCCGCATCGCCGTCATGGGTGCCGAGGGTGCCATCAACATCATGAGTCGGAAGCAACTCGCCGAGGCGGGCGAAAACGCACCGGCCCTACGCAAGCAGCTGATCAACTTCTACAACGAGCATGTGGCAACCCCGTGGATCGCGGCCGAGCGTGGTTACATCGACGCCGTCATCGAGCCGTCGAGCACGCGCCTCGAGATTCGCAAGGCCCTGCACATTCTCCGAGACAAAGAAGTGCAGAAGAGTCCGCGGAAGCACTCGTTGCTCCCGATCTAGCCTGCCCCGGTCTCGGTCCGGTCGCTGCGCTCCCTTTGGCGTCAATGGACCACTGCACCGGTCAGACGTATGCAGTGGTTCATTCACGCAACCGCTGGGGCGGTGTCAATGAACCACTGCACCGGTCAGACGTGTCCGATGGTCATTCACCCGGTCGATTCGCGCGGAACCATCACCACATCCGGTCGAGGTCTGGCGAGAGCGTGTTGGTAATTCATCCGTAAGTCGTCGAGCACCTGTGTCGGCCGATCGCGGATGTCTTGAGGTGAATGGGAAACCACGATGAGTCCGTGGGCCTGCATTCGGTTGCGTCGGGCTTGTGTCCGCTGGTAGTCGGCCGGTGACAGATGGTGGGTCACGGAATCTACTTCACGTGCCAGTGCCACGGAGTCGATCCACCCGTCGGTGTTGGCGATGAACTCTCCGCTTCGGGCGTAGATGTCGCAGTTGTGCGTCATCGCAGGCAGCCCGCTGGTTCGGTACAGACGCTGGTCTTCGAGTTCCGCCACCGAGTGCGCGTTGTCCCGTAACTCGCGGAGTACTCGGCGGGTGAGCGCGCTGTAGCGACGCGGGCCTTCGGCCAGTTCGATGGCAACCTGATCGATGGTCACGCCGCCCCGCTGGAACACCTCGGTCAACAGGGCGACGCACCGTGCCTCGGATTTCGCTGCCCGTGTGGCGTCGACCAGTGAACGCACCAGAGGAGCAACTCGGATGCTGCCCTTGGTGATCGGCTTGGGAAGCCGCCACGTCCGCTCTGCTCGGACAAAAGACACCGATGCCCGACGCATCTCCGCGGGTAGCAGTAGATGAACCTCTCCGGCGGATCCGTTGGTGCCGTATCCGAACGAATCGAGTCCGACGCATCCGGTGATCATGCTGTTCGGTCCGCCGTATGCGAGCGCCGCGGCTGACCGCTCGAGCGTCGACGGATGGCCGTTTCGCAGCAGTACGACACCCGGCAGCAACCGCTGCCACGGACCGCCGGCTGCGCACCTGCCATCGATCGCTGCGTCACTCACGCCCGCCTCGCGAAGCTGCCGGCGCGCCACGACGCCGGTCGAGCTCAGGTCGAACAATGAATCTGCGTTCCATAATCGTCTCTTCATGTCCGAAGAGTGGAATTCGGCACCGACACGTTCGTCGCGTTGTGGCGCTGTCGCAGGTTGTGTGTGGATGAACGACCACTCTGTGGATGAATCGGCTGTTGCCAGTCTCGAGGCGGACGACGCTGTCGGACTCGGATGCTGAGGCCGGCCGACGGAGTCCGCGGGCGTGGCCCCCGGAAAGGTGAATGAACCATCTACGCGCTCAGACGTATGCAAGGGTCCATTGACCCACTCCAAGCTGAAGCGTGGATGGACCCTTGCACGGTCGAGACGTGTGCAAGGGTCCATTGACGCGGAGCGGGGGGCGGGCGGTCAGTCCTCGAACACTCGCAGTTCGCCGTCCTTGTACCAACCCGAACGCGTGGCTTCCCCGGTTTGCAGGTCGGCGGGCACAGCGTTGGGGTAGTACTGCTCGTAGCGCTCCAACGATCCCCAGTCCCTGGCCCAGTCGTTCTTCAGATAGGTGGGGACGGTGACGGGCTTGGCGAGTAGTTCGGACCAGCCCAGTGGGCCGCCGTTCTCGCCGGATTGCCAGGTGTCGGTGGAGCTGACGGCCAGTGGGCGGTCTGGGAGGATGCGGTATCCGGGCACTTCGGCGACGCCGTAGCGGTGGTCGAAGGGTCGTTGGCACGGGAATTGCAGTCCGACTGCCCAGTCGAGCAGAACGGGCTGCTCACTGCCGATCATGGTGTTCAGGTTGTCCATCACCGGTACTCGCGGCGGGGTGAATGCGAGCCACTGGTCGCCGGTGAGGTTGGGGTCGTTGGCGACGATACGGACGGCGTCGGCATCGGGTGCGATGTCCGCCAACGGGATTCGGAGGTTGCGCCACGACGGTGCAGGTCCGATGTCCCGGGGCAGGTAGGTGCCCTGCGCCTGGACGGTTCCGTCGGGCTGACGCTTGCCGTATTCGAGCAGCAGCGACTGTCCGTAGGTAAGGGCTCCGGTGTCGTCGTACGACCAGATGCGGCCGGCTGCGGAGAAGACGACGAGGGGGGCGTCGTCGCTGCGAGCGGGCAGTTGGTACCAGCTCGACGTCGCCTCCGCGGGTTCCTGGATGCCTTCCTGGTACGAGCCGAGTACCGGGGTGGTGGCAGGGTCGAGACCGAAGGGCAGAGCTGCGTTCGAGCCGTTGACGCCTACGGCTCCGGTGCCACCTGCGGTGCCGGAACTTTGGCCTTCCTCGAATGCGGGGCCGACGGCCTGTTGGTCGGTGTTGCCCTGTCCTGGTTTGACTTCCACGGCATCGGCACTGAGGTCACTGGGAATGCCGTTGGCGGTGAAGTTGCGCAGGGTGGAGCTCGATCCGCCGAGCGGGCCTGCGGTGGCATCGAACTCACCCGGCAAGGGGCTGAGTATGCCGGCGTTGGGGTTGGACTCCACGAGAACATCGTTGGCGAGTCCGCACGAATTGCCCAGTACCGATTGCACATTCGAGCGTGCGAGCGAATAGGCCGGGTACTGCGAGACGGCGCCCTTGACGAGCGAGAGCACCTCGAACAGCACCATGATCCCCGCGATGACGGTCAACGGCGCGGCGGCGAACTTTCGGATCCGTTGACCACGAGCCGACGTCGGCTTCGGTTGTGGCGGTGCGTATCCCTCGCGCAGGTACTGGAACGCCGCGATCGCAAGAACCAGGCCGAAGAGGATCAGGAACAGCGTGCCCGATTCGTTGCCACCGAGCGACACCGTCTTGTCGAACCACGGCACGCCGTAGCTCGAGACGTACCAGTAGCCGTTGATGCCCGAGAACGACAGTGCGAGAACGAACATCAGCCCGGCCGCGAACAACGAGCGGTTACGCCGCGAACGCAGCGCGCTGGCCGAGACGGCCACGGCGGTCAACGCAGCGAGCCCACCGGCGATTCCGGCGTAGGAACCGAAGTGGTGAGTCCACTTGGTGGGGTTGAACATCATGAAGAAGATGGTGCCGAGCACAACGCCGAGCAGACGCCAGGCCGGCCCGTTGGCAATGCCGGGGATGCGCCGACGACGCAGTAGCACGAACAGCGTCGTGAACAGGCACAGGATCATTGCCAGGAACGCGAAGCGGCGCGCGACGGAGCCGTCCACGGTCTGGACGAAGAGGTAGTAGTACCGCAGGAAGTCCTGGTACCAGGCCTCGTTGGGGCCGATGATGGTCCGCACTCGGGTGGACTCGATGACTGTTGCGTACGTCTGGTCGGCGAAGACCACAACGAGGACGAGCACACCGGCCGCAGCCAACGGTGCCAGCAGGGCGAGGGTGCCGACCTGGCGGTGACGCCTGACGACGATCCGTGCGATGGGCCGTGCACCCGCGAGAAGTGCTGCCACGCACATCAATCCGGTGGGAGCCGCGGCGAGGGTGAAGGCTCCGATGAGACATGCTGCGGCGGCAGGAAGTAGTCGGCCGGTGGCGATCGATCGCTCCACCGAGCACCAGGTGAGCAGTGCGCCGAGGGCGACGATCGGTTCGGGGCGCAGTCCGTTGTTGTACGGGAGCCAGAAGGCGAGGAACACCAGTCCGCCGGTCCACAGCGCGACGTTGGACTTACGTACCGCGCGTCCGAGGCGCGGAACTACCTCGCGGCTGATCACCATCCAGCACAGGACTCCGGCGATGAGGGCGGGCAGGCGCATCCACGGGCTGGCGGTCGAGATCTTGGCGAAGACGGCGAGCACGTCGTAGTACCAGCCGAACGGTGCTTCGGGTACCCCGAACCAGCGGAAGTAGTTGGCCATGTAGCCGGAGTGATCTGCGGCCCGGGCCATCGTGAGCAGGTAGCCGTCGTCGGAGGTGTTGGCACCGACGAAATGCCACCCCACCAGAACGCCGAGGACGGTGACGTCGACGCCGGTGAACTTCCACCAGTGGGAGGGAAAGAAGCGGCGGTGCGCGCGGCGGTCGGTGCCGTCGAGTCGTCCGAGTGCGCCTATGGCCAACAAAGTGCACGCGATCGCCAGGATCATGATCAGCAACTTGAGCACCGTCGGTGACGACGAGAAGCGGGAGTCGACGTCGACGGTGACAGACATGTCCGCGGGTGCCGCGCCGCTGAGATCACTGAAGATGCCGACGACCTGGGGCCGCAGATCGCCGTCGAGCCGGCCTTGCCGGGGCTGGCCGTCGTCGTCGGTCAGGCCGGTGAAGGCCGCCGATGTGTACTGGTCGTTCGAGGTGATTTCGATGGCCGCGCAGCGAGTGCTCTCGACGTCGGCGCGAGGTGCCGTCGCGACCACGACATTGCGATCGAGGACGTCGACGTTCGATTCACCGACGCGGACGAACAAACTGTTCAGCGCAGCGCCCTCGCCCTGCGGGGGTGCCGTCGCCAGTAGCAGCCCGCCCGACGCGGGGAGTGCGGCGACAGCAGAGCACGGCAGTGTCGCGCTGAGGCTTACGGGTGCCTGGGACACCAGTGGGGCGTCCACGTCTTGCAGGAGCCCGTTCTGCGGCCACGAAATGGTGGCGGTGGTCTGCGTGACAGGCGCGAACGGAGTGATCAGTGCGAACAGCACCCCGAGGATGCCGGCCACCATGGCGATCAGCCGGGGAACTCGTACCTGAGCACGAAGTTCGTCCGAGGCTCGCAGGGGAGCGGGGACGGGGGGACCAGCTGATGAATCTGTCACGACGTCGGGCACGAGAGTCGATGTTATGCGAGCGTGACGTAGAGGTCACACAGGCACCGGCCCCGTAACCGATCCAGAAACAGGGAATCAGTCGGTTTTCATCGGTCCGTCGCTGGACAGTCCGGACCGAGACTGCTGGTCGACGGCGATCCGAGCGGTCGCAGCGGCCGGATCGAGTGGCATGAATCTCTCGATCGAGCCCCAATCCCGGGCGTAGTCGTCGGCGAGATACGACGGCAGCGTCTGCGCCCCGAGGAGCAGCTCGGTCCAGCCCAGTGGGCCACCGCCGATCGAGTCCTGCCAGGCGTTGGTGGATTCGGCCCCGGTGCGGTCGGGCAGAATCCGGTACTTGGGCACCTCGGCGACGCCGTCCCGATGATCGAACGGTCGCTGGCACGGGAACGCCAATCCGACGGCCCAGTCCAGCAGCACCGGATCGGTCGATCCGACGAGCGAGTTCAGCGTCTGTGTCTTCGGGACCCGCGGCGGAGTGACGGCGAGCCACTGATTGCCGGCCAGATCGTTGTCCTCGGCGACGATGCGAACGACGTCTGCCTCGGCCGGTAGATCGCTCATCGGGACCCGCAGATTGCGCCACGACGGCGACGGGCCGATATCGAGAGGCGTGACGCGGCCCAGCGCCTGTGTGTCGCTACCGTCGCGGCGTCCGTATTCGAGTTCGACGGGTTGGCCCGGAGTGACGATGCCGTCCCCGTCGACCGATCGGATTCGGCCTGCGGCGGCGATGGCGATCAGGTCGCCGCGGTCGCCGTCTTCGGGCAGCGAATACCAACCCGAGGTCAGGGACGCAGGCTCGGTGGCACCGAAGCTACCCAGTACCGGAGTGGTCGCAGGATTCAAGCCGAATGGCAAAGCGACTGTGCTGCCGTTGATTCCGACGTTCTCGTTGGTACCGCCCGACGTACCCGCAGAGTTCGACGACGTTGCCGCCGCGCTCTGTTCCGAGTCCTCGGGCCGGATCGAGTTGGCGCTGCCCTGCGCGGTGTCCTCGGAGTCTGCGGTCAGATCCTGCGCGACGCCGTCGGGTGTGAATCCGGTACTCCCGCCGGCACCCAGTGCGTCGGCTGCGGGGTCGATCGGTTGTAGGACCGAGCCGTTGACGTCGGTTTCCACCTGCACGTCGCCGGCGAGTCCGCACGAGTTTCCGGCGAGGGCCGAGAAGTTGGATCGAGCAATGGAGTACGCCGGGTATTGCGCCACAGCGCCTTTGACGAACGAGAGCACCTCGAAGGCGACGACACCACCGGCGACGATGGTCAGTGCGGACGGTGCGAATCGTCGACGCGTAGTGGGTTCCTTTTTACGATAGGGCAATCGGACGTGTTGGTAGGCGGCGTAGAGCAGCGTCAGAACCGTCAGACCGAGCAGGATCGTCGAAAAGCCCTTTCCGGCAATGGACGGTGGCTTGTCGAACCACGGAATGCCGTAACTCGACACGTACCACCAACCGTTGGAGCTGGTGAACGCGACCGCAGTCAGAAACAGAACAGCGGCAGTGAACAGCGTTCTGTTGCGCGGAGATCGCACGGTCGCCGCGGTCACGGCGACGGCAGCCAGCGCGGCCACCGATGCCGCGAGACCGGCGTACACGCCGAAGTGGTGGGTCCACTTGGTCGGTGTGAACATCATGAAAGCCAATGCGCCCAGGATGATTCCGAGTATCCGACGCGACGGCCCGGTGGCCGTACCGGGGATGCGTCCGTTCTTGCGGAGCATCACCGCGATGCACACGACGATGCACAGCAGCATCGCGAACATGCCGAATCTTCGGGCGAGCGAGCCGTCGGGCGAGATGGTCATCAGTGCGTCCCAGCGCACGCGTTCCTCGAACCACGGCACGTTCGGTCCGATGGCCGAGCGCACTCGGGTCGCTTCGAGCACGGTGCTCAGAGTCTGGTCGGCGAAGATCGCGATCAGCACCGCCAGTCCCGACGCCATCAGCGGCGCGAGAACGGCGAGCAGGCCCACTTGACGAGCTCGCTTGACCACGATCATCACCAGTGGGCGCAGCCCGGCGAGCAGAGCGGCGACGGCGATCAGTCCGGTGGGTCCGGCGGCGAGCGAGAACGCGGCGATCAGGGTGCCGATCGCGGCCGGGAGCAGTCGCCCGGTGGCAATGGCGCGCTCGACCGAGCACCACGTCAACAGGGCTCCGAGGGCGATGACCGGTTCCGGGCGCAGTCCGTTGTCGTAGGGCAGCCAGAAGGCGAGGAACACGAATCCTGCGGTCCACAGCGCGACACGGTTGGTGAGCACTGCACGGCCGAGGCGGGGGATGACCTCGCGGCTGATGACCAGCCAGCACAGCAGCGCTGCGATGGTGGCGGGCAGGCGCATCCAGATGCTGGCGGTGCTGACCTTGGCGAGCGCGGCGAGCATGTCGTAGTACGGCATGCCGAACGGTGCTTCCGGGACGCCGAACCAGCGGAAGTAGTTGGCCATGTAGCCGGCGTTCTCGGAGACGCGGGCCATGTTGAGCAGGTAACCGTCGTCGGAGGTGTTCGCGCCGATGAAATGCCACAGCACCAGCACCCCCACCACAACGGCGTCGACACCGGTAACGGACTTCCAGCGCGAGGGAAGGAATCGTCGGTGGCGTCGCCCGTCCATGCCGTCGAGCCGATGCAGCGCGAACAGGGAGGCGATCACGGCGAGTGCGCCGAAAATCATCGCCAGCAATTTGAACGTCGTCGGAGCCGAGGAGTAGCGCGAGTCGATGTCCGCGCGCACGCTGAGGCCGTCGATCGGTGCCGTGAGGTCGGTGTAGATGCCGACGACCTGGGGCCGGATGTCGCTGTCCACGGTGTTCGCCTCGCCGTCGAGGTCGACGACCGTACGGGTGGCGTTCGACGACACTGTCAGCGCGCAGTTACCGCTCAGCTCGTCGATGGGTGCCTCGGCAAGAACGCGATCACGCAGCAGCACTTGCAGTCGGCCGTCGTCGACCCGCACGATCAGTGCCTTCTGCTCGGTCTTCGCAGCCGCGATGGGTGCGGTGGAGACCAGCGTGCCGCCGTCGGCGAGAGCAGTGGCCGCGTTGCATGGAACGGTGGCCTCGAGGTCGACGGGCGAGTAGCTCACCAACGGGGCGTTCACGCTGCCGAACGAGCTCTGCGGCCACGAGAGAGCAGCGACGTCCTGCTGAACCGGTAACAGGGGAGTCGCGATGGCCAGAACCGCACCGATGATGCCGGTGATGATCGCTACCAGCCGGGCGGTCTTGACGTTCGGAGCGGTCTCGGGCACGCCGACGATGCTATTGGACGAGCGTGCGCACATCCCACACCCACACGCCACCGGTGTATTGCGGCTGGACACCCAGCAGTTCGGTGACGGTGGCCCGCAGTGCAACGGTCCGCTTGCTCGGCGGCAGGACGACGACATCCGCCTCCCAGAACGTCAGATCCTCGACGGCCTGGGCGCGTTGATCGTCGGTTATCTCCGGAACAGTGCCTTGGTCGTACACCGAGCCCAGCAACAGTGCCGTCGGTCGGTCGACGGCTCCGTACTTGGCAACCTTCTCTTCTTGATCGCTCGGTCCGACGAAGTATCCGGCCGCCAGCTTGAAGCCCATGTCGGCGTCCATCTGCCAGCGCAGCGGACGGGCGTCCTCGGGCCGGGGCAGGGGCACGGTGACAACGGAACCGTCGTCGACGAAGTTCTCCCACTCTCCGTCGGCGAAGAAGTCCGGCGTCGGAGATTTGTCGACGGCGACCAGTGGAGTCGGGATCAGCGGGACGAGTGCGAGGGCGAGTCCGGCGATCCAGAACGCAGGTAGTGGACGCAGTCCGTTCCGGAACGTCCGATCGGTGGCCAGCACGAGCAACAGGGCCAGCGCCGGTACCGCGCCCAACGCGAAGCGGGTTTCGAGGACGGACTCGACGAGGGGGTACTCGGCGAGCTTCGTCCACGGCAGGGTGATGCCGGTGTCGTTCTTGCCGATCATGAGCGTCGCGCCGAGCGAGAGCACGCTCATGACGACGGCGGTCGCCGCGGCGGCTCGAGCGCAGGCGACACGCCACATCCACAATGCCGCGACCAGGCACAGCACCAGCAGCGGCCAGCCGAAGTACGCGTTCTCTTCGGTCGCGTTGATGCGGACGTTCTGCCCCGGAGTCGCGACGCCACCTATCGACTGCGTCGGGAACTGGAACAGGGCCTTGGCGTCGTTGCCCATCGGGCCGTGTTCGAGGAAGGAGTACGACTGCGGCCCGAAGAACTGCCACCACAGCGGGAGCGCAACGATCGCCAGCGCGATACTCGCGGAGACAGCGAGCCGGGGCACGGCATTGCGGACGGCAGGCCAGAGAGAACGTGGCCGCGACACGTAGTAGACGACGGCGAAGATGGCGAACGACATCGCGAAGATCAGCAGCGGCTCTTCGCCGAGCAGGATCTGGAGCGCGACGATCAGGCCGAGCCCGATGGTGTTCTTGGTGGTTCCGCCGCCGTGGGCGATGCGGGTGACCAGAATTGCGATCACCGGGAGCAGGAACAGCACCACGAAGTTGGGGTGGCCGTTGGCGTGGGAAATCGCGCCGGGAGCGAAGCCGCACAGTGCACCGCCCATTGCAGCTGCGCCCTTGGAGGCGTTGAGCTGGCGCGAGAACAGCCAGTACCAGGCGAAGGAAGTCCCGGCGAGGCCGGCGGTGAGGGCGATCGCCCAGGTGACCGTCGGTCCGAAGAGCAACGTGATCGGAGCCAGTGGAATCGAGATGCCGAACATCGCGGTGTTCGCCATCAGATTCACCCCGAGGGGGTAATTCTGCAGGTCACTCGACAGTGGGTTGTCCAGATGCGCGACGGCATGGGCAGCGACGGAGAAGAACCACTCCCACATCGTCTGGTCCTGGCCGCTGTTGTAGAGGTAGCCGCCGCTCAGGTTGCGCCACTGACCCTGCAGGTCGTAGACGGCGGCGATCAGAAATCCGACGGCCGCTACGACGTCACCGCGCCCGACGCCGGAGTGTCGAGCCGGTGCCGTGGTCGGCTGCCGCTCGAGAACGCTCTGGTCGTGGGTGGTCATCGGGTCGAGGTTACAGAAAGATCACGGTGCGCGAAAACCCGGAAGACCTGGGTCACACCTGCACGTGAACCGGTCTGAGTACGTGGTGGTGCTCGGGCTTACTGGGTCTGACAGTCGGGGGACGAAGGCCCGCCCACTTCGGCGGGCTCGATCTCGTTCCACGGCCGCCTCTGCGGAGTCGACGAATGCATGCAACACATGCGCTCGGCCCTGTACACCGTGCTTGCTGCGCCATGCGCTCAGCAGAGATCCAGTGCCGGGGTGTGGACTAAAGCAAAGCAATCGCATTAACGGGCTGCAGGTGTCGGGGCGTCGATCGGCAGAGCGTGGCGAGAGACGTTCGAGGAGTCGGGTCAAGACCGTGCGCGTTTGGGGGTGGTGCCGCCCAATGCCCGGATCACCAGGTCTGCGAGGTGATGGACCATGTCTTCGGTGATGGGTTGTCGACTGACGAGGTAGCGGAAATGCACGGGGGCAACGAGCAATTCGATGGCGGTGGCAGCGTCGCCGAAGGCGCTGTCGGGCAGTTCTCCGCGCAGTACGGCGCGACTGACGATGACGCTGGCAAGCTGGAATCGGGCGTCGAAGTATCGAGCGCTCGACTCGGCGATCGTCGGGTCGTCGATCGGTGAGACCAGCGCATGGGTGGTGGCCGAGCCGACCGGAGAGGTCAGATATTCGACGAGCTCGAGGGCGAAGGTGACCAGGTCGTCGTGCAGCGCCCCGGTGTCGGGGATCGGTAGATGCTGGTTGCCGCCCAGCATCATGGCTTCGATGACGAGTCGTTCACGCGTGCCCCATCGGCGGTAGATCGACGACTCGTGCACGCCGGAACGGCTCGCGACCTCGGTCACCGTGAAGCCCGACCATCCGAGTTCGCTCAGAACGTCCGCCGTGGCGTCGAGCACCGCGCTGCGGATACGCGCGGAGCGGCCGCCGTGTCGACGGCGCACCGCGCTGTCTGGATCGCTCATCCGCTCAGCCTAGCGCGACAGTCCTTGTCGAAAAGCTATGACCGGGGTTACATTAAACGCGTGTCAACTCGCGTTAATGACATGAGGATGTCGCGACGCCGACTCGACCGACTTCGAATATTCGAACTTCGCTACCACCCGACTCGAGGAGCATCAGTGACCTACAAGAAAGAGCTACGCGATCTGGGGAACGGGTGTCACGCCTGGCTGCAGCCCGACGGGGGCTGGGGGTTGAGTAACTCAGGGCTGATAGTGGGCGGTGGGGCGTCGTTGATGGTGGATACACTCATCGACCTCGCCACCACGAGCGAGATGCTCGCCGCGATCGAGTCCCATACCGATGCGGCACCTCTGTCGACGGTGGTCAACACTCACTCCGACGGCGACCACTTCTTCGGCAACCAGTTGGTGGCGTCGCCGAGCGTGCAGATCATCGCTTCCGAGGCCGCGGCGCAGTTGATGACCCAACATTCGGTCGACGAGCTGGCGGGTTTGCCGCACGTACCGGGCCGTATCGGCGAGTACATGACTGCTGCACTGGCACCGTTCCGGTTCGACGACATCACCGTTGTTCCCCCCACCCGGACCTTCACGGGGCGACTTTCCGTCGACGTCGGCGGCCGCGAAGTCGAACTGATCGAGGTCGGCCCCGCACACACGGTCGGCGATGTGATGGTGCACGTACCCGACTCGAAGGTGTTGTACGCCGGCGACATCCTGTTCATCGACAGCACGCCGATCGTGTGGGCGGGCCCGCCGCAGCGCTGGATCGATACCTGCGATCTCTTGCTGGACATGCCGCTGGACACGATCGTCCCCGGGCACGGTCCCGTCACCGACAAATCCGGCGTGGCCCAGGTTCGCGACTACCTGGCGTTCCTCGTCACCGAAGCCACCAAGCGGTTCGAGGAGGGTATGGATGCCGCCACCGCGGCGGCCTCGATCGACCTCGGCCGCTTTGCGGGGATGTCCGGCCACGGGCGTCTGGCGCAGAACGTCACCGCCGTCTACCGTGCCCTGGATCCGCAACTGCCGCAACGGGAATTGCTGAGCATCTTCGACCAGATCGTCGAATTGGAGATGGCAGGTTCGACCGCGATGACATCGGGTGACCGCTGATGCGCTGGCTGACCTACCGTCACGATGGTGTCGAGCGAGTCGGTGTGCTCGACAGCGACGACATCGTCCATGGCCTGGCCGCGGGGCCGACGATGCTCGACCTGTTGTCGTCGCCGGACGGGTTGATGTCGCACGCCGATTCAGCCTTGCGGCAGAGCGATCACACCGCACACCTGTCCGAGGTCACGGTGTGCGCGCCGCTGGCACCGCCCTCCATCAGGGATTGCATGGGCTTTCTGCAACACATGCGCAACTGCGCCGGACCCGCCGGAATGACCATCGACGAGCGCTACGAGCAGGTTCCGATCTTCTACTTCACCAATGCAGCCGCTGTTCTCGGGCCCACTGATGACGTTCCCATCTCACCGGGCTCGGCGTGGTTCGACTTCGAGCTCGAGGTCGCCGCCGTCATCGGGACGGCCGGGCACGATATTCCACGGGACCTGGCTCACGAACACATCGCCGGTTACACCATCTTCTGCGATTGGAGCGCCCGGGACCTGCAACTGGCCGAGATGCCCCTGGGCGCGGGACCCGCCAAGGGCAAAGACGGTGCAAACACTCTCGGCCCCTTCCTGGTCACACCTGACGAGCTCGAACCGTACCGGGCTGGAAAAGGTTTCGCGCTGACGATGACCGCCTCGGTCAATGGTGAGCAGGTCGGGACCGGGCGATGGGACAGCATCGACTGGGATTTCGCAGACATGATCGCCTACACCTCACGCGGTACCGAGCTGCGCCCCGGCGACGTGATCGGATCCGGTACCGTCCCCTCCGGATGCCTCTTCGAACACTATGCAGCGCAAACTGATTCGTTCCGCGGCTGGCTTCAGCCGGGCGACCGGGTCCACCTGGCCGTCGAACAGCTCGGCGAGATCAGTCAACGCATCGTCTCCGGGGTCGATCCGGTACCGCTGTCCACCGGCTTCTGACGGAATCAGCGCACCCGCAAAAACCCTGCGCCACAACAGGTCCACAACGGGCCGTCATCGTCCGAACACAACCGAGGAGCACCGAACCGTGACCGACACTGTCGTTACTCAACCCACTACTGTCGACGTAACCGTCGTATCCGGCCCGACATCCCCCGGGACCGTGACCGACTGGGAATTGTTCTTTGCTCGGCGCGCCCTGGCAACGCTCAAATCCAAGCTGGGGCCGGAGCGCTTGCTGGAACTGCTCGCGCCCGACATTCAATCGACGGCCGAAAAGCTCACTTCGTGGACCGCGGCGTCCAACGGCGCATGGCACGGCGCGCAGACCGAACTGCGTGTGACAGGAATCAGCGCCGCAGAATTCCTGGCGTACTTCCGCTCACCGTCCACTACCGAGGCCCAGAAACGTGCAGCTCATCCCGAGCATTTCGTCATGGCAACCATCGAGGGGGGTCATCAGGTGGTCGAAAACATCGGACCGCACATCTCCGACTCCCGGGTCATGTGGACCGACGAGGCCCACGCAGTCGTAGCCCCCGACCCGAACTATCAGCACCGCGTCGTTGCCGAGATTCGACTGCCCGACGGCACCATCGTCGCGCACGCGCTGCACCAATTGAGGGACACCGCAGCTGGATTCGACGCTCGGCTGGGAATCTACTTCCCAGACGCCGCACCGGAGGAATTGATCGAAGGACACCGTATGCATCTGGCGGTGGAGTTCACCAATTGGATCGTCGATGCCGCGGCGCAACTCGGTCGTAGCAACAAGAACTCGCCCGTACCGATCGTCGTGACCGGCGAGGAGCGATACCCGCACTGATCCACACCGCCGGGCGCATCCGGGGTCGCGATTCCGTGCGGGACTATCGAGCGATCAACCGGTTCGCACCACAAGCGCGAAGGGCCCGATATCGGTGACAGTGAAGCGTGGATCCTCGAACAGCGCTTCGGGGAAGGTGACGGTGTAGCGGCGCACGTTGGGGTCGTTGGGATAGACGTCCTCGGCCAGCCGCAGGGTGTAGCCGTCGGCTCCGCGTCGGAACAGGAAGGCGTCCGGCGCGCGCCACCGGCTGTTGTCGAGCGCCTCGATCATCTGATCGGGGGTCTCGAGTTCGGTCCACTGCTCGATGGCGGAGGCTCGTTGGTCGAATTGCGCCAGCGGGTTGGCGTAGTGCGAGGTCAGTCCTTGGAATCCGAAGTACGGGTAGTAGCTGAGGAACGAGGTGTCCGTGGTCAGCACGACGGTCTCGTCGCGTGGGCACTGAGTCTGCTCGGTGAGGGCATCGTCGACCTCGCGGTAGTACGAGACCGCGCTCGGTGGGCGCATGTCGGCGCGGTTGCCGTCACCGTCGGTGTCGGAGTAGGCGACGGTGATCTCGGTCTGCAGTACCTGGGGGATGTTCTGCGCGAAGGCCATGGCACCGACGATCGCCACGACGACGGCAGCGATACGAAACTTGGGTGGCTCGTTGATGGCCTGGTAGATCGCGTGACTGCCTTCGAGAAATCCGAAAACGCCTGCGCTGCCCAGCAATACGATCAGTACCGCTTCGAGGCGGAACGAGAGCAGGGTGGTGCCCGCAGCCGTGGCGGCCATGGACAACAGCGTCCACAGGTATATCGAGGCGACGCCCAATCCGAGTGCCTGCGCTCGACGCGAGGAGGAGAATCGCACTGCCAGCCATACCGTGCCGATCAGGCACAGTGCACCCGACATGGAGAACTCGAACATCGGGAAGGGAAGCGTTGCACCGGCTTCCGGAAGGTAGTGCAGAGCCGTGCCCGATGTCGACGGCGCGCCGCGCAGGAAGTCGACCAGGTACGGCAGCCACACGGTCGCAGCGATGACGCCGGAGATGGCAGCGATTGCGGCGACCTTGATCGCGATGGGCATCAGTGCGCGCCAGGCTTTGCGCTCGCGATAGGCCAGAACGCCGGCGAACAGCGCCATGAGTACGACGGTGAACGCGGCCAGGCCGAGGTAGAGGGTGTAGAACGTCGCGGCCAGTCCGAGGAAGAGGCCGGTGCCGAGCACTGCACCCCACCCGCCGGCGCGCCCCCCACTCGGGATCAATGTCCCTTTCTTGCACTCTGACTGACTGGATGCCACATTCATCCCGGTGGGCCGGTGCAACGCACCCCACGCCAGCAGCAATGCCGGGGCGAACAGCAGCACGATGACAGCGCTGTAGGCCTCGGGGGAGGCGTAGGCAACCACCAAAGCGGTCGTGACAGCACTGACGGCGACGGCCCAGTCGCTGCGGATCAGGGCCTTCCACAGTATGAAGGCCACCACCGATGTGACGGCTAGCAGCCCAATTGCATACGGCTTGAATACTTCCCACCCGTCCATACCCAGGATGTTGCCGACGCGTCCGCCGACCCAGAACCATCCGGCCGGGTAGAACGGTGGGATGTCCGCGTACGTCATGTCGCGCAACGACGCCGAATCGGTGAGGCGTGTCAGGTATTCGGTGCGGAACTCCTGGTCGACCGAGATGCCGAACAGGTACAGCTTGGTTGCCGCCAAGGGCATGCCGAGGGTGACGGTGACGAAGCCGGACAGACCGACCCACGCTGCAAGTCGAGCGACCCATGGCCACTTGCGGATTCGGTACAGGTAGATCGACGTGGCGAACAGTGCCGCAGCTACTACCTGCCCCAGGGTTGTCAGAGCGCGAGTGACGTTGGACGAGTTGAACGCCGGCCACTGAACCAGTGAGAAGGCGTACAACCCGATTGTCGCCACCACGACAGCAACGAGAATTCCGGCAACTGTTTCTCCGACGGCAGACGCAGTTCTGCGTGCCGGCGCAACCCCGACAGTCATGCAGTTAGATGGGCAGCTTGCGGAAGATCGGCCGCGGAACGTGCCGCAGCACCATCATCACCAGACGCCACGGTGCGGGAGTCCAGATGAGCGGAGTGCCTTTGCGCGACGCGTTGACCGCGAGCTTGGCGATGACCTCCTTGTCGACGGTCATCGGGGCTTCCTTTACGTGCGCGCTGAACTTGGTGCGCACCATGCCCGGACGAACGACGGTGACGCGAGGTCCGAACTCGCGCAGCGCTTCTCCGAGTCCGAGGTAGAACCCGTCGAGTCCGGCCTTGGTGGAGCCGTAGACGAAGTTGGAGCGGCGAACCCGCTCGCCGGCCACCGAGGACATGACGATGATGCGGCCGTAGGCCTGCGCCTTCATCTTCTCGCCGAGCAGCACGCCGACCGAGACGGAAGCGGTGTAGTTGATGTTCGCGGCGAGGACGGCCTTGCGCTGGTCCTGCCAGAGCTGCTCGGCATCGAAGTCGACGGCGAAGGCAACGATGGCGACGTCGACGTCACCCTTGGCCCAGGCCGCGTCGATCACCTTCGGGTGTGACGCGGTATCGAGAGCATCGAAGTCGATGACGTCGACCGACTTTGCGCCCTTGGCAGTCAGTTGTGCGACGGCACCGTCACGAAGCGGGTCGTTCGGCAGCGCAGCGAGGATGACACGTGCCGGAGACTTCGACAGGTACTCCTCGGTGATCGCGAGACCGATCTCGCTGGTACCACCCAGAACGAGAATCGTCTGTGGGTTACCTACGGCGTCAATCGTCACAGCAGTTCCAGCCTTCTAGCCATATCGGAGGCGAAAACGCCTGTGGGGTCTACAGATCGGCGGACCTTGATCCACTCGTCGATCCGTGGGTACATCGAATGGAACGTCTCGGCGTCGGTGCGCGAATCCTTCGCGGTGTACAGACGGCCACCGAACTCCAGCACGCGCTTGTCGAGTTCGCGGACGAACTCGTTCAGGCCCGGCTTGATCGGGAAGTCGACGCAGATGTTCCAGCCAGGAATCGGAAAGCTCAGTGGCGCTTTGTTTCCGGGCCCGAACAGCTTGAACACGTTGAGGAACGAGTAGTGCCCCGACTTCTGGATGTCGACGATGATCTTCTTGAACTCGTCGACTGCCTCCGGCGGCACCACGAACTGGTACTGCAGGAATCCCTTGGAGCCGTAAGCACGGTTCCACTCACCGAACATGTCGAGGGGGTGATAGAACGCAGTCAGGCTCTGGATCTTGTTCCGATAGTTGCCGGCCTTGCGATACCAGGCTTCGCCGACCGCGGAGAACGTGAACTTGTTCGCCAGACCGTTCGGGAAGATGTCCGGAAACGTCACCAGGGGCTTTGCGTTGAAGCGCAGCGGATCCTTCTGCAACTTCTCGGGCAGCTGATCCAGACGCGCCAACGATCCACGTGACAACGCCGCGCGGCCGAGCTTGGGGGGCGGAGCAACCGCGTCGAACCAGGCACTCGAGTAGTCGTAGTTGTTCTCGCTGCCGTCACTGTGCAGGGCGATGGTCTCGTCGAGGGTGCTGGTGACATCACCGTCGGCGATGAAGTAAGCCGTTTCCGTCGGCGTCATCTCGATGGTCGCGCGCAGGATGATGCCGGTCAGGCCGTTGCCGCCGACCGTGGCCCAGAACAGCTTGGCGTTCTTGCCCGACGGCGTCAGGTGGCGGATCTGACCATCCGCGGTGAGCAGTTCCATCGAGCGGACGTGGTTGCCGAAGCTGCCCGCGCTGTGATGGTTCTTGCCGTGGATGTCGGTGCCGATCGCGCCGCCGATCGTGACCTGTCGCGTTCCCGGCAGCACCGGTACCCATAGGCCGAACGGCAGCGCAGCGCGCATCAGCTGATCGAGGTTGACCCCACCGTCGACGTCGACGATGCGCGTCGACGCGTCGATGCTGTGAATGCCGTTGAGGGCATTCATGTCGATGACGAGGCCGCCGGAGTTCTGCGCGTTGTCACCGTAGGAGCGACCGAGGCCGCGGGCGATAACGCCGCGTCGTAGGTAGGACGGCTTGGAGTCGTTCTGCTCGGCGACCTGCTTGACCGCGCTGGCGATGAGCTCGGGGTCGGAGGTCGAGAGCACTTCTCCGGTGGAGGGCGCGGTGCGGCCCCAACCGGTGAGTGTGCGGGTCTGCGTGGGTAGCGGCGCAGTGTTCCCGGCCTGTGGTTCCAGGGGGAAGAGTGCGTCGTCGGCTGTCGTGGACATCGCTCAAGAGGGTACCCGCACCGCGGCAGCGGCTAGTGTCAGTCCTCGTGTCCACCCCCGACCGCTCCGCAGAAGAAGGCTCCACGGGCGACGACTGGTCGCCCGAGGACGAAGAGTTGCAGCATCACGTTCCGCTGCCCGTCGAGCTGCCGCTGACCGAGAACATCGCCGACGCGGCCCTCGATCTCAAGACGCAGGTGCTGCGATTCTTGGCGACGGGTGTGCTGTCGGCGATCGTGGATCAGGGCGTCAACCTGATCCTGCATTTCGTGTTCGGCGTCGGGGTCACCCTGGCCAAGGCCATCGGCTTCGTACTCGGAACCACCACCGCGTACCTGATCAACCGTCGCTGGACGTTCAACGCGGCACCGTCGCGTGCCCGGTTCCTCGCCGTCGTCGCGCTGTACGGCGTCACCTTCGCCGTCCAGGTCGGCATCTACACCTGGCTCTACCAGGCCCTTCCCGACGGATTCTGGTACGCCAACGTGGCCTTCGTCGTCGCGCAGGGCACGGCGACGGTCATCAACTTCCTCGTCCAGCGCTTCGTGATCTTCAAGATTCGCTAGCTCCCCCTCGTGCGCGTTTTGCGTACCTCCAGGGGCGCAAAACGCGCACGAGGGGAGATGGCCGGTATGGCCTGTTTGCGCCGGATACCCAGCCGTCCCGGCCGGCCCACGAAGGGGGTCACACCTCGAATGTGGGCAGGGATCCGGCTTCGAGGGCCTCGGCGAGGGTGGGGGCGGCTGTGTCCTTGTCGGAGAGCTCGTAGGTCAGGGGTGTGCCGTCGCGGGCGGTGGTGGGCCAGTCGATGCCCAGGGCGGGGTCGAGCGGATTGATGTCGCGGTCCAAGGCCGGGGTGTACTCGAGGCTGCACAGGTACATGACAGTGGAGTGGTCTTCCAACGACAGGATCGCGTGGCCGAGTCCTTCGGAGAGGAACACTGCTTTGCGGTCGATGTCGTCGATCAGCACGCTGTCCCATTGCCCGAACGTCGGGGATCCGACACGCAGGTCGACGATGACGTCGAGGAACGCTCCGCGGGCGCAGGTGACGTATTTCGCTTGCCCGGGTGGGTTGGTGGTGAAGTGGATCCCGCGCAGCACTCCGGCGGCGGAGACCGAGCAGTTCGCCTGCTTCAACTGCAACGCCCGCCCGGTGGTCTCCTCGAACAGGCTCGCTTTGAACCATTCGAAGAACACGCCGCGGTCGTCTCCGAACTGGCGTGGGGTGTATTCGTAGGCACCGGCGATGCTCAACTCACGAAAGGTCATCGGTTTCCTCGGTCGATCAGATCCAACAGGTAGGTGCCGTAGCCGGATTTGACGAGCGTCTCGGCCCGCACGCGCAGTTCGTCGTCGGTGATGAACCCGCGCCTCCAGGCGACTTCTTCGGGGGACCCGATCTTGAGGCCTTGGCGTTGTTCGATGGTGCGCACGTAGTTCGAGGCATCGAGGAGTGAGTCGAAGGTGCCGGTGTCGAGCCAGGCGGTGCCGCGGGGCAGGACTTCGACTTGGAGGCGGCCGGCCTCCAAGTAGTGGCGGTTGACGTCGGTGATCTCGTACTCCCCACGCGCGGACGGCTCGAGGTCGTGGGCGATGGCGATGACGTCGTTGTCGTAGAAGTACAGGCCGGGGACGGCGTAGTTGGATTTCGGTGCGGCGGGCTTTTCTTCCAACGAGATGGCTTTGCGATTCGCATCGAATTCGATGACGCCGTAGGCGGTGGGGTCGGAGACCTCGTAGGCGAAGACGGCTCCGCCGTCGATGGTCTCGAAGCGCGAGAGTTGGGTGCCCAGGCCGGGGCCGTAGAAGATGTTGTCGCCCAACACCAATGCCGCACTGTCGGTACCGATGTGGTCGGCTCCCAGGACGAACGCTTGGGCGAGGCCGTTGGGTTCATGCTGGACCTTGTAGGTCAGGGAGATGCCGAATTGGGAGCCGTCGCCGAGCAGGCGGGTGAATTGGTCGGCGTCCTGGGGGGTGGTGATGATGAGGATCTCGCGGATCCCGGCGAGGATCAGGGTCGAGAGCGGGTAGTAGATCATCGGTTTGTCGTAGACCGGGACCAGCTGTTTGCTGACGCCCATCGTGATCGGATGAAGTCGCGAGCCCGTGCCGCCCGCCAGAATGATTCCCCGCATGGACCCGCAGTCTTCCAGACCCTCCGGCCGACCGCGCGGTTGTGCCTGCTCCGTTTCCGCTGCGTGAGCTACGAGGTGCACATACGCTCGCGGCATACCCCGCCCGCCGAGAGAAGACCGGAGGACAACGATCGTGACGAGCCGCACCCAGATCGAAACCGGTATCAGCCAGGTCACCACCCTTCTTGCGGCAGCTGAGGGCGATGCCAGAGCGTCGGCCACGCCCTGCACCGACTGGACCGTCGCCGACCTGACCGACCACCTGGTGCACACCGCGGGTCAGTTGGTGACGATGGCCCGCGGCGAAGATATCGATTGGTCGATCTCGCCGCAGTCCGTCCCCGACCCGATCCCACTGTGGACCGACCGCACCGGTGAGTTGCTGGCAGTGATCGATGCGGGTTCGCCGCTGCCGCTCGGCATGGTGGCTGCGGAATTCTCGGTCCACGCGTGGGATCTCGCGACCGCGCTCGGTCGCGGCACCGATGATTTCGACCCGACCGTGGCGGAGGAGGGAATGGCCTTCATGTCCGAGAATCTGACCGAGGAACGCCGCGCCGGTGCTTTCGACCCGGAACAGCCCGCACCGGACGGGGCCAATGCCTACGAGCGCCTCGCGGCCTTCGCCGGACGGACTGTCTCGCGTTCCTGAGACGTCGCTGCAGGCGGCTCATTCCCACGGGATTCGGTACGGCTGAGATTCGACCTCGTCCTCGGTGTTCGGTGTCGGCCATTCGGCCGGCCAGTCGATCTGCGGATCTCCCTTCAGTTCGTCGACCTCAGGAGGGAGCGGAGACGCCTCCAACTCGATGCGCTCCCAGCTGCATTCACCCGATGCGACGAGATCGGCGAATCGAGCCAACGCGGCTGACGCCCGTGGTGACGACGCCAGGCGGGCCAACAGTTCCGCGGTGACGTGTCGGGTTCCCGCCGGAGGTTTTACGTCGGTGTCGAGAGCTCGCGTGCGCGCGGACTCGAGCTCGCCGCAGGATGCCATCAGACGGTCGTAGGCAACTCGGGCGTGCGGAGGCAGGGACTCGATCATGCGTCCCGCCATGGTTCGTCGCCGGTGCCGACCGAGAAGTCCTCGTCCGGTGTGTCGAGTACCGGTCTGATATCCGCGGTCTTGCCCGCTTCGACGGCTTGCTTGCCGTAGTCGAGGAAGTCGTTCAGCGGCCGTAAGGTGTCGTCGATCTTCTGGCCTACCTGGCCTTCGGGGTCGCCCAGCGCGTCGAGGAACCCGCCGAAGTCGTCGACCACCTGCTCGATCTTCACAATGAGGTCTTTCGTCAGATCCATTGCTGTCCAGCATATTTCGATAATGCTCTCAACCTGCCATGCGGTGCCGACCACCGGCACTTTCTTGAGCATGACCTTCAATGCCCCGCGGGCATTGTCGACGGCCACTTCGGACTCGAGCAATTCGACGACTTTCTGAACCACTGCCAGCGCTGCGCCACGAAGTTGCTCGGCGACGGCTGTACAGATTGCGGCGATCGTTCGGCCGGCCGGACCTTCCCATCGCATCGCGGCCAGTTGTCGGTCGGCATAGTCGGTGAATGCCTGTGCGGCAGCGCCGTTCCAGTGGCTGTCGATACGACGTACTCCCGCGGCGAACGATTCACAGGCGGCTTCCATCGCGTCGCCCGCAATCTGATACGCCTGGCCGATTCTCCTGATCTCGTTCCAGTTGCCGGTGATCGGAATCGTCGCCTCGTTCAGAGGGCTCCATCCGGAGAGCTCGAAGATCGTTCTGTCGATCTCTCCGAGCCAGCTCGCAGCTTCGTCGAGTAGGTCTCGGATGTCGTCGATAACGGGATTCGGTGCAGGATAGTCGATCCCATGGGGACGGCCGTACTCGGCGGCACCGTCGAAATCATCGACATGCCCGGCCGCGGCGTGATCCGAACTGCCGCGGTCGATGCCCGGTAGCGGTGGCAGAGATGTGTGCGCGTTGAGTAGGTCGTAATTCTGCTGATCTTGATCGGCATACAACCAGGCAGCCTTATTGAGCTCGGCGCCCATCTCCCCGCAATTGACGGACAAGTGAACCTGCCGAGTGCGTGTCATTTCCTGAAACCGTGCGAGATACGGCTGAAGTCGCTTCAAAATCTGCCCGACCACGTTCTCGCCAAGGCCCGCATGATCGAGCAGAAAGCGATGACTGGCCAGAGTATCGCCGCCAATGTGATCGAGAAGGTCTCCGAGGCCGGCGATTTCCGAGGGATCGCCCTCGAAGGTCTCCTCGGTCATCGGGGCTGCCCCGTCGTCGAACCAGGCTTGCGGAGTGTCGAGATCAGGGTGTCCACAGTCGAGTAGTCCAGCGAGCCCTCGTTGCTCTGGTCGAGCTGAACCATGAATACCGCGACGGTTGCCGTGGCGAATCCCGGTATCGCCACGACGTCGAATGTGGCCTCGGTTGGGCTGCATTCCACGCTGGCGTGGATGCCCGAGCCACGAACGGTGTATCGCACGGCAGGCTCCCCATCGACCTCGATGTCCTGAGGCTCCGAGTATTCGATGCGTGGTGGGGCAGCGGAGTCATCGCCGAAGACGACTTCCGCACCGCGGGCAGCGTCCAGCGCCGCGGCGTGCAAGTCCATCCCGTTGCGGCCAGTCATACCGGACTCGGCGAGCGACGACCCGTCCACTTCTGGGCAGTAGCCGTAGCCGTAATCGGCACTGGCACCGTAGACGACCGACTTACCATCGTTCGACCAACCCGCGATTCCGGTCGAGAAGTTTCGCCACTCTGCCGGTATTTCGTAAGTCCAACCGAATTTGGTGGCGATGGGCTGCGGTTGCCCGGCGGGTACCTCGATTTTCGGTGGCGGACGGTTCATCGACGGAAAGCCCGGTGGCAGTGGCGGCGGGGCCGTCGTCGAGCCCGTGGGTTTCGGCGACACCGGCGGTAGAACCTGTACACCCTCGTACGGTTCCGGTACCGGCGGTGCCAACTGCGGGATTGCCCACATGACCCCGAACAGCAGCGCTACCAATGCCGCGAGACGAATCAAAATTTTGCCCAGACCCATTGACGTACTCCCCCCGAAGTCGAACAGAAGCTAGCACGCGCGCCCGACAACAATGGCCGACCGCCTGAGCGGTGCAACTAGTGCTCCACTCGAAGGACTCATCGCCGGCATCCTCCCCGTTGGGGCCTCGAGTGGAGCATCCCGTGCAGCGACATGCCCGCACGAGTCTCCACCGGTAAAGTGCCTGATCATGAGAATTCTTGTCACGGGTGGGGCCGGGTTCATCGGCGCGAACTTCGTACATCAGACCCTCGCGCAGCGCCCCGACTCCCAGGTCACCGTGCTCGACAAGCTCACCTACGCCGGCAACAAGGCCTCCCTCGCCCCGGTGGCCGACCGCATCGACTTCGTGCACGGCGACATCGCCGACGCCGACCTCGTCGACGGGCTCGTCCGCGAGACCGACCTGGTCGTCCACTTCGCCGCCGAATCCCACAACGACAACTCGTTGACCGACCCGTGGCCTTTCGTGCACACCAACGTCATCGGAACCACCACGTTGCTCAATGCGGTCCGCGAACACGACGTGCGCTACCACCACATCTCCACCGACGAGGTCTACGGCGATCTCGAACTCGACGATCCGGCCAGGTTCACCGAGTCGACCCCGTACAACCCGTCGAGCCCGTACTCCTCGACCAAAGCCTCGAGCGATCTGCTGGTGCGCGCCTGGACCCGATCATTCGGGGTCCGCTCCACCATCTCCAACTGCTCCAACAACTACGGCCCGTACCAGCACGTGGAGAAGTTCATCCCGCGTCAGATCACCAACATCCTCAGCGGATCGCGCCCCAAGCTCTACGGCGCAGGCCAGAACGTGCGCGACTGGATCCACGTCGACGATCACAACAGTGCGGTCTGGGCCATCATCGACGGTGGCCGTATCGGCGAGACCTACCTCATCGGAGCCGACGGCGAAGCGAACAACCGCACCGTCCTCGAAGCGATCCTCGAAGAGACCGGCCATGAGCCCGACGCCTTCGATTTCGTCACCGACCGCCCCGGCCACGATCTGCGCTACGCCATCGACTCCACCAAGCTGCGTACCGAATTGGGCTGGACGCCAACCTATGTCGACTTCCGTGCCGGATTGAAAGCCACCGTCGACTGGTACCGAGACAACGAGCAGTGGTGGCGACCGCAGAAGGACGCCACCGAGGCCGTCTATGCGACCAAGGAATCCGTTCTGCCTTAACTGCTGCGCGACATCCGATGTCGCAGCAGCACATACACCGCACGACGCATGAAGGACGTTATCAGAGCCTTGGCGTTTCCGATGCGAACGTCGCTGCTGGACAGCAACGTCGGATCGCTTGCCCGGAGTGAGCGGTGGAAGTCTGCAGCTTGACGCGCCTGCTGCGTGGCCAACTCGACGCTCCACTGTCCCGAGTTGATACGGAACGACGCCAACGGCTGCGGGATGGCGACGATGTCTCCGCGGAGCGCGACCGCGATGAAGGTGGCCTGGTCGATCAGGTAGGGATGGCTGTTGTCCCACAGTCCGATCTCGCGCAACTCCGACAGCTTCATCATGACGCCGCCCGGCTCACCGAAGATGTTGGCACCGGCCCGAACTGCCGTTCGGGCTGCGACGCGGCCGGAGACCCGTCCCTGCAGTCCGCCGAGTCCGCGCGCGGCGATGACGGTTTTGCCGTAGGCGTCGATGAGGGTGCGCTGCGAGGCAACCAGGACGGCGGACGGGGTGTCGTCGAAGGCCTTCACCTGGGTGGCCAACGCGGTGGGAGCGATGGTGTCGTCGCCGCAGACGAGTTTGATCAATTCGCCAGTGGCCTCGGCTGTCACGCGATTCCAGTTGGCCTGCGCACCGCCACCGGCCGGGGTGGTCAGGAGGCGAATCCGGGGGTCGTCGAACTTCTGCGCGACGGCCAGGGTTCCGTCGGTCGAGGAATGATCGGCGATGACCAGTTCGAAGTCCGTGTACGTCTGGGCAAGGATCGAATCGATGGTCTCGGCCAGGTATTCGGCGTTGTTGTATGCCGGGACGACGACGGAAACTCGGGGTGTCATGGTGTGGGGGCCTGACTCTTTCTGCGAAACGAGAAGTCGCGGTAGCCGAAGAAGCTGACGACTGCCATCACTGCTGTGACGACCAATTGTGAAGGGATGGGCGGGAAGTGGAGTACCGATACGGCGATGGTCATCAACGAGATGTTCGCGAGGAACGCCCCGAAGTTGACCACGAAGAAGCGAAGCAGGTCTCGGAAGAAGTGCCCGCGCACTCGAAACACCAGGTAGCGGTACATCGCGAACGCGCACAGCACGTTGCACAGGTAGCCGAGCACGATGGCGGCGTGATAGCCGTACCGTTCACCGATCAGCAACTGCCACAGGACGAACCACGCGGTACCCAACGCGGTGTTGACACCACCGACCAGCAGGAATGCGATCTTCTGATTCTTGACGATGCGCATCAGAGGCCCGGGCGCACCGCTCATGCCGGCCGGGGGAGCGGGAGTCTGCGGCTCGGTCATCGGCCGACCCCCAGTGCTTGACGCGTCGCGACCAAGGTCGACGCGATGCCTGCGGGCAACGTGCGATGGGTGCGGCGATCGATTTCCGGCCAGACAGTCGACCGCAGTCGCAGATCACGGCCTTGGAACGCCGCGAGTGGCGATGCGGCGAGCACCACGTTCGGCCGTCGGCGAAAGACGGTGCGGCATGCTCCGAGGATCGAACCGATCGTGACGGCCTCGCCCGAGGCGAAGATCTTGATCGTGGGCGGCATTCGTTGCCCGGCAGACATCTCGAGGGTGTCGGCCACCATCTCGGCCGCATCGGACACGTAGAGATAGTCGCGCAGCGTATCCATCGGTACGAAGATGGACACGGGCGAGGCCATCAGGTATCCACGGCACAGGTGTGAGATCAGGCCTTGCGGTTTTGCGAGATTCTGCCCCGGGCCGTAGAGGTTCGCGAAACGGCCGATCGCCACATTGATACCGGTGCGCACCCCGAAGTCGGTCGCGATCGACTCGGACTCGAGCTTCGCGAAACCGTAGTCGCCCAACGGAACCGGCTGCGTGCCCTCGTGATGCGGCGCTCCGAGTGCGCCGGCGTACACGCCCCCTGCGGACGAGGCGAGGAAGACCGTTCCGGCGTCGGCACGATTGACGGCGACTGCTTCGATACGCGAGAGGACTGCGTGAATGAGCTCGTTCTCCTGAGCGAACTGCGCTGCGCTGGTGCCGTTCACGCCCGCACCCGCGGCCCAGATCACGTTCCACGGACCGTCGTCGAACGAGTCGAAAAATTTCGAACAGCGTTGCAGCAGAGCTTCTTCGGCCAACGCATTGTTCGTCCAGGGGATCGTGCTGGTGTACACGCGATGCCCGCGGCGTTGCACTTCCCGGGTCGCTGCAGCGCCGAGTAGCCCGCCGCTGCCGACGATCCAGGTGTGCGTCGCGGTCACGTCGGTTGTGTGTTGTCGGTCGGCTGTGAATTTTCGACTGATTGTGCCGGCGCGGTGCGTCCGAGCGGGCCGTTTCCGGGATCGGTGACGATGAGGTACGGCGGCTTACCCATGGCGGTCTTGACGTTGACGCCCACGTATTCGGCCACCACTCCAAGTGAGAACAGCGTGGCTCCGAAACCGAACAGCAGGATGACCATCGTCGATGCCCAGCCGCGCACCTCGGCACCGGAATCGAACACGAAGTACGAAATCAGTACGTAGGCGACGAGAATCAGGCCGAGCAGTGCGAAGGCGATTCCGATGAAGCTGACCAACCGCAGTCCCTTGGTGCCGCTCGAGAGCACCATCCGCCAGAAGTGCGAGAGCAGTGTCCGCAATCGGTAGCCCGATCGACGGTCCACCTCTTCCCGCAACGCCACAGGGCTCGTCGAGACGTCGCCTGCGATCCACCCGAGGGCGATGTCCAGGTACGCCTCGGAACCGGCGTACGCGGCGACGGAACGGCCGACTTCGCCGAGCACCAGGCGGTAACTCTGGTAATCGACGGTGTTGTCCCCGGCCAGAGCTTTGGCGATCAGCCACTTCGATCCCCGGGAGGCCGCATTGCGCCACAACCCGTGCGGCGCGACATTGGTGGGCTTGGCGTAGACCACGGTGGACTGCCGGTCGAGGGCAGTATCGAGCATGCCGCCGATGGCAGCCGGGTCGTGTTGACCGTCCTCGTCCATCGTGACGATCCACTCACCACCACTCGATGCCATACCGGCCAGCGTGGCGGGGTGTTGGCCGAAATTGCGACTGAGCCAGACACCACGAACGAACGGGTGCGCTTCGGTGAGCTGCCGAATGACTGCAGCGGAGTTGTCGGGCCCGTGATCGAAGACGAGCAGAACCTCTTCGACGATCATCGGTCGGCCGAGAGGAGTGTGTACCACCTGGGTCAACGGAATGATCTCGTCGATCAACGCGCTGAGCGTCCGTTCGCCCTGATACACCGGAACCACGATGGAAATGCGGTGCGGATCAGCAGCAGAATCGTCGGACATCACGGGGTCTGACCCTATCTGCTCTTGCCATTACCATCGAACTTCGCCGCGGAAGAGCTTCTGCGTCGTCGCACATCGAGCACCACCAGGCCGATCAGCACCAGCACTCCGCCTGCCATCGCAGCCAATCCGAGTCGTTCGCCGGGCGGTCGGAAAGTGATCTCCAGGTCGGCGTTCTCGGTGCCGGGCGGCAGGTCGACGTACAGGAAGATGTCGGCCAGGCCCTTCGTCTGCAGCTCCTCACCGTTGAGCGTCGCGGTGTACCCGGGCCAGGCCAGTCGCGAAAAAACAACGCTTCCGCCGTCGGGTGCACTGACGTCGACGTGCTCGGAGTCGGCGTCGAAGCTGCGGGTCTCGGCCGTGGCGTTCACCGTCGCGACGACGCGTCCCGACGTCGTGGGAATCAGACCGTCGACACGTTCGAGGACGTAGATCTGGCGAGCGGACTCGGGCGTGGGAGCGGTCACCCACTGCCAGCCTGCGGGTGCGGGCCGGGAGTTCGCGAGCGGATACTGGTTCTTCTGCAGCACGATTCGATCGAGTTGCATCAGGTCGGCGTAGGTTTTGCCGGTGTACGGCTCGATCTCGAACACGCGCCGAAAGGCGTCCTTGCAGGTCGATCCTTCGTGCTCGAAGCACAGCAGGTTGGCGAAGTCGAGATATCCGACGGGGGTGTACGCGTTGACGTAGTCCAGGCCCATGATCTTGGCGGAGTTGCCGTACACCTGGGAGTGCCAGGGCAGCTGCGGGTCGTCGGGGCCCTGTGCTGCGGTCTCGGTCAGTGCGCGGTTGCCGAGTTGCAGGGTTGCGCCCTGCCACTGCGGGAACTCGGCCTTGGCCTCGGATTGCGACGCGGGTAGCCACCATTTGGTGAACGGCGGATCGTAGGTGGCCACCTGATACATCGCGACCGGTGCGATCGTTGCGAGCAGCAGTGCTGCCGTCGCCCTGGTGGAGAATCGGTGGGTCAGCAGTAGCGCGAGTGCGCCGACGAGCAGGATGGCCAGCGCAGCGAGGACGTGGCGGCCGAAGAACTCCGGTCCCGAGGAGCCCGCGCGCAGCAGTAACACCACTGTCAGAAGACCGGCAGCGAGCAACCGGGGCCGCAGCTTGTCCAGAGTGCCGTAACGACTGAGCAGGGTGACCGCGAGAATCAGCGCGACGATGGCGACGAAGGGAAGGATGCGCGCGGGCCAGCGGATGGGGCCGATATCGCTCGGCCCGGCTGTGAAGACCAGTGCGAATACCAACAGGATCAGCGGTGCGGCCAGCTCGCGCAAGGCCGCGGGCACCCGACGCCACGCAATGAACGCGAGCGCGGGCACGACGAACCAGGCGATGTAGGTGACCGGTGCCAGAGTGGTCTCACCCGACCACGATTCGATGCTCGTCACAGCCGTCGGCACGCTCGCGGTCAGTGATTCCGACCACGGTGCCGTCAGGAAGTTGTCGTTGAAGGTTCCCTCGTCACCGCTGCGCCAGGTGACAGCCGAGGTCATGACTCCAGGGAGGAAGGTGACAGCCCCGCACGCGGCCGCGGCGATACCGACACTGCACACCTTCAGCGCAGGACGCCACAGGCGTTGGAACAACCGTTCGCCGATCGCGACGGAGCCGATCATGACGCCGGCCATGACCGCAGCGTGCACATAGCCCACGCTGATGGCCAAGTAGAGGAACACGAACGGTACGACGGGTCCGCTGCGGCCGCGGGCGCACTTCACCGAGCTCGCCCACGCGTTGGTGATGTAAGCGGTGCCGATGAGTGCGGTCACCCACGAGGTGTTCTCGAAGAACAGGGTGAAGCCGACGAACGGTGCACTCGCGCCTGCGACGGCAGCCCAGTCGGCGCGCGCTCCGTAGGTGAGTGCGACGCGATAGACGCCCCAGGCCAGCAGGATCGAGAAGCCGAGTTTGACCGTCGTGGCGAGCAGTACCAGGTTGTCGATCGACGGCGAGATGTAGTTGATCGCCATCTGCACCGGGTTCCACAGACCGCCCTGGCCTTCGACGGGATAATTGCCCGCCATCCATTGGTCGAGCACCAGGGACGGAAAGTGACCGTCGCGCATGATGCGCCCGAGCTGGAGCCAGTTGGGAACGGCACCGGATTCGGTGTCGTCGATGTAGAAGAAGCGCGGGTCGACGCTGAGTATCAGGAGGTAGCCCAACACGACGACTACGGCGACCGCCGCGCCCCATACGAGGCGCTCTCGTCTGCCGTCGGGCAGCGAGCTGCTCATCGTCTGGGTATCCGTGGTGGGCAAGGGGTCAACTCCGTGAGTTCGGGCAAAGACACTCGACTGTAGCTCTCGAGGTGTCCGGGAACCGAAACGTCGACGCGTGCGTGACGCAGATGTCGGCAGCACATCGGCTATTGCGAGCGATCACTCTCTAAGTTAGAGTTTCGTCATCCTATGACGGAGGTCACATGAACCCGAATATTCCTTTCGACGTTGTCATCACCGGCGGCACCGTCTACGACGGATCCGGCGGCCCGGGGGTGCGAGCCGATGTTGGCATCGTCGACGGCGTCGTACGGGCTGTGTCCTCCACACCGCTCGAGGCGGGCGCAACGACCGAGGTGGTCGACGCCACCGGCAAGTGGGTCACCCCGGGCTTCGTGGACGTGCACACCCATTACGACGCAGAAGTGCTCGTCGGGCCCGGTCTCGAGGAATCCGTCCGGCACGGGGTCACGACCGTTCTGCTGGGGAACTGTTCGTTGTCGACGCTCTACTCCACCCCGGTCGACATCGCGGACCTGTTCAGTCGGGTCGAGGCGCTGCCGCGCGATCATGTGCTCAAGGCCGTCGACACGCACAAGACGTGGACGAGCCCCGACGAGTACATAGCAACGCTCGAGCGCCTACCTCTCGGTCCCAATATCGCTGCAATGGTCGGGCATTCGGATCTGCGCGCGCACGTCATGGGTTTGGACCGCTCCACCGATCGCAGCCAGAAGCCCACCCGCGAGGAATGGCGCGCCATGTCCGACGCGCTCGAGAAGGCGCTCGATGCCGGGCTGCTCGGAATGTCGACCATGACGAATCCGTGGGACAAGCTCGACGGCGATCGATACCGGTCACGTTCGTTGCCGTCCTCGTACGCGCGGTGGAGCGAGTTCCGTTCTCTGCACAAGATTCTGCGTCGACGCGGGCGGTTGCTGCAGAGCATTCCGAACCTGAACACTAAGTACGACATGCTGTTCTTCCTCGCCTCGGCCACCGGCATCGGCCGCACTCCGCTCAAGATCTCGCTGCTGGCGGCGGCGGATGCCAAGGCGTCGCCCTGGATTCACCGGGCTTTCGGTCCGCTCGCGCGTATCGTCAACGGACCGGGAAAGGGCCAGTTCCGGTGGCAGCACTTGCCGACGACGTTCGACGTCTACTCCGACGGTATCGATCTTGTCGTGTTCGAGGAGTTCGGCTCGGGTCGCGCTGCTCTTCATCTACGAGAAGAATTGGGCCGCAACGAGTTGCTCTCGGACGAGGCATACCGTCGTTGGTTCCGCGCCGATTTCGAGAAGAAGTTCAGCTCGCGCGTCTGGCATCGGGATTTCGCCGACGCCGAGATCACCGAGTGCCCCGACGCGTCGGTCGTCGGCAAGAACATTGCTGAGGTCGCGGCCGAGCGTGGTGTGCACGTCGTCGACGCCTTCCTCGATCTGGTGGTCGAGCACGGGCGAAAGCTGCGCTGGCACACTACGGTTGCCAATCATCGCAAGAAGCAGATGGACAAACTGATCAACCAGCCCGGAGTGACGGTGGGATTCTCCGATGCCGGTGCTCATCTGCGCAACATGGCGTTCTACAACTTCGGCATTCGGTTACTCCACCGCGTGCACGACGCGCAGCACGATCGAAAGCCGTTCATGACCGTCGAGAAGGCCGTGCACAAGCTCAGTGGTGAGTTGGCGGACTTCTACGGAGTCGACGCCGGACACCTTCGGGTGGGCGATCGTGCCGATATCGTCGTGATCGACCCGAACGGTCTGGACGACGAGGTCCTGGCCTACCGAGAGGAGACCATGCCGGAGTTCGGTGGCCTGAGCCGGATGGTCAATCGCAATGATCGTGCTGTCACCGCCACTCTGATCGCGGGCCGAGTGGTGTTCTCCGGCGGCACCTTTGCTCCGTGGTTCGGTGTGTCGGAGCGTGCGGGTAGCTTCCTGCGCGCAGGCACTCCGACGGCTCCTCGTCGCCGGGAGCGTGTGTGAGCCCCAGTCAACAGCAGCGCCGAACCGAAACCATCGGAAAACTGCTCGACGCGACCATCGCCTCGTTGTGCGAGAAGGGCTACGCCGCAACCAGTGTCAGTGAGATCGTCAGCCGCGCGGGGGTGTCGTCCGGGGCCATGTTTCGCCATTTCGACACCAGGTTCGATCTGATCGTCGCTGCAGCCGACGAGGTTCGCAGGCGTCAGTTCGTGGAGTTTCGTCATGGCCTGTCCGGTTTCGGGAGCGCATCGATCGAGCACTGCCTCGAACTATTGCGGTCTGCGTGCCGCGCGCCGATCAACGGGGCCTGGTACGAGCTGTTGACCGCCGCGCGCAGTGACGAGGAACTGCGAGAAAGATTGCACCCGTTTACTGTTCGATATCACGAGCAGATCGCCGAACTTGCTCGTACGTTACCGATCGCGGGAGTGATAGAGCCACGGCAGCTGGAGACGGTGATCTTCAGCGTGGTGCACCTGCTCGACGGAGAGGCGCTGGCGGCGGTGGTGCATCCGCAGCCCGAGCAAGAGGCCATGCGGCTGAGGATGATTGCTCACCTGTTGCGTGGTGGCACTCTGCAGGCTCTGACGGACGCGGGATGACCGGCTGGACGGTACGCACGTCCGGAGCCGAGCTTCCCGTATTCGAGTACGGCAACCCGTCCGCGCGCTCGACGGTGCTGCTGGTGCACGGCTATCCCGACAACCATCACGTGTTCGATCGGCTGATCGCCGAGCTCGGCGACACGGTTCGAATGATCGCCTACGACACGCGCGGTAGTGGAGCATCCGTGCTCGAGCCCGCGGCGGACGTTGCCATCGAGCAGCTGGCGCGGGACGCCTTCGCGGTGGTCGAGTCGATTCCCGGGCTCACCGGCAAGGTGCATGTCTTCGCCCACGACTGGGGGTCGGTTCAGATGTGGGAGGCGATGGCCTCGCCTCGGGCGGCCACCGCGTTCGCGTCGTACACGTCGGTGTCGGGGCCCAGTCTCGATCACCTGCGGCAAGTGGCGCGGGCGCGTCTGGTGCGTCCGCATCGATGGCCGTCGCTGATCGGTCAGCTGGCGAGGTCCTGGTACGTCTTCGGGTTCCATCTGCCCGTCCTGGGCAGGCGAGTGCCGGGGTTGTTGGCTCGACTGAGTGGTGGTGGCGCACCGGCCCCGTCGACCGCGGATCAGCAGCGCGGCATCGCCCTGTACCGGGCAAACGTGCTGCGGCGTGTGCTCCGTGGACCCGATCCACGGTGCGGCGTCCCGACCACCGTGGTGGTTCCGACACACGACCGCATGCTGTCGCCGAACCTCAACGGCGGACTCGACCGATGGATCCCCGAACTGAGTGTCGTGCACGTCGACGCAGGCCACTGGTGGCCCCACACGCACCCGGCCGATGCCGCTCGCGTGCTGATGGAGAAAGTTCGGGACGCGAAGTAGACGGCGAGCGTCGGACAGTTCGGTCGTCGGCTGTGCGACCATGGTCAGTGGTCTTCTTCACGAAGAAGCCGCACAGCTGACCGCTGAAACCGTCACTACTCGAACTGGATTGGGTCTCTCTGGGTATGGACAGCACTGCTCTCGATCGTCTCCGGTGCGGGACGATGACAGTGAGGGGTGAACGCACCCCTGGAGTGCTTGCGCCCGCAGTAGCAGTCTTCGCATTCGTGATTGGCGTCGCCGCGTCGTGGGTTCCGTCGTACTGGTACGACGAGGCCGCCACGGTGTACTCGAGTCGTCGCTCGTTCAGCGAGTTGCTGGAGCTGTTGCGGGGTGTCGATATCGTCCACGGTGCCTATTACGTCGGAATGCATCTGTGGGGCCGAGTATTCGGCTTCTCCGAGTTCTCGATGCGTATTCCGAGTGCTGTGGCTGTGGGGTTGGCTGCAGCGGGAGTGGTGGTGCTTGCATCGCGGCTGTCCACACCGCGAGTCGCTCTGTTCTCCGGTGTTGCGTTCGCGCTGCTGCCCAGAGTGTTGTGGGCTGCAGTCGAAGCGCGTAGCTACGCGTTGACGGCAACCGCAGCAGTGTGGTTGACCGTGGTATTTCTCGTTGCACTGCATGCTCGTTCGCGGTGGTGGTGGGTTCTCTACAGCGCGATGCTTGCACTGTCGATTGTGCTGTTCGTGTATCTCGCGACGTTGGTGGCAGTACATCTGCTGGTCATGCTGGCACGCCGTCGGCTTCGCGCGTCCTTCCTACCGTGGGCGACTGCTGTCGTCACGGCACTGGTAGTCACCGCCGTCTTCTTGAAGATTGTGCTCAGGCAGGCGACCCAGGTGGGATGGATACCGCCTATCGACAGCAACTTTCCAAGGGTTGTGCTCGACCAGTGGTTTGTCGGCGCGCCTCTGTTCGAGGTAGTTGTCGGCGTCATTTTCCTTGCTGCACTGGTTGTTCGGAGGACCCGCGGAATCGGTGGAGGGGACTGGCGCCGTGGACCCATGCCGGTCGCGATCCCGTGGATTCTCGTACCGATGGCCGTGATGGTGATCTATTCGATCGTTCGGTCGCCGATTTACCTCGACCGGTACTTCACGTTCACCACACCTGCTGTGGCCTTGTTGCTCGGGGTGGCCCTCGATCGTGTGAGTCGGCCGCGATGGTTGCCTGTGCTGCTCATCGGAGTGTTAGCTCTGGCCGCGCTGCCGGCGTATCTGCAGCAGAGATCGGCGTGGGCCAAGCCGCTACAGATGGATTTCAGTTATGCCAACGAGTTCGCAGCAGCCAATGTCGCTCCGGGAGACTGCGTTCTCTTCGGGCGTTCCGCGTGGAACCCGTCCTCGCAGCGGCTGATCGAGGATGTCGATCCGTCCTCGTTTGCCGGAACACGCAGCATCGGCCTCGCGAAGGACGCCGCCGAGTCGGGGCAACTGTGGGACGAGGAACGCCCGCTGTCGGAACTCGCGCCGGAACTCGCCGGATGCCAGGTCATCTGGTACTTCACCGATCGGGACCGCAGCCAGGCCGAAACTGTGCGGTTGACCTCGAACGACACCTGGGTGTTGCCGCCCTTTAATTTCGAGACTTCATCCGACTACTCGGAACTCCGGAAAGCGGGATTCCACGTGGAAGAACAACACACAATTCACGTCAGCCAGGTAGTGCGGCTGGTGCGGTAGGTCTTGGGCGCGCACTAGTTCGTCCGAGTTCTGGGAGCCTTGCGAATCCGCACGACGACCTGTTCGTTGTCGACCGTGTATCCGAGGTAGTCGAATTCGGTGCCGGTGCGTGCGACGAATTCCGTCCACGCCCGGTACTCGTGGTTGCGCCAGCCGGGGAAGTTGAAGTACTCGTCGAACACGATGACGGTGCCCACTGCGAGTCGATCGGCCACCAGATCCAGTACGGTGACCGTCGAGGAGTACAGGTCGGCGTCGAGGTGCAGGAAGGCCAGCTTCTCGTGGTGGCCCTTCAGGAAGCCCGGCAGGGAATCCTCGAACAAGCCGGGGACTATCTGCGCGCCCGGCACTTCGGGAATGCTCTCCTGCTCGAACAGGCCCTTTGGGAAGCCCGTACGCCAGGTCTCGGGTAGGCCGGAGAACACGTCGAATCCGGCGACGACGGTGACGTCCTTTCGCGACGCCAATTCCTCGGCGATGATCTCCAGCGTCGTGCCGCTGGCGACACCGAATTCGAGTGCCATGCCGCGGATGGTCACCTCGCCGAGCGCGAACCTCAACGTTGCGTGCGGCAACGGAAAGGTGGGCGCAGTCGACATCATTTCTTCGGCGAACTCGGCGCTTTGAGCGGCGGCCTCGACCTCGGAAGCGAAAAAGAGATCGCGTCGCATGCGTAGCTCGAGCCCGCGCACGAACCCCCGCAATTCCTCGATCTCACGGCGCTGACGTTCGAGGACGTCGAGCAGTGTTGCTTGCTGATCAGTCGTCTGCTCCGTCAACTGTGCAGTCTGCTGCGCCAGAACCTCGCCGATGGCCCGTTGAAGCTTCTCCCGTGCCGACGACTTGATGCGATCCGCGAGCTTCCGAGGTTCCGTCATGGGCACACGGTAGCCGGTGGGGCGGCGTTCGCAAACACATCAGGGCTTACGAAAGTGCTCTCGACGGCCGAGCCCACGCAGCCGAAACCACTCTGCCAGACCGCGAGGGTTTCTGGTGGTGATCAGGAAGAACCAGGTGAACCGAATCCACTCCTGCGGCAAGAGCTTTCGCATTCCGGGCTGCGACATCAGGTAGCCACGGTTGCGGTAGGTGAAGTAGCGCTTGGTCGCATCCTCGGGGTACTGCGTGTGCATCCGGCCACCGAGGATCGGCTTGAACTCCTCGGCCCCGTTGGGGTGGACGTAGGCGGTAGTGAGGCACGTACCGAACTTCAGGCCGGAACGCTGCAATCGTCGATGTACTTCCACCTCGTCGCCGCGGACGAACAGCCGCAGATCGGGCACGCCCACCGCGTCGATCGTCGAGGCCTTGAACAGCGCACCGTTGAACAGGGACGCGATGCCCTCGAGGAGGTCGTCGTCGGGATTCTCCGGGTCGATCAACTCCGACCGAAGCCGACGCCACTCGACGCCGCGCCGCAGCGGAAACGCCAAGCGATCGGGATCATCGATGTCGCACACCACGGGAGAGACCTCGTCGAGTCCGTGTGCGAGCGCGCAGTCGTACAGGGTCTCGAGCACCTTCGGGCCCTCGGGGCGGCCGTCGTCGTCGGCGAGAAACACCCAATCAGCTCCGAGCGAGAGTGCGTACAGAATGCCGAGGGCGAACCCGCCCGCACCGCCCAGGTTGTGCTGCGAGCCGAGGTACGTCGTCGGCAGATCGAACGATTCCACCAGTTCACGCACAGCGGGCTCGTCGGCATTGTCGACGACGACCAGATGATCGAGGGGACGAGTCTGCGCACCGATGACGTCGAGCGAGAGAGCCAGCAACTCACGGCGCTTGTGCGTGACGATGACCCCGACAATCTTGTCAGGCACCGGCTGCATCTTCCCGCTCGATCTCCTTCAAGATCTGGGCGACGTGGTCTCCCGCGTCGTTTCCCTCGTAGGCCCGCACCACGTCCTCGATGCCGCCCTGTTGCCGAATCTGGCCGTGATCGATCCACATCGCGGTGTCGCACAGCTGAGCCAGAAATTCGTTGGAGTGGCTGGCGAACACCAGAATTCCCGAGCGCTTCACCAATTCCTGCAGTCGGTGGCGCGCCTTCTTCATGAACTCTGCGTCGACGGCACCGATGCCCTCGTCGAGCAGCAGGATCTCCGGGTCGATGCTGGTGACGACGCCCATCGCGACGCGCACTCGCATACCCGTCGAGTAGGTGCGCAGCGGCATGTCGAGGTAATCGCCGAGTTCGGTGAAGTCGGCAATTTCGTCCATCTTCGCGAGCATCTGCTTGCGCGTCTGGCCGAGGAACAGGCCACGAATGATGATGTTCTCGTAACCGGAGATCTCCGGGTCCATACCGACGCCCAGATCGAACACCGGCGCGACGCGGCCCCGGATGGTAGCGCTGCCCCGCGTCGGCTCGTAGATGCCCGAGAGCAGCCGCAGCAGAGTCGATTTGCCCGCGCCGTTGTGACCCACCAGGCCGACGCGATCGCCGTCCTTCAGGTTCATCGTGATGTTCTTGAGGGCTTCGACGACGACGACGTCGGACGAGTTGCGGTCGATGGCACCGCCGGCTTTACCGAGGAATGCCTTCTTCAGTGACCGCGTCTTGGCGTCGAAGATCGGGAAGTCGACGGATGCGTCATGGGTACTGATGCTGATGGACAACTGCTGACCCCTAAACCCAGTAGGGCACGCGGGCCCGGTACTTCTTGAGAGCGAGAATGGCCAGCGCCCAGCCGACGACGGTGAAGCCGAGCACGATGTACCAGTGATACGCCTGCTGATCTTCGCCGATCAGCGGGGCGCGGATGATGTCGAGGTAATGGAACAGCGGGTTGATCTCGACGAGCTTGGCGCGATTGGCGGCCTCGCCGCCCATCTGCTGCAGGCCCGAGGTGGTCCACACGATCGGCGTCATGAAGAACATCAGGGTGACGAAGCTGCCGAGGATCGGGGCGATGTCCCGGTAGCGGGTGGCGATGATGCCGAACAGAATCGACACCCACACGGCGTTGAGCAGAATCAACGCCAATGCCGGGATCGCGAAGACCACGGTCCAGTGCAGGCCGCCGGGCGGCCAGAAGATCGCGATGATGATCACGTAGATCAGCAGGTTGTGGCCGAGTAGCAGCAGCTGACGCCACACGAGTCGATATACGTGCACGCTCAGTGGACTGGGCAGCTGCTTGATCAGGCCCTCGTTGGCAACGAAGACGTCTCCGCCTTCGAGGATCGCTGCACTGATGAGGTTCCAGATGATGAGCCCGACGGTGACGTGCGGCAGGAACTCGCGCAAATCGATGTTGAGCAGAACCGAATACAACAGACCCATGGCGATGGCTTGCACACCAGTGGCGATGGTGATCCAGAACGGACCGATCACCGACCGCCGATAACGCTGCTTGATGTCCTGCCAGCCGAGATGAAGCCACAGTTCGCGCTGATTGAAACCGGTTCGCAGATCGCCGAACGCGCGCCGATAAGTCTGTGAGTCCGAAACCGGAGCAGGCATCTGTTCTCCTGCCTCGCTCTCGGGATCCTTCGCTGGTGCCGACACGACGGTCGACACTACCCGTCGCGACAACCTGGCTCACCCCGCACGGTTTCTACAAGTACTGGCCGGTACCGCTGCCGCCGTGGCCGCCGGCTGGTGCGCCCATCACACCGGGAGGCAACGCGCCCTGACGCATCTGTTCGAGTTGGGCGCGGGCGGCCATCTGCTGCGCGAACAGGGCCGTCTGGATGCCGTGGAACAGTCCTTCGAGCCAGCCGACGAGCTGCGCCTGCGCGATCCGCAGTTCCGCGTCGGTGGGGACCACGTCGTCGCCGAAGGGCAACACCAGACGCTCGAGCTCGTCGCGCAGTTCCGGTGCGAGTCCCTGCTCGAGTTCGTGGATCGATGACTTGTGGATTTCCTTGAGACGCGTCCGGCTGGCGTCGTCGAGCGGAGCGGCGCGCACTTCCTCGAGCAATTGCTTGATCATCGTCCCGATGCGCATGACCTTGGCGGGCTGCTCGACCATCTCCGACAGGCCCGACCCGTCGTCGGAATCCTCGTTCGTCGACGATCCGGCGGCGCGGGCTGCTGCGGCCGTCGCTTCCTCGCGGCTCAGGGCCAGCGGTTCTCCATTGGGGCCGATCACTACGACGTGGTCATCGGGAGCACTGTTCGACTCGGATTGGGTCATGTATCCATCTTGACGCGTCGCTCGCCGTTGCGCGATCGTCCGGGACGATTATCCTGGTTCGGTCGTCGGGAACAGTAGTTCGTCGAGAAAACAAAGCGGCTCGTCGAAAAATTTGTGGAATCAGGGAGGGACCGAGCGTGCGAAGTGGGCAACCGTTCCCTGGCGAAACGGGACGTGGAACACATGCTTCACCGGTCGGCGCTTAGAGTGTCCGGCATGGGGTACGACGTCGCGCGAGTAAGAGGGTCCATTCCCTCCCTCGGCGACCGGTGGATTCATCTGGACCCTCAGCTGGGGATGTTGATTCCAGATCGGGTGTCGACCGCGGTGTCCACGGCGTTCCGGCACAGCGCGTCCAACCATTCGGCGGGTAACACCGCGGCCAAGCGGAGTGCGTCTCTGCTCGACTCCGCTCGTGTCGCGATCGCCGATCTGGTGGGCGCGTACCCGTCCGGAGTTGTCATCGGACCGGACCGCGCGACGCTGTTGTCGTGGCTCGCCGAGTCCATGAGCTCGCGGCTCGGTCTGGGAACCGGGCTGGTGCTCTCGCGTCTCGACGAGGAAGCGAACGTGGCGCCGTGGCTACGGGTAGCCAGCCGAACCGGTGCGCACGTCAAATGGGCCGAAGTCGAAATCGATACCTGCGAGCTGCCCACGTGGCAGTTCGACGAACTCATCACCTCCACCACCAGGCTCGTCGCAGTCACTGCCGCGTCGCCGATCGTCGGCAGCGCACCCGATGTCAGGGTTGCCGCAGATCTGGTGCACGAGGTGGGTGGACTGATCGTCGTCGATGCCGCCGGAGCTGCTCCGTACGCTCACGTCGACATCAAGGAACTCGGAGCGGACGTCGTTGCGATCGACGCTGCTGCGTGGGGTGGTCCGTCTGTCGGCGCGCTGATCTTCCGCGATCCGACGCTGCTGGAACAACTACCGTCGATGTCGCTCAACCCGTCGGCCAAGGGGCCCGAACGGCTCGAGGTCAGCAGTCACCAGTACGCGTTGCTGGCCGGCGTGGTGGCCTCCATCGACTACCTGGCCAATCTCGACGACGCCGCAACAGGAACCCGTCGTGAGCGTCTCGAGCTGTCGATCGGATCGCTGCAGCACTACCACGACGGTCTCTTCGACTACCTGATGAAGGCGCTGAATTCACTGGATCACGTCATGGTGCTGGGCAATGCACCCACGCGGGTCCCCACCGTGAGTTTCACGGTCGAGGGTGTGCCTGCGGTGAAGGTGTCCGAGCAACTCGCGCAGGCGGGAATCGGGAGTGTCAGCGGAGTCCATGGCGGCAGCCGTCTGCTCGACGCCCTCGGCGTCAACGACGAGGGTGGTGCCGTCTCGATCGGCCTGGCCCCGTACACCACCCGCTACGAAATCGATCAGCTCGTGAAAGCGCTCACCGCACTCGCTCTCTGAGAGCGGCTGCGCCGCACGTGCACAGAAGTTCGTAGCCCACTACGAACTTCTATGCACGACCTCGGGCGTACATCACTGCACGCGAAGGATGACCTTGCCGATCGTCTCAGCCTCGTCGAGCATCCGATGTCCCTGCGCCGCTTCGGTTATCGGGATCTCGGCGTGTACGACGGCGGTGACGCGTCCCTCGGAGATCATCGGCCACAGGTGCTCGGTCATGTCTGCGACGATGTTCGCTTTGCTCGACGGCCCCGTCTCGGGTCGCCCGCGCAACCCGGCTGCGTGAACAGATCCGCGCTTGGCGAGGAGTTTGCCGAAGTTCAGCTCGCCCTTCACTCCGCCCTGCATTCCGATGGTGACGACGGTGCCGTCCATGGCCAGTGCGTCGAGATTGCGATCGAGGTACTTCGCTCCCATGTTGTCCAGGATCAGATCTGCTCCGTGATCCTTTGTGTGTGAACGAATTTCGGCAACAAAATCCTGATTCTTGTAGTCGATGAGGATGTCCGCACCGAGATCGGCGCACATGTCCAGCTTGTACTTCGAGCCGGCGGTGACCGCGACGGTGACGCCCATCTGCTTGGCCACTTGAATTGCGTGCGTGCCGATTCCGCTACCACCGCCGTGAATGAGCAGCACCTGGCCCGAACGCATGTGTCCATCCATCACCAGGTTGGACCACACCGTGGACGCGACTTCCGGAAGTGCCGCCGCCACATGCAGATCCAGCCCCAGCGGAATCGGAAACAGCTGAGTTGCGGGCACGGCGACCTGCTCCGCGTAGCCACCGCCGGCCAGGAGTGCACAGACCCGGTCGCCCACGTTCCAACCGCTGACGCCTTCGCCGAGTTCGGAGATGATGCCCGAGCATTCGAGGCCGAGAATGTCGCTGGCACCCGGGGGCGGCGGATAGTTACCTTGACGCTGCATCAGATCGGCGCGATTGATGGCGGTGGCCGAGACGTCGACGATCACCTGCCCGCGGCCCGGACGTGGGTCGGGAACCTCGGTCCATTCCATGACGTCGGGATCGCCGAATTCTTTCAGTGTGATGGCACGCATGTCTCCATAGTGCGCCTCCGGCGCAGTGGTGCGGTTAAGTGCCCTCTGGAGCACTCGACCGCACCACTGCCGCAGGCACTCCTACAGGTCCCAGAGGTTGATTCCGAAGTCCTCGGCGTGCTGGTCGATCTGCGCCAGCTCGTCGTCGGTGAAGTCCAGCTTGTCCAGCGCAGCCACGTTGTTCTCGAGCTGTTCGACGCTCGATGCGCCGATCAGCACCGACGTCACCCGCGAGTCGCGCAGGGCCCAGCTCAGCGCGAGCTGTGCGAGGGATTGCCCGCGGGCGGCGGCGATGTCGTTCAGTGCCCGAAGGTGTCCGATGTGGTCGTCGGTGAGCCAGTCCGGGTTCAACGACTTACCCTGTGCTGCTCGCGAATCCGCAGGAATACCGTCGAGATATCTGTCGGTGAGCATGCCCTGGGCCAAGGGCGAGAACGCAATGACGCCTGCGCCGATCGCGTCGAGGGTGCCCAGCAGCCCGGGCTCGATCCAGCGATTGACCATCGAATAGCTCGGCTGATGAATCAGCAGGGGAACACCCGCGTCGGCGAGCAGATCCGCCATCTTCTGCGTCCCCTCGGGCTTGTAAGAACTGATGCCCGCGTACAGCGCCTTGCCCTGTTGAACTGCGCTGATCAGCGCGCCTGCGGTTTCCTCGATCGGGGTGTCGTGGTCGGGACGGTGGCTGTAGAAGATGTCGACGTGGTCCAGGCGCATGCGCGTCAACGATTGGTCCAGCGACGAGAGAAGATATTTCCGGGAACCACCGAACCCGTACGGGCCTGGCCACATGTCCCAGCCGGCTTTGCTCGAAATGATCATCTCGTCGCGGTAACCGGCGAAATCTTCCGAGAAGATGCGTCCGAAGTTCTTCTCCGCACTGCCGTAGGGCGGACCGTAGTTGTTGGCCAGATCGAAGTGCGTGATTCCCAGATCGAAGGCGCGACGCAAAATCGCCCGCTGGTTCATCAGTGGAACGTCGTCGCCGAAGTTGTGCCACAGTCCCAGCGAGATCGCCGGGAGCTTCGGTCCGCGTGACCCCACGTGCCGGAAGTGCATGGACTCGTATCTGTCGGCTGCGGCAACGTAGGGCGGGTCGATGTTGGGATCTGTCATAACTCGACCCTAGGTCTCGGACTCGAATCGAACATTCAACCAGCGCAAGCTACTCGCCGGTAGATTTCTTGCCTAAGATGTCACGCGTGACGGCCGAACTAGCCATTGGCTCCGGGGGGGATCCGCAGTGGCTCGACACTGCGGAAATGAAAGCATGGCGCGCCTATATGGACGGCGGGCAACGATTGATGGGGGTATTGAACAAGGATCTGCAGGACGGCCACGATCTGTCGATGGCGGAGTACCGAGTTCTGGTGATGCTGTCGGAGTCGGAAGACGGCTCGCTCAGAATGAGCGAGCTGGCCGACGGCGTCCTGTCGTCGAGAAGTCGCTTGACGCATCAGATCAGGAGGATGGAAATCCAGGACATGGTGTCTCGCAGCACCTGCGTCAATGACGGCCGAGGTGTGCTCGCGGTGATCACCGAGGAAGGCCGTCGACGATTGGCGGAGGCGGCACCCACTCATGTGCGCAGTGTGCGCCGCCATCTCGTCGATCTGCTGTCTCCACAGGAAGTCGAAGTGCTCGGCGACATCTTCGAGAAAGTCGACGCCGCTGTGGACACCTCGGCCGCGGCATCGCGACGATGAGGGGCGATTGGGACGCGGGCGGCCCAGCCGTTTAAGATCGCACACGGAAGCGTGGCAGAGCGGCCCAATGCACTCGCCTTGAAAGCGAGAGACGTGTAAAAGCGTCCGGGGGTTCAAATCCCTCCGCTTCCGCCACACGTTCGCTCACGCCCGGTTCACCCGCGAGGTGGGCCGGGTGTTTTCGTATCTGCCGAGGCCTCCTTCCTCTCTGTCGAGGCCTGGATCGAGATCTGGCCGGCGCAGTCCGAATCAGCGTCGATCGTGCACAAGCGCTCGTCGGGCAGGTAAAGCTCGAGTACAGGATTCCCGACGGGTTGGTATCGATCCTGGCTCAGTGGGTACTACCTGCGAATGAGCGAAGAAGCACGGCGAAACGACGGCGACAACGAGGGACCTCTGGAAGAGGAACTCGAGGAAAGTTTCGACGCTGTCGTATCGGAGGGTGCCGAGCGATTGCACCGCACCGTTCGCACAGTCCTGATCACCGGATTCTTCGGTGGGCTCGAAGTTGCTCTGGGTGTGATGGCGTATCTGGCGGTACTGGACGAGACCGACAGTCACCTACTGGCAGGCCTGGCGTTCGGCATCGGTCTGGTGGCCATCTACCTCGCCCATGGTGAGCTGTTCACAGAGGACTTTCTGATGCCGATCGCCGCGGTGGTCGCGCGCGACGGGACTCCCCTGCAGCTGGTGAGGCTGTGGGTCGGGACACTGCTGGCCAATCTGCTGGGCGGTTGGTTCGTGATGTGGCTGATTGAGCACGCGTTCCCGCAGTGGCTCGAGGTGTTGTCCGAGGCGGCACATCATTTCGTCGACGCACCGCTGAATCTTCAGTCGATCTGCCTGGCTGTTCTCGGTGGCAGCACGATGACGCTGTTGACTCGGATGCAGCAGGGAACAACATCCGACGTCGCGCGGATCATCGCCGCCATGGCAGCAGGTTTCCTACTGGCCGGACTGCAGTTGTTCCACTCGATTCTCGATTCCCTGCTGATCTTCGGGGCCATCCACGCGGGTGCCGACGTGAGCTACGTCGCCTGGCTCGAATGGTTCGGATATACGTTGATGTTCAACATCATCGGCGGCGTCGTATTGGTCACCGCGCTGCGCCTGGTGCGCACGAAGGAGCTCGTGAAGTCCGAACGACAGACCGATCCCGAGTAGCGAAACGGCGTCGGAAGTCACGGCCCGACAGTCGACACCCAACGCTGCAAGCTCAACCCGGTCTCGAACCGTCGCATGGATTTCGAGATCGGATCGATGAATTCAATTGCACTGGCAAGCAATTGGAGCGGATTGGTGAAATCGTCGACGGCTCGGTTGGTGGCCGTCGGGTAGAGGTCGTCACCGAGGATCGGCACGCCGAGCGAATTCATGTGCAGACGTAGCTGGTGGGTGCGACCGGTCAGCGGTGTCAGTCGATAGCGGCCGAGTCCGTCGCGATGGTCCAGGAGTTCGACGGTGGTGTGCGCGTTGGGTTCTCCAGCCACCTCGTGGGCAGTGAATTGTCCTCTCTCCGAGACGATTCGACTGCGGACGACAGTGGGCAGGGTCAGGGTGGAATCGTGCGGAGCGATCGCCTCGTACTCCTTGTGAACTTTTCGATCCTGGAATAACGTCTGATATTTGCCACGGAGTGTCGGATCGACGACGAACAAGACCAGACCCGCGGTGACGCGATCGAGTCGGTGCGCTGGCACCAGTTGCGGCAGATCGAGTTCGAGACGCAGTCGCACCAACGCGGTCTGCAGGATGTGTCCGCCGCGGGGGATGGTCGGCAGAAAGTGCGGCTTGTCGATCACCAGTAGCGCATCGTCGCGGTGCACGATCGAGATATCGAACGGCACAACGGTTTCCGTCGGAAGGTCTCGATGGAACCAGACTGCCTCGCCGGGCACGTACGGCGCGTCGGAGGAGATGGGACCGGCCATGTCGACGATCTCGCCTGCGTCGAACATGGCGTCGATCCGGTCTGGAGGAATCCGCTGCTCGGTCGCAATCAGGAAGTCGCGGACAGTGAGCCAGGTGCCGTCCTCGGGCATTCGGACGCGCGCGGGGTCCAGTCCGTGTCGCCTCGCCAGGGGAGGTTGCTGGCGTCGTCTCACCGAGTGAGCGTATCCGCCTGCCGAGATCGCACTTGTGCAGACGAATCAGGGCCATTCGCCCGCACAAGTGCGAATTCGCTACTCGCAGCCGATGCCGTCGTTGTCGCGGTCGAGGTGGGGGCCGTATCCGTACTCGTCCCGGTAGACGGGAGCAGCACCGGCGTCGCGCGCGGCATCGCAGTTCTTGTACTGGAATCCGCTGGGCCGAGGTGCGGGTGCGGGCGCGCCCTGCTGCTGCGGCGCGGGTGCGGCCTGCGGCGGGGGCGGGGGCGCGAAGGCGGGCGGCGGCGGCAGGATGCAGAACTGGGCCGAACCTGCTCCGCACAGGAAATCGGTGATCGGGTCAGCGGCGGCGACGGCGGGGGTAGTGACCAGGGCTGCCGCTGCAATTGCGCTGGAAATGCCGATCTTGACCAGCAGGTTCTTCGTCTTCATGCGACTCCAATTCGAGGGGGTGTGTAGGAGCATCCTTGGCTGGTTCTTGAACTGTCAATCAAGTTCATTCGCTCGACCGACGGCGCCTGTGAGCAGGTCTGAGAGTGGATAGGTAGCGCCGCTGCGTTTGAAAATCCTTATATGGGCGTATGTACGAACGTATGAGCGAAAACGAGCAGGTCAACCAGAACCCCGAGAAGGATCCAGATGATTGGGTCACCGGTGATGAGCCGATGACCGGTCCGCAGAAGAGCTACCTGAGCACCCTCGCTCAGGAAGCGGGCGAAGAAGTTCCCGACGATCTGAACAAGGCTCAGGCGTCGGAAATGATCGACAAGTTGCAGGGTGAGACCGGCCGCGGCTGAATCGACGACAGGAAAGTCCACTCGATGTGACATCGACCCCCGAAAAGTCCACCGAATGTCACATCGAGTGCCCTCCGAACCAAGGCAAAATTCGGTACATCGGACCAGGTAGACCGTTATATCTTCGGTAGATGTAACAAAGGATTACGCAGACTTTTGTACACATCGTTTCGCGGCTACTGTGAGCGGACCCACAGGCTTCGGCGTGTCTACGCAAGGGTGGGTACGTTGTGTAACGGATGTTGTTTGTGTTGCGCCCGATGAGGTGCGCAGGGGGAGGATGGGCAATCAGATGCACCGTCGTGTGTTGGCAGTAGCGGGAACTGCTCTGGCAGTTTCTCTGCTGGGGTCGGGTCTCGCCGGGGCGCAGCCGCTGCCCGGTACCGGCAGTTCCGATGGTGGTGGCGCTGTGCCCGGTATCGAAGCCCAAACCCTTCCGCTGGCGACGGCACGAATCGATCGTGTCGACATGCTCACCGACCGCCGCGCCGCGGTCTGGGTCGAATCGCCCGCCATGGGCCGCGAGATTCAGGTCCAGGTTCTTCTTCCGGCCGCGCAGGCCGCGTCCCGTCCGACGCTTTACATGCTCGACGGTGTCAGTGCGGGCAAGGAATCGGATTACAAGGAAAGCACCTGGACGCAGAAGACCGACATTGTCGATTTCTTCGCGGACAAGCAGGTCAACGTCGTGCTCCCCGTCGGTGGATCGAGCAGCTACTACACCGACTGGAATGTTCCGGATCCAGTGCTCGGCGTGAACAAGTGGGAAACGTTTTTGACGTCGGAACTCCCGCCGCTGATCGATGCGCGTTTTTCCGGCAACGGCACCAACGCAATCGCGGGTGTCTCGATGGGCGCGCAGGCCGCGATGGATCTGATCACCCGTCACCCCACGCTCTACACAGGCGTCGCCGGTCTGAGTGGGTGCTACGACAATTCGCAGACCAACTTCAAGGATGCGGTGCGCGCTACCGTCGCGACCAACGGCGGAAACGCGTCCAACATGTGGGGCGAGAACTCCAACCCGCTGTGGATGCAGCACGATCCCTCCGCCAACGCTGAGGCACTCCGCGGCAAGGACGTCTACATCTCCGTCGGCACCGGGTTGCCCGGCCCGTACGAACTGGGCCCCGGCGGCAGCGGAGTCGAGAGCGCCCTGATGGGTGGGCCGCTCGAGGCCGCGGCGCTGTACTGCATGACCGTGTTCGATACGAGACTGCGTGCACTCGACATTCCCGCTACCACCGTCTACCGGCCCTACGGAATTCACGGCTGGCCGTATTGGCAGGACGACCTGCGTGAATCCTGGCCTACCCTGCAGCGCGCGCTAGGACTGTAGGGCGAACTTCAGAAATGCGTCGTTCTCGTGCGGGTCGCCGATGGTGACCCGCACGCCGTCGTTTCCGTAGGCGCGCAGCAGCACACCGTGCTCGGCTGCACCGGACGCGAATTCTCCCGACTTCTCGGCCAACGGCAGCCAGACGAAGTTGGACTGCGATGCGTTGACGTCGAAGCCGCCTGCCACCAGGGCGTCGCGCACGCGATCGCGTTCGACGATGAGTGCGTCGGTGCGGGCCAGTAGCTCTGCCGAGGCCTCGAGCGACGCCAACGCTGCCTGCTGCGCGATCGTGCTGACCGCGAACGCGATGCGCACCTTGGACAGCGCTGTGATCACGTCCGGGTCGGCCACGGCATAGCCCACGCGCAAGCCGGCGAGTCCGTACGCCTTAGAGAAGGTGCGCAGCACGATCACGTTGCGCCGTCCACGCGCGAGTTCGACGCCATCGACGTGATCCCCGTCAGCGGTGGGACGGGTGTACTCGAAGTAGGCCTCGTCCAGTACGACAAGGATGTTCGACGGCACCGCGTCGAGGAAGGCCTCGAGCTCGGCGCGCCGGACGACGCTTCCGGTCGGATTGTTGGGGTTGCACACGAAGATCAGTCGGGTGCGGTCGGTGATGGCCGCGAGCATCGCGTCGAGATCGTGTACGTGGTCTGCGGTCAGTGGAACCAGCACGGGCGTCGCACCGGCAACGCGCGTGATGATCGGGTAAGCCTCGAACGAGCGCCATGCAAAGAGCACCTCGTCCCCGGGTCCACACGTGATCTGAACGACCTCTTGGCACAGTGCAACCGAACCGTTACCCGCGGCTACATTGTCGGTCGCAACTCCGAGCTTCTTCGCCAAGGATTCGACGAGTGCCGTCGCCCGGATGTCGGGGTAGCGGTTGACGCCGCCGACTGCCTCGGCGATAGCGGCATGCACGCTGGGCAGCGGGCCCTGCGTTGTTTCGTTGCTCGCCAGCTTGATTGCCCCCGGAAAGCTACGGCCGGGAATGTAAGCGGGGATGGCGTCGAGGTCGGGGCGGATGTGCGCGGTCACGGCTGCCATTATGCGCTCAGGTTCGGGGGTTGACTTCTACGTGTCCGTGTTATTGCTATGCGCGACCGGACCGATCGTCCTATCTTCGATAAGTATGTCGGGAATCTTCAGCGACGTCGCAGTCCTTCGGTCCGCCACCGCGCCCACAGTCGGCGCGGACGACGAGGTGGATACGTCCGCACACGAATCTCCGCCGCGGGAGAAGGTGCCGCTGACAGCGGTCGAGCCGGAGGGCACACCGCGCGGCGGAATCGTGGTGCTGCACGAGGCGCGTGAAATTCCGCAGTCTCTACTCGACCTGCTGCGCGCACTGGCGATGGAAGGCTGGCTCGCCGTCGCCCCTAACCTCTTTCATCGGGGTCACGGCGACGACAAGGAAGTCTTCGGCGACGACCTCTTCGCAGACTTCGACGCCACCTCCGACTGGCTGGTTCAGCGCGGGGTCTATCCCGACTGTGTCGGGGTCATCGGATTCGACGACGCAGGAACGGCGGCGTTGATCGTGGCCACCAGCCGTCCGGTCGGAGCGGCGGTCAGTGTTGCCGCGGCGGGCATCGTCGAACCGCTCAACTCCGACGCGGTCGCGTTGGTGGAGGCCGCACCCAAGCTGCAGGCGCCCTGGCTCGGTCTCTACGGCGAGGACGACCCGCACACCCCACCCGATCACATCGAAGCCCTTCGCGACGCTGCCACGCGCGCCTCAGTGGCAACGAACATCGTCAGCTATTCAGGTGTGCAGCATCGAGCCGACCATCCCAGGGAGCAGCCGGGCAGCAGCGACCACACGGACCCGGCCGAGGCAGCTCTCGTCGACGCGCAGACTCGAATCTTCGATTGGTTCGACAGCTTCTTGCGTTGACGAGCAACAAGCATCTTTTACGCGAACGCCGTGCGAACCTGAGGCGTCGACCAGCCGTTTTGCCTTCTGGCCTTTGCCGTGTGTAATCTCTTTCCTCGGCGGTCCGAGAGGGCCGGCAGCCTAGGAGGCGTGCCAGAGCGGCCGAATGGGAGTCACTGCTAATGACTTGTCCTTTCACCGGGACCGGAGGTTCAAATCCTCTCGCCTCCGCCACGAACGGTAGATTTTTACCGTTCAGCTAGACCAGTTGGATAACTGAACATGCGCCCGTAGCTCAACGGATAGAGCACTTGACTACGGATCAAGAGGTTAGGGGTTCGAATCCCTTCGGGCGCACAGAAGAAAGACCCCGAATTGCAGCGATGCGGTTCGGGGTTTTTTCGATCACCGTCCGACCTGCGGCCGGCTCAACACTTACTCAACACATTGGTCGCCCGTCGCCGAGTGAAAACGGCGACGTGTGCGCTGCCCGATTCCCGGTAAGTACGAAATCGGAGCGGTCCGTCAGATGCACCCCAGAAACATATGTTTCGCGCGGCATACGCCTTCAACGGTATACGCGCGTGGTGGGCCTCGCAGCGCCCGAAGAGTTCTTCGACTGGAACGATCGCATCGAGGCGACGGCCGACGCGGGGGATGCTGCGTCGGTGCGGGTGCTTGCTCGGATGACCGATGCGTTGGTGCAGTTGCGGGAGCTCGACGGCGTTCCGGTGGAGAATCGGCCGGACCTCAAGCGGGTGCGGCAGTCGAAGAAGTTTCCGGTGTGGCGCACGGCGCATCCGTTCGATGCGCAGATTGCGCTGCGGTTGATCTGTTGGTTTCCGCCCGGCAGTAGTTCGGTGGTGGTGGCGTTGTTCGCGGCCGACAAGGCCCGGATGGGCGATGTGTTCTATGACGGTGTCGGCGCACGGGCTGATGTCGCGATCGAGCGTTGGTTGCGGGAGACCGCGGAAGGAGAGCAGTGATGAGCGAGAAGAAGTCGTTCCGGCGTGCGAACGACCGGATCGAGCAGTTGCGTACCAAGCCTGTGCTTGCGGAGACGGTGCGCGAGTTCGCGGCCGAGCGTGAGACGATGAACCGGGTGTACGCCGAGGGGTTGGCCGACATTCGCAAGGCCGGCAACCTCACCCAAGTTCAGATGGCTGCGTTGCTCGGGACGAATCAGGGTGCGGTGTCGCGGATCGAGGGCCGCGACGATCTGTTGCTCTCGACGCTGCGGCAGTACCTCGCGGCGACCGGTGCTGTGCACCCGAAGATCGTCGTCGAGAAGGACGGCGTCGAGATCGCATGCGACCTCGACGCATTCGCGTGACTCGCAGTGACCCGGTCGTAAGGGTTCCCAGGCTCGGTGACGAGAGAGGAGACGCCCGGTGACTCCACTGGACGAAATTATCGAGTTGGCCAAAGGGGCCACACCCTTGCCGCAGGTCCTTCGCGCCGTGAAAGTAGTCGCCTCGAACACTGAATCAACAGACCTGCTCCGGTGGTGCAATCTCGAGCTGAGCGGCTACCCACTCGAAGGAACAGTACCGACCTACCGCGGTCCCTTCGACGTCGAGCTATTCGGAAATTTTTGGGGTCCAATCAGCCGTGCAAATAACGCCCGGATTTCACCCAGCAGTCTGCCTGACTACATTCGGCGTGCTCCGTTCACCGCTGTTCAGTTTCATCAGGGGGTTGGGGAGATCGAGAACTTGGCAGAGGAAGACCGTACCTTCACGTGGCTTTCTGACCACGTCGACGGCTACAACAAGCTCGTTGCTGCCGGTGAGATCCGCTCCCCTCAGCCGGGTATGCAGTTGAAGATGGTGAAGATGCCGGTTGGACGGTCGCAGTTCGTCGGCATTCTTGAAGCAGTCCGAAACGAAGTTCTCGATCTCGCGTTGGAGTTGCGCCGCGAGGCTCCAGACGCGGGCCTACCGAATACGTCTCCAAGTACGAAGCAAGCTGTGGTGAATGTTGTTAACAACAACTACTTCCTTAACAACGCCAACCTCTCGGGGTCTAACAACGCAATCGGTAGCACGTCTTTCGCGCAGTCGGGAGTGGACCGCGCTGCAGCTCATTCCGCTAGTGATGGTAAGCCGAAGTAGAGAAGAATTGCCTGCGTGATCGTTGTCGCTACCGGCACCGCTACCTTGCCGGCCATTGACGACAGCCAGTTGCGAACGTTGCTCCCAACACCTGCGTCCGCCGTGGGTCCGTCCGCGTCGATCGCGGCGTCGAGTTCGCCCAGTTGTTCTTCGCTGACTCCCTCGTTCTTCAGTGTTTCGTGGAGGGCGGTTCGGTCGCCAGGCGTGATCGCGGTGTACGTCTGCTGGAAGTCGGAGCCACCAATTGCGTTGTTGGATCGGGAGAGGTCGGCGTTGTTAAAGTTGAAGTTGTTGGTCACGTTGATTGGTCCAGCTTTCTCTGTAGGCGTTGTACTCGTCTCAGCGGGCAGCGCCCGATACGGCTGCGAGTTTTCCAGATCCAAAGCGATCTGAAGGGCCGCATCGCGGATTCCATCGAGCACGCCCTGTATGTGGGCGGGTGTGATGTTGACCTGAGCCGTTTCCAGTTGCCATAGCTCGGGCATCACGCGCGGTAGTTTTCTGCTCGCCACCATCGCGTTGTACCCGAGCACGTAGCTCGGATCCCAGCCGAAGGTGAGCCCTGATTGTTCGGCATAGCCCTGGAGCACCGACAGCGCCTCGCGATATTGGTGGTTGAACAAGATGCCTTCGTGCGTCTCTTTGGGGAATCTGACCTTGTCGATGGCTGTCACCTTCACTGGGCCGTAAGGATGCCTGAAGTGACCGAAGACTTGGAACTCGAACGGGCCTCGGTACGCCGGAACCTTGGTTCCGACGACGTAACCGTTCATTTCGGCGGCAGCCCAATCGATAAGGGCTTGATTGGATGTCCGGTGACCGTGAACCTTGAGTAGCTGCACGACGGTGCGCAGGGGCTCATCGCCAGTCGCCGCGTCGATGATCCGTTGTAGCGACGCGTGAGCACTGCTGTCGTCCATCTCGCCATTGTGTCCTATGACCTGCCGAGGTCGGTTCAAGCTTGGGTCCTCGTGTAAAAGGTCCGCGAAGTCGCCGGATCGTCTACTCCGCGCTGAAGGTACTTACGGGGTCGGTGGTGCAATATCTCTCGCAACCACTGCTGTAGTGAGTGGAGGTACGACTGGTTCGTCATCTAGAACATCTCCGGCTGTCCAGATTGTGATGTCTGGACAGCCGTGGCCCCATCCCCAGAGTTCGATGCCGGATTCGCTAGGCAAACACCAGAGCGCTCGATCGTAAGGGAGAGAAAGCTCAGGGTTCGATGACTGGATTTGCTCCGCTGACGGTCCGAAGCCCCAACTGTTTGGGTTAATCAGATCCGCCCGACCGAGGCCGCCGAGGACGTGTGTCAAGAGTGCACGCTGGGGGACGTCGTCTTGGACCTCCGCCAATCGATCGAGGAATTCCTGCTCGTCCGCGTACAAGATCAAAGATCTGTCCCGGGTGGCGAGATTGATGCCGGGGTTACGTGCTGCCATCGCAACCCATGATGTGTAGAGAAGGTAGTGGGCTCGGACCTGGAAGGCGCTCAGTGAAGTGATCAGGCTGGACCATGTGACTGCCCGGTCGTCCCGACCTCCGGGGGTTCGGCCGGCGGCTAGTACGCCGCCGAGGTAGTCGACAATGACTTCGTCGTCGCAGTACGACCCGCTTTCGAGAACGGAATGCGCTGTGCGTGGATGCACATCCCCGCTGCGGCCGCGGGTGCTGCTCACTCGGTCTGCTGTTTCGACGATGCGCCCGACGTTGCCGACGCGCTTGGCCGTGTAGCGCCCGAGTGCCTCACCGATTTCGTCTGCTGCAGGTCCGAGGACTCGCTTCAGTATTCCGCCGGCTTCTCCGGCCGCACGGTCTAGAGCCTTACCGGCTGCTCCTGCCACCGCCACGGTTGCTGGGTCCACCATGCGCGTCCTCCTTGTACGGATCTGTCGATGCTCCTCGGCCGATGCTACCCAGTGCTCCGTGCAGCTCAGACCGCGCTTTGCGCGTGATGTCGAGTGGGCTTTCGGCGGTTGCCCCCAGTTGTGGATCGGGCTGTGTCCTCATGTGTTTGTCCGAGGGTTCCCAGGCCGCTCCGCTCGATCTCAGGCAGCCACAATCGGGTCCGAAATCCACAGCCGGGGACTCCCGACTCCGCGCACCTGTGGCGCGCGGAGTCGGGACTCACGCCGCTCGCCCTGAGCGTCTTTTCTGGTGACCCACTGCGCAGGCTCCGCGAGCCACCAGTGATTCCCCAGGCAGAACAAGCTATTACTTAGGTGCCCGGCGGCGACCACATTCACATCGCTGCATCCGCTGTCCGTGAGGACGGTACGAAGGTCAACACGTTCAACGACCGTAAGCGTGCACAGGCCGCGTGCAACACTCTCGAACACCGGTACGGTCTGGAAGGTCTGCAGTCACGCGAACAGCAACTCGGTGGCCGCGGAACCAATCCTGCCGAGCAGGCTCGTGCTGACCGAGCGCGCCTGCCGGAGACGGGCCGAGATGTGTTGGAGTGGCGCGTGCGTGCTGCGGCTACTGCGTCGAAGACCGAAGCAGAATTCGTGTGTCGACTACGGGGCAGTGCGGTGTTGGTGCGGCCGCGTTTCACCAAGGGAACCGCCGACATTGTCGACGGTTATTCGGTGGCGCTGCGACCGAATCGAGGCGATGGCCCGGCCGCCCCTGTTTGGTACGGCGGAGGCAAGCTGTCGAAAGATCTGACGCTGCCGCGACTGCGCAGCAAATGGGATACCTCCACCGAGGAATCGGCGAACGCCGTCGATGAGTGGGCTGCGGCGAAGACCGGGAAGCCCGCCAAGAGGAGCGGGCCGGAAGCTGTTGTGGCCAATCCGAAGCTGCTCGCGCGAGCAGCGGAGGACCTCGAACGGTGGAACGACTACCTCACGAGCATTCCGGTTACCGATTGCGCGCAATGGGCGCGCGCGGCCGGCCGCACTTCGGGGGTATTCGCAGCGTGGTCGGCGAAGGTCGAGAACAGTCCGGGGCCGCTCGCACACGCGTCGAAGCAGCTCGCCCGCGCGGCGCAGTTGCCGTCGCATCAACGCGCCGCAAAGCCGGCCGGTGTGGTGTCGGCCGGCGGCGTGGCATCGATCGTCATGGCTTGCAAACCAGGACTCGACTCCACCACCGGATACATCCTGCTGCTGCGGCAGTTGATGAAAGCAACCGAAGCGATCGCGGCCGCGTCACGCGCGGCCGGTGATGCGGCGTACGCACGCGACCTCGAGGTCGTCACCCGGGAACGGCTCACCGCGACGCATACTCGGCTGGAAGTTGCGCAGTCGACCGTAGATCGGACCGCGGTTGACGTTGTTGAGAGCGGGAATGCCCCCATCTCGGGTTACACCGCTGCTGAGCTCGCGGACGCCGAAGGGGCGGCACGCTTCACGCAGAGCACAACCTCCACATCAACCTCCTCTCGGCCGCACATCGCGAATGACGACGCTCGAACTCGACCACCACTGTCGCGCGAGCGTAGTAACGATCGAGACGGCAGACACACTCGCTGAGACGGCGAATCGTGGGTGAGCGATCGGCAGTCGCCATGCACGACTGTCCTGAACTGACGACATAATGCGTTGATGCGGCCGGAGCTCACACACGTACTGTCGTTGCCGAACCCCATCATCGTGGTCAGCGGTGACACTGGCACCGGAAAATCCTCGATACTCAGCGCTCACCAAACACATCGCGCGGCTGGCGGCGTGATTGCACCGCCACCCACCACATGCTCCTGGGACGGTGGCGCGCTGCAGGTGGCAATCCTTGAGGGTCTCGTCTCTGCTCTCAGCACGTCCATCCTGGACCGTACTTTGTGGCGCAAAGTCCAACACCGGTTCGACATGGCGAGCAAGCAGATGGCTGCGGAGCTAGGAAAGAGCTTCGCGAAGGCTGTCACTCAAGAACTGATGGCCTTGGTCAAAGGACGCCTGGGCGAGCATGTGGGCGAGGGGGCCGCCGCATTCCTCAAAGGACTTCGGCGCGACACCACCGAGGAGATGCGGCGAGATCTTCAGACCCGCAGTGATAGCAACGTCGTCAAGCTTCTCGTCCGTTTATGCGACGAGGTGTCCAGCGTTTTGAAGCGAGATTTGATCCTCGCGATCGACGAGTGCCAACGACTGACAGATGATGATCAGCGCACATTGGCGAGCCTGGTTCTGGCACCGCCTAAACGAGCGCAGCTCGTCCTGGGCTGGTCTTCTGCAGCCCACCACCCGCAGGTCGGTCTGGCACGTCTGCGCGAAGCAGGATGCGGCGAAGCCGTCGTAGACGGACTCGACCATGCAGGTGTCAGATCCATGCTGACACGAGCCGGTCTGTCGACGACTCATGCAGACCGAGTCCATTTTCTCAGCAACGGATTCCCGCTCATCATCGAAGGTTTGATTGGTCAACTTCGTAGTGGAGGATCGCTCGACGAATACACACCCCCTACCGCCTTCGTCCTGTCCCTCGAACACGCACTGGCCCGACTCCCCGCAGATGCACAGGTCGCAGCCCGCCAACTGGCTGTCTACGAGCTTCCCCCGAACGAGCGCACCATCGCCGGCTACCTCGATCTCACCGCGACCCAATGGGGCGTCTTACGGACAGCTCTTGAGCGAGAGAGCATTCTCAGTATCGACCGCAACGGACAAATGTGGTTTCACGAGAGCCGCCGTGGTCATCTCTGGAACTCCATGCTCAGCGATACTGAACGCGAAGAGATCGGCGAACCGGCGTACCGAGCCCTCCTCGACGAGTACCGACGAGACAGGATCGAATTCAGTGGTTTGATGGTGCCGATCGCACGGACAGCCGCGTTCGCGCTCACCAGTCAAGTCGACAACCCCGCCCTCACCACCATCCTGCAGTTGAACTCGGCGGAGCTGGCAGTTCTTGCAGCTCTGATCGAACTGGAGACCACGCATCCGGGTGGCGTGTGGACCCCTCCCGAACCGGCACTGATATACGCGCACAACAGGTTCGGGGCCGATCGTGGAGAAGCGCTCACGGCAATCCCAGTGCTACTAGAACAGGGCCTCATCACGACAGCTGATGAAGACACTCAAATCAATCCGGACCCGCATGTCGTGGTCACTCTCGATGCAGACCCGGACGACCAAACTCGAATCGTTCTACATGGACGAATCCAAGACGTTTTGGGTAAAAGTATGGTCCCTCAGATCACCAACCGGGTCGTGCACGAACATTACGAGCGGCTGCGAGTTGAATCGACGTTGGTGCTGACCGACCCGGGAAGGACCGACGCAAGCGAATTGTTGGACCGAGCGAACGAGCATCAGTTCTATCGATTCAACATGCTGACTGGTTCCGCCTATCCGGTCTTGGCTGTGTGGGTCGACTATGGAGGCCAACCCATCAGCATGTCGTCAATTTTCAACACCACTGTGAATCGACGAGACGCGAAGGCATCGGCGCTGACTGTAGATACCGTCGCATACGGTCGCCGAGTCAAAACGGCCAGAGTCTTCGAGGACCAGGCATCGACGATCCCGTCGCATCGGCTGTTCCAAGCAGTTCACCTGGCAACAGGACGACCCGTAGCGTCCGACGGCGCTGAGAAGTGGTGGATGAAGAACCCAGGACCTGCATTGCCGATGCGTGAATACGCCCACCGTCGCGCCGCACTCGTGGACATCCTTCGTAACAACGTCAGCGATGTCGAACGCGAGATCTATGCGCTGACCGAGCCTCGGGGATACGCCGTAGGACAAAGCCCCGACGAAACATACTTCTTCGTCGAACTGCGAGGAACATCTCGAGTGATCGAGCTGACGGAGTCGCAGCTCGGGATATTGCAGGACGACAGCCCTTTCCGTTTTGCACGGCTCGAACACCACCTCGCCTTGAGACCCGGAGAGCGAACGCATCACATCAACGAACGGGTCCAGGCTGCAGGACTGATCGACGATCCCGTCGTCGACCTCCTGGAAGACTTCTGGAACACCGCGCGGCGGTTCAACCGACTTCAGCCACCCCAAAAAATCAAGATGAAAGCTAGTGCGCTCACCCAACTCCTACGTTCCTCCCACATCAGAACAGCGGCTCTTGCTCGAACGCTGTCGGAGCAACTTACGATCGGTGGAGAACGGGGACATCGGCCCCAACACGCGCTCCGGGTTGCCGTCCATCTCGGGAACGCAGAAGTCCCATCACTGGTCGCATACAGCCAGCCAATCGGGGACCCCACCGATGTCCAGATCAAATTCGCGCAGCGGACATCCAACCCTGGGGATGCAGCCGGCCTGTATTCGGAGTTGTACGGCGACGACGAAGCGGTCGACGTTTACGGAGACGAAGCGCAGCCTGCCATCGCGACGCTGCTCGGGTTCAACTCCGACGAGATCGAACTGATGGCGTGAGTCTCGCTGCGCTTGAGCATGGTCTCCGGGAATGAGGAAAGGCCGCTGATACAGCAGTAACCGCACAACTGCTCGCTGCGACAACCATGTGAACCGTCGTTAGCGGTTACTCGGCAGCGGTATAGAGGGCGACTGTAAATCGAAAGTCGGCATCGCTCTGCGCAAACTCGTCACCATCGGACCGTTCGCGCTTCGGACCCGTCGGGACGCAGGACGTATCCACGGGTGAAGCCGTGGCGCCCTGTGACTTCGTGCTCGTATTCGATCTCGATAACACGTTCAGGCTTGACCCAAGTGAAGTTCTGCGCGCCGATGTCGGATGTGGATGAGAACGGAGAACCGTCTTGCTTTATGAGATTCAAGGCAGCTATGAGGCCGTCAATCCGTTCGTCGGGACCGGTTGCGCCTCGCGGTGTGGCTCTGGCTGCACCGAGGTACTCGAATCGGTTGACCGAGGTGAATTGTCCGGTGAGAATCGTGAGTACACGCCCCTCGGGGTCTGAGGTGTAGCCGCCGACTACTACCTTCTTCCGGGGGTACTCGAATTGGTCCTGGATCCATTCGGCCGCGGTATCGAGGTCCACGGCTTCGCCCCGGTGGTGGTCGATCATCAGCTTTCTGGTTGCTGCTTTGAGGTGGTCGACGAACTTCCTCGCATCGTCGTCCCCGCGGCGGGTAGTGGCGGAAACCCAGTACCAGAGTCGTTGACCGTCTTTGTCTACGAGGGGAATCCATTTTTTCTTTTCCGCGCAGCGGCCGCCGAGCAGGCCGTCGGCATCGAACTGCAATGCGACGTCACTGGGCAGGATGGGGGTGCCCATTCCGTGTGCGGCGGCCATCAACAGCACTTTCGACTCGAATTCGGATCGTCGCTCGGTGAGCTGGACGCGGGCGGCTTTGGCGGCGGCGTTGAGCGCTTGGCGTGATCGAGTTTCGTTGGGAGCGGTGAGGATGGGGACGCCTCGTAGGTCTTCGATACGGAATTCCGATCGCTGGTCGGTGTCGTCGACTTGAACTTCCAGCCATGCCCGGTACAGGTCTTCTGTGTGGATTTTATGGCTGAGCTGTTTGTACTGGGGGGAGTCTTTCGCGTCGCGAACAAACGGGAGGCCGACCACGACGTCGTAATAACCGGCAACCATCGGACGGATGCCGCGGGCCATGAAGTGGTCTGGTGCCCGATGGTGTTCACCGAGGACTTTCAGTTCGGTCCGGTAGCGGCTCGGCGTGCGCCCGGCGGAGCCGTTCTTCGACACCACTTCCTCGAATGTCAGGGCGGCGGGTGCTACAGCGGGCGTGTGATGCGGGAGGTGAAGGACTCGGACGTGCTGTGCTGGCCGCATCTCGTGGAGCGAGTTCAGTTTGTCGATGATGTCAGCAAACTCTTGACGCATCTTCTGCCCGCGCTTGGAAAGCGATAGTTCGTCACCGTCGACGTTGCGTCTGACCAATGCGAGCTTGGGGTTGCTGCTGCCGAACAGGTGCTCGACTTTCGTGATTCGGTCTTCGACTGCTCGAGTGTTGATGCCGAGAGCAGCTGCGACGGATGAGAGGTCTTTCTTGGTATCGATGACGTCGAGAATTGCGAGTGCCGGGTCGTATAGCGACTCGGGTTTGTTCCAGTCGATCGGGGGTCTTCCCATCCGCTGAACGTAGCTGTACGGACTGGTGCGATGCGTTAAAACGCGGTATCAGTTTTTAAAAATAAAAAAACATTTTCCGCCAATTTATTCATCCGGAAAGTATGCATCGTCGCTGGTCAGGTGGCATTCATCAAGGTAAGAATTGACGGCACACCCCCATGGCCGGGGGTGTGCCGTCCGGTTCAGCTCTCCAGCCTTCTACGACGAGGAGTAGCCATGCTTCATCCTATGCGGATTGGTTCGATTCCGATCCCCTTCAATATGTACTTTCGTGGGCGCACCGTGCGGGCTGCGGTGCGCATTCCGATCCTGTTTCCTCGAGCGTCGTTCCAGGCAGCGGGGGCCGCCCACTCCATCTGGATCGCCTCGAGCATGGCTGGGACCACTCTGCTGACGAACCAACTCGTTCCTGTCGTACTGGTGGGGATGATCGCAGTGATGATGGCAGCGGCTGCGAACAGGTCGCGTCTTGCGATCGTTCCGGTGGCAGCAGCAGCGGTCAACGTCGCACTCTGGGTCCACATCGAACAACCTTTAGTCGCCCTGATCCTGGTGGTCCTGATCGCGGCGTCGGTTGGCGTCGCGGCCGCCAGGAGGCGACGCCCATGCTTCGAGATCAGGGTGCCTTTCTGGTTCACCGACGCCGTGGGCGGACGGCACACCGCGGGCGATGGGAATTCCGCTGCCTTCGGCCTCACGATTCACGTGCCCAGCGCGACGTTCCAAGCCGCAGCAGCTGCCCACTCGCTGGCGATTGTCGCAGCCATGGCGGGTTTCGATCTCGGTAACCTCCAGGTGGCGGGAGCGCTCGGTGGGCTAGCACTCGCCATCGTGTGCATCGCGTACAAGACGTCGTTGCTGGCGATTCCCGCCGCGGCAACCGCCGTCAACGCTCTCCACTGGCACCTGGCAGGCTCTGACGCCCTCGCCCTCGTACTTGGTGTTCTGCTCATCGGAGCGGCGAGTATCGCGGGGGTCCGGCACTCGGTGATCCGCCTGCTGGCCGAGTAATCGCGGCGTACCGGATGTTCTAGCACGTCCACTACATTCGCCCCCCCCTGCCCCGTGTTCCCGGACCCTTCGAGGTCACGGAACACGGGGCTTTCGACGTTCTACGGAGCGATCCAGATGTAGTTCGATACGGCGAATGCTCGCTGGGGTAGTACGGAAACGGTCACCCAGTTTGCGCCGAGTCCGGCGTCGACTGTGATGGCGGCGGGGCCTCCGTCGAGTGGGAGTTGTGCGGAGTCGGTGAACGGTGCGATGCCGTTGACCCAGGTGACCTGGATTTCTGTTCCGCAGCCCGGCCGCGCTCCGAGGTCTCCCGTGGGTGTGGCTGTAAGGGTCAGTTGTCTGCGGAGACCCGTGCGCTGATCGCTTCGTCGTCCGCGACCAACGCCCGTGGGTCGAAGTCCGAGCGGTTACCACTGGGGCCGCTCACGCGGGTTCACGAGTGCACCGCGGAAAGTCTGGGCGAGCGGATCATTTTCTCGGCGGTGGTGACGACGCCGGATCGCTACTCTCGGTCCGGTTGTACGGTGCGGCAGGGCCGTCGGCCTGCAACCGGATGGGTCTACCGGGACGCGGTTTGTCGTTCACGCGTCTCCGGTAGAAACTCAGGGGGCTAGAGGAGTGAGCCGACGAGACCACCGTCGAGGACGAGGCTGCTGCCCGTGCACCACGAGGATTCCGACGATGCGAAGAACGCGACAGCTGCGGCAACTTCTTCCGGTGTTCCGTAGCGCCCTTGTTTGTCGGCGATGAGGCTGTCGAAGCCTCCTTCAGGTAGTCCGAGGGCCGCCTCGAAGGTGACCAGAGCGGTGTCGATGAATCCCGGCAGAACCGCGTTGACTCTGACTCCCTGTGTTCTGAATTGTGTTGCAGCAGTTTCGGTCAGGTTCTTCACCGCGGCTTTGCTCGCAGCGTAGGGCGCGAGAAGTAGAGATCCTGCTGTCGCGGTGATCGAGCTGATGGTGACGATCGCTCCACCGCCCGGCGTTGCGATTGCGGGTGCGGCGTGACGGATGGTCAGGAAGACTCCGTCGAGGTTGACGGCGGTGGTGCGTCGCCAATCGGCGTACGACATCTGTACGATGGCGCGAACTTCACCGACGCCAGCATTCGGAACTGCTGTGTGCAGGGCGGCGAAGTGCTCTCGAGGGTTTGCTCGACCAGTGACTTGACCTGCCCTTCGTCGGTGACATCTGCGGCGATCGCAATCGCTCCCTCGATCGAGGACGCCACCTCGTGCGCCGCGGCGTGATTAATCTCGGAGACAAAGACTTTGGCCCCGTCGGAGGCCAATCGGCGCGCGATGGCTGCGCCGAGGCCGGCCCCGGCTCCGGTGACGAGCGCTATGCGGCCATTGAGTGATTCGTTGAGTGGCATCGTGTTTGCTCCTCTTGTTCGATGGCTGGCGGGATGTTGACGAGTTGAGAAATGTGAAAAGTGTTGTCGTGCAGCGATACGGGGCCAGGCACTACGCCAGGTCGTGCAGTGCTCGGCGGGCGGCGTTCAGTCCACCCATGCCGTGCGCACCGGGTCCGGGGGGAGTTGCCGCAGAGCACAGATAGAACCCCGGGGTTCCCGTGCGGTACGGGTCTCGGCCGGGCCGTGGTCCGAGGAGCAATTGTGTCGGTGACGACGCACCGCACAGAATGTCGCCGCCGACGAAATTCGCGTTGCCTTCGGTGAAGCTCCGCGGAGACGTGGTGACTGTCTCCACAATTCGCGAACGCAGGCCCGGTGCGAATTGTTCGATGCGGTCGATCACGACGTCGGTGACATCGCGGTCGAGGCCGGCAGGAACATGAGCGTATGCGTACAGCGGCACTACGTCTCCGTCCGCGCGCTGAGGATCTGCAACGAACTGCTGCCCGACGAGGACGAACGGCCGATCGGGCATTCGTCCTGCTGCAACTGCCGCCTCGGCTGCGATGGTGTCCGCGGCGCTACCTCCCACGTGCACGGTGCCGGCTCGTGCGACTCTGGAGTCGGTCCACGGGACGCCGCCGCGCACCGCGAGGTCCACCTTGAACGCAGCTGGTCCGTGCTGAAACTTGTTGTAGGAGCGACGTGTGCGCGGCGGCAGTTCCTGCCCCAGAACGTCGGACACCACCGACGGCGTCGTGTCGAAAATCGTGATGTCCGACGACGGCAGATCGGCTCGCGAGGAAACCCGCGTCGAGGTCTGCACGGTTGCTCCGAGTTCGATGAGCGCGGAGTGCATCGCCCGTGAGATCGCCGCGGTTCCGCCCTCTGCCACCGGCCATCCGTTGTGGTGTCCCGCGGTCAGGATTCCCACCCCGATCGCGGAGGAGAACACTTCGGTCAACGGCCGCATCGCGTGTGCCGCTGCTCCGACGAACAATGCCCGTGCCTGCGGCGTGGCGAATGCGCGTGACAACACCGCAGCGGGCAGAGCAGTCGGCGCACCGAATCTCGCCAGCAGCAGTGGATGTCGGGGAGCGTGGACGACCGGCCCGAGTAAGTCGGCGGACAGTCTGTCGTACGCCGACGAAGGCTGCCCGAACAGTGCCTTCCATCGCCTGCCGTCCGAACCCAAACCTGCGGCAGTCTCGTCTACCGAACGATGGAGCAGCGCCGCCGCATCGTCGAGAAGTGGATGTGCACAGTCGATCTCGGGCCACAGCCACGTCAGTCCGTGCTGCTCGAGACCGGCGAGGGCAGGTGAACCCACCGCCATCGGATGGAAACCGGCACAGTGATCGACGAGCAGATCGACGGTGGTGAACGGCCGGTGGCTACGGGTGCCGCCGCCGATCTCGCTCTCCGCCTCCAGCACGGTGACGTGAATTCCGTCGCGTGCCAGAGCAAGTGCGGCGGCGAGCCCGTTCGGGCCGCTGCCCACTATCGTCGCGGATCGTGTCATGATGTCGATTCTCCAGCACCGGCCGTCGCCGACGACGCCTCTGGTGCCGAGTGTCGAGCGGTTGTCGAGTCTGCGCGACGCCGCCACGTCACCGACATGGGGATGGGGCCGTCGGGTAGCCACGGCTGGGCGGACACCGCGTCGTCGACGTTCCACGTACCGGTTTCGATCACGCCGAGGGCGGCATCGATGAGTTTGTACGACTGCGTCTTTCGATGGATGGGCTGCGATTCGACCCAGGCCACGACGAACTCGCCCGGCTCGAAGCTGCAGCGTCGCTGAATTGCTGCGATGAGGGAGGCGTCGTGCAGGTGGCCGTCGCCGAAATTGAAGCCGAGAATCGAGTTGCAGGCGAATTCGCCTTCACGCACCGTCCATCGGTCGATATCGGGAACGTTGCGGATCAGAAGCGAGAACAATCCGCGGCCCTGACTGTGCATCGAGCGCCATGCGATGGTCTGTTGCATCGTGATCTCGGCGACGGCAGGCGGGTATCCCATGGCTTCGAGCTGCCGTACCTGATTGCGGGTCGGGCGCACGATCTGATCGAGCTTGTCCTCGGCTCCCGGGGCGAAGGCCCACAGACCGGAGGCCCAGTTACCGGCGTACTGGCGCATCGAGGGCGTGAAGGCCACGAGGTCCGGGCGTAGGTTCCCCAGAACCGGGAAGAAGAACAAGCACACCAGTGCTGTCGCCACGAACCACGGCGAAGCGTCGAATACCGAGAATCCCTGTGCGGCAGGGTGTCCGACGAACAAGAACACCGCTCCATAGGCGAAGAGGAGATTCCACTCCAGGGGCACCGCGAGTGGGAACGTCGAGATGATGAACAGGTGGAAGGCCACCATCAGGAGCGCTCCGGCGAGGGCAACCGTCGTGTTGGTGGTCAGCAGCAACACGATCGGAACCGCGATCTCGACGGTGGTGCCCAATACGTGCGCGATCAATTTGGCGGTTGCCGAGGGGCGAATGTCGTCCGGGAAATTCCGGTAGTGCTTGCGCCTGGCCCAGCGCGTGGGAATGCAGGGGCTGTTCGAGACCATGGGCGGAACGACGTTGGCGAAATGTGCACCGAATTTCGAGATGCCGGCCCCGACCCACACCGAGAAGATGAGCAGTTTCAGTCCGACGACGAGGTCGACGATGGCGTTGTCACCGAGAATTCCCACGAGACCGAACAGGACTATCGCAGGACCGTACTGCTCGGCGCGGGCAGCGATGAAGATCGTCTTGTCACGAAGGCCCACAACGATGGTGAGCAAGACCGGCGCGATCGCCCAGCGCGGGTCGACCAGGTTGCCGATGCCTTCAGGCAGGATCGAGGCAAATGCACCGGGCGGTGTTCCGGGCGCGATGACGGGTACGAACAGGCTCACCAGGAGCGCGAGATACAGCACGACGTCGAGCGGCGTCCTGGTGTCACCCGAGGTGAACGGCACCTTGCCCGGCCACGGAGGCATCCGAACGGTCCCCGGTTTCGCCCAGAACAGGATTCCGCCTGTCATCGGCTTGAACTTGCCGGCGATCGGTCCCCACGAGCCAGCTACCCCAATGGTTTCCAGCAGCATCGTCCAGTAGACCAACTTCTGGTAGACGATGATGTCGTCCCACCACGAGCCGACGTCCCACGGCATCCCGACACCGGATGTCAGTGTCGCCAGAGTCAGGCCGATCCCGATGTAGAGCACCAGGAGCTTGACGACGTAGGTGGTGGGGATGACCTTCGGCGAGCCGAAGCCGTAGTCGACCCAATGCAGTGCAAGGGTTTTCACTCGTTCCAGCAGAGGCCGGTCGAGGAAGGTGTCGAGTTCGACAGGTGGAAACTGTCCGTTCTTGAATCCCATGAGTGAGCTTTCTGTAGCGAGCGCTGAGGATGAAGGAGCAGGAGTCAGCCCTTTCGCCCGAGGCTCGGGTCGCGGTGGCGCAACCATCGGACTGTGTCCTGCACCACAGAAAGCTACGGGGTTCCTATCGGCGGTCCCAATGGTTCGCCGACCCGAGGCTCACCTTCGTTTTTGTGACGCCGACACAAAGTGCACTCTCAACAGAGGATCCGAGCCCCGAGCCACTGACATGCGGTGAGGGCAACCTCGACGGCGAGTCGGTCGTCGGACAGTGGCCGTGGGAGCAGCTTCTCGGCATTGTCGACGCGGTAGCGAATCGAGTTCTTGTGCATCGTCATCACTGCCGCCGCGGCGGAGAGGCTGCGTTCGCAGGCGAGGTACACCCGCAACGTGGTGCGCAATCGTTCGGCATGTGGGGTGTTGGCGGCCAACTGCGGTCCGAGGACGCTCAGGACCCAGGCCTGCAATGCCGACGGGTCGCGAGCGCACAGGTCCACCACGGCCAACCCGGGGTCGTCGTAGCGTTCGATCGTTCGGCCTCGGCCACCCAGAACCGCCACGTGATGGGCACGTTGTGCCTGCTCGTGGGATGCGACGAAACCAGCCGCATCGAGCCCGATGGCCCCGGCAGCCAGCAGGGGAGCGTCCTCGGTCCTCGGACGAACGTTGATGCGATCGAGGACCTCGGCCAGATCGGTGTGGGTCGGGGAAATCTGGATCCAGCCCCAGGCGGTTGCGCCGTCCCGTCCGACCACCAGGGGCGGTGCCGGACTGTCCAGGTCCGCTGCCAGAGCCCGAATAGTGGTGGTGAACCTGCGCATCCGGTCGTCGCGGACGGCCGACTCGCCGACCCAGGCCACGACGGCGAGGTGACGTCCGCGCAGTCGATACCCGGTCACTCGCTCGACGACATCCACCGATCCCTTGCCGTTCAGGAGATCGAGTACCGCATCGAGTCGAGCATTCTCGCGGTCCGCCAGCCAGGACTCTCGCTCGGTCTCGTACACCGCGACCACCCGTTGCGAGATCCAGTCGATGTAGTCGAACACCGAATCGACGATCACGCGGTGCGCTTCCATCCGGACCGGGTCTGGCGCGTGCAGCGACATCGAGGTCTCGAACGCTCGATCGAGCAGAAATTGCTGTCCCAGCCGATAGGCGCGAACCAGGGCATTGACCGGCACGCCCCACTGAGCCAGGCGACGCGCATATTCGATGGCCGCCGCCGGCGGCTCGAATCCGGCACCGCCGATGTCGTGCTGCAGAGCGTGCAGGATCGTGTCGACGTTGCCCTCGATACTCGATCCCAGCAGCTCGATCAGCGATGGTTCGTTGTTCAGTTCCGTGATGCGCGACGCGAGTGTCGTGCGCATCTGCGCCACGACATCTGCCAGCCGGGCATTGAGGTGCGCGGCAACCGCGGCCACGTGAGTACGCACCGCCTCGGCGGAGGCGGGCGAGATGTCGGCAGGTGTCGGCACGGGTGTTCCTTTTCGTTTCGGGCTACAAATAATCCGCGGTCTTTGTGCTGCTGGACCGAAGTCTTTCAAACGGGCAATCCGTAACCTACGTCACATGCTGCCAATTCTCGACGCCTCCTCGCCGGTTCTGCAGGCGATGTACCGCCGCATCGACAACGACCCCGACGGCGCATGTCTGTCCGACGACTCCACTCGGTTGAGCAATGCCGAGTTCGGGCTCGAAGTCGATGCGGTCGCCGCCGAACTCGTCGACGCGAGGGTGGCAGCGGGTGATGTGGTTGCAGTCTTGCTCCCGAATCGCATCGATATCATCACCACGATGTTCGCGGCATGGGTGCTGGGAGCAACCTTGACTCCCGTCAATCCCGCACTCACCGACGACGAGGTGTGCTATCAACTCGAGGACTCGACCGCCCGCGTACTCGTCGGTAGCGAGCGAGCACGCACTCTCTCACGCGCACAGGATATTTCGCTCATCGACGTGGATTCTCGCGCCCGTCGACCCCGGACGTCGCAGATTGGCGGCACGCATCGTGGAACGGGGCCTGTCGACAGCTCGGCCCCTGCCTTGATCGTCTACACCTCGGGAACGACGGGGCGGCCGAAAGGCTGTGTGCTGACTCATCGCAACGTCGACCGGATGAGCGCCGCGATCGTGACGACCTGCGAATTGACCGAGGCCGATACAAGCCTGCTGGTGCTTCCACTCTTTCACTGCAACGGACTCGTCGTCGGCTCGGTCGCTCCGCTGCGAGCGGGCGGACGTGTGCACATCGCGCCTCGTTTCTCGCCGGACACGTTCTGGGACAACGTGGAGACTGTCCGGCCTACCTACTTCTCCGCAGTGCCCACCATGTACTCACTGCTGGCGGACCGTGGATCGACCGACCGCGACATCTCGTCGCTTCGATTCGTCATCTGCGGAGCAGCGCCCATGCCTGCCGGTCTGATCGCGTCGTTCGAATCGATCTTCGGCGTGCCGGTCGTCGAAGGGTACGGCCTGTCGGAGTGCACAGTGGCGGCAACGATCAACCCGCCGAACGGGATTCGGAAGCCAGGCACGGTCGGCATCGCGCTCCCCGGTATCGAGATTGCGATCGATACATCCGACGGTCCGAGCTCTCTTCCTGGCCGGACCGGTGAAGTGTTGGTCAGTGGAGAGACGATCATGCAGGGATACCTGGGCCTGCCGGACGTGACCGCAAAGACCATTCGAGAGGGGTGGTTGCACACCGGCGACATCGGAGTCCTCGACGAGGACGGCTATCTCGTCTTGGTGGATCGACTCAAGGACATGATCATTCGCGGCGGCGAGAACATCGCACCGAGCGAAATCGAACACGTCCTGCAATCTCATCCCGACGTCCTGGAAGTGGCCGTCGTCGGCGAAGCGCATCCGGTCTACGGGGAGGTACCCGTCGCGCACGTCGTTGCACGAGCCGGTCGTAGTATCTCGGTCGACGAGCTGGACGCGCACTGCGCGCGCAGCCTGGCCAAGTTCAAGCGACCGATTCGGACAGTCGTCCACGATGCTCTACCGAAGAACTCCGTCGGAAAGATCGTGAAGAAGGAGCTCGGCGCGTAGTCCGATCCGGCCCGCCCTGTCGCTAACGGAGCGGGGCGGTCGCGGTCACATGGACGAGGCCGCGAAGGTCAGAAACACGATGAACAGTCCGACACCACCGAGCGCCGCACCGATCACCGCCTCCCGGCCGTTGGATGCGTCGCCCTCGACCGCGCGGCCGAGACCGATCCAGCCGCTGATCACCGCGACCAGTCCTGCCGGGATGGTGACGAAGTCTCCGACGAAGGGCACGAATGCACAGACGACCGCGACGATGCCCGCCACCAACGCCAGGCTTCCGGCGCCGTCGCGGAACATCGACTGAGAAGCGGACTTACGTTTCACCGGCACTCCTTCTCGCATGCAGTGCGGCAGCACCGCCCCGACCTGTTTTTCTCCAGGTAACCGGCAACGACGCCTCCATAGTAGAGACTCGATCATCTCTTCATCGGCGACGGTCGGTCGGATTTCATCGGAACGGGGTGGGAGTCGCGGCCGGTTGTATGCGCTGTGCCGTCGGGCAATCGCCGTCGAGCCTTGCACCCGACCCGAATGGTCAGGGCTTGGGCGTGCTCTTGCGGACGCGGTAGTTGTGCCATGCATGTGCCGCCAGGGGCACCCCGACAACGCCGATTCAGACGACCGCTGCTGCGAAAGACCACGGCACGTATGCGCTCTTCGCGGTCAACGCGACGCCGAAGACGGCCATCGGAAATCCGAAGGGCGCCAATAGGTCTACTTGCCGGGGTTCGATCGGTGGCCGACCGTTCCATGGAATTCTGTGACCAGCGTTCTCGCGCAGCGTTCGCCTTGTCGACGCAACGGTCAGCGCCGCGCCTATCGCTGTGGTGCATATCCCTGCGACGACCATCCATGACTGTCCGTCCTCGAACAGAATCGCGGTCAGAACAAGTCCTACAAGGACGATGCGCGCACCCCACACCTTCCATCGAGGTGCAGCCTCGCGCTCGTCACGTTGCACGTCGACCGGCCGCATCGGCTGCAGGGGCTCCATGTCTCGACCCTCCCATATGGCGCCTCTTGACCGGTCCCTGCGACTCACCGTACCCTGACCGACAGTTGATATATCAGCTCTACAGCGGCCGGCCGAACCGAGGAACCACAGTATGACCACAGCGCTCAAGATCGACGGGACGGCCGTCAGCGCGATCGTCAAGGACGATCTGCGACACCGAGTCGACCTCCTCCTGCAACGGGGAATCCGACCCGGTCTCGGCACGATTCTGGTGGGTGACGATCCAGGTAGTCGTTCCTACGTCGCGGCCAAGCATCGCGACTGTGCCGAAGTAGGGCTGCATTCGATTCAGGTGCGGTTGCCTGCGACCGCGAGCCAGCACAAGATCGAAGACGCAGTGCGCGCGCTCAACGGCGACCCCGAGTGCACTGGTTTCATCGTCCAGTTGCCACTTCCCCCGCACATCGATACCCACCGGGTGATCGAACTGATCGATCCACGCAAGGACGCCGACGGACTGCATCCGACCAATCTGGGTCGGCTCGTGCTCGGCATGGACGGGCCGTTGCCGTGCACGCCGCGCGGAATATTGGAACTGCTTCGCCACCATGATGTTCCGATCACCGGCGCACGCTTCTGCATCATCGGGTGCGGCATCACGGTCGGCCGCCCGCTCGGGTTGATGCTCACCCGGCGGAGCGAACACGCGACGGTCACGATGTGCCACGAAGCAACCGTGGACACCGCCGCGCACACTCGGGCCGCCGATGTTGTCATCGCCGCCGCGGGTGTTGCGCATCTGGTGCAACCGGATTGGATCAGTGCCGGGGCAACGGTGCTGTCGGTGGGAATCACCCGCACCGTCGAGGGCATTCTCGGTGACGTGCACCCCGGCGTCGAGCAGATCGCGGGGCGGCTCAGTGGTGCAACAGGTGGCGTCGGCCCGATGACGCGGGCCATGTTGCTGACGAACGTGGTGGAGTGTGCCGAAGTCGCTCAGGCAGAGGGAATGAAGGACTCGCGGTAGCCCATCTTCTCGCTGATCTCGGCGGTAGCGGCGAGCACGTCCGGGACTATGGCTCGCATTCGAGTTTCGTCGAAGCGATACACCGGACCGGAGACGCTCAGCGCCGCCGTCGTTTTGCCGGTGTAGTCGAGAACCGGAGCTGCGATGGCATTGAGTCCGGTCTCGTACTCTTCGACGACCACCGCATACCCCAGGGATGCAGCGGCGTCGAGTTCGGCCGTCAGACCGGCCTTGGTGGTGAGGGTGTGCTCGGTGTAGCGGCTCAGGTCGAGCGAATCGACGACCGCCTTACGGGTGTCGGTGTCCAGCGCGGCGAGCAACACCTTGCCGCTTGCGGTGGCGTGCAGGGGAGTCTGTTCCCCGATCCAGTTGTGAGTGCCGACCGAACTGGGACCGCGAGCCTGATCCAGATGGATGGCCGTATTGGCCCGCAGCACAGCGATATTCACTGTCTCACCGAGCTTGCCGGCCAGGCGTTCGCAGACGGCATGGCCGTACTCGGTGATCTCCAGGCGTTCGGGTACGGCGGCGGCGAGCCGCAGCACTCCGAGGCTGAGCCGGTATTTACCGCGATTGTGCGTCTGCATCACCATGTCGTGTTCTTCGAGCGACGCGAGCAGCCTCGATACCGTGGACTTGTGCACACCGATCTCGGTGGCGATGGCGCTGACGCCGGCTTCCCCGAGCCGGGCCACGACCTCGAGCACCCGAAAAGCGCGGTCGACAGATTGGACGCCACCCTCCGAGGCACGGGTCGAATCGTCGCTGGACACTCTTTGGACTATACGGAACCGGACACCTACCTGGTGGGACGCCCCTCGGGCACGGACGCCTAGATGACGGCGCGAACCGCGTCGTCGAACTCGGTCACATGGGCGCGGGCAATCGTTGCTGCTTCCTCGGCATCTCCGGCCGCGATCGCCCGGAGCAGCGCGGTGTGGGTACCCACGTGATCGGCGAGCGGGGGCAGTCGATCCATGAACAACCAGAAGATCCGTGTGGCCAAATTGTTGTAGCGAATCAAGGCATCTTCGAGAACCGGGTTCGCCGCCAGCCGATATACGGTGCGGTGTACCTCGGCGTCCCAGTTGATCAAGTCGTGTTGGCTCGGCGGTGTCGCCTCGAACCCCTCGGTGCGGTCGGCCATGCCCAACAGAACTTGACGTTGGGTCGCCGTTGCCGCGGTGGCGGCCTTGGAGGCGGCCAACGGTTCGAGGCGCTGACGAATCTCGGAGATGTCGCCCAGGTCGGCGACGTCGATAGAGGTTGCGAAGGTGCCACGGCGGGCGTGCGAAATGACCAGACGCTCGTATTCGAGCCGCTTCAGCGCTTCCCGCACCGGAGTGCGTCCGACGCCCAGTTCGGCGGACAACGCCGATTCGACGACGGCTTCACCCGGCTTGATGGCCAGCATGACGAGCTTGTCGCGGATGGCCGAGTAGGCGACGTCCGCCATGGTCGCCCCCGGTTCGCCCGCCACCCCCGACGATTCGGGGGTGTTGGACGACGCGACCTCGACACTCATGGTCACCGATCCTATCGGCACCGAGAGCGGGGCAAGTTTCGGTCAGGACTCGATGCGGTCTTTCAGCCAGTCGTGGAAGATGCCGATGTGGTGTTCGCTGCCCACCAGCACTCCGCCGTCGCGGTACTTGCGCGAACTCATGGCAGGTTGGCATCGCTCACACGCCTCGAAGTCCTGCAGGTTGACGCGGTGGAACAGCTCGACCGATTTCTGCAGGTCCCGTCCCGAAGCAAGGACACCGGGCAGATACAGCCAATCGCATTCGACCAGAGTGTGATCGGCGGCGAGCGGATACATCCGGTGGATGATCACGTGATCCGGGACGAGGTTGACGAACACCTGCGGTCGGACGGTGATGGCGTAGTAGCGACGGTCCTGCTCGGGTGAGATGCCAGGAATGGCGTCGTGTCCTGCGGTGCCGTCGAGGGTGAATCCTTGCACCGATTCACCGAATTCGGCTCCGTGGCCGACGTAGTACTGGGCGGCATAGCCGTCGGCGAATTCCGGTAGAACCTCGGTCAGCTCGGGGTGAATGGTGGCGCAGTGGTAGCACTCCATGAAGTTCTCGATGATGAGCTTCCAGTTGGCCTTGACGTCGTAGCTCACACGCCTGCCGAGACCGAGGTCTTCGATCTTGTAGCGATCGATCGACTCGACGTCACCGAGTCGGTCGCGGATGTCCTGCACCACAGTAGTGTCGAACGACGCAGGATTCTCGCTGAGATTGACCCAGACGTATCCGAGCCATTCCTCGACGGATACCGACGACAGGCCGTAGCGAACCCGGTCGATGTCGGGCATCTTGGTGAGATTCGGTGCGGCGATGAGCTTTCCGTCGAGGTCGTACGTCCACGCGTGGTACGGACACTGGAACGATCGCTTGACCTCGCCCTTGTCTTCCATGCAGATTCGCGCGCCGCGGTGGGCACACACGTTCAGGTAGGCCTTGATTGCACCGGTTCGGGTGCGCGTGACGATGACGCTTTCGCGGCCGATCTGCACGGTACGGAAGGCACCGGGCTTGTCCAGATCCGCGGCACGGACAGCGCAGATCCACAGCTCCTCGAAGATCTTCTCCTGCTCAAGCTCGAAGATGGCCGGGTCGGTGTAATAGCGACCGGGGAGCGTGGAGATCAGACTCTCGGGCAGGGGAAGGGACGTTGCGGGCGGCGTGGTGTCGGGAATGGTGGTCAAGGGGTCCTCCGTACGTGGCCGATCTTGTGGATCGGTGACGAGACGTCAACTGGGATAGTGGAATACGACGGGTGGAACAGCAGCCTGGGTGTGGTCAGACCGCTCGGACGGGAGCCGAGAGCTGACGCCGCCAGCGGGTGAACAACCGAACCTGATTGACACCGAGTACGCCGACCGGGAGTCCATCGGCTCGGTACACGGCGAGGAAGCTCCCGAGCTCGGGAGAACCCTCTTCGATGGTGCATTCACTGTCCGGTCCGGCGGTGCCGGCGAACTGAATACGTGACCCGTACTGGTCGGACCAGAAGTACGGAGGCTTGACGTGTTGGCCGCCGTAACTACCCGAAAGCAGGGTGGCCACTGCGACGGTGGGCCGTTCGGATGCCCCGGCCCAATGCTCGACGCGCCGATGGGCACCGGTCGAATCGAGCCATGCAGCGCAGTCGCCGACGGCAACCACTCCGGGCACGGCCGTCGCGCCGCCGCCGTCACACAGGATTCCGTTGCCGAGAGCGAGTCCGCTGGTGCCGAGCCAATCGATGTTCGGGATCCCGCCGATACCGACGACCACGACGTCGGCGTCGAGAATTCGGCCGTCCGCGAGCCGAACGCCTGTCACTCGGTCGGTTCCGGTCAGGCCGTCGACGGCGATTCCGCAGATCAAGGTGGTGCCGTTGTCGCGGTGCAGGTTGCCCACCGCGCTACCGAGTCGTGCGCCGAGCGGCCCGGCGAGCGGTGACGGGGCGGCTTCGACGACGGTGACGTCGAGTCCCAGTTTCCTTGCAGTGGAGGCTACTTCGGCTCCGATGAAGCCGGCTCCGATGACGACCAGACGCGCGCCCGGCGCGAGTTCTGCGCGCAGCCGGTCGGCGTCGTCGATCGTACGCAACACGTGCACACCGGCGAGGTGATCGGTGCCGGGAAGTGATCGCGCGCGCGAGCCGGTAGCGAGGACGACGCCGTCGGAGGTCAGCTCGGAACCGTCGTCGAGGGTGACGGTGCGACGCGATGGATCGAGCGCGGTGGCGCTATGTCCCAGAATCCAGGTGGCGTCGAGGTTCTCGTCGTCGGGCTCGAGTGCGAGCGTGCTCGCGTCCACGTCGCCGGCGAGGTACTCCTTCGACAGGGGAGGACGGTCGTACGGGCGGTGGCTCTCCGCACCGACGACGGTGACCGAGCCGTCGAACCCGGCCGCCCGCAGGGCGCGCGCCGAGCAGAGGCCGGCCAGAGAAGCTCCGACGATGGTGACGCTCTTCATGAATGTCCCTCGGCGGCCAGGCGGCTACGGACGTCGGGAGGAAGGTTGGGGGCAGCGGTGCTGAGCTCGACGTAGATCACGCCGTCGTCGACGACGACGGTGTGAGTGCGAACCGGCAGTTTCGCAGGGGGCGCGTCGACGGCACCGGTGCGCAGGTCGAAGGTGGACGCGTGCAGCGGGCATTCGACCGCGCACCCTTCCAGCCATCCGTCCGCGAGCGACGCGTCCTGATGCGTACAGGTGTCATCGATCGCGAACAGCTCACCGTCCTCGGTGTGGAACACCGCGACGGGAGGGGTGGTGTCGACGCGCACAGCTTCGCCGCCCGGAAGGTCGGCCAAGGGACACACCTTGAGCATTCGGATCCTTTCTGTATCGCTATGCGGAACACGTCTTACTTCCCGCAACAACAGTGTGAACATCGACACGAGATCGTGTCAATAGGTGGCGGCACTTTTCACCCCCGCGAAACATGACGTAACTCGATTCGGACAAAACCGTAGTTTGGACCAGCTGAACAGGTGTTTAGCGCGTGCAAGGACTCGATCTTGCGGTGAGGTTCGACCGCCGTCCCGCGGTGCACGGAGGGCCGATAAGCCTGTGCGCAGCACCGAGTGTCCGCTACCGATGAGTACAGAAATCGTTTCTTGGTATATCAGCGGGCTCGGCTGGCGCGAGCAATCCATTATTCGAGGTGTGGTGCGTCGTTGCCGATCAGACTCACAGGACCACGACCGAACGCAGCACGGTGCCCTGATGCATCTTGTCGAACGCGGCCTCGACGTCGTCGATGCCGATGCGTTCGGAGACGAACTTCTCGAGCGGCAACCGGCCCTGCTGGTACAGATCCACCAACTGCGGGAAGTCGCGCTCGGGCAGGCAGTCGCCGTACCAGGACGACTTCAGCGATCCGCCGCGGGAGAAGAAATCGATGAGCGGCATCTCGAGGGTCATCTCCGGGGTCGGCACCCCGACGAGGACCACGGTGCCGGCCAGATCACGGGCGTAGAAGGCCTGCTTCCACGTTTCCGGTCGGCCGACGGCGTCGATGACGACATCGGCACCGAACCCGCCGGTCAACTCCTGAATGGCCTCGACCGCGTCGACGGCGGAGGCGTCGACGGTGTGGGTGGCACCGAGGTCGAGAGCCCAGTCGAGTTTTCCTTTGTCGCGGTCGACGGCGATGATCGTCGACGCCCCGGCCAGGCGCGCTCCGGCGATCGCGGCGTCACCGACACCGCCGCAGCCGATCACCGCCACCGAATCCCCGCGGGAGACGTGGCCGGTGTTCATCGCGGCCCCGAGCCCGGCCATCACCCCGCAGCCGAGCAGTCCGACGACGGCGGGATCGGCGTCGGCGGCGACCTTGGTGCACTGGCCTTCGTGGACGAGGGTCTTCTCGGCGAACGCGCCGATCCCCAACGCCGGGGTCAGTTCGGTGCCGTCGTCGAGGGTCATCTTCTGGGCGGCGTTGTGGGTGTCGAAGCAGTACCAGGGGGTGCCGCGTTTGCAGGCCCGGCATTCCCCGCAGACCGCGCGCCAGTTCAGGACGACGAAGTCGCCGACCTCGACGTGCTCGACGCGATCTCCGATGGTCTCGACGATGCCGGCGGCTTCGTGTCCGAGCAGGAACGGGAACTCGTCGTTGATGCCGCCCTCGCGGTAATGCAGGTCGGTGTGGCACACCCCGCACGCCTGAATCTTCACCACGACCTCGTTCGGGCCGGGGTCGGGAATGGTGATCGTCTCGATCGAGACGGGTGCGCCCTTGCTCTTGGCGACGACGGCGCGGACCTGCTGCGGCATGGTTGATGCTCCTGAGATCTGATCGAGCAGCGGCAATCGGTGCAACTGCGGATGTTGGAATCGAGTTAATATATCAGTTACCGGACAGTATCGAATGTTAAATGCGAGTATCGAATTCCGGCCTGGTCGCGCGCGCACGCTCGGATATCTGCAGCTGAAAGCCTATTTGTGGACAGTAAGTACCGTGTCGAACCGATCGATGTGCCGTGCTATCTCTTGACATAGCCGTCGGGTCGGCTCAGTCTTGTTCGAGTTCAGGCAAATCGAAGTTGCGCAGAGAGCAACGCGTCGCGCATCTTTCCGACCATCCACGCTGCGTGCACGGGCGACATACCTATTCGGCGAGAGCCGGAGGGAGAACGATGTGACAACGAACAGCAAACCCCGGAGCGACAAGACTCGGGTCGCCGCTTCCGATAAACACGAACCTCATCATTACGGTCCTCTCGAGGTCTACCACCACGGAGAGGAGGGCAAGCCGCGCACCGACAAGGTGGTGTTCGGTATCACCGCCGCGATCGTGATCGCAATCCTCGTGTGGGGTGTTCTCGGCAAAGAGAACATGAAGTCCGTCAATGCGTCGGTACTCGACTGGGTAGTGACGAATATCGGCTGGCTCTTCATCTTCTCGGCCACCGGGTTCGTGATCTTCGCGATCTGGCTCGCGCTCAGTCGGTACGGAAAGATTCCGCTCGGCAAAGACGGCGAGAAGCCCGAATTCAATACCGTCAGCTGGATCGCGATGATGTTCAGCGCCGGCATGGGAATCGGCCTGATCTTCTGGGGAGTGGCCGAGCCGCTCACCCACTTCGTTACTCCGCCGCCCGGAATCACCGATTCGACTGTGGGAACGGCACTGTCGACGGCCATCTTCCACTGGGGATTGCACCCGTGGTCGATGTACGCGGTGGTCGGATTGTCCATTGCCTACGGCACCTACCGGATGGGCCGCAAGCAGCTCATCAGCTCGTCGTTCATTCCGTTGATCGGCCGTCGCGCCGAGGGCCCCATCGGTAAGGTCATCGACATCCTGGCGATCTTTGCCACCATGTTCGGTACTGCTGCCTCGCTCGGACTCGGTGCACTCCAGATCGGTTCGGGTATAGAGGTTCTCGGCTGGGTCAACCAAGCCGGGACGCTTCTGCTCGTGGCTGTCGTCGCCATTCTGACGCTCGCGTTCGTGGCCTCGGCAGTGTCCGGAGTGTCCAAGGGAATTCAGTGGCTGTCGAACATCAACATGGTGTTGGCCCTCGTGCTTGCGGTGTTCGTGTTCGTCGCAGGACCCACGGTGCTGATCCTGAACCTGTTGCCCACCACTCTCGGTGACTACGCGGCACACATCGCCGGAATGTCGGCGCGTTCGGCGGCGTCCGGTGGACCCGAGACGGAGTCCTGGCTCTCGTCCTGGACCATCTTCTACTGGGCGTGGTGGATCTCGTGGACCCCCTTCGTCGGTATGTTCCTCGCTCGCATCAGTCGTGGCCGCACCATCCGCCAGTTCGTCATCGGCGTCATTCTCATTCCGACGTCGGTGAGCCTCGTCTGGTTCTCGATCTTCGGTGGAGCGGCAATCGGGCAGCAGCAGACGGGAACCGAGGATTTGGTGGCCCTCGGTAAACCGGAATCGCAATTGTTCGCGGTTCTCGATCAGTTTCCGTTGGCCGGCATTTCGTCGGTGCTGGTGATGGTGTTGGTGGGCATCTTCTTCGTCAGTGGTGCCGATGCGGCGTCGATCGTGATGGGAACCCTGTCTCAGCGCGGCACTTTGGATCCGTCACGCGGTGTCGTCGCCTTCTGGGGATTGGTCACCGGCGGCATCGCGATCCTGATGCTGTGGACGGGAGGATCGGACGCTCTGAGCGGACTGCAGACGATGACCATCATCGTGGCGGCACCGTTCGTGCTGGTGATGATCGGAACGTGTGTCTCGCTCTACAAGGACGTCACCAACGATCCGTTCATCGTCAAGAACCCGAAGGCCCCGCCGAAAGTCAAGGCCGGCAAGTGAAGTGAGCGATGGTGCGGGACGTGAAACTATGCGTCCCGCACCATCGGTATTTCGGGGGTTGACCACATCCATCCCTGCCCATACTCTTGATATATCAATCTCTGGTTAGTTGTCGTGCAGGCTGTGGATCATCTCGGCCGAGCTCCATCTCTCCACCCCGATACGGAAGGACCACCATGGGTTCACCGAGAGTTGTCATCATCGGCGCCGGCATTGTCGGTACCAACGTGGCCGACGAGCTCACCGCACGCGGTTGGGATCGCATCACCGTGCTGGATCAGGGGCCACTCCCTCTCACGGGTGGATCCACCTCGCACGCACCGGGTCTGGTGTTCCAGACCAATGCATCCAAGACGATGACCGAACTCGCCCGGTACACGGTAGAGAAGTTCATGGGCCTGGAAGTGGACGGGCAATGGTGCTTCAACCAGCTCGGCGGTCTCGAAGTGGCGACCACCGAGGAGCGACTGGCGGACCTGCATCGCAAGCAGGGGTGGGCCACATCCTGGGGAATCGAAGGATCGGTTATCGACCCATCCGAATGTGCCAAACTGCATCCGCTGATCGACCGTTCGCGTGTTCTCGGCGGTCTGTACGTCGAGACCGACGGCCTCGCCAAAGCGTCGCGCGCCGTGGTGGCACTGACCCGTCGCGCAGAATCGCGCGGAGCAGTCTTCCGCGGTTCCACCAAGGTCATCGGTATCGAACAGACCGGCGGCCGAGTCACCGGTGTGGCGACCGATCAGGGCGTCATCGAGGCCGACATCGTGGTGTCCTGCGCCGGCTTCTGGGGCCCCGATGTGGGTGAACTGGTCGGCATGAAGGTGCCGCTGCTGCCCCTGGCTCACCAGTACGCCAAGACCGACCAGATCCCGGAACTGGTGGGACGCAACACCGAAGCGGCCGAGGCCGGTATGCCCATTCTTCGTCACCAGGATCAGGACCTGTACTTCCGCGAGCACGTCGACCGTCTCGGTATCGGAAGCTACGCACACCGGCCGATGCCCGTCGACACCAAGACCCTGCCCGGCGGAGACGGTGTGTCCGACGACGCCATGCCGTCCATGCTGGACTTCACGCAGGAGGATTTCGCCCCGTCGTGGGAGCAGTCCAAGCTGCTGTTGCCCTGCCTCGAGACCGCGAAGATCGATCACGCATTCAACGGAGTTTTCTCGTTCACACCGGACGGTGGACCGTTGCTCGGCGAGTCCCCGGACGTCAAGGGCTTCTGGATCGCCGAGGCCGTCTGGGTCACGCACTCGGCCGGCGTCGGCCGGGCCATCGCACAGCTGCTGGTCGACGGACGCTCCGAGGTGGAACTGCACGGATGTGACGTCAACCGCTTCGAGGATTTCCAGCTGGATCCCGCCTACGTCAGCGAAACCTCGCAGCAGAACTTCGTCGAGATCTACGACGTCCTGCATCCCTCGCAGCCGCGGATGTCCCCGCGTGATGTTCGGGTCAGTCCCTTCAACGCGCGGCAGCATCAGCTCGGTGCCGTGTTCCTCGAAGGCGGCGGTTGGGAGCGGCCGCACTGGTACGAGTCCAATGCCGATCTGGTGCAACAACTTCCCGCCGAGTGGCAGCCGCCGAAGCGCGACGAGTGGGCATCGATGTTCCATTCGCCCATCGCCGCAGCCGAGGCCTGGAAGACCCGTACCTCCGTGGCCATGTACGACATGACCCCGCTCAAGCGGCTGCGCGTGCGCGGCCCCGGTGCGCTGGCCCTGTTGGAAGGATTGACGTCCGGCAAGATGGACAAGTCCGTCGGGGCGGTCACCTACACGCTGGCCCTCGACGACAAGGGCGGCGTCCGAAGCGATCTCACCGTCGCGCGGTTGTCCGCCCACGAATTCCAGGTGGGTGCCAACGGCAACCTCGACTTCGATTACCTGCGCCGTGAAGCACCCAGTGACGGCAGTGTCACCGTCGACGACATCACCGGCTCCACGTGCTGCATCGGCCTGTGGGGTCCACATGCCCGCGAGGTCGTCGAGAAGCTGACTCAGGACGACTTCTCCAACGAGAACTTCAAGTACTTCCGCTGCAAGCAGGTTCGCATCGGGGGAGTCCCCGTCACCGCGATGCGGTTGTCGTACGTGGGCGAGCTCGGGTGGGAGCTGTACACCACCGCCGATTACGGCCAGCGCCTGTGGGACATGTTGTGGCAGGCCGGTTCCGAGTTCGGGATCATCGCCGGTGGGCGCGCTGCGTTCAACAGCCTGCGCATGGAGAAGGGCTACCGATCGTGGGGCTCGGACATGACCACCGAGCACAACCCCTACGAGGCAGGACTCGGCTTCGCGGTGCGCCCGGCCAAGGGCGAATTCCGGGGCCGCGACGCCGTGCTCGAGATGTCCGACGACACCGTCTCCAAGAAGCTCGTCTGCCTGAAGATCGACGACGGCACGTCGGTGGTCCTCGGCCACGAGCCCGTCCTGGTCGACGGTGAACCTGCCGGCTACGTCACCAGCGCCTCGTTCGGGCATACCGTCGGTGCGCCGATCGCCTACGCCTGGGTGCCGGCCACCAGCTCCGAACCCGGTGCAGCAGTACAGATTCGCTACTTCGATCGGCTCGTATCCGCCACCGTCGTGGCCGAGCCCCTCGTCGACCCCGAGATGGCCAAGATCCGCAGCTGACGACCCACCAGTACCAGGAGATTCGATGACCGAGAACTTCACCCTCACGCTCAGCTGCGGACAGCGGCCGGGCATCGTCCGGGCCGTCAGTGCGTTCCTGTTCGACAACGACTGCGACATCGCCGAACATCAACAATTCGACGACTCGACGGACGGGTCGTTCTTCCTGCGCACCTCGTTCGTGGCCAGCGGCACCACCGATATCGAGAAGCTGACCGAGAGCTTCCGCGAAGTCGCCGAGCGATTCTCGATGATGTACACGTTCAACGGGTGCAGTCAGCCGCGCGTGCTCGTCATGGTCTCGAAGATGGGGCACTGCCTCAACGACCTCATCTTCCGGTGGCGCTCACAGAACCTCGGCGGAGAACTGGTGGCCGTGGTGAGCAACCACGAGGTGCTCCGGCCGATGGCCGAGGCTGCCGGGCTGCCGTTCATCCACGTTCCCGTCACCCCGGGTACCAAGGCCGAGGCCGAGCAGCGCCTGCTGGACCTCGTCGCCGAGTACGAGGTGGACCTGGTGGTGCTGGCCCGCTACATGCAGGTGCTCTCCGACGAGACGTGTCGAGCGTTGCACGGCAAAGCAATCAACATCCACCACTCCTTCCTGCCCGGCTTCAAGGGCGCGAAGCCCTACCACCAGGCATTTGATCGGGGCGTCAAGCAGGTCGGGGCGACGGCGCACTACGTCACTCCCGATCTCGACGAGGGCCCGATCATCGAGCAGCAGGTCATTCGCATCGACCACACCCACGACCCGTCTCGTCTGGCCACCGTCGGACAGGACGCCGAGGCACTCGCACTGTCGCGGGCCGTGCGTTGGCACTGCGAGAATCGCGTTCTGCTGCACGGACACCGGACGGTGATCTTCAGCTGAGCCGGACACACGAGGGGCCCGTACCGATTCGGTACGGGCCCCTCGTTGTTGCGGTGGTCCAGGAGAACCTCACACCCTTTTTGCCGGGTGCGCGCTGGTTCTCTGTGCGGAGAACACGCGCGCACCTTCCAAAAAGGGTGTGAGGTCTCCCGTTAGCACTCCACGCTCTAACACTCGACGAAGTTGACCGGCACGTTGATCGCGAGACCACCGCTGGAGGTCTCCTTGTACTTCGAGTGCATGTCGGCCCCGGTGGAGCGCATCGTCTCGATCACCTGATCTAGACTTACTCGATGAGTACCGTTGCCGCGCAATGCCATCCGAGCGGCGTTGATGGCCTTGCCTGCCGAGATGGCGTTACGTTCGATGCACGGAATCTGCACCAGCCCGCCGATGGGGTCGCACGTCAGGCCGAGGCTGTGCTCCATCGCGATCTCGGCGGCGTTCTCCACCTGTTCGGGGGTGCCGCCCAGTACCTCGGCCAGACCGGCTGCGGCCATCGACGCCGCCGAACCCACCTCGCCCTGGCAGCCCACTTCGGCACCGGAGATCGACGCCATCTCCTTATAGAGCGATCCGATCGCGCCGGCGGTGAGCAGAAAACGCACCGTGCTGCCGTCGGGATCGGCGATCCCTGCGGCGGTGTAGCGGGTCGCGTAGTGCAGTACGGCCGGGATGATGCCCGCCGCGCCGTTGGTGGGTGCTGTGACGATACGACCGCCGGACGCGTTCTCCTCGTTGACCGCGAGGGCCACGAGATTCACCCAGTCCTCGGCGAATTCGCTCGAGCGGTGGGGATCCTCGGCATCGAGCCGCAGGAACCAGTCCCGTGCTCGACGCCGAACTCCCAAAGCGCCGGGGAGATAGCCGTCGCGGGAGATACCGCGAACCTCGCACTCGACCATCACGTCGCGGATGTTCAGCAGACCGTCCCTGATCTCGTCGAGCGTGCGGCGTTCGAGTTCGACCTCGGTCATGACGTCACTGATGCTGCAGCGTCGACGTTCACAGAGCTGGAGCAGTTCCTTCGCCGACGCGAACCCGTTCGCAGAGCCAAGGGGTGTAACAGCCTCGACGCTCTCGGCCTCGGTCACCACGAAGCCGCCACCGACGGAGAAGTAGGTCTCGGAGTGCAGTTCGGTCGAATCTTCCGCGTGGGCAGTCAGTTTCATTCCGTTGGGGTGGAACGGCAAGACCGTCAACGGGCGCAACACGATGTCGTCGACCGCCAGGTCGATCTCGCGGTGACCACCGAAGACGATTCGGCGGGTGGCCGCCATCGATGCCTGCCGTTCTTCCATCACCTCGGTCGTGATGCTCTCGGGCGCAAAACCTTCCAGCCCCAGCAGTACGGCGGTCATGGTGCCGTGGCCGGCTCCGGTCGCGGCCAACGAGCCGTACAGGTCCACCGTGACGTCTCGAACCTCGTCGAAGGCAGACATCGTGCGCAGATCGTCGACGAATCGAGCGGCCGCACGCATCGGCCCGACGGTATGCGAACTCGAGGGGCCGACTCCGATGGAGAAGAGGTCGAACACACTGATGGTCATGAGGTCGTCCCCACTGCGTCGGTGGGCTCGCGCGCGGTGAGATCCTCGAATGACGCGGCTGCGGGGGTCAGCACGGCGAACAGCCAGCCGGCACCGAGCGGATCGCGGGCTACGATCGAGGGATCCTCCTGTACAACGGGATTGACGATCGTGACCAAGCCGCTCGCCGGCGCGAACACCGTGACCGAGCCGGTGGACGTGCGGATGGTGCCGCACGCCTCACCTGCGGTGAGTACGGTACGAACCGACGGAAGGTCGACGCCGAGAATGTCGGACGCGCCGCCCAAGGCGTCCGGCGTCACACCCACTCGGCTCGGAGTCTGAGCGGGTGAGCCGAACGGGTCGACGGCCATCCAGCCGTGCTCGGCGCTGAAGAGCCGGCGGGCGGAGGAGAGGGATGCGGTCATGAGGTGGCCTCGGCATTCTTCGTGGATCGATCTGGAATCGAGTCGAGTGAACGCAGTGCCCGCAGTACGGCCAGTGCGTCGACGGTGGCGGCGACGTCGTGCACCCGGAGGAGTGACGCCCCGTTCTGGGCCGCGACGAATGCGGCAGCGAGTGATCCGGCGAGCCGGTCGTCGACATCTCTTCCGGTGATGGCACCGATCATGCCTTTGCGGGACACGCCCGCCATGATCGGCCTGCCAGTCGAGTGCAACGCCCGAAGGCCATGGAGCAGTTTCAGATTGTGCTCGAGGGTCTTGCCGAATCCGAACCCCGGATCTACCAGAAGGCGGTACGCCGGAATCCCGGCTCGGATGCATTCGGCAGCCCGGTCTTCGAGAAACTCGCACACCTCTGCAGTGACGTCGCGGTAGCGAGGGGAATGCTGCATCGTCGACGGCTCGCCCAGCATGTGCGTCAGGCACACGGCAACGTCCAGCTCGGCTGCGGCGTCGAGTGCCCCCGGAAGACGAAGAGCACGAACATCGTTGATGAGGCTGGCCCCTGCGCGCACCGCTTCCCGCATCACCTCGGGACGTGAGGTGTCGACCGACAGCGGAGTCGACGTACGCCTGGACAGGGCCTCGATCACCGGGACGACGCGGGCGATCTCCTCGTCGACGGTGGGTGGGATTGCCCCGGGCCGGGTCGATTCGCCGCCGATGTCGAGCAGCTCGGCTCCCTCGTCGACCATCGACAGTGCATGCGCCACAGCACGATCGGTGTCCAGAAACATCCCTCCGTCGGAGAACGAATCCGGGGTGACGTTGACGATCCCGCAGACCACGGGGTGTGAGGTCGTCAGCCGGGTCAGCAGTCGATCGCGGGCATCGGCTGCCCGTGTTGCGATGGAGACGGTCGTGAGCACTACGGCCACCTTTTCTCGCGCGAGTCCAACGGGACGATCAGACGTCGGTGTATTCCTCGGCCGCGTCGGTCAGCCAGGTTGCGAGATAGCGTGCGAACGACGAGCGCACGAGGATGCGGTAGTCCGTTCCCGTGTCGTCGCAGGCGATGAGGATCATGCCTGCCATCGACAGCATCGTCTGGACCGTCGAGCCTGCCGGGAAGACGCGGGGGTGCAGATCGATCGAGCATCCCTTCGCCAACACCTCGCGGGCTCGGGAACCACTGAGCCGCAGACAGGTTCGCTGCGCGGACACGTCCGTTGCCGCACCCCGATGCTCGCGAACCGCCGCACCGAGACGGAATTCGAGTTCGACTGGATCGAGGCCGGCTCCGATCACCAGCCACTCCTCCGGGCCGAGCCAGATGGCCGTGGTGTTCGTGCCCTCGGCGACGCGGCCGGGGCCGGGGAGTTCGGTGCCGAGCGCGGCCGAGGCGGCGGCACCGCCCGGTCCGTTCGGATCGACCCACAGGTCGATACCGGCGAGGAACGGCTCCTCCACGATCCGGACAGCAGGCGAATCCGGCAGGACTGTCTCTGCGAGCGGGCTTCTGGCGGCGAGTCGGTCAGCCATCACGGCGGTTACCTTCCGGGTCGACGAGTACGGAGCCGGTGACTTCGACGGCGACGAGGGTGTCGCCGACCGGGACGTGCAGGATGTCGCCGAGTCGGTCACGTCCGGCTTCGAGCAGGGCCAACCCGAACGGGCGGCCCAGTTCTGCGCTGGCGTAACTCGACGTGACGTGGCCGAGCATGGCTACCGGTAGTTCGGGTAAGACACCACTGTCGGAGTGTTCGATGATCTGCGAGCCCTCGGGGAGGACGGTTTCCCGGTCGACGGGCAGTAGGCCGACGAACTGCTTACGCAACGGGTTCCGGTTCTCGGCGCGGTCGAACGAGCGCTTTCCGATGAAGTCGAGCTTCTTCTTCGACACCGCCCAGCTCATACCGAGATCCTGCGGGGTGACGGTGCCGTCGGTGTCCTGGCCGACGATCGGGTAACCCTTCTCGGCCCGCAGCACGTGCATGGTCTCGGTGCCGTACGGGGTAATGCCGTATTTCTCGCCCGCGTCGATCAGCCGTGACCACAGTGCGTGGGCGTGCCAGGAATCGATGTTCACCTCGAAGGCGAGTTCGCCGGAGAAGCTGATTCGTGCCACGCGTACCGGCACACCGTCGATCGAGGCATCTCGCCACGCCATGAAGGGGAACGCCTCGTTGGAGACGTCGAGTTCGGGAAAGATCTCACCGACGAGATCGCGGGACCGCGGTCCGACGACGGGGAACGTGGCCCATTGCTCGGTCACCGAGGTCAGCCGAACCGTGAGGTGCGGCCACTCGGTCTGCAGCCATTCCTCCATCCAGTCGAGCATTCCTGCTGCGCCGCCGGTGGTGGTGAACACCTGGAATCGATCGTCCGCCAGCCGCATCACGGTGCCGTCGTCGATGACCATGCCGTCGGTACCGCACATCACGCCGTACCGAACCATGCCGACCTTCAAGTTGCTCATCATGTTCGTGTAGAACATGTCGAGCACCACACCCGCGTCGGGACCCTGCACGTCGATCTTGCCGAGGGTCGAACCGTCGAGCATGCCGACTCCCGCACGGACCGCCGCACATTCGCGGAGTACGGCGTCGTGCATCTCCTCGCCGGGCATCGGGTAGTAGCGGGGCCGCTTCCACTGTCCGACGTCCTCGAAGACCGCGCCGCGTGCGACATGCCAATCATGGACTGCGGTAACGCGTTCCGGGTCGAAAGCCATGCCGCGATTGCGCCCGGCCAACGCCGCAAAGGCCACCGGGGCGTACGGCGGGCGGAACGTGGTGGTGCCGAGGTTTTCCACCGGCTTGTCGAGCAGTTCGGCCACGATGCCCGAGGACACCACACCGGATGTCTTGCCCTGATCGTGTGCGGTGCCGATTGTGGTGTAGCGCTTGATGTGTTCCATCGAGGACATGCCTGCACCGACGGCGCGGACCAGATCGGCCACCGTCGCATCACGCTGGACGTCGACGAACTGGCTGTCGGCTCCGAGGTCGTCGCGCACCCGCCACAGCACCAGCGACTCGCTGCTGGGCACGGAATCGACTGCTGACAGGGGAGTTTCGGTGACAGAGAAGCCGAGACCGGCCAGTGCTTCTGCTGCTGCCGAGCTGCCACCCCCGATGCAGCCGGCCAGATCGAACACACCGGAGGCCGATCCGGCGACGCTGATGCCCTCGACGTCGTCCGCCGGCACGAACGCTCCGAGTGTGCCGTCGTAGCGCAGCTTTCCGCGGGCCTGGCTGAACAGGTGTACCGCGGGGTTCCAGCCACCGCTGACGAGAAGGACGTCGCAGGCCACGGTGTCGGTGGCACCGTCGGCACCGGTCACCAAAGCATGGGTGACTCGGGTGTCGCCGCGGGTGCCGGATACGACGCTGCCGGTACGTACCTCGATGCCGCGTTCGCGGCACAGGCCGAGCCAGTGCTCCGGTGCCGCGGAGCGGGCGTCGACGATGCTCGCGATGCGGACCCCGGCGTCGTGCAGATCGACGGCTGCCTTGTACGCGCTGTCGTTGGTGGTGAAGACCACGGCCTCGGTTCCCACCGTCACGCCGTAGCGATGCAGGAACGTCCGTGCGCTGTGCGCCAACATGATTCCGGGACGGTCGTTGTCGGTGAAGACGACCGGGCGTTCGTGGGCACCGGTGGCTACCAGAATATGACGTGAACGAATACGCCAGACTCGCTGACGGCTCAGCGCGGCAGGCGCTTCCAAGCCCAGGTGATCAGTGCGGTGCTCGAGGGCGAGCACGAAGCCGTCGTCGTAGGAACCGAACGCGGTGGTGCGGCGCAGCAGGGTCACGTCGGGGAAGGTCGACAGCTCGGCTACCGCGTCGGCAACCCATTCCAGGGCTGGCCGTCCGTCGATGACGTCGTCGGAGCCGAGCAGGGAGCCTCCGAACTCGCTCTGATCGTCGACGACGACCACGCGAGCGCCACTGCGGGCAGCAACCAGTGCAGCCGTCAGACCGGCCGGTCCTGCCCCGACGACCAACAGGTCCGCGTGGGCGTGCATCGCGTCGTACTTGGCGGAGTCGGAGATCTCGGCGAGACGCCCCTGTCCGGGGATGCCGCGGGCGACCAGGCCGTCGTACAGCTCGATCGTCGTGGCGAGCAGCATCGGCTCGGGAAACGGCTCCTCGATCTGTACGAGTCCGCCGGTGTCCTCGGCCCATGCTGCGGTGAATCCACGGGGCCTGCCGAGCTTGATGCTGGTGGTGACCTGATGAATGCCGTTGGCGAGCAACGCAGATGCCAGCGTGTCGCCCGGGTGGCCCTGTAGGGCAGAGCCGCCGAACGTGAATTCGAAGGTGCTCGTGCGGTCGATGCGGCCGCCGGATGCGGTGCGGAATGCGGTCATGGGTTCACCGGCTTCGGGTCGTCGAGGCGATAGACACTGTGGATTCGGTAGGTGGCGGTGTCCCGTACGGCGTTGAACCAACGCCTGCACCCTGCGCTGTGGCTCCACCGTTCCGCGAACAGCCCCTTGGGGTTGTCGCGGAAGAACACGAAGTGCGCCCACTGTTCGTCGGTCAGAGCCGTGGGATCCTCGGGGTAGGCGATGTGCGCCTGGCCGCCGTAGTGGAACTCGGTCTCTTCTCGACTCCCACACCACGGGCATTCGATCAATTGCATTGCCACTCCAAGTTTCTCGTTCGGGTGCTGCGTGGGTCGGGCGGAGAGACTAGTGAGCCACGCCTGCGGCACCGTGCTCGTCCACCAGCGCGCCGGTGACGAATCGGTCCAGACTGAAGGGCGCGATGTACTCGTGCACCTCGTCGTTGGCGATGGTGTCGGCCAGGCACCAGCCGGCACCGGGGGTAGCCTTGAATCCGCCTGTGCCCCAACCGCAATTGAGGAACACGTTGTCGAACGGCGTGCGTCCGACGATGGGGGAGGCGTCGGGACAGACGTCGACGATGCCGGCCCACGTGCGCAGTAGGTGCGCACGAGCGAACACGGGGAACAACTCGACCGCGGCTGCCATCTGCCGTTCGATGATGTGGAAGGCACCGCGCTGGCCGTAGCCGTTGTAGGAGTCGACGCCCGCGCCCATCACCAGTTCACCCTTGTGCGCCTGGGAGACGTACACGTGCACGGCATTCGACATGACGACTGTGGGATGCACCGGCTCGAGCAGTTCCGAGACCAGCGCCTGCAGCGGGTGGCTCTGCAGTGGAGTCTTGATGCCGAGCATGTCCGTGAGCGTCGAGGTGTGCCCGGCCGCGCACAGTGCCACCTGGCCGGTGGCGATGTCGCCGCGCGTGGTCTTGACGCCGGTGACGCGATTGCCGTCGGTGGTGAAGCCGGTGACCTCACAGTTCTGGATGATGTCGATACCGGCCGCGTCGGCGCGTCGGGCAAATCCCCAGGCGACGTAGTCGTGCTTGGCGATACCGGCACGCGGCTGGTATGTCGCACCGAGCACCGGGTAGCGAATGTCGCTGGAGATATTGACGATTGGGCACAGCTTCTTGACCTCGTCGGGATCGACCCATTGAGCGTCGATGCCGTTGAGACGGTTGGCCTCGACGCGTCGCACGCTGTCGCGGACGTCCTGCAGGCTGTGCGCGAGGTTGAGGACGCCGCGCTGGCTGAACAGGATGGGGTAGTCGAGGTCGTCGGCGAGCCCCTCCCACAGCTTCAGCGAGTGCTCGTAGATGCGCGCGCTCTCGTCCCACAGGTAGTTCGAGCGGATGAGGGTGGTGTTGCGCGCCATGTTGCCGCCGGCGAGCCATCCCTTCTCCAGCACAGCCACATTGGTGATGCCGTGGTTCTTTGCGAGGTAGTGCGCGGTGGCCAGGCCGTGTCCGCCGCCGCCGATGATCACGACGTCGTAGGACTTCTTCGGCTCGGGGTTGCGCCACAGGAAGTCCGGGTGGTCGGGCAGATGTGCGCCCGGTGGGGTTGCGGGGGCGGTCATCGGTAGCCTTCCGTCAGGTCGGAGTAGAGGGGGAACTGCGCGGCAACGGATTCGACCCGGGTGCGCAGGGCATCGAGGCCGCGGTCGTCGGTGTCGGGGCGCAACGCGTGGGCGATGACGTCGGATACCTCGGCGAACGCCGTGGCGTCCAGGCCGCGCGTCGCGAGAGCCGGGGTGCCGATGCGGACGCCGGAGCTCACCATGGGTGGCCGTGGATCGAACGGAACTGCATTGCGGTTCACGGTGATTCCGACGTGATGCAGTCTGTCCTCGGCCTGCTTGCCGTCCAGTTCGGACGTGCGCAGGTCCACTAGAACGAGATGGACGTCGGTGCCGCCCGAGACCACGTCGATGCCTGCGGCCGCTGCGTCGTCGGTCAGCAGTCGATCGGCCAGGATTTTCGCGCCTTCGAGGGTGCGCTGCTGACGTTCCCGAAAGTCCTCTTCGGCAGCGAGTTTGAACGACACTGCCTTTGCCGCGATCACGTGCTCCAGCGGGCCACCCTGCTGGCCGGGGAAGACCGACGAGTTGAACTTCTTTGCCAGAGCGGCGTCGTTGGTGATGATGACACCACCGCGTGGGCCGCCGAGAGTCTTGTGCGTGGTGGAGGTGACCACGTGGGCGTGCGGTACGGGTGACGGGTGGAGCCCGGCGGCGACCAGACCGGCGAAGTGAGCCATGTCCACCATCAGGTAGGCCCCGACTTCGTCTGCGATGCGGCGGAATTCGGCGAAGTCGAGGTGACGAGGGTATGCGGACCAGCCGGCCATGATCAGCTTGGGGCGGTGCTCGTGGGCGAGGCGCTCCACCTCGGCCATGTCTACGAGATGGTCGTGCTCACGGACGTGGTATGCGGAGACGTCGTAGAGCTTGCCCGAGAAGTTCAGTTTCATACCGTGCGTCAGGTGTCCGCCGTGGGCGAGTGCGAGACCGAGAATCGAATCGCCGGGCTGCAGCAGTGCCGCCATTGCAGCGGCATTGGCCTGTGCACCGGAGTGCGGCTGCACGTTGGCGAAGGACGACCCGAACAAGGAATTGAGGCGGTCGATCGCGAGTTGCTCGATGACGTCGACGTTTTCGCAACCGCCGTAGTAGCGCCGGCCGGGGTAGCCCTCGGCATACTTGTTCGTCAGTACCGAACCCTGCGCCTGCATGACGGCCAGTGGTGCGAAGTTCTCGCTCGCGATCATCTCCAGGGTGTTCTGCTGGCGGCCGAGCTCGGCACTGATCGCGCGGTGCACCTCGGGATCGAGATCGGCGAGAACACGGTTCGTCACGCCCCTCGGGTGCGGTGCCGTCGCCGTCGGTGCGAAGTCCTGCGTCAAGATGGCCGCCCTTCTGGAAGATCAATGGTCTGGAACTGATATATCAAGATGCCAATAGAGTAAGATCACAAACCAGAGCCGTCAAGGGCGGGGCATCGACCGGGAGTGAGTAGACAAGATGACGATCGAAGTTCAGCCGGTGATCGATGCAACGCAGTTTGTCGGAACCAATGCCGATCGAGCCTACGAAATAGTGCGTGAGCAGCTGATCATGCTGGAAATCCGTCCGGGTGAACCGATCAACGACGATCGCCTGGCCGAGCAATTGGGACTGGGACGAACCCCGATTCGTGAGGGTCTCAAACGACTCGAGCGTGAGCGACTCGTCGTTGCTTACCCTCGCCGCGGAACCTTCGCCACCGCCGTCGACATGACCGATCTGGCCAACATCTCGGAGATTCGCAAGCAACTCGAGCCTGCGGCCTCGGCCCGAGCGGCGCGCACGGCCACCCGAGCAGCGCGAGACCGGCTGGCGGAACTCGCAGCCTCCATCGCGAGTATCGAGGACACCGACGATTCACGTGAGGTGCTGCGCAAAGATGTTGCCGTGCATCGGGAAATCTATCGGGCCTCGGGGAATCCCCACCTCGAAGACATCCTGGTCAGCCTCGACGCGCATGCCACCCGCATCTGGTGCATGTTCCTCGACCGACTGCCGAACGTCGCCGGCCACGTTCGTGAACACGTCGTGCTGCTGCAGGCCATCATCGACGGCGATGCCGACACCGCAGCGGAATTGACGCTCGAACACGTCACCGGGTTCGAGAACGCCATCAGGGAATTGCTGTAACTGCAGCCGAAATTCGCTCTGCAGCTCCTCTCAACGCGGTCGAGATCGCGTACATCGCCGGGGTGTATTGGCGCCGAGCGAGGGACGCGATGTAGATGACGCGCGTCGGTACCCGATCCGTTTCGGGGAAATCGATGGTGGTGACGTCGGGTCGATGGTGAATCACCGACAACCCAGGAACCATCGCGATGCCGACACCGGCAGCCACCATGGCCTCGATTTCCTGATAGTCGTGGGCCTCGTACACGACGTCGGGGTCGAATCCTGCTACCCGACAACTGCGATAGAGAACTTCGGCGGCCGGGTGATCGTTGCTGCGGATGATCCATCGCGCGTCACGAAGATCGTGCAGCGAGACGTCGTGCTGCAATCGATCGTCGTCGATCGGCAGCAGTAGTACGGTCGGGTCCTCCATCAGCGGCTCGAGTGACAGTGAGCGTTCTGCTTCCTCCGTCCAGGCGTAGCTCCACAGCAGCGCCAGGTCGATCTCGCTCGAATGCAGCATGTCCAGCAGCTGCGGACGTACCGCCGATCGAACCCGGACGTCGACGCCGGGCCACCGCGAGTGATAGTCCTTCAGTGCGTCGGAGAGCAGCGACGCACTGACCGTGGGAAACGAGCCGAGCCGAACCGAACCGCGTTCGAGCCCTCGGATTGCTTCGAGGTCGCCGCTCGCCGCCCGCATCTCCCGTCTGAACAGGCGAGCGCGGCTGGTGAGGATTTCGCCGGCTTCGGTGAGTTGCACGCCGCGTGGCAGTCGCGTCAAGACCGGCTGTTTGATGCCGTGTTCGAGTTTGCTGATGCGCTGGGACGCCGCGGACGGGGTCATGTTCGCCCGTTCGGCACCTGCGGTCAGGGAGCCGGCCTCGGCGATATCGAGCAGAAGGAACAGCGTTACGACGTCGAACGTGTGGTTCATGCGAATATCTTTCAGCTGAGCTAAACGACTAGGTAGCAAAACGATATTGTCCTAAAAGGCAGGCGTCAATAATGTGACAGGGACAACGTTCGAGTGCGGATGTAACCGAGCACTTACCAGCCACCTGAAAGACGCCCATGACTTCCATCGAGATCCTCCCGCTCATCGCATTGGTTGCGATGTTCGTGATCGCAACCTTCTTTCCGATCAACATCGGCATCCTCGGCTTCATCGGTGCCTTTGTGGTCGGGTACTTCGCGCTGGGATTCGACGACAAGGAAATTCTGAACGAGTTCCCCAGCTCGATCGTGTTGACCATCGTCGGGGTCACCTACTTCTTCGGTATGGCCAAACGCAACGGCACCATCGATCTGCTGGTGAACAGCTGCATCAGAGCGGTCAACGGCCGAGTGACGGTGGTTCCGTGGGTGTTCTTCTTCGTCGCCTCGGTCCTGACGGCGCTCGGCACCTTCAGCCCCGCCGCGGTCGCACTGATCGTCCCGGCAGCCATGGCCTTCGCAGCACGCACCGGCATGAGCCCGCTGGTCATGGGCATCATGGTGATCAACGGTGCCCACGCAGGAGCCTTCTCCCCGATCTCGGTCTCCGGCGTTCTGGTCCGCGACATCGTCGAGAACAACGGACTAGCCCTCGACCCATGGACCCTGTTCTTCGCCAGCTACGGCATCAACCTGCTGCTCTCGGTGCTGACGGTTGTCGGCTACGCAGCCCTGGCCCGTATGAAGGGTTTCGAGTACACCGCGACCGGCTCCACCAACCCCGCGCCCGGCAGTGGCCCGGTAGGCGGATCGCCGATCTCGACGTCCGTCCCCACCGGCGGCGGCACCGCAGGTGGTAGCTCGGCAGCCGGCAGCACCCAGGTTCTCACTCGTCCGAAAACAACCACGCTGATCGACGCACCGGCCCCGGTCACCTTCGTACAGAAGCTGACGCTGTTCCTCATCGGCGCACTTCTGGTGCTCGTTCTCGTACTGCACCTGCCGATCAGCTTCATCGCCATCGGAGCCGGCGCAGTCCTGGCGTTCACGGATCTGAAGAAGCAGAACGAAGCTATTGCAGACATCAGCTGGTCGACGGTTCTGCTGGTCGCCGGCATGGTCACCTACATCTCGATCCTGCAAGAAGTGGGCACCATCGATCACCTGGCCGAAATGGCGATCACCATCGGCGCTCCGATCATCGTGGCCATCGTGCTCTGCTACGTCATCGGCGTCACCTCGGCGTTCGCGTCCTCCACTGCGCTGCTGGCCGCCGTCATCCCGTTGGCCATGCCGCTGCTGGGTACCGGTGCACTGCCGGTCGTCGGTGTAGTCGCTGCTCTGGCCATCTCGGCCACCGTCGTCGACGTCTCGCCCTTCTCGACCAACGGTGCGCTCGTGCTGGCCAACGCCCAGAACATCGAGCGCCCGCGCTTCTACCGCCAGCTGTTGGTCAATGCAGGAATCGTCGTGGCCATCGCGCCTGCCCTGTGCTGGCTGATCCTGGTCGTCGTTCCCGCCCTGTTCTGATCGAGCAGACGCGTTAAGCATTGCTGCACGGCATGAACATATTTCGTAATTGTGCTTGAGCATCCTCTGTCGCAGGGTGGAAGCATCGGATCCTGATCGGAAGGCACACCAGATGTTCACTCTTCGTGGAACGTGGATGCGTGGAGGCACCAGCAAGTGCTGGCTCTTCAACGCGGTCGACATCGACCCGTACATCGCCGACGCCGGCGGTCTCGACAATATCCTCACCGCGGCCTTCGGTTCCGGTGACCCGCGTCAGCTCGACGGGGTGGGTGGCGGCAGTTCCACCACCTCCAAGGCCGCCATCGTGCGACGCTCGAGTGCACCCGGTATCGACGTCGACTATCTCTTCGCTCAAGTCGCCATAGAGAACCGCACCGTGGAGTGGGGCAGCAACTGCGGAAACTGTGCGACGGCAATCGGCCTCTATGCAGTGCAGACGGGTCTCGTCGCCGTGGACGACCACGTCACCGTGGTCCGGATGCGCAACGAGAACACCGGCGCAATTCTGGCGGCGGAGATCGCGACCCCCGGCGGACGCATTCCTGCCGAGGGTGACGCGTCCGTCCCCGGCACCACCGCTCTCGGCGTCCCGGTGGGATTGACCTTCACCGATCCGGCCTCGGATCGAGTGACGATGCTTCCCACCGGTGCAGAGGTCGATCGAGTCGCATTCGGCGACCACGAGTTCCGCGGAACGTTCGTTCGAGCGGGCGCGCCCGCCGCATTGTTCGACGCCGCCGAATTCGGGCTGACCGGGTCGGAGACCAACGATGTTGTCGCCGCTCACGTCCCCACCCTCATCGCCCTACGCCGACAGGCCGCTCTGCGGATGGGGCTGAGCAAGCCCGAAGAACCTGTCTCGCATGCCATTCCGAAGGTCGGGATCGTCGGAGCGCCGCGGGATTACACGACCACCACGGGTGAGCATGTCGCCGCCGCCGACTACGACATCTCGGTACGCATGCTGTCGATGATGGCCCCGCACCCGGCGATCGGACTGACCTCCGCGGTGGCCGTGGCCGCAGCGGCTACGGTCATTGGTGGGGTCGTCACTGCCAACGCAGGGTCCGGCCGTCCGGGAACCATCCGAATCGGCACCGCCGCGGGAGTGCTCGAGGTCGACTACACGGTGGACGGCAATGGGCTGCTGCAGTCGGTCACCCTGCATCGCGCAGTCCGGCGTATCGCCACCGCAGACCTCTTCGTGGTGCCGATGCCCGCTCTTGTCGGTGCACACTCGGCCTGAAGCCGTATTTTCAGAACCGCGCGGCGACATCCTGGAATATCTTCAGTAGTACCGTTGCGCTTGGGGACAGTCTGTTTTCTGCCAAGTGTGCCAACAAGATTCGACGTGACGGTGCGCCCGTCAACGGGACCAATCGCACATCGTCACGAATATTCGACAGCGCCATGCGCGGTGCGAACGAGACACCCAGATCCACGGCCACCATTGCCTGTGCCTCCTGGTAGTCGTTCGCGGCGAACGACACGGTAGGGGAGAAGCCTGCAGCGTGGCACGCGCGCTCGAGTGCTGTACCGACCGGATGGGTGTCTTCCCGGGTGATCCACTGCTCGTGCTCGAGCTCTGTCATGTCCACCGAATCACGTTCGGCCAGATGGTGATTGACCGCGACAACCAGCATCGGTGGGTCGACGATGAGCTGGTGCACCGTCAGATCCGACTCCGTGATCCGGGCCCACTCGTAATCCCAGAGCAGAGACAGCTCCACCTCGCGGGTGTCGAGCATTCCCCGCAGTCCCGCAAATCGTGAGCTGCGCACCGTCAGCGCGACGGCTGGATGGCGCGACTTGAACAGCTTCACCACCGGCGGCAGCAGGCTGGCACCGGCCGTCGGGAAGGTGCCGATTCTCAATGTACCGGCGCGTAGCCCCGACAGATCTTCGAGTTCGTTACGCGCAGCAAGTAATTGAGTCTCGATTCGTTCCGCGTGTCGGACCAGGACTTCGCCGGCCTCGGTCAGTCGCACCCCGCGAGCGTGTCGTTCCAGTAACGGCTGGCCGGCTTCGAGCTCGAGCTTGCTCAACTGCTGAGACACCGCAGATGTGGTGAAGCTCAACCGAGTTGCGGCCGCCGTGATGGACCCGGTTCGCACCACCTCGACCAGCAGTAGTAGGCGTCGGGTGTCGAACATGATCGAACCACCTTTAAGTGAAAGTTAAGGGATCTCGACTTTTTCGTAATTGTACTCGACGGCTGTGTGATGCAGGCTATGTACAGCAACAGCACGAGAGCTGCGTCACACGACCGCACCGCTCCCTCGAATGTGCAACTCCAAGAACGTTTTCGAGAGCAACGATCGGAAGGTATCCGACAATGTATTCATTGCGTGGCACGTGGATGAGGGGCGGGACCAGCAAATGCTGGCTCTTCAGCTCCGTCGACGTCGAGCCGTTGATCGAACAGGCCGGATCGCTGGACGAAATCCTGGTCTCGGCGTTCGGATCCGGCGACCCCCGCCAGCTCGACGGCGTCGGCGGTGGTAGCTCGACCACCTCGAAGGCAGCCATCGTCAGTAGGTCATCCGAGGACGGAATCGACGTCGACTACCTCTTCGCGCAGGTCGCTATCGGTGACCGAAAGGTGGAGTGGGGAAGCAACTGTGGCAACTGCGCTACCGCGATCGGCCTGTACGCGCTTCAGCAGGGATTGGTGGCGATCGATCCGGTCGCCACCATCGTGCGGCTGCGCAACCGCAACACCGGTGCGGTCCTGCTCACCGAGATCGATACACCGGGCGGCGTCGTTCCGTCCGAGGGGTCGGCTCAGGTTGCCGGCACATCCGCCCTCGGAGTTCCGGTCGGTCTGACGTTCATCGACCTCGGTGCCGATCGCACTCGGCTGCTCCCTACCGGGTCTGTGGAGGACACCGTGGAGCTACACGGGTCGCAGTACCGCGGCACCATGGTGGTCGCCGGCGCGCCCGCTGCACTGTTCGATGCATCCGATCTGGGTATGACCGGCGCGGAGTCGAATGCCGAACTGATGGAACGGGTTCCGCTGCTGGTCGAACTCAGGCGCGCCTCGGCTCTGCTCATGGGCCTGTCGCGTCCGGAGGATGCCATCACGCACGCGGTGCCGAAGGTGGGCATCATTGCTCCGCCGGTGGACTACCGCCTCGAAGACGGAACACTCGTCACGGCCGGTGAGTACGACGTCTGCGTGCGGATGCTCTCGATGATGGCACCGCATCCGTCGATCGGTCTGACGTCGGCGGTAGCGGTGGCCGCTGCCGCAACCGTCCGCGGCGGTGTGGTCGACCGAGTCGTCGACGGTGCCGCAACCTCGACACTACGGCTGGGAACACCGGCCGGTGTCTTGGCCGTCGATGTCGACATCGACGCGGACGGCAATCTCACCAGCGTGACCCTGCACCGCGCTGCACGACGCATCGCGACGGCAGAATTGTTCGTTTCCGCTGCGGCGAAGGCACTTTCGATCGGATAGACCGACCTGTGAACACGGCATCGACGACTGAAGAAAAGGAAGATCATGAAGGTTAGCATCGAGAATCTGAGCCTCGCGTACTCGGGAAACACTGTTGTCCGCGACCTCGATCTGGAGATCGCCGACGGCGAATCCCTGGTGTTGTTGGGGCAGTCCGGCTGCGGTAAGACGAGCACGATGCGCTGCGTCGCAGGATTGGAGACTCCCAGCGCCGGCCGAATCACCATCGGTGATCGCGTCGTCCACGACTCGACGACGAACAAGACGATCCCGCCGCACAAACGCAACGTAGGCATGGTCTTTCAGTCCTACGCGGTGTGGCCGCACCGGACTGTGTTCGACAACGTCTCGTTCTCGTTGAAGATGCAGAAGGTCAACAAGACCGAGATCAACCAGCGGGTCCTCGAAGCCCTCGACCTCGTCGGGTTGGGTGAAATGGCCCACCGCGGAGCGAGCTTGCTCAGTGGTGGTCAGATGCAGCGGGTGGCGCTGGCTCGGTCGTTGGTGATGCGCCCCAGCGTGCTCCTCCTCGACGAACCGCTGTCGAACCTCGACGCCCGACTGCGCGAACGACTTCGGATGGAACTGCGAGAGCTGCAGCTCCGACTCGGACTGACCACCGTCTATGTCACGCACGATCAGGTCGAGGCGTTCGCCCTCGCCGACCGAATCGCGTTGATGCAGAACGGCCGAATCGTGCAGATCGGCACCCCCGAGGACATCTACACCTCACCGATGTCCGCTTCGGTGGCCGAGTTCCTCGGCGTAGGCAACATCTTCCGCGCGACGCCTGCGTCGGGACCGCGCTCGATGATGGAGCTGACAGACTTCGGACGGACGGCAGTGTCGATCGATACAGCACCGGCGGGTGACGGTCCGGTTGTGGTGTGCCTGCGGCCCGAGGATCTGCTGGTCACCCCGTTGGACGATGCCGAGCCCGAGGGCCAGTCCTGGATGGGCACAGTCGATGTCGCCAGCTACCAGGGCGCGTCGATCCGGTACCGCGTCACCCTGGACGACGGCCCCGAGATCGAAGCCGTCGCCACCGGGCACGCCAGCCGAATCCTGGGAATGGGAGAACGCGCACGGGTCACCGCAGTAGCCGGCGGAGCCCAGGTCCTCGTCGACGATCGCGTCGCCTCCGAGGCGGTGCCGGTATGAGCGCCCCCACAGACGATCGTCCGGTCACCATTACGAAGCCGCCGGTCGACACTCCGACCCCCCAACGCAGACCCGGTCTGAAGAAGTGGATTCCGACGCTGTTGCAGTTGGCTCTGCTCACCGTGATCGTGCTGTTCCCGATGTTCTTCATCGTGATGGGCGCATTCACCGACAACGCCGAGCGCACGTCGCTGTTCGACTTCGGTAACTTCACCCTCGACAACTTCTCACTGCTCGGATCCTCGACCGCGCAGACTGCCCTGTGGAATTCGGCACTGGTCGGCATCGGGTCTTCGATCGTCGCGCTGGCGATCGGGTGCACGCTCGCCTTCCTCGCAGCACGTACCAACGTTCCGGGTCGAAAGATGATCTACGGCATCGGTATTGCGCCGCTGTTCCTTCCGGCGCTCGTCGGGGCACTGGCCTGGGCATTGCTGGCCGGCCCGGCCACCGGTTACATCAACCTGGTTCTGACCGCGATCGGTCTTCCTGGATTCATCGACATCTACAGCTTCGGCGGAATGATCTTCATCCTCGGCATCTACTACGCGCCGTACCCGTTCCTGATGGTCCACTCCGCGCTGTCGCTGATGAACCCCGACCTCGAAGACGCCGCCAGTCTGCACGGTGCCAAGCTGACCAAGATGCTCAGCAAGATCACCTTCCCGCTCGTGATGCCTGCCGTGATCGGCTCGGGCATTCTGGTTTTCGCTCTCACCGTGGAGAACTTCCCGGTTGCACAGGTGATCGGTGTTCCCGGTGGAGTAGACACTCTGCCGACTCTGATCTACCGACTCATGAATGCATCGCCGGCCCGCGGCAACGACGCAGCTGCTGTCGCCGTCGTACTCACGGTTCTGCTGGTCGCCGTCGTCGCGTTCCAGCAGCGCGCGATGAGCAGTAAGGAATACACCACCGTCAGCGGTAAAGGGGTTCGGGCGCGGCAGGTTCCGCTGCGGGCGTGGCGCATCCCGGCTGCCGTGTTCGCATGGGTGTATTTCGCCCTGGCCGTACTCCTGCCGCTCATCGCCCTGGTGTTGGCTGCATTGCAGACCAGCCCCTACGTCGCGAACATCGGCCAGCTCTTCGACTCCGGTGCCCTGTCGTTCTGGGGACTGGGAGAGACGTTGCGCAGCGCCGACTTCCGCAGCGTGATGACCAACAGCGTCATCGTCGGTGTTGCCACAGCCGCGATCGGTACCGCGTTCTGCTTCGCTCTGGCGTACACGAGATATCGCACGAACGCTCCGGGCCGAAAGCTGTTGGAGTACCTGGCGATGCTGCCGCTGGCCGTTCCCGCCATCGTGCTCGGCCTGGGTCTGCTGTGGACGTGGCTGGCGCTCCCATTGCCGGTGTACGGAACACTCGCGGTGCTGGTGATCGCGTTCGTCGCAGTCACCATTCCGCAGGGCTACCGCGGTGTATCGGCGTCGATCATCCAGTTGGACAAAGACTTGGAAGACAGCGCCGTCATGCTGGGTGCACGTCGGCACCGGGCGATCTCGTTCGTCACGGCTCCGCTGCTCAAGGTCGGTCTGTCCTCGACGTTCCTGTTGCTGCTGATGCTGTCCATGCGTGAGCTCACGGCCGCGCTGTTCCTGTTCACCTCCGACACCCGGTTGCTGTCGATCGCGATCTTCGACGCCTACGACAACGGCTCGTTCCAGTCGGCTGCCGAGTTGAGTCTGCTGTACTGCGTCGTGATCGGTGTGCTCGCCATCCTGTCGCGTCGCTTCGGATCCAAGGAAACTGTCTGATGAGAAAATTGGTCACAGCAATCGCGCTCGGTGTCGCAGTGGCAACGGCCACGGCCTGCTCGCCGCCCCCGGAACGCCCCGCTCTGGCTCGGGCGGCAGAAGAGATCATCACCGACAACGGCCTCGTCATCGACGGCGAACAGATCGCCGATCCGGATCTGTGGACGCAGGCTCAGGCCGAGGGTGGCATCACCCTCTACAGCGGCTACACCGCGGTCACCGAGGCCACGGTGCTGAAGAACTTCGAGAAGGACACCGGACTCGACGTCAAGCTCGTGCGGCTCACCCCGAACCGGCTGTACGAGCGACTGGTGGCCGAGTACGGCGCGGGCCGTCTCGATGCCGACGTCGTGCGAATCTCCGACGCCGGATTCGTCAGCGGACTCAGCGAGCGCGGTGTGTTCCAGCCCTACACACCGCCCACGGCCGGCGAGCTACAGGACGACGTGGTGTTCGACGGCGGCAACTACTACCGCACCTTCGACCCGATCTACACGATGGGCTACAACAGCGCGCTCATCGAGGGCGACGACAGGCCGGCGTCCTGGGCGGACCTTCTCGACGATCGGTGGAAGGGCAATCTGGGTATCGCTCAGGCCGGAGCCGGCGGTAGCGCACTGGCGCTGACGCGGTTCCAGCGCAACGTTCTCGGCGACGACTACCTACGCGAATACTCCTCGGAGGCACGAGTGTTCGACTCCATCGGAGCCCAGCTCGATGCGCTGGCCCGAGGCGAGATCGAAGCAGGGACCGTGGTGGTGAGCAGCGTCAACATCGCCAACAACGAGAATGCGCCGGTCAACTTCGTGGTGCCGGAGGAGGGACTGACCGCCTACGACTACTACACGGGTGTCGCGTCCACAGCGAAAAACATTGCGGCCGCCCAGGTGTTCATGAACTGGAACCTCTCCAAGAGGGGACAGCAGGTCTTCAGCGATCTCGGTGAGTACTCGGTGCGCAACGACATCGATCCGCCGGTTATTCGTGGAATCGAGCTACCGGAGTTCACCGACCCCAAGGTCAATCGAATCACGCAGTCGGAGTCGATCGAGAACTCCGCCGACGATCAAGAGGCCTGGAACGCGATCTTCGGTTACAACGAATAAACGAACCATCTCATTCGCGGACGCCGAGTCCATCGGACTCGGCGGCCGCGAATCTGTTTGCAAAGAGACGATATTCGGTGGTGTAACCCCAGGGCGCGCCGATACGCTCGCGTCGTGAAGGTGATATCGATCAACGCGTGGGGCGGTGCCCGGCACGACGTGCTTATTCCCTGGATCAGCGAAGTGGACGCGGATATCGTCTGTGTCCAGGAGGTGACGCGCTCTTCGGGTGGGTCGGGCTGGGCCACCTTCTCGGATGGCGAGCGCACGTTGCCGCAGCGGTTGAATCTGTTCGACGACATCTCATCGGTGCTGGTGGGGTACAGATCGCACTTTGTCGCTCACGACGCCGGGCCGGTCACCGATGGCGACGGAACTCGGCGGCGTCAGGATTTCGGTATCGCGACGTGGGTGCGCGACGACCTGCCGATTGTGGGTCTCGACGCACGTTTCGTGCATTCGGAGTTCGTGGACCACGTCGATTGGACCGTCGAGGACCGCCCCCGCGCGGCCCTCACCGTCACTGTGCGAGACCCGTCGAGCAGTCGAACCGTATCGGTTGTACAGCTTCACGGACTCCGTGATCCGGCAGGTAAGCACGACACTCCCGCTCGTGCGGATCAAGCCCGTCGACTGTCGGCCATCGTCGAACAGATGCACTCGACCAGTGACGTCGTGGCGCTGTGCGGTGATCTGAACTTGCTGCCGACCAGTGCCACTTTCGAGGTATTGGCCCGCCAGGGAATGGTCGACCTGGTCGGCGAGGCCGATACTCGAACGTCGCTCTACCGGAAGCCGATTCGCAGTGCCAGCTACTGTCTGGTCTCTCGGGTGGACGCTGTGCGCCATTTCGAAGTCGTACCGCAACCGGAAGTATCCGATCATCGGGCTCTGTTGCTCGAACTGTGAACCCCGCGCGGCACCTCAGTCCCGTGTGACACTGATCGCCATGAAGCAGTTTCTACGCTGTGTTCTCGTTCTTACCGTGGTCGTGCCACTGACGGTCGTTCTGATGTTCGCGCGCCCGGGGGTTGCGCACGCATGCAGCTGTGCCTATTACCCGGGCGGTCCACAGTTGGATCAGCAGCTCGCCGACTTCGCCCAGGGAAAGAATGCGGTCTTCACCGGTACGCCCGTCGCCGAGCGGCGAGAAGATCTCACCGTCTTCTACGACTTCGAGGTCCGTGAGGTCTTCCGAGGCGAGGTCGGCCCAACAACGACCGTCTCCACTGCGGGTGACAGCGCCGCGTGTGGCACCACCTTCGACCTGAAACAGGAGTACCTGGTTTTCGCGACGACCTATGACACCCAGGATGCGCCATGGGCAGTCGATTCGTGCTCGGCAACAACGTATTCCAATGATTCGGAAACCCGTGTCGCGACGGTGACGCAGTTCGGGCAGCCCCGGGAGGTGTTCGTCGACGACGGTATTCCGACCGCTCCGATGATCTTGATCGGGATCGTTGTAATCGCCGCGGTCGCAGGTGGTGCAGCGGGATGGAGTCTGTACAGGCGGAGATCAGGACATTCGGCGGACGGGTAGCGAGACGGCGTCAGATTGCGCCGACCCCACCGAGGACGGCGTCGACCAAATTCTCGGCGTAGACGTGGTCGGCATCGTCTCGATCGGCATCGTCGCGGTGCGAGAAGATGACGTGGCTGAATACCGCTCCGGTCACCAGTTCGAGAATTCGGGTGGTATCAACGGACTCGGGCAATTCACCTCGCCTTTGGGCTCGATGCATGATGAGTCGCGCTGCGACCAGGCGGCTTCGGTTGAGCGTGTCGATCATGTGCCCGAGTAGGTCGGGATGCACCCGCGCATCGAGGGCAACCCTCAGACTGACCAAGCCGGCCGTCCCCCGGTAACCCTGCAGAAGTTGCACCGCGAGTTCGACGAGGTCCGCCCGCAGCGTGCCGAGGTCGATCGGCGTAGCGAGTGGACTCCGGGCTTCCAGTGCGTCGACGACCAAGGCCCCCTTCGATTCCCAGCGTCGATAAAGTGCGGCCCTCCCGACCGATGCGCGACGGGCAACGGCGTCGAGTGTGAAGCCGGACCACCCCTTTTCCCAGTACACCTCGAGCACTGCGTCGTAGACGCGGTCTTCCAGATCGGGATCACGCGGCCGGCCCCGTCTGCTCTTGGTTTTGTCGGTCACCCTCGGATTGTTGCATCTGCCCGGCATTGCGGACAATCCTTGTCTGTAATAGGTTCCGGGCATGAGTTCTGCACGCCACGAGGCGTCGACGGTGGATCCGACCCGTATTCCGGTGATAGTGGCTATCGGTGAAACAAGCGGCCGCGGTGAACCCATGGGCGCCGAACCCATCGAACTGATCACGCTCGCTGCGACTGCGGCACTCCGCGACTCGCCGACGTCGGAGCCGTGGATTCGCCGCGCGGACAGCATCGCGTTCTGCCACATCGCCAGCTGGGCCTACACCAGTCCTGCCGCTGCGTTGGCCCGCAGATTCGGTTCCACACCCGCAGATCTGTTCGACGCTCCGATAGGCGGGCAATGGCCTGCACGGCTCCTCGATCGCGCGGCTGCGCGCATCGCCTCCGGAGAATCGGCGGTGGCGGTGATAGCGGGCGGTGAAGCCCAGGCCTCGATGAGCGCACTGGTCAAGTCGGGTCGAGACCCCGTCGACGACGGCGGGTGGAGCACGGATCCGGGCGGTCCGCCCACCTTCGACCTCGACCAACTCGGCAGTGCCGCAATGCAAGAAGCCGGTCTGATCTCACCGGTCCGGATCTATCCGTTGTTCGAGAGCCGCTATCGCTTCGAAGCCGGCATGGATCCGGAAGCACGGCAGGCCGAGTGCAGCGAGCTGTATGCGTCCTTCTCCGTTGTTGCCGAGAAGAATCCGTACTCGTGGACCGGGCGAGCGAGGACGGCTGCAGACATCGGCACGCCCTCGCCGAAGAACCGCATCGTGTGCGAGCCGTATCCGCTGTCGATGAACGCCATGCCGTTCGTCGACCAGGCGGCATGCATCGTGGTCACCAGCTTGGCCGAAGCCCACGAACGCGGCGTGCCCGAGAGCGACATCGTGTACGTCTGGGGCGGTGCGGGAGCCGAGGACACGGTGGATATTCTCGACCGCACCAGTTTCGGCCGGTCTCCAGCGATGGAAGATGCGATGGATCGAGCGCTGCACGGAGCCGAAATCGGGGTCGAGCATCTGGACGTGTTGGACGTCTACAGCTGCTTTCCAATCGTCCCGACCCTGGCCACACATCACCTCGGAACGCCGAAATCGTTGAGTCCCAGCGTGACCGGCGGGCACTCTTCTTTCGGTGGACCTCTCAGTAGTCATTCGCTGCACTCGATCACCGCATCGGTTCGGGAGATCCGTGGCGGGAAGAGCTGTGCGCTGGTGCACGCGAACGGTGGCTATCTGACGTACCACCACTCCGTGCTGTTGGGTGGAAATCGGCATCCGCTCGGCTACATCGGAAATCCCGAACCCGCCGTGCTGACGTCGGATTCGCCGCCACGCGCACCTGTCGAGAACGGAAGTCTCGTGGTGGAGACCGTCTCCGTCGAGCATTCACGGCAGCAGGAACCGAACCAGGCTTTCCTCGTCGGCAGAGACGAGCGCGGACGACGGGTTGCAGCACAGACGGCCTCCGGGGACACAGCCAGTGCGCATGCGTTGTCCCTCTATCGAAGCGAGCCTGCACACGACATCATCGGCAGCACAGTCACTGTCGACCTCATCGAGGGGAACATTCGTGTCCGAAGCAGCTAGCAGCGAACCTGTCGTCCTGACAAGACGGGAAGGTCATGTACTCGTCGTCACGATCAATCGGCCGAAAGCGGCCAACAGCATCGACGCTCGCGTACACACATTGCTCGGGGAGGCCTGGGAGTCGGCCGAGGCAGATCGAGACATCCGGGCCATCGTCCTGACCGGCGCCGGGTCGGCGACCTTCTGCGGGGGTGCCGATCTGAAAGCCCTCGGCACCGGAGGGCCTGCCGCGGTGACCCCGTCCGAGACCGAGCATTGGGGGTTCGCCGGGATTGTCCAACACCCGATTTCGGTTCCGATCATCGCGGCCGTGAACGGGTCGGCGATGGGAGGTGGAACCGAGATTGCTCTGGTCTCGGATATGGTCGTCGCCTCGGACACGGCTGTATTCGGCCTGCCCGAGATTCGTCGCGGACTCATCGCCGGTGCTGGGGGAGCCTTCAGACTCATGACTGCGGTGCCGGAACACATTGCGTTGGAGACGATCCTGACGGGTCAGCCGATCTCCGCGCAGGAAGCCGCACGATGGGGGTTGGTCAACAGGGTGGTCGCGCCCAACGACCTTCTAGATACGGCACTCGGTCTCGCTCACCTGTGTGCGGAGGGTGCGCCGCTCGCGGTGCGCGCATCCAAGCGGCTCGCTCGACGTATCACCGACGGCACCATCGCGCACGAGCAAGATTCGTGGCAGCAGAACCGTCAGGAATTGGATCGACTCACCACTACCAAGGACGTCGTCGAAGGAATCACCGCATTCCTGCAGAAACGCGATCCGACATGGACCGCGGAGTGAGCGCTCAGGCCCGCGAAGGCGCTATCGACTCGAAGACTGACGTACCGCTGTCACCGCGATTCTGGCCGCATGACCGATGGCTTGGTCGACCAACGGGAGATACAGGTCCATTCGCGCCGCCCTGGTGAACACCGACACGGCGACCGGCTCCTCGCCTGGAAACGACACCACGGCAACCTCGTTGCGAATGGGACCGATGGTGCCCGTCTTCCCCGCGACCTGCACATCCGGGTACGGGATCCCGCTTCGAATTCTGTGCGGCCACACCTGCTGAGACAGAACCTGTTTCATGTACCGGCACTGTGTCGGTGATGCCGCGGTGCCCAGCCACATGGAACGCAGGACGGTATTGCTGTCACGGGGCGTCGTGCACGAGGTGTACGCCGGATCGAAACCCGAGCTGTCGACCACCGTGTAGTTGCTGGCCAGCAAGCCCAGTGCTTCGTTCGCGCTCAGCCGGCCCGTATCGCGGACGATCTGCTCACCCAGAGTTTTCGTGCCACCGACGATGCGAGTCTGATCCAGCCCGAGATCCTCGATCACAGCGGTGAGTGCATCGAGCCCGAGGGCGCCGAGAAGCGCGTCGGCAGCGGCGTTGTCGGAGACGGTGATCATCGACCGTGCGATGTCCCGCCAACTCATGGTCACCGGATCTGCGAGACTTGCGATGCCCGTCGGACCGGGACTGCACTGTGCGGGGACGAGGCGTACCGAATCGGTGGCAGTCAGTGATCCGTCGTCGAACGCCCGTGCCGCGGCAACCAGCAGCACTATTTTCCACACCGACGCAGCGACGACGGGATCGTCGCCCTCGTAGTCGACGACCGTGCCGGTGCCGTCGATTCGTTCGGCGCGTACCCAACCGCGGCAGCCGGCGTCGGCGAATGCTGCGCGGAGTTGCTCGTCCGTCGTGCTCACTTGTTGGCCTGCAACAGTATTCGGTCGACGAGGTTCGCGAGAGAGTCTGCTTCGTCGACGCGGCGCACTATCCGCACTCGTAGGGCAACGTCCTCGGAAGCGAGGTCGAGATGCTCTGTGCCGGGTAGGACCGGGCTCGCGGCCGGAACGAGACCGAAACAACGACCCGATGCGACACCGATGGAAACGTCGCGAAAGGTGTTCGCGATGAACAGTTCTGGGTCGAGAGCGTGGCACCTGAACACGTCGAGTAACAGATCGTGCGCGGGTGGATTCGCAGTCCTCGGCGTGGTGGCGAAGGTCAGGTCGGACAACATGGTCAACCGTGGCCGCTCTGCTTGGGCCGACCTGTGAGTAGTCGGAACGCAGACCCGTCGGGGCAACGTGATGACCGGTCCGGCCGTCAGCCGATCGAGCACAACCGGGTGATCGATCACCGCGACGTCGAGTTCGTGTGAACGCACGCCGTCCAGCAATGACACGGCTCCGCCGGTCTCCACCCGCGCTTGGACTCCGACGGACGCGGCGATGCGTGCTGCCAGCGCATCGTCCAGTTGAGGGATGAGGCCGATGCGGACCGTCTTGGAGGCGGTCAGTGACTCTGCCGTTGTGCTCAATCGCCGCGCGTCGTCGACGATCAAGCGAGCCCGGGGCAACAGCGCCGCCCCGTGGGCGGTGACGGCCGCACCGTCGGGAGTCCGCTCCACCAGGGTTAGACCGAGGTGCTTCTCCAGGGTCTTGATCGCCCGAGACACGGGCGGCTGCGTCACGCCGAGAGAGGCCGCTGCGCGACCGAAGTGGCGTTCCTCGGCGACGGCAACGAAATACTCGAGATGGCGAACAAGATCCACCGGCATATTGAATCACGTTCACCTGCCGCGATACCGAAGAGGAATGACGCTTCCGCGTCTCAGGACTTGGCCCGGAGGCGAGCGGGTGTGATCGCATGAGCCCATGCGTACCTCGACATCCACCCGACTGATCACCGTGATTGCAGCGGCGACGCTGACCGCCGGAGTGGCCTGTTCCTCGACAGCCACCACCGAACCGCCGCGATCCGACACGACCAGTACCCAGTCCACGAGCGAACAGCCCAGTGCCGAGCAGGCGTATCTCGAACTCGAGGCCAGGGATACTGCACGGCTCGGCGTCAGTGCCCTCGATCTCGCCACCGGTTCCACCCAGAGTTACCGCGGCGACGAACGTTTCGCGTTCTGCTCGACCTTCAAGGTGTATGCCGTCGGTGCCGTACTCGCCGCCGTCGACGCAGGCAGGCTGCAGCTGAGCGACACCAGAACGATCGCAGCGGAAGACAAGGTGCCCGAGTCCGCGGTCGACTGGGAACCAGGATCCTTTGTCACGATTGCAGATTTAGCAGCGGCCGCATTGACCAAGAGCGACAACACATCCGGCAATCTGCTGATTCGCGAGGCAGGTGGCACCGTGGCGCTCACCGACTTCGCCCGGTCGCTCGGGGACACCGAATTCAGACTCGATCGCACCGAGCCGGAATTGAACACGGCAATCCCGGGCGATCCGCGGGACACGACGACACCGAACTCGCTGGCTGCCGGCTACCGAACTCTGCTCGACGGCGATGTTCTGACTCAGGCCTCGCGTGCACAGCTTCTGGAGTGGATGGGCGACACCGAGACGTCCACCGCCCGGTTCCGGGCGGGCATTGCACCGCAATGGACTTCGGCCGACAAGACCGGCACCGGAAGCTACGGCGTCTCCAACGATGCCGGGCTGTTGCTCGGACCGGACGGGCAGAGAATCCTGCTGGTCGTGCTCAGTGCGACTACGTCGGGAGTGGAAGATTCGTCGGCAATGAACCCGTTGGTGGCAGACGCGACCAGAACAGCGGTGGAACAGGTGCAGTGATTCAGTCTTCGGAGCGACGAACGGCGTCGACCAACGGGACGAGATCCGGCTCGTCGGATGCGTCGTCGAGAGCCTCGCGCAGCGCCGCGTCGTTGGTGGGCCGCGCCGCCTCGAGAAGGGCCAGGCCTTCTTCGCTGACGTCCGTGTAAATACCTCGTCGATCGGTGGGGCACAGGTACCGCGTGAGAAGCCCCCGATCCTCGAGGCGAGTGACCAGGCGGGTCGTGGCGCTCTGGCTCAGCACGACGGCGTCGGCCACCTGCTTCATCTGCAGGTGCCCGCCGACCCCGTCGTGCTGTCTGCCCAGGACGTCGAGTAGCCAGTACTCACGCGCACTGAGGTTGTGGTTGGTCTGCAGCGCACGCTCGATGCGGCTTTCGATACGTCCGTGCAAGACGGCAAGCGCAAGCCAATTCTGCGCAAGGGCAGTCAGGGCGGGGTCGTGTGCGCTCATGGTCCTGCCTCTCGATGCCTGTACTCGTGACCATCCACCATACCGCGCCGACAATTAACGGCGTCTGCAATTACCTCGCTACGAGGGTCGACGCGCGATGATGCGTCGAGCATGCGCCAGAACGGGCGCGTCGACCATCTGACCGCGGAAGGTGAAGACGCCGCGGTTGTGGGCCACTGCGTCGAGCACTGCGGTGGCCCACTCGATCGCCTCGGGGGTCGGCGCGTAGGCGTCGCGAATGACGGGGATGTGGCTCGGGTGAATGGCCACTTTGCCATCGAAACCGACGGCCACGGCGTCATCGGCCTCGGCTCGCACCCCGTCGAGATCGGGGATGTCGAGGAACACCGAATCGAGCGCGAACACTCCGCGCGCCTTCGCCGCCAGTAGCGTGTGCGATCGAACATGCTGTGCCACATCGCGGTACGAGCCGCCGGCGTGCCTACTCGAATTGCCGCCCATGGCGGCCACCAGGTCCTCGGCACCCCACATGGCCCCGACGGCGTTGCCGGCCGCGAGCGCGTCGAACACGGTCATCGCGCCGAGCGGGGACTCGATCAGCGCGACGACATTCAGCGGAGCCACAGCCTCGATCTGAGCGGCAGATTCACACTTGGGCAGCATGACGGTCGTGTACTCGGTGCGCTGCAACGCCTCGAGGTCGGCGGCCTGATCGTCGGTACCGTGCGCATTGATGCGGACGATGGTGCGCGACGGGTCCAGGGCGGTGGATACTACCGACTCACGCGCCCCGGCTTTGTCCGCGGCACCGACAGCGTCCTCCAGATCGAGAATCACCACATCTGTTCGAGCTGCGGCCTTTTCGTATCGCTCGGGCCGGTCTGCTGGGCAGAACAGCCATGCCGGACCGGGCGGGACCCAGCTCACGACGCCTCGTCCTCGGGTCGCATCCGAACCAACGTCTTGCGGACGGCAACCGCGACAATGTCTCCGTGCTGATTTCGGCCGGTATGAGTGAACGTCACGATGCCTTCACGGGGGCGAGACTTGGATTCTCGCTTGTCCGAGATCACAGTCTCCGCGTACAGCGTGTCGCCGTGGAACAGCGGCTTGGGAAAGGAGACCTCGGAGAAGCCGAGATTGGCGACGATGGTGCCTTGAGTCAACTGCGTCACCGACAACCCGACGAGGGTCGAGACCGTGAACATCGAGTTCACCAGGCGCTGGCCGAAAGGTGTTGTCTCGCTGTAGGCGGCGTCGAGGTGCAAGGCTTGGGTGTTCATCGTCTGCGTGGTGAACAGTGTGTTGTCGGCCTCGGTGATGGTCCGTCCCGGCCGGTGTTCGTAGACGGTGCCGAGCTCCATCTCCTCGAACCACAGGCCGCGTTGCCGAATGCGCTTGTCGTTCACAGTCCCAGGCTCCGAGCGATCAGCATCAGCTGAACCTCGGTTGTACCCTCGCCGATTTCGAGGATCTTGCTGTCGCGGTAATGACGGGCGACGACGTACTCGTTCATGAAACCGTAGCCGCCGTGGATCTGCGTGGCATCGCGCGCGTTGTCCATGGCCGCTTCTGAGGCGACGAGCTTGGCGATCGAGGCTGCCTTCTTGAACGGCTTGCCCGCCAACATCAATGCCGCCGCGTCGTAGTACGCCGTCCGCGCGGTGTGGGCGCGTGCCTCCATGCGGGCGATCTTGAACGAGATCGCCTGATTGCGGGCGATCGGAGCACCGAAGGCCTCGCGCTCCTTGGCGTACTTGACGCTCTCGTCGACACAGCCCTGCGCGGCACCGACCGACACCGCCGCGATCGCGATCCGGCCCTCGTCCAGAATGTGCAGGAAGTTCGCGTACCCGCGGCCCTCCTGCCCGAGGAGGTTCTCCTGGGGCACGCGGACGTCGGTGAAGCTGAGCGGGTGCGTATCGGACGCGTTCCAGCCGACCTTGTTGTAGGCCGGCTCGGCGACAAAGCCGGGGGTGTCGGTGGGCACCAGGATCGAGGAAATCTGCTTACGGCCGGTGGCCTCGTCGACACCGGTGACCGCGGTGACGGTGACGAGTTCGGTGATGTCGGTGCCGGAGTTGGTGATGAACTGCTTGCTGCCGTTGATGATCCAGTCGCCGCCGTCACGCTTGGCGGTGGTCTTGGTGCCACCCGCGTCGCTCCCGGCACCGGGTTCGGTCAGACCGAATGCGGCCAGAGCTTTGCCCGCGGTGAGCTTGGGCAGCCACTGCTCCTTCTGTGCGTCGTTGCCGAAGCGGTAGACGGGCATGGCACCGAGCGAGACGCCGGCTTCGAGTGTCATCGCGACACTCTGGTCGACCTTGCCGAGCTCCTCGAGCGCCAGGCACAGAGCAAAGTAGTCGCCGCCCATACCGCCGTACTCCTCGGGGAACGGCAGACCGAACAGGCCCATCTCGGCCATGCCGGCGACGACCTCGTACGGGAACGAGTGCTCGGCATCGTGTTTCGCCGAGACCGGTGCGACGACCGTTCGGGTGAAGTCGGCAACGGACTTCACCAGTTGCTGGTACTCGTCGGGCAGATTCGCGGATGACAGGTGATCGGTCATGGCTGGTCCTGTTCTGTGTCGGTGGGAACGATGCGGGCGAGGATCTGGTCTACGCGGACCTGATCCCCCACTGCAACAGTGAGTTCGACGGTGCCGTCGATGGGTGTGGTCAGGGTGTGTTCCATCTTCATCGCCTCGACGACGACGATGGCGGCGCCTGCCGTGACGGCGCTGCCGGTGGTGGTTCCGATCGCGATGATCGAACCCGGCATCGGTGAGAGGATCTCGGCGTCACCGGAGTGTGCTTCGTTCTCGCGGACGCTGGGCTCGGCGATTCGATCGATTCGCCACGTGCCGCGAGAGCTGGAAACCCAAGTGGAGGAGTCGCTTCGGGCGAACGTCATCGTCTCGCGTCGATCCTCGAGCACCAGATTCACGGAATCCTTCGTCGCGGTTGCTCGGAGAGCGCGCGGCACTGCGTCGTCGACGACGACCGTGGCCGCATCGAGGGTCCCGGTGATGGACACGTGAGCGGTGCGCCCTCCGGATGAAAGACGGCAATGGAACGGCGCATGCGTTCCTACCCGCCATCCCGACGGCGTACCCCAGATGTCCTGGCCGGCCAAGTGCCACACATCGAGCCAGGCGATGGCTGCGGCGGCGATCAGTGCCTCGTCGGTCACCTCGGCGGCTGCGAAATCTTCGACCCGGCGGTCGAGCAGTCCGGTGTCGAGATTGCCGGCGCGGACGTCGTCGTCGGCGAGTAGGAATCGCGCGAACTCGATGTTCGTGACGACTCCGAGTACGGCGGTGTCGGCCAGTGCGCGGTCCAGGCTACGCAGCGCGGTGCTGCGATCGGGGCCGTAGGCAATGACTTTGGAGAGCATGGGGTCGTAGTTGCTGCCGACCTCGGTGCCCACGGCGAGGCCGGAGTCGACGCGGATGCCCGGTCCGGTGGGTTCGCGTAGTCCGACGACGGTGCCGCCGGTGGGGAGGAATCCGCGGCCGGGATCCTCGGCGTACACGCGGGCCTCGATGGCGTGTCCGGTGAGCGTGATGTCGTCCTGGCTCAGTGTGAGCGCTTCACCGGCGGCGACGCGAACTTGCCATTCGACGAGATCGAGTCTGGTGACCATCTCGGTGACCGGGTGCTCCACCTGCAGGCGGGTGTTCATCTCCATGAAGAAGAACTCGTCCGGGCTGTCGGCCGAGACGATGAATTCGACTGTGCCGGCACCGGAGTAGTCGACGCTGCGGGCGGTGTTGCACGCGGCCTCGCCGATGCGGGCCCGGGTTGCTTCGTCCAGCAAGGGCGACGGTGCTTCCTCGATGACCTTCTGATGGCGTCGCTGCAGACTGCATTCGCGTTCGCCGAGATGGATGACGTTGCCGTGTCCGTCGGCGAGGATCTGTACCTCGATGTGCCGGGGCCGCAACACGAATCGTTCGAGAAAGAGGGTGTCGTCACCGAACGAGGAGGCCGCTTCACGGCGAGCGCTGGTCAGTGCCGCGGGAAGGTCCTCGGCATGCTCGACCAGGCGCATTCCCTTTCCGCCGCCACCTGCGGACGGCTTGACCAGGACTGGGAAGCCGACGTCGGGTGCGCCGGCGATGAGGTCGTCGTCGGTCAGGCCCGGTCGGGAGATTCCGGGTACGACGGGGACGCCGAAGGCGCTGACGGCGGCCTTGGCGGCGATCTTGTCGCCCATCACTTCGATGGCCTTGGCCGGTGGTCCGAGGAATGCGATTCCCGCTGCAGCACAGGCGGTTGCGAACTCCGAGTTCTCGGACAGGAACCCGTAGCCGGGATGAATTCCCTGTGCGCCGGTGGCCTGCGCGGCCGCGATCACCTTGCCGATGTCGAGGTAGCTCTCGCGAGCGTTGGCGGGGCCGAGCCGCACGGCGGTGTCGGCTTCGTGGACGTGCCGGGTATCGGCGTCGGCATCACTGTAGACGGCGACGGTCCGAATTCCCATGCGGCGCAATGTGCGCGCGACTCGGACGGCGATCTCGCCGCGGTTGGCGATCAGAATGGTGTCCAACATCGTGGTCATCTCTCTCACATCCTGAAAACGCCGTAGGAAACCGGTTCGAGCGGTGCATTGGCGCACGCCGCCAGAGCCAGTCCGAGAACCTGTCTGGTGTCGGCAGGGTCGATGATGCCGTCGTCCCAGAGCCGGGCCGTCGAGTAGTAGGGGTTGCCCTGACTCTCGTATTGATCGCGAATCGGAGCCTTGAACGTCTCTTGGTCTTCCTCCGACCACGGATTGCCCGACGCGTCCAATTGGTCACCTCGGACCGTAGCGAGCACCGATGCGGCCTGTTCACCGCCCATCACCGAGATACGCGCGTTCGGCCACATGAACAGGAAGCGCGGCGAATACGCTCTGCCGCACATGGAGTAGTTGCCCGCACCGTACGAGCCGCCGATGACAACGGTGATCTTCGGGACGCGGGCGCAGGCCACTGCCGTCACCATCTTCGCGCCGTGCTTGGCGATGCCGCCTGCCTCGTAGTCTCGGCCGACCATGAAGCCGGTGATGTTCTGCAGGAAGACCAATGGGATGCTGCGCTTGTCGCACAGTTCGATGAAATGTGCGCCCTTCATGGCAGATTCGGCGAACAGGACGCCGTTGTTGGCGATGATTCCGACGGGGTGGCCGTGGAGGTGGGCGAATCCGGTGACGAGTGTCTTGCCGTATTCGGCTTTGAACTCGTCGAATTCGCCTGCGTCGACCACGCGAGTGATCACTTCACGCACGTCGTACGGGGTGCGCGGATCGGTGGGGACGACGTCGTAGATTTCGCTCTGATCGGCGATCGGTGCACGGGTGGTGACGACGTCCCACGGCTGCGCGGTGCGGGGTCCGAGGGTGGAGACGATGCGGCGCACGCGTCGCAATGCGTCTCGATCGTCGTCGGCGAGATGGTCGGTGACACCGGAGATCTTCGAGTGCAGATCACCACCGCCGAGTTCTTCGGCCGTGACAACTTCGCCGGTTGCGGCCTTCACCAGTGGTGGGCCGCCGAGGAAGATCGTGCCCTGGTTCTTGACGATGATCGCCTCGTCGCTCATCGCAGGTACGTAGGCACCGCCCGCGGTGCAGGAGCCCATGACGGCAGCGATCTGCGCAATTCCTTTGGCGCTCATGTTGGCCTGGTTGAAGAAGATGCGACCGAAGTGGTCACGGTCGGGGAACACCTCGTCCTGACGCGGCAGGAATGCGCCGCCCGAGTCGACGAGGTAGATGCACGGCAGGGTGTTCTGCAGGGCGATCTCTTGAGCGCGGAGGTGCTTCTTGACCGTCATCGGGTAGTAGGTGCCGCCCTTGACGGTGGCGTCGTTGGCGATGATCACGCACTCGCGTCCGGAGACTCGGCCGATGCCGGCGATGACACCGGCACCGGGGCATTGGTCGTCGTACAGACCGTTGGCGGCCAGCGGTGCGATTTCGAGGAAGGGGCTGCCGGGATCCAGGAGCTCGTCGACGCGATCGCGGGGGAGCAGTTTGCCGCGGGCGATGTGCCGCTCCCGTGACTTTTCGCTACCGCCGCGAGCGGCGACGGCGAGCCGTTCGGAGAGTTCGCTGGTGAGATGCTCGTGATCTGCGCGGTTGGCCGCGGTATCGATCGCCATGAGATGCACGCCTTAGGGGTCGGACGTCGGTGTCTAACAAGTTCAGTTAATGATTGATAACTGACACGATAGTAAACTACGATTAACTGAGTGTCCAGAGTCGAGGGGGTGTGAGAGTTGGAAGCAAAGCCGACGACCGTGCGCGAGCAACGTAAGGCCGAGCGTCGACAGCAATTGCTCGACGCCGCCGCATCGTTGTTCGCCGATCGTGGGTTCACCTCCGTGCGGCTGGAGGACTTGGGTGCGGCAGTGGGAATCAGTGGTCCCGCCGTCTACCGCCACTTCCCGAACAAGGAGGCGGTGCTCGTCGAGCTGATGGTCGGAATCTCGGAGTATCTGCTCGACGGCGGTCGCGAGGTGATCGGTTCGCGGAAGGTCGATGCCGGCACGGTGTCGGCTCTGGTCGATTTCCACCTCGATTTCGCCTTCGAGACACCGGCATTCATTCGCATTCAGGATCGCGACCTGCAGAGCCTGCCTGAGGGAGCGCGACGCAAGGTGCGACGCATGCAGCGCGAGTACGTGGAACTGTGGGTCCAGGTGCTGTGCGCCGTCGACTCGGAGTTGAACGAGGCCGATGCGCGCACCACGGCGCATGCGGTCTTCGGCCTGATCAACTCGACGCCCTACAGCGCAGGGCGCACGCCGTCGCGCAGCGCTCGGCCGGTGCTGCGAGCGATGGCACTGGGGGCGTTGAAAGCACTGACCTGAGCGCCCACAATTCGAGTCGAGGATCGCGATCCCGTCTGCGGACGCAAATAGTGGACACTCAGCGCACCTGCGCTCCATAGGAAGAGCAAACCGTCGTTATCGGAGACAATGATCGACATGACGACCCAACTATCGCGTGTCGAACTCGGCAGACGGCAGAGTCGATTCACTCTCGACGAGGTTCCTCGGCTGCTCGCGATGGCCGGCTTCATTGCCGCGTTGCATGTGATCGGGTGGGGCCTGTTCACCCACTACGACTCCATTCCGAGTATTCACGGCCTGACGGGAGCCGACGGCACCCTCGTCTACGCCGGAGCCGGCGTGTTGGCATACACCCTCGGTCTGCGGCACGCGTTCGACGCAGATCACATAGCCGCTATCGACGACACCACCCGCTTTCTGTTGCAGAAGGGCAAGCGGCCGTTGGCCGTCGGGCTGTTCTTCTCGCTCGGGCATTCGACCGTCGTGTTCGTGTTCGTTGCCGCGATTGCCTTCGTCGCGTCGCAGGCGACGGCGTTCCAAGATGCCTTCGCCGGGGTCGGCGGCATCATCGGCACGTTGGTGTCCGGAACGTTCCTGTATCTCATTGCCGCGCTGAACATCGCGGTCCTCGCCGGGATCGTCGGGGTCTGGCGGCGGGCGAAGCGCGGTGAGTTCACCGAGGCCGGGCTCGACGAGTTGCTGGCCAAGCGTGGCCTGATGAATCGACTGTTCCGGGGCCGCTACGACAAGATGATCAACCACTCGTGGCAGATGTACCCGCTGGGACTGCTGTTCGGCCTCGGTTTCGATACCGCTACGCAGGTCGGTCTGCTCGCGATTGCCGGCACGACCGCGATCGCCGGCGGACTCCCCCCGATGGCGATCATCGCGTTGCCGGTCCTGTTCGCCGCGGGTATGACCACGATGGACACGATCGACGGCGTCTTCATGTCGAAGGCGTACGGCTGGGCATTCGTCACCCCGGTCCGCAAGATCTACTACAACATGACGATGACAGGCCTCTCGGTCTTCGTAGCCCTGGTGATCGGGACGGTGCAGCTGCTGACGTTGCTCGCGGAGCAGTTCGAGCTGACCGGTGGACTGTGGGACGCAGTTGCCGTCATCGATCTGAACCTCGCCGGCCAGCTCGTCGTCGGCACGTTCTTCGTTGTCTGGATCGGTGCGGTCGTGTATTACAAGGTGGCGCGCATCGACGAACGCGGTGGCGCGCTCGGCCACTCGAATGCAACGGAGACCCAGTGATCGCTCGTCGTCGGATCGGTGCCCTTGCAGTAGTCGCAGCGCTGGCGTCGAGCATGGCTTCCGGCCTGCTGGCCGCCCCGGCCTCCGCGGCGCCGGTGATCACTCAGAACATCGGTGACGTTGTCTCCAGTCGTCCGCTGCCACAAGACTTCTGGATTCCCGGTTCGTCCTCGGCCGAAGTGCTCACCTATGTCACCACCGATACGTTCGGTGAGAAGGCACTCAGCACCGGCACCGTTTTCCTCCCGCAGGGCACGGCCCCCGATGGCGGTTGGCCGGTGATCTCGTGGGCCCACGGCACCTCCGGACTCGGTGACGCGTGCGCGCCGTCGGTCGCGGGACCGGCATTGGCCGAACGCGATCTGCCGTACCTCGGTAACTGGCTCGCGCAGGGATACGCCGTTGTGGCCAGTGATTATGCCGGCCTCGGAACGCCTGGTCTGCAGGCATATCTGGACGGCAGGACCACGGCACACAACGTGGTCGACATGGTGAAGGCCGGCCGGAACTACAGCGATCAACTCTCGCGCAAGTGGGTGACGGTGGGTCAATCGCAGGGCGGCGGCGCAGCGATCTACACCGCTCGGTATGCAACCGAATTCGGTGGACCGGATCTCGACTACCGGGGCGCAGTCGGCACCGGAACCCCCGCGTACATCGAGAAGCTCGTCTCGATCGGTGGGCCGGGTATGCCGCCGATTGCACTGCCGGCCGGTCTGACCGCATACGTCGCGTACATCGGTGCTGCTCTTCGCTATTCGCATCCCGAGCTGGGCTTGGACGGCATCCTCACCCCCCTCGGAAAGAAGTACGCAGCTCTGGCCGAAACGGCGTGTGTGGCGGACCTGGAGGAACAACTCGCCGGCGTGAAGATCGGCGATTTCTTCACCGCGCCGCTGACCGGCCTGCCGGGATTTACCGCCGTGCTCGACGACTACATGGCCATGCCCGAGTCAGGTTTCGACAAGCCGTTCTTCATGGGCCACGGTCTGCGAGACACAGATGTCCCGTTCCCGACCACCGCCGCGTACGTCGCCGCACTCACCGCGAACGGTCAGCCGGTGACGTTTCGGACGTACGACGCCGACCACAGCGGAGCGCTCGTGCAATCACAGGCCGACACCATCCCGTTCGTCGCAGCGCTCTTCCGTTAGGTCACCGGCCGCTTGCTGGGCAGTCCGTATGCCCGAGCCGTGAACTTCTCCAGCACGGTGCGCGGCAGCAATCGTTGGGCGAGGAAGACTGCAGGCGCATTGCTGCCGACGGCGTAGATCGGGAGGGTCTTCTTGTCCTCGACCGCTCGAAGCACGGTCTTGGCGACCGTCTCGGCCGAAATGCCCTGTGCCTCTTTGGCGTCGAGCCGTGAGATGACCGTGGTGAAATCGCGCAGATACGGTGAATGCGGTCCGCAGTACTTGGTTCGGCGAGCGGAGAGCCCGGTGGCGATCGAGCCGGGTTCGACTGTGGTGATATCGATTCCGTACGGCTCGAGCTCGTACCGCGCCGCGGTCGCGAACCCCTTGATCGCCGCTTTGGTCGCGGCATACGAGGAACGGTAGGCCAGGGGGAAGCTGGCGAGCATCGATCCGATGTTGATGATTCTGCCGCGTCCACGCTCACGCATGGCCGGTACTACGGCCTGGGTCAACTCGATCGCGCCGAAGACGTTGAGCTGGAACAGTCGGGTGATCGCCTCGATAGGGAGTTCTTCGATCGGTCCGCACTGGCTCTCGCCTGCGTTGTTGATCAGTACATCGACCTCCACGTCGCCGAGCCCTTCGACGAAGGCCCGGATGGAAGCCGGATCCGTCAGGTCCAGATCGCGGTAGTCGACGCCTGGAATCGGGTCGACCACCGCAGAGCTGTTGCGGCTCGTCCCGATAACGCGAAAGCCGCGGGCGATGAGAGTTTCGGCGATGGCCTCGCCGATTCCCGACGTCGCTCCGGTGACAATTGCAGTATTCATCTACGCCTCTTCGATGCAGTGCTTCTGGTCTTCGGTGCAGTGACCTGAGCCGTGGGTGTCGGTCGGTCGGCGCGTCGGAGCGTCGTGGTCGGAACTCGGGTGTGCAAGGCCGGTACCGACTTGCCCGCTGCCATGACGGTGCGGTCCGGTCGCACGATGGCCGCCACTGCCCGCCCGCGCCGCAGCCACAGCCCGAGCTCGGAGGATGCCGCGACCTCCACCACAACGGCCCCGCGGCGATCCACCTCGCGCCGCTGTTCGACGGTCAGCGGGGTGGTCGAGAGGAACATGAACTGTCCCGGTGCGCGATCATCGAGTCGCATCCCATTGTCCAACAGGCTGTTCGGGCAGAGTTGTCCAGCGAGTGAGTGAGGCTGCAGCCGAGATCGCAGGACGTACTGCGACCCGACGAGCGAGGGCGTGGTGCTCGCGGTGACCTTCTCGCCGATGATCGGAAGATGTCCGAGGACGGGCGCGATGTTGGCCCGCATGACGCCGGTGAGCTTGCTCCCGCCGGTCATGGCCCGCCCCATCGTCACGGCCAGCCTGATCATGGCCTTGGCGTGCGTCTTTCGTTCGATCTCGTAGCTGTCCAGCGCGGACTGGACCACGTGTCCGTCGAGTGCGCCGACCACCTTCCACACCAGGTTGCGGGCGTCGCGCAAGCCCGCTCCCATTCCCTGACCGATGAACGGCGGCGTCAGATGTGCGGCGTCGCCCAGGACGAAGACCCGGCGATCACGCCACCGATCGGCAATCTGTGCCTTGAAGGTGTACTCGGCGCTGCGAATCAGCTTCATCTCAGGGATCTCCGCCGCAACGAACCACGGTGCGATCAGTGGGTGAATGGCCGAGAGATCGGTGAACTCGTCGAGGGTTTCGCCATCGAGCATCTGGAACTCCCAGCGGTAGCGCGTGGTTCCGATGCGCATGTACGTCGCCGATCTCACGGAATCGCACACCTGGTGCACACCGTCCCACTGATCGAGGTCGACATCGGCCTCGATATCGACGACCAGCCAGCGCTGCTCGAAACCGAGATCCTCCATCTTCGAGCCGACGGACCTGCGCACCACACTGTTGGCACCGTCGCACCCGAGAACGTAGTCCGCGGTCACCCAATGCGGCGTTCCGTCCTCGGTGGACGTGTACGAGACCCGGACGCTGTCTCTCAGATTCTGCACATCGGTGATCTCGCAGCCGCCGCGCATCGCAATGCCGTCGTAGCGAGCGACATGAGAACGCATCAGACGCTCGAGTTCGGGTTGATCGAACATGTTCGCCTGCGGATAGCCGTGTGGTCGAGCATCCGGATCGCGCTCGAACTCGGCAAGGGTCCTGATGTCCTTGGTGCACAACCGCAATCCGCGTCCGGGACGGGATATGGCTGCAAAGTCCTCGCCCAGTCCCAGGTCGCCGAGGATGCGGTACACCTCGTCGTCGAGGTGTACCGCGCGCGGCTGTGGGTAGACGTCTTCCCACCTGTCCAGGACGAGGCAGGGGACGCCGTACTGCGCCAGCAACAATGCGGCGGTCATTCCGGTCGGCCCTGCACCGACGATCACCACCCGGTGGTGCGCGCCGTCGGGCTCGTGTTCGCTCATCGGTAGGAGACCCGGGTGCGCTGGACACCCAGATCGAGGGCACCGTCGGGAGTCGAGCTCGTCAGTTCCAGAACGTCGCCGTCCTGCAGGAAGTCGGGATTCTTGGCCTGCTTCTTGAAGAACACCTTCCACTTGAGCGCCGGCGGGATCAGCGATCCGATCATCTCGATCGGCTTGGCGGGAGCCTTGAGGGCGGTACCGCCGGGTGTGCCGGTGAGCAGCAGGTCGCCGGGATCGATCCGCTGGAACTTGCTCAGCGCCTTCAGTGATTCGACCGGCCGGAAGATCATGTCTGCGACCGTACTGTCCTGTCGGACAGTGCCGTTCACTCGGAGCGTCATGGCCAAATCGCCGAATCGATCGAACTCGCCCTGCTCGAGCAGTACCAATCGTGGGCCTACCGGAGTGAAGGTGGGGTACGACTTACCCTCGTAGAACTGAGTTTTGGGCAGCTGGACATCGCGCGCGGAGACGTCGTTGGTGAGCACGAGTCCGGCAACGTACTCGGCCACATTGGTGGCATCGATCTTGGTGCCGACGGTCAGCGTCTTGCCGAACACCAGCCCGATCTCGATCTCGTAGTCGAGCAGTTTCACGTGCGGCGGCTTGACGACGTCGTCGGTGGGGCCGCTGATCGAACCCGAGGTCTTCCGGAAGAACGTCAGCGGCACCGTCTCGGGGTTCATGCCCGAATCCTTGACGTGCGAGACGAAATTGGTCATGTTCGCCATCACACGGCACGGTGCGGTGACCGGGGAAACGAGCGAGAGTGTCTCCACCGCAACGACATCGGTACCGGTGCGCGCTGCGTCCACGGCTGCGCGATCGGCGAGAAGCTCGGCAGTGGTGGTTGCCGTCGTGTCGATGCGGGACGCTCCGGCCGGGGTCTCGACCCACCAGGCGTCGGCGGTGCGTAGTACAGCGATGCTCATGAGGAAGCCACTTTCATCAGGCCGCGAAGGCGTTCGGTATCGAATTCGTTGTCGTTGCGGAGCGAGGAGAGGATCGATTTGAGCTCGTGCAGAGACGATTTGCTCGGCGCGATTCCGAGAAAGTCCTTGGACGCGGGCGGACCCCACTGGGCCAGGCCCGACGCCGTCATCGGTGCCCAGCCTGGTTCGAGTGAACTGTCGAACATGTCGCCGTCGCTGAAATGCTCCACCAGGAAACCGTCGGGATCGCGCCAGTAGTCGAAGATCTGGCTGCCCTGAATATGCCTGCCGATACCCCAGGAATGCTTGTACCCGTGCGCGGTGAGGAATTCGCCACCGGCGGCGATGGCGTCGATGTCGGTCACCTGATACGCCGAGTGCACGTACCGGTCCGACGGGCCGAGAGTCATGGCGAGCGTGTGATGATCGGACGGGATGCTGCCGCGGTCGCATCGGATGAAGCTCATCACCGGTCCTCGGTCGCGTTGGCCGTCGTAGTAGAGGAAATCGCTGACGATCAGTCCCAGGTGATGCAGATACCAGTTGAGGTTCTCCAGGTAGTCGACGCGCTGCAGCACTACGTGCCCGAGACGTTGCACTCGTGCCGGCTGATGCGGCGGACGCTGAGTGGCGTTCACTCGGTTGCGGGGATCGCCGAAGTTGTAGGTGTGTGTGTCCTGGCCCGGAAGCTCCGGGTGTTCGGTGTATCCCGAGACGACCTGAACGGGCTGGCCGCCCGGATCGGTCAGAGTGACGGCGATACCGCCCAGGGTGTCGGGCAGTCGGTGGACGCGCTGGCCGGTGGCCTCGGCGAGTCGGACGACGTCGGCATCCTCGGCGGCGGCGAATGCTGCACCGACGAAACGCGTTCGCTTTCCGCGTCGGATGATCACGCACGGTGAGCCGACGTGAGTGCCGCGAAGGTGAATCTCCTCGGACGTGCGCAGTGAGACGGTGAATCCGAACGCCACGGCGAACGCCTCGGCCTTGGCCAGATCGGGTTTGCGGAACTCGAGCCAGGCGATGTCGCGCACCTTGATGATCGGGTCGGTGGCTTTCCCCGGGTGTTCGCCTGGTAGCGCGCCCTGATCCACATGCATGTTCTTGTGGCCGTCGACGTCGTGTCCCATCAGCCCTCCCTTGTTGTTGACACTATCGTCACCTATGACTACTAAGTCAGTCAAGGGTATTGACAAATTCGTCAGCGGTGAGGAAGGGTCAGTGAACAGACCGGCGTAGACAGAGGTGTGGAACATGGTGGAGACGCAGAATCGCCTCGAGCGACGGAAGGCTCGCACCCGTGGCGCACTGATTGCGGCCGCGCAAGGCTTCATCGCTCGGGGCGAGCTGAATGCTCCGATCGCGGAGATCACTCAGGCAGCCGACGTGGGGATGGGTTCTTTCTACAACCACTTCGTCAGCCGCGAGCAGTTGTTCCAGTCGGCGGTCGACGGTGCCTTGGAACAGCTGGGGCGATACCTGGACTCGTTGACCGACGACGACGCGGATCCTGCCGAAGCGTTCACTCGATCGTTCCGCATTTCCGGAAGAATTTTTCGTTTGCAACCGGAACTGAGCCAGGTGCTCATCCACTCCGGCCCCGAGTTGATCACGTCGCAGCACGGCCTGGGTCCACGTGCGGCGAGAGACATCGTGGCCGGAATCGGTGCAGGTTATTTCCGTGTCGAGGACATACAGCTGGCCCTGGCGTTGGTGGCGGGGGCTTTGCTCGGTTTGGGCCAGCTTCTGCTCGAGCAACCCGATCGTGACGACGCCGAGGCCGTGGACCGGATGGCGTACACCGTGCTGCTCGCACTGGGAGTGTCCGACAGTGACGCCCAGGACCTGTGTGCGCTGCCGCTGCCGCCGATGAGCGACGTTCCCAGCGTGGGTAACGAGACCGAGTAGCTCACGATCGCACGAATATCACAGTGCGCGAACCTCTTCCAGATCGCGGATGATCCGAGCGATCGCACCGTTGTGGACGAGCCGACGTTCCACAATCGGGTTCAGTACTCCGCGGAACCAGAAGTACGGCATCCACACAGCAGGGGCGATGACTCGTGCCCGGCGGGTGCGGACCGCGCGTACGAGCAACTCCGCGGCGCGCCGAGAGGGCAGACGTCGGCTCAGTGGCCACGGAAGCAATCCGCCGATTCGCTGACCGATCGGGTCGTCGTCGAGGGTGTGACGCGCCAGGTCGGTGTCCACCACTCCGAAGTACGCAAGACCGGCCGATGCGCCGACGGCTGCGAGTTCGATACGCAGAGCACGTCCCAGCTGTTCCACCGCCGCCTTGCTCACCATGTATGCAGACCCGCCCATGCCGGGAGTGAATGCAGCACAGGACGATACGAGCAGAATATGGCCACCGTTCGCGACGATCTCGTCGGCAGCAGCCCGCACGATGTTGAGCACGCCGCCGAAGTTCACTGCCAGCACCGAGTCGAAGACGGCGCGGTCGATCGACCGAATCGTGCCGGGCGGCGGGGTGATACCGGCATTGGCGATCACGATGTCGAGACCGCCGAAGGCTCGCACAGCGGCCTGTACGCACTCCGCCATGGCGTCGGGGTCGGTGACGTCCCCGGTCAGCATCAACACTCGTGCCGACTCTCCTGTTTCGGTCGGGAAGTCTCGATCCACCACGGCCACGGACGCCCCCGCGGTCACCAGCGTCGCTACGGTTGCAGCTCCGATGCCGCGTGCGCCACCCGTGACCAATGCAACCTTGCCGGTGAGGTCCATGCGGTTGTTCATACGAGCTCCTTCGTGGAGTCGACCGTCGCACTGCGGCAGTGATAATGGTCGAGCTCGATGGTGGACATGCGACGAGTGAAATTGCGGACCGAGCCCGGCCAGTAGGTGACGTTGCGGCCCGACGGGCTCAGGTAGTAGCTGCTGCACCCGCCCGAGTTCCACACCGAACCGGCCAGTAGTTCATCGGTGTGATCGGCGAACTCGGTCTGCGCGCGCCTGCTCACTTCGAGCGCCGAGATCGCGTGGGAGTCCATGGCGCGCAGGGCCGCCAGGATGTAGTTCACCTGTGCTTCGATGGTGACGACCTGCGAGGTGTACACCACCGAATTGGGGCCGAGCAGCATGAAGAAGTTCGGAAAGCCGTGCACCGTGGTCCCCCGATACGACGACATCTCGCCGCCCGGCCACGCGTCCGCCAGCGAGATTCCGCCTCGCCCGACGATGCGTCGGAAGCCCGAGTGACCGGCTACGGTGAATCCGGTTCCGAGCACGATGGCCTCCACTTCGTGGACCGTGCCGTCGGTCGTGACGATTCCCTCGGGCACGATCGCTTGTATGCCGCTGGTCTCGACCGTGACGTTCTCTCGGCACAGAGCCGGGTAGAACTTGTTGGAGAACGTGGGCCGTTTACAGCCGAATGCATAGGAAGGCGTGAGCTTCTCGCGAAGAACCGGATCCTTCACCTGACGGCGCAGGTGCGCGCGCCCGAGTGCGGTCAGTGGGGCCAACAGGGAACGGTGCCGAATCAATCCCGGCACCAACGCTTCCTGGAACAGGTCGAACATCCGACGCAGGGCGCGCTGAGCCGGTGGGAACTTCTCGAACAGGGATCTGCCGGATTCGGAGATGGGCCGGTCGGGGTGCGGAAGAATCCACGTCGGTGTCCGCTGAAACAGCGTGAGGTGCCCGGCCTCGGGGGCCAGCCGCGGGACGAACTGCACCGCCGATGCACCGGTGCCGATGACGGCGAGGCGTCGCCCGTGCACCGAAAAGTCGTGGTCCCAGTTCGCAGAATGAAACACTGTGCCCGAGAAAGAATCCAGTCCTGCGATAGTGGGTGTGGCGGGTTCACTGAACGGGCCGAGGGCTCCGATCAGGATCCGAGAAGTCCATGTCCCGCCGCTCGTGCGTACCACCCACTGCGCTCGCTCGTCGTCCCACGTGGCGTCGAGCACGTCGTGATCGAACCGGATTCGATCACGGATTCCGAATCGGTCGGTGCAGTCGTCGAGGTACTGCTGTATCTCGGGCTGCAGCGGGTACAACCGTGTCCATTTCGGATTGGGCGCGAACGAGAACGAGTACAGCGCCGACGGAATGTCGCATTGGGCCCCGGGATAGGTGTTCACGTGCCACGTTCCGCCGACGGCGTCGTCGCGCTCGAAGACCAGGAAGTCGCTGCGACCTTCTTGCTCGAGCCTGATCGCGGCACCGAGGCCGCCGAAGCCGGCACCGATGATGGCGACGTCGATATGCCGCACTCCAGAGTCGTTGTCGGTCATGATGTGTGGCTCCTTCTACAGATCGAGAACGACGACGTCGCCGTCGACCGCGCCGCGTGAGACGCACAGGGTGAGTGAGCTTTCGCGCTCCGTGCCGCTCAGCACGCGATCGCGATGGTCGACGCGTCCGCCGGTGAGGCCGACGACGCAGGCACCGCAGAAGCCTTGGCGGCACGAGAACGGCTGATCCGGGCGGACTCGTCGGAGAGCGTCGAGGGCGGTCTCTTGTGCGCCGACCTCGACGGTGTCGCCGGAACGTGCGAGCTTCAGCATGAACGGATGACCGTCGACCACGGGGGCCGGCGCGAACAGCTCGGTGTGGAACTCCCGAACCGCGGTGCTGCGGACGGCCTCCTCGCGCAGCCGGCGCGAGAGTGCCGCGGGTCCGCAGACGTACAGGGCCGAGGATCCCATTCCGAGATCGACGATGTCCTCAGGAATCGGAAGTCCCTCGACGTCATCCGTTTTCACGATCACGTGGCCATGCGAGACGAGGGCCATCTGCTGCAGTTCGGCGACGAACGGCAGACTGGCACGCGATCGTCCGTGGTAGTAGAGCGTCCACCGTCTGCCTTCGGCGACTGCGCGTTCGATCATGGACCGGATGGGGGTGATGCCGATGCCGGCCGCCACGAAAAGGTAGTGCTCGGCGGTGGCCATCGGAAAAGCGTTGCGAGGTCCACGAACTCGCAGAACATCTCCGCGGGAGAGGGTGTGGATCTCTGCGGAGGCCGTGCCGCCGGGTATCTTGCGGACGCTGATGCGGTAGCGGTCACCTGCGCCGGGACGCCCGGTGAGCGAGTACTGCCGCATCGAACCGGAGGGGGTGCTGACGTCGATGTGTGCACCGGGGAGCCACGTCGGCAATGCAGCTCCGTCGCTGCGGCGGAGCAACAGTGAGCGCACGTCCTCGGCCTCGTCGACGATGTCGTCGATGGTGGTCTCGAATTCGTAGCCGATGCATCGGCGTGGTCGTGCCGGGGACAGAGCGGTCACGAGGGACGAGTCGGTCACCAATCTGGCGTACATCCGTGAGGCGGCAGCGATCGCTCGCAGACCGCGACCGGGTTCGCTCACCGTGATCTCTCCCAGATGGCTGTGAATCGGAGACGCTGCGCTCGTCGATGCTGTGGTCGTCACCGCTGAGCTGCCAGGGCCGCGGGGGACACTGCCAGGTATCGCACGGCCTTGTCGATGTCGCCCATCGTCGACGGGTGAAAGCCCGGTCGGATGTAGAGCGCGAGTTGTACGAACAGGAAAGACAGGCCCGGAATCAGACTTTTGTGCGACGCCCGGGCGAACGCAAGAGGCCATGGCGTGCGCATTCTTCGGGTGCGCGGGGTGGCCACCGAATTCTTGTACAGGTAGGCGGCGGTGCTGAACCACAACACGGCCAATCCCGCGCTGGCTATCACTGCGGTGCGGGCGCGGCGAAATTCACCACCGTCGACGTACTGGAATGCGTCGAAGGCAACGTTGCGGTGTTCCAGTTCCTCGGCTCCGTGCCAGCGAAGCAGGTCCAGCATCGTCGGGTCGACGCCGATGCGGTCGAATTCGGAATTGTCGAGCAACCATTCGCCCACTACGGCAGTGAAATGTTCTGCTGCTGCGTAGATCCCGAGGCGCTCGTTCAGCCAGGCCTTGCCCGCGCGCCCGGTGAGGCCGTGATCGCCGAACACCACACCCACTGCGAATCGAATGCGCTGCAGGATCGGCTCGATGTCGACGCCGTGCGCCACGAGGTACGTACGAAAGCTCTCGTGCGACGACGCGTGGGTGGCTTCCTGTCCGACGAAACCGACGACCTCCTCGTGCAGTCTGCGGTCGTCGATGTAGGGCAGCGCGAGGGCGAACACGTCGGCCATCGCCCGTTCGCCCTCTGGGAGCACCAGGTGCATGACGTTCCAGAAGTGCGTGGCATACCACTCGTCCGGAATGTACTGCAGCGGAACGCCGGTCCAGTCGAACGTCACCGCGCGGGCCACGATCGCGTAGGACTCGTCCAGGTGGCGCGCATTCGGGTCGATCGCTCTGTCACGAGACATTCGAGCTCCATTCGTCGAGATGCTGATGCGCTGATGTTACATAGCAACAGATACTGTTGCAATGTTGCATTCGACCATCGGGGATGCCGTTAGGATCGGACGATGCATCCAGACGGTGACGACGGGCCGATCCTCGATGCCGCGTTGGAGTTGTTCGGCGAGGTCGGCATTCCCAGAACGACCATCGGTGACGTGGCCAAGCGAGCCAAGATCAACCGGGTGACCGTCTACCGCCGCATCGGCTCCAAGGACGAGCTGGTGCGTGCGGTCATGGCCCGTGAGTCGACGAGACTGTTCGTCGCGGTGGCGGAAGCAGCCGCCGAGCAGACGTCACAGGCGGATCGAGCCGCGCACGGCTTCGCGACGACGATCGATTCGGTTCGAACCAACCCCGTTCTGCTCAAGATGTTCGATTCCGAGAGTGCATTGGTGCTCGAACAGCTGACGACCAATGCGTCGATGCTGCTCGCGTCTGCAATAGACGCGGCCACGCAGATCGCGCGTGGAGAGGTGGATTCGGACCGGTTCGCGATACCCGATGCTCCGGAAATCGTGGTCCGCGTAGTGCATTCGATTCTCTTGACGCCTGCTGCCGGTGCTGCGCTCGAGACGTACGACGAGTTGCTCGCCTTCGCGCACCGCAGCATCGTGCCGTTGCTGGTCAGCGACGACCACCGGGACGACTAGTCAGGCGGGCTTTCGAGTCGACCGACTGCTCGTGTTCGACAGCCGCACGATCGGCCCATCGAGTCAGGGTGTCCGCTCGTACGAGTCGAGAACCCGAAACAGTGCGTCGCGCAATGCAGTTCGATTACCACCCGGTGTGGGCCTGGCGATCTCGTGCAGGGTGTAGCCGTCGATCAAGGCCAGGAAATGCCGTGCCGGTAGATGTGGTTCCGGGATGCCGAATGCCCCGAGTGCGGCCTCGGCCGCCTCCTCGATCATCCGCATGATTCGATGTACCGAGTCCGCCAGCTCGGGCCGTCTGCGCACGGCAAGGTACGCCTCGAACTGGACGAGGGAGTCGTCGTCCTCGGGGGAGGACAGCAGCGAGACCAGGTCCATGATCGCGTCGGCGAGATCGTCGCGGGTGAGCCCACCGGCGTGTGCAACGTCGAGCAGAGCGGTGACCTTTGCCGTCACGTTCTCGGCGATGCGGGTGATCGCTGCGTCGATGAGTTCACCGACCGAGCCGAAGAAATAGCTCGTGGTCGACGGCGGGAAGCCGGCGGCGTCGGCGACGGTCCGAAACGAGACGCGTTCGAGTCCGCGTGTTCCGATCACGCCGATGGCGGCGTCGACCAGCGCGTCGCGGCGCTCCTGGCCACGTGCGTATCGAGTCTTTCGGCGCTCTTCGGTCATCGATACAACGTAGCCGGGGCGCTGTCGTATACGCCCATCGCAGTGCCCTTCAGCAGGCGCTTTCGGCCAATCCTGGCCTAGTGGCCAATATTGAGCTACTGTCGCCGCTACATCGAACAGCCCTGAAAAGGAGCACCCATGACCGACATCCCGGAAGCCTCGCGTGTGGACGTAGTGGTCGTCGGCGCAGGGCTCGCGGGTCTGACCGCCGCGAGAGACCTGACAGCAGCGGGCCTGACCGTCCAAGTTCTCGAAGCCCGAGATCGGGTCGGCGGGAGGACGGTCAACCACACGATCGGCAGAGACGCTGTGGTCGAGACCGGTGGGCAGTTCGTCGGTCCGACGCAGGATCACATCCTTCGCCTGGCCAGGGACGTCGGCGTCGGGACGTTCCCGGCGTACGACATCGGTTCGAGCGTCTACGTCAAGAACGGACGCGCCCGACGGTTCGCCGGTGGTGTCCCACCCGACCCCCTCTCGCTACCCGACGTCGGGATGCTCGTAGCACGGATGGATCGAGCTGCCAGGCAGATTTCCGTGGACAGACCGTGGGATGCGCCCCGAGCACACGAGTGGGACACCCAAACTCTGGCCACCTGGGCTCGTCGCCACGCGGCCACCGACGGTGGAGTGGAGCTACTCGACATCCTGCTCGGCTCGGTGTTCGGCGGCACGGCTGCCGACGTTTCCGCGCTCTTCGGCTTGGCGTACATCGCCGGGGCGGGCAACGAGTCCACCCCCGGCACCGTCAACCGATTGATGAGTGTAGCTGGGGGAGCGCAACAATGGCGCTTCGTCGGCGGCTCCCAGGCGATCTCGATCGCACTGGCCGAGCAACTCGGTGACGCCGTCCGGCTCGACAGCCCGGTGCGCCGGGTGGAGCAGTATCCGGATCGAGTGGTGGTACGAACCGATACCGAATCGTGGAGCGCCGGATCGGTCGTCGTTGCGATTCCGCCTGTTCTGGCCACCCGAATCGACTGGAGTCCAACACTTCCCGCAGCCCATGAGGCGCTGCTCCAGCGGATGAACTTCGGCGGCCTGGCCAAGTGCGAGGCCGTGTACCCCGAACCGTTCTGGCGCGCGAGTGGGCTCTCCGGCCAAGCTCTGTTTCGCGACAGCGACATCCCGGTGTCCTCGATGTTCGACAACTCGCCGCCCGACGGAAGTCAGGGAGTACTGATGGGATTCGTCGGCACCTGGGGTGCACGCCACCGGGGCGGCCGAAACTGGTCGGACGGTAACGACGCCGAACGACGCGGCGAGGTTCTTCGCGCATTCGCCTCCGCGGTGGGGCCGCGCGCGCTGGAACCGACCGAATGGATCGAGCTGGACTGGACTCGCGAGCAATGGACCCGCGGCGGGCCCACCGCGGTGCTGGCCCCCGGAGTGCTGACCGAGCTCGGCCGGTGGCGAGACACCGTGTTCGGACGAGTGCATTGGGCAGGTGCCGAACACTCCGACTACTGGAACGGATACATGGACGGCGCCGTGCGGTCGGGTGAAAACGCAGCAGCAGAAATACTGTCGACCGAAGGAGAACTCTCGTGGAACAACGCTTCGTAGTTTCGGCCCATCGCACCCTTTCGGTGAGCCCGGAAGAGGTGTGGGCACTGACCAGCGACACCAGTCGTTATGCGGAGTGGGTCACCGACGTCCGGTCGGTCACCACGCATCACGGCACTGCACGCACGGGCGGTGTGTACACCGAGGAGGTGGCAGCGCTCGGCCGCTTCACCACTCACGCCACCTGGACCGTCCGGCAGCTGGAAGCGAATCGACTGCGAGTGGATTCGGGGCAGGGTTTTGCGCCGCTCACCAACGTGGCGAACGTATTTCGATTCGCGCCGCTCAGCGGCGGAACCTCCACCGCGATGACCTTCGAGTTCTGGTTCGATGTGGCTCCGAGCTGGTTGGGACGTATTGTGCGGCCGATCGCGACGGCCGGGATGTCCGCACGATTCGACGTTTCGATGTGCAACCTCGAGGCGCTGATCCTGTCCGAACGAACAGCGACGATCCGATGAGAGAATCGGCCGAAGTCCTCACCCTCGGGGTGCACGTGCTCGACACTCTGGTGCGGCCGGTCACCGAGATACCCGACGGTCAGCAGGCCGTACTGGCGGAGCAGATCGCGATGTCGGCGGCGGGTACGGCCGGTGGCACCGCCCTGGTGCTGGCCCGGCTCGGTGCCGCTGTACACACCGCAGGAGTCGTCGGTACTGATTCGGCAGGCACGTTCTTGCTGCAGCTCCTCGCCGGCGACGGAGTGGACGTCTCTCTGGTGCACCGTATGAACGGGGTGCAGACCTCGGCGTCGGTGTTGCCGATTCGGCCGGATGGCTCGCGACCGGCCTTGCACGTGATCGGTGCCAATGGCTATCTGTCTCAGCATGTTCCGTGGAACATGTTTCACAACGTCGACTTCCTGCATCTCGGCGGACCGGAGTTCTTCGGACCGGACACTGCGCGCGACATCGCGCGCCGCGCCCACGAGGACGGCGTTGTCGTCACCGTCGACAGTCTGGCACCGTCCGTTCCGGAGGGACTCGGTGCGTTCGCCGCCGCGCTGCCTCACGTGGACTACCTGCTGCCGAACGACGAGCAGGTCCTCGGCTGGACCGGCTGTGCAACCCTCGAGGAGGGGTGCCGCCGGCTGCTCGAACTGGGAGCGTCCTGCGTCGTTGCCACTGCTGGTGCGTCGCCCACTCTCGTCGTCACGGCCGAGGATGCCGTCGAGGTCCCCGCATATTCCGTCGACGTGGTGGACACGAGTGGATGCGGAGATGCGTTCTCGGCAGGCTTCGTTCGTGGCCTGTCCCTGAGCATGAGCGTCGTCGAGTCAGCGGAACTGGGCAATGCGACCGCGGCGCAAGTGGCGCAGGGTCTCGGTACGGATTTCGGCACCTATGACCTCGAATTCGTTCGGAAGTTCGCTCGCACGTGCAGGACCACCTGATGTCGACCGACACCGGTGAACTCCGGGAGTCCGTCGCGGCGATCGCCCGGCACCTGGGCCGACGGGGTCTGGTACTCGGTACCGCCGGCAACGTCAGCGCACGTGTGGATGATGTGGTGGCGGTGACGACGACCGGCTTGGTGCTGGCAGACGCCACGATCGAGGACATCACGCTCGTCGGGATGGACGGCGTCGTGCGCGCAGGTGCGTGCCAACCGACATCGGAACTGGGCCTGCACCTGGGCATCTACGCATCGTCCGAGGTTCGGGCGGTGGTGCATGCGCATTCTTCTGCGGCCGTGGCACTTTCGCTCGTCGCGGACGAGCTGCCGCCCGTGCATTACGCGCAGCTGGCACTCGGCGGCAGGGTTCCGGTGGTGCCGTTCGCGCCGTTCGGCACCGCCGAGCTCGCGAACGCGGTGGTGGCGGCGATGCAGTCGAGGTCGGCGGTGATCATGGCCCACCACGGCTCGGTGGCCACCGGACACGACCTCGGTACGGCGCTTTCGAACATAGAACTGCTCGAATGGCTCTGCGAGGTATACCTATCGGCCGCGTCGGTTACACACCCGCGTGCCCTGAGCGACGAACAACTCGCGGCGACTCTGAACGAGGTGGTGCGTCGAAACTACGGATTCCCGGCACCTGCGCGGACAGACTGACCGAGTACCGGTACGGCCGACCGCCGTGCGCGGACCTCGGTGGTCACCGGGACGCTTCGAGCGCGTCCTTCGCCACGTGCGCATTCCGCAAGTCGCGCTTGAGGATTTTGCCTGCCCCGCTCATGGGAAGAGCAGTGACGAACTCGATGGTGCGTGGGGTCTTGTACCCGGCAACGTAGCCACGAGTGTGCTCGATCAGTTCGGCCGTAGTTGGTGAAAGTCCCTCGGCCAGAACAACACAAGCGTGTACTCGCTCGCCCCACTCCTCGTCGGGCACACCGATCACGGCGCAGGCCAGAACGGCGGGATGACGGCTGAGCGCACTCTCCACCTCTGCGCTGTACACGTTCTCGCCGCCGGTGATGATCATGTCCTTGAGTCGATCGACGACATACAGAAAGCCGTTGGAATCCAGGTAGCCGACGTCACCGGTGTGCATCCATCCGTCACGAACGGCAGCTGCAGTCTCTTCCGGCTTGTTCCAGTAGCCCAGCATCACGTGTCCACCGCGGACGCAGATCTCGCCGACCGAGCCGGTGGGCACCTGCTCGTCGTCGGGTCCGAAAATTTGGATCTCGGAGTGTGGAGCCGCGCGCCCGGCCGAGCCGATGCGTTCTCCGACATGATGTTCCGGCCACAGTAGAGACGCGACCGGTGCAAGTTCCGTCATGCCATAAGCCTGAGTGAGGCGGGCCTGTGGAAGCCGGGCGAGGGTGCGTTCGAGGACGCCGGCGGAGATCGGAGATCCTCCGTAGAGCACGCGGCTCAGCGACGAGGTGTCGAACTGGTTCAACGCGGGGTGATCGACAAGCAGTTGAATCATCGTGGGCACCAGCAACACGTCGGTGATGGAGTGCCGGGCGATTGCGCCGAGGACGGCCGTCGGCTCGAAGAACGGAACCATGACATGGGTGCCACCGAGCATGACCTGACCCACCCATGCGGCCAGATCGGCGAGGTGGAACATCGGGGCGGCATGGAGAAGAACGGAGGCGTCGTCGAGCAGCTGACCGGTTGCCACCGTTCCCAGGCCCGAGGTGACCAGGTTCGCGTGGGAAAGCATGACGCCCTTGGGAAATCCGGTGGTGCCGCCGGTGTAGAACAGACCGGCGAGTGCGTCGCCACTGCGTCGCACGTCGGGAACGGGATCGTGGGAGGCGACCAGATCTTCGTACGAGACCATCCCGTCCGGTGTGGCACCGTCCCCGCAGTAGACGACGGTGGCCAAGTCGGGACACGACGAGCGTAGAGCCGGAACCATCGCGCCGAAGGTGTCGTCGACGATCAGAACCTTGGTCAGAGAGTCGTTGAGCGCGTAGGCGACTTCAACGGGGGACCACCGGATGTTGACGGGATTGAGGACGGCGTCGGCCCACGGGACCGCGAGCAGGTACTCGGAATAGCGGTCGCTGTTGAACGCGAGCATTGCCACTCGATCGCCGTTCTCGACTCCGATGGAATGCAGGCCGGCTGCCAATCTCGCTACGCGGTCGATCTGCTCCGAGAAGGTTCGCACGCGATCACCGAATACCGTTGCTGCGCTATCAGGTGTGGTGGATGCGGATCGATGGAGTCCTTGAGTGAGGTACATGGCGAGGTCCCTTGTGGAAGAGGGGCGACGTGCGCCCGGTTGAATACGGTCACAGTTCCACCTTGTTGGCGTAGTGTCAATAGTGGCGGCATGCGATGATGCTTGGAGCCACACTTCGAAAAGAGTTGCCCGGCTAACGTTCTGGGGCGTCGTCGAGAGAACGTGCCGTGGCGAGAACGGTGACGAGCACGTCCGTCAGCAGTATTTCCACCTGTTCGCGGGTCAGAGTGCCCCGCACCAGCCACTCGCGGCCTGCCGCCTTGACCATGCCGCCGAACGCCCGCACTGCCGACGTGGCAATGCGTCGGTCGCCCCGGCGCGCCTCGAAAGCAGTTGCGTCCAAAACGCGTTCGGCGGCAAGGTCGTCGGCGTCGTCCAGAATCTGGGCCACCTGTTCGTCCACGCCCGAGCCGCTCGCCACCGACACCCACGCCGTTCCGTGTGTCTCTATGACGCCCACCAGCCAGTGCACACTGCCACGGGCGCGCTCTTCGAGCGAACCAGTGGGCAGATGCACATCCTCGATCGGCGGCACGGTGACCAGATAGCGAACGCACTCGAGATACAGATCGCGTTTACCGCCGATGTAGTGGTGGATGAGCCCGCGTGCGACACCCGCAGACGCCGCCACGTCGGCCATCGACACCTCGGCGTACGGCTTGTCGCCGAACAACCGGACGGCGGCGGCCAGAATCTGCGTTCGGCGCTCGTCCGGTTCCAGGCGGTTCCACTTGGGTGTACTTGCAGCCGGCATGGTTCTCATGATTGCACCGAAGCGACCGAGCGTGACCTCAGAGGTACCGCTCGGTGCGTGAACGCAGCGAGCTCGGTACGACGAACCTGTCGCCGTACCGGGCCTGCAGCTGGTCGGCCCGGCGCACGAATCCCGGAAGTCCGCCGTCGAACTGATTGACGAACTGCAACACACCGCCGGTCCAGGCCGGGAAGCCGATACCGAGAATGGAACCGATATTGGCGTCGGCGACGCTTCGTAGGACGCCCTCGTCGAGGCACGCGATCGAATCCAACGATGGGGCGACGAGCATCCGATCCATCATGTCCTCGAACGGAATTCCGTGATCGGGGCGGTGGTAGTGCTCCATCAGGCCCAGCCACAATCCGAGCTTGGTGCCGTCCTCGGCGTACTCGTAGAACCCGCGTCCTGCCTTGCGACCCGGACGGTCCAACTCGTCGACCAAGCGATCGACCAGGGCGTACGAATTCGAGACGATCCATGGGCGACCCTCGGCGTGAGCAGCTTCGGCCATGCCCTCACGGATGTGTCGGGACAGGGTCAACGAAATCTCGTCCATCAGAGCCAGCGCACCGGACGGGTAGCCGGCCTGCAGTGCAGCCTGTTCGACGGTGGCCGGGTGTACACCCTCGGCGACCAACGAGATCGCCTCGTCCATGAATCGGCCGATGACCCGAGTGGTGAAGAAGCCGTGACTGTCGCCGACCACGATCGGCGTCTTGCCGATGAGCCGTACGAAGTCGAACGCGCGGGCCAGTGCAGAGTCACTGGTGCGTTCCCCTACGACTATCTCCACCAACGGCATCTTGTCCACGGGGGAGAAGAAGTGCGTGCCGATGAAGTTCGAGGTTCGCGTCACGCCCCTTCGACAATTCGGTGATGGGCAGCGTCGAGGTGTTGGAGCACAGCAGTGCGTCGGCGGTCAGGTACTTGTCGACCGCCTCGAAAACACTCTGCTTGACGGCGGCATCCTCGAACACGGCCTCGACCACCAGATCGCACCCCTCGGCATCGGCCGCGTCGGAACTGGGCGTGATGAGCGCGAGCACCGCATCGGCGTCGGCCTGGGTCGTGCGTCCGTTTGCGATAGCTTTGCCGAGAGTCGCACGTGCGTAATCCTTTCCGCGCTCGGCGGACTCGATCGAGACGTCGCGGAGGATCACCGGAACCTGTGCCGAGGCGACGACGTAGGCAATGGCGGCACCCATCATTCCGGCCCCGATCACCAGCACCTTGTCGGGGACGCGATGGGGTTCGGCCGACGGGCGGGAAGCACCCTTGGTGATGGAGCCGAGATCGAAGAACATCGACTGGATGAGGTTGCCCGAGATTGGCCCGCAGGCCAGCGAGGTGCAGTGGCGAGTTTCGACGAGCGAGGCGGCCGCGAAATCGAGCACCGCCCCTTCCACAGCCGCGGCAACCACCGCGATCGGAGCGGGCATCGGCGCGCCCTTGACCTGCTTCCGCACGGTGGCTGTGAAGGCCGACAGCTGTGCGGCCACGGCCGGCGACTCCGCGGTGCCACCCGGAATCACGAATCCTGCTCTGTCCCAGGGTTGTACAGCGTCAGGGTTGGCAGAGATCCAGGCACGCGCGTTCGCCATCATCTGCTCGTGGGTGTCGACGACCTCGTCGACGAGTCCATGTTCGAGTGCCTGGCTGGGCCGGTATCGCTGACCCTGGCCCAGTACCGTGGTCAGCGCTGTGACGATGCCGAACATGCGGACGGTTCTGGTGACTCCGCCGGCCCCGGGCAGCAACCCGAGGGTGACCTCGGGTAACCCGAACCGAGCGGTGCTGTTGTTCAACGTAATTCGATGGTGGCAGGCCAGAGCGATCTCGAAGCCGCCGCCGAGTGCGGTGCCGCCGAGTGCTGCCACAACCGGTTTGCCGAGCGTCTCGAGACGGCGGAACTTGTCCTTGGTGAAATCGAGTGCGTCGGCGATGGCCGCGTGGTCGGATGGACCGGCGTCGCGCAGCAATTCGAGGTCGCCGCCGGAGAAGAACGAATCCTTCCCCGAGGCGATGATGATGCCGTCGTAGGCATCGAGGTTGGTCTCGATCCAGTCGACGGTCTGCGCGAGCGATTCACCGAATGCAGCGTTCATGGTGTTGGTGGACTGCGTCGGGTCGTCGATCGTCAGGACGAGGATTCGGTCGGTGCCGACCTCTCAGGTGATGGTGGAAGTCTGTAGCGCGGTTGAGCTGTTCATCGGATCCTCAGGTCGGTGCGAGTACTAGAGAGAGCGAGAGATGAGGTCTTTCATGACTTCGTTGGCACCGGCGTAGATGCGGGCGATACGGCCATCGACGAACATTCGGGCGATGGGGTACTCCTCCATGTAGCCGTAGCCGCCGAAGAGTTGCAGGCAACGGTCGACCACTTCGAACTGTCGGTCGGTGGTCCAGTACTTGACCATCGCGGCCGTCGTCACGTCGAGGGAACCCGAAATGTGCTTGGCCAGTGCGTCGTCGACGAAGGTGCGAACGACGCGGCCGATGGTCGCGCATTCGGCAAGCTCGAATTTCGTGTTCTGCAGGTCGAACAGGGTCTTGCCGAAGGCGCTGCGCGACTTGGTGTAGTCGACGGTCTGTGCGACGGCGGCGTCGATCATCGCTGCGGCAGCGATGCCGCAGATGAGGCGTTCCTGGGGGAGTTGCTGCATCAACTGCGCGAAGCCGCGGCCCTCTGCTTCGCCCAGCAGGTTCGCGGCTGGGATTCGGAGTTCATCGAAGGTGAGTTCGGCTGTGTCCTGCCCCTTCTGGCCAATCTTGTGCAGCACGCGTCCGCGGTGAAAACCGTCGGTGTCGTCGGAGACTTCGGCGACGAGCAGCGACAGCCCTCGCGCTCCGGCGGCCGGATCGGTTGTGGCGGCGATGATGGTCAGGTCGCAGTGAGCTCCGTTGGAGATGAACGTCTTTCCGCCCGTGACCACGTAATCGTCGCCGTCGCGTACCGCGCGGGTGGTGATGCCCTGAAGGTCGGATCCGGTGCCCGGTTCGGTCATCGCGATCGCGCCGATCCACTCTCCCGAGCACAGCTTCGGCAGCCACTGCTGCTTCTTTTCCTCGGAGGCGTAGGCCAGGAGGTAGTGCGGAACGATGCCGCTGTGCACGCCGAGCTGCATGGCCGAGTCGCCGGAGCGAACCTGCTCCTCGAACAGCACCGCCTCATGGCGGAAGTCGCCACCGCCACCGCCGTACTGCTCGGGTACCGACATGCCGAGCAGCCCTAGGCTGCCTGCGGTTCGGTACACCTCGCGGCTGGGCCGTCCGGCCGCGGCGAATTCCTCGCGACGGGGCGCGACCTCCTTCTCGAAGAATCCTCGGGCGAGCTGTCTGACATCGGAGAGCTCGGTGGTGAGGTCGTCACTGGTGCGGTCTGCGAGTGCAGTCATGGTGGGTCCTTGGCTCGACGCGCGCCCGCTTATTGTTGGCGCAATGCCAACAACGATGCACCGACGTGCCTGCGGATGTCAACAGCGGGCGGGTCGACTCGATCCGGCTGGCCCGGGACAAGTCGGTGTTGACACAAGTACTTATGCGAGTACTTTATTACTCATGCAAGTACCACTCGAGCGGCAATCGGTCACCAACCGGGCGCGACGCGAACAGATCGTCGCTGCCACCATTGAGGTGATCGCCTCCGAGGGGTATCGCGCAGCCACGTTCCAGGCCATAGCCGCACGCGCCGGGATCAAGTCGACGCGGACCATCTCTTATCACTTCGCCGGTCGTGACGAGCTCATCGAGGCAGTGGTCGACAGCGTCTTGGCGACCGTTCGAAGCTTCATGTCCGGTAGGTCGGCAGGTCCGTTCGGCTCGGCCGGCGATGCTCTGGAGAGCGCCATCAGAACTACGGTGGCGCTGAACTCTGCACACGGATCGTCGATGCAGGCGCTGATGAGCATCTTTCTCGAGCATCACCCTGAAGGAGGGTGGGCCGCCTACGGACCCGCCGAAGAGTCGGCCGCGATGTCGCCGATCCAGCAGATTCTGACCGATGGTCAGAACTCCGGCGAGTTCACCGAGTTCGATACGTCGATCATGGCCGCCACCATTCAGCGCTCACTCGACGGCATCGCCTTTCTGCTGCGGACGCATCCGGACCTGAACCTGGACCACTACGCGGACGAACTGGTGGCGATCTTCCACCGTGCTACGAAAGGCTGAGTCTCGATGCCCGAAAGCCCGGAGAACACCACGCCGAGAGGCAGCTCACCTGCCCTCGACAGACTCGTCCGAATCATGTTCGTCAACTTGGCGATCGGGCTGATCGCCGCGATGTGCACGTGGATCTTTCATGATCGGATCCTGACCTTTCAGCTCGCCGGTATGGACCCGACCGGTGCCGGCTATGCCGCAATGCGCGACACCCTCTCGGCAACGCTGTGGTCGCGTCCGGGGCCCGCTGCAGGTATCGCTGTGCTGTTCCCACTGTTGGTGCGAAGCTTGAGATCCGGTCGACGACGAAGCTATCGCCGTGTGTTGATCATTGCTGTGCTTCAACTGCTTTCGGTCGGATGGCTCACGGTCGGCGGAGACTATCCGACGTGGTTGCGCGTGCTGTACCTGCTGCAGGCGGTCGCCGTTGTCGCAACGTTCGTGGCCGCTACCCGCACCAGTGTGCGGGAACTGTTCGGCTACAGGAAAAAAGTTGCAACCGGGCATCCCAAGGCCGCGCTGTTCTTGGCTGTGGTGACCCCGGTGGTTGCCGAACTTGCTTTCGGTTCCACCCCGATCACGTTGGCGTGGTTGATCGTTCTGTGGACCCCGTTCTACGGGTGCGGCGTTCTGCTGATCCGTGAGCTGGTCGTTCGGTCCGGACGCGGGTGGCCGAGTGTGCTGCTACTCGCCATCGCATTCGAGATCGCCGAAGACGGAATCGGATTGCAAGCCCTCACCAGTTCACGGCTCTACGGGGCGGCGGACTGGGGTATTCGATTCCTCGGAGTCAACGTCACGTACTGGGAAGCCAATGTGCTCTATCACGCCATCTTTACGGTCGCGGTGCCCATCGTCCTGACCGAATTGGTCTATCCCGAACATCGGGGCCGTCCCTATCTCGGTGTTCGGGGGACTGTGGTGATCGCCTTGGCCGTAGTGGCAAGTGTTGCGGCACTGCGCTTCACCGTGCCACCGTCGCAGGACCCCGGGTATCAGGCCCCGATCGGGTTCGTAGTGGGCTGTGTCGTCGCCATATCGATCCTGGGGTTCGTTGCGCTGAGAATTCTTCCGAAACGGACTTCTCGATCGTGGCACCGTCCGCTTGTGGCACTTCCGTGGTTCTATTTCGGCTCCTGCGCCACCGCAATCGCCGTGATGTGGCTGACGTTCCGAACCTTCGGATCGTCGCAGCCGGCCCATACCCATGGAGCACAGGTGCTGATCCCCATGACGGCAGCTGTGACTGTCCTGGCGGTTGCAGTTGCGACACTGCGCTATTGCGCGCAATCGACGGTCTGGACACAGCGGCACACCCTCGCGGTAGTGGGCGGTGCCTTGGTCGGACACACCGTCGCCGGAATTGCGATCTGGTCTGGGACCACCGAGCGACTGAGCCTTGTCGTCATTGCCGTGGTGACAGCGGGCTTGACGGTCCTCGGCGATCGACGGCTGAGCGATCGAGACAGGGCACGTGTTCACACGAACTAGCTGTCGACCGAGCCGCCTCAGCCTGACAGGTGCCGAGCTCGAAGTTGTGGTTACTTTTCGGCGGGAATTCATCCATAACTTCGAGTTCGGCGGTGGTCGGCCGAGGACTATCGTCGGTCGGATGGCTGGCAATGCTCGGGATCCCGGAGTCTCGGTCGCTACGCGACTGCTGGCGTTGCTCGGTGTGTTCGACGAAAAGGCACCTGCCTTGACGTTGACCCAATTGGCCGACGGTGCCGGTCTGCCCATTGCAACGGCGCATCGGATGGTGCGTGAACTGGTGGAATGGGGCGCACTCGTCCGTGCAGATGACGGCCGCTACGTCGTCGGTCGGCGGTTGTGGAAACTGGGACTGCTGGCGCCGGATCAGTCCGATCTGCGCGATATCGCGTCACCCTTTCTGCACGACATCTACGGCGCGACTCTCGCGACGGTGCACCTGGCCATCCGCGACGGGGACGAGGTGCTCTATCTCGACCGGTTGGCCGGTCATGCATCGGTTCCGGCGGTCAGTCGTGTCGGGGCGCGCCTTCCCCTGCATGCCACTGGCGTCGGCAAGGTGTTGTTGGCGTATGCGCCGCGGGATGTACAGGAGCGAGTTATGCACTCCCTGAACCGCATCACCCCATACACCGTCACGCAGCCCGGTCAGCTCGAGAACGAACTCCGCCGAGTGCGTCGTGAGGGTTATGCGCAGACGGTCGAGGAGATGACACTCGGTGCGTGTTCGGTGGCTGTGCCCGTTCGTGTGGGCGACGACAGTGTGGTCGCCGCATTGGGAATCGTCGTTCCGAAATTGGGCCGAGATCGAGTGAAACTGGTTGCAGCGCTGCAGGTTGCGGCGCAGGGAATCGGTCGAAGCCTGCGCGGATAGTTCAGCGTTTCCACTCAGTGGAAACCTGGCCTTGTTCGGTCCGAAGTCCGGGGGTGTACTGCACATATGCGTACACAGGTCGCCATCATCGGCGCAGGACCCGCGGGCCTGCTGCTGTCCCATCTGCTCGACGAGCAGGGCATCGACTCCATTCTGATCGAGTCACGTACTCAGGATTATGTGCTCTCGCGAATCCGGGCCGGAGTCCTCGAACACTCCACCGTCCAGTTGCTCGACGAACACGGACTCGGTGAGCGTCTGCACCGCGAGGGCGACGAGCACCGCGGTGTCTACCTGCAGTGGCCGGAAGAGCGGCACCACATCGACTTCAGCAAGCTGATCGACCGCACCGTCTGGGTGTACGGGCAGACCGAAGTCACCAAGGACCTCGTTGTGGCGCGCGAGAAGGCCGGCCAGCAGATCTACTACGACGTCTCCGACACGGCATTGCACGACGTCGAATCCGACGCCCCCTACGTGACCTTCACCGACGCGTCGGGCAACGCGGTACGCATAGACGCGAATGTCATTGCCGGCTGCGATGGTTCCTTCGGGCCGAGCCGAGCGGCGATGCCCGATTCGGTGCGCAACACCTGGGAAAGGGTCTACCCCTACTCCTGGCTCGGGGTGCTTGCCGACGTAGTCCCCTCGACCGACGAACTGATTTACGCCTGGCATCGGGATGGATTCGCGATGCATTCGATGCGATCGTCGACGGTCAGTCGGCTGTATCTGCAGGTGCCGAACGGAACCGACATCGACACGTGGTCCGACGACCGCATCTGGGATGCGTTGGCCACCAGACTCGGCCACGGCCAGGACGGGTGGACGCTGAACCCGGGCCCGATCACGGAGAAGAGTGTGCTGCCGATGCGCAGCTACGTGCAGACACCGATGCGGCACGGAAACCTTTTCTTGGCGGGCGATGCCGCGCACATCGTGCCGCCGACCGGAGCGAAGGGCCTCAATCTCGCCGTCGCCGACGTGGCGCTGCTGGCACCGGCGTTGATATCCATGCTGAAGTCGAACGACTCCCGGGCGGCAGAAGCGTACAGCGACAACGCACTTCGCCGCGTCTGGCGCTGCACCCACTTCTCGTGGTGGATGACGACGATGCTGCATACCGGCGACGACCCCTTCGATGCGCAGCTGCAGCTCTCGCAGCTGAAATGGGTGGCCTCGAGCGAAGCAGGTGCCATGGGACTGGCGGAGAATTACGCCGGATTGCCGATCGGGTTCTGACCCCGAGCACCGCCCAACTCGAAGTTATGGACGGAATTTGCCCGGAATCCATCCCTAACTTCGAGCTCGGCGGGAACTACGGTCGGCGATCCAATACATAGGTGACCGCGACACCGGCCACGAGTCCCCAGAACGGAGCACCGAGGCCTCCGACGTCGGTGCCGGAGATGGTGACCAGCAGGGTGATCAGGGGCGCGAGCATCGGGCGGCCGGACGAATCGGAGAACGCGGCGGTGAAGGCACCGCGCAGTGCCTCGAGCATGGCCAGACCCGCGAGGGCGGCGATGAACGTCGCGGGCACGACGGACAGGCCGCGTACCAACAGTGGTGCCAACACGCCCACCACGATCGCCAATGCGCCGCAGGTCATTCCGGAGATGTACTGGCGCGACCGTGCACCGACGGCAACGAGTAGCGCGTTGGTCGGGCCGGCGAGACAGGTCGACACCGCACCGAGCGGCGCGACGAGAAGTGACCAGACGCCGCAGGCGATGGTGACGACGGTCATCGGCGGCCGATGGCCTGCAGAGTGCAATACAGCAGCACCCTGCCCGTTCTGCACGGCGACCACTGTGATTGCGAGCGGTATCACCAACTGCGCCATCGCCGCCCCACTGAACGACGGCGCAACGAGTTCCGGTAAGCCGATCAGGGGTAGGTCTGCCGCGGCCCCATTCAGTCGGGTGTACCCGCCGGTGATCGCGAGAGCAACGAGACCGGCGGCCAATGCGGCGAGTACCGGAGGAATCCGTTTCGACCACGTATCGGATCGTGTCAGCGCCAACCACGCCACGACCATGCTGCCCGCGACGAGCACGTTGGACGAAACAGACTGCACCAGTCCGGTTCCGAACGACAGAAAGGCACCGGCGACCATCGCCATCACGACACTGTGCGGCAGGAATGCCATCAATTTCGCGACCGCTCCGGTGGCTCCGAGCACGAGGATGAGCACTCCGGTGGCGAGGTAGGCACCGACGACTTCCGGCCAGGTCAGCGTGGCCAGCGACTGACCTACCAGAACCGTGCCCGGAATCGTCCAGAAGAAGCTGAGCGGCATGCGGTACACCCAGCTCGCCGCCACGGTGAGGATGCCGTTGAGCACGAATACTCCGAACACCCACGACGCTGTCTGCGCGGCGGTGAGCGAGCCCGCTGCGGCGGCACCCATGATGACCGCAACCGGTCCTGTTGCGCTGAACAGCACGCCGGTTGCCCCTGCACCGACGTGCTGCCCGCCGAAGTCGGCGCGGAGAGCACGCAGACTCGGCGGACGACGCTCGGGTAGTTCGCCCGAGGCGAGACGCTCGAAAATATCCGTCATTCAGCCACTTTCACCGGCTCGCTGGGTACTGGATCGGATCGGCGCAGGGCCCGGAGCGCGGGAACAGCGGTGGTGACGAGTGCGCCGAGCAGCGCTACGACAGCGAAGATGTAGAACGCGGTGGACGACGCGATGCCGGCTCCGAGCAGAATTCCTCCGAGCAGCGGGCCGAGTATGCCGCCGAGCCGGCCGAATCCGGCGCACCATGCCACGCCTGCAGCGCGAGCGGTGGTGGGGTAGTAGTTCGAGACGAATCCGTAGATCAACACCTGAGTACCGATGGCGCCGATGCCGGCACCGGCCACGGCGACGAGCAGAACTCCGAGTGGGAAGTCCAGCGTCAGCAACACCAACGACAGCGCAGCGAGGCAGAAGGTGACCGCGATGACGCGTTGGGGGCCGGTACGGTCGGCGATGCGCGATGCGATCAGACCGCCGACGATGGCACCGCCGTTGAGTACCAACAAGAACGACAGTGATCCTTTGGCGTTGTATCCGGCCTCGGACATTATCTGCGGTAGCCAGGTGTTGAGGCCGTAGGTCAGGAGCAGCCCGGAGAAACTCATGAGCCCGAGTAGGGCCGTCGGTCGCAGCAGCGGCTTGCGGGCCAGTGCTGCGAATCCGACACGATCGCCGGCGGCCATTGGCTCGGCCTCGGGCATCGGAATGCCGGTCCGTGCGCAGATCTCCCGCGCATCGGCGACGCGTCCGTGCGCGAGTAGCCACCGAGGGGACTCCGGCATCCGAAGCAGAGCGAGCGGCAGCAGTACGAACAGTGGCAGCGCACCGAGCCAGAACAGTCCGCGCCAACCGATGGAATCCTGCAGGGTGATCGCCGCCAGTGACGCCAGCACGCCGCCGGCCGGAATGCCGCTGTAGACGATGGCGTTGAACAGGTTTCGCCGTCCGGGTGGTGCGAATTCGGCAATCATTGCTCCGACGGTGGCGACGAGTCCGCCTACCCCGATGCCGGTCAGAAACCGGAGAATGCCGAACATCGTGACGTTCTGTGCGAGGGCGGTGGCCCCCATTCCGATCGAGAACCAGACGATGCAGGTCAACATCGTTCTGCGACGGCCGATCCGATCACCGAAGGCACCAGCGGTCAAAGCGCCGACCATGACCCCGATCAGCGCGTAGGAGCCCAGCGCGCCGGCAGTTTCGGGATCCAGCGCGCCCAGCTGAGTGGAATCGGCCAGCAGCGTCGGTAGCACGGTGCCGTAGACGACGAGATCGTAGCCGTCGAAAACAATTGCGGCCGTGGACAGTGCGACGATCCACAACACACTTCGGCGGTGTCGGTCACTGGCCCAACTGGTGTTCATGGTGGAGTCCGGTGCAGTCATCGGGGATCCTTTTCGGTCTGGGAGTACCGCTTGGAGGGGCGAATCGGCGCTGACGGCCGAGCGGGTTGGATCACTGTCTCAAATAGTGGGCTGAGTCACACCAGGGCTTTGCCTAGTGCTTACCTCGGCATTGCCAGAGCGGGCGCACCCATCATGTCGACGAGCCGTCATCGGCCGACCGCGCAGCAGCCAGCTCAGCTCTCGAGCGGATGCCCATTTTGGCGTACACCCTGGTCAGGTGGAACTGAACTGTCTTGACCGACAGGAACAACTCGGCAGCGACCTCACGGTTGGTCATTCCTGTCGCGACCAGGCTCGAGACGGCATCTTCCTGCGGTGTCAATGCATCGTGCGCTCTGTCCCTCAGGACCGCGTGCACGCCACCGGCTTTGAGTTCACGGTCGCACCGTCGTACGTACGTGGTGGCCCCCAGTGCCAGGTAGCCCTCGCGTGCCGCACTGACGACGGCATCGGCTTCTCGTCTCTTCCCTGCTCTGCGCAGGGTCTGCCCGTAGGCATAGTTCACTCGGGCACGGTCGTACGTCAGGGGCAGCGGGGCCAACGATGTCAGGGCATCCTCGAATGATGCTCGGGCAGAGTCGAGATCGCCCATTGCACCGTGCAGTCGGCCACGAGCACAGGCCAGGCGTGCGTGCGCGGAGCGGTGACCACGATCGTGCACTCTGGCCTCGTGTGGGATCAGAAACTCGTCCGCTTCGTCCAGTCGGCCCTCGACTATCAGCGCATTGGCATACACATCGGGCCACGCCCAGAATCCGGGCTCGGAGACGTCGGCGTGAGCCCACTGCTCGGTCAACGGGGCCAGGGCGCGTAGGACCCCGGCATAGTCGGCCCGAGCCTCCGCGATGGCTGCACGGCCGAGAGCCGTTGGTACCCTCATTATCTCGTAGTCGCGTGCGCCGGAGTCACCGCGATGTGCGCTCTTTGCTGCGGCCACCCAGTCTCCGCGGAGCGCATGGATCTGCGTCGCAGACCACTGGAGCAGCGGAACGATCAACGCGGCGCCGGAACGGTCGGCCAGTTCGGAACCTGCTTCGACCAGCCGAAGCGCCGCGTCCCATTCTCCGGTGACGAAATAGGTGCGTGCCAGCCAACCATGGGCCCACAACGAGATTCGCGTCGAACCGCCGAGAAAGTCGGTCGGTGCCGCGGCTTCGAGTTCCGAGCGGGCGAGGTCGATGTGGTCCGTCGCGAAGTGGAGCCAGCCGGCACCCATCTGCACACGTTGTCCGACGGCCCCGGTGCTGGCGTGGCCCCACAGATCTCGGTAGCTGCTCAGTGCTTCTGCGACGCGGCCCGTTCCGGCCAGGCCGAGACCCCGAATGGACTGCGCCTCCACCGCGGTTGCGTGGTCGGCCCCGACGAGTTCGACTGCGCGGTCGGCCCACAACACGAGGTTGGCACCGTCGCAGCGAGCCAGATTGTGCAGAACCTGACGATGGCAGATCACGGCCGCGACTTCGGGGTCGTGCCGCGTCCGGACCAGCTGCCATGCCCGAGTCAGTCGCGCTTCGGCTTCGTTGGGGCGGCCACGCAGGATGGCCAGATATCCGAGTACAGCGTTGCGAGTGGGTGTTTCACGAAGACTTTCGATCTCGGCAATGTAGTCCGAGGCCGTGCGCATGTCCCCGGCACCGATGAGGGCGTCCACCGCGCGGACGAGCCGATCCTCGCGGGCATGCGGTTCCTGGGTCGACCGGCTCGACAGAAGGTACAGCCGTGCTGCCGTGGCCCATTCGCCGATTCCTGCACGTGTCGCTGCGAGTGCGTCCAAGCGGTCCGAGACCAGTGGATCGGGCAGTGGCGACGCGTGGACCAGGTGCGCCAGCTGATCGGCCGGGTCGGCCTCGGCTGCGGCAGCGGCTCGATGCACCTGCGCGCGCTCGACTCTGCTCATCGTCGCGAGCACCGCGGCGCGGACTGTTGGATCGTGAACCTCGAGGATCGTCGCCGCAGAGCTGCGTCGGACGGTGACCAGTGCCAACTGTTCTGCGAGATCGACAGCAGACCAAGGATCCTCGATGCCGGCGACCTCGCACACCGTGGTCAACGGTCGGGCGTCGTCGAGAACCGCGACTGCCGATACCAGACGCCGAGCTGCGTCTGTGCAGAGAGCGAGAGTGGACCGAACGTCTGCTTGCACGAAAGCGGGCGCAGGTAGGTCGGGTCGTACACCCTTCCAGGTCTCGCGCGGCACCTCGTTCAACAGCGCCGAGGCGTGTCGAGGACGTCCACCGGTGTGACGTGTCAGGTGAGCAGCCGAGGAGGGCGACAAGATGATCCCCTGCAGTGCAGCGAGTTCGGCAACTGCCGACACCGTGAGCGCCGGTACCGTCAAGGACAGGTCGGCAGCGCGATCGAGAACCCGGTGCGTCTCGATAGAGCCGTGGGGCAACGGCTTTCGAGTGCAGACAACCGCGATCCTCGCGGTTCGATGGTGCCGGACGGTCGAAGCGAGTGCACGCAGCGAGTCCGCGTCGCAGTCCTGCGCGTCGTCGATCAGCAGGATCGTCATGCCGTCCGTCGGCAACGAGTCGGCGATGCGGTGTCCCCACTCCACCGGGTCCGCCCCGTCGATCCGGACGCCCGGGACGAGTTGGGTGACCAGACCGAACTGCACGTGCGTTTCCCACGGCACCGCACCTGCGCGCCGTACCACCGCGCCCTCGCCGTCGCTACCGATCGTCCGTTCCACTTCACGCAGAATCGACGATGCGCCGATGCCTGCCGGGCCGGCCAGCACGACGAAGGTCGCCGAGCCGTCGAGCGCCTCGACCGCCCGAACCAGGACGTCCAGCAGTTCACCGCGGCCGATCAACGGTGAGGGGGACATGACGTCACCGTATCCGCGTCGGGCAACTGCGTGGGGCGATCGAACCAACACGGTCACGACTCAGCCCGGGTCGCCGCCGGCCACCGGGAGCACGGTGCCGGTGATGTAGGACGCCTCGTCGGAGGCGAGGAAGCAGATCGCTGCGGCTTGCTCGTCGAGGGTTCCGTACCGCTTGAGCAACGAGGAGTCCACGGTTTGGTCGACTATGGCCTGATACCAGTCCTTTTCCTGTTCGGTCGAGGGTGCGGGCCCCCGAGCCACGCGTCGCGGCGGTGCGTCGGTGCCGCCGGGCGCCGTGGCTACCACTCGAACGCCGTGCGGTGCTGCCTCGAGGGCCAGAGTTGCCGTGATGGCGTTGACGCCACCCTTGGCCGCGGCGTAGGGGACGCGGTGGATGCCGCGAGTAGCGACCGAGGAAACGTTGACAACGGTGCCGCTGCCGCGCTCGATCATGTGCGGGATCACGGCGCGGCACGACCACAGAGTCGGGAACAGCGACCGGGAGATCTCCTTCTCGATCTGCTCGGGCGGGTACTCGGCGTACGGTTTGGCCCAGATTGTTCCGCCGACAACGTGAATGGATACGTCGACGCGTCCGTGCGCGTTGATTGCAGCGTCGACCACCGATGAAGCGCCCTCCCATGTTTCGAGGTCGGCGATCACGGGAGTGGCTTCGACGCCGTCTTGCTGAAATTCCTCGGTGAGAGATTCGACCAACTCGGACCGGTCGGCCAACACCATTGATCCGCCTTCGGCACCGATCCGTCGAGCAACGAATTCGCCGATGCCCTGGGCCGCGCCGGTGATCAGCACGACCTTCCCTGCGAACCGACCGGGGCTGACGAACTTGGGTCTCTTGTTCGTCCGGGATTCGTTCATGGCGCGTTTCATCGTCGCCTTCGAGCGGTCGGCGTGATCGGCTATCAACGTCCGTGCGCGGTCACGGTCTCCGGCCTCGAACGCGTCGACTATGTCGAGGTGATCCTGGGCGCAGAGCGGATCGCACCACGTCGCGTTGCGCAGCACGTCCTCCATCGCGGCCTTGACGCCGAGAGCCCGATAGGCCTGCAGCAGATGCTCGTTGCCCGTTTGGGTGAAGAGGTAATCGTGAAAAGCGGCATTGGTCTCGGTGTACGCGGCGGCATCGACGAAGCGATCGCCGTCGACGTAGCGAGTGGTGGTCTCGGCCAAGAGTCGGTATCCGGAGATCTGCTGTGAGGACAGTCGGCCGATCACGAGTTCGAGGGCACCCAGTTCGAGGGCGCGTCTTGCCTCGAACACTGCGTCCGACTCGTGTACCGATGGATGCTCCTCGCCGATCTCGTACCGCGCCGTCGACGCAGTCACCGGTTCCGAGGTGCGCTCGACGAGCGGCTGAATATTTCTGGACGGCCAAATACGCTGCGCAGCAACGGAGTGTGCCTCGGGTGTCTCCAGCAGATCGGCCTCCTCGTCCATCATCACTGGAGCGGCCGCCGACCCGGCCCTGGCAACGCGCTGACCCGCGATGGCACGCATGGTGTCTGTGTCCTCGGTTGCCGAGATGCCGCTGCCGCGCAGGCGCAGAGGTTCCGCGGCACGACTGCCGAACACGGCTCGCCCGAAGATGCTTCTGCCATCTACAGCGGGTTCGAGATCGGCCGACGCTGCAGGTAGGACATCGGCATCGGCATCGGTCACCGGGGTCTCGTCATCCACCACAACCGCAGGGGCCGAGTCGGTTTCGAGGTCAGGAGTCTCCTTCGCAGCTGCCGAGGACGGCGCGAACTTCTCGTAGTAGAAGCCGGTCGGTTCGATGCCGGCCTCGGTGAAGTGCGTTCGGACGGCCTCGACCATGGGAGGCGGACCACACAGGTAGACCGCGACATCACCGCCGTTGAGGTGTTCGTCGGTCAACAGGGCAGTGACGTACCCCTTGTTCGCGGCGGTGCTCGAGGGGTCCGAAACACAGTGATCCCATGTGAACGCGTCCAACGACGAGGCCAGGGCAGCGAGCTCGTCCAGCTGGACGACGTCGTCGTCGGTACTGGCGCCGTACACGAGATGTACAGGACGAGTGCTGGATTCGCCGGCCATCGTGCGAAGGATCGAGAGGATCGGAGCCAAACCGGTGCCGCCTGCCAGTAGCAGCGCAGGTCGCTGAGCCTCGCGCAGAAAGAAGCTGCCGTGCGGGCCGGTGAACGAAATCTTGTCGCCCGCGGCCGCCGTGTCGCTCAGGTAGGTGGACATCAACCCGCCCGGGGTGAGCTTGACCAGGAATTCCAACTCGTCCGAGCCGGAGACGCAGCTGAAGGAGTAGGACCGGGTTTCCTCGGATCCGGGGACTGTGATGTTGACGTACTGGCCGGGGAGGAACGCGAGCGCGCCACCTGTCGGTGCCTCGACAGCGAGCCTGACCGTCGTGGGAGAGAGCTTCTCCACGGCGGTCACGACCGTGTCATGTGTCGCCGCCTGGGTTTTTGCGACTGCCGAGGTGCTGGCGATCTGCAGCACCAGATCGGAGGTGGGCTTCATGCTGCAGGGCAGGCAGTAGCCCTCCTCCGATTCCGACTGCGAGAGCGCGTCGTCGAGGTAAGTACCACCGTCGTATGCACCCGATTCGCACAGAGCCTTGCACGTTCCGCACGCACCGTCCCGGCAGTCGAGGGGGATGTTGATCCGCGATCGGTAGGCGGCGTCGGCGACGGTCTGGTCGTCCTCGCAGGTGATGAAGCGGGTGACGCCGTCTTCGAAAGACAGTGCGACGGAATGGCTCACGATGGAACTCCTCGGGATTACGGCAGGTCGATCAGAAGTGATAGATGTCGACGACGTGATGGATGTAGTCGTTCTTCAGCACCACGGTCTTGCGTCGGATGAGCGGCGATTCGCCGGAGAAGTCGATCGTGTAGAACGACGTTCCGTAGTACGGATCGATTGTCTTGTAGCGGAAGTACATCGTGTGCCAGTTGAATCGGACGTCGACGATATCTCCCCGACGCTCGATGACCTCGACGTTGCTGATGTTGTGGCTGGTCCGCGGTTCGGGTATCGATGTGGCACTGGAACGTTCGGTCCGGATGCGAAACACGCGGTCTTCGAGCCCGCCCTTGTTCTCGTAGTAGATCAACGAGATGTCGGTCTGCGGGTCCTCGGTGAGCAGGTCGTTGTCGTCCCAGCAGGGCATCCAGTATTCGACGTCGTCCGCGTAGCACGTGAGCCACTTCTCGAACTCGCGATCGTCGAGATAGCGAGCTTCGCGATAGAGGAACTGCTCGATGGAAGATTGCGTGATCAGCCGCGACGAGGACGGCCGCTCGGTATCGATGTTGTCGACGGTGGCACTCATGTCAGACCTCCTGTGCTGCAACGTGTGCGGAGTCGGCTGCGCGTTGCTTGTCGAGGGCCGCGAGCAGGGTCTTGCGCCAGTAGCCGTGTTGAACCGGGAACAGGCCTTCGTCCTCGTTCTTGACACCCGCCGAAATGACACCGTGCATGTCGAGTGCCTCGGCCACTGGGTCGGGTCCGGTGAGCCAGTGCTCCGCGCCGCGGCTCATGTCGTTCCACGGTGCATTGGTAGCCTGGAACGTCAGCTGGCAAGAACGGAACTCCTCCAGGTCGTCGGGTGTAGCCATGCCAGAGGCGTTGAAGAAGTCCTCGTACTGCCGGATCCGATGTGCGCGAGCCTCTTTGCTCTCGCCCTTGGGTGCGATGCAGTAGATGGTGACCTCGGTCTTGTTGGGCGCGATCGGCCGGAAGTGCCGGATCTGGGTGCTGAACTGATCCATCAGGTAGACGTTCGGGTACAGGCACAAGTTGCGTGAACCCTTCACCATGAATTCACCCTTGGCGTCGCCGAACTTCTCCTTCAGCGCATCCATCTGATCCCACAGTGGGCGGTCCTGGGGATTGGCTGCCCAGGTCCACAGGCAGAGATGGCCATTGGGGTAGGACCAGTAGCCGCCGCCGGACTTGCCCCAGCCGCCGGCGTCGAGCGCTTTGGTGGTGTTCTTGGATTCGCCGTTGTTGCGGCGCGAGGTGGTTGCAGCGTAATTCCAGTGCACGGCGCTGACGTGATATCCGTCGGCCCCGTTCTCCGCCTGTACTTTCCAATTTCCGTCGAAGGTGTACGACGAGGATCCGCGCAGTACTTCGAGTCCCTCCGGCGACTGGTCGACGAGCATGTCGATGACCTTCGTCGTGTCACCGAGATGCTCGGCGAGGGTCGAGACGTCGTCGTTCAGGCTCGCGAAGAGGAAACCGCGGTAGCTCTCGAAGCGACGAACCTTGGTGAGGTTGTGCGATCCATCGACGTCGAATGTGTCGGGGTAGCCGGCACCGTCGGGATCCTTGACCTTGAGCAGCGTGCCGTCGTTTCGGAACGTCCAGCCGTGGAAGGGGCAGGTGAGCGTGGTGCGATTGTCGGTCTTGCGTCGGCACAGCATCGCACCGCGGTGAGCGCACGCGTTGATGAGGCAATGCAGCTCGCCGTCCTTGTCGCGGGTGATGACCACGGGCTGCCGACCCATGTGCACCGTGAAGTAGTCGCCGTTGTTCGGGAGCTGACTTTCGTGGGCCAGGTAGATCCAGTTGCCCTCGAAGATGTGCTTCATCTCGAGCTCGAAGACCTCCTCGTCTGTGAAGATGCTGCGGTTGGCGCGGTAGATGCCCGCCGCGACATCGTCGATCACTGCTCTGTCGATCGTGTTCTGTACGTGATCCAACATCTCGGTCATATCGGGTTCCTCCAGGCGCTTCGAGTTCGATTACAAGCGACTCTGTCAGCGAGTGGCCGCCGTCACACCAGGGCTTTGCCTAGGCCTAACCTGGGTGGACATTGATAGCTATCACTTATCAATCGACCCAAAATAGGTCTTTGTCAACGATGGATCACCGCTCTACTGTGGTCAGGGTCACCCCACCACGCACAGAGAGGCTCGTTCATGGAACTTCGGCACCTCTACCACTTCGTGGCCGTGGCCGAGACTCGGCACTTCGGGCAGGCCGCTACGCGGCTGCACCTGGCTCAGCCGGCGTTGTCGCAATCGGTTCGTCAGTTGGAGGCCGAGCTGGGTGTGACGCTGCTGGCCAGAACAACTCGCCAGGTCAGCCTGACTCCGGCGGGGGAGTTCTTCTACAAAGAGACGCTTCGCAATCTGGACAACATCGAGCAGAGCGCACGGGGAGTACGACGGATCGCCGACGGCCGATACGGATTGGTACGCATCGGCTTCACCGGTACCGCGGCCTTCGATCAACTTCCGCCGATCGCACGTGCCATCAAGCAGAGGCTGCCCGGTATAGCGCTCGAGATCCACGGGGACCTCCTGACCCCGGCGCAGGTGGACGGTCTGCGCTCGGAACATCTCGACGTTGCGGTGCTGCGGCCACCTGTTGTGGGTGACGATCTGGTGCTACGGAAGATCACCACGGAATCTTTGGTGCTCGCCTTGCCCGTCGATCACCGGTTCTCCACCGAACCGGCGCTCGACGTCGCCGATCTCGCGTACGAGGACTTCGTCATGTATGCCGACACGCATTCGGTCGTCAACGAAGCAGTCGTGACGAGCTGCAGAGCCGCGGGCTTCAGTCCCAGGCGCGAACACGAGGCTCCGGACACGTCGGTGTTGCTCGCGCTCGTCGCGGCCGGGTTGGGTGTTGCGTTGGTTCCCGAATCCGTCCGCGCCCTGCAGTTGAACGGTGTCGTGTTCCGCGACATCTCCGGTGCGAGCACGATCGATCTGGCGTTGGCCTGGTGCCGGGATCGGCCGTCGGCACTGGTGGATTCGCTCGTCGGTGCCCTCGAGGATGCGGGAGTGCTTCCTCGACTCGAACTATCCATACCGCCTGCTCAGCTGAAAGATATGTCATGAAAATCGTTGCAGTCGATGCCATCCCGTACTCGATCCCGTACCGAAAGCCACTGAAGTTCGCCAGCGGCGAGGTCTCTGCGGCCGAGCACGTACTCGTTCGGGTACACACCGACGACGGCGTCGTCGGTATCGCAGACGCGCCGCCGCGGCCGTTCACCTACGGCGAGACCCAGCGGGGAGTGGTTGCGGTGATCGAGACCATCTTCGCGCCGGCGATCGTCGGGCTCACCCTCGTCGAGCGCGAGGTAGTGCATGCGAAATTGGCTCGTACCGTGGGTAATCCGGTAGCGAAGTCGGCGGTGGACATGGCGATCTGGGACGCACTGGGGCAGACCCTGGACCTGCCCGTCACCGAATTGCTCGGCGGATACACCGACCGGATGCGAGTGAGCCACATGCTCGGGTTCGATACCCCGGCAGCGATGGTCGACGAAGCAACCAGGATGCGCGAGACGTATGGAATCGAGGTCTTCAAGGTCAAGGTCGGCCGTCGGCCCGTCGACCTCGACACCGCAGTCGTCCGCGCTCTCCGAGAAGGACTGGGCGAGGGCGTCGAACTCTACGTGGACGGCAATCGAGGCTGGACCGCCGCAGAATCCGCGCGCGCCATGAAAGAGATGTCCGATCTCGGGCTCACTTTTGCCGAGGAACTGTGCCCGGCCGACGACGTTCTCGGCCGCCGGTGGCTGGTGCAGCAACTCGACATCCCGTTCGTGGCAGACGAATCCGCAACCACTCCGGCCGAGGTCACCCGTGAGATTCTCGGTGGTTCCGCGACCGCGGTGAGCATCAAGACCGCGCGCACCGGATTCACGACGTCACAGCGAACCCACCACCTGTGTGAGGGCCTCGGCATCGACGTGGTGATGGGGAACCAGATCGACGGTCAGCTCGGCACGGCCTGCACCGTTGCCTTCGGTGCGGCGTTCGACCTGACGTCGCGTCGAGCAGGCGAGCTGTCCAACTTCCTCGACATGAGCGACGACCTGCTCACCGAGAGTCTCGAGATTCGGGACGGCACACTCAGCGCCCTGCCCGGCTCGGGACTCGGCGTTCGCATCGACCCGGACAAAATCGCGAAATACCGTACCGATCAATAATTTTCAGCCCCGAACAGCGCAACTTTCACACAAGGAGTTCACCATGAGCATCGACCACGCAGCATCGACAGACGTCCCCGCCGAGGTGGCCACCGCCGCGGCGACCGGCGCGAACGCTACCGAGCGCTTTTCCTCCGACAAGCAATTGGCAGCCGACACCCCACCCGAGCGCGTCAGTCTGCTTGCCCGCCAGGTCCTCTCGGCCGTCCACGACACCATCCGCGAGCACAAGGTCACCTACGACGAGTACAACGCCCTCAAAGCCTGGCTCATCAATGTGGGACAGACCGGTGAGTGGCCGTTGTTCCTCGACGTCTGGGTCGAGCACGTCGTCGAAGAAGTGGCCGGCGAGTCCCGCGAGGGCAGCAAGGGCACTATCGAAGGGCCCTTCTACGTGCCGGGTGCCCCCGAGCTCGGATCGGCTGCGGTCGTGCCGACGCGGGACGGTGAACAGGGCACCCCGCTGCTGTTCCAGGGGCAGGTCACCAGCGTCGACGGTAGCCCGTTGCCGCACGCGGTCATCGAGATCTGGCACGCCGACTCCGACGGTTTCTACTCGCAGTTCGCGCCCGGGATTCCGGAGTGGAATTTGCGCGGTTCGGTGACCACCGACGATCAGGGCCAGTTCTGGATTCACACCATGAAGCCTGCGCCGTATCAGATTCCGACCGACGGTGCCTGCGGCAGTCTGATCTCCGCGGCGGGTTGGCACCCGTGGCGTCCGGCGCACCTGCACCTCAAGGTCGCCGCAGCCGGCCACCAGCAGGTCACCACTCAGCTGTACTTCCCGGGTGACGTCCACAACGAGGACGACGTCGCCAACGCCGTCAAGCCGGAGCTCATCCTCGATCCTCGTGAGGTCGACGGTGGCCAAGAGGTGACCTACAACTTCGTACTCGACAAGGGCTGAGGCACATGTTTTTTGCAGTGAAGATGCATGTCGCGCTGCCGCAGGATCTCGATGCGGACGTACGAAGCGACACCCTCGCCCGAGAGAAGGCGTATTCGCAGCAGCTGCAGCGCGACGGTGAATGGGTCAGTATCTGGCGCATCGTCGGCCAGTACTCCAACCTCAGCATCTTCGACGTCCGCGACAACGAACGGCTCCACGAGATCCTGTGGAATTTGCCGCTGTTCCCGTACATGACGATCGAGGTGTCCCCGCTCGCGCAGCACCCGTCGGACATCTCAGCGGTGTAGGAGCACCGCCCAACTCGAAGTTATGGACGGAATTTCCCCGGAATCCATCCATAACTTCGAGCTCGGCGGCCACCGCGGCATCGACCCTGTCGTTCGTTACCCTTGGAGGTACAGCGAGAGAGCAGGGTAATTCACAGTGTCTGATATCGACGCCGCCTCGGCGCGCACGGCCGTGGCGGTACGGGCGACTTATATCGCGTTCATCGGAGCCGGCTTCGCCTTCGCCAGTTGGGCTTCTCGGATCCCCCAGGTGCGCGATCGACTCGAACTCACCTCGTCTCAACTCGGAATCGTGTTGCTCGCCATCGCAGTCGGATCTCTGCTCGCGCTGCCGATGTCCGGGATCATCATCAACCGCTTCGGGTCTCGTCTCACCGTTACCGTGATGTCCCTGGTGCTCGCGGCCGGTCTGACGATCATCGCCACCGGTTATCTCGTGGGTGTAGTGCCGTTGCTCATCGGACTTTTCGTTCTCGGATTTGCCAACGGTGCATGGGATGTCGCCATGAACGTGCACGGCGCGGTGGCCGAACGTCGGCTCGGGCGCTCGATCATGCCGCGTTTCCACGCGGGCTTCAGCGCCGGAACTGTGGCGGGAGCCCTGATCGGCACCGCAATGGTGGCGCTCGACATCTCCGTCACCGTGCACCTGCTGACGGTGGCAGTCGTAATAGTCGGGGTGATCCCGTGGGGAGTGCGCAACTTCCTGAACGAATCCGATGCCGAACCCGAACAGTCGACCACCGATGCCTCGCAGCCGCACGCCCTTGCCCGGTGGAAGGAGCCGCGCACCCTGCTGATCGGCGTTGTCGCGTTGTCTTTCGCGTTTGCCGAGGGCAGTGGAAACGATTGGCTCAACATCGCATTGATAGACGGGTACGACGCATCGGCCGTGGCTGGAACCCTCGCGTTCACCACGTTCCTGGTCGCGATGACGGCTGTGCGGTGGTTCGGTAACGGACTACTCGATCGCTACGGTCGAGTGGTGGTACTGCGGGGATTGGCAGGTGTCTCGGTGGTCGGAGTGCTGCTGTTCGTGCTCAGTCCAGTTGTGCCGCTGGCTTTTCTGGGTGCATTCCTGTGGGGATCGGGCGTGTCGCTCGGGTTCCCTGTTGCGATGAGTGCGGCGGCCGACGAGCCCGCTGCCGCAGCCTCGCGCGTCAGTGTGGTGGCCTCCATCGGATACTTCGCCTTCCTGGGCGGCCCGCCTTTGATCGGCTTCCTCGGCGGTCATGGTGACGTGCTCCATGCGCTGCTCGTCGTGGCGGCCCTTCTTGCGGCTTCGCTGCTCGTGATGGGAGCACTGCGACCACTTCCCGGGTCGAACTCTCGTCACTGAATTCGCAGTCGTGACGAGGGTGCTCTCGGATACTGTGGTCGGCATGCGCACCGACGAGTATCGGCAGTACGACGGCCTCGGTTTGGCGGAATTGGTAGCTCAGGGTGACGTCACGCCCCGAGAGCTACTCGATTGCGCATCGGCACATGCGAAGTCGGTGAATCCCGCGCTCAATGCGATCGTGCGCCCTATGCCGAGGCAAGCCGACGAGCAGCTGACCGGAACACTCGAAGGCCCGTTCGCCGGAGTGCCGTTTCTGATCAAGGATCTCTCGCAGGACTACGCCGGGCTACCCACGTCGAGTGGGTCGCGTTCGCTCACCGATCTGCCGATGCCGGAGCATTCCACGGTGGTGCAGCGCTGGCTCGACGCCGGCCTGGTCATCTTCGGAAAGACGAATACCCCGGAATTCGGTGCCAAGGGGATCACGGAGCCGACGGTGTTCGGCCCTGCTCGAAACCCGTGGGACCGCAGCAGAACTCCGGGTGGGTCCTCGGGCGGATCGGCCGCTGCTGTTGCGGCCGGCATCGTGCCGGTAGCAGGAGCCAATGACGGCGGCGGTTCGATTCGGATCCCGGCGGCGTGCTGCGGATTGGTCGGGCTCAAGCCGGGCCGCGGACTGGTGCCGTCGGGTCCCACTTTCGGTGAGGCGATGCACGGGGCAGCAGTGCATGGCGTCGTGTCCCGATCGGTACGAGACACCGCAGCGATGCTCGACGTGCTGGCGGGCGGAGAGGCGACGTCCGGCTACTCGCCTGCGCGTCCGGACGGTACGTTTCTGTCGCGAACGCAGAAGGATCCCAAGGCTTTACGCATCGGTATGTACGCGGCTACGTCGGTGAATCCAGCGCCGGACCCGCAGGCTGTCGCCGCGATGGAACAGGCGGCGAAAATTTTGACCGACCTGGGGCATACCGTCGAACTGCTCGACACCCCACCGTTCGACGATGCAGCGCTCAACCGCGAATTTCTGCTGGCGTGGTTCACCTACCTGGCCTGGGAAATGGACGAGACCAAACGCCGAACCGGTTGCGGTGACGATAAATTCGAGCGCGATACCCGCATCATGGCTGCGCTGGGACGATCGGCCAGCGGCGTGGACTACCTCGAAGCGGTGGAGGGCCGCCACGTTCACGTTCGGGCACTGGCCACCTACTTCGAAACATACGATCTGCTGCTGACGCCGACCCTTGCCGAGCTGCCCCCGAAGATCGGCGCGTTCGACCTCGCGAAGCCGCTGCAGCTGGCGTCGGAGTTGTTGTTGCGCAGTAAGACTGCTGCGGTTCTGAAATACACGGGCATCGTCGATCAGATGATCGACGACAACATCTCGTGGATTCCGTACACCCAGTTGGCCAACGTCACCGGGCGCCCCGCGCTCACCCTGCCCGTGCATTGGACACCCGACGGGCTCCCGATGGGTGCACACTTCACCGCGCCGCTCGGCGGCGAGGCGCTGCTCGTCCAACTGGCAGGGCAGGTCGAACGTGCAGCGCCCTGGGTGCATCGCTACAGCACCCTCGACTAGCGGGTCGCTCCCAGCTGAACCTTACCCAGAATCCCCGACGGGCGTTGCCGCACTTGCCCATCGACGATGTCGACGACGCCACCGGCCCAATCAGGATCGGTATCGGCGGCCGCCTGGGGATCGGCGTGGGCGTCGGTACCTTCCTCGGCCACCACGGTGATGGAACGTTGCAGGGCTTCTCGGACGCTCATCGGCGTCGTATTCGGTTCGGCGAACACCTCGGTTGCGGCGTTACCGCGGCGGACCACCATGTCGTGAGTGAGGCTGTCCACCAACGAGATCACGGTACCGGGGGGCATGCCGGTGATGATCGCCACGGCGCGACCCACCAATCCGGTCGGCAGCAGCGGGACCGGCAGCTGGGCGCGGCGCAGGCCGGCGACGCTGCCGTAGGCCTGCAGCAGTTCTGGATAGCTCATCGTTTCGGTGCCCCCGATGTCGAAGGAACCGGGGCGGGCGGTGTCGCCGAGGGCGCGAGCGATGATGGCAACCACGTCGACGACGGCAATGGGCTGTACCTGCCTTCGCATCCACGTCGGTATCGGAGTGAGCGGCAGTCGTTCGGTCATGCGTCGAACCAACTCGAACGATGTCGATCCGGAGCCGAGGATGATGGCCGCGCGCAACACGGTGGCGTCGACCGAGCTGTCGAGGAACGCTTCCTCGACCTGTAGCCGTGAGCGCAGATGATCCGACAGCGGTGTGTCGTCGTCGGGGATCAGACCGGAGAGGTAGACGATCCGTTGTAGGCCGTTTCGTTCGGCTGCTGCGGCCATGGCCTGTGCAGCGTGGCGATCTTTCTCGACGAAGTCTCCCTCGTCCATCGAGTGCACCAGGTAGACGACGGCGTCGACATCTGCCGTCGCGGTGTCGAAGGTGTCGTGCTCGTCGAGGTCGAAATGCACGGCGGTGACCTGGGCACCCCACGCGAAACGCGACTTCTTCGCCGGGTCACGCATCGCGGCGTGGACCTCGTGGCCCTGCTCGAGGAGCACGGGGATCAGCCGAGACCCGATGTATCCGGTTGCGCCGGTGACCAGTACTCGCATGATGAATCTCGTTTCTGTAGGTACACGCGATACCCGGTCGGAGCAGTCTCACTCCCCGCTGTCGGTGGCAGATGGCAGACTGTGCGGGTGAACGCACGTACCAGGAACAACGTCAGGGTCGTCGGGATTGCCGACGGTCCCGTGGTGATGCTGGCTCACGGCTTCGGCTGCGATCAGACACTGTGGCGTTCGGTGACCGACATCCTGGCGGCAAGTTTTCGTGTGGTGCTCTTCGACCACGTCGGGTCGGGAGCGTCGGATCCGGCCGCCTGGGATGCCCAGAAATACGCCCCGTTGGACGCCTATGCCCAGGACATCGTGGAGATCGTCGAGGAACTCGACCTCCAGAACGTCACGTTCGTCGGTCACTCGGTGGCGTCGATGATGGGTGTTCTTGCGGTTCAGGCGGCTCCCGAGCGGTTTTCCAAGCTGTTTCTCCTGACGCCGTCGCCCCGCTACATCGACGACGGCGACTATCGCGGAGGCTTCAGCCGTGAGGACATCGACGAGTTGCTCGAGTCGTTGGACAGCAACTATCTGGGCTGGTCCGCGGCCATGGCACCGATCGTGGTGAACGCACCGGATCGACCGGAGCTGGAGAACCTGTGGTCCGCGAGCTTCTGTCGAACCGACCCGGCGTGTGCACGGGTGTTCGCACGCACTACTTTTCTGTCCGACAATCGCGCTGACCTGGCCGGGGTGGCTCTGCCGACGATGATCGTCGACTGCGCGCGGGATTCGCTGGCCCCGCCTCAGGTCGGCAGGTACGTCCACGAACACATTGCCGGCAGCACTCTGAAGACACTCGATGCCAGCGGCCATTGCCCGCACGTCACCGAACCGGAGCAGACGGCCGAGGCGATTGCGACCTTCGTGAGATCGTCGTGATCAACGACCTCGACGTCGAGGATCTCTACGAGAACGCGCCGTGCGGCTACCTGTCGGTTTATCCCGACATGCGGATCGCGAGGCTCAACGCGACGCTGGCGGGTTGGCTCGGTTTCGACGTCGACGCGCTGATCGGTACGGATTTCACCGAGCTGCTCACCGGTGGTGGACGCATTCACTACGAGACGCACTTCGGCCCCATCCTGCGTATGTACGGCCAGCTCGACGGCATCGCGTTGGATTTCGTGACGTCGGATCGTCGTCGTTTGCCGGTGTTCATGACCGCGAACGTCAAGACCGACGAGGCCGGTACGCCGGTGCTGATCCGTATCACCGCGCTCGATGCCCGGGATCGACGGACCTACGAGCGCGAACTACTCGAGTCCCGCACGCGAGCGGAATTGCTCGCGAAGACACTGCAGCGGTCTCTGTTGCCGCCGAGTCTGCTGCCGCCGTCGGGAATGACCGCGGCCGCTCACTACCACGCGGCGTCGAGCGACGAGGTGGGCGGTGATTTCTACGATCTGTTTCCGCTCTCGGACGACCGGTGGGGATTCTTCCTCGGCGATGTGTGCGGTAAAGGGGCGTCGGCTGCAGCCGTCACGTCGCTGACGCGGTACACATTGCGTGCGGCTGCGGTCTACGACCACGATCCGGTGGCAGTGCTGCACAACCTGGATTCGGTTCTGCGTCAAGAATTTCGCGAGAACAACGCGCAGTTCTGTACGGCGGTCTTCGGTGTTCTCACCCGCTCGGCCGACGGATTCGAAGTGTGCATGGCCAGTGGTGGCCATCCGCCGCCGTTGGTGATCCGGGCCGACGGCAGCGCACACTACGTGCACATGACGGGCGGGCAGCTGGTGGGAATTCTGCGCAACGCGCGCTTCGTGTCGGCCACCGTGACGTTGGATGCCGGTGACACCCTGATGCTCTACACGGACGGACTCACCGAGGCCCGGGTGGGCACAGGTCGCTACGACGACGACGGCGCGCTGCTGGACTTCGCGACCGAGCACGCTCCCGCCGCAGCGGCCGACCTGATCGACCATCTACGGAAGCTGCTCGACAGCTTCGGTGCCGGTTTGGTCGACGACGCGGCCGTCATGGCATTGGGAGTCTCGTCAGCCGAGAGCGGCGCGCGCTGACGCCAGGTCTGCATAGAGTGCGAATTCCTGGTCCAGGCCCATCAGCTTGATCGGACGGCTGGTGGTCGGTCCGTCAGCGACGACCGAGAACGACAGTGCGTCTCCGTGATCTTTCTGCGTCGTCGCCAGTACGGTCATCGCGGCCGAGGCCAGGAACGAGACGGCGGACAGGTCGATGATCAAGGCCGAGGGCGAGGACTCGATCTGACCTTCGACGGCGGTGGCGAGAGCCGGTGCGGTGGTGACGTCGAGTTCGCCGGACACTGCAATGACGGCCACTCGGCCATCGTTGCTGGACTGGATCGAGAACCCGGCGTTCGTATCGGCAGACATATGTACTCCTGAATCGTTACCCGCCGCGCTCGTCGACGGGGGTGCGCACTATTCAATCAGTAGCGATTACCGGAAGGTGACCTGCGTTCCTCTGAGCGCGGGAGCACCGACCGTTGTGGTCCAGGACGGCACCGCATCGGGCTCGATTCCGGTGGCTCCTCCGTAGATGACCGCCAAGGTCTGTTGCTCGGTGACCGAGCCTGCGTACGAGGCGGGCACGGGGGAGAACTGAGGAGCAGCAAGCGTAGGAAGGTTCTGCTCACCGGGGTTCCGCGTGGGCACCTGGTACGACCCGTCGTTGGGTGCGCCGCCCGGATACTGGGGGAAGTACTCGCCGGCGAAGCGATCCAGCGGGTTGGGGCAACTCGGGGGACGGTTCTGCTCGAACAGCCTCGGTTCGTCCTGGTTCGGTAGATAGCGGCCCTTCGGGTTGACCAGCGGCATCGAGACGTTGATGCCGGGGTACTCGTCGCCGACGCCGGTGACGATCCGGCCGCGACGTGCCCCCTCTGCGAACTGTGAGACGGTGCAGCCGAGAGCTGGGGAGAATTCGGCGAACACCTCGAGCGCCTCACGTGAGTTCGCCGCCAAGCCGATCAGCTGTGCAGAGTTCGCCTCCAGAAAGCCGGCCGTCGTGTTCGACGCCGAGGTGAGCGAGGCGTACAGCGTCTCGAGGGTCGGACGCTTCTCGACGACGGTGTTGCCGGTGGTCCGCAGGTTGTCCAGCGCGTTGATCAACTCGGGGGCCGCATCGGAGTAGGTCTGCGAGAAATCTGCGAGACCACGCAGATCTTGCTGAATTGCGGGCAGTTCGGTGTTGAGCCCGGCAAAGATGTTCTCCAGGCGGTCGATCGTGAGTCCGATCTTCTCGCCCCGGCCGCTCAGGCCCTGCGCCAACGCGCCGAGGGTGTTCGAGAGGTCCTGCGGAGGGACGGCTTGGAGCAACGGCAACAGGCCGTCGAGCAGCTGTCCTACCTCTATGGCGTTGCCGCTGCGATCCTGTTTCAGGACGGTGCCCTCGCCGATCGGCGATGCCGGTGCGCCGTCCGGGAGTATCAGCGACACGTATCGCTCGCCGAACAGCGTCTTCGGGAGAAGCCGCGCGGTGACGTTCGACGGAATCATCTCGGCCATGTCCGGCTGAATCGCCAACTCGGAGGTCACGACGCCGTCGTTCGTCGTCGCCGATCGGACTTCGCCGACGATCATGCCGCGCACCTTGACATCGGCATTGCGGGGGAGCGCGTTGCCGACGCTGTCGGTTTCGAGGGAGACGGTCACGACGTCCTGGAACGTCTTGTTGTACGACGTGACGCTCCACCCGACGAACACGACGATGAGTACCACGAGGGCAAGTCCGAGAAGCCGGTTCTGCAGCGGCGAGGAGGTGCCGGTCACGGGAAGCACGGATCGAGAGCGTCAACCATGCCGCGAACATTAGTGGTACATGACGTCACACTTACTACTGCGCAACAGCTTGTGAGATGCACGTATCACCGTCGCAAATATGAGATGCAGCTCACTCCTCGGTGGCGGACCGGGCCCAATCGACGAACTGCCGGGTCGCGGGAGTGTGCTCGCCGGTCCTGTGCATCAAGGTGATGGAGTATGTCAGTGGTGGCGTCAGATCGATCGACCGGACATGAGCGAATGTGTCGAGGGGCAGAGAGCTGGGTACGAGCGCAGCACCCATGCCGGCGTCGACGAGGCTCGGTATCGTCATGATCGGCGTACCGGTCAACACGATGTGCGGGCGAGCGCCGGATCGCCGAAGTCGTTCCAGCGCATGTGCACTGGTGGTTTCGACGACACCGGCAATGAAGGGGAACTCACCCAACCAGTCGAGTCCGTGGTGATCGGTGATCCGAACATTCGACGGTGTCCATGCCGCGGGGACGATCAGCGTCAACTCCTGGCGTCCGACGTGGATGCCGAGCAGATCGGGCGGAGTGGGGAGACGCGGAATCAACGCCAAATCGGCTGCGCCGGATCGCAGAGATTCCATTGCTGCCGTTGCGGTCTCGACGCGTACAATGTGTACGTTCAGGCGCGGACGACCTCGTGTCACAGACGCGATCATGGTCGGCAGAACCGGTCCGATGTCGTCGGCCGGAGTCGATACCGTTACTGCCCCCGCCCGTCCGAGGGCGGCGTCGACGGCCAGGGCGGAGAACAGGTCCAGATCGTCCACGACTCGGCGGGCGGCGCGCACGACTTCCTGTCCCGCAGCGGTCGGCACGAGTCGCGTGCCGCGCCGCTCGAACACGGACAGTTGGGTCTGCTCCTCGAGTCGGGCGACAGCGCGCGAGAGCGTGGACGGACTGAGGCCGAGTTCGGTTGCCGCACCGGACATGGACCCTGCGTCGGCGACGGCAACGCACTGCCGCAGTAGCCGTGAAGAAAGCTCCATCGCGTCCCGTCGGTCGATGCCACCGAAGGCGCCCGACGCACCCCCGTGATGCTGCAGCTCTACCGAAGTGTTCACACTGATGCCGTGAACGTCACCACTTCGATGCTCGAGTGCTTCGTGGCCATCGTCGACGAGCACGGACTCGGTAACGCGGCTCGTGCACTCGGGGTAAGCCAACCGACGGTGTCCGGCATCGTGCGAAGTCTCGAGACCGAGCTGGGTGTCGAAATGTTTCGTCGTGAGGCCAACACGCTGGTTCTGAGCCCCGAAGGGGCTGCCTTGCTACCGCTTGCGCGTCGAACTGTACTCGACCATCGAGCGGTCGAGCGAGTGGTGGACGAGCTGCGGACGACGCGTCCCGGCGACGCGGCGCCGATCGTGCGTATCGCTGTGTCCGATCGCTCGATGACGCCGGAACTGATGGCGGGATTCGTCGCTGCGCGACCTGGTTCGAGAATCGACATCGTGTCGATCTCCGATCCTGTGGAAGCGCTGGCCCAGGTTCGGGCGGGGCAGATCGATTGCGCGGTGGTTCCCGATTCCGACGCGTCCATCGACCTCGTTCACGAGTACTTGCCCGATGATGTTCTCGTGCTTGCTCTTCCGCCCGGATCGAGACATGCAGGCACTCTCGACCAGCTCGACGCGGCGGTTCCGGTGGCGGTGCTTGCGTCGACACATCGCGCGGGCATCGATGTCGTCGACGCCCTGGCCGGGGTCGGGATCGTGGCGACAGTGGTGGTGAGCGGGGTATCGCAGCAGGCCCTGCCGGCGCTTGTCGCCCACGGAATCGGGGCGGCGGTCATGGCCGAGTCGATGGCGCGATCGGTGACTGCCGCGGGCGGTTGGGTTGTCCCGTGGTCGGCACCACCGTCCGAGCGCACCAGGCTCGTCTATTCGCCCAATTGGGTAGCACCGCTTATCAATTCGTTCATCGATCAACTTGTTCGCAATCGGTCTGTAGGTGCAAAAACGAATCATCCGTGACCGCCTGTGCGTTTTGGCTATGGCTTTGCGTCATTCCGTTGCCCTGGCTGGCTGTCGGTGCCCTGTGTCACTTAATGTGGCGCGCAGCAGGATCAGGGGGCGATCGGCGGGGGAGTATTCATGGACGGAAATTTCCGGAGACAAGTGTGTTTCGATACGCAGAACGCACCTCTGATCTACCTATCGAAAGTGTTGTCCCACAACACTCTACGTTCGAGCGGTGCTGTCGATGGTTGCTGATGCCATGGGTCTGCAATGGACGTCTCCGGCGAAGTCGGATTGCGTCGTCGTTTCGACGCAACTACGCGATGTCGACGCCGCGATGAATCGTATTCTCGAACCGCACACCACTTTTCGCTCGATCTATGACCATGTTCTCTCGATACCGGGAAAACGTGTGCGCGCCGGGATGGTACTTGCGTGTGCGCAGCTTGCGCCGGACGCAGATGCGGTGCCGCTGCACGATGCGGTCGACATCGCAGCGGCTATCGAGATGTTGCACGAATCATCTCTGATGCACGACGACATCTGTGACGGCTCTGTGCTTCGTCGCGGCAACGCCTCCATTGCAGCCGGTTTCGGAGTTCGATTGGCTGCGTACGCGGGCTTCCATCTGGCCGGTACCGCACTGCGGGAAGTCGCACGAGTGCTCGACGCCAACCCTTCGGTGTTCGCCCGGATCGGTCACGTCGTCGGTGTGACGTATCTCGATGAACTGTCGGAGCTCTCCTACGGCCAGTTGATCGAGACCCTGCCGCCGGATCTCGACGTCGGCGCGCTCAGGAGGCATTACCGCGCGGTCGCCGGAGCCAAGACCGGGACTCTGTTCAGAGTCGCCTGCGCCTACGGCGGCACAGCGGGCGGAGTCGACGACGACGGACTGCGCAGTTTGATGAACTACGCGGATCATCTCGCATTGGCATTCCAGATCATGGACGACGTCCGCGACATCGAGGGCGGGCCGAACCTGGGTAAGGACGCCTGCGGAGACCTCGAACGCAGAGTGCCCACGTGGCCGGTGATCGAGTGGCTCGGTACCGATGCCCAAGCGTGGACGATGTGGCTCGACGAGTCGGTGTCCAGCCGTGACCTGCAGGCCGCTTTGACACACAGCGGAGCGATGTCCAGTGCGCGTGAGTTCGCCGATTCTGCGACGCGGCAGGCCTGCGCTGCAACCGAATGCTTCGTCGATTCACCTGCGCGAGAGCACTTGCGCACACTGGCCCGACGAGTTGTGCTCCGATGAGGCCCGCTCGTCTGGTGCTACTGGCCCGCGGCCTACGGGATCTTCGACGTGCAGTCGATCCGACTGTGCTCGTGCGGGCAGGCTCGGTGGACGCACTCGCCGAATCGGCACTGATACCCGCCGCACGAAATCTGGCCGTGGCAATCAACCTGCTACCGGAGACGCAGCGGGCCGAATCGACTGCGGCCGTGCTGGCCTGCCGAGTGCTCGACGCCTACGAGGATCTCTACTCGGGTTCGGTCGGCGCGGCGACGACGGTGCTCTGGGCTGCTCGCTATCTCGTGGGCGAGGACCCGGTTCCGCCGCCCCCGTTGCGTGCCCGAGTTCTGCGTGAGATCGATGCGGTGGATTCGATTCTGGCGGAACGGATCGCCGACGTACGGGCGTTGGTCGGTCGACTGCCGGCCGCCGGCGAGGCGCGCGTGCGAGAGTTGCTGATCGACGTTGCCACTGCGATGGCCGACAATCTCGACGTGCCGATGTCGCGGGTCACCTACGGCGAGAGAGTGCTCGGACGTGTTGTGGTCTATGCGTGCGCGGTGATCTGCGAGAACGACCCGGACGTCGGCACCGAGGACATCGTCGAGCTGGCCCACTGTGTCGGAGCCGCAGCGCAGCTGGCGAACGATCTCCGCGATCAGGAAATCGAGTTGTACGGGGTGGGTACCAGTGCCGAGTTGACGCACGAGATCGTCCTGCGCTTGTTGACACCGGCACTCGGTGCGTTCGCGCTGTTGTCGCATCTGGGTCGGCGGACCCGAAGCAAGGGTGCCCGTGCGGCCGTGGCCTACATGTCGATCACGACGACCGCCTTCTTCTGCAGCGCGGTGGGAGTGCGAAATCCGTATTCCCGGAGACTGCGTCTGCTCGGTGCGGTGGTGGCGGCCGGCGGTACCGACCGATGGGAGGCCATGCTCGATCGCTTGCGTGAGTCGGTGGACGCAACGGTCGAGTTCCTGCTCGACTCGTCTGATCGGGGAAGGCAAGAGTCGCCGGACAACCTGTTCCCACGCCTCGATACGCACTCGCAGGGCACCTCGATGGGGGCGATCGTCGTGGACTCGGCCATGGCGCTCGTCGACGCGCTGCCTACCGGAGCGATGCGCGGCGAGCTGGCCGACGACCAGATCCGCCGGATGATGATTGCCGACCATCTCGCGTTCGGATCACTCGAGCGAATGCACCCCGGCGACAGCAATGCCATGCACCTTCTCGGCACTCGGTTTCAGACCGCTGCGATGTCCCGGATGGCACCGCATCTCCCATTCGATTCTGAAAGGCAATCATGACTGCGGTGACACCCCGGAACGAGACCGGTACGACCGGCGAACCGAAAGATCCGATCAGCAGACGCATCTTCCGTCTCGAGAATCCGGCGAACGTGGGTCCGCTCGTCCACATCGCCCTGTGGCTCGGGCTCCTCGCCTTCGGACTGTTCGCGCCGATCGCCCAACGCTGGTATGTCGCAGTGCCCCTCGTGATCATCCTGACTCTGCTGAGCTTCTCCTTGACCATCGGGGTGATGCACATGCACACTCATCGCCCGCTGTTCGTCTCACGCCGGGCCAATCGCGTAGTGGATATCCTGTGTTCTCTCCCCGCCTCCTTGACGGCGGCCGAGATGCGCGAGGTACACGTGCTCAATCATCACCGATACAACGACGGCCCAGGAGACGTGACGTCCACCGAGGGGCGGGAGCACGGTCTGGGTGCCGTCGCATACTGGTTCCGGTACGGCTCGGTCGTCAAGATGCACACGATCCGTGAACTGTTCGCCACCGAGGTGTCGGACGGCAGACGTAAACGGCGTCGCCAGTTCTTGTTGGATTGCGCTGTTGCACTGACCTTCATCGTCGCCACCTGGTACCTCGCGGGAACGGGTCCGTTCGTGGTGTTCTACTGGATTCCGTTCCTGATCACACAGGTCAATTCCGGATACTTCGCCTGGCTCACCCATGCCCCGGCCCGAGGCTTCGAGGACGACCCGAGCAAGTCGCTGAACACGGCCGGAAACTGGCTCAACTTCTTCATCTTCAATCAGGGATATCACAGTGTGCACCATCGCTATCCCGGTGTGCACTGGAGCGTCATTCCGGACAAGCTCGTGTTCATGCGCGACGTGGAGCCGGAGGTCATCGTTCCCTACTGGATGACGATCCAGTCCGCATGGCGGCTGGCGATCCCTGGCGCGTTCCTGGACGCAACGTACGGTGAGCGCTGGAAAGCCAAGCTGGAGAGCAAGATCGAAGCAGGCACCGTGCGGCCGCGAGTTCTGCGCTGGTTTGCATGGATCTGATTCCCGGGCCGCAGATTCACGCGACCCTGCGCGATCGAACTCGGCTGCTGCCCTTTCTCGTTGCTCTGACCGGTTACGCGATCGCCGGCATGACGGTCCCGGTGCTGTTGCTCTTCTCCGGTGGTCGGGTGCTGCCCAAGACGGTCGACGACGGTCCGTACATGTCGACGTGGCTTGCCGTCCTCATCGACCTGGCGCTGATCGCACTGTTCGGGCTGCAGCACTCGGGGATGGCGAGACCGTCGTTCAAGGCGTGGCTCACCCGGCGAGTACCCGAGGCACTCGAACGCACCGTCTACATCTTCATGGTGAGCACGGTGGTCTGGGTCCTCGTCCTGGCATGGCAGCCCATCCCGTACCGACTGTGGTCGATCGACGGTATCGCCGGCCGCGTGCTCGATTCCGCCTTCTGGCTGGGCGTGGTCCTGGTCTACATCGCAACCCTGTTGCTCGACCACTTCCACCTGTTGGGCCTGCGACAGGCGTACCGCGAGTACGTCATCCAAGCCCCCGACGCCACCGCGGATCGATTGCAGATTCACGGGCCCTATCGGCTGGTGCGTCACCCGCTGATGACCGGACTGCTGCTGACCTTCTGGGCCGCAAGCGAGATGACGGTCGGGCATCTGCTGTGGGCGGGCGGTCTCACCGGCTACATCCTGCTGGGGACTGCGCTCGAGGAGCGGGACCTGCTGGCGAGGTTCGGCAGTTCGTACCGTGCCTACGCCGCCCGAGTACCGGCGTTCTTTCCGTCGCCGATGCGGGCGCTGCGCCGAACTCCACCACGTCCCGAGTCCGGACGATCCGAAGACACCATCCCCAGCGATACCGAAAGTGATTCCACACCATGGTCGTCCACGACACCGCAGTGACTCGTCCGCATCCGTCCGATTCTGCGCCGACCCCCGTGCGAGAGGTCGAGGTTGCGGTGATCGGCGGCGGTGTGGGCGGGATCGGGCTCGCAGTTGCACTGCGCAGACGCGGTATCGAGGACTTCGTCGTGCTCGAGCGCGGCAACGACTTCGGTGGAACTTGGCGCGACAACACGTATCCGGGTGCCGCGTGCGATGTTCCCTCGCATCTGTACTCGTTCTCGTTCGATCACAATCCGAACTGGTCGCAAACGTTCTCGACGCAGCCGGAAATCCAGAACTACATTCTCGGTGTAGCGGAGCGGCACAACATTCGGGAGAAGTTCTCCTTCGATCACGAATTGATCGCAGCCGATTGGGACGAACCGACGTCGAGGTGGATGCTGGCCACCACTCACGGGCCGATCAGTGCGAAAATAGTGGTCTCGGCCATGGGTGCACTGTGCGAGCCGAACATGCCGGACATCGAGGGACTCGATCGGTTCGACGGACCGATCTTCCACTCGGCGCAGTGGGACCACACCGTCGACCTCGCACACAAGCGAGTTGCGGTGATCGGTACCGGAGCCTCGGCAATTCAGATCGTGCCCGCAATCGCGAGCACAGTCGCTCATCTGGATGTCTTCCAGCGGACGGCACCGTGGATCTTCCCGCGGCTGCTCCGTAAGTACAGCAGGCTCGAGAGGTTCGCCTTTCGCCGAGTTCCTGGTCTCACCAGCGTTTTTCGGTCGATTCTCTACCTGCTGCGCGAGATCTACGCGATCGTGCTCATCAAGTTTCCGCCGGCAACTGCGGGCCTCGGACTGATCGCGGCGGTCAAGATGAGGATCGAGGTTCGAGACCGCGCCCTGCGAGCTCGCGTCACTCCCGAATTTCGCGTCGGCTGCCAGCGGATGCTGTCCTCGAACGAATATTATCCGGCTCTCGGCCGCGAGAACGTCGATCTTGTCAGCTCCGGAATTGCCGGTGTGCAGAAGGATTCGATCGTGACGGTCGACGGCACCGTGCGCCCGGTCGATGCGATCGTGGTCGCCACCGGCTTTCGCATCACCGACTCGCCGGCGTTCGAGCTCTTTCGCGGCCGGGGTGGTCGGACGTTGACCCAGATATACGAGGAACACGGAGTCACCGCCTACAAGGGCACCGCCGTAGCCGGGTTCCCGAACATGTTCGTCCTCCTCGGGCCGAACTCGGGGCTGGGTTACTCCTCGGCCATCTACATGATCGAGTCGCAGATCAACTACGTCGTCGAGGCGGTCGCGGCCGTCCACGATTCACAGGTCGCCAGCGTCGAGGTGCGCCCCGAGGTGCAGGAACTCTACAACCGCGATCTTCAGCAGAAGATGCGCACGAGCGTGTGGGTGACCGGCGGTTGTCGAAGTTGGTTCCTCGACAGCACCGGTCGCAATGTCGCGCTGTGGCCCGATTTCAGTTTTCGATTCCGAAAGCAACTACGCACGTTCGACATCGAGTCCTACGACGTGGTGCAGCGTGCCGAATCACTCACGGCCGGCGTGAGCGCAACACCAGGTTCGCGGCGCTGATGTCGTCGATCACCAGATCGGTGATCAGACCACCACGCAGGGCCGCGGTGAGGGCGTCGAGCTTGGATTCCCCGGCCACGATCGCGACCCGGCGTGGAACAGCTTTGAGTCGGTCGAGGCTGGGCCCGCTGGACCTGTCGTTGAGCGCGATGCGGTCGTAACTGCCGTCGGAGCGCAGGAATACGGTGGCGATGTCGCCGACCACGCCGTCCCGTCGGAGTTCGGCACCGTCCTCGGGTTCGAGATAGCCGGCGCTGTACACGTGGCTCGGCACGGCTCCGCTCATGACGCCGATGCTGAACACGGCCAGGTTCATCCGATCCTGTAGCTCGAGTACTCGCTTGATGCTGCGTTCACGCCACAGGTGTCGGCGGGTCTCGGGGTAATCGAAGAACGCCGGGACCGGAAAACCCTGTGCCACAGCCCCGTACGCGTCAGCGAAGGTTTTGATGATGTCGGTTGCGTAGGAGACTCCGGTGGTGCGGGTGTTGGCCGCCCCGTTGAGCTGCACGACGGTCGAGTTGTGGGTTCTCTTGGGGGCCAGCTTGCGGCTGACGGCGCTGACGGTTGTTCCCCAGGCAACACCCATCACCATGTCGGACTCGAAGAACGATGTCAGCAGTCGGCCGGCGAACGTGGCGACACGATCGAGACGCTGCAATTCGTCCACCGTCTCCGAGACGGGGACGACGTGTGCACGGATGTCGTACAGATCGGCGAATGCCTGCTCGATTCGCGGTGCCTGACCGAGCGGTGTGGAGATCTTGATTTCCACCAATCCCGACGCCCGAGCGAAGGTGATCAAACGCGAGACCGTCGAACGAGAGACCCCCAGCTCACGGCCGATTGCCGCCATCGTCATGTCCTGGAAGTAATAAAGCCGCGCGGCCTGGGTGGCGTGGCCGGTCCGCAGGTCGGATTCGGGAGTGATGTCGGGTTCCGTCACCGGCACCAGTGTACGACCGAATTGCACGTATGTGCACCAGCTGTGCAACGCAGTGCAGGACGTCTACCGTGGCAAACAGCACGCAATGTGGCGTGCATCACCAACTTTGCGGAGGCTACACAATGGCTCGTAAGGAACCGGAATGGGGACTGCCGGCGCATATGGCTGCCGAGTTCGCCGGAACCATGATTCTCATTCTGTTCGGCGTCGGCGTCGTCGCGCAGGTCGTCTCGGGGGGTGAATCGGGAAGTCTCGGTGACCACGACTCGATTGCCTGGGCATGGGGCCTGGGTGTGATGTTCGGTATCTACGTTGCCGGCCGCATCACCGGCGCGCACCTCAACCCCGCGGTCACGATCACGTTCGCACTCTTCCGTGGATTCAGCTGGAAGATGGTTGCGCCGTACATTCTCGCGCAGACCGCAGGTGCCTTCGTGGCCGCACTGCTGGTGCGCTGGAACTACAACGACATGCTCAACGCAGTCGACCCGGGGCACACCACTCTCACCCAGGGGATCTTCTCGACGCTTCCCGGTAACGGAACCCTGCCGGTCAGCGTGTCCTCGGCATTGATCGACCAGATCATCGGTACCGCGATCCTGCTGTTCCTCATTGTGGCCGTCACCGATTCTCTCGGGACCGCACCGATGGCCAACATGGCTCCGCTGATCGTCGGCCTCATCGTCGTCGCCATCGGCTTCGCATGGGCCACCAACGCCGGATACGCGATCAATCCGGCCCGAGATTTCGGACCTCGCCTGGCGTCGTACATCACCGGATACGGTGGAGCATGGCGTGATCAATACGGCGGCCTGTACTTCTGGGTCCCGATCGTCGGACCTCTCGTAGGCGGACCGATTGGAGTGTTCCTGTACGACCTGCTGATCGGAAAGAACCTACGCAAGCAAGAAGGTTCGGCACCCGAACCGCCGTCACGACTCCCAGCCGACACCCAGACCACAGGAGAAAAGTCATGAGCGAGTTCGAAGGAAAGTACGTCGCCGCGATCGATCAGGGAACCACGTCGTCACGGTGCATGATCTTCGACCACGCGGGCACCGTCGTCGCCGTCGATCAGAAGGAACACAAGCAGATATTTCCTCAGGCCGGCTGGGTCGAGCACGACGCGTCGGAGATCTGGGACAACGTTCGCGCCGTCGCGGCCGGTGCCATGGCCGCAGCGGACCTGACGCGCGAGGACATCGCCGCCGTCGGTATCACCAATCAGCGTGAGACGGCGCTCGTGTGGGAGCGCGAGACGGGCAAGCCGATCTACAACGCCATCGTCTGGCAGGACACCCGCACCGATCGCATCGCCACCGCGCTGGGCGGCGGCGACGCCAACAAGTACACCGCCAAGACCGGTCTGCCCCTGGCCACCTACTTCTCCGGCCCGAAGATCAAGTGGATCCTCGACAACGTCGACGGGGCACGCGCGAAAGCCGAAGCGGGAGAACTGTGTTTCGGCAACATGGACACCTGGGTGTTGTGGAACATGACCGGCGGAACCGACGGCGGGTTGCACTACACCGATCCGACCAACGCCTCACGCACCCTGCTGATGGACCTCGACTCCCTGCAGTGGGACGAGGGTATCTGCGCCGACATGGACATTCCGATGTCGATGCTGCCCGAGATTCGATCCAGCTCCGAGGTGTACGGCACCGGCCGCGAGCGTGGACCGTTCCGCGGAGTGCCGATCTCCGGCATCCTCGGCGATCAGCAGGCGGCCACCTTCGGCCAGGCCTGCCTGTCCCCCGGTGAAGCCAAGAATACTTACGGCACAGGCAATTTCGTGCTGCTGAACACCGGCACCGAAAAGGTCATGAGCAAGAACGGATTGCTCACCACGGTCTGCTACAAGATCGGCGACCAGCCGACGATCTATGCGCTCGAAGGCTCCATCGCCGTGACAGGCTCGCTCGTGCAGTGGCTCCGCGACAACCTCGGCATGATCTCCTCCGCCGCGGACATCGAAACCGACGCACGCTCGGTGGACGACAACGGCGGTGCGTACTTCGTCCCCGCATTCTCCGGACTCTTCGCCCCGCACTGGCGCGCGGATGCCCGCGGTGCCATCGTGGGATTGACGCGGTTCGTCAACAAGGGTCATCTGGCCCGTGCCGTGCTCGAAGCCACCGCATACCAGACGCGTGAAGTGATCGAGGCCATGAATGCGGACTCCGGTGTCGATCTCGAGGTACTCAAGGTCGACGGCGGAATGGTCGTGAACGAACTGCTGATGCAGTTCCAGTCCGACATCCTCAACGTCGACGTGGTGCGTCCCGTCGTGGCCGAAACCACTGCTCTCGGAGCGGCATACGCCGCCGGTCTCGCCGTAGGCTATTGGGAGAGCGAGGACGACATCCGCCAGAACTGGGCCGAGGACAAGACATGGACCCCGTCCATGGACGAAGACCAACGGGCCAAGCTGTACGCCGGTTGGAAGAAAGCAGTAACACGTACTCTCGATTGGGTTGATGAAGAATGAGTTCCACCACAACGGCTTTGAGTCCCACCGCGCGCGCCGATGCGATCGCACGAATGGAAGCCGAAGAGCTGGACATCCTGGTGATCGGCGGCGGCGTCGTCGGCGCGGGAACGGCGTTGGACGCAGTGACCCGCGGACTGAAGGTAGGCCTGCTCGAAGCGCGGGACTACGCGGCCGGCACGTCCAGCCGCTCCAGCAAGCTCTTCCACGGCGGTCTGCGCTATCTCGAACAGTTCAACTTCGCGTTGGTGTTCGAGGCATTGAAGGAACGGTCGCTGGTACTGAACACACTGTGCCCGCACCTCGCTCGTCCGGTTCCGTTCATCTATCCGCTGGAGAAGGTGATCGATCGTCCGTACGTCGGGCTCGGGATCGGCGTCTACGACGTCATGGGTGCCGGACGCGGTGTCCCGAGTCACCACAAGCACCTCGGCAAGAAGAAGACGCTCGAGTCGTTCCCCTCGGGTAAGAGGTCGGCGATTCGTGGTGCGGTGAAGTTCTACGAGGGCCAGGTCGACGACGCCCGGCACACGATGATGATCGCTCGTACTGCGGCTGCGTACGGGGCATTGTGCGCCAACAGCACTCGCGTCACCGGCTTCCTTCGGGAGGACGACAAGGTTGTCGGCGTCGTGGCCAGCGATCTCGAAACGGGCCGCTCCTTCGAGGTCCGGGCCAAGCAGGTCATCAATGCTGCCGGTGTCTGGACCGACGAGGTGCAGCAGATGGTCGGTGGCCGTGGGCAATTCCAGGTCCGCGCCTCCAAGGGGGTGCACCTGGTGGTGCCGCGCAATCGCATCAACAGTGCCACCGGCATCATCACGCGCACCGAGAAGAGTCTGCTGTTCGTCATCCCGTGGGGCAGTCACTGGATCATCGGCACCACCGATACCGACTGGAAGCTCGATCTGGCTCACCCGGCGGCAAGCCAGAGCGACATCGACTACATCCTCGGACATGTGAACAAGCTGCTGGCCGATCCGCTGGATCGGACCGATGTGGTCGGCGTGTACGCCGGGCTGCGACCGTTGCTCTACGGCGAATCCGACTCCACCAGCACCCTTTCCCGGGAGCATGCGGTGTCCAGTCCGGTCCGCGGATTGACGGTCATCGCGGGTGGCAAGTACACCACTTACCGTGTGATGGCCAAGGATGCAGTCGATTCCGCGGTACACGGACTCGAGCGCACGGTGCCGAAGTGCGTCACCGAGAACATCCCGCTGGTCGGTGCCGACGGCTACCTCGGCGCGTTCAATGCCCGGGCGCTCACGGCCGAGCGCACCGGTATGCGCGTCTCTCGCGTCGAGCATCTGCTCGGTCGGTACGGCACTCTGATGGGTGAGTTGTTGGATCTCATCGATGCCGATCCGGAACTCGGTAAGCCTCTCGAAAGCGCACCGGAGTACCTGAAGGCCGAGGTCGTCTATGCCGCGAGTCATGAAGGCGCGCAGCATCTCGAGGACATCCTCACCCGCCGCACCCGCATCTCCATCGAGGTTCCCGATCGTGGTGAAGCGGCCGCCGACGAGGTGGCCCGGCTGGTGGCACCCATCCTGGCATGGGACGAGCAGCACGTTGCCGAGGAGATCGAGCACTATCGGCTTCGTGTTCTGGCAGAACGGGATTCGCAGGAGCAGCCCGATGACGATACTGCGGACGCAGCACGGCTCGGGGCACCGGATGTGCGTGCCGGGGTGAGCTGAGCGTCTCAGTCGAGTGGTTCGGTGAGGTAGCGCCGCAGTGTCGGCCCTACCCACCGGACCAACTGCTCGTGGCTCATCCCTGCCAGTGGCGACACCTGGAGGATGTAGCGAGCGAAGACCAGGCCGAGTACCTGGGTTCCAACGAGCGCAGCGCGTTCTGCGTGCCGGTCGACCGTGACGGCGGCCAGGGCAGGCGCTACCTGAGTGGCGAACACCTGTTGCATGGCCGTGGCGGCGGCGGCGTTGGTGGCGGCCGCGCGCATCAAGGCCAGGAAGGTGCCGTCATCCTCCCAGATCTGAAAGAACCTGGGCATCAACACTTCTGCGATTCTCTCGGGTGCGATGTCGGTCAGATCGGGAATGTCGAGCACGAAGGTGGCGGCTTCGGCGAACAGCGCTTCCTTGGTTCCGAAATACCGGACGACCATCGCAGCGTCGACGCCTGCAGTGCCGGCGACGGACCGCATGGTGGTGCGGTCGTAGCCGTCGGCCGCGAATTGTGCGCGGGCTGCGTCGAGAATGCGAGCCCGGGTGGCGGTCGCGGATCGAGGTTGTCGTTCGGTCATCTCCGTAGCCTAAGTCAACGAGCGTTGACCACTGCGCTCGACGGGTCTATCGTCGGAAGTCAACAAGCGTTGACCAAGAATTCGCTGACCCAGGAATTCGCTGACCACAGTGGGAGTGCGTCATGAACCATTCGGACGTGATCGTCGTCGGTGCAGGCCCGGCGGGCTGCATGCTGGCGGGGGAACTCGCCCGTGCCGGCCGCTCGGTGACGGTGCTCGAAAAACACGATGCACCGTCACCGCTGTCGCGCGCTTTCGGAGTACATGCCCGCACACTCGAGATTCTCGACAGTCGTGGTCTGGCCGCGGACCTTGTCGAGACCGGTGTGCATGCGTCGGGATTGAAACTGTGGAACGGTCTGTCCCTCGACCTCGGTGTACTACCGTCGAAGTTTCCATATCTTCTGGTCACGCCACAGATCAACGTGGACTCTCGACTCCAGGAGTACGCGTGGGCATCGGGTGCGCGGATTCTGCGCGGGGTGACCGTCACCGGTCTCGAGCAGGACGCAGATGGAGTCGTCGTGCGCGGTCGCGCGGCCGACGGCAGCGCTCAGGAATGGACGGCGTCGTACGCGGCCGGGACCGACGGGGTGCACAGCATCGTCCGTTCGTCGATAGGCCTCGACTTTCCCGGCAAGGAATTGCTGCGGTCGATCATGCTCGCGGATGTCCGGTTGACCGATCCGCCGAACGGTCTGATCAACATCGGCGCGGGCAAGGACTGTTTTGCGTTCGTCGCTCCCTTCGGCGACGGCTGGTTTCGAGTGATTGCCTGGGACCGGTCCGACACGGCAGATGCAGCTGCATCGGTCGACGCGGCGCAGCTTCGCGACGTGGTTTGCCGCGCGATCGGAACCGACTACGGCTGGACCGACGTGCGATGGAGTACGCGCTTCTCCTGCGATGAGAGGCAAGTCCGACACTACCGAGTGGGTCGGGTGTTTCTGGCCGGCGATGCTGCGCATGTACATTCGCCTGCCGGGGGACAGGGCATGAACACCGGAATCCAGGACGCGATGAACCTCGGTTGGAAGCTGGCGGCCGTCCTCGGTGGTGCCGACCGGAAGATCCTCGACACCTATCACGACGAGCGCCATCCCGTGGGAAAGCTGGTGCTGCGCAGCAGCGGCGCGACGATCCGCATGTTGTTGCTGCGCTCTGTGTTAGCGCAGAAGCTACGCAACATCGTGTCCGCACGGGTGCTTCGTAGGCGACGTGCAGTCGGCAAGATCGCGGGCATGTTCTCGGGCGTGGGGATTTCATACGCGCGCACCCGAGGTGACCATGCCCTGGTGGGGACCCGAGCTGTAAGGATCCCGCTGAACCAGGGCACGGTCACCGACCGGCTTCGTGCGCAAGACTTTCTTCTGATCGGTGAAAAGGGCTGCAGAAGGGCGGGTATCGCTCAACGCAGCGATGACGGCCCCGCCGTTCTCGTCCGGCCCGACGGCTATATCGCGTGGGCCGGACGCTCCGAATCAGCGGAGTGGCAAGAGGTTTTCCAGCGATGGACCGGTCAGCCCTGCAGCAACGTGAACGAATGCTCGCGGATCAGAATCGACGGCCCGCCCGCTTCGTAGGCCTGATCCGGATCACTCGAGGTGGACTGAGTCCAATGCCCCTCCGGCAGAGTGAACTCGACGGTTCCGGGCGAGGCATTGACCATCCAGGCGAACGACGCATCTCCCTCGCCTGCGCGCATGAGGACCAGGATGCTGTGTGCGTTGCCGTCGGACCAGTCCTCGTCGGACAACTTCTCGCCGTCGGCTCGGTAGAAATCGACGGTATCGGGTCCGACGCCCTCTTCCGCGGAATCGCTGTCGTGGCGGAACCACGTGGGACGTAGGGCCGGGTGCTCGGTGCGCAGCGCAATCAGGTGCGTGGTGAAGTCGATGAGATCCTGGTCGGCTGTGCTCCAGTCGAACCAGGAAACCTCGTTGTCCTGGCAGTACGCGTTGTTGTTGCCGCCCTGCGTGCGGCCCAGTTCATCGCCGCCGAGAATCATCGGCACGCCGGCCGAAAGCAGAAGCGTCGCAAGGTGATTACGTTGCTGTCGGGCGCGCAGTGCATTGACGCCCTCGTCGTCGGTCGGGCCCTCGGCACCGCAACCCCACGAGCGATTGTCGGACTCGCCGTCCTGACTGTCCTCGCCGTTCTCCTCGTTGTGCTTCTCGTCGTAGGAGTTCAAGTCCGCCAACGTGAATCCGTCGTGTGCGGTGATGAAGTTGACGCTCGCCAACGTGGGTCGACGGGTGCTCTCGTAGACGTCGGGGCTACCGGTGACGCGCTGCGCCAGGGCCGGCAGCGCGCCGCTCTCGCCGCGCCAGAAGTCACGAACGTCGTCGCGGAACTTGCCGTTCCACTCCGACCAGCGAGCCGGGAAGCCGCCCACCTGGTAACCCTGGGTGTCCCAGGGCTCGGCGATGAGTTTGACCGGGGCAAGAGTCGGATCCTGGTGCACCAGATCCAAGAACGCACTGTGCTTGTCCAAGCCGGAATCCTGGCGCGTCAAGGTACTCGCCAGATCGAACCGGAAGCCGTCGACGTGCATTTCCGTCACCCAGTACCGCAGGGAGTCCAGAATCAGCGCCAGTGCGGCGGGGTGACCGACGTTGAGGCTGTTGCCGGTGCCGGTGGTGTCGTAGTACGCACTTCGGTCGTCGTCGACCAGCCGGTAGTGCGAGCCGTTGTCGATTCCCTTGAGCGAGAGGGTCGGTCCGAGATGGTTGCCCTCGGCGGTGTGGTTGTAGACGACGTCGAGAATGACCTCGATACCGTTCTCGTGCATGGCCTTGACCAGAGCCTTGAACTCGTCCACCTGGCCGCCGGTGTCGCCAGTGCTGCTGTACTCGTTGTGCGGGGCGAAGAAGCCGATGGAGTTGTATCCCCAGTAATTACGTCGACCTTCTTCCAGCAGGTGTGAATCCTGGACGAATTGGTGGATCGGCAGTAGCTCGACTGCCGTGACTCCGATTCGCTTCAGATGCGCAATTGCGGCCGGGTGGGCCAGACCTGCATAAGTTCCTCGAATGTCCTCGGGCACATCAGGATTGGTTGCAGTGAAACCCTTGACGTGTACCTCGTAGACCACCGTGCGATCCAACGGTGTGCGCGGCGACTCGTCCCCGGACCAATCGAAATTCGACTGCACTGCAACGGAATACGGCATGTATGGAGCCGAGTCCTCGTCGTTGCGGGTCTCGGGCTCGGCGTGGAGGTGGCTGAACACCGATTCGTTCCAGTCGACCTGCCCGGTGATGGCGGTGGCGTAAGGGTCGAGGAGCAGCTTGGCAGAATTGTGCCGCAGGCCCGAGGCGGGATCCCATGGGCCGTCGACCCGGAGTCCGTAGCGGGCACCTGGCGTGACATCGGGAACCAGGTCGTGGAACACGTGGCCGGTGCGTAGCGTCAACGGAGTTGTACTGCGCTCTGTTCCATCGTCGTTCAGTACGACCACGGACACCGAGTCCGCCGTTTCGGAGTAGACGGCAAGGTTGGCACCGTCGTCGGACAGACGTGAGACGCCCAGGGGGTACGGGAGACTTGATGAGGAGGGCATGCTCGGCCCAGTACCCCCACGGAGGATGAGCGAAACGCCTGCATACCGGGCGCTCGGCTACAATCGACGCCGAGATTGCGCCCGCCGAGTTCCAGCGGAACGCTGGTATCGAAGGACGAGGCGATGGATTCCCCACAACTCGACGGCAGTTCGGCCCGGCTGGACGAGCTGTTCCCGGGTGACAACCCCACCGACGCTCGGTTTCGCGAGATCGAGTGGACCGCGACCCCACTCGGCCCGGTGGAGCAGTGGCCACAGGAGTTGGTGACGGCCATTCGCACGGTCATGCCGTCGACGATCCCGATGTTGATCTGGTGGGGACCCGACCTGGTGCAGATCTTCAACCACACCTACACCGATTTTCTCGGCGACAAGTTTCCGGATGCCGCAGGTCAGCCGGCACGCGAATGTTGGTCCGAAATGTGGGACTACGTCGGCGGCCTGTGCGCCCAGGTGATGGACGGCCGCGAGGCAGTGCACGGTGTTCGGCAGCTGTTCGTCATGGAGCGCTACGGATACCCGGAGGAGACGTACTGGACCTTCTCGTACAGCCCGATCTTCGGGCCTGGCCGCACGGTGCTGGGTGTATTCGTGGCCACGACCGAGGTGACGATGCAGGTCCTCGGGGAGCGCCGCATGCATGCGCTGCTCGCTCTGGGCTCGCTGACCGGCGAGGACACCGGTGGTCCGGTCGGTATCTGCCGCGCGGCGGTCGAGGCGCTCGGCTTGGAGCCGAGCGAGTTCCCGCTGGTGGCGGCGTACCTGCGACGCGATCTCGCCGACGACGGAGAAATCGACCACATCGCGACAGCCGGTGCAGTCGGCTTCGAGGAAGCTACCTGGGATTCTGCGGCCGTCGTCGAGGTCTCGGACGGACGCGTGCCCCGCGCCTGCGTCGAGGTGGACGGAATTGTCGCGAATGCGGTGATCGTTCCACTGACGCTGGCCGGACGCGTTCGACCCATCGGAGCCTTGTTGGTCGGAGTCGACGCACTTCGGGCCGGCGACGACTCTGCCATCTCGTTCTTCATTGCCGTGGCCGAGCGAATGTCCACGGCGCTGACTGCCTCGCACGCTTTCGAGATGGAACGACGTCGGGTCGCGGCGCTGGCCGAGGCAGACGAGGCCAAGACTCGACTGCTGGAGAACGTAGGGCACGAGTTTCGAACTCCCCTCACCCTGCTGGCCGGCCCGTTGGAGTCCGTGCGCGAGAGCACCACGTCGAACCTGACCGACTCGGACAGGGACTCCCTCGACGTCGTGCATCGCGCGTCGGCTCGGCTTCGGCGTCTCGTGGACGATCTGCTCGACGTCGTCAGTGCCGATGCCGGTCAGCTGCGGGCTCGGCTCGAGCCCACCGACCTGGCCGCGGTGACACGGGACTGCGCGTCGATGTTCGCGGCCGTCGCGTCGGATCAGGGGTTGGAGCTCGTCATCGACGCGGCCGAGAACGGCGTGGTTCTCACCGACGGCGAGATGTGGGCGAAGGTCGTCTTCAATCTGGTCGCGAACGCCGTCAAGTACACCCCGGCAGGTCGCGTCTCCGTGCGGCTCGTCACAGACGCGGACGCGATTCGGTTGGTCGTCGCGGACACCGGTCTGGGCATCCCCGAAGACGATCTGGCTCGGATATTCGATCGGTTCCACCGAGTCGAGCGGTCCGGTGCGCACAGCATCGAGGGGTCCGGAATCGGCCTTGCGCTCGTATCCGATCTGATCACGGCACTGGGCGGACGGATCGACGTCGAGAGTGAGGTCGGTGTCGGCAGTACCTTCACCGTGGTCGTGCCCCGACAGCCCGTCGAGTCGGCCGCGGCCGTGGACCTACCGGTCGCCGCTGCCGACTCGGTGTCGGCGATCTTCGCCCCGCACGACACGGCACCGGTCACCGTCGATCGCGCGGACATCCTGCTCGTCGAAGACAACATCGACATGCGCAACTACCTCGTCCGGCTCATGACTGACGAGGGCTGGACCATCACGACGGCGGGTGACGTGGAGTCTGCACTCGAGCACGCGCGCTCGACGGCACCGGGGCTGGTGCTGACCGACGTCTTGCTTCCCGGCCGCAGCGGCCTGGAACTGGTGGACGACATTCGACGCGACGCCGCACTGCAGCGAGTTCCGGTGATCCTGCTGACCGCGCGAGCGGGTACCGACTTCGTGCTCGACGGCTTGAGCCGCGGTGCCGACGACTACATCGTCAAACCGTTCCACGATCGTGAGTTGGTGGCCCGCGTTCGAGTACACCTCGAGCTCTCCCGCATGCGCGAACAACTGATCGAGGAAAGCGACAACCAAACGGCGACGCTGCGCAACGCTCTCGATACCCGCGCCGCCATCGGCCGAGCCGTCGGAATCCTGATGTCGGTCTATCGCATCGACGCCGACGCGGCCTTCGCGCAGCTGACCGAGCTGTCGCAGAACACCAACCGCAAAGCTCGAGACCTGGCGGTGATGATCGCCGACGACTTCACCGCCGGACTCAGCAGCGACGGTCAGTGATTGCGACGGTAGTTCTCGCGCTCGCGTTCCATCTCGGCCGCCTTCTTGGCGCTCTTCAGATCGGCCGGTAATCCGTGGATCTCGAGGCGACGAGCGCGATTCTGGTCCATGTAGGCGGCGGTGTAGAACAGCGCAAGCAGCAGACTCAGCAGCACCATCGAGGCGCGTAGCCAGATCGCCCCGGGAAACAGGACGAAGAAACCGATGAAGATCGGCAGGAAGGGAATCATCGACCGCAGGATGTGACGCGGCGTCGCTCCCGGCCCGACGAGATCGCGTCGAACCCAGTCCTGTTGTGAATCCGGCAGTTTGCGGCCGAGGACGGCGTAGGCCAGCCATTGGCCGAAGGACGGACGGTTGCGGTCCTTTTTCATGACAGTGCTCCTGCTGCGATGGCTGCGTCGTTGACACGGGTGAGGACGCGGCGCAGCTCGTCCAGCTCGGACAGAGACGCGCCGAGCTTGTCCACGACGGCGGGCGGGATTTTTTCGGCCTTGCTTCTCAGTGCCGCCCCGGCCGGGGTGAGCGCGACGAGTAAGACGCGTTCGTCCTCGGCGCTGCGAGTGCGAGTGAGCAATCCCATCGATTCCAGACGCTTGAGCAGCGGTGAGAGCGTAGGGGAGTCGAGTTGCAACGTCGATCCGATGGCTTTGACCGACATCGGCGACTCGCCCCACAGTGCCAGCATCACCAGATACTGCGGATGCGTCAGCCCCATCGGCTCGAGCAGCGGCCGATACACCGACAGCACAGCACGGTTGGCGACGGCGAGCGCGAAGCAGACCTGCCGATCGAGTGCGAGCGGGTCCTCGGTGGTAGTCACGAGAGCCAGGCTAGCAGATTTGGTTAGTGCACGATTGATTAGGGCACGAACTATATTCGAGAATCCGAATTTTGGATCCGAAAGGTGTTGTAAAACAGGGACATAGCTTGCTTTGAACGTGACGGCAGAGTTCCGGTCGGTCCGATTCGGTGAACATCGCGTTCGACGTTTCATCCCGTCCGAACGTGTGCGATGCTCCGTGTCGATTCGCTGTTTCCCACGGACACATCCCGAGAGGATTGCCATGCGTCGTCGACGCATCTTCACCCCGTTCGTCGTCGCCGCGACATTGTCGTTGTCTTCCGTCGGTGTGGCTGCCGCCGATCCAGCCGAGTCTGCGGCTCGCATCGTCGACACCGCGGTGGCATCCGACACCCTGCGCACGCTCAGTGTGGATTCGCCTGCCATGGGCGGCGTCGTCGAGGTGCAGGTGTTGACTCCGGTCGTGAAGGCGGGATCTCGTCCGACGCTGTACATGCTCAGCGGCATCGGTGAAGAGGATCCGCACAACAGCATGTGGCTACGCAAAGGTGGAGCGGCTGAGTTCTTCGCCGACAAGAACGTCAACGTGGTGCTGCCGTTGGCTGGTCCCGGCAGCTTCTACACCGACTGGCAACGCGACGATCCGAAGCTGGGTCGGTATCAGTGGGAAACGTTCTTGACCGAGGAACTGCCACCGCTGATCGACGCGGCAGTGGACGGCAACGGACGCAACGCGATCGCGGGCCTGTCGATGGGTGCTCAGTCGGCCATGATGCTGGCCGCACGCAACCCCGATGTCTACTCCGGGGTGGCGTCGTACAGTGGGTGCTTCGCATCCTCGGAACCGTTGGGCCAGGCCAGTATTCGAGCGATCGTCGGAGCCTTCGGTGGGAATGCCGACAACATGTGGGGTGGGCCTCTCGATCCCGCTTGGGCGGAACATGACTCGGTCGTCAACGCCGAGAGTCTGCGTGGCACCGACGTGTATGTGTCGGTGGGAACCGGCGCTCCCGGACCGCACGAAAGTTTCGACAGCGCGTCGGCATTGGATGTTGTAGTGGTCGGCGGACTCATCGAGGTGGGCGCGAACTACTGCACCCACCGGCTCGCCGACCGACTGGGTCAATTGAACATCCCGGCGACCTTCGACTTCACCGAGACCGGAACCCATTCATGGCCCTACTGGGTGGAGCAGCTGCCCAAGAGTTGGCCGACGTTGGCGGGGTCGCTGGGGATCTGACGTTCTCGGTTTCGGTCCGAGTTCCATTCGGCGCTGAATTTCACTGAGAAGGTGCGAGTCCGAGACGTACGAGTTCGTCCAGGGGTTCGCGGATGGAGCAGGTGCCGAACGATGCGAACGCACGCTGCCCCTCGATCCCGGCCACAAGCCCGGCGAGGACGTCCGCGTCGCGGATTGCCAGGATCTTCTCGAGCTCGCCGACGCGTGCGCCACTGTGCGCGGCCTGCGCCGCGAGTAGGACGTTGAGGAAGCCGTGCTGCTCTAACCCGTTGTCCAGGTTGGTGCTACGAGCTGCGCGGTGGACGCCGGCAGTGGTTTTGAAGTGAACCTCACGCTGCGCTGCCTCATAGATGGACGCGGCGAGTTCCCGCTCGTCTGGATACGAGTCCGCGGTGACGCCGCCGGTCCTGAATGTAGTGCGATACCCGAATTCGTCGACGGCGTCGAAGATGGCGTCCCGCCGGGAGTCTCGGGGTAATTCGACGTAGATCTCGATGTCTTGGGTGATGCTGCGTAGTGCATCGATGTTCGTGCCGTCCGGTACTGCGACTTCGATTGCCACCACGGTGACCCCTGCCGTGCGGTCGGCCGCACGCAGACCTGCCTCCACACTGGCGGGGCCGGCGGGTGCGGTCAGCATCACCTCCATCCGTGCACCCAGGTCGAGTTCTGTCACGCGATTCATGGGAACGACCAGCGGTCCGACCAGATCTGCAAACGTACTGGCTCGGTATTCGAGATGCTGCTGCACAGCCACATCGAGAGGCGCGTTACCAGGTGGGAAGACTGCGGCGTCGTCGCAGAGGCGACGGAACAGAGGAGGGATCATCGGTTCGGCGTTCTCCCGTTGGCTGCTGGTCGACTCGTCGGACACAGGCGAGCATCGGGATCAACTCTAGTCAAGAACCTGGTGGTCGAATACCTGCGTCGAAGTCCACCACGCGGCTCGATCAATTTCGGTGTGGGCCATGATGGACCCATGAGCTCGAAGAACCTGTTCGGTGGCCCGCGCACCCTGCTGATCGTGGCAGCAGTGGTCGTCGCGATCGCACTCATCGCTGCCGCCGCGACGTTGATCGTCCGCGCCGTGCTCGGGCCGCCCGAGGGTGAGAACAACTTCGAGATCAAGGGCTACTCGGTTGTGCAGGTCGATCCCCAGGTCACCGACCTCGCGCTCGCCACACGCTAGCCGACTCTGCGGCGACTCGCGGGTCGTGTGTCTGCTGAAAGTTTCGCCCGCCGCGGGCGAACGTCTGCAGTGTGGCGGCGGGTACCTCGTGGTCGGGAACGGGTTCGCCGGTCCACTCGCAGTCACGTACGAAGATCATGTTCGACGCCACCGCGTCGGCGCTGCGATCTTCACGCAGAGGGCCGGTGACTCGGCCGAGAAAGTACTCGCCACGTGCGGTTCGCGTCCACACGAATGACCCGTCCGGGACCTGCTCGAAGCGCTCGACCCGTCGTATCGATCGTTCGTCGTCGGCCGCCATGCCGCAGAGTCCGAAAGTGAGGGCGCGCTCGACGCCGTCCGGCATCGGTGCGCGATAGACAGCATCGGGCATAGCGAGGAGCTTAACGATGCTGGCCGGATCGACTCATGAGTGCTAAGTTGAAGATTCAACCTAAGCCTTCGAAGGACCCCTCATGACATCTGTCGTCAACCCGCCGATCGCGGGAGCAGCGTTCGACGCGTTTCTCGCCGATACCGCACCAGCGAGCCGGTCACAGCAGATGTGGACCCCGAACGACGGGCCGATGCCCGCTCTGTACATCAGTCATGGCGCGCCCCCGGTCTTCGACGACGCACTCTGGATGGACCAGTTGTTCACGTGGTCGCAGTCGATGCCCAAGCCGAAGGCAATCCTGATCGTCAGCGCGCATTGGGAGGAGGCTCCACTGAGTCTGTCCGCTTCGGCGGCCGGGACCCCGCTTGTCTACGACTTCGGCGGCTTCGCCCAGCGGTACTTCTCGATGGAATACCGGACGCCCCACGCCGAGGCCTTGGCCGCTCGGATTGCCGCGGCCATCCCGGCGTCGGAAAATTTGCACCGCCACACCTCTCGCGGACTCGATCACGGTGCCTGGGTTCCGCTGAAGGTGATGTACCCGTACGCGGATGTTCCCGTTCTGCAATTGAGCCTGCCGACGCATGCTCCCGACCGGCTGATGGCGATAGGTGCTGCGCTGAAAGAGCTTCGCGCCGAGGGGGTCTTGGTCATCGGATCGGGATTCATGACGCACGGGTTGCCGTTCCTGTCCCGCGAGAACTTCACCACCAACACGGTCCCGACGTGGTCCGAGGATTTCGACCTCTGGGCGGCCGACGCGTTGGCGCGCGGTGACGTCGGAACGCTGGCGGACTTCCGCAGCGCGGCACCGGGAATGCCCTATGCCCACCCGACCGTCGAACACTTCACGCCACTGTTCGTCACGCTCGGTGCCGCCGAGAACCCGGAAGCCTCGGTGACCACGGCCATCACCGGCTTCCAATTCGGCTTGGCGAAGCGGTCTTTCTCAGTGGTGTAACCGGCAGGCGCTGCTGGTTGTAGTTGGAATCGGCTCACTTCTGATTCTTTTTCGATTCGGGGATTGTTATCCACGCCACTTCGCTCTACAGTTCTGAGCACCATCTCGGACATCGGTGTCCAAGATGGACGGATGCGCTGTACGAACCGTCGCCGGGCGCGCGTCCTGTGGATCCCGTCCTCCGGCGCGAAGGAGTACACCCGTGTCTTCTGCCCGCTCTTGGACGCTGCGTACAGCGATCAGCGTGATGACCGCCGCTGCGGCTTTTGCTGCCATGACGACGCCCGCTGCTGCTGCACCCGATGCGAGCGAGGTGGACATTCAGCCGCCTCTGGCGCCGTTCACGTGGCCGAAGATTCCGGAGTTCGACACCGACTTCTACGTTCCGCCCGCCGACGTTGTGGCCGCAGCCGCGCCGGGCCAGATCATCGCTGCCCGGCCGGTCGAACTGGCCACTCTCAACGTCATTCCCACGCAGGTCGACGCGTGGCAGTTGTCGTTCCGGTCCAACAATGGTCGCGACGAGCCGATCGCTGCGGTGACCACGGTCATCAAGCCACGTGGCGTCGCCGCGGCATCGCGGCCCTTGATATCCATTCAGTTGGCCGAGGATTCTCTCGCCGCCTACTGCGCGCCGTCATATGCGATGCGGGCGGGTGCGATTCCCTGGCCGGTCACAGGTGCCGTGACGTCGGGTGCGCAATTCCTCGAGGTGCAAGCAGCATTGGCGCAGGGCTGGGCGGTATCGGTACCTGATCATCAAGGTCCGAACAACTCGTTCGCCGCAGGGCCGGTCGCCGGTCGGATCACACTCGACGGCATCAGAGCGGCCGAGAACTTCGCGCCGATGCAGTTGGCCGGTGAGGCCACGAAGGTGGGAATGAGCGGCTACTCGGGAGGCGCGATAGCGACCGGACATGCAGCCGAACTGGCCGGAAGTTACGCTCCTGAACTCGACATCGTCGGAGTCACCGAGGGCGGAACCCCCGCGGAGCTCGGGGCGCTGGTGGACAACGCGAACAACACACTCGGCGCGGGCATCGTCGCTGCCGGGGTCATCGGTGCCAGTCGAGAAGATCCCGAGTTGGCCGACTTCATCGACGAACACATCGATCCACTCGGCCGGGCATTGTTCGCGGCGAAGGACAATCTCTGTGTCGGCTACAGCTCGGCGCTGCTGCCGTTCGTCAATCTGAAGGGCTTCCTCCACACCGAGGGCGACCCGATTCAACAACCAGTGGTGAAGAAGGCGCTGTCCGCGATGCAGCTCGGCGGCACCACACCGGACATGCCGCTCTACGTCTACCATTCCAACCCGGATTGGTTGGTGCCGATCGGGCCGGTCAATGCGATGGTCGATTCGTATTGCAGCCGTCCTGGTGCCGATGTCACGTACACCCGCGACCATTTCAGTGAGCACATCACCCTGGAGCTGATCGCCTTTCCGAGTGCAGTGTTGTGGATGCGCGATCGATTTGCCGGCGTTCCCGTGGAGCCGGGTTGCCGAACGAACGATGTCGGCTCGATGGCGCTCGACACGAGTGCACACCCGCTCTTCGTCGATGCAGTAGGCGAGATAATCGCCGGACTGTTCGGTAAGCCGATCGGGTCGTGAGGGAACCGATCAGTGAACGGGAGCCGACGGTGTCGCCGGCGGTAGACTCCGGCGGTGACTGTCGCCGACGACCAGGGCCGCATCTACGCGGGACAATCGTCCGCCGCGAGGAAGGCCGATCGTCGCGCACGGTTCTTGCACGCCGGGATCGAGGTCATCGGGGTACGCGGGTACGCCGCCACTTCGGTGGCGGACATCTGCGCTGCAGCCGGTCTGGCCCGCAGTCAGTTCTACGGCGAGTTCGCCAACCGTGAGGCGCTGCTCGTGGACGTCTATGACCTGATCCAAGACGATGCGCTTTCTGCAGTCGTCGCCGCACTCGACGAACAGGTCGACCGTGACCGACGCTCGCTGGTCGTCGCTGCGATGACGGCTTTGGTCGGATCGATCGGCGGTGACCCACGACGAGCGCGGATTTCCTATCTCGAGATGCTGGGTGTCAGCGATGCCGTCGAACAGCACCGGACGCGCCGTCGTGCTCAGTGGGTGCAGTTCTTCGAGAACACCCTGCGCTCGGAGGTCGGTTCCGATTTCGTGCCGCCCGGTGGATACCGTTTGGCCGCAACGGCATTCCTCGGTGCTCTCACCGAGATCGTCTCCGACTGGTCCCGTACTGCTCCTCCTCGTCCACCCATCGAGCACATCGTGGACACGATGGTTGCCGTTCTGGGAGCCTTCGTTCCGGACCTGAACTGACCCGCAGCTCGTCGCGCAATACAGTGGACCGATGACACCTGCCACCGGTCCCCTCGCAGGCCTCGTGGTCGCGGACTTCTCCCGCGTGCTCGCCGGTCCGTACGCGACGATGATGCTCGGCGACATGGGTGCCGACGTGATCAAGATCGAACGACCCGGAACCGGTGACGACACCCGATCGTGGGGTCCCCCGTACGACTCCGCCGGTACCGCAACCTATTTCAACTCGGTCAATCGCAACAAGACGTCGAGGTTCATCGATCTGCAGTCCGAGAGCGGTGTAGCCGAGGCGCGCGAAATTGTTTCGGGTGCGGATATCGTGATCGAGAACTTCCGCGCCGGTACGATGGACCGCCTGGGTCTGGGCTATTCGGCTGTGTCGCAATCCAACCGGGGGCTGATCTACTGCTCGATCTCTGGTTTCGGCACCGGGGGAGGAGCTGCGCTCCCCGGGTACGACCTGGTAGTCCAAGCCGTCGGTGGGCTCATGAGCGTCACCGGCCCCGACGGCTCGACGCCGACGAAAGTGGGTGTGGCGATGGTCGACATCGTCACCGGGCTGCATGCGCTCAGCGGAATCCTTGCCGCACTGCATCATCGATCGAAGACCGGTGAGGGTCAGCAGGTGCACACCTCGCTCATGGCGTCGGTGCTGTCGGCACTGAGCAACCAGTCGGCGGCCTATCTCGGGGCCGGCGTCGTGCCCGTCCCGATGGGGAACAAGCATCCCTCGCTCGTGCCGTACGAGGTGTTCGAGACTGCCGACCGACCGTTGGCATTGGCCGTGGGCAACGACCGACAATTCTCGGAGCTGACGGACGTACTGAAAATCCCGGAATTGGCTACGGACGAACGCTTCTCGTCCAACTCGGCGCGCGTCGAACACCGAGATCAGTTGGTCGACATCCTGAACTCGACGCTACAAACGCGGTCCGCCGACGAATGGTACCGAGAACTGATGGCCCGCAACGTTCCTGCGGGGCCGGTCAATTCCATCGAAGAGGCCTTCGCGTTCGCGGATTCGCTCGGGCTCGAGCCACGAGTCCAGGTGCCGGGAGCAGCGGGCGACGGCGTCCGCAATCCGCTGGATTTTTCGGCCACCCCGGTGAACTATCGCTTTCCACCGCCCGCCGGGACCTAGTTCAACGCCCACTTCACCGATACGGACACGCTGACGGTCTGCTGCCCAGGTTCGATGGGCACTGCCGTGTCGAACGAAGCGGACTCGCGTGAGGCCATCGGCTGCTCCTGCCCGGTGATCGACTCGGTGATCGACAGAACGTCGCCGAGTTCTCCGCCTGCGAGCGACGCATACTGCTCGGCGCGCTCGCGGGCGTCGGCGAACGCCCTGGACCGGGCATCGGAGATCAGCTCGGAATCATCGTCGATCTTGAAGGAGACCCCGGAGATCCGAGTCGCGTTGCCGCCGGCCGACGTGGCGTCGCCCAACACTGCGGAGGCCCTCGACAGGTCGCGCACCGTGACCTGCAAGGTGTTGGTGGCCTGATATCCGGAAATCTCCGAGTTGCCGCCCGGCAGTGCGCCCGAGTACTGCGGATCGATCGACACCTGCTGCGTCTGGATGTCCTCGCGCGCGACGCCAGCGGCAAGCACTGCGTCGGTCACCTCAGTAACCGCAGAATTGGCCTGTTCGATGGCGGCGGTGACGTCCTCGGCTGTGGCCTGAACACCGATCTGCGTCGTCAACGTGTCCGGTGCACCCTGGACTTCGCCCACTCCGTTGACGTTCACTCCGGGAGGTCCATCGGCGGACGACGCCGCTGGGCTGCTGCATCCCGCGGTCAGGGCTACGGTCAGCACCAGCGCCGATGCGCACGATCCGATCATCCATCGATTTCGCTTCACCGCCGTAGTGTCCACCATGACAAGCGAATGGGGAAGGCTCACGGCTTGCGATATTCGGCGTCGAACGTCACGGTGACGTCGTCCACCACCTTCATGGCTCCGAACATCTGCGAATACGGAGTGATCTTGTAATCCGATTGACGCACAACGGTTTCGGATTCGATACGCCATCGATCGCCGAGGTCGGTTGCGGCCACATCCACGGTAACCTCCCTGGACACGCCGTGAATCTCCACCGTCCCTGCCAGCCGGAATCCGGAGTCGACGGCGGTGATGTTCTCAGAACGAAATCGAATCGATGGATATCGATCGGCGTCGAAACTCTTGAGCGCGTTTGCCTTCGCGACTATCTTCTCCGGTCCGATCAAGGGTGTCAGTCCGCCCTCGCCATGGACCACCTCGAGTGAGCCCACCTCGGCGACGAGGGAGACTGCCGCAGGCGTGTCCTCCGACCACTCGACTGTCGCGGTCCAGGAGGTCACCGCAATCGTGAGGCGATGGCCCATCTTGGACGCTCGTCCGGTGACATCGGTCCGAACGGCCAACTGCCCACCGTCCGATGGGTCGAGCGTCCAGGTCGTGGTAGTCATGCCCCGACTGTATCGGTCCCGCAGAAGCTGTATCGGTCCCGCAGAAGTAAGGAAGGGACACGGTGCAGGTGGTTAGGGTGGAGCCATGTTCTCCAATTCCCCTCGAACATTCGTTGCCGACGCCCTCCGCGGCTTCGTCGCTGCCACCGACGACGTCACTTGGCATGCCGATCCTGGATTCCTGACTCGCCGCTATCGCATCTCCGACGGTCAGGTTGCCCTCCTGTCCGGTGGGGGATCGGGCCACGAGCCGATGCATGCCGGATTCATCGGCCGCGGCATGCTCACGGGTGCGTGCCCCGGTTTGATCTTCACCTCACCGAACGCCCTTCAGGTGCACGAGGCATCCAAGGCCGTGGACTCCGGCGGTGGAGTGGTGCACATCGTGAAGAACTACACCGGCGACGTGATGAACTTCAAGATTGCCCGAGAGTTGTTGCAGGAGGACGGTATTGTTGCCGACGTCATTCTCGTCGACGACGACGTGGCCAGTGAGAGCGAGGACGGCCCGGGGCGTCGCGGCACCGCAGCGACCATCGTCGTCGAAAAGGTATGCGGCGCAGCGGCAGAACGCGGTGACAGTCTGCAGGCGGTCGTCGCACTGGGGCGTCGAACAGCGGAGAATGCACGCAGTATGGCGGTCGCGCTGAACCCGCCGACGCTACCGGGAGCGGACGACCCGTCGTTCGAGTTACCCAAGGAGGAAATCGAACTCGGCATCGGTATCCACGGAGAACGCGGTACCGACCGCGTTCCACGGCTGCCCGCTCAGGAGATCGTGGAGAAGCTGACCGAGCCCATCATCGGCTCGCTCGGATTGAACTCGGGTGAATCGGTGATCGCGATCGTCAACGGTCTCGGCGCAACGCACCCGCTCGAATTGCATCTGCTGTTCGGAGAACTCTCGGAGTATCTCTCGGGCAAAGGTATCGAGATATCCCGCTCGCTCGTCGGTAGCTTCGTCACCGCGCTGAACATGGGCGGAGCGTCGATCACGCTCGTGCGTGCCGACGACGAGATGCTCGAACTCTGGGACGCGCCCACCGATGCGCCCGGTTGGCCCAATGCCTCCAGTCGTGGAGCGAAGGAGGTGGGAGAACGCGGTGCTTTCGGCCCGTCCTACGAGCCCTCCGATTCAGGCGAGAAGTCGGCATTCGTGTCCGAGTGGATCGGGTCGTGGGCGCAGCGTGTGCTCGATGAGGAGCCCGCTCTGACCGAATTGGACCGCAAGGCGGGCGACGGCGACTTCGGAACCAACATGGTGGCCGCCCTCGAACAGCTCGATCTCGACGCAGTCAGGGAAACCTACTCGGCGGCAACGATATTCGAGGCCGTCAGCGAGGCCTACCTCGGCCATTCGGGCGGTACGTCCGGCGCGCTGTTCGGCATCTGGTTCCGCCAGTTCTACCGAACGATGCTCGAATCCGAGCCCTCCGCTGCAGCGATCGCAACGGCGGCCCGGGCAGGTCTGGACAGCATCACCGAACTGGGTGGAGCCCGGGTGGGCGACAAGACGATGGTCGACGCCATTGCCCCGGCCGTCGAGGCGCTCGAAAAAGATAGCGGCACCCTGCAGGACGCTGCCGACGCCGCGAAGACCGGAGCCGAATCGACCAAGGACATCACCGCCAATCGCGGCCGCGCCAGTTATGTCGGTGAAGCCGCGCGAGGCGTCGTCGACCCAGGCGCGTTGGTCTTGGCCTGGTTCTTCGAGGCGGCAGCTAGTTCTAACCCAAAGAGTTGAGAAACACCGCCGCGATCGCTTCGAGGCCGGCCTGATCGTCGGCGTCGAAGCGGTTCGGCGCGGGGCTGTCCAAGTCGAACACGCCGATCAGGGTCTCGCCCTGGTACAGCGGTACGACGACCTCGGAGCGGGTGTTGGCATCGCAGGCGATATGGCCGGGGAAGGCGTGAACGTCGGCTACTCGCTGTGTCTCACGGGTGGTAGCGGCGGCCCCGCAGACGCCCTTGTCCAGAGCGATGCGCACGCAGGCGGGCTGGCCTTGAAATGGCCCGACCACCAGTTCGGTGCCGTCGAACAGGTAGAAGCCGACCCAATTGACGTCCGGCAGAGCGTGGTAGACCAACGCGGAAAGATTGGCGGCGTTGGCGATCAGGTTCGATTCCTCGAATACCAGGCCGCGGGCCTGCTCGGTGAGCTGCTGGTACTGCTCTACCTTGGTCCCGTTGAGTTCGGTGGCGGTGAAGGACATGCGCCGAGTCTAAGCGCACACCCCAGCACCACCAGATAGGCCGACATGCCGCCCACCTGAACCCGTTGGGCAACACCGAGGCCGTGGTCGCCGGGAAGATTGTCGGCGATCAGCAGCCATGCCGTAGCCAGGGTGGTGACAGCCAGCACTGCGACACCGAGCGTCCGAAGCAGGGGATAGGGCTCGTAGCGGAATGCAGCGAGCGTGAACGCGATCATGACCGTGAAGATCGCGAACACCGCGATGGTGCTGGTGAGTGCGTGCAGGTGATGAAGTTGCGGGAACAATCCGCTGGGCTCGATCGGACAACTCGGATCATCGGCGGCCACGCACTCGAGGGGGAGTTTCGCGTCGGCGATGGTGGCGATACCGAAGATGCCCGAAGCCACCCAGCCGGTAACGACGAGCCGTCGCCGCGCAGTGGCGAAGAAGCCGAGGACCGCAGCGACGATCATCAGTGAACCCGTGACGACGTCTGCGGTGGAGAAGAATTCGCGGTACGGCTGATCGCGGGCGTCGAGTTCGCTGAGAAACGAGGTGGTGGGGTCGAGACCGGTGTCGAGGAAGAACTCGGCCACCCACGCGGAGTACAGCAGTCCGGCGAGGATCAGGCAGATCGCCACTACGACGCGGCGAATATCCACGCCTTCAGTTCTCGAACGCACCGATCAAGGCTAGCCAGTGAGCTCGTCCGCAGCTGCCACCGCCATTGCAATTGCGGATTCACAATCATCCGTCTGTACGGAGAGAGTGGGGACAGTACGGGCGTATCTTGTGGCAGCGTCGTCCTTTTCGGGCATGCCGAGCACCGGGTTGCCCAGCACGATGTCCGCGAAGCACGCCGAATCGGAACCGCGCGTCTCGACGGTGTAGCCGCCCTGCTCGACGGTGTTGCGGTCATTCGAGCGCATGCCACTGTCGACGTAGGCAAGCGTGACGTCGAGCATCATGAGGTTGTCCTCGAATGCCGACGAGGACGCCAGGAAGTGACAGTGGTACGGATCGGAGGCTGGGTTCCATCGGTCAACCTCCCAGGTTGCCGGCAAGTGCGCGAGGACGCCGCACGGATCCTTCGAAGCCAGCGGGAGGTTGTACTTGGAATCGACACGCAGGGGTGGGTCGGTCAGCAAGCCGAGAGCCGTCTCGGCGATGGATTTCGTTGCGGTGCAGGCGTCGTCGTCCGCGCGATAGACGTCGATCATGGCGAAGCTGCGGCCCGACTCGGTGAGCAGGCCCTCCATGGGTCCGGAGGTCGATCCGTCGAACTCGTCGCGGATGGGAAAACTCAGTCGGCACGCTCCTTCCGAAATCTCGTTGAGGTACACCTGTTCGCCTCCGATGGTGAGCTGCTCGAGGTCGGGGTCGTCGTTCGTCGGCGCGAGTCCGTCCAGTTCGATCGTGACGGAGTCGGTGACGGTTGATCGTTCGGTGGCAAGGTCGGCAGTGCACGTACTGAGCTCGCCGTCGGGCCGCAGTTGTACCACTGTGCCCAGGGCAGCGAGATCGCCTTCGGTGAGGAAGCCGCACGGGTCCAGGCTGCGTACGAACTCGGCCGATTCGGCAAGGTACCGGTCTGCCTCCGACATCTCGAACCCGTACTTGCTCTGGGACGACGAACTACCGGCAGGCGAACTGCCGGGGGGTGACGAATTGAGGGCTGGTAACGCGCTGCCCACCAATACCGCCGCACATCCGCTGGTCGAGAACGCCACCGTCAGCGACACCGCCGCGAGCATCCAATTTCTACGCACTGTTTTCCCCCGAACTCGAACCGACCGATCATGGGGTTGGACGCGCGGGGGCTCGAAATGGTTTCAGTCGGGAGTGGAGCCTGCGGAATGACCCAAATTAGTCTCCGGATAGTTCGTCTTCGACTCGATCGGCGGCGACGACGGGATCCTCGTGTTCCCAGATACGCACCACGCGCCAGCCCTCGTCGATCAATCGTCGGTCGGTGTCGCGATCCCGCGCGACGTTGGCCGCCAATTTGTCGGCCCACCACTGAGCGTTGTTGCGGGGCTTGGTGGCATGTATCGGGCAGCTGTGCCAGAAGCACCCATCGACGTACACCGCGACTTTGCGCCTGGGGAACACCAGATCTGCTCGACGCCGCATACCCTTCAGCGGAGCGCGATCGACGAAATACCGCAGACCCCTGCCGTGCAGTGCTCGCCGCAGGGCCACCTCGGGTTTGGTGTCGCGGCGCTTCTGTTTGCTCAGCCGGGCGCTGGTTTTGGCGTCGGTGACGGGGCGGTCGGCGCTCACACCGGAACTCGCTCGGCGTAACCGCCCATGCGCTCGAGGTGGGCGTCGAGATCATCGAGGAATCCCGGAGCGAAACGGAGGCTACCGGCCCGGGCGCGCTTGAGGAATCCGGCAGTTGCGCGCGCGGAGAGCAGCTTCGAATCGTCCAGAAAGCCAGCCAGGTCCTCGTACGGCTCGTGCACCGGCATGGTCGAGATCGTCACCTTGTACGTCGTCCGGTCGCGTCCCCAGGCCGCAGTCGGCCAGGCCTGGCCAGGTAGAACAGCCACATCGTTGGAGGCGTCGTAGGGCTTCGGATCGTCCAGAGCCTGCGCAGCCCACGACGCCATGCGGACACTGACGGCATTGCCGACGAGCTTCCAGCGATGTCCACTCCGGACCCCGGGTTCCTGGACGGCGGGCAGCGTCCACTCCGGATCGAATCCCTGCAGACGCTCGGCCCCGATGATCCCGGGAGTGACGATCTCCCCTGACGGCAGGCGAACCGCCGGGGGACTGGCGATGCCCAGCGAGGATCCGCCCTTGAGCGTCGGCACCGCGTTGACGGCCCAGCCCAGTCCGCGGATTCCCTCGGTCCAGTAGAACCCGCACGGCTGGGTGCTCGGATCGCCGTCGGGCAACGGACCGGCATCCTGGGAGAACAGCACCTCGCGTGGATCGTCGGTGCGCGAGGCCAGCATCACCACCCGCTGCCGGCGTTGCGGCAACCCGAACGCTCGGGCGTCGACGACGCGGTAGGCCCACATGTAACCGAGATCTTCGAGTGCGTCGGTGATGTGCCGCATGGCTGCGCCGCGGCCGAGTTGCAGCATGAACGGCACGTTCTCGATCAGCAGCCAGCGTGGGCCTTTGCGGCGCGAGACCAACCGAAAGACCTCGTCGACCAGGCCGGATCGGGCACCGGTGATGCCTGCGGTGCGTCCTGCCTGGGAGAGGTCCTGGCATGGGAAGCCCGCTGCTACCAGTTCGGTGTCGGCGGGCAGGCTTCGGAGCGTGGTGACGTCGCTGTGCAGGGGGACGTCGGGCATGCGGGCGGTGAGGACGGCTTGGGCTCCGGGATCGACCTCGCACAGCAACTGCGTCGACCAGCCCGCCTCGGCCAGACTGAGCTCGAGCCCGCCGATCCCCGCGAACAACCCGACCATCGACCGTGTGCTCACGTATGCCCTTCTCTCTCCCGACGGTCCTACGGTACTCGAGCGGTTGCACTTGACCTCGACCATGCTCGAGGTTTCACACTGGAATGCACGCGGCCGAAAATCGGTTGGAAACTGAGCCTGTGCAATGAAATCATTCGAGCACAGCAATAAGGAGAACAACTGTGTCCACGGGTGTGCTCGATCCCGAAGCCAGAACTGTCGATCAGCCATACCCTGACACGGCGAAGGCACCGAGCTCGCTGCAGCGTTTCGCGCCGTTTCTGGCCCCGTACAAGTGGTTCTACATCGGCTCGATCGTGGTCTCGCTCATCGCGACTCTGACCGGTCTGGTCATTCCTCTGGTGATTCAGCGCGTCATCGACGGCCCCATCCCCGACCGGGACTTCTCGGCGGTGTGGTGGCCCGCAGCGTTGATCCTGCTGTTGGGCACCATCGACGCGGCCGGAATCTGGGTGCGTCGGTATCTGGTGTCGAGGCCGTCGAGTCAGTTCGAGATCACTGCTCGCGCAACAGTATTCGACAAATTGCAGCGGCTCTCGGTTGCGGCGCACGAAAGTTGGGAATCGGGTCAGCTACTCTCGCGCGCCATCGCCGATCTCGGTTCGCTGCGCCGGTTCATGGCCTTCATCGGGCCGTTCATCATCATCAACGCCGTCACGCTCGTGGTGGGTATCGGTGTATTGCTGGTCCAGTCCTGGCAATTGGGGCTGATCATGCTGGTGACATCGGTGCCGCTGGTGATCGCCTGCACCAAGTTCGAGACGCTGTACCGCGTCGTCGCGCGCGACGCTCAGGATCAGGCGGGCGATGTGACGACGACGGTCGAGGAATCGATCCAGGGCATTCGCGTCCTGAAGGCCTTCGGTCGAAGTGCGCACCTGGGCAAGCAGTTTCTTCGGCAGGCTCGTACTCTGCGCGGGACCGAGCTGAAGAAGGTGCGCTACCTCGCGATCATCTGGGCCGTCATCGTCGGATTGCAACCGATCACCATCGGCGCGATTCTGGCCGTGGGGACGTACTCGATCGTGCAGGGCACGATGACGGTGGGCACGCTCGTCGCTGCCATCGCCATCGTCACGTTCCTGTTGTGGCCGATCGAGTCGTTCGGCTACCTGCTGGCCGAACTGAACAATGCACGTACGGCAGCGGATCGGTACTGGGAGATCATGGACACTCCCGAGACCGTCACCGATCCGGACAATCCCGTCGAATTGCCCCAAAGAATCCGTGGCCGAGTGCAATTCGACCGCGTCGGTTTCACCTTTCCCGACGCGTCCTCGCCGCTGCTCACCGATGTCAGCTTTGTCATCGAGCCGGGGGAAACCGTGGCGCTCGTCGGTAACACCGGCAGCGGCAAGACTGCACTGACCAACCTGGTTCCTCGGCTCTTCGACGTCACCGAGGGGTCCATCACGATCGACGGTATCGATGTGGCGTCGATGCGGTTGTCGGACCTGCGTTCCATCGTGTCGGTGGCCTTCGAGGATCCGGTGCTGTTCTCGGCCAGTGCGCGCGAGAACATCGCGCTCGGTTCTCCCGGTGCCTCCGATGCCGAGATTGCCGAGGCGTTGGAGATTGCGCACGCAACGGATTTCGTCGAGCAACTGCCGTGGGGTCTGGCCACTCGCATCGGCGAGCAGGGCATGAGCCTGTCCGGCGGACAGCGGCAACGGCTCGCGTTGGCGCGTGCGGTGCTGGGCAAGCCACGGGTGCTCGTGCTCGACGACCCACTGTCCGCGCTCGACGTGGACACCGAAGCGAAAGTGCAGAAGGAGCTCAGGCGCGTGTTGGCGCATTCGACGACAGTGCTGGTGGCACACCGGCCGTCGACCGCTGCGTTGGCCGACCGCGTGCTCTATCTGGAGAACGGAACGATTGTGGAGCAGGGAACACACGAGGGACTGTTGGCGTCGTCGCCGCGGTACCGCGAGGTGATGGGGTCGATTCATGAGTGATCAGACCGCAGCTGCGGATTGGCGGGGCGTCGGCGGAGAGGAATCCGAGGTCGACGCCACCGGAAACCTGGTGCTGGCCGGACGTTCTCGTCGCTTGCTCGCATCGCTGGTGCGTCCGTACAAGAAGCAGGCCCTGCTGTCGTTCCTGATCATCCTGGTCGACAACATCACCTACGTGGCGGGCCCACTGTTCATCGCCTATGCACTCGACAACGGCGTCGGCGCTGCGGGGCAGGGTGATTGGGGTCCACTGCTGTGGGCCGTGGGCGGATACACCGGCTTCGGTCTGCTCGGCATGTTCACCACCTACGCGTTTCTCACCGTCTCGGGTCTGCTGAGCCAGAACATCCTGTACGACCTGCGCGGCCGAGTGTTCGATCATGCGCAGAAACTGAGCCTGTCGTTCCACGAGAAGTACACCTCGGGACGATTGATCTCGCGGCTGACCAGCGACGTCGAGTCGCTGCAGACCTTGCTCGAGAGTGCGCTCAACGATGCGTTGACGGCCATCCTGTCGATGGTGTCGATCGCGATCATCCTGGTGTATCTCGACGTTCCGATGGCGTTGATCGTGCTGGCCGGCTTCGTTCCGCTGGTGCTCGTCACGCGGTGGTCGCAGCGGCGACAACGTCAGGGATACCGTCGAACACGGGTGGCGATCGCGCGCGTCGTGGTCCACTTCGTGGAGTCGATGGGCGGAATCCGTGCCGTGCAGGTCTTCCGGCGTGAGGGCCGCAACGACGCGATCCTCGAGACCGAGGACTCGGAGTATCGCGACGCCACCACCGCAGCCTTGCGCGGCATGGCGAGTTACACCGGCATCGTGCGCTGGATCGGCAACGTCACGCTCGCGATCATCCTGGTGTTCGGTAGCTGGCGAGTGATCAACGGCCACATGGACATCGGCGTGCTCGCGGCCTACGTGCTGTATCTCCGCCGGTTCTACGGGCCCCTCGACGAGCTGGCAATGGTGTTCAACGCCTACCAGTCCGCCGCGGCTGCGCTGGAGAAGATCTCCGGTGTGCTCGAGGAGGAACCGTCGGTTGTCGCGCCGAAGAATCCGGTGAAGATCGGAACGGTCAAGGGCGACATAACGTTCGACGACGTGCATTTCTCCTACGGGTCCGAGCGCGTCGTGCTGCCGGAGTTCTCGTTGCACGTGCCCGCAGGTCAGGTGGTCGCGATGGTCGGGGCCACCGGGGCCGGAAAGTCGACACTGGCAAAGCTGTTGTCGCGCTTCTACGATCCGACTGCCGGAGCCGTACGACTCGACGGCATCGACATGCGGCAGATCAGCGACGAGGACCTACGCCGCAACGTCGTCATGGTGACGCAGGAGTCGTTCCTGTTCTCGGGTTCGGTGGCGGACAACATCCGTCTCGGACGCCCGACGGCGAGCGACGCGGACGTGCGCGCTGCTGCCGACGCCGTCGGACTGACCGAGTTCATCGCGTCGCTGCCGGACGGTATCGACACCGACGTACGCAAGCGCGGTGGCCGATTGTCCTCGGGTCAAAGGCAATTGGTGGCCTTCGCGCGGGTGTTCCTCGCCGCGCCGTCGGTGATCGTGCTCGACGAGGCGACATCGAGTCTGGACATCCCGAGTGAGCGGCTGGTGCAGCGTGCGCTCGAGACCATCCTCCAGGGGCGAACGGCGCTGATCATCGCGCACCGCCTGTCGACGGTGGCCATCGCCGATCGCGTTCTGGTCATGTCCGACGGCGACATCGTCGAGGACGGAACTCCCGAGGATCTCATCGCGGGAGAGGGACGCTTTGCGCACCTGCACGAGGCGTGGGAAGACTCGCTGGTCTGATTTGCGTAACGCGTCGCCGGTCCCCGGCGAAATGACCTGTATGAGAAGAACATTTGTAGCGGCAACACGAGTTGCCACGGTCGTCGTCTCAGGTCTGGCCTTTACCGCAATCATCGGCGCAGGCGTTTCCCATGCGGACACTCAGGATTGCTCGATCTCCCACGATTCCTTCGGCGCGTCGGCAACATGTCAGGACGCCAATGCTCCTGCGGGTAGGGAGTACATCCTGATCACCGAGTGTTGGGGTTTTCACTTCGTCCCCAATCGCTTCCCGATCCCGTCGGTCGGGCCCTACACCTCGTCGAGCCGATCCTTCGTGCCGACAGGGCAGGCGTCGGGCAACTGTGGTTCGAGCTGGGGTCAACCCACGTCGACCCTCGGTGTGGTCACCGGTGCCCACGTGGAGATCTACCGCCAGTGAAGTTCGCCTCGTGACCGGGTGATCATGTCCATGGGGTGATCGGCGGCTTGACCCACATGATCTTCTCGTCGGTGTGCTGTGGCGTCGCACCATCGTGACCGGGGTGTTCGGCCGCCCACGCAGTTTTACGGTCGAGCAGCTCGGCCACGATGGTCCAGGTTTCCATCGTGCTCGGTGGGTGCAGGTCGGCGGCGCGGGCAAGTTTTCTGCGCACGGCGTCGGTGAGGTCGAGGAGTTCGGCACCGGTGATGCCGCGATCCCAGACGTAGCGCGCCAAAGCCGTCGCCTTGTCCTGTCGACTCTTCGCGGCCTGTTCGGAATGTGCGAAATCGAACTGCCCGCCGCCTGCGTTCTCTGTCGTCACGTTCATCACCTTAAGTAATGTGCAGTAAAAGGCACGTCCGCTTGTTCTCGAGGGGGGCTCGTCGCCTACCGTAGGTGGGTGATCACTCAAGCATCGGGTGCAGAGCACGCCTCCGTCCCCGCAACCGACACCATCGACGCGAAAACCTGGCCTTCGATTCTGACGTGGCGAGCGCATGACGTCCCCCGCATGGAGTCCGTGCGCGTTCAGCTCTCCGGCAACCGAATCAAGGCTGCCGGACGCATCATCGGTGCCGCGTGCAGTGATCATCCCGCGTTCAGCGCCTCCTACGACCTGGTGACCGACGAGTACGGCGTCACCAAGCGGCTGTCGGTGCGCACCTCTCTCGCGTCCGGTGACCGGCAGGCGTCCGTCAGTCGAGACGACGAGGGCTACTGGATGGTGGAGAACAGTGCCAGCCATCAGCGCTCGACCTACAGCGGCGCGCTCGACGTCGACATGGTGCTCAGCCCGTTCTTCAACACGCTGCCGATCCGTCGATTCGGTCTGCACACCCAGGTCCAGGACCTCGAAGTGCCGACGGTGTACGTCAATCTCCTCGACCTCAGCATCCAAGAGGCCACGCTGACCTACAGCAGCGGTTCCGAGGGCATCCACGTCATCTCGCCGGTGTCGACGTCGTCCGTCACGGTCGATGCCGAAGGATTCGTTCTCGATTACCCCGGACTGGCCGAACGGATCTGACGTACGACGCCACCGCGTCGACCCGCGTTCTGCAGTTCTTCTCGCCACCCCGGCTCGCCTGGAGTGATGTCGGTGATCTCGAAGCGCTGATGCTGCTCGTACTGCAGGCGCGCTGCGTTTCCGGCGTCGACGAGCGTTTTCGTCGAGTTCTGGTCAAGTTCTTCTCGGGCTTGGGTGAGTGCGGCCAGTGCCTCGTCGAGCGCGGTCCTCAGCGCGGCAGCGTTGCCCTCGGTCATCGCGCGGACGAGATGCGGCGACGACGACGCCACCCGAGTCCCGTCCCGGAACGAGCCCGCAGCCAGGCCCAACGCCAACGGCCCGCCGGCAGCTCCCACGATTGCCAGCGCCTCGGCCAGCAGATGCGGCAGATGGGAGATCCGGGCGACGGCGCGATCGTGTTCGACGCTCTCGGCCGGCACCACCACCGAACCGCAATCCAACGCGAGCCGGGCCACGCGGACCCACACCTCCGCGTCGACTCCAGGGTCCGTGGACACCACCCACACCGCGTCGGCGAACAGGGTGGGATCGGTGGCAGCCCATCCCGAATGATTGGTGCCCGCCATCGGATGCCCACCGACATAGCGCGCCTGCAATCCGCGGGCAGTCACAGCGGCCGCGACCTCGGCCTTGACGCTGACCACATCGGTGATCGGGGCACCGGGGGCATGTTCCGCGACGGCAGCCAGAACGGAGTCCACGGCAGGCATCGGAACGGCGATGACGATCAGTGCATCTTCATCGGATGCCCTGGTCAAAGCGGCTGTCAGGTCGGTACCGACGTCGTATCCGTCGGCGGTAGCACCGGCGATCGCGTCGGCCGATCGGTTCCACCCCCATGCCCGACGGCCGGCACCGTGGGCCGCACGCAGAATCGACCCACCGATCAGTCCGAGACCGAGAACGCACACCGAGGAAGAAGTCACCCGATCAGATTGGCACAGGTGGGTGCCGTCGGCGGGAGGTGGACTTCGAATACCGACCCATACCGGACTACCGTTGCGCGCATGGCCGCACAGCGCGCGAAAGACAATCGCGCATCCGCATCGGAGTACGACGACCTCGAAGGATTCGGCGTTGCAGTTGTCCGAGAGGACGGCAAGTGGACCGTGACGCCGCTGTCCGACGATGCCCTGACCAGCCTGTCGGCGGCAGAGACCGAATTGCGTGAACTACGCAGCTCGGGCGCCGTGTTCGGGCTGCTCGACGTGGACGAGGAATTCTTCGTGATCCTGCGTCCGGCACCGAACGGCACGCGCCTGCTGCTGTCCGACGCGGTCGCCGCAGTGGACTACGAAATTGCCGCGGACGTTCTCGATGCGTTGAACATCGAGATCCCCGACGTCGACCCCGACGAGCTCGACGACATCGAGCCCTACGAAGAAGGCGACCTCGCCCTGCTCGCCGACCTCGGACTACCCGAGGCCGTGCTGGGCATCATCGTCGCCGAGACCGACGACTACCCTGACGAGCAGCTGCAATCCATTGCCGAACGACTGGGCTTCGAGGACGAATTCGCCGCCGCGGTGAGCAAGCTGCGGCGCTGACCGATGGTGGTATCCGACGCGGACATGATCCGCGCAGCCCTCTCGGCCGCCGCCGAGGCATCGGATGCCGATGTACCCGTCGGAGCCGTCGTGTTCGACGCCTCCGGACGTGAGATCGCCCGGGCCTGCAACGCGCGGGAGGCGTCGGGCGACCCCACCGGCCATGCGGAAGTTCTGGCGTTGCGTCGAGCGGCTGCCGTCCACGGTGACGGTTGGCGACTCGAAGGCTGCACCCTGGCCGTGACGCTGGAACCCTGCACGATGTGCGCTGGAGCGTTGGTGCTGGCCCGCGTCGAAGCCGTGGTGTTCGGAGCGTGGGAACCGAAGACCGGCGCTGTCGGATCGTTGTGGGACGTCGTGCGGGATCGTCGGCTGACGCATCGACCCAAGGTTCGCGGGGGAGTGTTGGAAGCGGAATGCGCCGACGTGTTGACTCGTTTCTTCGCTCGGCAGAGATAACGATCTCGTCACACGCTGGCCCCGACGTCCAATGTTGTGGATGGTGGAGGGCAGAGCGCGACGCTGCGCTCCGAACTTGCGAAGGAGACACTCATGGGACTCGGCGACAAGATCTCGAACAAGACCGAAGACCTCGGCGGCAAGGCGAAAGAAGCCGCAGGTTCGGCCACCGGAGACAAAGACCTCGAAGCAGAGGGCAAGGGCGACCAGACCTCGGCAGCATTCAAGGACGGTGCCGAGAAGGTCAAGGACGCAGCCTCGAACATCAAGGACAAGCTCACCGGCAAGTAGCCTGAGCAGGCGATTTAGCCTTAGGGCCGCATTCCGGTACAGTTTTCTGCGGTGGCGTGTCCGAGCGGCCTAAGGAGCACGCCTCGAAAGCGTGTGAGGGTTCACCCCCTCCGAGGGTTCAAATCCCTCCGCCACCGCCATAGCTCCCCACCCGATCCGTCGGGTGGGGAGTTTTTTCTGTGCTGGGTGGAATCCGGTCTGCGGGGTGTTGGTGTGCGGCCGGGTTGGTTCAGCCGCAAACGCGCGCACATTCGCCAGACGCGGTCGGATTCGCTGCCTAGACCGCGCGCCTATGGCAAACGCGCGCGCGTTTGCGGGATCACCGGGACCGGGGATGCCGAACCCCCAGCGACTCAGACGCTCAGCATTGCCCCGCACCGGCGGCGTCGAGTCCGCGCAGAATTTCGTTCTGATCAGCGGGCGGCACGGTGTTCCAACTCGGTGCGGTGGTCATTTCGGTGCGCAGACCCTCGACCGACTTGGCACGATCGGAGATTCCGGTCTGCTCGAGTGCGTCGATCGACGGCATGAATTGCGTACAGGTCTGCTGGTACAGCGCTTCGCCGGTGACGCCCGAGGTTGGGGCTTCGGGTTCAGCGGCAGGCGGAGCCTCGGGGACCGGTGTGTCGGCAGGGGCCGGCACAGGTGCGTCGGCCGTGGTGCTGGCGGGGACGGTTGTGGAGGCCACAGCAGACGTGGTCGTGCCGGCAGCAGCGGACGTGGTCGATGCGGCATCGGTCGTCGCGTCGTCACCGCAGCCGACGATCGATACGGCCACGATCAGCCCGAGCAGTCCGGTCGCGAGTTTTCGGTTCATCGCAAATGTGTACCACCCAGTGCTCAGAGCAGGGTCTGCGCACGTCCGGTGATGGTGCTCAGTGCCGTCGACCAAGCGAGGTTCTCGGGGTCGAGGAACGCGCCGTGACTGGCCCCGGGCAGTACGACGAGATCGGTGTCGGTGCTCCCCGCTTTGGTCGCTGCATCGACGTAGACGCGGCTCTGATTGACCGACACCGTCTGATCGGCATCACCGTGCAGTGCAGTCAGTGGGACATCGAGGGGGAGATATTCGATGGGCGACGCGATTTTGTAGCGGCCGGGTACCTCGTTCGGCATGCCGCCGAGGAAGACCGGGACGAATTTGTCGTTGCCGAGTGTGGCTGCCCTCTTCATGTCGAATACGCCGGCCATGATGGTGGCGCTACGCGGCTTGACCTTGGGTTCCGCTCCCGGCGCGTCGACGGGCATCAGGTGTCGAGCGGCCACCCAGGCGGCGAGCTGCCCGCCGGCGGAGTGTCCGGCGATGTGGACGCGATCGAGATCGAGCCTCCCGCCGGCTGCGTCCTGTACGACGGTTGCCAAAGCCTCGGTGGCGTCGTCGACGTCGGAGAGAGTGTTGGCCCAGTTGTCCGGGCCACGCCGATATTCGACGTTCCAGACGGCGATGCCTTCGTTTGCGATGGCTGTCGACATCTGTTGGAAGTACGACAGGTCGAGGTCTTCCTGCCATCCGCCGCCGTGAATCATCACCACGACAGGGAGCGAGGTGGCGATGTTGTCGGGCAGGTACAGATCGCCGATGTTGTCCGGCTGGTATCCGTATTTCACTCGGACAGGGTTGCCGGCTGGACCCGAGACTGGTTGCAGTGCAGCAGAATACGTCTCGGCGGTACTCGGCGACGAGTCGGTGTCGGTGGAGCTGCAGCCGACCAGTGTCACCGCGAGCACGCCGGAGAGGAAGTGACGGCGATTCACGCGCTCCGATCCGTCCAATCGAGCAGTTGGGTGAGCGGCCAGGTGTTGATCACTCGCTCCGCGGGCACACCGCGGGCCTCGGCGCGGATGCAGCCGTATCCCTGCCAGTCGAGTTGGCCGGGTGCGTGCGCATCGGTGTCGATGGAGAACAGGCACTCGCGTTCGAGGGCGATGTCGATGAGGCGCTCGGGTGGATCCTGTCGTTCGGGTCTGGCGTTGATCTCCACCGCGGTACCGAATTGTCGGCAGCCCTCGAAGACCACGGGTGCGTCGAACGTCGATTCGGGTCTGGTGCCGCGACCGCCCTCGACGAGCCGCCCGGTGCAGTGGCCGAGGACGTCGACGTGCGGGTTCGCGATGGCGGTGACCATGCGCTTGGTCATGGCCTTCGAGTCGGCGCGCAGATTCGAGTGGACGCTCGCCACCACTACGTCCAGTTCGGCGAGCAGGCCCTCGTCCTGGTCGAGTGACCCGTCGTCCAGGATGTCGACCTCTATTCCGGTGAGGATGCGGAACGGTGCGAGACGTTCGTTCAACTCGGCGACGATGTCGAGTTGGGCGCGCAGACGCTCGGCGGTGAGGCCGTTCGCGACCTTGAGGCGCGGGGAATGATCGGTGAGGGCGCAGTATTCGTGGCCCAGCCGGGCAGCGGTGCGCATCATCTCCTCGATGGGGCTACCGCCGTCGGACCAATTGGAATGGGTGTGCAGATCACCTTTGAGCGCGGCGCGAAGGTCGTTGTTGCCGATGGGTTCGGCAGCGTTTCTCTGCTCGGCGAGATAATCCGGGACGTCCTGCGTCAGAGCCTGACGAATGATCAGCGAGGTCTTGGCTCCGATGCCGGCCAGTGAGGACCAGCTGTCGGCCTTTTCGTGCTCGGATCGCTGTGCAGTACTGAGGGATTCGACGACATCCGCGGCTCGGCGATACGCCTTGACGCGATGGGTGTCCGAGCGTGACCGCTCGAGCCAGTATCCGATCTCTCGAAGTGCCTCCACCGGATCCATGCGTTCCATTGTGCCTGTCGGCACCGACACGTGCGCACGGGTAAACGGACAAAACTCTCAGGCAGTTGCCAGGTCTCTCATCCCCCATGGGCTTGAAGCTGCAACTACCATCTGCAGTCATGACCAAGAAATGGTGGATCGTAGGCGTGGTTGTCGTTGTGCTCGTAGCGCTCGGGCTCTACTTCGGCCCCAAGATCTACGCCTCGTTGCAGGAAGACGACGCACCGGCAGCGACGGTATCCACGTCCGGTGCCCAAGCGGCCACCGTCGTGGACATCAATGGACGGTGGATCGTCACCCCGGGTGACGAGACCAACACCACGGCCGCGGGCTATACCGTCGACGAACTGCTCAATGGGTCCGATGTGACGGTGGTCGGATCGACGACCGAGGTGGCCGGCAATGTGACCATCGCCGACGACACTCTGACCGAAGGGCAGATCGTGGTCCTGACGAACTCGATCAGCACTGACAGCGACCGCCGCGACAGCCAATTCCGTGGAAACATCTTCGACACCGCCACCTATCCGACGGCAACCTTCTCGATCGACTCCCCGATCGACCTGTCGGATCTGCCCAAGGACGGCACCACCGAAACCGTCACGGCCGAAGGCACATTGACGCTCAAGGATCAGACACGTCCGGTCTCGGTCGAGATGGAGGTGCTCCTGTCCGGGGACACCCTCATCGCGTCGGGTGCCATTCCGACGACGTGGACCGACTACGAGATCGAGCCGCCATCGCTCGGCTTCGTCACGGTGGATCCGTCCGGGACCATCGATTTCCTGATCAATCTGAATCGGCAGTAGCGCGTTCTCGCGGTTCGGTCGGCGTCCAGCCCGGCGGCCCGACGAGGTATCCGACGCGTTCCTTCCATGACCGCGAAGCCGCGACATCCCGTGCGATGTTGCGGTATTCGTGTGTCTGGAGGGTCCAGATGTTGAACGTGTCGACAGGCTTGGTCAATCCGTAGTTCGGCCGCTCGACCTCCTCGGCGTAGCTGCCGAACAGGCGATCCCAGACGATGAGGATGCCGCCGTAGTTCTTGTCGAGATACTGCGGATCGCGGCCGTGATGAACGCGGTGGTGCGAGGGTGTGTTGAAGACGAACTCGAACGGACGCGGCAGCCTGTCGATGCGCTCGGTGTGCACCCAGAATTGGTAGACGAGGTTGATCGAGAACCCGACGAACACCATCCACGGCGGCATTCCGAGCAGGGGGAGCGGCAGCCACATGATGACCTCGCCGCTGTTGTTCCACTTCTGTCGAAGCGCCGCAGCGAAGTTGAAGTACTCGCTCGAATGGTGGGACTGATGCGTCGCCCAGATGATACGAGTTCGATGCGCGATGCGGTGATACCCGTAGAACAGCAGGTCGACGCCCAGGATCAGAATCACCCAGGTGTACCAGGCGTCGGCGGGGAGGTGCCACGGCGCGACGTAGACATAGACGGCCGTGTAGCCGACCAGTGCCAGCGCCTTCCATGCCGTGGTGGTCGCGATCGACACCAAGCCCATGCTCAGGCTGGCCCGCGCGTCCTTGCCGGAGTAACCGCCGCGTTCACCGTCCTCGAGTTTCGCGGCGGCGATCCATTCGATCGTCAGCAGCAGCGCGAACGCGGGGATGGCCAGCGCGACGGGATCGCGCAGCGGTTCGGGCAGTGCATTCCATGCCGAACCGATCCACTCGCTCATCGAACCTCCCAGCGTGACAGTGAGTGAGTAAGTGTAACGCTGTCGGTGCAGCTTTTCCTACGGCTCGTACCGTGGAGTGGGCGCACCTATTGCCGAGAGAGGGAGTCGGACATGCTGGAGAAGATCACGTCCACGATCGGGCAGGTGGGGGAGTCCGTGCTGGGCGTCGTCGGAATTCGGGTCGGTACCGAGGAGCCGCCGCACACGAGCCGGCGACTGACCGATGCGGTGGAGATCCGTCGTTACGAACCACGCATTGCAGCTCAGACCACTGTCGACGCAGATGAGGACGAGGCACGCCAGGAGGGTTTCCGCCGCCTGGCCCGGTACATTTTCGGTGGAAACGGCGGCAAGCAAAAGGTCGCGATGACCGCTCCCGTCAGTCAGTCGTCCGCAGGCTCGCAGAAGATCGCGATGACGGCCCCCGTGTCGAGCACGCCCGGCAGCGAGGGTTGGGTTGTCCGGTTCTTCATGCCGTCGAAATGGACGATGGACACGTTGCCGAAGCCGGACGACGACCGCGTGACGTTGACGGAAGTTCCGGCGGAGACGGTGGCCGTGCTGCGGTTCAGCGGTGGGCGGGGCCGGGACAACGTCGAACCGCAGATGGCGGCGTTGACCGAAGCATTGCGCGCGCACGACATCGAGATGCTGGGTGAGCCGATGACCTGGTTCTACGATCCGCCCTGGACCTTGCCACCACTGCGTCGCAACGAGGTGGTCGTGGTGGTACCGGAAGGTTCCTGACGGGCAACTGCTCGCTAATTTCCTACCGAAATGATAGGAATTGACGGTGCACATCACGGCCAAAGCTGACTATGCAGTGCGGACGCTCATCGAACTGGCAGCGGTCGGCGGACAGGGTCCTGCGAAAGCCGAGGCGTTGGCCACCGCGCAAGGTATTCCGCACAAGTTTCTCGAATCGGTGCTGTCGGATCTGCGTCGCGCAGACCTCGTCTGCAGCAGGCGGGGGCCCGACGGCGGATATTGGTTGGCGCGCGAGGCGTCGGACATTTCTGTTGCCGATGTGATCAGGGCCGTCGAGGGGCCGCTGGCGTCGGTGCGTGGTCAACGGCCCGAGGATGCCGAGTACGCCGGCCCGGCCGAGCCGCTCACCCGGGTGTGGTTGGCGGTGCGCGTCAATCTGCGCGCGGTGCTCGAGGCGGTGTCGCTCGCCGACATCGTGGACGACGATCTGCCCGGATTTGTGAAAGAGCTGGTCAGCGAGCCGACGGCATGGGCGCGTCGATGACCTGAGTCACACCGAGGGCAATGTGTGGCGAGGTCGACAAGTTTGCACGTCTCTGCAAACTTGCAGAACCGTGCAAGTTCCGTACGTTGGTAATCGTGACTTCCCCGACGGGCCTTCGTGATCTCAAGAAGGCCGCTACCCGCGACGCTCTCGGTCTGGCGGCCGTACGTCTGGGAAAGCTGCACGGCTTCGATGCGGTCACCGCCGACGCGATTGCGCACGAGGCGGGAGTGTCCACCCGTACGTTCCACAACTACTTCTCCAACAAAGAAGAAGCGGTTCTGCACCACATCGAGGTTTCGGCCCTCGAATGGGTCGAGCTCCTGCGCGCTCGGCCGGCGACGGAGCCGATCTGGGATTCGTTGCGGCACATAGCAGTCAACCTTGTCTCCGATCCCGGCAGGGACTTGGAGGACACCTTCGCTGCGGCCCGCCTCATCGAGGCCAACCCCGCATTGATGGCCCGGAAACTCGAAATGCACCACGCGCTGACCCGCAAACTCGGCGAGGCCATTGCCGAGCGGACCGGAACAGGCATCGACACCGACCTGTACCCGAACCTGCTGCAAATGGCCGTCGGTGGTGCCGTGACGTCCGCACTGAACATCTGGATCACCGACCCCGCCGGTGCGTCGACACCGAGGGCCCTGATCGAAGACGCCTTCGACCAACTCCGCGCAGGACTTCCCGAGCCCAAGGGTCATTCCGCAGGCTCCACTCCCGAGCCCAAGGGTCATTCCGCAGGCTCCACTCCCGAACCGCATCCACATCCCCACCCCGACTCGTCCGAACACAACCGAGGAGCTTGACAGTGGCCACCTATCTCTACCGAATCGGAAGATTCGCGTACCGACGCAAGGGCATCGTCCTCGGACTGTGGCTGGCGATTCTGATTGCAGCCGGCGTGGGCGCAGCGACGCTGTCCGCACCGACGGTCAACTCGTTCAGCATTCCGGGCACACCCGCTCAGGCTGCACTCGACCTGCAGAAGGAGCGGTTCGGCGGAGCCGAGGACCCACTGCAGGCGGTCAACGCCGAATACGTCTTCCAGGCACCGAACGGCCAATCGCTCGATACCCCGCAGTACACCTCCGCCATCGACGCCACCATTGCCGAGATCGAGAAGATCGACGCGGCAAAGCCTGCGGAAGGTGCACCGCCACTTGCCAATCCGGTCGCGGCCAACCAGTCGATCGTCGAGCAGTACACCAAGGCGGCCACCGAGGCCGGGACTCCGGCCGACCAGGTAGCTGCCGATGCGGCCGCGACCTCACCGCTGAGCCCCGACGGCAACGTGGGTACCGTCACCGCTCCGATCAACGTCGATCTTGCCGACGTCACCGATCAGATTCGTAGCGATCTCGACGCCGCTGCGCAGCCGGCCCGCGATGCAGGCCTGAACGTCATCTTGGGCGGCACTGTCGCGCAGGAGAACCCGTCGCCCGGTGGTAGTTCGGAGATCGTCGGCCTCGCCGTCGCTGCCATCGTTCTTCTCATCATGTTCGGTTCGGCCGCTGCTGCCAGCTTGCCGCTGATCACCGCGATCGTCGGTATCGGCATCTCGAGCTTGGCGATCACCACAGCCTCCGGCTTCGCGAGCCTGTCTTCGTTCACTCCGATTCTCGCCATCATGATCGGTCTTGCTGTTGCGATCGACTATTCGCTGTTCATCCTGGCGCGTTATCGGCACGAGCTCACACTCACCGACAATCGCGAAGAGGCAGTCGGGCGGGCGGTCGGTACTGCCGGGTCGGCCGTCGTGTTTGCCGGCGCGACCGTGCTCATCGCACTCGTCGCCCTGCGCGTCGTCGGAATCCCGTTCCTGTCGCAGATGGGTCTTGCCGCAGGCTTCGCCGTGTTCGTCGCGGTACTGATCGCCTTGACGTTCCTGCCCGCGATGCTGGGCGTCTACAAGGGCAAGGCATTCGCAGGCAAGCTCAAGTTCGTCAACACCACCGACCCCGAGGACCCGGAGGCCAAGCCCACCAACGGACTCCGCTGGGCCAGGTTCTTGGTCAAGAAACCGATCCTCGGCCTCGTCGGCGGCATCGTGCTCCTCGGCGTCATCGCAGGACCTACCACCGGGTTGTCCCTCGCACTTCCGTCCATCGCCACCTCGGACCCGTCGACGCCAGCCCGTCAGGCATACGACATCACCGAAAACGCGTTCGGGCCGGGACGCAACGGACCGCTGCTCGTCATCGCCGACGCGTCCGGCGTCGCCGAGGCCGATCGCACTGCGTCCTTCGGCAAGGTCATCGACACGATCACCGCGCAATCCGACGTCACGAATGCGCAGATCATCGCCGTCAACCAGGCGGGTGACACGGCTCAGATACTCGTCACCCCGTCTAGCACTCCCAACAGTGACCAGACGAAGGCTCTCGTCACCAACCTCCGCGACGCGGAGAGCGGATTGCAGGAGAGCGCGGGCGTGTCCTACGGAGTGACCGGCGAGACCGCGATCGGGATCGATATCTCGGAGCGGTTGCAGAGTGCGCTGATTCCGTACCTGGCTGTGGTTGTAGGACTCGCGTTCGTGCTGCTGATGCTGGTGTTCCGCTCGATTCTGGTGCCGCTCACCGCGACGGTCGGGTTCCTGCTCAGCGTGCTGGCCACCTTCGGAGCGACGGTGTTCATCTTCCAAGAGGGTGGGCTCGGCCTGATCTCCAACCCGCAGCCGATCGTCAGCTTCATGCCGATCTTCCTCATCGGTGTGGTGTTCGGTCTGGCGATGGACTACCAGGTGTTCCTCGTTTCGCGGATGCGTGAGGAGTTCGTCCACGGCGCCGCCGCCAAGGACGCGGTCGTCAACGGCTTCAAGTACGGCGCACGCGTGGTCACCTCGGCCGCAGTGATCATGATCTCGGTGTTCGCTGCGTTCATCGCCGAGCCGGACTCGTTCATCAAGTCGATCGGCTTCGCGCTTGCGGCTGCGGTCTTCTTCGACGCGTTCGTCGTGCGCATGGTGCTCATTCCGTCGGTGATGGCGCTGATGGGCGACAAGGCCTGGTGGCTGCCGAAGTGGCTGGACAAGATCCTGCCCAACGTCGACATCGAAGGTGCCAAGCTGAAGACGGCTCCGGAGAAGGAATCGGTTCTGCAGGCATGAGCCGGTCGGCCGAAGATTGCCCGCAACACTCGAAAAACGGAGAGACTGTCATCCATGTGTACGAGTAATCTTCGGCCATCATGCTGATTCCGCTGCTGCGGACGTATCTGGCTCCTTACAAGCTGCCGATCGTCGCGCTGATCCTGCTGCAACTCGTCGCGACGTTGGCGGCGCTGTTCCTGCCCAGCCTCAATGCCGACATCATCGACAAGGGCGTCACCACCGGCGATACGGGTTACATCCTCTCCGCCGGCGGCGTGATGCTCCTCGTGTCGGCGGTGCAGATCATCAGTTCCGTGGCCGCGGTATTCATCGGCGCTCGGGCGGCGATGGGCGTCGGACGTGACCTACGCGGTGCAATCCTGCACCGCGTCGGCACGTTCTCGGCTCGTGAGGTCGGCCAGTTCGGTGCGCCGTCGTTGATCACCCGCAACACCAACGACGTCCAGCAGGTGCAGTTGGTGATCGTCATGGGATTCACCATCGTGGTGATGGCACCGATCATGTGCGTCGGTGGCATCATCATGTCGCTGCGCGAGGACCTCGGTCTGTCCTGGATCCTGTTGATCGCGGTGCCCGGTCTGGCGATCTCCATGGGCCTGATCATCATCAAGATGGTGCCGGCCTTCCGCTCGATGCAGAAGCGCATCGACGCGGTCAATCGTGTTCTGCGTGAGCAGATCACCGGAATCCGGGTGGTGCGGGCGTTCGTCCGAGAGGACTTCGAGATCGACCGGTTCGGATCTGCCAACGCCGCGCTCACCGACACGGCATTGCGCGTCGGGCGGCTGATGGCCCTGATGTTCCCGACGGTCATGCTCATCAGCAACGTGACCAGCGTGGCCGTCATCTGGTTCGGTGGCCATGCCATCGATCAGGGCACCATGCAGATCGGCTCTCTCACAGCTCTTCTGAGCTACATCATGCTGATCCTCATGTCGGTGATGATGGCCTCGTTCATCGCGATGATGGTGCCCCGCGCGTCGGTCTGTGCCGATCGCATCAGTGAAGTACTCGCCACCGAATCGTCGGTCGTACTGCCTCTCGAACCAAAGACTTTCGTGTCCTCGCCGGGAACCGTCGAGTTGGTGAACGCCGAATTCTCTTTCCCCGGTGCCGAATATCCGGTGCTGTGTGGAGTGAACCTGAGGGCCGAGGCAGGAAAGGTCACCGCGATCATCGGCGGTACCGGCTCCGGAAAGTCGACGCTCGTCAACCTGATTCCGCGATTGATCGACGTCACCGGCGGCGAGGTACGCGTCGGGGGAGTCGATATCCGTGAACTCGATCTCGATCTGTTGCGTTCCGAAATCGGTTTGATCCCGCAGAAGCCGTATCTGTTCTCGGGCACCATCGCGAGCAATCTGCGGTACGGCAAATCCGACGCCACCGACGCGGAACTGTGGGAGGCACTCGAGATCGCGCAGGGTGCCGACTTCGTTCGCGCCATGCCCGAGGGACTGGAGACGCCCGTCGCACAGGGTGGTACGACGGTTTCCGGTGGTCAGCGTCAACGACTGGCCATCGCCCGTGCGCTCGTACGCAAACCCAGCATCTACCTGTTCGACGACTCGTTCTCCGCACTGGATCTGACGACCGATGCCAATCTGCGTGCGGCACTGAAGCCGGTGACGCGAGATGCGTGCATGATCGTTGTCGCTCAACGCGTCTCGACCATCATCGACGCCGACCAGATACTCGTACTCGACGACGGAAAGCCGGTAGGTGTGGGTACTCACGACCAATTGATGGCCGAGTGCCCCACCTACGCCGAGATCGTCGACTCGCAGCGCGCCGTGGTCGGTGCACTGTGACCGCGCAGGTGGAGAAGACGGAAGAAAAGAAAGACGACGCACCCGTCGCGAAGGCTGTCGTGCCGGGAACCAAGGCCCGTAACTTCAAGGGCTCGTTCAAGCGATTGGTCGGCCTGCTCGCTCCCGAGAAGGTCTTCCTGTCGGTGATGCTGGCCTTCGGTATCGCAAGCACCGTGCTCACCGTTGCCGCGCCGACCGTGCTCGGTCACGCGACCGACCTCATCTTCAACGGCGTCGTCGGCCGCGAGCTGGATCCGGGTCAGTCGAAAGATCAAGCGATCGAGCAGCTACGGGCCGAGGGAAACGATTCCATCGCGGACCTGCTGTCCGGGACGGATGTCACTCCTGGCGCAGGTATCGATTTCGGGGCGGTCGGAACCGTCCTGATGTGGGTATTGGTCCTCTATGTGCTGTCGTCGCTGTTCGCCTGGGCGCAGGGCTACATTCTCAACATCGCCCTGCAGCGCCGAATCCTGTTGCTGCGCGGCAGCGTCGAGGCCAAAGTGCATCGACTGCCGCTGAAGTACTTCGACAACAATGCCCGCGGTGAGACGCTCAGCCGCGTCACCAACGACATCGACAACGTCTCGACCAGCTTGCAGCAGACGCTCAGTCAGTTGATCACCGGCATTCTCACCGTGCTTGGCATCCTCGGCGTGATGATCTGGATCTCGCCGCTGCTGGCTCTCGTTGCGGTGCTGACCATTCCGGCGTCGTTCGCGGTGACCGCCGTCATCGCCAAGCGTTCGCAGCCCCACTTCGTCGCGCAGTGGAAGCACACCGGAAAGCTGAACGCCCAGATCGAGGAGACCTACACCGGTCACGAGATCGTCAAGGCTTTCGGTCGTCAGGAAGAGGTGGAGCGCGAGTTCGGCGAGCGAAACGAAAAGCTCTTCCAGTCCAGCTTCCGCGCCCAGTTCATCTCCGGCATGATCATGCCCGTCATCATGTTCCTGGGGAACATCAACTACGTGGTCATCGCCGTCGTCGGTGGGCTGCGGGTGGCGTCGGGCACGCTCACTCTCGGTGAGGTGCAGGCCTTCATCCAGTACTCGCGTCAGTTCACTCAGCCACTCACGCAGGTCGGTGCGATGGTGAACCTGATCCAGTCCGGTGTCGCCTCCGCCGAGCGCATCTTCGAGGTGCTCGACGCCGAGGAAGAGGATGCCGATCCAGCCGATGCGGTGCGTCCCGTCGAGCGACGGGGTCGCGTCGAATTCGAGAATGTCTCCTTCGGCTACTCGGCCGACCGTCCGTTGATCGAAAATCTGTCGCTGGTAGCCGATCCCGGTCACCTGGTCGCGATCGTCGGTCCCACTGGTGCGGGAAAGACCACACTGGTCAACCTCATCATGCGGTTCTACGAGATCGATTCGGGCCGTATCACTCTCGACGGCGTCGACACCAGGAAGATGACCCGCGAAGAACTTCGCGCTCGCACCGGCATGGTGCTGCAGGACACCTGGTTGTTCGGTGGAACCATCCGCGACAACATCGCGTACGGCGATCCGAGTGCCAGTGAAGAGGAAATCCTCGAGGCTGCGCGGGTGAGCTACGTGGATCGATTCGTGCACTCTCTGCCCGACGGTTACGACACGATCATCGACGAGGAGGGCAACAACGTCAGCGCCGGTGAGAAGCAGCTCATCACCATCGCCCGCGCCTTCCTGGCCAAGCCGTTGATCCTCATCCTCGACGAGGCCACCAGTTCCGTCGACACCCGAACCGAGCTGCTGGTGCAGAAGGCCACCGCCAAATTGCGCAGTGATCGCACCAGTTTTGTTATTGCGCACCGTCTCTCGACCATCCGGGACGCGGACACGATCGTGGTGATGGAGAACGGCAGCATCGTGGAGCAGGGTAATCACGAGGAGCTCCTCGCGGCCAGGGGTGCGTACTTCCGCCTCAATGCGGCTGGAGCGGCTGGAGCGGCTTCGCCGCACGTGCACGGAAATTCGTAGTGGGCTACGAATTTCCGCTCACAAGCGGCGAAGCCGCATACTGACGCGGTGAGTTCTTCCAGTTTCGGCTTCGACATCGGTACCAGGCTCGACGGTGAGCTCGGTCGTACCGGCACCATCCACACCCCGCACGGCGACATCGCCACCCCCGCATTCATCGCGGTGGGCACCAAGGCGACCGTCAAGGCGGTGCTGCCGGAGGCCATGAAGGAGCTCGGCGCGCAGGCGGTGCTCGCCAACGCGTACCACCTGTACCTGCAGCCGGGCTCGGACATCGTCGACGAGGCGGGTGGGCTGGGCAAGTTCATGAACTGGGACGGGCCGACGTTCACCGACAGCGGTGGATTCCAGGTCATGTCGCTCGGCGTCGGGTTCAAGAAGGTCATCTCGATGGACGCCACGCGCGTGCAGTCCGACGACGTCATCGCCGAGGGCAAGGAACGGCTGGCCCACGTCGACGACGACGGCGTGACGTTCAAATCCCATCTCGATGGCTCCAAGCACCGATTCACTCCCGAGGTGTCGATGCAGATTCAGCATCGGCTCGGTGCAGACATCATGTTCGCGTTCGACGAGCTGACGACGCTGATGAATACCCGCGGCTATCAGGAGATGTCGGTCGACCGAACCCAGGCGTGGGCGAAGCGATGCGTCCTCGAGCACGAACGGCTCACCGTCGAGCGCGCCGACAAGCCGTACCAGGCGTTGTTCGGAGTGGTGCAGGGCGCGCAGTACGAGGACCTACGACGCAAGGCCGCACACGACCTCGAAACGATCACCGGCGAAACGGGTAGGGGCTTCGACGGCTACGGGATCGGCGGTGCGCTCGAGAAGCAGAACCTCGGAACCATCACTCGGTGGGTGAACGAAGAACTGCCCGAACACAAGCCGCGGCACATGCTCGGCATCAGCGAGCCGGACGATTTCTTCACCGCCATCGAGAACGGTGCCGACACCTTCGACTGCGTCAATCCCTCACGGGTAGCGCGCAATGCGGCGATCTACGTGCCGACCGGCCGCTTCAACATCAACACCGCCAAGCATCGACGCGACTTCACCCCGATCGACGACAACTGCGACTGCTACACCTGCGCGAACTACACCAAGGCCTATATCCACCACTTGTTCAAGGCCAAGGAAATGCTCGCATCGACACTGTGCACCATCCATAACGAGCGCTTCACGGTCAAGCTGGTCGATGACATCCGAGCCTCGATCGAGCAGGGACGTTTCGCCGAATTCAAGACGGAGTTTCTGGGTCGCTTCTACGCGCCGAAGACTGCGTGAGCCGATCTTCGAGCTCCGAAATTCGCTGTAGCAGTTCCTGTTCCCGCTCGGCAGCCTTGCGCTGGTACACCTCGGACAGATCCGCAAGGTAAGCCGCGTCGTAGCGGGGGATGATGCTGCGGGTGCAGTTCCAATCGAACGCTTCGACGTCGATGACGATGCTGCGCTCGCAGGTAGCGGCGACGGTCAGGTCACCGATCTTCCTCAGTCGGTCCAGTAGTTGGGGATCGTCCGCGGCCTCGACGGTACGTGCCCGGCCGTAGAGCTTGAGGCGTTGACGCAGAGGGTAATTCACGAGAAAAATCGCGACGCGATCGTCATTATCGAGGTTTGCCGCCGTGACGTATTGGTGGTTCCCGGCGAAGTCGGCGAACCCCAACGTCCGATCGTCGAGAACCTGCAGGAAGCCTTTCGGCCCACTTCGATACTGAATGTAGGGCCAGCCCGACTCGGCCACAGTGGCGATCTGGAACTGATCGATCGCACGAATCATGGCCTTCTCGCGAGTGTCGAGAGGCATCGGGCCGTCGTCGGGTCGCTCGGTCTGTGAACCGTAGGCGGTGTAGCTGCCGTCGACCTTCTGCCGCGCGATCGCAGCAGAACCGAACATCAGATGGTGATAGTGGTTGCTCTGCGGCACGGGTGTCAGACTACGACCACCATGGCCTCGCTCCGCATCGTGGCTGATATCGAAGTGTCGGGGGCAACCGCAATAATCTCCTACGCCGGATGTGCGTCGATCGCGCACAATGGACGAAGACGTCAGACTGCGCCGCCCCAGTGAGAAGGTGATAACCGTGGCCACTCAATTCGAGTTTCGACTGAAGGGCGCGAATGCACCCGAGGGCGAGTTGGACGCCAATGACTTGCTTGCGCTCGTACAGAGTCTCAGGACAGTTGCGATGAGCATCGGCCGAAGCGAGACAGATGCCGATCGGCTCGGCCGCGCACCCTCACGAGTGCACCGGGTCGCCAATCTGGTCATCGGGTTGGCCCCTGGCAGCACCAAACTTCTTGTTCGACGCGCAGGAGCCGGCGAGGATGCGTTGGACTTCGATCTGGCAGACGAGGAAGGCTTCGACGCAACATTCGAGAAGTTGGTGCAATCGATCGGTCTCGACCATCGGCCGGATTGGGTCAGCGATTCCCTGTCGAACGCAGCCGGCGAATTGGTATCGGCTCTACGCCGCGCTGCCCCGGAGGTCGAGTTCAAAGTTGATGGACTGACGGTGCAGACATTCGACACGGCTGCACTTAGACCCGAGACCTGGGAGGTTGCAACTGGTGTGTCGGCCGAACTCCGTACTTTCATCGGACGCCTGTATTCGGCCAACCTGAAAACACACCGCTTTCAGGTGGAGGATGACGCCGGCAACCAAGTCGCTCTTCCCGATGTGGCCGACGACTCCGGACTCGGTCCGTTGGTCGGTAGCTACGTGACCGTAACTGGTATGCCGGTGACCGGCGCGGACGGACAGTTGAAGAGGCTGTCGAACTCGCGGATTGTTGCGCTTACTCACGCAGTTGCGGAGAGAGGCATCCCCGATTCAGTCCCTCTCGGGGACATTTTGGCTGCTGCTTCCGGTATCGAGCCCGGCGGGATCGACGGGGTGAGCGACGATGAAGCCGACGCATTCTTTGCTGCTATCGGGTTATGACCCGGCCCGCGAGCCGGGGTGCTGTTCTCGTCGATACCGACGTGTTCAGCATTCTGTACGTCGACCCAGGCAAGGCTGCGAATCGTGGTCATCCTGTCGACGAACTGCGTAGACAACTGGCCGGGCTTCAGGTCGTGATTGCGTTCCAGACGCGGGCAGAGGTACTCGCGGGAACGATGATGGGTAATTGGGGTGAGCGCAGAGTGGCAGACACCCGAGTCAAGCTCGACTCGGCCCCTACGATCTCCATCGACCGTGAGGTCGTCGACGCCTATGCAGTGTTGACCGCAGCGTGCAAGCGCGCGGGTCATGCGCTGCACAACAAAGTTCACACCGGCGATCGCTGGATCGCAGCATGCGCAATCTCGAAAGGACTGCCGTTGTTGACTCTGGACGGTATCTATTTCGGAGCACCGGACTTGGTTCTGCTGAGAGATTGAGCGCCCGCCTCGCACAAGCGTCCACCATGTGCGGCATCCGTCTCACCGCCAGCGCGTACTCTAGTACTACTGAGTGTGTAGTAACTGGATCGCAGTGGGGGGACCACGATGTTCGACGACGCCATACCTGTGAGTTCGTCCCAGGCCGACATCTGGCTGGCCCAGCAATTCATGCCCGACGTGCCGTTCACCATTGCGTATTACGTCGACATCGTCGGTGCCGTCGACGTCGACGTCTTGGCCGCGTGCGGTAGTAAGGCGCATCGAGAGTTCTCGTCGTCGACCATGCGGATCGTCGAGGTCGACGGCACTCCGATGCAGCGGTTCGTGGACGCGGAGACCGAGGCGGTGGAAATCCTCGACTTCCGTGGACACGACCGTCCGGAAGAAGCGGCGACCCGATGGATGAACGACGACTGTCGAACAGCCCTCTCGATGTACGGCCGCCTGGTGCGACTGCGAGTACTCCGTGTCGGTGACGATCGCGTGTTCTGGTACACCAGGGCCCATCACATCGCGCTCGACGGCTATGCGTCGATGAAGGTGCTCGAGCGGGCGGCGGCTCTGTACGCCGGGGCGCAGGACAGCGTCGAGCCTCCACGGATCGATCCGACGACTCCGGCGGCGCTTCTCGCCGAGGACGAGCGCTACCGCGCATCCGCTCGCGCGCGGCGCGATCGTAAGCACTGGGAATCCGCCGACCTCGGCTACGCCGCTACCTGGGGCCGGAATTCGCAGCCTGCATCGGTTCCGATCGTCGTCGGGGAGGATCGGTCGATTTCACTGACCGCGTCGAGCCGGGCCCAACACGCCACGTCGACGGTCGTGATCGCTGCGTTCGCTGCCTTCCTCGCGCGGATGAACGATGTAGACGACGTCGATCTGTCACTGCCGGTCTCGGCGAGGCCGACAGCGATGCTTCGCCGGGCCGGGTCCTCGTTGTCGCATGTGGTGCCGTTGCGGTTGTCGGGCGTCGGATCGGCGACGGTGAACAACGTGGTCAAGTCCACCGAGGTGGCGATCGGTGCCGTGCTCCGGCACCAGCGGAGCAGGCCGCAGGCATCCGCGAGCGGAAATGCCATCACCGCAGGGCGTTTCGGGCCGACGATCAACGTGATGATGTTTGCGAACACCGTGGCCGTCGGGGACTTCGACGGTGAGATCAACATTCTGACCACAGGCCCGGTGTCGGATCTTGCCGTCAACATTTACCCAGGTCGACGCGGAGCCCGTCCGCGCATCGATTTCGAGGCCAATCCTGCCGCCTACACACCGAGCGACCTGGCGCGTCACCACGAGCGGTTCCTGCACTTTCTCGACCGTTTCGCCGAATCCGGCTACGGCGACACGGCGGTGGCCGACCTCGACCTGTTCCTGCCCGGGGAGCCCGACGCGGCACCCGCCTCCGTCGGCGCGGCCGTGACCGAGCGTGGATCACTGAACGACGTGTTCTCGAAGGCAATCGCGAAGCACGGCAATCGAATTGCGGTTCGGAACGCAGAAGTCGCCGTGACCTACGGTGAGCTGGCCACGAGAGTGTCAGCACTTGCGTCCACTTTGGCTGCCCGAGGAATCGGTACCGAGGACCGGGTCGCCGTTCGCATCGGCCGTTCCGTCGAGGGGGTCGTCGCTTTCTGGGCAGTCGCACAAGTGGGTGCGGTGTACGTTCCGGTCGACCCGAATCACCCCCGTGAGCGGGCGCAGTTCGTGGTGCGTGACAGCGGCGCGGTGTTGGGCCTGTGCACGGGCGGTGGCGAGTTCGGTGATGTGGAGTGGCTGGACGTCGATGACGTTCTCGCGGAGGGAGACCCGACCACAGTCGCGACCGCGGCACTGCACCACGCGGCCTACGTCATCTACACCTCCGGGTCCACCGGCACTCCCAAAGGCGTCGTCGTCACCCACGATGGCATTGCCGCGTTGGTGCAACAGATCAGGAGCAGCTACGGCCTCGACGACGAGTCGCGAGTCTGTCACCTCGCCTCGCCCGGATTCGACACTGCCATCGTCGAGGTGCTGGCTGCGGCGACCGCGGGCGCGGCGGTGGTGATCGCGCCCGCGGGTAGATACGGCGGCGCCGAACTGTCGGATCTGATTGTCCAGCAGAGGATTACGCATCTGCTGATCACGCCCTCGGCGCTGGCGACGTTGGATCCCTCGGCGCTCGCGAACGTCGGGACGATCATCATCGGCGGTGAGGCGGCTCCGCAGGATGCGGTCGACCGCTGGTCGGCAGGCAGGCGACTGCTCAATGCCTACGGACCCACCGAGACGACCTGCAGTGTCACGATGACCGCTCCGCTGCACCCGGGTAGTGCGGACGGAATCGGTCGAGCGATGGTGGGCGCGAAAATTCACCTTCTCGATCGCACTCTGCGGCCTGTTCCCTCGGGAGCGGTCGGTGAAATCTACATCGAAACTGCCGGAGTCGCGCGAGGATATCTCGGTCGCACCGCGGATACATCGGCGCGATTCGTCGCGAACCCGTTCGGCAGCGGGATTCGGATGTTCCGAAGCGGAGATCGTGCGCGTCTGCGCGGTGACGGCACGCTCGAGTTCCTCGGCCGCACCGACGATCAGATCAAGATCCGGGGAAATCGTGTCGAATTGGGTGAAATAGACGCGGCGTTGCGGGCGTTCCCGGGTGTCAGTGCGGCATCATCGGCATTGCGTCGCAGTCGAACTGGGGATCTGCGTATCGACGGCTATGTCGTAGCCGCGCTCGATGGAAATGTGCTCGACACCGAGCGCATTCGCAAGGAGCTCGCCGGGCAATTGCCCGCCCACATGGTGCCGGCAACCCTGTCGATCCTCGACGAGATTCCGCTGACGATCAATCGAAAGGTCGATCGCGGCGCACTTCCTGTTCCGGACCTGACCGCTTCGAGGACCGGCACTCCGATCGAGCCGTCCGGTGTCACCGAGGAGATGGTGGCGGCTGTGTTCGCACGTGTGCTCGATAGGGATGGCATCGATTGCGCCGCTTCGTTCTTCGATCTCGGGGGCGATTCGCTGGCGGCGACCAGAGTCGTCGCATCGGTGCGGGCCGAAGCCTCGGTGGACGTCGGCGTCCGAGACCTGGCCGGTTCCCCGTCCGTTCAGGCCCTGGCAGCGCGGATCGACGAGCGTCGATTGATTGGGCGACAGCAGGATTCGCGACCCGAACGAGGTCTGGCAGAGGGGATGCTGGCAATTCCGCTCGCGCCGCAGCAGCGCCACATCGATCGAAGTGCGCACCTCCCGCTGTACAACCTGCCGTTCACGGTGACGATTTCCGGTCGGTTCCACGCGGCGGCAGCCTCGCAGGCGATGACCGACCTGATCGATCGGCACAGCACCCTGCGAACGCGGTATCCGGATGTCGACGGGGTTCCGGTGCAGGTCGTCGAGCCGGATTCGGCGATGGCGGTACCGACCCTCGATGTTGTCGACTTCGATGACGCCGCAGCGGTGCAGACCCTCGAGCACCCCTTCGACGTGCGCACCGAGTTCCCGATTCGGGCGCGCCTGTTTGCGATAGCACCCGATCGCTACGTGCTCGCGTGCGCCGTCCACCACAGTGCAGCGGACGGGTGGTCACTAGGGCTGTTGGCGTCGGACTTCGTGCTGGCGTATCACGCCAGGATTGCCGGCACCGCACCGTCGTGGCTCGAATTGCCGCTGCAATACGTGGATTACAGCGTTTGGGCGGCCAATCGAGACAAGTCGGCCGATCTCGACTTCTGGCGCGCAGAGTTGTCGGACATACCGAAATCGAGGGAGTTGCCACTGGACCGCCCTCGCGGGCAGGACTGGGACTTCTGCGGCGCACGCACGTCGCTTCGTTTCGACGCAGACGCCACCGAGAGCATGTCGTCTCTGGCCGAGCGTTGCGGGACAGGACGATTCACCGTACTTCGCGCAGCACTGTTGCTTCTGCTCGCCCAGACGACGGAATCGACCGACATCGTCATCGGGACTCCGGTTGCCGGTCGTGATGACCCGAGACTCGAGCAACTCGTCGGTACCTTCACCAACACCGTCGCCATTCGGACGAAGATCGCCGAGGCCACGACCGTCGAAGACGTCGTGCAGTCGGCCCGTGCGAGCGAATTGCGGGCCCTCGACCATGCCACGGTGTCGTTCGAGGATGTCGTCGTCGATCTCGGCGCCGAGTCGACGGAGGCGAGGCACCCAATTTTTCAGGTGGCGCTGTCGTTGGATGTCTTCTCCGCCGCGACCGTCGACGTCGGGGATGTTCGCTTCGAGATCACCCCTCGACCGATCGACATCGCCAAGTGCGACCTTCATTTTCACGTCACCGAACATCGAGACGGCGAAGGTAAGGCTATCGAGACCGCGGTCGATATCGTCTATCCTGCAGCACTGTTCGACGCGAATACAATTGTGGCACTGGGGAAAAGTCTCGAGCAGATCATGTATGAGATGGTCGCAGAACCCGACTCGGTGTGGCGAGATCTGATCACCGTCGAACCGTCCGATCAACTACTACACAACGTGTAGCATGTGCCGTGCGTGAGTAGCACGCGACATCGAGACCAGCGGGAGAACCCATGTCCACCTTCAACGGCCTACCGGCCCACATTCTGCTCGTTCACTTCATCGTGGTGCTGGCACCGCTCACCGCGATCCTCGCTGTCGCCGCCAGTATCTGGTCCGGTGTGCGCAGCAGGCTCGTGTGGCTCATTGCGGCCCTTGCTGTGTTCACGTTGGTGCTGACTCCGCTGACGACCGAGGCCGGCGAGTGGCTCGAGAAGCGTGTCCCGGAAACCGCCGCGGTCGAAACGCACACCGAGATCGGCGACTGGATGATCTACTTCTCCGTCGGTCTGGTCGTCGTCGCCGCGGCACTCGTGTTCCTGCATCTGCGTGAGCGTCGGGGAAACGCGCCCGTCCGGTGGCAGTCCATCATGGTGGTGGTGTTGGCAGTCGTGATCGGAGCGACCACAATCGTCCAGGTGTACAGAATCGGAGAGTCCGGCGCTCGCGCCGCATGGGACGACGTATCGGCGACGGCCGGCGATGAGTGAGCCCGAGCCGAGCCTGCACGATCACGAGCCTCACGGTGATCTGTCAGGCCGACTGAACTGGCTTCGAGCCGGGGTGTTGGGTGCCAACGACGGCATCGTCTCCACCGCCGGTCTGGTCGTCGGTGTCGCGGCCGCAACCACCGACCGTGGGTCGCTGCTGACCGCAGGCGTTGCCGGTCTGGTTGCAGGAGCTGTATCCATGGCACTAGGGGAGTACGTCTCGGTGAGCACGCAGCGTGACGCCGAGCGTTCGCTGTTGATCAAGGAACGCCGAGAACTGGACGAGCAACCCGAGCAGGAACTGGCCGAGCTCGCGGCACTGTACGAGGCCAAGGGGCTGTCGGCGGACACTGCGCAGACCGTCGCTCGCGAACTCACCGACCACGATCCGTTTGCCGCGCACGTGGACGTCGAATTGGGAATCGACCCGGATGCGCTGACCAATCCGTGGCAAGCGGCCGCGTCGTCGGCTGTGTCGTTCATCAGTGGTGCGCTCTTGCCGTTGCTGTCGATCCTGCTGCTGTCCGCTTCGCTGCGCATTCCGGTCACATTCGTCGTGGTGTTGCTGGCACTGGCGTTGACCGGAACTATCAGCGCACGCCTCGGTGGAGCGCCCAGTCGCCCGGCGGTCACTCGAATCGTGATCGGTGGTGCGATCGCGATGGCGGTCACCTATGCGATCGGCCAACTCGCGGGCGTCGCGGGCATCTGACCGAGGTCAGCGGAAGATCCAGGTCAGCGGAAGATCGAGGTGGCGGCTTCTCCGGTTTCGGGTACCACCACATCCTGGACGACGTCGAACAACGCCACCGAGATGACGGTGAACGCGAGGACGAGGACCAGTCCGGCGGCGAGAATTCCGCGGTCGGCACGGTGCCGCGGCGGTTCACTCAGTGCCTGCACGCGTCGCACGACGTCGCCGCCGGTACTGGCGAGAGTGCGGGTTCCGTGGTCGAGATGGGCCCGAAGCAGAGCAGTTCTGGCTATGGCAGACAACGTATCTCGACGGCCCGTAGCAGCCGCGCTCTCGTCTGCTTGACGCTCCGCAGCGTGTCGTACCGTGACGGTCAGCGGCCCGAGAATCGGATCGACTCCGGCTGCGATCTCGCACATCTGGATCCACACGCTGTGACGGTGCCGCAGGTGCGCGCGCTCGTGTTCGAGCACCGCTCGTAATTCGTTGTCCGACAGCGCTTCCACCAGACCTGTGGTGATCACGACGGCACCTCCGCCCGAGGGGACGGCGAAGGCGTCGGGAACGTCGGAGTCGACCACGACGATGCCGCCCGTCGCTCGCGCCTCGTCACCGAATTCGGATGCGATGGATGTACTGACGACTACGCGTCGGACATGACGGATTACTTCGACGGCACGCCAGAACATCAACGCGCAGATGACGATTCCCAGTGACACCCACACAAGTCGATCCGACGTGAGTAGGACCGCAGCAAGCGCGGCCAGGGATCCGGCGACTGCAAACGCCGTGACCATCGACAGGATCGGGAGCAGAACGACAGCGGTCGACGGGTTGATTCGGCGGTCGATGTGGTCGGCTCCGAAGCGCAGCAGCAGCGACAGCGCCCACGGCAGCACGGCCACGATGAGGAGCAGAGTCATCGATGCTGCTCGGCTGAATCCGACTTGGCGAGCAACTCTCTCAGCGTGGCCTCGTCCTCGGGGTCGAGTGCGGCCACGAAACTGGCCAGTACGTCGGCGCGCTCGGCTCTGGCACCGAGTTCGGTGCGCATTCGCATCGCGGCGCGAAGCGCGGGGATCTCGTCGACCGGGGCGTTGAGGGTGTAGACGAAGGAACGCCCTCGCCGCTCGCGATCGACGAGGCCTTTGCCGTGCAACCGCACCAATGCAGTCATGACGGTCGTGTGGGCGAGATCCGCGCCGAGATGCTCCCGTGCCTGAGCAACCGACAATTCCGTGTGCTGGCCGAGCAACTCGAGGATCGACTCCTCCAACTGTCCGGACGCTCTACGCACTGCCATTCCTCACTCGGGTCGGGTACTTCCAGGATAGGCCACGACCAGTGTTCACGTGAGGGATGTACGTCCTCGATACGGCGGTCGGCACGGGACTGTCGTCGACGCACATACTGGAGCTGTGAGAACGGAAATCGTACGATGATGCAACGTGCACTCGAACTCGACGAGAAGGATCCGCTCCGGAGCTATAGGGACAAGTTCCTCGGTTCCGACGACCCGTCGATCAATGCCTATCTCGACGGCAATTCGCTGGGTCGTCCGACCAAGGCAAGCCTCGAACGGATCAACACCTTCATGACGGAGGCCTGGGGTGGACGCCTCATCCGCGGCTGGGACGAGCAGTGGTTCGACCTCCCCGTCACCATCGGCGACGCCCTGGCCGACGCCACCCTGGGATCCGCACCCGGCCAGACCACGATCGGCGATTCGACGACGGTTCTGCTGTACAAGCTGGCGCGGGCGGCGATCGCTATGCGGCCTGGCCGCACCGAGATCGTCATCGACCGTGACAACTTTCCAACCGACCGATACTTGCTCGAAGGTATTGCGGCCGAGTCGAATATGACGCTGCGGTGGATCGATACCGACCGCCGCGGTGGCATCACGCCGGAACAACTCGCCGAGGTGGTCGGGGAAAACACCGCCTTGGTGGTCATCACCCACGTCGCCTACCGTTCCGGCTTCCTCGTCGATGCGGCCCAGGCAACTCGTATCGCGCACGCGGCCGGCGCTCTGATTTTGCTCGATGTGTGTCATTCCGTCGGTTCGGTACCGATGGAATTCGATTCCTGGGGAGTCGATCTGGCGGTCGGGTGCACGTACAAGTACCTCAACGGAGGTCCGGGATCACCGGCCTTCGCATACGTGCGCAGTGATCTTCAGGGCGACTTCGTCCAGCCGATCTGGGGGTGGATGGGCCGGGCCGATCCGTTCGAGATGGCGCAGGGTTACGTTCCGGCACAGGGCATTCGACGCGTCATCAGTGGAACGCCGTCGGTGTTCGGGATGATCGCGATGCAAGACACCATCGAGATGATCGCCGAGGTGGGCATGGACGCGATCCGTGCGAAGTCCGTTGCGCTGACCGAATACGCCCTCGAGCTCGTCCGAGAGATGCTGGTGCCCCTCGGCGTGGAGATCGCGTCACCGGAGGATTCGAGTAGGCGCGGCGGTCACGTCACCATCGACCACCCGGATTTCATGGCCATCACCGCTCGCCTATGGGAGCAGGGCGTCATCCCGGATTACCGGGCGCCGCAGGGCATCCGGCTGGGATTGAGTCCACTGAGTACCTCGTACCACGAGGTGTATCTGGGTGTCACGGCGATTCGGGACGAACTTCGGTCCTGACGCCCTGACGCCCTGACGCTCGGGCACCCGGGCCGTCACCGCCTGCGAGACGGCCCGGGAGCGTTACTTCGACCTCAGTATGAAATGGGTCGCGTCCTAGCCATCCTGATACGACGGCTCGCGCTTCTTGATGTACGAGATCACGCGGTACGTGATCGGCATGACGATGACCTCGGCCAGCGTCTTCCACAGGAATCCGACGATGACGTAGTTGATGAAGTCGGTCCAGGTGCTGATGCCGATGACTCCGGCGGCGATGGAGCAGAAGATCAGGGTGTCGAAGAATTCGCCGACGATGGTCGACCCGATCAGTCGCGCCCACAGGTGCTTTTCCTTGGTGCGTTCCTTGATCTTGACCAGCACGACGGAGTTGAGGAGCTGCCCGACGGTGTAGCCGGCGAGACCGGCAAGGACCAGTCGGGGGACAACGCCGACGACGCTCTCGAGGGCGGCCTGGTTCTCGTAGAACGAGGCGGCGGGGAGTTCGATGGCGATCCAGAAGCACACGGAGGTGAGCAGCAGGGAGCCGAATCCGAGGTAGATCGCGCGGCGCGTGGCCTTGAAGCCGTAGACCTCGCTGAGCACGTCACCCAGGATGTAGGCGAGGGGGAAGAGGAAGAATGCGCCGTCGGTATTGATCGGCAGAATTTGGAACGGTCCGAGCATGACGTCGGACGAGGCGAAGAAGGCGACACCTTTGCTGGCGGCCACGTTCGAGATCAGCAGCGTCGCCACGAAGAGCGCGACGATCGGGGCGTAGTAACCCTTGCTGATGTGAGCGAACGTGGCCTGCCCAGACTCGGTGCCGCCGTTGGGGGCGGTGTGTTCGGTAGTAGTCACTGCTCGATCCAAGCACCGAGACGACGATGGGCGCGAATCCCCGGGTGAGGGATGCGCGCCCATCGAGGCGGACTACAGGTCAGGCGACGCGTCCACGCACCGTGACGCGGTAGGCGTAGGTTCCGGCGATGATCGTGATCGGGATGGTCACCAGTAGGCCGATGCCGACCAAGATCGCGCCGACGATGTTGAGGCCGAACAGAGCGAGCGCGAGCACGAAGATCGTGCCACCGTTCGAGGCGATCGCCTGGGCGCTGGCCTTGATGGCGGGGATGGGTTCGTCGCCGCGGTCGATGACGAACTGGAAGGTCCACCAGGTGAAGAACGTGATGACGATGCCGGGGATGACCAGCAAGATGTAGCCGATGCCGGTTGCAATGCCGACCAGGATGCCGGCGATGACGACGGCGGCAACATTGCCGAACTGGAAAAAGGACCCGAACGCGGGCTTGATCCCGTCGACCTCGTGCAGAGCGCCGCGAACGAGTGCCGCCTGGATGAGGAGTGAGACGACACCGATGATGACGCTGAAGATCAAGCTGAGGAAGAAGCTGTCGGAGCTCAACACGTAGTTCAGAACGACCTGGATGATTCCGGCGGCGAGGACGATGCCGACCCAGACGAGTGCGTTCTGCTTGAACTTCTCGAAGCCGTAACCGATGGCCGTTCCGACGGACAACTGCGTCGCCATCGGCTCGTTACCGAACGACGGGGGCGGCGGGTAGTTGCCCTGTGGGGGCGGTGGGTAGCTGCCCTGTGGAGGAGGTGGGTAGCCACCCTGTGGCGGGTAGCCGCCTTGCTGGGGGTATTCGCCGGGAGGAGGTGGGTAGCTCCCAGGCGGTGGGTAGTTGCCCTGTGCAGGGGGCGGGTAGTTGCCGGGTGGTGGGTAGCCACCCTGCGGTGGTGGATAGCCACCGGGGTTCTGTGGATCCTTGTCGGGGTCGTAGCCGCCTGAGGTCATCGTGTCCTTCTCCCTCGGGTTGAGTTGTCGCGGCCACTGTACGTCCGATTGATCCTGAGTTGGGTCCTGTCGCGTTGCAACGTGATCTCGATCGGTTCGTAGATCAGAGATTTGCGGGGTCGAACACCCACGGTTCGCGCGGTATCCGCGTCGGCTTCCACTTCTCCAGCAGCTCCTCGGCGTTCTTCGCTCCGGGCATGCCGAGGGAGGCGGTGATGAGTGCCCACCCGTCGGGCCGTTCGCGCAGTGTGACGGCACCGTCGCGTTTGGCCAATCTCTTGCCCTCGATATTCAGCGCGAGGGGAACATGGACGTAGGTGGCCGGGGTGAGACCGAGGAGCTGAGCCAGATATCCCTGGCGAGGCGCGGAGGTGAGCAGATCGTCGCCGCGCACGATCTGGTCGACGCCTTGCGCACCGTCATCGACGACGACGGCAAGGTTGTAGGCGGGGACGCCGTCGGATCGGCGGAGCACGAAGTCGTCCACCTGGCCCCGAAACAGGCCGTGCAGCTGATCGACGACGGTGAATTCGGTTACCTGCGAACGTAATCGGATGGCCGGTGGGCGGTCCTTGGCGGCTTTCTCGTCAGCGGTCAGGTTTCTGCAGGTGCCGGGATATGCGCCGTCGGGTGCATGCGGGGCCGATGCGGCCTGCAGGATTTCCCGACGCGTGCAGAAACATTCGTATGTCATCCCCGCGGCGGTGAGCGCGCGAATCGTGGCGTCGTAGATCTCCCGACGCTCGGATTGCCGCATGACGGGCCCGTCCCAGTCGATGCCGATGGCGGCGAGGTCCTCGAGTTGGCGCTGCTCCGAGCCGGGTTTCACGCGATCGAGATCCTCGACGCGCATCACGAAACGTCGTTCGGTGGAGCGGGCGAAGAGCCAGGCCAGTAAGCCTGTGCGCAGATTGCCGAGATGCAAGTCGCCCGAGGGACTGGGAGCGAAGCGTCCGGCGGGCATGGGAGGAGCTTAGTTTCAGGTGTGCTGGGGGTGGGTGGTGGTCGCGGTCCGACTGGCAGTTGTGTAATCCGCCCGAAGCTCTGAACTGGGCTCGCCCAGAACGGACCGAACCAGATCTAGTGTCGTAGATTGCATCTTCCGCACCGTCTTGAGTGAACTCCCCACTCAGCGTAGTTTCGCCCTACAGACGTGTCGGTGACCTGCGCTAGGTTGCCGAGATGGACTCTCGACCAGGCCGAACAACATCGGTGCCCACTGCAGTAGGCATCCCCGAGAGTGACCGGTCGGCGGCTGTCGAGCCGGAAATTCCGTCTGCCGTCGCGAACTGGGTCGCGAGCGCCATGCAGTCCTACCGCTCGGAGGGAACGGATAGGACTACGCCGCCACTTGGAGGCGCTCCTCCGGCCTGGTGAGACACGAACGGTCACGTGACGCTTCCGGCGCACCCGACTCCGTCGAGGTGTACCGCCGCGAGCACGCACCGCTCGTGAGTAATGCAGTCACCGAGATCGGGCTCTAGGAGTTCTCTAGGAGTTACTGAATCCCGGTATCCCGTCGAACGCTGCCTCATGGACGCCAATCCACAAATTGGAGCCTGCGGACAGTAGCGTGCACGTTACGCGCCACTGTTCTCGAATCCACCGTTGTCCATCTGAGAGTTTGGAGATGATGTGAAGACTCAACGTCGACGGGCCACGCCTCGATGAGCGCGATCCACGACGTCTTGGGTGTTCACCCCAGCGACGATGCAGGTGCGCAGACTGCTGACTTATTTGATTGGCAAGCAGCAATGGCAGCCGCGGAAGGGTTGGCCGCCTACCTGCAACACCTTCAGCTTAAGAAGAAGGACGGCGAGGGCGTCGATATTCGCTTTATCTGTGAAATCCACGAAGACTGGATTGTACAAGCCGGGTTGACCGCCGAATTGGTTTCGGCGAAGCATCGGGAAGCGGCTTCAGGAGCCTGGCAGACTGTCACGGTTCTGGTCAACGACGGTGGCCTTGGCCACCTGTTCGCCCGTTGGTTGCAGCTCGGACAAACTGCTACCGTCCGGCTCGTCACGTCCGCCGCAGCCGCCACCGGTGAGGCCGCTAACCTGGCGGCTTGCCCTCTGTTAATGCACCGCTCACGGTCCGGCCAGGATCTAACTGCTGACGAGAAGGCATTGCTCAAGGACGGTATCGATAAACTTGCACGGTCATTGATGATGTACAGGAAGGGTCTGCCGCCCGCGTGGCAGGCCCCCGAACACGCACGCGCCACAAAGCTAACTATCAATGATGATCTGAGGGCCGCCGTATCAGAGTTCCTTGCTGTCCTCTCGATTGACCAATCCCGACCCAACCGTGAGTTCGTGGGGCACGCCGCCCCCAGCTTGTACGCGCAACCTCTGACGCGAGAAATCGGCTGTTCAGAGCACCTCGCGTCAGCCATTTGGCATTCGGTACTGCAATTATTCAGAGCTCGTATGCGCGCGCGAGGACCGTCAAAGCGGGGCGGCTTGCCAGTCGTAGGCGTAGGACCTGCGGATCGGACAAGTCATACTCACGCATCCAACCTCGACAGCCGGACGATCACGATAAGCGATATTGGAGTCGCGATAAAGGTGGCACTTGATCACCCAGTCGCGTTCCTACCACTTACACCCGCGCCCAGGGTGACGAAGCTCGGTGTGAAAATGGCTGCTGGAGGTTGCTCGGAGACCAGTATCGAGCGTGCTGAACGACTCCGGCTTGACTACTTGCGCTACCGCCGCGAACGACGGGACAGCGTCCCCGGAAGCTCCGCAGAACAGAGACCGCTCGAACGGAAACTGCACCGCGTCGCAGACGACGAGACAGCTTCGGTACGCACTACCGAGGGTGACTGGGGCGGCGCGTACTGGGCTTCATTGTCGAAGCGGTTTGAGCACCAACCCGAATCGCTAGTAGGTACCGGGCTGGACGCAGAACTACTACTCGGTGGGGTGTGCGACCTAGTCGCGCGCTGTCAAGTGTGGTTCAGTCCAAAATTTGATGTCGACGCTGCCATAGCGCAGGCCAAGGCGTTGCCGACTGGTGGGGCATCAATATGATCGACAACCCGCTCGCAGAACACTTGGAAGCGTTACGCGAGGACCTTGCATACCACCAGGTTCGGGTTTTGCTTCTTGTCACCGCTGTCGCGGCGACAGAGGGACATAGCAAGAAGGTGGATGGACTCACGAAGCTGGCAAAGTTGGACTTCCTCACGCGATACCCGGCTCTCGGTCCTGTCGTACTTCGGACTATGGACCCTTCGGACAAGCGCCTGCACCTCGACCAAAACAGTTCGCTCTCGCCAACCGATGTAGAAGCACCCATGACGAGATACAAATACGGCCCCTGGGACGACCGGTACTACCCGATTATAGGTTCGCTGGTTGGCCGGGGCCTCCTGAAGTACGTGCGGGGGAGAAAAGGCAGCGTCGCGTTGGCACCAACTCCGCTCGGGAAAAAGACTGCACTGGAGATGGGCTCCCTACCGAATTGGTCAGCAATCAACGATCGGTGCTTTGCCGTCGCCGACGGCGCAGCTGGTCTAAATGGCAACAACCTCAAAGATCTTGTCTATAGCAACCTGCCTTCGTTAATGGATCGGCCACATCGGGAGTTGATCAAATGACCACTAATTTCAGATTGGAATCCATTTCTTTAGATACTATCGAAGGAACGGTCACGCACTCGTTTCCAGGACCGCTCACAGTGCTGGCGGGCAGCGTGGGGGTTGGGAAAAGCACTCTTTTCGAGCTTGTAAAGTATGGACTCGGCGGTGACGGCCTTTTGGCAGACGTCGTTATCACGAGCATCACTAGCGTTACTCTCGATTTAGCGATTGGTAGCGAGCGCTACTCTATAACCCGTTCAATATCTTCTCCCGGAGCTCGCACGGTGAAACTGCGTGATCTCACCGAACAAACAGCGCTTCCAGAACATTACGTGAGCCAAGACGAGCCTTCTCTCAACTCGCTGCTTCTTGCCGCCATGGACTTGCCGGATGACATGAGGGCCGCCACCACCAAACCTGGGTCAACCAATCCGGGTGCACGAATCACATTCTATGACGTATTTAAATACATGTATGTCTCTCAAGGTAGCATAAATGAGCAGATAGCAGGCAGTGGAGACAACTACTATCAGCCTAAACGTCGAGCTGTTTTCGAGCTTCTTTTTGGGCTCACAAACCCCTACATTCTGGACATGCAGTCAGAGATTGCCACTATTCAGTCAGAATACGAAGTCGCCAAACGTGACTTTGATATTGTGTCGCAGTTTCTCTCCGACAGTCACACTGAAAGCCGTCTTGAGGCAGAGCGTAGCCAGTTCGAGGCAACCAAAGAAAAGTACAGCGCCGAACAGGCGTTGACCAATATCGAAAACATGCTATCTCCAGTTATCGACGACGAAACAAGAACCCTTAGAGATCTTCTGCTAGAAGCTGAGCAAAACGCCGCTGAGGCCCAGAATGCGCTGACACTACTCGTTCAACAAAAGCAGGATTTCGTGCGGGAGCGCAGCCTTCTGCAGCAAGACATCGCCCGACTCAAGAAAATGATCGACGCCGGTGAGCGTATTGCGAAGATAGAGTTCGCAGTTTGCCCTCGTTGCATGCAAGATGTGCGCAAACGGACGATACCGGAGCATGCCTGCCGCCTGTGCCTACAGGAAGATCCTGTCGCCCTTAGTGATGAGGCTATTGATTCTGGATCTAATTATGAGCTGGTGCATCTCGTCGAGCAGGTTGCAGAATTCGATGCTCAGATCTTCGGAACGGAAACCGAGATTGAAAATGTGGCTGACTCAGCGGCCAGTCGGCAAAATCTTGTGGAAGATCTGAGTGTGCAAATTAATTCGCGTACTTCGATGCGAATTACCCCTCAGCTACAAGCCTATTCCGACGCAACGTCAAAGTTGGCACGGGCGGAGTCGCGTATCGAAGAGCTTGAGAAGACCCTGCGTCAATGGGATCGTGCTGACGATCTTGAATCAAAAGCAGCTGGTTTCCTGAATCAATTGACAAAATTGCGCGCGCAATTGCTGGACGCGCAATCCGTGCTTGATGCTAGAAGAATTGAAATTTTGGACGAAATTGACGACGAGTTTGGGGTGACTGTAGCCGAAATTGGTATTCCTAGCGTGAAATCTGCCGCTGTAAATCGTAAGAACTATCTTCCAACATTGAACGGCAAGGCGTTTGATAAATTCAGCCCCGTTGGCGGCGTCCGCACCGTCACTCAGGTTGCGTATTGGGTGAGCCTGCTGACCGTTGCAATTCGTCGGCGCGACACGCAGTATCCCGCATTCTTACTAATCGATAGCCCTCGCACGTCTTTGAACGATAGTGATGACCTTTCTTCAGCACTTTATCGTCGCCTTGTCACGATGGCTGACGCGGCGAAAGACCGCGTTCAGATGATCATTGGAGACAACGAACTGCCGGCTCACTACCGTAGAGACTATGCACAACTAGACTTCAATTACGATCATCCCACCATATATACAATTCATCATCCAGGTCGCGAAGCGGTGAAACCCTTAACTATAGAAACAGATTCGACTGACTAACAGATAATTCAGACAGCAAGATTGGATTGTTTGGTATCGCCACCGCGCTAGCTGTGCCGTCCGGGCGCATCTCCAGGTCGGTAGACGATGCATTCGTATCAGACCAGTGGTCTCGGATCGCAATTTTCTCGATTGCATAATTTGATCATCTCGGCGGCGCTCGCCCCTCCACAACCTCGGCAGTAGGCTCTGGCGCGAAGCCGGTGCCTACCCAGGGTGCTCATTCACGGCTCACTCGACCCCTGCGTCGTCGCTCCTTGACGGTGCGGTAACTGTGGTTTTCGTGGCTGAGTGATTTGCCCGAGCGTCGGGATCGGGCACGAGTGATGCCGGCTGCCACATCTTCGAGCTCAACCTGCGACAACAAACCGCGCCCCACCCGGAATCTTCAACCCCACTGCCTCCCCGACCTTTACCGCAGATCCCGCCGCCAACTCGACCTTCACGGTCACCGACCCCACGGTCACATCGGCGATGCTGCGAAATCCGGTAGGCCTCAGGCCCGAAACAACCCCACGAATCCCGTTGTCATCCAAAGTGATCAGCTCATGACGCACCAGCAAAACGGCGGGCCCAGCCGGAGATGAAACCCCCTCGACCTCCAACTCCCCGAGCTCGGAGCGATGCACCCCAACCCCATCCCACTGCCCCTCGATTTCGTTGACCCCGCCCATCAGTCGCGAGACCGCCAGCGTGCTCGGACGCGTGTAGGCGGTCGCGATATCGGAGTGATGCTCCAATCGGCCGTCGATGAGCACCGCCACGGAATCGGCCAGCACGGCCGCTTCCTGTTGATCGTGGGTGACGAGTAGCAGAGTCTGATCCAGCGTCGAGCGCAATTCGCGCACCAGGTCGTGCATCTCGGTGCGCAACACCGGGTCCAGCGCGCTGAAGGGCTCGTCCAACAGCAAGACTCGCGGTGAGCCGGCGAGCGAACGCGCCAATGCCACCCGCTGGGCCTGCCCGCCCGACACCTCGGACACCGCACGATCTCCGATGTCGCCGAGATGGACCAGGTCGAGGTACTCCCGGGCACGTTCGCGCGACCGCTTGCGACTCTCTCCGGCAGCGCGGTAGGCGAAGCCGATGTTGTCGAGTACCGACATGTGCGGGAACAACATCGGACGCTGGAACACCATCCCCACCCCGCGGTTCTCGGCCGCAACGCCGTTCACCTCGTGGCCGTCGATCTGCACCGTGCCCGCGGTGGGGGAATCCAGACCCGCGATGAGCCGTAGCGCAGTGCTCTTGCCCGAGCCCGAGGGTCCGAGAATCGCCGTGCAGGATCCCGGTGGCACGGTGAGATCCAGTGAGTCGAGTGCCGCAACCGATTGATCGGCATGGACTTTCGTGAGGCCGTGGACGGACAGTTCGACGCTCATCGCGCACTCCTACGACGCAACCGGGCCAGCATGAGCACCAATAACAGTGGCGGCACGACGGCGGCGACCGACAGTGCAGCCACCACAGAATCGTTACCGGTCCCGGCAGCGAACGAGGCAACGAGGATGGGCACGGTGACCAGTCTGCCTCCACCGATCAACAAAGTAATCACGTAGTCGCTCCACGCCACGAGGAACGCGAGCAACGCAGCCCCCGCCAACGCCGGAGCCAACAGCGGAATACGAATCCGACGCAGCACCATGGCACTCGACGCACCGAGAGTGCGAGCCTCCTCCTCGTAGCCGATGTCGTACGCTCCGAACGCCACTCGCATCAGATACGTCGTGTATGGGATCGCCGCGACGGTCAGCAGAGCGATCACCGCCACCGTGCTCGGAATGCGCGAGCGCAGCACCAGGACATCGAGCCCCAATGCCACCGCGAACGGGGGCAGGGCCAGTGGTGCGAAGAGAACGCCGGCCACCACAGCGGGGAAACGCACAGTACCGTTCACGAGGGCGCGAGCGGCCAACGCGCCCAAAGGCGTTGCGATAGCGGCGACGGCGAGAGCGAGCAGGGTCGACCGCACGAAAGCATCGACGCCCCCGGCATTGAGGGCACTGCGGACGCCGTCGAATCCCCATTCCTGAGGAACCGAACCGGGAAACGACCAGCGATTGCTGATGGCCCACAGAACAACCGGAATCAGCGGCAGCAAGAACCACAGAACCAGGACGGACCTGCCGACAGATGGGAGGACCTTGTTCACTTCCACCTTGTTCATTTCCACGCTGCCGATCTGCGCAGATAGTGCAGTGCCACTGCGGCCACGACCACCGTCAAAGCGGTGGCGATCGTCGCGGCGGCGGCTGCCTGCGGACGCGTCTGAAGATCGATCGAGGTGAACAGGCGGATGGCCATGACCGACAACGGTTCCGGATACGGTCGGCCCAGAATGCGGGCCACCTCGTACGATCCGACGGTGTAGGCGAACGCGATGGCCGCCGACGCAATCAGCGCGGGGCGCGCCAATGGCAGCGTGACCAGTCGCAGCCGAGCCCATCGGCCTGCGCCCAGGGTCGCGGCCGTCTCGTCAAATGCGGCTACTCGGGTGGCAAGCGTCCCGGCCACGACGACAGCCACGAAAGCCGATTCCTTCCAGGCATATTCGGCGACAACGGCGATCCACCACTTCCCACCGACCATCTCCGGCCAGCCGCCGTCGGTCATGCCGAGAATGCGGGGCAGCATCCCTGAATCTGCCAGCAACAGCGCCATCGCCGCGGCACCGATCAGGTGCGGAACCGTGACGGTCAACCCGGCGGCAACGAGGGCTGCGCGTCCACCCGACAACGCCGTCAGTGCCGCGGCAAGACCGATCGCCGTGGCCAATGCCGTCGAAACAATGGCAATCGACAGCGTCAGCACCACCGAGCGCCACAGATCACCGCCAAGAGCGGAGTACGCGTCGACCGATAGTTCGGGGGTTCCGACCAACGGCATCAGACCCAGGCTCTGCAGCACCACGGTTCCGAGACCGCCGCCGACGACGAGAACAACCAAGACGACGGCGGGGAGGACCGCCGCTGTGCCGCGAAAGCTCCTCGTGGTCGCGCTCACTGACCGGCGAGCACGCTTCGACGCCATCCCTCGTCGAGCGGGGTGACCCACTCCGCGGACAGCTCCGGGTGCGCGTTCGCCGAGATCACCTCGTACGAAGGAACCACCGGCGAGGACGGGAGCTGCTCGAACTGCGCCCTCTCCTCCGGGGTCAGTCGCGCGATGTCCAACGGAGTGAACTGGCCCCACACGTCCGGCGTCGCCTTTGCAAGTTGTTGCTCGGGCGACAACGCGAGATTGGCAACCACCTGCGCCGCGGCCGACTTCCCCGACGTCGACGGAATGGCAAGGAAACTCGCATTCCCGACGGTTCCCTCGTCGAGAGTCAGGACGTGGGTCTCCGGCGGGAAGGTGCCGTCGGCGACGAGTTTCGGAAGGGTTGCGGGGCCATACGTCATGGTCATGTCGACCTGACCGCCGGAATAGAGGGCGTCGAGCTCGGACGAGGACTGCGGATACGTCGTGCCTTCGCGCCAGAGCGACGGCGCGAGCTCGTTCAACTGATCGAACAGTGCTGGGGCCAGGCGATCGTAAGAGTCCTGATCGAACTGAGCGGGCACCTCGTCGACGCCGCCGGACGCATTGATCAGCGCCTCACGTACGAACACCGAGCCGGTGAAGTCCGGGGGAGCGGGGTAGGTGAAGCGGCCGGGGTTGGCCTTCGCCCAGTCGAGCACGCCGTCGAACGTCGTAGGCGGATTCGGGATGGCCGCAGCGTTGTAGACCAGGGTGAATTGAGCTTTGTGCCAGGGTGATTCGCAGTTCTCGACCGGGGTGCCGAAGTCGTCGAGCAGCAGTGGATCCTCGGGATCGGTCAGTTCCATGTTCGGCAGGTTCTGCGTCCAACCGCACAGCCACGCGCCGGCTTGCTTACCGGTACCGAAGTTCGCGCCGTTGACCCACACCAGGTCCACTTCGCCGTCGGTGACCCCGGCCTGCCGCTCGGACAGGATGCGGTTGACGGCGTCGGTAGTCGATTCGACCGGCACGCGGCGCAGCGTGACGCCCGCTTCGGCCGCCGCGGGCGTGAGCACGTCGTCGACGTAGGCGTTGCCCTGCTCGTCGCCGCCGTACATCCACAGCGAGACCGTCTGTCCCTGCGCCTGTTGTTGGATCTCGCTCCACGACTGCGCCTCGGCGATCGGTGCTTCCGAATCCGGCGCAGCGCAGGCGGTGAGCAGCAGTCCTGCGCTCGCTGCAATCGTCACTGCACGCCGTACCGATCGAATCACTGTGGGTCCTCCAGATCAACCGAAGCAGCCGTCGTCGACGCTGCCCTCACCACCGTAATCGGTCGTATGAGACAACCGCTGAACTCGCCGTCACTCCGGCTGTGTGCACAATGGATCCTGACCGTCGGACGAGAGGTACACATCGTGACGCAGGACCGCCCGACGCGTAGTCGCCGCGGCACCACCCTGAAATTGCTCGCGGCTGCCGTGGTCGTCATCGCTCTGGTGATCGTGCTCGGCACCGTCGACCTGCCCGACCCGTCGTTCATCCGTGATCGAGTGGCGTCGGCCGGGCCCTGGGGCATCGCGCTGTTCGTCGTGCTCTACGCCGTCCTGTCGGCCACCCCGTTCCCCGCCAGCACGTTGACCATCGCGTCGGGACTGCTGTTCGGATTGGCGGTGGGCGCAATCGTCGTGGTGTTCGCCGCCACGATGGGGGCCTACCTCGGGTACTGGGGAGCGCGGGCGCTGGGCCGCGGTCAGGTGGCGCGCACGGAATGGGACAGACTCCGCCGGCTCGACGCCATGCTCGGACGACGCGGATTGCTGTCGGTTCTGCTCGTGCGGCTGGTGCCGCTGCCGTTCTCCTTGGTCAACTACGCGGCCGGAGTCAGTGCGGTGGGGCAACGTGACTACGTGGTGGGCACCATGATCGGCATCGTGCCCGCGACCGTCGCCTACACCGCGCTCGGGGCCTACGGGACCTCGCCGCTGTCGTGGCCGTTCGCCATCGCACTGCTCGCGGTGCTGGCGATCGCGGCGGGTTCGGCACTGTTGGCGAGACGCCTGGGACTCACCGGTGCAGCCGAATGATCGACAGTTTCCTGCGGCGCCACCTCGAAGACCCGCTCGATCGCTGTGCCCGTGCCCTCGACCGCCCCGCGATCACCCCGGACCGGATCACCGCCGCTGGACTCGTACTGGGCCTCGGTAGTGCACTGGCAGCGGGCCTGCAGTTCTGGTGGCTCGCGTTGGTGTTGTGGATCGTCTCCAGAATCGCCGACGGTCTGGACGGGCCTCTTGCGCGTCGGCGTTCCAATACGGGCGGTGCCGGCGGATTCTTCGACATCACAGCCGACTTCGTGGTCTACGGCACCACGGTGGTGGGCGTCGCGGTGGGTGCCTCGGCCGCATACGACGCCCCTTGGTGGCCGTTCCTGCTGGTGCTGTTGGCGTACTACATCAACGGGACCGCGTTTCTTGCGTTCTCCTCGATTGCCGAGCGCACCGGTCGCACCATCGACGACGGCCGCTCGCTGTCGTTCCTCGGGGGATTGGCCGAGGGTGCCGAAACCATTGCGGTGCACAGTCTTTGGTTGCTGCTACCTGGAATCTCGTGGCAGATCGCGGTGGTGTGGGCGGCGGTGGTCGCGGTGAGCTCCACCCAGCGGATCATCGCGGGGTATCGCGCTCTCTCCTGATCCACGTGCCGCGCACCGTCGCCAGTGCGGCCGTTGCTCGGGAAATCACCGGAGAACCCAACTGCGCCTTCACGTCCGCGATCGCTGCGTTCCACGGCCCGTCGTTGTACGTCGGATACGGATGGGTGGCCCCTGCGAGATCGCGGGTACGCAGGCCCTGCTCGATGGCGATGATCAGCTCCCCGATTGTCTCGCCCGCTCGCGGACCCACCACGCAGGCCCCGACGATGCGTCGCTTGGCGTCGAGCACCAGCGTCGTGGATCCGTTCGTTGCTCTTTCGGTGACGGCGCGGTCGACGTGGTGGTGGTCGAGGATCTGCAGTCGAAGCCCCCGCTCCTGCGCAGTTCGTACATCGATTCCGGCCGAGGTGATCTCGGGATCGGTGAACGTCACCCGCGGCGTCCCCGTCGTGCTCACCTTTCGGTTCAGGCCCAGCGCCGCGTTGCTCGCGGCCAGGCTGCCGTGCACGCCGGCGGTGTGCGTGAACTGCGGGTGACCGGTGAGATCTCCCGCCGCCCAGATGCGGGGATTGGTGGTCCGCAGATTCTCGTCGACCTGCACGAATCCGTTGTCGTCCAACGTTACTCCGGCAGTGTCCAAGCCGAGTGTCGCGGTGCGCGGAGTCCGTCCGGTGGCGATCAGCACCCGGTCGAATTCGATGTCTACGCCCGTGTCGGTCATGGCTGAGCCGTTGTCGATGCGCACGACCGCGGTAGAGGTCAGCACCCGCACGCCCTCGTCTGTCAGTGCCTGCGTGAGAATCGACGAGGCCTCAGTGTGCTCACGGGGCAGAATCGTCGCCGACCGTCCCACCAGAGTCACGTCCGCACCGAGGCGCGAAAATGCTTGCGCCATTTCGCAACCCACCGAGCCAGCACCGACGATCAGCAGTCTGTGCGGCATGTCCTTCAGATCCCACAGGGTATCGCTGGTCAGGTAGTCCACGCGCTCGATGCCGTCGATCGCCGGCACCGTGGGATGCGCGCCGGTGGTTACGATCGCCTGACCGAAGTGGAGTATCCGCGTACCGACGCTCACCGTGTTCGGCCCGGTGAAGACGGCGTCGCCGTGGATCACATGGACTCCTGCCTCGGTGAGAGCCTCCGGTGAATCGATCGGTGCGATCTCGGCGATCGCGCCGTGCACGTGCTGCATCACGCGCACGAAATCCACGATCGGTGGCTGGGTGACGATGCCGAACCCGGACGCGGATCGGACCGTCTGCGCCACCGAAGCCGCCGCGAGCAGCGCTTTGGACGGCACACATCCGGTCCACAGGCAATCGCCGCCGGTGCGGTCCCGCTCGATCAATACGACGCGAACGCCGAAGCCGGCGGCGGTCTTCGCGGCCACGATGCCCGCAGTGCCGCCGCCCACCACAACTACGTCTGCACGGTTCTCGGGCACACTCGAAGACGAACGACGGATTCCCATAACCCGATTGTGCCCTGCCCCGAATGGACCGAGAATGAGACGACCGACCAAGTACACCCTCTCGGCGCGCCTGTACGACGTGATCTCCTTCGAATGGCCGGTGTATCGCGCCGGCCGGGAGGCGGCGTTCGAGCTGCTGAATCTGCCTAGCGGAAGCCATGTTCTGGATCTCGGCTGCGGGACGGGACTGAACTTCGCCGGGTTGCAGCGGATGATCGGCCCGACCGGTTCGATCACCGGAATCGACGCCAGCCCGCAGATGCTCGAACAGGCCCGACGGCGAGCCGACCGGTCCGGCTGGAACAACGTCACGCTCGTCGCCGCCGACGCCACCGCCCTGACATCGGCGGATCTGGGTGAGACCCCGTTCGATGCGGCCCTGAGCACCTACGCGCTCTCACTGATGACGCCGTGGCAGGCGGCCCTCGAATCGATGATCGCGGCTACGCGAGTGGGCGGCGTTGTGGCCGTCGTCGACATGCAGCGGCCCGTCGGACGAGCGGCTGCGTGGACCCCGCTTGCGAAGCTTGCGTGTCGACTGGGTGGTTCGGACATCGAGGCGCATCCGTGGACGGCGATGACTCCACGACTCCAGCCGCTGAACTCCGCTTCGGTGCGGGGCGGGCACATCCAGGTACGTGTCGGGACTGTCGGCTCCCACCCTGCAGGGCGGAGCTCGTGAACGGTGTCGTCGAACGGCTCGACGGCATGCGAGGTCGGCCTCGACCCGCAGGGTGAGCCCGTAAGCGTCCCGAGCTCCCCATCGGCGCGCATCGGATGCATCGTCACCCGGATATTCGATCGAGCCATTCTGCCAACAACTGCCGCTCCGAAATGCTCAGTACGTCGATGTCTGAAATCGAGGCCCGCAGGGTAATTGCTGCACCGTGCACAGAGCTCTCGGGATACCGAGGTGTGTCGATCACTATGTGGCGCATGACTGCATCGAACAGCTCGTCGGCGACTCCGAGGTCGCGTCGATCGTGCGGTGTTCCAAGAATGGTCAAGACTGCACCAGTGCCAGCGGCATGAATCAGCTCCACCGCGCGCTGCTCGGTGACCCGAAGGCGGCCGGTGCGAGCTATCCGATGAACCCGTGTCGCGAGAATGGCTGCGCCTTCCCGAACCGCTGGAGAATCGGGCGCTCTAGCAGGGTCGCTGAGTAGAACGAACAAGGTGGGGTTGGCGATTCCGAACTCGATCTGTGCGCGCCATCCGGTTCTCAGATCCTCCACGGGGTCACCGTTCTCGACGAGCTCGTTGCCGACGATCTCGGATTTGGTGGACACATAGGTGGCCATCACATGTTCGGCAACGGCGTCGAGCAGACCGTTCTTGTCCCCGAACAATCGGTAGATGGCCGGTGCCTGAACTCCGGCCGACTCGGCAACGCCGCGAGTGGTCACCGCCCCCGGGCCGTTTTCCTGAAGAAGCCGAGCTGCGGCATCGACGATTCGTCGACGTGTGGTGTCCCTGGTGCTCGTCGGCGAATCCTTCACGTATCGACGATAACGCACTGTTGCTATCAATGTGTTTCCGATGATACCGTCAGGGTAATTCCATCGATAACAGGAGGCCGTCATGATCGTCATAACCGGAGCTACCGGTGCATTGAACGGTGCCACCGTCGACCATCTACTCGAACTCGTTCCCCCCTCGGAGATCGTCGTCGCAGTTCGAGATACGGCCCGAGCGCAACGTTTCGCGGACCGAGGGTTGCAGGTGCGTCGAGGCGATTACGCGGTCCCGGACTCACTGACGACGGCCTTCACCGGGGCAGACCAGGTGTTGCTCGTCTCGTCCAGTGACCCCGGGGCCGACGCGATCGCGTTGCATCGCAACGCGATCGACGCAGCGGTTGCCTCCGGTGTCGGACGTATTCTCTATACGAGTCATCAGGGCGCGGGGCTCGACAGTCCGTTCAAGCCTGCGCGCGATCATGCTGCGACCGAGCAGATGTTGGCCGACAGCGGTGTGGCGTGGACGTCGTTACGCAACGGCTTCTACGCACACAGCCTCGAATTCGTCATGGGCGATTGGCGCGAGACCGGCGTTGTATCCATACCCGTGGACGGCCCTGTTTCGTGGACCGACAGAGCAGATTCGGCGGAAGCTGCTGCCGCGATACTCACGTCGGATGGTGCATACGAGGGCCCCACGGTGTTGACGGCCCGCGATGCCCCGACAATGACCGAGGTAGCGGCCATTGCGTCGAAAGTCGTGGGTAGAGAGATCGAGGTATCGATCGTGGGTGAGGAGCAGTGGATCGCCCATCGCGTGGCTGCAGGAGCCAACGAGTTCATGGCTCGCTTCACCCTTGGCATCTTTCTCGCCGCCCACGACGGCCGATTCGCCGGTACCGACCCGCTGTTGGGCGAACTGCTCGGTCGCGAACCACGAACTACGCGTGACTTTCTCGTGTCGAGTGAACGCGCGACGTGACATGGCCGTGCCCGCCACCGTTGCCTTCAGTTTATCGCTGGGATGGGGGCTTGCGGCAAGGCCCCATCGCTGGTGCACACTCTTCCGGCTACCGACACGGAGGAGTTTCTATGGCAGACATGGCCGATACACCGGAACGATTTCGCGTGCACGAGTCCGGTGCCTACTTTCATGGCACGAAGGCCGATCTCGAACCTGGTGACTTCTTGATTCCCGGTTACCGCTCCAATTACCGTCCCGACCACATCTCGAACTTCATCTACATGACCAAGGTGCTGGACGGTGCCGTACTGGCGGCCGAGATGGCCGTCGGCGAAGGGCGTCCTAGGGTCTACATCGTGCAGCCGACCGGCAGTGTCGAGGACGATCCGAACGTGACGGACAAGAAGTTCCCCGGCAACCCGACCCACTCGTATCGCAGCGCGGAACCGGTGCGGATCGTCGAGGAGATGACCGACTGGGTCGGTCATTCGCCCGAATACCTGGAGCGATTCCGAGACGGCCTGGAGAAGTTGAGACAGACGGGAACCGCGGTTCTCTACGACTAGCCGGTGAGTTTTGGCGCGGACCGAGGTCCACCCCAGCATGACGACACAGACAGTTTCCGTTCCCGGTGCGACTCTCACCTATGACGTGATCGGCGAGCTCGAGCCAGGGGTCACCCCTGTGGTCCTGATCGGCTCGCCGATGGATGCCAGCGGGTTCGGGACGTTGGCATCGCACTTCCGCGACCGCGTGGTCGTCACGTACGACCCGAGAAATGTCGGACGTAGTCGACGCGACGACGCGATTGCCGCAGTCACCTTCGGCGAACATGCCGACGACCTGCACGCCGTGCTCAACGCCGTCGGCCATGGTCCGGTCGACGTGTTCGCCTCGAGCGGGGGTGCGGTCAATGCGCTGGTGCTCGTCGGCAAGTACCCGTCCGATATTCGGACGTTGGTGGCCCACGAACCACCCGCCGGAGGCACTCTGCCGGACCGCGAGAACATTTCGACAGTGTGCACAAACATGGTGGCCACCTACGACGCTCACGGCCGGGGACCGGCCATGGCCCAGTTCATGTCGCTGCTGATGCATGCAGGCCCGATCGACGACGCGTTCTTCGCTCGCCCGGCACCGGACCCGGCACAGTTCGGGCTCCCGACCGAGGACGACGGCACCCGCGACGACGCCCTGATGTCCAACATGCGCGGGGGAGGCGTCGACTTCGCACCGGACGTCGATGCGCTACGTGCAGCACCCACCACCGTGGTGATCGGCGTAGGGAAAGAATCCGGCGGTCCCGAGGACGGTCACATCGCGGCTCGCGCAGCGTATTCGACTGCAACGCTCCTCGGATCGGAGCCGATCGTCTTTCCCGGCGGCCACTCGGGCTTCCTCGGTGGCGAATTCGGTCAGACGGGAAAGCCGACAGAATTTGCCGAGACATTGCGGAAAGTGTTGAGCTGAAATATTTTTCGCCCTACCGAATCAGGAGCAATCATGGGCCTCATCACGTTGGAGCTGTTCGCCACCCTCGACCTCGTCGCGCAATCACCCGGAAGCCCCGAGGAAGATCCCGAAAACTTTTCCTACGGCGGCTGGCAGGCGCCGCTGCTCGACGAGATTTCCGGGGCACAAGTCGACGCTGCATACGAGGGCACAGATGCGCTCCTGCTCGGGCGACGCACCTACGACATCTTTGCCGCGTACTGGCCGAACCAAAAAGGCTCGTTCGCAACGTTGTTCAACGCGATCCCAAAATACGTGGCCTCGCGCGGCACACCCGATCTGCTCTGGGACGGCTCGACCCAACTCGGACCGGACCTGGTCGATGCGGTGCGTGAGATCCGAGAGAGGCATGACCACATCAAGGTGGTCGGAAGTCTCGATCTGGTTCAGACTCTGTTGCGCGACAAGCTCTTCGATCGACTGGATCTATGGGTCCACCCCATCCTTCTCGGAGTGGGCAAGCGAGTGTTCGCCGACGGCACCGTGCCCAGCAACCTGACGCTGCTCGAGCCACCGGCCGTCGACGGCAAAGGCACCGTGTACCTGCGTTACGCCCTCGACGCCGGAACACCGGGCGTCGGCAACATGGACGACGTGCTGGGCGACTGATGCGGCCGAAGTCTCACTTCTTCTGGCGTCGGCTCCCGGCGTGCCAATCCTGTTGCACGCCCGCCTCGTCCTCCTGAACCCCGAGTGCTTTCAGCTGGGGGAGTTCACGCAGGCTGCGCTTCATCTCGGCGAATCCGGGGAATCGAGCGAGTCCGATCACGTTGTCCCACAGCGCTACTGCTTCCTCATCACTGGGCAGCCTGCTGATCACCGGACCGAAGAACGCGACACCGTCCGGCGGCTCGAAGGCGATGATGGGGGTGCCGACGTCCTTGCCGGTGAGCGACAGCGCATGATCGGTTTCGGCTTGGATCTCCTCGTCGAAGGACGAATCGTCCAATGCTGCAGTGTGACTAGTGGGTAGCCCAAGTTTTTCGAGGATCGGCCCCAGGAACTCTGCGGTGCCGCGATGTCCGTGGCTCTTCGCGTCATCGGGCACCACCTCGGTGTCGAAGATGTGGGTTCCGAGGGCCTGATACAGCGGCCCGACGTCGTCCGACCCATGCTCACGACGAACAGAGGCAGCGGCTCGCAACAGTCGTAGACCCGCGGTGTGCCCGGCCTCGTACTCGGGTGGAAAGTACGCGTCGTAGTCGATGTGAGAATTGAGAAGGCGCAACGAAATGAACCGCCAGTCGACGGTGTACTCGCGCTGGGCTTGGACCTTGCGGACCCACTTGCTCGTCATCCAGGCGAACGGGCACACCGGATCGAAATAGAAATCGATATCGGCCATCGAGTGAACGCTCCTTCTCGGGACGGAAAGTCTGGCCCCTCGACGGTATACGCCAGGAGCATCGGTTCACTCCACGAGTCGGTACCCCATACCCGTCTCGGTGATGAGATGCCGAGGCTTTCCCGGGTCGACTTCGAGCTTGCGTCGAAGCTGGGACATGTAGATCCTCAGATAGTTGGAACCGTGATCGTGCCCGGGACCCCACACCGTTCTGAGTAGTTCCTTCTGCCCCACCAGCTTGCCTGCATTGCGGGCCAGCATCTCGAGGACGCCCCATTCGGTGCGCGTGAGATGCACGATCTCGCCATCTCTGGTCACCGTCTTGGAGGCCAGATCGATCGTGAAGGACGAGGTGGTCACGAGCGGGTCCGCAGAGGACGTCCTCGTGGCTCGTCTGCGGACGGCGACCCGTAGCCGGGCCAGAAATTCGTCCATCCCGAACGGTTTGGTGATGTAGTCGTCGGCACCGGCGTCGAGGGCTTCGATCTTATCGCCGCTGTCGGTGCGGGCGGACAGCACGATCACCGGAATCTCGCTCCATCCTCGCAACCCGGCGAGCACGTCCAAGCCGCCGATATCGGGCAGTCCGAGGTCGAGAATCACGACATCGGGGTGCTCGGACGCAATGGCGCGTAGAGCGCCCGTACCCGTGGACGCAGTGACGACGTGGTACCCGCGGGCGGCGAGGTTGATACGCAGTGCGCGCACGATCTGCGGTTCGTCGTCGACGACCAGAACCTTGATCGCGGAACGGGATTCACCCATGGGTCTGCTCGGAGAAGTCGACTCCGGCAGTCGATTCCGCTCGGGCCAATTCGACGGTCATGGTCACCCCGCCACCTGCAGTGTCGGACACCGCCACCGAGCCTCCCATGGCTTCGACGAACCCACGCACAACGGAGAGTCCGAGCCCGACGCCCGTGGTGTTGTCGCGGTCGCCCGATCGTTGGAAGGACTCGAACACAGCCTCTTCGCTTCCGGGAGCGATTCCTGGGCCGCTGTCGGCAACGGTGATTACCGCCCGGTCGCCGATGTAGGCGGCCCCGACCCGCACGGGCGATCCGGGTGCGTGTCGCAGCGCGTTGTCGATCAGATTCGCCAGCACGCGCTCGAGCAGACCTGCGTCGGCGGAGACAGCGACGTCGTCGACATCGACGATGACGAGTTCGCGACCCATGTGCGTTCCGACGAGCGCTGCATCCACAGTGTCCTCGACGTACACGATGGACCGGCTCGGCTGGATGACCCCCGCAGCCAACCGCGAGGAATCGAGTAGGTTGCCCACCAGACCGGTGAGCTGGTCGGTCGATTCTTCGATGGTCGCCAACAGCTCTGCGGTGTCCTCGGCAGAGAATTCGACATCGGTCGCGCGCAGACTCGACACCGCAGCCTTGACCGCCGCGAGCGGTGTTCGTAGGTCGTGGCTGACGGCAGAGAGCAAAGAACGCCGAAGACGGTCGGCTTCCTTCAGTCCTGCTGCGGCGCTGGCCTCCTGGGCGAGTTCGGTCTGCCTGATAAGGCCCATGGCCTGGTTGGCTACGGCGCTGAGCACACGTCGATCGTGCGCGCCGGTCTTGGTCCCGGACAGCAGCAACGTGAAGGAACCGTCGGGGGTGTCGATCGCGGTGTCGGCGTCATCGGGCACGGCGGGTGGGGAATCACCGACAGATTCGACGATCACACCGGCACCTCTGATGATCGAGACCGCGCGCTGGGAGTACGTCTCCCGGACTCGCTCCAACAGCGTTCGAATGTCGCCGCCCCGCAGCACCGTTCCGGCGAACAACGTCAGGAGCTCGGCTTCCTGCGACGCTCGCCGAGCTTCGCGGGTGCGTCGGGCGGCCGCGTCGACGAGAAATGCCACTGCGACCGCCACGATGAGCAGCACCACCGCGGTGACGAAGTTGTCGGGTTCGGCGATGGTGAAGCTGTACCGCGGGTCGGTGAAGAAGTAGTTCAGCAACAATCCTGCGATCAACGCCGACAGGGCCGCGGGCACAACACCGCCCAGGAGCGCAACGGCAAGTACCACCACGAAGAACAGGGCGCTCTCGCCGCCGAGAGCGAGATACGGATCCACCAACAGCATCGCCATCGCAGAGACGACGGGCACGACCACAGAAGCTGCCCAGGACAGAATTCGTCGGTGCTTCGGGTTGGGCGGAATCAGCCGGGTCAACCGAAAACCTCGGCTGACCTGGTTGTGGGTGACCATGTGCACATCGATCTTGCCCGAGTTCTGAATGACCGCAGCGCCGATACCTTCGTCAAGTATTCGGGCCCAGCGAGACCGCCGTGATGTCCCGATGACGAGCTGGGTTGCGTTGGCCCCCCGTGCGAAGTCGAGCAGCGTGGTCGGCACGTCGTCACCGACGACGCTGTGCATACTTGCGCCGAGACTCGCAGCGAGTACCCGGACTTTCCCCATCTGCGGTGCCGAGACGCCGGTGAGGCCGTCACCGCGGATCACGTGCAGCACCATCAGTTCTGCGCTGGACCGCGAGGCGATCCGGCTTGCGCGACGCAACAGGGTCTCGGACTCCGGACCACCGGTCACCGAGACGACAACACGCTCACGTGCCTCCCACGTGTCGGTGATGTCATGTGTACTCCGGTATTTGGCCAACGCAGCGTCGACCTGATCGGCGATCCACAACAATGACAGTTCGCGCAGGGCAGTCAGATTTCCTTGACGGAAATAGTTGCTCAGCGCTGCGTCGACCTTCTCGGCTGCATAGATATTTCCGTGGGAGAGTCTGCGGCGCAGCGCTTCTGGAGCCACGTCGACCAATTCTATCTGTTCCGCTGCCCGCACCACCGAATCCGGAACGGTTTCTCGTTGCGGCACACCGGTGATCTGCTCGACGACATCGTTGAGACTCTCCAGATGCTGCACATTCAGGGTCGAGACCACATCGATTCCCGCTGCCAGCAATTCCTCGACGTCCTGCCAGCGCTTCTCGTGAGCGCTACCCGGGGTGTTGGTGTGGGCGAGTTCGTCCACGAGCACCAGCGATGGCTCGCGCTCGATGATGGCTTCGACATCGAGTTCCTGAGCGATCGATCCGCGGTAGTGAACTATCCGCGGAGGAACCAGTTCGATGCCGTCCAGCAATGCGGCGGTGCGGGCGCGGCCGTGGGTTTCCACCACGCCCGCGACCACATCGCATCCACGTTCTTGCCGACGGTGCGCTTCACCGAGCATCGCGAACGTCTTACCGACCCCCGGCGCGGCCCCGAGATAGATGCGCAGTTCACCGCGATCGAGTCCGCCGGACCCCCGCTTGCCGGTCTTTTTTCCCATGTCGTCTACCTGCTGCCCTGGACCGTCGAGGCTCAGCTCGTACCGCATCCCGGAGACGTCAGACCGAGAGCGACATTGAGTTCCGGCACGTTCACGGTCTCGCTACCGAGGAAACCGAGCTGCCTGCCGTCGGTGTGTTCGGCGACCAGAGCGGTCACTGCATCGACGCTCATGTTGTTGACCTCCGCGACGCGTTGGATCTGAATCGCCGCGTAGGCGGGGCTGATATCGGGGTCGATACCCGAGCCGGATCCGGTGACCGCATCCACCGGCACAGCGGCCGGGTCGACGCCTTCACGCTCGGCGATGACTGCACGACGTTGCTCGATGAATGCCGCCAGAGCTTCGCTACTGGGGCCCTGGTTGGTCGGCAACGACGCGGCCGGGTCGCTCGGGGCAAAGGCATCCTCGTCGGAGATGGACCCGGTAACTCGGTTGTGGAAGAACGGATCCGGCGTTCCCTCTTCGACCTGCGGGTCGACGCCGATCAGACTGCTCCCGACGACGCACCCGTTCCCGTCACGCAGCGGCGACCCTTCGGCAGAGCTGGATCCGATGCGGCTCACCGCCCATACCGCCGCTGGATACCCGATACCGACGATGACCGTCAGAGCCAGCAATACGGACAGTCCAGCCACGATCTGACCGAGAAATCTTTGTACGAAACGCATGTCAGCCTATCCCTGGGATGAAACGAACGACGAGGTCGATGAGCCAGATCCCGATGAACGGGGTGATGACGCCGCCCACTCCGTAGAGCAGCAGATTGCGGCGCAGCAGTGTCGACGCGCTCGACGGGACATAACGAACACCTTTGAGCGCCAGCGGAATCAGTCCGATGATCACCAGAGCGTTGAAGATGACCGCGGACAGGATCGCCGATTCGGGAGTGGCGAGACGCATGATGTTGAGGGCACCGAGTTGGGGATAGACGACGCTGAACATCGCCGGCAGAATCGCGAAGTACTTCGCGAGGTCGTTCGCGAGAGAGAAGGTCGTCAACGCGCCACGGGTGATCAACAACTGCTTGCCGATCTCGACGACCTCGATCAACTTGGTCGGATCGGAATCGAGATCCACCATGTTGCCGGCCTCTTTCGCTGCCGACGTGCCGGTGTTCATTGCGACGCCCACGTCGGCCTGCGCCAGAGCGGGAGCGTCGTTGGTGCCGTCGCCCGTCATCGCGACCAGGCGGCCGCCTTCCTGCTCCTTGCGGATCAACGCAAGCTTGTCCTCGGGTGTGGCCTCGGCGAGGAAGTCGTCGACACCTGCCTCGGCTGCAATGGCTTTCGCCGTCCGCGGATTGTCGCCGGTGACCATGACGGTCCTGATGCCCATGGCCCGCAACTGAGCGAATCGTTCCGCGATGTGGGGTTTGACCACATCGGAGAGTTCGATGACACCGAGTGCGCGCGCGGGGCCGCCCTGGGGTGCAGTGGCGACCACCAGTGGCGTGCCGCCCATCTCGGCGATGCTGTTCGAGATGTCGTCGATCTCCACGGCGATCGAGGGACCGCCGTTGCTGCGGACCCATGCCAGCACCGAATCCGAGGCACCCTTACGAACCTGAGTGCCGTCGAGATCGATTCCGCTCATTCGGGTTTGAGCGGTGAAGGCGACGAACTCACCGGTCTTCTCGGTGTCCGTGGCGTGCAGGGGCAACGAGTATTCGACTCCGCACAGATCGACGATGCTGCGGCCTTCGGGCGTGCCGTCGGCGAGGGAGGACAACCGTGCTGCTGCGGCGAGTTCGCCTGCCGTCGTGCCGGGTGCGGGATGCAGCCCGGTGGCGCGACGGTTGCCGAAGGTGATCGTGCCGGTCTTGTCCATCAGGAGCGTGTCGATGTCGCCTGCAGCCTCGACAGCGCGGCCTGACATCGCCAGGACGTTGCGCTGAACCAGTCGGTCCATACCGGCAATTCCGATGGCGGACAACAACGCTCCGATGGTCGTCGGAATCAGACATACCAGCAGCGCGATCAGTTTGATCGGGTCCTGCTCCTCGCCGCCGTACGCGCCCATCGGTCCGATCGCGACAACGGCCAGCATGAAGATGATCGTCAGCGACGCCAGCAGGATGTTCAGAGCGATCTCGTTCGGTGTCTTCTGGCGCGATGCACCCTCGACGAGGGCAATCATGCGGTCGACGAAAGTCTGGCCCTGAGCCGCGGTGATCCGTACGACGATCTCGTCGGAGAGCACTCCGGTGCCGCCGGTCACCGCGGAACGGTCACCGCCCGATTCGCGGACGACCGGTGCAGATTCGCCGGTGATGGCCGACTCATCAACGCTCGCAATGCCTTCGATGACATCGCCGTCTCCCGGAATGATCTCGCCGGCGGAGACGACGACCTCGTCACCGACCTTCAATTCGGTGCCGGGAACCTCTTCGATGGTCCCGCTCGGCGTCCGACGGCGCGCGACCGTGTCTCGCTTGACCGCACGCAGGCTCGCGGCCTGGGCCTTGCCTCGGCCCTCGGCCACCGACTCGGCAAGGTTGGCGAACAACAACGTGAACCACAGCCACGCCGCCACGAGCCAGGAGAACACCGACGGATCGAGGATTGCGAGCACGGTGGTGACGACGGAGCCGATCAGCACCACGAACATGACCGGGTTGCGGGCCAGATGCCGTGGGTCGAGTTTGGCGAACGCGGACGGCAGTGACGTCCACATCTGCCGGGGACTGAAGTACCCGGATCGGACCGGGGTGGGGGAGTCGTCGACGTCGGTTTCGTCGTCGACGAGCCTGGATGAGGTGACGGTCATTGCAGTGCCTCTGCGATCGGGCCCAAAGCCAGGGCCGGGAAGAATGTCAGTGCCGCAACGAGAACGGCGGTTCCGAGTACCAGTCCGGTGAAGAGCGGTCCGGTCGTGGGAAGAGTGCCGGGGTTCGGAGCGGTGCGCTTGGATGTGGCGAGCGAACCGGCCAGTGCCAGTACGAAGATGATCGGCAGGAAGCGTCCGAGCAGCATCGCGATACCCAATGAGGTCTGGAACCAGTCGCTGGTGACGGTCAACCCGCCGAACGCGCTGCCGTTGTTGTTCGAGGCGGAGGCGTAGGCGTAGAGGACCTCGGTGAATCCGTGTATCGATCCTGGCGTACCGGGGTCACCCGAGTTGCCCTGGAAGCCGCTGGTGGAGGACAGGATCACGGTGATCGAGGTGCCGATCAGAACCAACGCGGGCATCACGAGTACCGACAGTGCGGCGAGGGTGATCTGGCGCTGCCCGATCTTCTTGCCGAGGTACTCGGGCGTACGGCCGACGAGGAGTCCACCCACGAACACCGCGATGATCGCGAGCACGAGCAGTCCGTACAGACCGGTTCCGACACCGCCGGGGGCGATTTCGCCGAAGAGCATGTTGAGCAGGACGGCTCCGCCGCCGAGTGGGGACATGCTGTCGTGCGCGGAATTGACTGCGCCGGTGGATGTTCCCGTTGTCGCGACGGCGAAGAGAGTGGAGCCGGGGATGCCGAACCGAACTTCCTTGCCCTCCATCATCGAACCTGCGGCCTGGGCTGCGACGCCTCGCGCACCGGACTCCGCGACGGCAGCGACAGTGAGGAGCGATGCGAACAGCGTTGCCATGACCGCCAGCAGGGTCAGACCTTGACGACGGTCGCCGACCATCGTGCCGAACGTGCGGGTCAGTGCTACCGGGATGAGCAGGATCGAGATTATTTCGACGACGTTCGACAACGGGGTCGGGTTCTCGAACGGGTGCGCAGAGTTCGCGCCGAGGATTCCGCCACCGTTGGTGCCCAGTTCCTTGATCGCTTCCTGTGACGCGACAGGAGCCAATGCATTCGAGACGGACGACCCGTCGAGCCCGGTCGAGGCGAATCCGGTGTCGAAGGACTGAATTACGCCTTGCGTCAACAGGATCAGTGCAATGACGAATGACATCGGCAGAAGGATTCGGATGACGCCGCGGACGAGATCGACCCAGAAGTTCCCGATCTCACCGCCGGCCCGCACTCGGACGAAGCCTCGGATGACGGCGATTGCGACCGCGATGCCGACGGCTGCGGAAACGAAGTTCTGCACCGCCAAGCCCAGCGGCTGCGTCAAGTTCGACATCGTCGTCTCGGGTGTGTACGACTGCCAGTTGGTGTTCGAGACGAAGGAGATCGCAGTGTTGAACGCGACCGACGGGCTTACTCCCGACAGTCCTCCGTTCAGTGGGAGTACACCCTGAACTCGTTGCAGCACATAGAGAAAGAGGACACTCGCAGCGGAGAAACCGAGGAGCGAGAGCGCGTACCCAACCCAGGTCTGTTGCGAGCGTGGGTCGATGCGGCACAGGCGGTAGATCAGTTTCTCGATACGAAGATCTGCCCATACGGTCGTGCCACCGCGGGTGCGCTGCAGGGTGGCTGTACTCCCTGCGGCACCGAGGCTCTCCGCTGTTGTGTCGACATCATGCTCGGTGGCAAAGACTTTCGCCATGTAGTCACCGAGGGGTACGTACGCGATCGCCAGAACGACGACGACCACGAGGATCTGGAGCGATGCTGCCAGAGCTGCAGTCATGTTCTCAGAACCTCTCCGGGTCGAGCAGAGCGACGAACAGGTAGACGACCACCGCGGCGGCGATCACCACGAGTACGACGTTGACGATTCCGTCGAGCGTCATTTCGTCTTCGCCTTTGCACTGGCAGTGGTCGCCAACGCTCGCAGAACCAGTGCACATGCACCGAATCCCGCGGCCGTGACGAGGAGATAACCCAAATCAGCCATGAACGTTCGAGCCTCTTCGAAATAGTGCGGTCCAACGCATCATCAGCGCTGGTCGGAGGGTCTATGACTCTCCGGTCACCGATATGTTTACGCCGTTGAAATCGGCCCGAAGACGATCCTTACGGTTCCTTTACGGCCGGGAATTCAGTCATGACACAAATATGACGCGGCCTTCTGTCAGCTCTCTCCCAGCAGAGCCGAGCGCTGCTCGGTCACGACCGCGCGGATCGCGTCGACCACCGCCGATACTTCCGGTCGTCGCAGGGTTTCGGTGCGGGTGACGAGCCAGTAGGTCAGTTTCACGGCGATGGCGTCGGGCAGGATTCGGTGGAGGTCGGGGTGACGGTCGGCCATGAAACACGGCAGCAGTCCGATTCCGGCCGACGCCCGCGTTGCTTCGACGTGGACGAAGACGTTGGTCGAGGTCACCGATTCGCGCATCGTGGGGGTGAAGTTGGGGGCCAGATCGAGATCGTCGACGTGCAGCATCGAGTCGATGAAGTAGATGAACGGGTGTGCGGAGAGGTCGGCCGGCACCTGTGGCGTTCCGTGTTCCTTCAGATACTCCGCTGATGCGTAGAGACCGAGCAGATAGTCCCCGAGCCGGATCGCCTCCGCGCGGTGCACCTGCGGTTGGCCGACGACGATCTCGATGTCCAGCCCGGATCGCTGCTGCGACGCCCGTCTGGTGACGGCCACAATCTCCACCGACACTCGGGGGTGGGTGCGTTGCACTCGGGCCGCGGCGGGGGCGGCAATGTAGGCGCTGAATCCGTCGGTGGCCGAGATGCGCACGACGCCTTCCAGTGCGGCTGCGTCCGTGGAGACCAAGGTGCGCAGCGCATCCTCGACGGCTTCGGCGGCCGACAGGGCCCCGCGGCCCAGTTGCGTCAGCTCCCAGCCACCGGCGGCGCGGGTGAGGACTCGGCCGCCGAGGGTGTCTTCGAGTGCGGCGATGCGTCGGGAAATGGTCGTGTGGTTGATGCCCAGGTCGTCGGCTGCGGAGCTGTATCGACCGGTCCGACTCACGGCGAGCAGCACCAGTAGGTCGTCTGCACTGGGGATCTTCGCGCCACCGCGGGTCATGTGTGCAGTTTTGCAGATCCGACCTGCGTTCATGGCTCTTGCGCCGAGAAACATCTGCACCAATACTCAGAGCAACCCCACTGCATGTGTGGTCTGTCACAGACACGAGGATGCAGTGCCGAGCAACACAGGAGAGAACATGAGCGTCGATCAGCCGCTGACCGAACGACCCGAACCGGATCCCGATGCCACGCCCGCAGGCCTGAAGAAGGTCGTCGGCGCATCGATGGCCGGCACCATCGTCGAGTGGTACGAATTCTTCCTCTACGGAACCGCGGCGACGTTGGTGTTCAGCAAGATCTTCTTCGCTGCCGGAACCAGCGAGCTCGACGCTATCCTCGCGGCCTTCGTCACCTACGCCGTCGGCTTCGTCGCCCGGCCGTTGGGCGGCATCGTCTTCGGCCACTACGGCGACAAGTACGGCCGAAAGAAGTTGCTGCAGTTCAGCCTCGTCCTCGTCGGCGGAGCCACGTTCCTCATGGGCTGCCTCCCGACGTTCGAGGCGATCGGCTACTGGGCACCGGCCCTTCTGGTGACGCTCCGCTTCATTCAGGGCTTCGCCGTCGGCGGCGAATGGGGAGGCGCGGTTCTCCTTGTGGCAGAACACAGCCCGAACAAGTCTCGCGGCTTCTGGGCCAGCTGGCCGCAGGCCGGCGTGCCCGCCGGTAACCTGCTCGCCACCGTCGCACTGCTCGTCCTGACGACCACCCTGTCCGACGAAGCCTTCCTCAGCTGGGGCTGGCGCGTCGCGTTCTGGCTCTCCGCTGTCATCGTTTTCGTCGGCTACTACATCCGCACCAAGGTCTCCGACGCCCCGATCTTCCTCGAGGCACACAAGCAGGCCGAGGTCATCAAGGCCGCGTCGTACGGCGTCTTCGAGGTCGTGAAGCGTTACCCGCGTGGCGTATTCACCGCGATGGGCCTGCGCTTCGGTGAGAACGTCATGTACTACCTCGTCGTCACCTTCTCCATCACGTACCTCAAGGTCGAGGTGGGCACCGACACCAGCACGATCCTGTGGTGGATGCTGATCGCCCACGCGATCCACTTCTGCACGATTCCGTTGGTGGGCAGGCTCGCCGACCGCATCGGTCGTCGCCCGGTCTACTTTGCCGGTGCGCTCACCGCGGCAACGTGGGGCTTCTTCGCGTTCCCGATGATGAACAGTGGACACAACGTCGTCATCCTGCTGGCCATCATCATCGGTCTTATGTTCCACGCCTTCATGTACGCCACACAGCCGGCCATCATGGCCGAGATGTTCCCGACGCGGATGCGGTACTCCGGAGTGTCCCTCGGCTACCAGGTCACCTCGATCGTCGCCGGCTCGTTGGCCCCGATCATCGCGGTCAAGCTACTGGACATCTACGGCTCGTCCGTGCCGATCGCGGTGTACCTGGCCGTGGCCTGCGCCATCACCGTGGTTGCCGTCATCGTAGCCAGGGAGACAAAGGGATTGGCGCTCGAAAGCATCGACATCGCCGACGCCAAAAATCTGGCCACCGAGGCCGAGCTGGCCAAGGCCGGCCTGCTCGATCAGAATGTGAAGCAGTGACAGACCTGACCGGACGCTCCGCCCTCGTCACCGGGGGAGCGTCCGGCATCGGGGCCGCGTGCGCGCGTGAGCTCGCCGGCCGCGGTGCCCGCGTCACCGTCGCCGACGTGAACGACGTCGCCGCAAAGGAATTGGCGTCGGAGATCGGCGGTGAGGTGTGGTCGGTGGATCTGCTCGACACCACCGCGCTAGACGACCTGAAGTTGGACGTCGACATCCTCGTCAACAACGCGGGCATTCAAACCGTCGCACCGATAGTCGACTTCGACCCCGGCGCATTCCGTCGAATTCAGACGCTGATGGTCGAGGCTCCGTTCCTGTTGATTCGTGCGGCGTTGCCTGGGATGTATGCCCGCCGGTTCGGCCGGGTCATCAACCTGTCGTCGGTGCACGGACTGCGGGCCTCGGAATTCAAGGTCGCCTACGTCACCGCGAAGCATGCACTGGAAGGCCTGTCGAAAGTGACGGCCCTCGAAGGGGCAGCCCACGGAGTGACGAGCAACTGCGTCAACCCGGGATACGTCCGTACGCCACTGGTGGAAAAACAGATCGTCGACCAGGCCAAGGCGCACGGTATCCCCGAGGACGAAGTACTCGAAAAGGTGCTGTTGACCGAGGCTGCGATCAAGCGACTCGTCGAACCTGCCGAAGTCGCCTCACTGGTGGGGTGGTTGACCTCGGAGAACGCAGGCATGGTCACCGGGGCGTCGTACACCATGGACGGTGGTTGGTCGGCTCGTTAGGTTCGGTGCCGCCCGCTCCGCTGCGCCCCCCACTGTGCCCGCCACTTTGGGCACCACTTTGGGATCAATGTGGATTTCAGTCGCTCAGATTGCAACAATGCCGCATTCATTCGGATCGGGTCGCCGCCCGTCACCGAATGAATGTGGCTTTGTTGCACTCAGACGGACTCGAACGCCCATTGATCCGAACCAGGGGACCGGACGTGAACGAGGTGGCGGCAGGCGGATTGCCTCACCCCGAACAGCAAGAAGCCCCCGTGACATGTCACGGGGGCTTCCTTGGCGGAGGATAGGGGATTTGAACCCCTGAGGGCGTTAACCCAACCCGCGTTCCAGGCGAGCGCCATAGGCCACTAGGCGAATCCTCCGTGGGGGAGCTTACCCGGTTACCCCCACCATCTCCCAAATCGGGAGGCGCGAAGGGTGGTGATGCGTTGCCCGACGGGAGGCGGCTACACTTCCTGATGGATCCCGCGCGGCGCGCATCCTGTGAACTCCCCCAGGGCCGGAAGGCAGCAAGGGTCAATGGGCTCTGCCGGGTGCGCGGGGTCCCCTTTATTTTCAGCGACACTGACACTGTCCGGGGAACCCCGTCACCGAGAGGCCGCTCCGCATGCCAGCGCAAACCCAGTTGGGTCTGATGAACCATGAGGAGCTCGCCTCCGAGCACGAGCGGCAGAGCGCGAAGTACACGCAGCTCAAGTCCGAGAACCTGAAGCTCGATCTCACTCGCGGTAAGCCTTCTCCCGAGCAGCTCGATCTCGCTGCCGAGCTGTTGACACTCCCCGGCGCGGACTACAAAGACGGCAACGGCACCGATTGCCGCAACTACGGTGGCCTCGCGGGTCTGCCGGAACTGCGCGCCATCTTCGGTGAACTGCTCGGAATCCCGGAGAAGAACTTGCTTGCCGGCAACAACGCAAGCCTCGAGATCATGCAGGACCTGGTGGTCTGGGCGCTGCTGCACGGTCTGCCGGATTCCCCTCGTCCGTGGTCGGCCGAGCCCAACGTTCGCTTCCTCTGCCCAGCTCCCGGCTACGACCGTCACTTCGCGATCACCGAGAGCTTCGGCATCGACATGATCCCGGTTCCGATGGGTCCCGACGGTCCGGACGTGCACGAGATCGCCAACCTGGTCGCGTCGGATCCCCAGATCAAGGGCATGTGGGTGGTGCCGAACTACGCCAACCCCACCGGTGCCGTCTACTCGGAGGACGTCGTTCGCGCGCTGGCCACCATGCCCGCCGCAGCACCCGACTTCCGCCTGTTCTGGGACAACGCTTACGCGGTACACCCGCTGACCGAAGAGTTCGCGCCGTCCTACGACGTCATCGGCATGGCGGCCGAGGCCGGTTTCCCCAACCGTGCGTTCGTGTTCGCGTCGACGTCGAAGATCACGTTCGCCGGTGCCGGCGTCAGCTTCTTCGGCAGCTCCGAGGAGAACCTCGCCTGGTACCAGAAGCACCTCGGCAAGAAGAGCATCGGCCCGGACAAGCTGAACCAGCTTCGGCATCTGCGTTTCTTCGGCGACGCCGAGGGCGTGCGGGCCCACATGGCCAAGCATCGCGAGATTCTGGCCCCGAAGTTCGCTCTGGTGCAGCAGATCCTCGAGGATCGGCTCGGTGCGTCGAAGATCGCGTCGTGGACCGAACCCAAGGGCGGTTACTTCATCAGCCTTGATGTGCTCGAGGGCACGGCTGCGCGGTCTATCGCGCTGGCCAAGGATGCCGGAATTGCTCTGACGGCCGCCGGCTCGGCCTTCCCCTACGGAAAAGATCCGGAAGACAAGAACATTCGCCTCGCCCCGAGCTTCCCGTCGCTCGGTGAGCTGGAGAAGTCGATGGACGGCGTCGCGACCTGCGTATTGCTGGCCGCGACGGAGAAACTGCTCGAAAGCTAGTGGTGCGGTTGGGTGCCGCGGAAGGCACTCAACCGCACCACTGCGCGTAGCGCACTAATGCCCGACGACAACCGCACCTTCGGGGGCGGTGGGCAACGGTCCCTTCTTCAGGAGCGTGGCAGACAGCACCGCGCCGAGTAGGAAGATGCCCGACGCCCACCAGAAGGTGGTCGTGTAGCTGGCGATCTCGGCATTGGCCTGCAGCAGAGCCGCATCGGTTGCCGTTGCCATGTTGGAGCTGACGTAGCTGGTTGCCGCGTTGGCGGCGACGGTGCTCAGCAGCGCCGTGCCGATCGAGCCGCCCACCTGCTGCATCGTGTTCACCGTGGCCGACGCGACGCCGGAGTCGTCCGGGTCGACGCCTGAGATGGCTCCCTGCATGGCCGGTGCCATGGTGGCTCCGAGTCCGAGGCCCATGATGACCAGGCCGGGCAGGATGTGGGTGACGTAGTTGCTGTCGATGTCGATCTGCGTCAGCAGGCCCATTCCGATCGATGCCACGACCAGGCCGGTCGTCATCAGGATCCGGGGTCCGAAGCGGGGCAGGATCAACGCCGTCGACAGCGTCGCGGTGAGGATGAGCGACGCGATCATCGGCATGAACGCGAATCCGGTGGTGATGGGCGTGTACTTCAGCGTGTTCTGCAGGTAGTACGTCAGGAACAGGAACACCGCGAACATGCCTGCGCCGGTGACGAATACAGCGAGGAACGATCCCGCACGAGTGCGATTCAGAACGATCCGCAACGGCAACAACGGGTGTTCGACGCGCATCTGGATGGTCACGAACACCGCGAGCAGTACGACACCGGCGGCGAGGAACCCCAGGGTGACGGGATTGCTCCAGCCGTCGGACTCCGCGTGAGCGAAGCCGTAGACGATGGAGAACAACGCGGCCGAGACGGCGATCGTGCCGGGGATGTCGAGCTTGGGTCGGACGTCGACCTTGTGCTTGGCCAGGAACAGGAAGCCGCCGACGAATGCGAGCGCGGCGAAGATCAGGTTGACGTACAGGCTCCAGCGCCAGTTGGCCCACTCGGTGAGCATGCCGCCGAGCAGCAGGCCGAGAGCGCCGCCGCCGCCGGCGATGGCACCGAAGATGCCGAATGCCTTGGCGCGTTCCTTCGTGTCGGTGAAGGTGGTGGCCAGCAGCGACAGAGCTGCAGGCGCGAGAAGGGCACCGAACAGGCCTTGACCGGCGCGGGCTGCGACGAGCATGCCGAAGTTGACGGCTGCGCCGCCCACTGCGGACATCAGTGCGAAGCCGACGAGTCCGATGAGGAACGTGTTGCGGCGACCGAAGAGGTCGCTCAGGCGGCCGCCGAGGAGCAACAGGCTGCCGAAGGCGAGCGCGTAGGCGGTGACGACCCAGGAGCGGTCGGCGTTGTCGAAGCCCAGGTCGAGCTGGGCGGCGGGGAGTGCAATGTTCACGATGGTCGCGTCGAGCACGACCATGAGCTGAGCCAGTCCGAGCGTCGCGAGAATCAGCCAACGATTCCGATGCGCACGCTCGTCGACCGGCGACGTGGTCGACGTGGCGTCGCCCACGTTCTCCGATGAAAGGGTGGTCATAGTGTCCTCGGTTCGACTATGCGGAGGTGTACCCTCCGGTTGTAGAGCAAAGGTAGCAGCTAAGTGGAGGACTGTCCTCCGCTTATCGGGTGAAACGGACATCGAATGAGTGTGAGAGCGGACACAGCGGCATCGAAGCCCCTACGGGCCGATGCCGAACGCAATCGACGTCGCATCGTGGATGCGGCCCGTGAGCTGTTCGCTTCGCGCGGTATAGACATCACCCTCGACGACGTCGCAGCCCACGCCAAGGTGGGCGTCGGTACCGTCTACCGGCGCTTCTCGTGCAAAGAGGAATTGATCGACGGCGTGTTCGAGCAGCGCCTGGAGGGCATGCTCGCCAGCGCCGAACGTGCCCTCGACACCGACGATCCGTGGGATGGGCTGGTGGGTTTTCTCTCCGATGTGTGCGAGCAGATGGCCTCTGATCGAGGCCTCGGCGATGTGGTTCTCGGATCGGACGAAGGCTGCCGCGGCATCGCAGAGGTGCGCCGACGGATCGACCCGTTCTTCGCGAAAATCGTCGCTCGCGCCTTGGAATCCGGTCAACTGCGGTCCGATGTTGCGGTGACCGATTTCTATCCGGTGCTGGGCATGATCGGCTCGACTGTCGAGTTCTCCAGCCATATCGATCCCGCGAATTGGCGTCGGTACTTCACCGTGTTGCTCGACGGGCTACGCGGCGACTCGGTGCCTCGAACCGCGCTTCCCGGGCGTCCCTTCACCGACGACGAAGTGGACACGGCAAAGGCCGCGATGCATCACCGTCGCCGCTGACGGTGAGCAATCCAAAGTAGCTCTATGCGTTGTGTGACGCATCACGTAAGGTGCGTCACGATAAGTGCTACACGGGGTAGCGCTCACTTGAAGACAAGTGATCGACGTTGGGGGTTTCCAAGGTGCGGTACAAGCGCGTGTTCGGTTCGGCTGTCGCAGTAGCGGCAGTGTTCATGGGGGTGACGGCACCGACCGTGTCGGCAGCACCGTCGACGGGTTCGACCGTCGAGTCGGATTTCTACATACCACCGACCCCGCTGCCCGCCGGCGCGCCGGGTGACGTGATCCGTTCGGAGCCTTCGCATCTCGCTCTGTCGGTCCCCGGAATCGGTGGCCCGCTGCCCGGTGCCGCTACTCGAATCATGTACCGCAGCACCGACTCGAACGACGCGCCCAATGCCGTGACCGGCACCTACATCGATCCTGCCGCGGAATGGACCGGCCCGGGTCCGCGTCCGCTCGTCGTGCTCGCGCCGGGAACTCAGGGCCAGGGCGATCAGTGTGCCCCGTCGAAGATGCTCAACAACGTCATCACCTACACCCCGCCGCTCGGCTTCATGGTCGAGTACGAGGTACTCGCCGCGTATTCGCTGCTGTCCCAGGGGTACGGCGTCGTCATCACCGACTACGAAGGTCTCGGTACGCCCGGTGCGCACACGTACGTCAACCGCGCCTCGGAAGGGCACGCTGTGCTCGACGCGGCTCGCGCGGCCCAGAAGTTGCAGGGCACCAAGATTTCCGGCGACGGCCCGGTGGCCGCGTACGGCTACTCGCAGGGTGGCGGAGCTGCCGCTGCCGCAGCGGAACTCGCGCATGACTACGCACCCGAGATGAACCTCGTCGGTACCTATGCGGGCGCACCGCCGGCCGATCTGAAGGCGACTCTCGAGCAGGTCGACGGCACCATCCTCACCGGCGTGATCGGGTACACCCTCAACGGTCTGCTCAATTCGGACCCCGGTCTGCGGCCGATCGTCGACGACAACATCAACGACGCAGGCAAGGCCATGCTGAATTTGGTGGCGAATCAGTGTGTCGGAGAGACGATTCTGAATGTCGGGTTGCACCGCACCAACGAGTACACGAAGACCGGAGAGCCGCTGTCGGTGGTGCTGGACAGGCTGCCCGTCGCTCAGGAGATTTTGGCCAAGAACAAGATCGGTGAGCGGACACCGAACGCTCCGGTGCTGATCCAGTCCGGTACGTCCGACGATATCGTGCCCCACGGACAGGCCGTCGGTCTTGCCGGCGACTGGTGCGGCAAGGGTGCCGCCGTGCAGCTGAGCTCCGCGCAGGTTCCGGCAATTGTTCCGGGATCCGGTGCAGGACATCTGATTCCGGACATCTTGGGCCTCGGCGAGGCGCAGAACTGGATCAAGGACCGTTTCTACGGAGTACCCGCACCGTCGAACTGCTGATCTGCTGAAGTACGGCCCGTGCGAATCAACGCGGGCCGTACATGATCACTGCGACGCCGATCAATGCGATCGTCGCGCCGGTGAGGTCCCAGCGGTCGGGCCGAAAGCCGTCGAGCACCATCGCCCAGAGCAGCGATCCCGCGACGAACACTCCGCCGTATGCGGCGAGGATCCGGCCGAAGTTGGCGTCGGGTTGCAGGGTTGCGACAAATCCGTACGCGCCGAGGGCGAGCACCCCGGCTCCGGCCCACAGCCATCCCCGGTGCTCGCGGATTCCCTGCCACACCAGCCAGGCTCCGCCGATCTCGAACAACGCTGCCACCGCAAAAAGCATGACCGACTTCACAACGTTCATATCGTGAAGACTCCCACAGCCGAGTTCAGGTGTAGAAGGATGCTGTGCGGGGTAACACCTGCACGCCCGCAGTTCGGGTGCTATGAGCGGTAGGGGTTGATTTTCAATGCGGGACAGCTATGCGGAAGCGCTGGACTTGCTGGCGTCGGACCTGTCCGAAATGTCGAGAATTGCAGAGAAAGCAATGGAAGACGCCACCCGGGCATTGCTGACGGCAGACATCGTTCTCGCCGAGCAGACCATCGAATACCGCGAGGAGATCGACACACTCGCAGTCGAATGGGAGCACGGGGCATTTGGCTTCCTGGCCCTGCAGGCACCCGTTGCACACGACTTACGTCGCGTCGTCTCCGGCATCAACATCGTTGCCGATCTGCAGCGAATGGGCGGCCTTGCCGTACATATCGCCGAACTGGCTCGTCGCCGCCACCCCGCGCATGTGCTGCCGCCCGAGGTCGAGGGCGTGTTCGAGCAGATGGGCCGAGTCGCCGTCGCGCAGGCCGAAGCGACGCAACGCGTGCTGGAAACCCGAGACGCCGAACTCGCCGCGAGTTTGCGCGTTCAGGACGAGGAAATGGACGAACTGCACCGCAGCCTGTTCATGCTGACATCTTCATCCGACTGGCCGCACGGCGTGCCCGCTGCAGTGGACATCACGCTGCTCGGCCGGTTCTACGAGCGCTACTCCGATCACACGGTCGAGGTCGCCAAGCGGGTCATATTCCTGGTGACCGGCGAACGTCTCACCGACGAGTCATGATCTGCGCGAACGGCTCGGAGATGGCAGGATCAGCACGATGAAACGTGATGTCTCCGCGTACCTCGATGTCGACGTGACCGAGGCCAGCACCCTCGAATTCCAGATCGCGATCGCACCGCATCCAGGAACCGAAGTGTGGGAAGCGCTCTCGTTCACTCTCGATGGTCAACCGGTCGAAGCGCAGGAGATCAGCGGCGCGCACGGCACTCGTATCCACAAGCTGTACGCCGGAGTCGGCAAGCTCGAGGCGTCGTACTCGGCAACCATCTACGGCAACACCGAGCCGGCCCCGGTCTCCGATTACGATCTTTCGCTGTACCTGCGGCCCAGCCGTTACGCCGAAGCAGACAAGTTCTTCGGCTTCGCAGCAACCGAATTCGGTTCCTACCCGCCGTCGGAGAAGTTGCTGTCCGAGGTGTCGTCCTGGGTCGGTGCGCGGCTGAGCTACGTGCCGGGGAGCAGCGATCCCATCGACGGTGCGGTGGACACCCTGCTCGCGGGTGCTGGAGTGTGCCGCGACTACACGCACCTCGTGGTGGCTTTGCTTCGGGCGGTCAACGTCCCGGCTCGCCTGGTAGCGGTGTACGCGCCGGGCTGCGATCCGATGGACTTTCACGCGGTCGCCGAAGCATTCGTCGAAGGCCAGTGGCGAGTGGTGGACGCGACCTGCCTCGCGCCGCGATCGACTTTGGTCCGTATCGCCACCGGACGGGACGCTGCCGACACCGCATTCCTGGACAACCACGGTGGTTCGATCATCCTCAACAGCGCTGTCGTCGGAGCCGTCGTCGACGGCCCATTGCCCTTCGACGACATCACTCAGCTGGTGTCGATCACCTGACGTCTGGTCCAGTTGGGCCGCATTAGGCTGCAGCCGTGCGAATCTCTCTGCGGCGTGGTGGTGTCCGGACCGATGGGGTGGTCGCCGGCGTTGTCGTAGCCGTTGGTGTCGTTGCCGCAGGTCTCACTCACCAGCCGATGGGGCAGTCAGGGTTGGGCTATCTCAGCGAGCCTGTCGAATACCCCGTCGACATACCTGGGTGCGAGTCCGTGGAGCCGCCCGAGGAAGAGCAGTTCTACGGGGTGCTGACCACGGGCCAGGAGGATTACGACAACCCCGCCTACCCGTGGCTGACGTCCAAAAAGGCGAACGCTATGTCGATCGCGGTGCGCGAGGCCCTACCCCCTCGAGTCGGCATCGTGGACGGTCCGTCGTATCGGTTCGGGGGCGATCCGCTGGTCTTTCAACCCGTAGCCAGCGCGGACGCCGAATACGACCCCGGCACCTCCGCTGACGGGGTTGTCTCTCGCGACGGCGTCGAAGGTTCGCTGACGGTCAACGTCACCCGCATCGCCGACGGGCCCAAGCCATGTCAGGCGGGATGGCTCGATGCCCGCGAAACTCTTCCCGACGGAACCGTCGTCGACATCAGGGACACCTGGGATGAACTCGACGGAGATCGCTCCCACTCCAATATCGTGCGCGTGTACGCACGTGATGGGTCCGTCGTCGTCGCGTCGTCCTCGGACCGGAACGCCGACTACGAGTCCACCGGTTCCGTGCCACTGTCGATCCAGGAGTTGCGAGTTATTGCGCTGCGGCCGGAATTGCATTGGTCTACAACGGTTCCGGGTGAAACGCCTCCGCTCCCGATTTCGTGTGACACCAATTCCGAGGGCGCAGGGCAGTTCTCGTCTCAGGCCGTCGATCGACTCAACGCCTCGCTCGACGACTTCTGGCAAGCGGCCGAGATTCCGGTGGAACTCGACAGACCGCTCGGGTCGATGCGGACCTCCCCCTCCGGATCGGCCGGAGCGTGCGGAGCCGTGAAGGTCGGCGACGGCACCCTGTCGATCAGGGTCATCGATGCGGACTATGAACCTGCCCAGGAGCCGTGGGGTGCGTTGACATTGCCGGACGGTTCGCAATTTCGTGATGACAACCCGGGTGCGAGCGTGACGACTCTCGACGGGGACCCGATCGATGACGTCACGTTGATCAAACCGTCGGGCACCCGGGTGGAGGTGCAGATCGCTTCTGCCGCAACGATTCTGGACCGAGCAGTGTTACAGGCAATCGCGTTGGCGGTAGCCGGATCGGTCGACTGAGAATCGTGATCTTCATAGCCGGCTTCATGATCGTGGTGGTGGTATCGATTGCGGCCGTTCGTCCACGTGACGGCCTTTCCAGGGCCGCCGTCATGCTGGTGTGGCTTCCTCTCGGCATTGCTTTCCTGACCGTCTGGGTGTTCAGCCATCGGTGGGCAAACCAATCAGGTTGTCGCGAAGCCTTTCCTGAGCATTTCGGGTACCGTCCACCGGATTTCGAGGTGGCGCCCTTTCCCGTCGTCGACCGGCAGTCTTGGTGGCCTCTCGGTCGAGAATGCATCGGCCGCGACTCGGACACCGGCATGGTTGTTGTCGAGCACACTGGCTGGGTTACAACCGTGATCGTGTATCCAGCCCTGATCTGCGCGGTGGTTGCACTGGCTATCGTCGTAGTGAGAATGACGGCTCTCGAACTGCGCGCCGTCTGTGGGCGGTCGTGAGCTCGTCGCACCACTGCACAGCTCCTCGGGGGAATCGTTATCGGTGTGGACGTTGCATGGCAGGATCGTGGCTATGTCTCGCACACTGCACCTCGTCGGCGATCCAGAGGCCGATGCACTGCTCGCCGAGGATCCGTTCGCGCTGCTGATCGGCATGTTGCTCGATCAGCAGGTACCGATGGAATCGGCGTTCGCCGGCCCGAAGAAGCTCGTCGACCGTCTCGGTGATCTGAAAGTCGACACCGTCGCCGACGCCGATCCGGACGAATTCGCGGCATTGTGTGCGCAGACTCCGGCCGTCCATCGGTTCCCCGGATCGATGGCCAAGCGCATTCAGGGGCTAGCAGGATTTCTGGTCGAGAACTACGACGGGAAGCCGCAGGAGATCTGGACCCGCGAGAACCCCGACGGTGCCGAGGTGCTGAAGCGTCTCAAAGCTCTCCCCGGATACGGCGACCAGAAGGCGCGCATCTTCCTTGCGCTGCTCGGCAAGCAGATGGGCGTCACACCCGACGGGTGGCGAAAGGCGGCCGGAGCCTACGGCGACGAGGATGCGCGTCGATCCATCGCCGACGTCGTGGACGAGAAATCCCTGCTCGAGGTGCGTGAATTCAAGAAGGCAGCGAAAGCGGCAGCCAAGAACAAGTAAGTCTGTCGGTGCCCGGCGGTACGTTCGGCAGAACTTTCACCGGGGGGTAGAAAATGACCAAGGGTAGTGGGACGTACGAGGAGTGGCTGGCCTCGCTCGACGAGGACGAATTGATCGGTCTGCTGCGCCGCCGACCGGATGTGGCCACCGACCCTCCGCCGCGCTCGTTCGGATTGCTCGCACAGTTGCTCGGCTCACCGTGGCGAGTGGCGGCCCTGCCTCGAAAACTCGATCGCGGTGCGCTGGATCTGCTCGAATTGTTCGCCCTCATGGGCGATCTCAGTCGAGCCGAGGTCGGTTACTGGACCGGTGAGGGGACGGCGAACCAGTCGCCGGACATCGATGCCGCGCTGGCCGAATTGATGTCCTTCGGTCTGATTCGGCCGAACGTCACCCCGGGATCGGACACCGTCGAATACCGTCCCGTCGATCTGTCCGGGGTATTCTCGCATCCGTTCGGACTGGCTCTGCGGCAGCGAAAGTTGTTCTTGCGCTGCGCCGTCGAACAGGATCGGTTGGCTCTGCTTGCCCGTCTGGGGATCGATCCCGGGCTCGACAGAACTGCACGCGCGGACGCGGTCGCAGCCGCAATGACCCCCGAACAAATCCGCGCCCTGCATGACGATGGCCCGGTCGAGATGCGAGAGATGTTGTCTCGCTTCGTCGATGGCAACCCGGTGTCGCTGATCTTCGATGTGCCGCCGACCGCGGGCACCGCCGCCTATGAACGGGGGCTGCTGTATCGACTGGACGGGCATCGCGTCGAGATGCCGTTGGAGGTGAGCATCGCGCTGCGAGGGCAGGGGTGGCGCTTGCCCATCGAACTCGCTGCGCCGATCTTTGCCACACGCGTGCTCTCGCAGGACGACGTACGGCGCACTCGTTCCATTGCCTTGCTGCAGTTCTGCGAGCACACGCAGGCGCTGCTGACGTCCGTCGATACCGACGGCTTGACGATGATGAAGACCGGTGGCATCAGCGCCAAAGAACTGCGTTCGCTGACCACTCGGCTGGGATTCGCCGACGAACACGACACCGCTCTGATGCTGATGCTTGCCCGTGAAGCCGGCTTGATCGCCGAGCGGGGGAAGGCCGGAGTCGCATTGACCTCGGCGTACGAAACGTGGTCCACCAGTGCGCGAGCCGAGCAGGCGGCCGTGTTGCTGGCAGCCTGGTGGTGTTCGCCGTTCACCCCCACCCACCGGGTGCCGCGAAGCTCGCAGAAGACCGTGCCGGTACTCAAGAAGATGCTCGACGATCCCGCGGCCGCAGACCTGCGCTCAACCGCGCTGATGGCGCTTCTGCGACAGGATGGTGCCGACGATCGGACGACAGTGCTGCTGGGTCCCGACGAATTCGCCCGCTACCTCGACTGGCACATTCCCGTTGTCTCGACGAGCGCCGGCGCAGGTCATGTAGGTGCGCTCTGGACCGAGGCCACTCGACTCGGGGTGCTGGCCGACGGTGCGCCCACCGATCTGTGCAGCATCCTGACGGAGTTTCCCGTCGGCCGGGACGGCGATCGCAGTCGGATCGCCGCGGCCCTGACGGACCAGCTACAGGACATGGCCGACCGGGTGCCGTTCTCGGTGCGGTTGCTGCCCGATTCCACGGCAGTCGTCACCGGACCTCCCAGCACCGAGGTGGCGTCGATACTCGGCGCGGCCGCGCAGCCGGAATCGCGGGAGGTGGCGTCGGTGTGGCGGTTCACCCCGGCGACGATCCGCAGCTTCTTCGACACGGGCGGCACCGGTGACGAGCTGATCGAGGCCCTGACCGGTATGGCCGAGGGCGACGTCCCCCAAGCGCTGGCGTACACGATCAAGGATTGTTGGCGCACGTACGGCGCACTCGCCGTGCGAAGGATTCCCTGCGCCATCGTCTCCCAAGACCAGGTACTGCTCACCACCATCGAGGAAGACGAGGCCTTGGCGGTGCTCGAGTTCCATCGCCTCGCGCCCACGGTCCTGATCAGTTCGGCAACACCGATCGACACGATCGCGGTGCTTCGCAGGCACGGATACTCCCCGGTGCGGCACTCCGATACCGGGCAGCTCGAACTCGACAGCTCACCTCGGGTGCGCGCAGCAACCGCCCGGACGACGCAGCCGGCCGTCCTCTCTGCACGGCATCGACGCGATCCACGTGAGCTGGCACGGCTGCTGCGCACCGGCGACTCGGGCGGCGTCGACCAGGCTCGAGTACGAGCGTCACTGCAACATCACAGCCGGTTGCTGCCGAAGGAGCTCGATGTGTTGACCGACGCCGCAGCTCGTGGCACACCCGTCTCGATCGACTACCAGAACTCCAAGGGGGCCATCGTGCGGCACTCGATCTCGGATGCCCTGCAGGACGGCAACTGGCTCTTTGCGCTCTCGGATTCCACCGGTACCAGGGAGAGCTTCGCGATCATGAACATCAGAGCGGTCTCCACCGGCCCACGGTGACGCGCGATGCAAGTGTGTCCGTGGTCGCCGGTACCCTTTCGGGCGTGGCCCTCTACCGGAAGTACCGTCCAGCGACGTTCGCCGAAGTCGTCGGCCAGGAGCACGTCACCGAGCCGATCAGCGTGGCGCTCGATTCCAACCGAATAAATCACGCCTACCTCTTCTCCGGCCCGCGTGGCTGCGGAAAGACCTCCTCGGCGCGCATCCTCGCCCGATCGCTGAACTGCGCGGAGGGCCCGACCTCGACGCCGTGCGGAGTGTGCAACTCCTGCGTTGCACTCGCACCCGGCGGCCCCGGCAACTTCGACGTCGTCGAGATGGACGCGGCCAGCCACGGTGGCGTCGACGATGCCCGAGATCTGCGCGACAAAGCCGTGTACGCCCCGGCCGAATCGCGCTACGTCATCTTCATCATCGACGAGGCGCACATGGTGACCCCGGCGGGCTTCAACGCGCTGCTCAAGGTCGTCGAGGAGCCGCCGGAGCATTTGGTCTTCATCTTCGCGACCACCGAGCCCGAGAAGGTGCTCCCCACCATCCGCTCGCGTACCCACCACTACCCTTTCCGGCTGCTCGCGCCGTCGACGATGCGCGTTCTGCTGGAGAAGATCTGCGGCCAGGAACAGGTCCCGGTAGAGGACGCGGTCTATCCGTTGGTCATCCGCGCAGGCGGCGGCTCGCCCCGTGACTCGCTCAGCGTCATGGATCAGCTGCTGGCCGGAGCCGGGCCCGAGGGCGTCACGTACCCGCGGGCACTGTCGCTGCTCGGCGTCACCGACGTCGCACTCATCGACGAGGCCGTCGACGCATTGGCCGCGGGCGACGGCGGGGCGCTGTTCGGCACCGTCGACAAGGTGATGGACGCGGGCCACGACCCACGCCGCTTCGCCGTCGATCTTCTCGATCGGCTGCGCGATCTGATTCTGATGAAGGCCGTGCCCGACGCCGGTGAGCGCGGGCTGGTCGACGTGCCGGGCGACGTCCTCGAACGACTCCGTGACGAGGCGGACCTGCTCGGTTCGGCCACGCTGACTCGGTATGCCGAAATCGTGCACTCGGGTCTCGGTGAGATGCGCGGTGCCACAGCGCCGCGTCTGCTCCTCGAAGTGATGTGCGCCCGGATGCTGCTGCCCTCGGCCTCCGACGCGGAGTCGGCTGTGCTGCAACGACTCGAGCGGGTGGAACGGCGACTCGATGTGACACTCCCGGCAGGGGAGCAGGCAGCCGTCGCGCAAGCGGCGGCGGACCCGACGCGACCGCAGTTGCACGCCGCCGAGGAACCCGCGCCATCGAGTTTCACCCCGCCCAGTTCGGCACCGCCCAGTTCGACCGCGCCGACCAAGTTCCGGCGACCGTCTCAACGGCCTCCGGCTGCCGAAGCACCACCCGTGTCGGCACCGACATCACCGCCGGCTGCTCCAGCCCCCACACCTGTTACAGCGCCCGAGCCCGTTGTGGAACCGGTGCCTGCCGCACCAGCTCCGGAACCCGCCGTTCCGGAACCCGCCGCTCCGGAACCTGTCGCGACGCCCGAGCCGGCACCGACCCCCGAGCCCGCCCGAGAACCAGAGCCTGCGGCCGCCTCCGAACCAGCGGCGACACCGAATCCGACGCCTTCGGATTCCGTTGCAGCGCAGCCGAACAGCAGTTCAGCTGCCTCCGTGTCGCACGAGGATTTCCCGCCGGAACCGGAGGACGATTACGGCCCCGAACCGGAACCCGTATTCGAGCCGGAACCGGAACCTGCGGCAGCCCCTGCCGCGGCATCGAACGAGCCCGACGCGGCTGCGGTGCGTGCGGTGTGGTCCGAGGTGCGCACCAAGGTGCGAGACCGGAGCAGGACCGTCGAGGTGATGCTGTCCGGTGCCTCGGTACGCACCGTCGAGAACGGGACCATCACACTCGGCCACGATTCGGCACCGCTGGCGAAGCGCCTCGAGGAACCGCGCAACGCCGACGTCATTCGCGACGCCCTGCGTGACGTGTTCGGGGTGGAGTGGTCGGTGGTGTGTCTGGTCGGGGCGGCGGCCCCACCGGAACAGTCATCAGCAAAAAAAGATGAACCGGCAGCGAAACCCGCGTCGCTGCCGAAGTTCTCGAGGCCGAGCCAGGCAGGGGCTTCCCGTCCCACGTCGGACGGTTTCGGATCAGCGGGCGACGGTTCTACCGGCGATGCCGACATACCGATGCCCGAGGCACCGGATTATCCCGACGAGCCGGAGCCGGTAGGCCCTCCGCCACCGGAGACGCCGGAGGACGAAGAAGAGCTACTCAAGGCAGCGGCCGAGCCTGCCGATCCGACGGTTCGTCGCGACCCGGAGACAGTGGCGATGGAGCTGTTGGTCAGCGAACTGGGAGCAGTACCGCTCAAGGAGACCTGAGAGAAGAGCGATTCAGCCGACGGTGAGATCCTCGTTGTCGGCGAACACGAGTCGCCCGCTGTCCAATGCCACGGCCCATCGCCTGGCCACTGCCCACTCACGCGACGTGGTGTCGGCGGCCTGAACGCCGAAATCCTCGACGATCGCGCCCGTCTCGTAGGCGTCTCGCTCGGCCTTCTCGTCGGTGCCGGCGGCGCGAATGTGCACCTTGACGCGCGAACCCACGGTCAATTCGTTGTCGGTTTCCATGGTCGCTCTTCTTCCACGCTCGGTAAATCTGATCTATCGGAGTGTCCCACGCACGGGTCGTTCAAACCTGAACCGGATCGTCGGGTCATCTACAACGCTCGTTTCGGTCCTTACGTCGGATCTTCTCGCAGCCCTACTGTGGCATGAGCTGAGGTCTGCCATGGCCTCGCACCGATGCGGTCGGCCGCGACGGCGACCGCGAGAAGATCGAGTATCTGGAAGGAACTGCGCGCTGTGACTACAGAGGCATTCATTTACGAGGCCATCAGGACTCCCCGAGGCAAGGGAAAGAACGGCTCCCTGCATTCGGTGAAGCCGATTTCCCTGGTGACAGGCCTGATCGACGAGCTTCGTCGACGTTTCCCGGACATGGACGAGAACCGGATCTCCGACCTCATTCTCGGAGTGGTCTCACCCGTCGGAGATCAGGGTGCCGACATCGCTCGTACCGCCGTGCTCGCTGCGAAGATGCCCGACACCGTCGGTGGCTTTCAGCTCAACCGCTTCTGCGCGTCCGGCCTCGAAGCGGTCAACCTGGCCGCGCAGAAGGTGCGTTCGGGCTGGGACGAACTGGTCATCGCAGGCGGCGTCGAGTCGATGTCGCGCGTGCCGATGGGCAGTGACGGCGGCGCGTGGGCCATGGACCCCGTCACCAACTACGACACCTACTTCGCTCCGCAGGGCATCGGTGCCGATCTCATCGCCACCATCGAGGGCTTCACCCGCGAGGACGTCGACGCGTACGCCGTCCAGTCCCAGGAACGCGCCGCGGCCGCATGGTTGGGTGGCTACTTCGCCAAATCCGTTGTTCCGGTCACCGACCAGAACGGACTGCTGATTCTCGATCAGGACGAGCACATGCGTCCGGGCAGCACCGTGGAATCGCTCGGCAAGCTGAACCCGGCCTTCACCGGTATCGCGGCCATGGGCGGGTTCGACGACGTCGCGCTGCAGAAGTACCACTGGATCGAGAAGATCGAGCACGTCCACACCGGCGGCAACAGCTCCGGCATCGTCGACGGTGCGGCTCTCGTCCTGGTCGGTAGCGAGCAGGCAGGCAAAGACCTGAACCTGGTGCCGCGGGCCCGCATCGTCGCGACCGCGACCAGCGGTGCCGATACGACCATCATGCTGACCGGTCCCACCCCGGCGTCGAAGAAGGTTCTCGCGACCGCGGGCCTGACCGTCGACGACATCGATCTCTTCGAGCTCAACGAGGCGTTCGCCTCCGTGGTGCTGCGTTTCCAGAAGGATCTGAAGATCCCGAACGAGAAGCTGAACGTCAACGGCGGTGCCATCGCCATGGGCCACCCGCTCGGTGCAACCGGTGCCATGATCACCGGCACCGTGCTCGACGAGCTCGAGCGTCGCGGCGGCCGATACGCGTTGATCACCCTGTGCATCGGCGGCGGCATGGGCGTTGCCACCATCATCGAGCGAGTCTGAGGTAAAACGATGTCTGACAATATGATTCAGTGGGACCAGGACGCCGACGGCATTGTCGTTCTGACGATGGACGACCCCAACCAGGGCGCCAACACGATGAACCAGCTGTACAAGGACTCGATGGGTGCCACCGTCGATCGCCTCGAGGCCGAGGTCGACTCCATCACCGGCGTCGTGATCACCTCCGCCAAGAAGACGTTCTTCGCCGGTGGCGACCTGCACACCCTCATCTCCGCTCAGCCCAAGGACGCCCAGCGGGTGTTCGACGAGGTCCAGGAAGTCAAGGCTCAGCTGCGCCGTATCGAGAAGCTCGGTAAGCCGGTCGTGTCCGCCATCAACGGTGCGGCGCTCGGCGGCGGACTCGAAATCGCACTGGCGACGCATCACCGCATCGCGGCCAACGTTTCCGGTGTGCAGATCGGCTTGCCCGAGGTGTCGCTGGGACTGCTCCCCGGCGGTGGCGGTGTCACTCGTGTGACGCGACTGCTCGGCATCCAGACCGGCTTCATGTCGGTCCTGGCGCAGGGCACCCGGTTCCGTCCGGAGAAGGCACTCGAGATCGGCTTGATTCACGAATTGGTCGGCAGCATCGAGGAATTGGTGCCTACCGCCAAGGCGTGGATCAAGGCCAACCCCGAGGGTGGCGTCGCACCGTGGGATGTCAAGGGCTACAAGATTCCCGGTGGCACGCCTTCGAATCCGAAGCTCGCCCAGATCCTGCCTGCCTTCCCGTCCAACCTGCGCAAGCAGATCAAGGGCGCTCCGATGCCGGCTCCGCGCGCAATTCTCGCGGCGGCCGTCGAAGGTGCGCAGGTCGATTTCGACAATGCGTCGACCATCGAGTCGCGGTACTTCACCGAGTTGGTCACCGGCCTGGTGTCCAAGAACATGATTCAGGCGTTCTTCTTCGATCTGCAGGCGATCAACGCCGGCAAGTCTCGCCCCGACGGCATCGAGAAGACCACCTTCACCAAGGTCGCGGTTCTCGGCGCAGGCATGATGGGCGCGGGCATCGCGTACGTGTGCGCCAAGGCCGGAATCGACGTGGTGCTCAAGGATGTTGCCCTCGAGTCCGCGCAGAAGGGCAAGGCGTACTCCGAGGCCATCGAGGCCAAGGCGCTCTCGCGTGGCAAGACCACCCAGGAGAAGTCGGACGCTCTGCTCGCACGTATCCACCCGACCGCCGACGCCAAGGACGTCGAAGGTGCCGACCTCGTCATCGAGGCCGTCTTCGAGTCGGAAGAGTTGAAGCAGAAGGTGTTCCAGGAGATCGAGGACCTCGTCGATCCGACGGCGCTGCTCGGCTCCAACACCTCGACGCTGCCCATCACGAGCTTGGCTCAGGGCATCAAGCGTCAGGAAGACTTCATCGGCATCCACTTCTTCTCACCCGTCGACAAGATGCCGCTGGTGGAGATCATCCGCGGCGAGAAGACGTCGGATGCGGCTTTGGCCAAGGCATTCGACCTGGTGCAGATCATCAAGAAGACCCCGATCGTCGTCAACGACAGTCGCGGCTTCTTCACCTCTCGCGTGATCGGCACGTTCATCAACGAGGCCATCGCGATGCTGGGTGAGGGCGTCGAGCCGTCGACCATCGAGCAGGCCGGTCTGCAGGCCGGTTACCCGGCTGCGCCGCTGCAGCTTTCGGACGAGCTCACGCTCAACCTGATGCAGAAGATCCGCAAGGAAACCTACGACGCCATCAAGGCTGCCGGTGGAACCCCCCCCGAGGATCCGGCCGGCGAGGTCATCGACAAGATGGTCGACGAGTTCGAGCGTCCGTCGAAGGCCAAGGGCGCGGGCTTCTACGAGTACGAGGACGGCAAGCGCGCCGGCCTGTGGCCCGGACTGCGTGACGCCTTCAAGTCGGGTTCGGCGGACATCCCGTTCGAGGACCTCAAGGAGCGCATGCTGTTCATCGAGGCCATCGAGACGCAGAAGTGCTTCGACGAGGGTGTCCTGAACACCACCGCCGACGCCAACATCGGCTCGATCTTCGGCATCGGCTTCCCGGCGTGGACGGGCGGCGTGCACCAGTACGTCGTCGGCTACCCGGGTGGTCAGGCCGGATTCGTCACTCGTGCAGACGAATTGGCCAAGAAGTACGGCGATCGCTTCCAGGTTCCCGCCTCGCTGCGCTGACCCCATGTGCATGGAACTTCGTAGCCCACTACGAAGTTTCGTTCACATGCGCGTAGCGCTCACCCGCGATGCGCGATCAACCTCTCGGCGCCGTCTGTGAATTGCTGCTTCATCAATTCGCAGGCGGCGTCGATGTCGTTTCGAACCAGAGCTTCGATGAGCTCCTCGTGGTTGCGCACTGCTGCTCGTCCCCATTCGCGGTCGGTCGCGTACAGGCGGGTGGGGGTGTAGCGGGTGGCGTTGTTGAGAAACCACGCCAGCTTGGAGGACTCGGCCAGCCGGTTCAGCAGGCGATGGAATTCGAACTCGATGTTCTCGACGTCCTCGGCCCGGCCGTTCTCGACGGCGGTGGACAGTGCCGCGGTGAGTTCGGCGAGTCGGTCGAGTTCGGTCTCGGTGATCTTCGGGGCCGCGCGGCGTACCAATTCGACTGCGATCGTGCCCTGCAACCAGAAGATATCCACGATGTCGGTCGGCGTCAGGGGCGACACCACGTAGCCGCGGTGCGGAACGAGCTCGACGATGCCCTCGCCGCGCAAGGTCAGCAGTGCTTCACGCACCGGGGTGACGCTCACTCCGAGCTCGGCTGCGGTCTCGTCCAGGCGGATGAAGTCTCCCGGGCTCACTTCGCCGGACATGATGCGGTGCCGGACGTGGCTGGCGACTTCCTCGGACAGCTGCGGCCGTCGCCTCAGAGCCGTCCGCTTGTCTGCCATGTCGAAAAGCCAATCACACCGCGGGCTTGGTGCGGAGTACTACCCGCGCGACGGGTTCGACGACGCGGGCTGCGATCGGTCCCAGGATGGCCATCAACAGCACGTACGCCGTCGCCAGAGCCGCCAGTTCGCCCTCCACCGCGCCTGCAGCCACGGCGAGACCCGCGATGACGATGGAGAATTCTCCGCGCGCAACCAGCGCCGCACCTGCGCGGAGTCGACCCGGTCTCCCGATTCCCTGACGCCCAGCCGCCCACCAGCCGGTCGCGACCTTCGTGGCGGTTGTGCTGACTGCCAGCACGACCGCCCAACCCAGTACCGGTGGGATGGTTGCGGGGTCGGTAGCGAGCCCGAAGACCACGAAGAACATCGCCGCGAACAGATCGCGGAGTGGTTCGAGGATGCGGGTGGCGTTGTCGGCCGTCGACCCGGAGATGGCGATGCCGAGCAGGAACGCACCGACCGCCGCGGAGACCTGCAGTTCCGACGCGATGCCGGCGACCAGCAGCGCCGATCCGAGCACTTTGAGCAGGACGACCTCGCGGTCGGGACTGTCGACGATGGCGGAGACGAATCTGCCGTAGCGCAGCGCGACGACGAGCACGAAGGTGATGACCAACAGCGAGATTCCGAGGGCTTCCAGTCCGCCGAGGAAGCTCACTCCGCTCAGTACCGCGGTCAGGATCGGCAGGTAGATGGCCATCGCCAGGTCCTCGAACACCAGGATGGACAGCACGACGGGCGTTTCGCGGTTTCCGAGTCGACCCAGATCGGTGAGCACTTTGGCGATGATGCCCGACGACGAGATGTACGTGACGCCGCCCATGACGAGGGCTCCGACTCCGCCCCAGCCGAGCAGCATCGCGACCACTGCACCGGGCGCGAAGTTCAGTGCGATATCAAGCAGTCCGGCCATCCAGGATCGGCGGAGCCCGGTGACGAGTTCGGCGGCGGTGTACTCGAGTCCGAGCAGAAGCAGCAACAGGATGACGCCGATTTCGCTGGCGATCTCACTGAACTCGTCGATACCGCCGAGGTTGACGATGCCGCCGTTGCCGAATGCGAGACCGCCGAGCAGATAGAACGGGATGGGGGAGACGCCGATTCGCCCCGCGAGTCGAGCGAGAAGTCCGAGAACGAAGAACACTGCGCCCAGCTCGGTGAGGGCAAGTGCGCTCTCGGCCATTCGCTCAGCCCCGACTGGTCTCAGGCATTGCCGAGTAACTTGGCGGCTGCGTCCAGTCCGTCCGCGGTACCGACGGCGACCAGTAGGTCACCTGCGGCAAGCGTGAAGTCGGGGGTGGGCGACGGTTGTACCTGACCGGCGCGCATGACAGCGACGACGGATACCCCGGTTTTGGTGCGCATGGTGGTGTCGCCGAGTGTGCGGCTGACGAACCGTGAATTCGCGCGAATGGGAAGTTGGCGAGTGTTGATTCCGGGGAGGTCGCGATGCTCTTCCCCGAGCTGAGCGATGAGTTGCGGCGACCCGAGCAGATTGCCCAGGGCCGCCGCTTCCTCATTGCTCAACGTGATCGATGCCTGCGTCGCATCGGGGTCATCCTTGCGCGAAACGATCAACTCGTTTGCGCCGTCCTTGCGGGTGATGACGCCTATGCGGCGCCCGGAAGCGAGGGCGAAATCTTTCCGCACCCCGATTCCCGGCAGCAGGGTCACTTCGACGTTCATGGTCGAAATGCTAGCCCTGCAGGTAACGCGTTATCGCAAGTTGCGAATCAGGATGCGACGGCAGCCAGCAGTGCTTCGCGCTGGTTGGCACCGAGGCCACCGATACGGCGGGTATCGGCGATGGACAGCTGCTCGAGCAGCTGTGCGGCGCGCACGGATCCAACACCCGGCAGGGCCTTGATCAGGGCGGACACCTTGGTCTTCTTGACGATCTCGTCGTTCTCCGCCTTGGCGAGAACGTCAGCGACGCTGAGTTCGCCGGACTTGACGGATGCGAGCAGCTTCGACCGCGCAGTGCGTGCCTCGGCCGCCTTGGCCAGCGCCGCGGTGCGCTGTTCCGGTGTCAATACTGGTAAAGCCATGGCCTGTTCTCCTCGATTGTGGTGACCCGTCGCTCGTTGACAGGTCTCGACCCTCTTGCATCGTGCCTGGTGGCTCTTCCAATCTAACCGAACAACACGGATGTCATTCACGGCCGAGCCACCGAACCTTCCCAGCCAGGCTACGTCCTATCCGATTCGCGGTGTGCCCCGACCAGCACTTAGGCCCATCCGGACCTCGCAACAGCGTGTGTTCGACGCCTCGTTTCGGGGCCGTGGGACTGTTGCCGGTGGCCTCGCAGTATCCGAACGGGCGGTCGGATTGTTACCCTGCCTGCATGCTGCACACCGGAAGATTGCTGGCCGCTGTCGTCGCGTCGATGCTTGTCCTCGTCGGCGGCGGTTCCGCTGTCGCTGCTCCGATCGATGTCCCGTGGTCGCCGGACGACGCGCTCGACTCCGAGGTGAGTTTCGAGTCCGGTGGCGTCACCTTCTACGGCAGCCTTCGCATGCCCGTCGGTGAAACCCGCGGCGTGGCATTGGTGTTACCGGGCAGTGGGCCGACCGATCGCAACGGAAACTCGGGTGATCTGCAGCTGAACACGACCGCGTACGTTGCCGACGAGCTGTCCCGACGCGGCATCGCAAGTCTGCGATTCGACAAGCTCGGCAGCGGTCGTACCGGACTGGCAGGTGTGGACCCCAACAACCCTCCCGGCTTCGATGCGCAGGTCGACAATGCCGCGGACGCACTGGCATTCCTGCAACAGCGGACGGGTGTCGGGGCGGATCGCACGACGGTGATCGGGCACAGCGAGGGCGCGCTGACGGCGCTGCGTCTGGCCGATGTCGACAGTGCGGCGTTCGCTCACGTCGGCCTGCTCGAGCCGTTGTCGATTCGCTACCTCGACTTGTTGACCGCGCAGGTGGACAGAAACATCGACCAGGCGGTGGCGATGGGTCAATTCACCGAGGAGCAGGCCGCCACGTCCCGGGATCGCTTTGCCCAGGCCGTCGCCGACATCCGCGCGGGGCGGGCGTTGTCCGCCGAGCCGGACCCGATCGTCGACGGTCTGGGATTGCGGCAGAGCACCACTTTCCTGCGCGAAGCCGATGCGACAGACCCGGCGGATCTGGCTGCCGCACTGCCGGACTCGTACTCCTCGTTCTTGACCTGCTCGGACAAGGACCTCAACGTCTCGTGCGGCCAGGTCGACAACGTGCGAGTGGCCCTGGGTCACACCGACCTCGACTTCGCGCACTTCGCCAACAGCTCACACACGTTGGGTGAGCTCGGCCCGCTGCCCGCGGATCCCAACACTGCACTTGCTCCGCTGCCGCTCTCATCGGAGTTTCGCGATGCCTTCGGCCGTTGGGTGGCCGGACTCTGACCTATCGAGTTCGCAGTGACGCCGTTGTCACCGGGCAATTGCGAATCGGCGGTGTAGCCGCGGTGCCCAGATCTCGCGGGCTGTACCCGACGGGATAGCCGGGATAAGTCTTGTTGCTCGGGTCGGCTGTCGTGCGTGAGTGCTTTCTCGTGGGTAGGAACCGTTCGATGCGGGCCCTGGCGCGCAGCGCCCGTACCGCAACTCGTTCCACGGCGGGCGAGCCTGCAGGAAAGCCGAAGGCGTGGGCCATCCGGTCGTCCAGCAGCGCAAACACTCCCTGCTTCACCGCGGGCGTGAGCGCAGCGGGGAACCAGGAGCAGTAGAGATCGAGGGTGTAGTTGCCGATGCGTCGATTGTCTTCACTGAACCGGAACGTGCGTTCCTCGTAGTCGAGCTCGAACTGGGCAAGCTCGGTGTACGACTCGGGAATCTCCCTGATGCCCATCCTCTTTCCCACTTCGCGGTAGAAGTGGAACGTGGCGAGACGCTCCTTGGGATGCAGACGACGCCACCCGTAGGTGTCGATCCACTCGATCGGCTCGTAGATGAACGTCGTCAGCACGTAGAGCATGTCGTCGTTCGAGATGTCGTACTGCGCGTGCATCCGATTGACCATCCGAAGCGATTCTCGCCCCCGCTCCGAGTCGTATCCGTGTTCGAGCATTTCCGACATCAACAGAGAGGTGTCGTCGTAGCGCTTCTGTGGGCGCTTCTCGAACTCGCCCGTCGCGGCGAGCAACGCGGAAATCGTCGGCACGCAATACGTACGGAACAGCGCAAATTCGAGGGCGCGCTGATAGTCCCACGGGAACTCGTACCCGGCGGTGATGCGGTGAATCGTATGGCAATCCCGCACCGGGTCGAGTTCCTCTATGCGCGCGAGCCAGCCGAATCGCCCCTTCTTCGGCGTGACCTCCATGATCAGCCTCGTCCGTGCCGAAGCTTCAGTGCCAGAACCGAGAGCTTCATGTTTCGTGCCTTGCGCTTCATCGTCAACAGATTCACCGGAGCGGCAAAGCTCTGCACCGTCATCGACTTGACGGTGCTGAACTCACGCAGGCCGTCGGCCCCATGGATCCGGCCGAATCCGGAGTCTCCGGTGCCGCCGAACGGTAGCGCCGGAACCCCGGCGAAGCCGAGCACCGAATTGACCGTCACCACTCCGCAATCGAGCTTCTCCGCGGCACGCTTCCCCACTGCGTCGTCCCGGGTGAACACCGAGGCACCGAGTCCGTACTTGGAGGCATTGGCCCGCTCGATGGCCTCGTCCAGATCTCGCACCTTGTTGACCACGACTGTCGGGCCGAAGGTCTCCTCGGTGATGGCGGTGGAATCCTCGGGTACATCGGTCAGGATCACCGGGTCGATGTACGGCCCGTGCAGCGAATCGAGACCGCCGACAACGGCTTTGCCGCCCTTGGCCAATGCGTCCTCGATCTGGCCTCGAACGATCTCGCTCTGCTTGCCCAAAGTCATCGGGCCGTAGGACGAGGTCTTGGTTCCACCGGGCTTCAATGCCCGCACGGCGGCGGTGAATTCACCGACGAACCGGTCGTACACCGGTGCGGCAACGTAGATACGTTCGACGCCCGCGCAGGTCTGGCCGGCATTGCCCATCGCGCCGAACGTCGCGAACTCGACTGCGGCCGCGATGTTCGCGTCGGAGTCGACGAGCATCGCGTCCTTGCCGCCGCATTCGGCGATCAACGGCGTCAACGATTTCGCGCACGTGGCCATCACCTTCTTGGCCGTGGCGGTGGACCCGGTGAAGGCGATCTTGTCGACGCCGGATTCGACCAGGGCCGTACCGGTGGAACCGTCGCCGGTGATTGTCTGGAAGACCGGATGCGGAACGGCCAGCGATGCCCATTTCTCGGCCAGCCACACTCCGACACCCGGGGTGAGTTCGCTCGGCTTGAACACGACGGTGTTGCCTGCGGCCAGTGCGTAGGCGATCGAACCCATCGGGGTGTAGAGCGGGTAGTTCCACGGTCCGATGACCCCGACGACACCGAAGGGGCGGTATCCCACGTACGCCTTCTGATTGACGGCGAGCAGACCCGATCCGACCTTGCGCTGCCGGAGAGTCTTCTCGGCATTGCGCGCAGCCCAATCGAGATGTTCGACGCCCAGCATGACCTCGAGCAGCGAGTCCTCGTCGGGTTTACCCGTTTCGGCGGCGATGACCGTGGCCAAGCTCGCGGCGTCGCGGGCAACGGCGGATTTGAATTCCAGCAGCCAACGCTTGCGTCCGGCGAAACCCTGGGCGTCCCACCACCGCGCGGCCGACCGAGCGCGCCCGACGACCGCGGCCACGTCGGCGGAATCCGCGACCGGGTAGGTGGAGAGGGCGGTTCCCGTTCTGGGGTCGAGGCTTTCGAATGTGGCGTCGTTCGTTCGTTCGATCTGGTCCGTCACGGGTTCAATCCTCCAGCAGATCGCATCACATATATTTGATGTGATTCAATGTTGTCCAGGCCACACTATGCGTCACCTTCGGTTGCTACAACCCCGCTGCCCGGCCGTGCAAGAGCAGGAGCAGATTCATGACTCTCGATCTGACCCGAGCTGCGTCCTCGAAGCGTTCGATGCCCCGCCGACCCCAGTTGTCCGAGGACGTCGCCGGCCGCATTCGCCAACGGATCGTCACGGGAGTCCTGCGGCCCGGCTCGTTCGTGCGGATCGAAGAAGCGGCGGCCGAGCTGGGTGTCAGTGCCACTCCGGTCCGCGAAGCACTCGTGGCGTTGCGTGGTGAGGGACTGGTGGAACAGGTGCCGAATCGCGGCTACCGAGTCGTGGAACTGACACAACAGGACATCGACGACATCTTCTGGTTGCAGGGCACGATTGCTGCGGCGTTGGCCGAACGGGCATCCGGGCGGGTCACGGCGGAGCATCTCCAGCAGTTGACTGCCCTCAACGACGACCTACGCGAGGCCGTGACACGCGCCGACGCCGAAGCCGTCGAACGGTGTGAGTTCGAGTTCCATCGCGCCATCAACAAAATCGCGGGCGGCACCACATTGGCGTGGTTTCTGCTGGGTGCCGTCAAATACACCCCGACGCATCTGCATGCGTCGAACGCCGAGTGGGGACAACGGGCGGTGCGCGGACACGACGAACTGATCGAGGCAATGCGTCGATCGGACCACCGAGCCGCCGGTGAACTGATGCGACATCAATTCACCGACGCGGCGGTCCTGGTTCGGTCGTTCAGCTGAGTTCGGTCAGCTCAAGTGGTGCGGCTGCGGGTGCGACTTGTGCCCCTCGTCCGAGCCCTCGTTGTCCTGATGGCCGTTGGCCGTACCCTGCACACCCGTCCCCGCCGGGACCATCGAGATGATCACGGACTTGGAGGTGGGGGTGTTGCTGTGCAGCGCAGTCGAATCCAGCGGGATCAGCGGGTTTGTTTCCGGGTAGTACGCGGCAGCCGACCCACGTGGGGTGTCGTACTCGACGATGCGGAAGGACGGCGCGCATCGTTCGATGTCGTCGTCGTCCCACTTGGCGACCAGGTCGACCATGTCGCCGTTGCGGAAGCCGAGCGTGGAAATGTCTTCTCGGTGCACGAAAATGACGCGTCGGCCGTTCTCGATGCCGCGGTAGCGATCGCTGAGGCCGTAGATCGTGGTGTTGAACTGATCGTGGCTGCGCAGCGTCTGCAGGATGAGATGGCCCGGCGGAACCTGCAGCACGTCGATCGGTGACACCGCGAATTCGCCACGGCCGCTCTTGGTTTCGAAGGTCCGACTGTCGCGGGGCGGGTGCGGAAGAACGAAGCCGCCGGGGCGTCGAACATTGACCTCGTAGCCCTCGCAGCCAGCGACGACACGCGAGATGTGCTTGCGAATGTTGCGGTAGTCGTCGCGGAAACCCTTCCAGTCGAGGCCGTATCGGTCACCGAGTGTCGCCTCGGCGATACCGCTGACGATCGCAACCTCCGAGCGCAGGTGGGGGCTCGCCGGCTTCAGTGGGCCACGGGACGAATGCACCGAGCACGTCGAATCCTCGACCGAGATCCACTGGTCTCCACTCGCTTGCACGTCCTTCTCGGTGCGACCCAAGGTAGGCAGAATCAGGGCGGTCTCACCGCAGACGAGGTGGGATCGGTTGATCTTGGTGGAGATCTGAACCGTCATGCGCATCTTGCGCAGCGCCTGGAACGTCACGTCACTGTCGGGTGTGGCCTGGACGAAGTTGCCGCCGAGTCCGAGGAAGAAATGGGCCTTGCCGTCGCGCATGGCACGGATGGAGTCGACCGTGTCCAAGCCGTTCTCACGCGGCGGCTCGAAGTCGAACTCGGCGGCCATCGCGTCGAGGAAAGCCACCGGGGGGCGCTCCCAGATACCCATCGTGCGGTCGCCCTGCACGTTCGAGTGGCCACGAACCGGCAGTAGACCGGCACCGGCCTTGCCGATGTTGCCTTGCGCGAACGCAAGATTGGTGACTTCCTTGATGGTGGCGACAGCGTTGCGGTGCTGTGTCAGGCCCATCGCCCAGCAGAACACGGTGGCCTTGGAGTCGCGTAGCATCTCGGCGGCTTCGGTGATCTGCGCTACCGACAATCCGGTGACCTCGGTGACGAGATCCCAATCGACCTCGGCAACGTGCGCCTTCCACGCGTCGAAGCCGACGGTGTAGTCGTCGATGAACTCGTGATCGAGTGCGTCCCATTGCACCAGCAGCGAGCCGATGGCCTGGAAGAGTGCGAGATCGCCGTTGATCTTGATGGAGAGGTGCAGATCCGATAGATCCGTTCCCGGTCCCACCATGCCGCGCGGGGTCTGCGGGTTCTTGAAGTTCAGCAGACCCGCTTCGCGAAGGGGGTTGATGGACAGGATCTTTGCGCCGTTCTGCTTCGCCATTTCGAGGGCCGAGAGCATACGGGGGTGATTGGTGCCGGGATTCTGGCCGGCCAGGATGATCAGTTCGGCGGTATGAACGTCGTCGAGCGTGACGCTGGCCTTGCCGATGCCGATGGATTCCTGCAGAGCGATGGACGTCGACTCGTGACACATGTTGGAGCAGTCGGGCATGTTGTTGGTCCCGAACGACCGCGCGAACAACTGGTACGTGAATGCGGACTCGTTGGAGGCGCGACCCGAGGTGTAGAAGATGGCCTCGTCCGGACTGGCCAGGCTCTTCAACTCGTCACCGATCAAGCGAAACGCGTCGTCCCATTCGATGGGCTCGTAATGGCTGCCGCCGGGCAGCTTGATCATCGGGTGCGTGATTCGGCCTTGCTGTCCGAGCCAGTGTTCGGTGTGGGAGTCCAGCTCGGCAATGCTGTGCTGCGCGAAGAACTCCGGGGTCGCCCGCGTTGTCGTCGCCTCCTCGGCGACGGCCTTGGCACCGTTCTCGCAGAACTCTGCGGCATGGCGGTGGCCGGGATCGGGATCCGGCCACGCGCAACTCATGCAGTCGAAGCCCTCGGCCTGGTTGAGCTTGAGCAGCGTCTGCGCAGTGCGCACCGGACCCATGTGTCCCAGCGCGCGCTTCATCGACACCGCGACGGCGGTCGCGCCCGCCGCATGCGTCTTCGGCTTCTCGATGTCGAGATCGGCCTCGTCGACGTCGCTGTCGGTGCGTCTCATGCGGGTCCCTTCGTTGCGTTAACCCCCGCACTCGACCATAGCCGTAGGCTCAGCCGGCGAGGAGCTTGGTCACCAGATCCACGTACTGCTGCTTCGCCGAATCCTGGCTCGTACCTTCGAGCTTCGCCCAGGCATCGAACTTCGCACGGTTCACCATGTCCAGCCGTCCGGGACGCTTACCCGTGGCATCGCCGATCGAACCCTGCTTGTACAGCGAGTACAGGCTCAGCAGATCGTCGTTGCTCGGCTTGGAGGTGAGCTTCTTGACGTCTACCTGCGCGTCGGCGAACGACTGATCGAGATCGGACATGGAAGAACTCCTTCGGTTAGAGGTGGTGTCATCCTCGCACGGAGGCATCGGAAATCAGCCGAATGCAATGCGCCACGAGGGCTTCGCGGGTGACGGTGACGGTGCCGTCCAGGTAGCCGATGAACAGGGCGGTCAGTGCGCCGACGGTTGCGACGGCGATCAGCTGTCGGTCTTCGCCAGCGGGAAGTTGAGACTGCACCAATTCGACGAAGCCGGGGAGCAGATCCAGACCGCGGCGGCTCAGCGCTGGTTCCGCCAACGGCGCGATGAGCAGCACGCGTCCGGTTCGAGGTTCGTCGATGATGAGCTCGACGAACGCTCGGACCGGCGCGGCGACGGTGTCCTCGGGCGACGCGTCCGAGATGGCGTTCTCCAGGGCTGTCCGCGCCCGCGACCCCACCCACGCGTACACCGCCCGGACGAAGGTGTCCCGGTCTGTGAAGGACTCGTAGAAATACCGCTCGGTCAGTCCGGCGGTTCGGCAGACAGCGCGCACGTTGACGGCCGGACCGTCCGCAGAGCCCAGAAGCTCGACCCCCGCGGCGAGCAATGCGTCGTACCGCTTAGTTCTGCGCTCCTCCAACTGTTGACTACGCATGTTGTCAACCCTAGTCTGACAACATGTGTAGTCAGAGTGATCGCCCGGTCCCGCTCGGTCCCGATTCGCTCACCTGGAAATACTTCGGCGACTGGCGGGGGATGCTGCAGGGCGTCTGGTCCGGGTCGATGCAGAACATGCACCCCGGCCTGGGTGCCGGTGTCGAGCAGCATTCGACGTTCTTCGACGAGCGCTGGCAGCGCCTGTACCGATCCCTGTATCCCATCGGCGGGGTGGTGTTCGACGGCGACCGAGCTGAGGAAACCGCGCTCGAAGTGCGCGGTTACCACACGAACATCAAGGGAATCGACGCCAAGGGCCGCAAGTACCACGCCCTCGATCCCGACACGTTCTACTGGGCGCACGCCACCTTCTTCATGGGCACGGTGCTCACCGCCGACCGTTTCATGGGCGGACTGACCGAGGCGCAGAAAGTGCAACTGTTCGACGAGCATGTGCAGTGGTACCGGCTCTACGGCATGAGTATGCGTCCGGTGCCCGCGAGCTGGCCCGAGTTTCAGCAGTACTGGCTGCACATGTGTCGAAACGTGCTGGAAGACAACAAGGCCGCCCGCGGGGTCCTGGACCTGTCGAAGCTGGGGCCACCGCCGTACGCGGCCTGGCTACCGCTGTGGGTGTGGGCGGTGGTGCGGCGTCCGGTGGCTGCGTTGTTCGTCTGGATCACCGTCGGGCTCTACGACGAGCCGGTGCGCGAACTCCTCGGTTACCGCTGGTCTGCGCGGGACGAGCAGAGGTTGGCGCTGTTCGGTAGAGCAGTGAACCTGGTGTTCGGTCTCGTGCCACCGCGGCGTCGACTGCATCCGCGTGGCCGGGCGGGATGGGATCGCGCTCTCGGTCGAATGTCGGCGACCGCACCGTTGGTGCACACACCGGCTCGTAACCTGCCGCCCGTGGAGCGACGCTCGGACCCGTCGCATTACAGCCCGAATGTGTAGATCGACGGTCCAGGGGTATATGCCGGGGTATGTACAACGTCAGAACCGGACGCGGTAAGCCGCTTGTTCTCGTGCACGGGCTCGGATCCTCACACCGAAACTGGGACCCCATCGTCCCAGCGCTGGCCGCGCATCGAGAGGTGATCGCCCTGGATCTGCCCGGATTCGGGCAGACACCGCCGCTGCCCGAGGTCTCGATCGCGTCCCTCACCGACGCGCTTCGAACGTATCTCGACGACGAGGGACTGTCGGACGCCGATCTTGTGGGCAGCTCGATGGGCGCGCGTATGGTCGTCGAGCTCGGCCGCCGCGGTCACCGGGGCTCGATGGTGGCCCTCGATCCCGGCGGCTTCTGGAACGACCGTCAGGTGAAGATCTTCGGAGCCACGATCACCGCATCGCTGGCACTGATGAAGAATGTTCAGCCGCTGGTGCCGTTCCTGGCCGGTAATCCGGTGACGAGAACGGCTGCGCTGGCACAGTTCTCGGCTGCGCCGTGGAAGTTGCCGAAGGGATTGGTCGAACGGGAGCTGAAGGGTTTCTCGGCCAAGACCTCGCCGTCACTGGACGCCGCCCGCAAGGCCTTGATCCACGGGCCGAAGCAGGTCGGTGCACCCAAGGGGTCGTTGCAGGGGTCGCTGCTCATCGGCTGGGGCCGCCAGGACAAGGTGACGACTCCCAGCCAGGCAACGGTGGCGTTGGAGCGATTCCCCGACGCCACCCTGCACTGGTTCGACAAGTGCGGACACTTCCCGCACTGGGATCAGCCCGTCGAGACCGCCCGCGTAATCCTGCGCGGGACGGGTCGGTAGGAGCTGAATCAGCCGTCCCACCACGGCCGAAGTGGCACGTTCGCCTGTCCCTTCGGTCCGAGCTTGACGGCCAGGACCTGGTGTAGCTGAACCACATTGCGCTCGAACCCCAGGCGGGACCCGGCCATGTACAGACCCCACACGCGGGCTGTTCCCTCACCGGCTTCGGCGACGCAGGCGTCCCAGTTGTCGACGAGATTGCGGCACCATCTGGCAAGGGTCAGTGCGTAGTGCTCACGGAGGTTCTCCTCGTGGCGGACCTCGAGGCCGACGTCCTGGATTTCGGTGATGATGCGTCCGGAGCCGGTGAGCTCTCCGTCGGGAAAGACGTAGCGGTCGATGAAGCTGCCCGCTTTGGCATGAGCGCGATTGTCCGGTCGGGTGATCGAGTGGTTGAGGAGTCGACCGCCGTCACGCAGCTTGGATTGGATGAACGAAAAGTACGACGGATAGTTGCCGACACCGATGTGCTCGGTCAGTCCGATCGACGAGATGGCGTCGAAGTTGGTCTCGGCTACGTCGCGGTAATCGGAGAACCGGACCTCGGCAAGCTCGGACAGGCCCTCCTCGTCGATCGCCTTCTGCGCCCACAACGCTTGCTCCTGGGAAAGTGTCACGCCGATGACCTGGACGCCGCGGCGCGCGGCGTAGCGCACCATCGAACCCCAGCCGCAGCCGATGTCGAGCAGACGATCGCCCGGCTTCAGGCCGAGCTTGTCGAACACCAGCCGATACTTGTTCTCCTGCGCGCCTTCCAGAGACTGATCGCTGTTCTCGAACGCGGCGCAGGTGTACGTCATCGACGGGCCGAGCACCATCTCGTAGAACGCGTTGGACACGTCGTAGTGGTGATGGATCGCTTCCGCGTCCCGGGTCTTGGAGTGGCGCAAACCTTCTGCGATACGACGCCACCGCGGAATCGCCTCCTGGGGCGGGGGAGCGATGGGCCGCAACACATCCCAGCCGAGCGACCGCGCGATCGATGTCAGTGTCATCGCAGATGGGCGACGGAAGTGCAGCTCGTCACCCATCAGTGCGAGCAACTCGTACGGATCGCCGGGATGGACGCCGGTGGCCTCCAGATCGCCCGAGACGTAAGCCCGAGCCATGCCCAGATCGCCGGGAGCGGTTGCGAGATAAGTGGTTCCGCGCGGGCTCTTGAGGTTGAGTCCGATTCTCGCGTCCTCGGGTCCGGCGGTACTGCCGTCGTATGCGGTGAAACGCAGTGGAATGTTGCCATCGGAGATCAGTTCCAGGATCTCGGAGATCTTGAGTTTCTGGTTGCTGTTCGCCGTTCGATTACCTGAGTCCTTGAACGTCGTCATTTGCGTTGCACCGCCTTCGAGTACAAATCCAACAATCGGGTTTCGGGGTCGTATTTCTTTTTCAGTTCTTCGTATCTGTCGCCGCCGTACAGCACGGCGAATTCATCCTCGGTGTAATAAGCGTCCGAGTACAGCGATTTATGCCCGTCGAAGTCGGTGACCTTCTTCTCGATGGCGCGGTTCGCCGCACCCTCGGGTTCACCGGCGACTATGGGTACCGAGGACCAGAAGCCGATATTGACGTACGTGCGTTTGGGCTCGAGCGGGTACAGGGGCCACGGCCGTGCCGGATTCGCTCCCGGCGCTGCCGGCTCACGAAGTCGCAACGGGCACAACCACAACGGCTCGATGGGGATGTTGCCGAGGAACCACGACACGAAGCCCGCGGTGTGTTCGATCGGAACTTCGACGTCCTGCACGACGCGTTCGCGCGGCGGATTTCCCTTGCGCTTCTCGAGTCGATCGGCGATGTCGTACTTACGGTCCAGGCCGATCAGCTTCCAGTAGAAGCTGCTGCGTCGATACTTGCGCGGCCAGAAGCGTCGAATTGTCGGGTTCTGGGTCCCGAATGCGCGAGAGCACCAGAACCAGTCGGTGTCCCAGCGCCACAGGTAGTCGTGAATGGTCAGCCGATCGGTCTTCGGTGTGTCCGAATTGTGCTGGATCGAGCGGTAGAAGATGTCTGCCCCGGTGTAATCGCTGACCGGCCCGGGTTCGTCGGTCTGAACGCCGAGCGTGAGATAACTTTCGTCGGCGCTGAAGACCACACCGTCGAGGTACTGGACCTCGATGCCGTCGTATTCGCGTCGGGTGACGATCGTGTCCATCGTGGACTGAAGGGTCACGAGATCGTGGAATCGTAGGTGGCGCAACGCGACATACGGCAGCACGGGCTCGAGCTGGATCTTCAGCCGAGTGGAGTAGCCGAGGGTGCCGTAGGAATTGGGGAAGCCCCAGTAGAGGTCGGCATGTTCGCCCTCGGGCGTTGCGGTGACGATCTCGCCGCTGCCGGTGAGGACGTCGATTTCGAGCACCGACTCGTGCGGGAGCCCGCTGCGAAACGACGTCGACTCGATGCCGAGGCCGGTGACGGCTCCACCGAGGGTGATCGTTTTGAGCTGGGGGACGACCAGGGGTGCGAGACCGTAGGGAAGTGTCGCGTCGACGAGGTCCTCGTAGGTGCACATGCCCGCGACATCGGCGGTGCCTGCCACCGGATCGACGGTGATGACCTTGCTCAGGCCGGACACGTCGAGTCCCGGGGTCTTCGATGTCGTCCTGGCCCGAAACAGGTTGGACGTCTTCTTCGCCAGACGCACCGTCGCATCGGTGGGGATCGCTCGATAGCTGCGAAGCAACTGCTCGACGCCCGACCGGTGCGCTGCGTAACCGCTCTCCCTCGGTTCTGGCCGTCGTCCGAGAAGAGCATCTACTGAAGCCACGTACAGACGCTATATCTCGTACCGCGTGGTATCCACCGGCCGAGGCGTCCGAGCGGTGAAACTTCACGCAACTGTTGCCGAATCAGGGCGGAAAATCGTCATATTTCAGACAAAATGGTTGCATCATGCATGTTTTTTCGGTCGCTTGAAAATCCTTTGTGACGAACGCCACATGCTGCTCGACGCGATGCCGGATGTGGCCGCCCGGCGAGGCAGGATGAATCCACATCCCGTTCGCAATCGAAGGAGAACGTTTCCGTGGCTCAGGTCAGTGCATCCAGTTCCGTCACCATCGCCACCACACCGGATCGGGTACTTGCCGCTCTCGCCGACTACCAGACCGTGCGCCCTCGCATCCTGCCCCAGCAGTACCGCGACTACGAGGTGGTGCAGGGCGGTCAGGGCGACGGAACGGTCGCAAAGTGGACCCTGCAGGCCACCGAGAAGCGAGTGCGCACTGTCGCCGCGACGGTCTCGGTCACCGGATCGACCATCACCGAACGTGACGCCAACTCCTCCATGGTCACCACCTGGTCGGTGGCCCCGGACGGCAGCGGTACCGCGGTCACCACGACGACGGAGTGGAAAGGTGCGGGCGGAATCGGCGGATTCTTCGAGAAGACGTTCGCACCGCTGGGCCTGAAGAAAATCCAGGCCGCGACGCTGGAGAACCTGCGTCGCGAGTTGATCTAGACCTGCTCGAAGTCTCCCGCCTCGATCAGCGCCAACGTTCCCACCACCACGGTGCGCATCGACCACAGAAACATCCCGTCGGGTCCGCGATCGATCGTGTCGTAGGCCCCGGGCAGGGTGTCGAGGTCGGTGCGCGCGGCGATCGCGGCGTCGTACTCACGATCGCGACGGGCATCGTTGTAGACGATCTCTGCTAGTGCGACGGCATGCTCGACGACGGTGATCACGGCCCACGTCGCCTGCTTGGGGGTGAGGTCGTACCGCAGTCGGTAGCGCGTCTGTACGGCGTCGGCCATCCGAAGGGCGTCGATGGAACTGGGAGTCAGACCGATCAGGTACTCCGCAATGCCCGGGTTGGAGTGAACCAGCTCGCGCATCGCGGAGGCGAGAGTCAGCAGGGCGTCGTGCATCGATTCGTCGTCACCGGGAAGCGGAGGCGACCACCGGCGCAGAATTTCCTCCGCGACCAGGGCTTTGAGAGCGCAGAGGTCGTCGATGTTGTTGTAGATCGCGACGATCGACACCCCCAGGCTCTGAGCCACCGACTTCACCGAGACTTTCGGCAGAGTCAGGGCAATGCCCGCTTCGGCCATGGTCTCGGGAGTCACCCGGCGCTTGCGAGAAGAGTGACTCGCCGGCTGATCCATTCCGTAAGAATACGTGCGTTCAGTAGTGACAGATGTTCAGCCGCGGGGCTTTAGGATTGCGCGGTGACTTTCGCTTCCGCGCAACCCGTGACCGACGGAGAACGGGCGCTGGTCGAACTGGCCGAGCACACAATCGATTCGTCGACAGATGCAGTTCCTGGCCAAGACGGCATCCACACGATGGGTGCGGCGGTGAGAGTGGCGGACGGCCGAACCTTCGCCGGGGTGAATCTCTATCACTTCACCGGTGGCCCGTGCGCAGAGACCGTCGCGCTTGCAGCGGCTCGGGCGGCCGGTGCGACCGAGCCGACTCACATCGTGGCGGTCGGCAATCACGGGCGCGGGGTGAAGAGCCCGTGCGGCAAGGATCGTCAGATATTTGCCGACCTCTACCCCCTTATGCGCGTGATCATCGATTCGCCCGACGGCCTCGTCAGCGTTCTCGCCGGCGAACTCCTCCCCGCCGGATACGACCATCGCGCGGAGCAACGCTGATCCTCGTTACCGAGGGCGAACCGTCGTGCGGCATCGCCGGAAGGCACTGCGCTGAGTGTCCACTATTCGTCACCGCAGGCGCGATCCCGTGTCTGCCGCGAAATTGTGGACACTCAGGTCGGTATGTCGATTCGACGCGCAGTGAATCACAGCGATCCAAGGTGCGGCTACGCTGGTGTTCGCTTCGAACCCACGCGAGAGGACGGCACAGTGCAACCCGGTGAGCAGCCCGACATGGCATCGATCCTCCAGCAGGCCCAGCAGATGCAGCAGCAGCTGATGGCGGCGCAGGCGGAGATCGCGGAGACCGAAGTGACCGGCCAGGCGGGCGGTGGACTCGTCGTCGCCACCGTCAAAGGGACCGGTGAGGTGGTCGGTCTGACCATCGACCCCAAGGTCGTTGACCCCGAGGACATCGAGACTCTCCAGGACCTGGTGATCGGTGCAATCGCCGATGCGTCTCGCGCGGCTCAGGCCGTCGCGAGCGAGAAGATGGGCCCCCTCGCTGGTGGTCTCGGTGGCATGCCCGGCCTGCCCGGGTTCTAGGCGGTGTACGAAGGTCCAGTACAGGATCTGATCGACGAGCTCGGCAAGTTCCCCGGGGTCGGTCCGAAAAGTGCTCAGCGCATAGCCTTTCACCTCCTCGGCGTCGAGCCTCCCGAGGTGGATCGGCTGATGCGCGCGCTGCAGCGTATCCGTGACGGCGTGCAGTTCTGCATCGTCTGCGGAACCGTGTCGGACAAGGAATTGTGCCGAATCTGCGCGGATTCGCGTCGCGACAGATCGATGATCTGCGTCGTCGAAGAACCCAAAGATGTTCAGGCCGTGGAACGTACGCGGGAATTCAAGGGGCGCTACCACGTACTCGGCGGTGCGCTCGATCCGCTGAACGGAGTGGGTCCCGATCAGCTGCGTATCCGAGAGTTGTTGACCCGCGTCGGAACTCAAGACGACGGAGTGGACGTCACCGAGGTCATCATTGCCACCGACCCCAACACCGAGGGCGAAGCAACGGCCACGTATCTGGTCCGCATGATGCGCGACTTCCCCGGCCTGGCCATTACCCGCCTCGCCTCCGGCCTGCCCATGGGCGGAGACCTCGAATTTGCCGACGAACTGACGCTGGGCCGCGCTTTGACCGGACGTCGACGAATGTGAGAGCGGCTTCGCCGCACGTGCATGGAACTTCGTAGCAGGGGTCGAATTTGTGCTCACGACCCCGAGCTGTACACAGCCTGTGGATAGATTCTGACGCGGTCACCTCGAATCGACCATTCTGAGGTCCATGAGGACGAGACCAGCGGGTACCTGGCAGCGGCTACTGGACGCTCAGCACGGAATCATTACGACCAAGCAGATGTACGAGCACGGCGTCAACAAGGACTCGATCGACCATTGCGTGGAAACCGGTCAGTGGCTGAGGGTATTTCGTGGAGTCATATCGGTAACCAACGGGCCGCTGACTCGTCAGATGCAGCTGTCGGCAGCGTTGCTGTATGCGGGGCGGGGAGCGTTGCTCAGCCACAGTACCGCCGCCGAGGAGTGGGGGTGGGTCAGGCCCGGGCCAGGGCCCGTGCACGTCACCGTTCCCTATGGATGCTCGGCGACCAGCAGGCCACCGACGATGAGGCACGCCAAGCGGAACTTCACCTCGGAGAGCAACGAGCAAATCCATCCAGGTGTAGTCGTCCATCGGTCCCGTGCCATGGGACACATCGGTATCGAGTCGAATCCTGCGCGCACGAGCACTGCCGACACGGTCCTGGACCTGGTCGTCGCGGAGCGGACGTCGAGGCAAGCGACGATCACATTGGTCTCGACGATGTCCTCGGGTGGCGTGAACGTTGCGGCCATGACGCGCAAGATCGGGGCTCGGCGACCGATGCGCTACCTGAAGCCGATTCTGCACACCCTGGCTCTCATGCGCGACGGGGTTCATTCCGCGCTGGAGCACCGTTACGTGCTCGACGTCGAGCAGGCACACGGCCTACCTGCCGCGCAGCGACAGGCCCCGGTGTTCGTCGACGGCAGGCAGCTCTTCGAGGATATTTGCTACGAGAGTTGCGACCTCATCGTCAGACTCGACGGCCAGGCCTTCCACGCTGCCAAGCAACGACGCTTTCGCGATCGCAGACGCGACAATGCCGCCGAGCTACATAACCTGCCGCGGTTGATGTACGGCTGGCACGAAGTGACCCAAGACCCGTGCGGGGTGTATCGCGAGGTCCGCGAGGTGCTGGTCAGAGAGGGATGGGACGACGCGTCGTACCCGTGTGAACGGTGCACCTTGTGAGCGGAAATTCGTAGTGGGCTACGAAGTTTCGTTCACGTGCGGCGGAGCCGCTCCTTGCGGAGTTGCGCCACCTCTGGCAGGTCGAGTGGAGCGAGAGTGGTTCCCAGTGCCCGCTCCAGCAGATAGTCGGCCAACTCCGGGTTTCGAGCGAGAACCGGCCCGTGCATGTACGTGCCCAGGACCGAACCTTGCACGACGCCCTCGCGTCCGTCGCCGACGCCGTTGCCTACCCCGTGGGTGACCTTGGCCAAGGGGGACGCATCGAGGCCGAGAGTTGTTCCACCGCGGTGGTTCTCGAATCCGGTGAGCTTCTGAGTGAGGCCCTCGAGCGCCGGTTCGGTGACGACCTCACCGATCGAACGTGTGGCCTGCGGTGCGGTGGTGACATCGAACAGCGAGATCCCGTCGACACGCTCGCCGGCGGAGGTTTCGTACCAGTGGCCGAGTACCTGGATGGCTGCGCAGATCGCCAGCACTGGCGCACCGCGAGCGGCGGCGTTCTGCAATCCTGGGTAACGGGTGAGGTGACGCGTCGCCAGTCGTTGAGCCGAATCCTCGGCTCCGCCAAGGGTATACACGTCGAGTGAATCGGGAACCGGATCGGTGAGGGTGATCTGCACGACCTCGGCGTCGATATCGCGCATGCGCAGCCGCTGTCGCAAAATGAGCGCGTTGCCGTTGTCGCCGTAGGTGCCCATCACGTCGGGCAGAACGAGGCCGATGCGAACGGTGGACTCAGACATCTTTCACCTCACGTGCCAGCGCGCGACCGAGATCACGGAATGCGGTGTAATTGGCGAGTACCTCGACCCGTCCCGGCGGGCAGGAGGCAATGGCCTGCAACGGATCTGCGACGGTGGTGTGCTTCGAGCCCGCGTAGAGCAGTCGTACCCCGAGGTCGGTCGCGCGTTCACCGGCGGCAACCACCGCGACGTTCTCGAAGTGCTCGAAGCGAACGTCCCACAGCCACGACAGGTCCTCACCGTCCGGTACCTGGCCGTTGACCGCGATGACGAGTCCGTCGCAGGTGGGGTCGATCATCGACAGCGCCTCCTGCCAGCCGGCGGGGTTCTTGGCGAGAAGCATTCGGACGGAATGAGATCCGTACTGGATGGTGGAGTAACGACCGGCGACCTCGTCGACGCTCGACGCTGCGGCGACGGCATCGGCGGCCTTTGCTCCGAGCGTCACAGCAGCGGCTACAGCTTGAGCTGCGTTGCCGCGGTTGGCTTTTCCTGGCAGCGACAACGTCATCGGCAGGACGAGCCCGTCGGGACCGTATAGGTTCTCGTCGTCGAGCCACCAGTCCGGCGTCGGACGCTTGAAGTCGCTGCCGGTGCTGTACCAGTGCTCGCCCTCCCAGAGGATGGGTTCGCCCGTGCGGGGGCAGCTGACCGAGTCGCCTGCCCATCCTCCACCGGCCGCGACCCACACGACATTCGGTGCATCGAATGCGGCGGAGGTGACGAGGACGTCATCACAGTTGGCTATGACGACGGTCTCGGGGTGCCTGGCCAGACCGGCACGCAGCTTGCGTTCGATCATGTTGATCTCGCCCACGCGGTCGAGCTGATCGCGACTGAGATTGAGCAACACGATGGCAGCTGGTTCGACGGCGTCGGACACATGGGGAACGTGCAACTCGTCGACTTCGAGGGCGGCCAGTTCGGCGTCGAAGTGCGCGTGCAGCGCCGCGACGATGCCCGCGTCCATGTTCGCGCCATCGGCCTGGGTGGCGACGTCGCCGAGTGTGGCCAGGGCTGCAGCGGTCATTCTGGTGGTGGTGGACTTGCCATTCGTGCCGGTGACGATGACGGTGCGTCGACCGCGGCCGAGCCCGCCGAGAATGTTCGGGTCGATCTTGAGTGCGATCAGCCCGCCGATCATCGAGCCTTTACCTCGGCCCGCCTTGCGGGAGGCCCACGTCGCCAGCTCCGCCGCCCGCAATGCCACGCGGCCCCGTGCGCCGATACGCCTGCGCTCACCCACTTCAACCATGCGCCGAGTCTGGCACAGAAGAGCATGCAGTTTCACGTCGGCGGTTTCTGCCTCTGGGTTGTTCCGCAGGCTCCACTCCCGCTACCCCTGGGTCGTTCCGCAGGCTCCACTCCCGCCCCTCACACCGGCGCTTTCTCCAGCACTTCGACGGGTCGGCGGGCGGCCATACCCCCGAGGCATCCGCCGATCACGACGACGCCGCCGATCAGTGCCAGCACGGACGGGTTCTCGTCGAGGAAGATCCACGCACCGGCGATCCCCACGACGGGGACCAGCAGTGAGAACGGTGCGACCAGGCCGGCTGGGTTGCGACTCATCAGAATGCTCCATAGGCCGCTACCTATGATGGTGGCCGGAATCACGATGTAGGCCAACGCGACCAGACCGGGCCAGCCCTGCGGACCGAACGACTCGGCCAGCGCGTGCCATCCGGTGGTCGGGCCCTCGACTGCCGCCGACAGCGCCAACATGGGAATCGGCGGGATGACGGTCATCCACAGCATCAGCGTCATCGGGGAATCGGATTTCGCGAGACGGTTTCCGAGGTTGCCGAACGCCCAGCCGAGCCCGGCGAGCAGGGTGAGGATCACCGGGAGCAGGGTGGCGTTCTGGGCTCGGTCCCACCCGATGAGCACCATGCCGAGAACGGCGATCGCGATGCCGATGGCCTGCCTACGGGAGACGTGTTCGCTTAGCAGAACTGCGCCGAGAACGACGGTGAACGGTGCCGACGACTGCAGCACGAGCGACGCCAATCCGGTGGGCATGCCGGTGGCCATCGCTGCGAACAGGAAGGCGAACTGGAGAAAGCCGAACCCGAAGCCGTAGAGCAGCAACCACTTCAGTGGGACGTTCGGACGTGGGACGAACAGCACGACCGGGATGGCGATGACCAGGAACCGCAGCGCGGCAAAGAAGAAGGGCGGGAAGTGATCGAGCCCGACGCGGATGGCGAGGAAGTTCAGCCCCCACAGCACGGCGACGGTCAATCCGAGCAAGCGGTCGCGAGTGGTCATGCCGTCAATCGTGACGGGCACGAATGATCAGCACAATCGAATATAATCGCATCAACAGTTAAGATTTTCTGCATGAACGTGGAACGGCTCCGGATCCTCGCCGAACTTGCCGACCGCGGAACCGTCGCATCGGTCGCCGACGCGATGTCGATGACTCCGTCGGCAGTGTCTCAACAGCTCAAGTTGCTGGCTCGCGAGGCCGGCGTGACACTGCTCGAGCCCGACGGGCGTCGGCTGCGCCTCACCGACGCCGGGCGTGCGTTGGTGCTGCGCACCGATGATGTTCTCGCTGCCCTCGCCCGAGCCACGGCAGAGATGGACCGCTACCGAGCCTCCCCGCAGGGGCGCGTCCGCGTGGCACTGTTCCCGTCCGGTGCCGCTCTGCTTCTGCCCGGAGTGCTGACGCGTCTTGCAGGCTCGGACGTCGATATCGACGCCCGAGACGAAGATCTGCCCGCATCCTCGGTGCCCGAACTGCTCGCCGACTACGACGTGGTGCTCACCCACCGGGATGATCGGGCTCCGTCGACGGCCGGCCCACGGATCGAGGTGACGACCCTGATGCGCGAACCAATCGATCTGGTTCTGCCTCCCGATCATGCACTGGCACAGCACGAAACAGTGGACCTGAGGGAGCTGACCGACGAGCGTTGGATCAGCGTGAGGGGCGGGTTCCCCGTGGACGACGTGTTGCTCTCCGTTGCTGCTGTCACTGGCGTCCAGCCCCGAGTGATGCAGCGGATCAATGACTTTCGAGTGACCGAAACGCTCGTTGCCGCCGGGCACGGAGTGGCGCTGATGCCGCGCTATGCCGTCGTGCATCCTGGATTGGTACCCCGACAGCTGTCCGGTGTGCGGGCCGGCCGCATCTACGAACTCGCCACGAGGCCCGGCGCGCGTCGACTACCGGCGATCGCCGCCGTGCTCGAGGCGTTCCGAGCGGAAGCAGAGTTCAGGACAGCGCTTTGGCCTTCAGCGTCCTGAACTCGTCCTGATCGATGGTTCCGTTGTCCAACAATGCCTTTGCGTGTGCGATCTCTTCGGAAGCGGAATGTCCGGCGACGTGATTGATGTAGTCCTCCTGCTGGTCATTCGCGTGCTGCAGGGTAGCGACCTGACGTTTGGCCATGCTGCTGGTGCCTCGACGACAGAATGATTAACCCACGCGGCGTACCGGCGATGACGTCGGTTGAGGGCTTCCCCTTTCCCTGGATTTGAATTAGCGTGAGTAACGATCCTGGCCGATGCGAACTAGGGGAGATGTCATGACATCAGTCCTGCGCAGTGGAGTGTTCACCGTCCTGTTCTTCTTCATGACGGTGCTTCTGAACGATGACGCAGTGTGGACGTCAGTGGTAGGCGCACTGGTAGCAGGATCGCTCTTCACTCTGCTCCTATGGATCTACGAGCGGCGAGCACCCGACGCCGCATCGACCGAGTAACGAAGTCGACACCGAAAAGCCGCCCATTCGCAACGAATGGGCGGCTTTTTCGTCGAGCGGATAACTCAGCGCAGCGCGCGGTTCACGGCCGAGACGACGGCGCGCAGTGACGCCGTGGTGATCGATGTCGCGATGCCGACGCCCCAGACGGTGGTGGCGACGCCCGCAGGCGAGGTCACCGAGGCTTCGACGTAGGCCGCAGCCTGGGCGTCGTCGCCCGCGGACATGGCGTGCTCGGAGTAGTCCAGGACGCTGACGTCGTAGCCGATGGTCGACAGCGCGTCGACGAAGGAAGCGAGGGGCCCGTTGCCGGAGCCGGAGATCTCCTGCTCCACGCCGTCGACCTTGACCGTCGCGGTGATCGTGTCGGTGCCGCCGTCGTGCTCGGCCGCAACCACCGACTGCTTGATGCGTTCGAGCGGCCGGATCGGCGTCAGGTACTCCTCGGCGAAGACGTCCCACATCTCCTTGGGCGAGACCTCGCCGCCCTCACCGTCGGTGATGCGCTGCACGGCCTGGGAGAACTCGATCTGCAGGCGACGCGGCAGGTTCAGTCCGTGATCGGACTTCATGATGTACGCGACGCCACCCTTGCCCGACTGGGAATTGACGCGAATGACGGCCTCGTAGGTGCGGCCGACATCCTTCGGGTCGACGGGCAGGTACGGAACCTGCCACGTGACGTCGCCGATGTCCGTACCTTGTTCGTCCGCACTGACTTTCATTGCGTCGAGGCCCTTGTTGATGGCGTCCTGGTGGCTCCCGGAGAAAGCGGTGTAGACCAGATCGCCGCCGTAGGGGTGACGCTCGGCGACGGGAAGTTGGTTGCAGTACTCCACCGTTCGGCGCACTTCGTCGATGTTGGAGAAGTCGATCTGCGGATCGACACCGCGGGTGAACAGGTTCAGTCCCAGCGTGACGAGGCAGACGTTGCCGGTGCGCTCGCCGTTGCCGAACAGGCAGCCCTCGATGCGGTCTGCGCCGGCCTGGTAACCGAGTTCTGCTGCGGCAACGCCGGTTCCGCGGTCGTTGTGCGGGTGCAGCGACAGTACGATGCTGTCGCGGCGGTCGAGGTTGCGGCTCATCCACTCGATCGAGTCGGCGTAGACATTCGGTGTTGCCATCTCGACGGTGGCGGGCAGGTTCAGGATCAGCGGCTTCTCGGGTGTGGGATCGATGATCGCGGTGACCGCGTCGCACACCTCCTTGGCGTAGCTGAGCTCGGTGCCGGTGTAGGACTCGGGGGAGTACTCGTAGCGCCAATCGGTATCGGGGAATTTGGCTGCTTCTTCGAGCACCTTGCGGGCACCGTCGGTGGCGATTTTCTTGATGACGTCGCGATCGGCCCGGAACACCACTTTGCGCTGCAGGATCGACGTCGAGTTGTAGAAGTGCACGATGACGCTGCGAGCGCCTTCACAGGCGACGAACGTGCGCTCGATCAGCTCGGGACGGCACTGCGTCAGAACCTGGATGGTGACGTCGTCGGGGATCGCGCCGTCCTCGATGATCTCGCGGACGAAATCGAAGTCGGTCTGGCTGGCCGACGGGAAGCCGACCTCGATCTGCTTGTACCCCATCCGGACCAGCAGATCGAACATGCGGCGCTTGCGGGCCGGGCTCATCGGATCGATCAGGGCCTGGTTGCCGTCGCGCAGATCCACTGCACACCACTGCGGTGTTCGGTCGATGATCTTGTCCGGCCACGTGCGGTCGGGGAGGGTGACTGCTTCCACTTCCTCAGCGAACGGCCGATAGCGGAACGTGGGCATCGAGGAGTTCTTCTGGGTGTTCCACGCGGGCTGGTCGCTGGGTGCGGGCCGCGAGGGCGGGGTGATGGTGCGAGATCCCGAGGTGAATGCGTCGGCTGGTGACATGGTCTTCGTCTCTCCGTACAGATCAAAACAATGTGTTCGACCGGCGCAACGAACCCCGCGACGGGAAGCCAGTCTGGTCTCAGACCCCGTCGCGGCTGTTAAGAAGGAGAGCTCGCAGCATGGGCTGAGTGTACTACCGCAGACCGACCACCTACCCCAGGGTTCGAGAGTCGACTTTTTCGGCGACGGCGTCGTGCCTGCGCTGCCACTGCTCGATGTCGTTCAGTCGTCCGACATCGGCGGCCGTCCAACACCGTGCGAGCAGTTCGTATCCGAGGTGATCGACCTCTGCGTGCTGGGCCCACACGCGGTGCGCCCAGCGGCGATCGTTGTGCGCCCAGCGGCGATCGTTGTGCGCCGCTTCGGCTCCCGCGAGCGCTGCGCCGACCAGCTCGAACTGCACGTCCCGTCGAAGCGTCAAAGTAGTTGTTGCCGTTACCTTCTCGGTTCGCAGTGTCGTCAGCAGTCGGGCGGTCAGGTCCAGAACTCGCCGATCGGACCACAGGAGCGCTCGTCTGAAAGCGCCCGGTAACAACAACCACAGCACCGCCAACGCGAGAGCAACCCCCACTGCGGTCTCGACTACCCGATCCACCACGATGCCGCCGAGAGGGGCACCTGGATGCGAGATGGTGCCCATCAACAACGCGAGCGGGGTGATGAACGTGACGGCGAGACCGTAGTTGCGCGCCACGCTGACCTCGATCGCGAACTGCAGCACCATCAGCACCACGATCACCGCAAGACCGGTGAGCGGCGAGAGATAGATTGCCGAGAACAACACCACCCCGGCGAGAGTGCCGCCGAGTCGCTGCATGCCGCGGTATGTCCCATGGACGCGATCCGGGCCCTGTTGAAGCACCAGAACCGCGCCGAGGATCGCCCAATCCGGCCTGCTCAGATCCAGCGCCACACTGATCCCGCCCGCAGCTGCCGCCGCGCAGAACACCCGGATCGCCGTGGACGCCGCGTGTGCGTCGCGATGCAACGACCGCCGCAACCGATACCCGATGCTGGGGCGAGCCAGCGGCAGCTGGTCCTGTGGCGATTCCACGGCGGCGTCCGGATCGGGCAGTGTGCCGGCCCGCGCCGACGTGCTCATCGCAAACGCGCGATGCGCGTCGAACAGGGTTTGTACGAGCGCCGGACGCGAGGCCAACCGAGCCGATCCGGCCTCGTACACCGCGGCCCACGCCGCGTGCAGACGGGAGGCAGCGGCATGTCGATCGGCCACGGACGGCGTCGGCGATGTGGTGTATTTCTCGATGGCGGCCACCGCCGCGCCGACGGCAGTTCGTTCGGGCCCCCTCGGGTCTCGAACTACCCCCGACATCGCGATCACCAGCGCCGACGCGACACCGATCGCCGCGCAGACGGCACCACGGGCTGCGCTGATGTCAGCGGCAGGGAGGTACGACGCCACCGCGCACACCAGCACGAAGAAGAAGGCTCCCGGTGGACCGAGTCGAAGCGCTGCCACGACGTAGACCGCGACGAGCGCAAGAATCGACAGCACGGCCACCGGGATCATCCGGGCCCACCCGGTCTCGCCGAAGTCGAGGGCGAGCTGCCCGGCCGTCGCGCCGAGCCACACCGACGCGACCAGCGCGGCACCTGCGGTCAGCACCACCCACCAGCGCGAACGATAAGGGCGACCCTCGCCGTAAATCACTGCGAAACTGCCCGAGACCACCAGCAATGCCTCGGTGTGGAATCCGAGCAGCCACGCCAGGATCGCCGGAACACCGAACGCCAGCGCCGAACGCAGACCGCCCGGCCATCGACGGCCGACAGCGGGCAGCCCGAAGAGCACCCGCAGACCTCTGGCCGGCGGTGGTGGGAGATGTTCTGGAACGGTCACTCGAACATGTTAAGACAGGCGAAGCCGCAGGCAGACCACCCTGAAATCCCAGCTCGGAGCTACCCGAACCACTGTTCGGGCCGCTCGCTCGGTAAGGTGACCCGCGGACAATCGAACGGTTGTCGGCTATCCAGCGGAGGTAATACGCGTGGCTCTCATCGTCCAGAAGTACGGTGGATCGTCGGTGGGGACCGCCGAACGTATCCGACGCGTCGCTGAACGAATCGTCGAGACCAAGAAGGCGGGCAACGACGTTGTCGTCGTCGTATCGGCAATGGGCGACACCACCGACGAACTGCTCGACCTGGCACAGCAGGTGTGCCCGGCCCCGCCTGCCCGCGAGATGGACATGCTGCTCACCTCGGGTGAGCGCATCTCCAACGCGCTGGTCGCGATGGCCATTCACTCGCTCGGTGCCGAGGCGCGGTCGTTCACCGGCTCCCAGGCAGGCGTCGTCACCACCAGCGTGCACGGAAACGCCAAGATCATCGACGTCACCCCCGGCCGCGTGCGCAGCGCACTCGACGAGGGTTCGATCGTGCTCGTCGCCGGATTCCAGGGCGTCAGCCAGGACAGCAAGGACGTCACCACGCTCGGTCGCGGTGGCTCCGACACCACCGCCGTCGCGCTCGCCGCAGCACTGAACGCGGACGTCTGCGAGATCTACACCGACGTCGACGGCATCTTCACCGCCGATCCGCGCATCGTGCCCAACGCCCAGAAGCTCGACACCGTCTCGTTCGAGGAAATGCTGGAGATGGCCGCCTGCGGGGCGAAGGTGCTCATGCTGCGCTGCGTCGAATATGCCCGTCGCTACAACGTTCCCGTACACGTGCGCTCGTCGTACACCACAAAACCCGGAACGATCGTCTCCGGATCTATGGAGGACATTCCAGTGGAAGAAGCAATTCTCACCGGCGTCGCACACGATCGCAGCGAGGCGAAGGTCACCGTCGTCGGTCTACCCGACACCCCCGGCTACGCCGCCAAGGTCTTTCGCGCCGTAGCCGATTCCGAGATCAACATCGACATGGTGTTGCAGAACGTATCCAAGATCGACACCGGCAAGACCGACATCACCTTCACGTGCCCCAAGGCCGACGGCCCCACTGCAGTGGAGAAGCTCACCAAGCTGCAGGCCGAAATCGGCTTCGCGCAGGTGCTCTACGACGATCACATCGGCAAGGTCTCGCTCGTCGGTGCCGGCATGAAGAGCCACCCCGGCGTCACCGCGACGTTCTGTGAGGCCCTCGCCGACGCCGGCATCAACATCGACCTCATCAGCACCTCCGAGATCCGTATCTCGGTGCTGTGCAGCGACACCCAGCTCGACGACGCCGTACGCGCGCTGCACGCCGCCTTCGACCTCGGCGGCGACGAAGAAGCCGTGGTACACGCGGGAACAGGACGATAATCATGACCACAGTTGCAGTCGTAGGAGCCACCGGCCAGGTCGGTGCCGTCATGCGAACACTGTTGGAGGAGCGCAACTTTCCCGCCGACACCGTTCGATTCTTCGCCTCCGCGCGCTCGGCGGGCAAGAAGCTGCCGTTCCGCGGCGAGGAGATCATCGTCGAGGACGCCTCCACCGCCGACCTCACCGGCATCGACATCGCGCTGTTCTCGGCCGGTGCCACCCTCTCGCGTGAGCAGGCACCGCGCTTCGCGGCAGCAGGCGCAGTCGTCATCGACAACTCGTCCGCGTTCCGCAAGGACGACGACGTGCCACTGGTGGTCAGCGAAGTGAACCCCGAAGCGGCGAAGAACCCGCCCCGCGGCATCATCGCCAACCCCAACTGCACCACCATGGCCGCCATGCCGGTGCTGAAAGTGCTGCACGACGAAGCCGGCCTGCAGCGACTGATCGTCTCGAGCTACCAGGCCGTCTCCGGTAGCGGACTCGCCGGCGTCGACGAGCTCGCCACCCAGGCACGCGCCGTCATCGACGACGTCGAAAAACTGGTGCACGACGGTTCGTCGGTCGATTTCCCGGCCCCGAACAAGTACGTCGCACCCATCGCCTTCAACGTCCTGCCACTGGCCGGTGCGTTGGTGGACGACGGATCCGGCGAGACGGACGAGGACCAGAAGCTGCGCAACGAATCGCGCAAGATCCTCGGACTGCCGGACCTGCTGGTCAGCGGAACCTGCGTGCGCGTCCCGGTGTTCACCGGTCACTCGCTGTCGATCAACGCCGAGTTCGCGTCACCGTTGTCGGTCGAGCGAGCCCGCGAACTGCTCGCATCCGCACCGGGTGTCTCGTTGGTCGATGTGCCGACGCCTTTGCAAGCCGCAGGCGCCGACGATTCCCTGGTCGGCCGCATCCGTCAGGATCCGGGCGTCCCCGAGGGCCGCGGACTGGCCCTGTTCGTCTCGGGCGACAACCTGCGTAAGGGTGCCGCGCTCAACACGATTCAGATCGCCGAACTGCTGGTCTGACGTCGTGCGCGTTTTGCGTAGCTCCAGCTACGCAAAACGCGCACAACGTAGGTGATCAGTTCAGGCGAAGGCCGTCGCCCGAGGCGTCGAAGATGTGCGCGTGCGCGTCGTCGATGCGGACGTGGACGCGGTCGCCCTTCTCCGGCGGGCTACGCCAATCGGCCCGAGCGACAATGGTTTCCGACTTCCCGTTGATGTCCGCTCGTCCGAACACGAATGCTTCGGAACCGAGCTCTTCGACGACGTCGATCTCGAGAGCAATTCCGCTGTCGGCAATCTCGATGTGCTCGGGCCGAATACCGAACATCACCTCGGTCGCGGAACCGAGGGTCTGCCGCGACACCGGAATCACCTGATCCGCCAGGCGGACACCGCCGTCGGTGACCGGAGCGCGGAACAGATTCATCGACGGTGAACCCATGAACCCGGCGACAAATGCGTTCACCGGAGTGCGGTAGAGCTCGCGGGGTGTAGCGCACTGTTGCAGCACACCGCCTTTGAGCACCGCGACGCGATCGCCCATCGTCATGGCCTCGACCTGATCGTGCGTGACGTACACCGTCGTCGTGCCGAGTCGGCGCTGCAACTGAGCGATCTGCGTCCGCGTCTGAACCCTCAGTTTGGCGTCCAGGTTGCTCAGCGGCTCGTCCATCAAAAACACCTGCGGCTGCCGAACGATGGCGCGCCCCATGGCAACTCGCTGCCGCTGGCCGCCGGAGAGCGCCTTGGGCTTGCGGTCGAGGTACGGCTCGAGGTCGAGTAGCTTCGCGGCCTCCTCGACGCGGGTGCGAATGTCTTCCTTGTTCGCCTTCGCCAACTTGAGGGCGAACCCCATGTTCTCGGCGACGGTCATGTGTGGATAGAGCGCGTAATTCTGGAACACCATCGCGATGTCGCGATCCTTGGGTTCGGAATTGGTGACATCCTTGCCGCCGATGAGGATGCGACCGGAATTGACCTCTTCCAGCCCTGCGAGCATTCGGAGCGACGTCGACTTACCGCAGCCGGAGGGGCCGACCAGAACGAGGAACTCGCCGTCCTCGATATGCAGGTCGAGCTCGTTCACCGCGGGGGTGTCGGACCCGGGAAAAAGCCTGGTCGTACGCTCGAACGAGATTGTTGCCATGACGAAATAGATCCCTCCACCGGCAGGAACGTGCCGGACGATCCGAGTGTGGGGTGACGGCGGGAGCCGACCACCACATAGTATGGGCCCAATCACAACCAGGAGGAAGGTGGCCGGGTGAGCGGCTCCGTGTCCAGACGAACCGCCCTACGTGGGCTGGCAGTCGCCGCAGTGGCGGCCGGAGCAGCGGCAATCCCGGTGGCGTCGACGACTCGTCGAGCACTGGCCGACGACTTCCTCCGTGGTCAGAGCCCACTGCTGTTCCATTCGCCACCGCTGACTCCGTTCCGTGACGAACTGCCGCGGTTACCGCTGATCAGCGGTACCGAGATCTCGCTCGACGCGCACAGCGCCACCCACACGTTCCACGCCGATCTCAGGCCCGCGCCTACCTTCGGCTACGGCCAGTGCGACTACCTCGGTCCCACCATCGAATCGCAGACCGGTCAGCCCTGGACGTTGAAGTACTCGAACACCACCGCCGGTAATCCGCTCGCCGCCGACATCGACACCTCGCTGCACGGTATGAGCGAGAGGGACCGCACGATGACGCCGACAGCGCTGCACTTCCACGGCAGTATCACCGAACCGGCCAGCGACGGTCACTCCGAAATGTTGGTGCGCCCGGGCGAGTCGATGACGCACAATTTTTCCGGGCTCAACGACGCCGCCGGGCTGTGGTATCACGACCACGCCATGTCGATGACGCGCATCAACGTCTACGCCGGTCTGCTCGGTATGAACCTCGTCCGTGATCGCTGGGACACCGGCACCTCCGACAATGCTCTCGGCCTGCCCTCGGGTGAATTCGAGCTGCCGTTGGTGCTGCAGGAAAAGATCATGAACCCCGACGGCAGTATGAGTATCCGCTCCAATATCACCGTGCCGCAGGGTAAGTGGGAGGGCGGCGGCACCGGCGACGTGGGTGTCGTCAACGGCAAGATCTGGCCTACGATGGAAGTCGCACGGGGTATGTACCGACTGCGGCTCGTCAACGCCGGTTCGTACAGCGTGTGGAACCTGTTCTTCACCAACAGACTTCGCTTCTGGGTCATTGGTAACGACGGCGGATTGCTCGATGCGCCGGTGGAGGCCACCAGCATCCGACTCGCACCCGCCGAGCGCGTAGACATCCTCATCGACTTCGGAGCCGTCGAGGCAGGGGCGTTGGTCGAGTTGCTCAACGACGAGCCGCCGCCGGCGCAGGCCGCGTCGCTCGGAGCCGTCCCGATGCCGATGTTCTGCCAGTTCCGCGTCGCGTCCGCGGCGGGGTTCCGGGGCGGCATGCCGTCCCTGTTGCGCGGAGGTAAGGGGCAGCCGGATCTGTTGCCCGCGTTGCCGACACCCACTTTCACGCGCACCGTCACCGTCAATCAGCCCTCCGGTGGGCTGAACCTGGACATGACGCTGATGAACCTGAACAACCTCCGGTACTCCGACCCGGACATCGAGATGCCCAAGCAGGGCACGGTGGAGATGTGGAACATCGTCAACACGACGGTCGAGCCGCACCCGATTCACCTGCACCTGGCGCACTTTCGGACGTTGGGACGCATCCCGATCGACCTCGCCGCCTACCAACGTGATTTCCCGCGGCCGACCTTCGGCACCAAATGGGCTCCGCCGGTGGAGAAGTTCCTCACCGGTCCTTCGGTGCCGCCGGCCACCTGGGAAGCCGGGTGGAAGGACACCGTCAACACGTACCCGGGCACCGTCACCCAGATCCTGGTCCGATTCCCGACGGCCGACGAACTCGGCTTCGATCCCGACGCCACCTTCGCGGGTCCGGCCTCGCACCACGGAGGTGGCGATATGAGTGGCCACGATATGAGCGGTCACGATATGGGTGGTCACGACATGCCGGCTCCGGGGCCGACCGAACTGCAGGGGTACATGTGGCACTGCCACATGCTCGATCACGAGGACCACGAAATGATGCTGCGGTACCGCACCGTCGCGCCATAACGCACGCGTCGGGAGCTGGTTGCGTTCATCGTTGGTGGGTCCACACTGACCGAGCCGTATGAGGCAATCACCGTGCTCGGTCGAGCTTTCTGCCCATCGGCTGACTGCGACAACCGAACGGACCCCGGACATGACCAGTGGAACCAAACCCGACCCCTGGGCTCTCACGACCGCCCCCGGGACCTCGGCGTACACCATGTATCGCGATCCCGACCTCGAGCCGGCGGCCCTCGTATGCCAGGTGGGATCGACGACACTGCGATACCGCATCGAGGCCGTCGAAGATTTGCACGGCTGGCTCACCGAAGGTGCCGACTGGGTACTGCTCGGTGCCGCAGACGAGAAGAAGCCGGCGGCACCGGACACGGTCGAAGCGTGGGGGCGCTCGCCGGACAACCCGGTCGGCGGTTGGTACGGACTCGGAACGGATACCGCGGGCGGTTCGGGATGTACCTACCGCCGCTCCTCGAAGAGCTCGGCCTGGCCGAGCTCACCCACAATGCCCGGAACAACAGCATGCGTGCGTTGTAGCCGAGTCATCGGAAAAGTCTGTCGGTGGGTGGGTATAGCTTTCGTGGTGTGAAGACATGGGGGGATGTGTTCGAGCTCGGCGACCAGGAATCGGTCTCCGAGCTCGCCGACGTGACCTCCCTCGAAAATGCTCTCGCAGCAACCAGATTGACACTGCTGGCCGAGATCGACCGACGCGGCTTGGCGATGAAACTCGGACACTCGTCCGTCACCCGCTGGTACGCGAGATCGGTCCGGATCACCGACGGATCCGCCGGCCACCAGATGGAAGTCGGGCAGTGGCTCACTCAGTGGCCGAGCGTGCTCGACGCCCTCGCCGGCGGTGACATCCATGCCGCGCACGCCTCGGCGATCGCCGACGGCTACGCCACCGTGATGGTGGCCGATCCGACCTTGGACGAGGACCATCGCGACGCTGTCGTCGCCGAGCTACTCGAGACGGCTCTGCGGCGCACCGCCGGTCAGGTCACCTCACGCGCGCAGGCACTGGCGTATTCCGCGGCCGAGGACGCCCGCGCCCGACACGATAAGGCAGAGCAGGAACGCCGCGAGCAGGAACAACGTGAGCAGGCGAGCCGAGCCGATGCCGAAGCCTCGGGTGCCGATTCGAATGACCGTGCGGATTCGAACGACGATCCGGAGGGCGAAGGTGCAGAGTCGGGTGCTGTCGGCGGTAACCCGGGACCGGAACCTGCTCAGCCCGAACCTGTTCCACCGGTACCGGTGTCGGAGAACCCGGACTTGAACCGGTTCGATCTTCATCCTCTGGCCAATGGCCGCTATCAATTCGGCGGCAACGCCGACCGGTTGCTGGCGGAGAAGCTGCTGACCGCGTTGTCGGCGTTGACGGCGCCTCGGCCCGGTCCCGGTGGTGAGCGCGATCCGCGTAGCCCGTCGAAGCGCCGGGCCGATGCACTCGATCAGATTCTCGATCGACACCTGCGCGGTGGTAGCCGGGGGTCGGCGGGCGGGTCTCGGGCATCGGTGCACCTGATCGTTCCCCTGCGGGACTTGCTCGATCGCGGCAACAAGGAGCAAACCCCAAGCGCTACAACGCAGTCCACCGGAACCGATGCGGCCAACTGCGACGCGAGCGGCGATGCCCGACAGGACACGGTCGGCTCCGGCAACGATGCTGTGCGTCACGAAGACAACGACCACAACGACCACAACGGCGCGCGCCCTGATGGCACCGCACGAGGTGATACCGACGGTCGCGGTGCAGCTGCAACCGGTGGTGATGGTCCCGGGCGGCAGTGTGAGCCCGAGCCGGGCGATACCGATGGTCGCGGTGCAGCAGCAACCGGTGATGTTGGTGTCGGGCGGAAGTCTGCGCCCGAGCCGGGTGACGTCGACTGGCCGTTCCACTTCGATTGGACCGGCCCGATCAGTCGCTCCCTCGTCGAGCTCGTCACCTGCGACGCAGACTTGACCCCCGTCATCGTCGACGACAACGGTGTCCCGCTCGCGCTCGGACGGACCACCAGACTCGCCAGCGAGGACCAACGCATCGCGCTGACCATCCGCGATACCTGCTGCGTGATGTGCGGCCGACCCGCTCAGTGGTGCCAAGCCCACCACGTGAAATTCTGGGAAGACGGCGGCCACACCGATCTGAACAACCTCGCGCTCGTCTGCGGGGAATGCCACCGCCTCGTCCACCACGGCGAATGGCAGATGATCATGGGCGACGACGGACACCCCTACGCCATCCCACCCGAATCGGTCGACCCCTCGAGGCAACCCATCCCCAGCTACCACCGACGAAAACGGCGCGCAGCCTGACCACACGTCGGTTGCGCTACAGGTTGGCCGCGGCACACTTCAGCCGCGCCTTACGTCGTCGCGCCACGGTTCGGTCGCCCGACGCTTCGGTTGCGCCGAAGATGACCTCGTCCTACATCAGCCGCGCGACGCCTCGGTTGCGCTACAGATCAGCCGCGCGACACATCGGAGGCACCACATCTCGTTCGCGCCTCGCATCTTGCGAGCCGCACCCATCGCAACTGCCCGATTCTGGGTGCCTCCCATCGATCGCGCAACAGTCTGCTGGCGCCTGCAAACGGCCGAGCGATGCGCTGTCGGAGCCCTGCGCCGGACGTGTAGCGACCAATCGTTCTCACCACGCGTCCTCCGGTGAACACGGTGCTGCCGACCGATACGGGCTGGCCTGGCATCCGGCGTCCCCGTGTCGATTTCGCATACCCCCTGAGCACCGCCCGCGACCAATTCCTTCGGTCGGCTGCCGCCCGCGTGGCTCACTTCGGCAGCGGCCCCGCGGTAGACCGTCGGTCGTCTATTCGTCGCTCACTGGTCGACGACCGACCTCAGGCGGAGGTATCACCCCTCGATAGTGCGCCGCGATGTCGCCCGGGGTGGTGAACCAGACGCCGTCGCTGTTGTCGGTCATGTGCTTCAGTGCTGCTCGGAACCGGCGCAGTCGGTAGGGCTGTCCTGTCAGAAAGGTGTGCACGGAGATGGCGAGCACTACCGGTTGCCTCGCCGAATTCTCCTTCAGCTCATCGAAGCTGCCGATGATGTTGCGCTCGAACGCTTCTGCGGTCTGATGATGATGGACGAACATCGGCAGGTCGTTGATCTCGTGGGGATACGGGACGCTGAGCAGAGGACCGCCGCGGGTCCCGAGCCACACAGGTTGGTCGTCGACCGGCCAGTCCAACGTGTACTGGTAACCGCGCTCCGCGAGGAGGTCCTCGGTCACGCGGCTCGGGTTGGCACCGGGGCTCATCCAGCCTTGGGGCGGAGCGCCCTCGTGGCGCTCGATAGCCGTCGTCACCTCGTCGATCGAGCGGCGTTCGGCGTCCTCGTCCTGATCGTTCGGTTGCACCGCGTTCGTCCTGCCGTGCGCGACCACTTCCGCACCCACACCGCGGAACGCCGCGGCCAGCTGCGGGGCGTGCTCGTACACCTCGGTGTTGATCAGTAGCGTCGGCCGAATGCCGCACTGCTGCAATGTTTCTGCGATGCGGAAGCCGCCGACGCGGTTGCCGTACTCGCGCCAGCCCCAGTTGTAGGTGTTCGGTTGGTCCATCGCCGGCGTGTAACCGAGGCCGGGTTGCCCGTCGTCGTACGGGAAGTGCTCGCAGTTGACCGCGACGTACACCGCGAGTCGCGCGTCGCCCGGCCACTCGAACTGCGGTCGATTCACGATGGGGGAGTACTCGAAGCGGCCGTGTGAGGGGAGAGGCATGGCCGGGGTATTGCCCGCGTCGTGACTGGGCAAACTGGCGTCAGTTCTCCTGCACGACGGCACGGACCAGGTGCGCGATCTGCGGGTCTCGGGGCTCGAACACCTCGAATATCCCGATCGCTGCGAGCTGTGGTGCCAGGTCTTTCAGAGTCGCGACCACTTCGTCGTGGGCCTCGGTTCCGGGTTCCACGCCGCGGAGGGCCTTCGCATTCGCGACGAACGCCGCCACGGTGCCCTTCCGTATCGGGAGGCCGTCGAACGTGGCTCGTTCGGCTCCGTCGGGAAGGATGTCTTCGGGGCGTACCGAGTGACTCGTCATGGTGTCGTCCTTTCGTCGAAGTAGCGTGCGAACACCAGTGTGGCCGATGTCAGCGCGCTGATGTGGTGCCACGGTTGGCCGCCATACGTGCTTTCTTCTGTCGGTTGCCGCACGTATTCATGTCGCACCACTTTCGGCTTCGGCTTTGGCTGGTGTCGAAGAACGCCGCACGACACGTGGGGGACGCGCACAACGCCAACGTGCCGTCTCGCGCGCCGGCGATGATGTCTATTGCGTCGGCCGCAATGACACCGAGGGCATCGTCGACGGGCGTGACCGCTGTCAGCTGCCACTGCCGGGCACCCGTCGCCGAGAGGACGGCCGACGCCCGACCCCGAAGGCTGTAGTCGTTCAGGATGCGAACGGCGGAGGCGGGAAGTCGGTCTTCGGCCGCGGCTGCCGTGGCGGCGAGGTGGATCGCTTCTCGCAATTCCCGCGCGGCGTCGAGCTGTGAGTCGGTACAGGATCCGACGCCGAGTCCGTGGAGATTCAGCCAGTCGGCGAGCCGCTCCGGCACCGGGATTCGCTCGACGGCATCGCCGCGGCGCTCGGTGAGGGTTCCGGTGAATGCCGTCGCCAGCACGTTGCCGGGTCGGAAGTCGGGGTAGCTCGCTGCCATGGAACCACCTTAGCCGGTTGTGGCCGGCCCACTCGACTGCTAGAACTGCCTGAGCCGGTTCAATAGATCCCAGGGGAGTGGCATGGTGAGCGTCGACAATCCCGATATCCAACCGTTCGTGTGGCGCGCAACAGACGCCGAACTCGACGATCTGCGCGCACGGCTGGCCGCGGCGCGGCTGCCCGAATCCGAGACCGTCTCCGGTGCGCGTGCATGGGAACAGGGGGTCCCGCTCAGCGAGGTCACGAAGGCGATCGAGTTCTGGCGCACGCAATACGACTGGCGATCCTTCGAGTCGAGGCTCGACCGAGTCGGCCAGTTCCGCACGACCGTCGAGGGTGTGGGGATCCACTTCCTGCACCGGCGCTCACCGAGGAGCGACGCAACTCCCTTGATTATGACGCACGGCTGGCCCGGCAGTGTTGTCGAATTTCTCGACATCGTCGACGAATTGGTCGATCCCTCCGATCCATCGGCACCTGCATTCCACGTCGTGGCTCCCTCTCTTCCAGGTTTCGGGTTCAGTGACAAACCGTCGACTACCGGGTGGGGCACGGAGAAGATTGCGGCCGCGTGGGTCGAGTTGATGGGTCGTCTCGGCTACGGCCGGTTCCTTGCGCACGGGGGCGATTGGGGAGGCGTCGTCACCACGATCCTTGGTGGACGATTCCCGAACCATGTCATCGGAATCCACACGACCTACGCCGAAGCGCCACCCGGGTTGTCGACGGACGGACTGACCGCCGACGAGCTCGGCTGGGTCCAGCACACCCGACAATTCGACCGCGATCGCATCGCCTACGCAACACTGCAGGCGACCCAGCCGCAGACGATCGGATACTCGCTCGTAGATTCCCCGGTCGGTTTGCTGGCCTGGATCCTCGACAAGTTTGCAGAGTGGACGGACACCGAGGGCAGTCCGTTCGAGACGGTCTCCCGCACAGCACTATTGGACAATGTCACCTTCTACTGGCTGACCCGTAGCGGGGCGTCGTCGGCCCGCATCTATTACGAGAGCCATCACTCGCTGGACCCCGACCTCCGCGTCGATGTCCCGGCGGCGATCACCACATACCCCCGCGACATCGCGAAGTGTCCACGGCCATGGGCTCAGCAAAGATATCGGCAGATCGTCCGGTGGCAGGCACCCGACGCCGGCGGTCACTTCCCCTCGCTCGAACGGCGGGAGTATTTCGTGCGCGACCTTCGCGCCGGTCTGTCTGCCGTACTGGCAGCGGACCGACACACTATGCGGACACCTGGAAAAACTTAAAGTCAGGCTGGACTGTTTGTTGTTTTGAGGCTACTGTGCAAAGTGTGACTACCGACACAGAGCTCAGCGACGGCAGGCCGACCCCCCGCCGCACGCAGGCCGAACGCACCGCGGGGACCCGCGCGAAGTTGCTCGATGCCGCGATCGATTGCCTCGTCGAGCTGGGTTTTGCCAAGACCAGCACGCAAGAGATCGCGCGGCGTGCCGGAGTGTCCCGCGGAGCGCAGCTGCACCACTTCCCGACCAAGGAGTCGTTGGTGACAGCTGCCGTCGAGCATCTCGTGGACCGCCGCCTCTCCGAAATACTGGAAGCCGAGCCCGACCCGGAGCGCGGACCCGAGATCCTCGTCGACGCGTTCTCCGGCCCGTTGTTCTACGCCGCCCTCGAACTATGGGTCGCGGCCCGCACCGATCCGGCGCTGCACGAGGCGATGGTTCCGCTCGAACGACGCGTGGCCGAGGCCATCCAGAGCGGCGCTCAGATCGTCATGGGTAGCCGCATGTCTCCCGAGTCCATCGAGCTCAGCGTCGAGCTGGCACGCGGGCTCGCTGTCTCGGCTCTGTTCCGTACCCCCGAAGCCGACGCGCACCTGCGCGATCGGCTCCTTCCCGTCTGGTCCGAAAAGGTGATGGACTCGTGAAAACTGCACTGCCCCAGAAACTCGACGTGCTCGTCGTCGGAGCCGGTTTCGCCGGCCTCGCCGCGGTAGCGAAGATCCTCGCCGCCGATCCGAGTGCCGACGTGACCGTCATCGAGCGCGCGTCGGACGTGGGTGGCACGTGGCGTGACAACACTTATCCCGGGTGTGCGTGTGATGTCCCGACGTCGCTCTACTCGTTCTCGTTCGCGCCCAGCCCGAAGTGGAGTCACACCTTCGCGCGCCAACCGGAGCTGTTCGACTACCTCCGCTCCGTGGTCGACCGTCTGAACCTCCGGGACCGCATCGTCACCGATTGTGAACTGCTCTCGGCCGATTGGAGCGACGCGGATCAGCGGTGGGCCGTAGAGACCTCGCAGGGTTCGGCGAGCGTCAGAGTCCTCGTGGCGGCGACGGGCGCTCTGTCGACGCCGAAGATTCCGAACGTGCCGGGCATCGACACGTTCGGCGGGACGGTGTTTCATTCCGCGACGTGGAACCACGAGCACGATCTCACGGGGGAGCGTGTCGCCGTCATCGGAACCGGTGCGTCTGCAGTGCAGTTCGTGCCCGAGATCGTCGACAAGGCGAAGCGGCTCACAGTCTTTCAGCGGACACCGGCCTGGGTCATTCCGCGTCTGGACCGCACCATCGGCCGTCTCGAGCGGTCGCTGTACGAGAAGGTTCCCGCCGCTCACCGCGCCGTTCGCGGCATCATCTACGGGTACCGCGAGGCGTACGTCACCGTCCTGGCCGACAATCCGTGGGTGTTGCCCGCCGTGAAGGCCTTCGCGAAGGTCAATTTGAAGCGACAGGTCAAGAACCCCGCAACCCGGGCGGCGCTGACTCCCGACTATGCCCCCGGCTGCAAACGTCTTCTGCTGTCCAATGATTGGCTGCGAACGCTGGATCGACCCGACGTCGATCTGGTGACATCGGGCCTGACGTCGGTGACCGAGAACGGCGTCGTCGACGCCTCGGGCCGCACCTACGAGGTGGACACCATCATCTTCGCGACGGGGTTCACCCCTACCGAACCGCCGGTCTCACATCTGTTGCGCGACAACGACGGTCGTACCCTCGCAGAGAGTTGGGGTGGTAGTCCGCAGGCTCACCTGGGTACCACGGTTGCCGGGTTCCCGAACCTGTTCCTGATGTACGGCCCCAACACCAACCTCGGGCACAGCTCAATCGTGTACATGCTCGAATCGCAGGCCAATTACGTCGTCTCCGCGCTCAGTGAGATGAGGGATCATCGGGCCGCTGCAGTCGAGGTGTCCGAATCCGCTCAGCAGCAGCACAACTCGTGGGTGGACTCGTCCCTCGACGGTACCGTGTGGAATGCCGGCGGCTGCTCGAGCTGGTATCTCGACGCCAACGGACGCAACTCCACGATGTGGCCGACCTACACATTCCGGTTCCGCAACAAGACGCGATCGTTCGACACCTCGAACTATCGACTCGTCTCCGACACTCGTGAATCAGACAAGAAGGTGGTTTCCGCATGAGCGACTACGACGTACTGATCATCGGCTCCGGTTTCGGCGGAAGCGTGGCCGCGCTGCGGGCCGTGGAGAAGGGCTATCGGGTGGCGGTTCTCGAATCCGGTCGCCGCTTCGAGGACGACGAGCTGCCCAAGACCAGCTGGCGGCTGCGCAAGTACCTGTGGGCTCCGGCGCTGGGTTGCTATGGCGTGCAACGTATCCACCTGCTGCCCGATGTACTGGTGATGGCAGGGGCCGGCGTGGGGGGTGGCTCGCTCAACTATGCGAACACGCTGTACCAACCGCCCGCGAAGTTCTTCGAGGACCCACAGTGGGGTTCGATCACCGACTGGCAACGCGAGTTGAATCCGTACTACGACCAGGCGCGTCGGATGCTCGGTGTCGAGACCAATCCAACGATCACCCCCTCGGACAAGGTCATGAAGGAAGTGGCCGAGGACATGGGGGTGGGCGACACGTTCACCTCGACTCCGGTGGGTGTCTACTTCGGTGACCGTGGCAAGACTGCACCCGACCCCTTCTTCGGTGGTGTCGGGCCCGAGCGCACCGGCTGCACCGAATGCGGATCGTGCATGACGGGCTGCCGCGTCGGCGCCAAGAACACACTCGTCAAGAACTACCTTTATCTGGCCGAACACGCAGGTGCACATGTTCTTCCGTTGACCACGGTGGTCGACGTGCGGCCGAACGGTGACGGCTACGACGTGGTGACACGTCGGACCGGCGGGAAGCTGCGCCGCAAGGAGAAGACCATCACCGCCGATCAGGTCATCTTCTCGGCCGGCACCTACGGCACCCAGAAGTTGATGCTCGCAGCCAAGGAGAAGGGTTCGCTGCCGCGATTGTCGGACAGGATCGGCTCGCTGGTACGCACCAATTCCGAGGCAGTCCTCGCCGCGACCGCGCGTGGCCGTGAGGTCGACTATCACGAGGGTGTGGCGATCACGTCGTCGTTCCATCCCGACGATCACACCCACATCGAGCCAGTGCGATACGGCAAGGGCAGCAACGCCATCGGCCTGTTGCAGACCGTGCTGAGTGACGGCGGAGGCAAGATGCCGCGGGTACTCAAGACGCTCGGGGTCGCGTTGCGCCATCCCGGCGCTGCGGTGCGGAGCCTGTCGGTTCATCGATGGTCGGAGCGCACCGTCATCGCGTTGGTCATGCAGACCGACGACAACTCGCTCGAACTCGGATCGAAGAAGGGTCCGTTCGGTCGCCGGCTCACCAGTAGGCCCGGTGCAGGCGATCCACCGCCGCAGTGGATTCCGCAGGGACATACGGCGATCAGGTTGCTCGCCGACAAGATCGGCGGCGACCCGGGCGGGTCGATCGCCGAGATCGTCAACATTCCGATGACCGCGCACTTCCTCGGCGGCTGCGCCATCGGTGACTCACCGAAGACCGGTGTGATCGACGGCTATCAACGTGTCTACGGCTACGACGGATTGCACGTGCTCGACGGTTCCGCTGTCAGCGCGAACCTCGGTGTCAACCCGTCGCTGACCATCACCGCGCAGGCCGAGCGTGCAATGGCGTTGTGGCCCAACAAGGGTGAGCCCGACAAGCGCCCCGCGGCGGGTAGCGAGTACCAGGAAGTGGCCCCCACCCAGCCGGTCCGCCCGGTGGTGCCGGTGTCCGCGCCGGGTGCGCTGCGTCTTCCGTTGACCGTGGTGGGGAGGGATTCCTGATGTGGAGTGTGGCCGAATCCGAGACCGAGCGCACCGACTGGCCGGTCAGCCCGGCGGCACCGTGGCCGGCCGACGTCCGAGCCACGATCTGGTGGCATCGTTCCCGGTCGTCGGATTTCGCGCCTACCGGCGCGAAGACGCTGCCGATCACGATGTGCATGGTCGTCGACTACGTGACGTCACCTGTCGGCTCCTACCGCGAGATACTGGCCAGCCCGGTGCTGCGCCGGGACGTGGGGAGGATCCCGCGGATGGCGGTTCCGTTCATCGCCGTGGATTCCGCGACGTCCGTGCACGGCGGTAGGACCAATTGGCACCTGCCCAAGGTGCTGGCCGATTTCGACGGCGATGTGCTGGGCAAGGCCGGCGTGAGCAGCGGTGAATGGTCGGTGCATTCCGATTCTCGCGGCTACGGACCGCAATTTCCGATGCTCGGGTCCATCGGGTTCGCGCAGCCCGTCGATGGCGGCTCGGCCGTCGGTGTTGCCCGTCTGAAAGGTAAGGCCAGGTTGGCTCGGGTTCGGGTGGAAGCCACGGGACCGACCTTGAGCCGATGGATGCCGTCGGGCACGTATTTCGGATTGCAGATCGTGTCGGGTTCGATGCGGACCGGCGAAGCGCAGCTGGTTCGCTGAAAGTGGGCCTTTTCTTGACTTAGTCCAGATTGATGGCATGCTTGGGCGTGGAGACGTCGTCGTACCCGGGGTTTATGCCACGGCCGCGCGAGGCATTCTCTTCGAGAACGCGGTCCAGCGTCCGGCCGTGCAGTGCATCCCCGGGACAGCCCTCCCGGTTCTACTCCAGCCATCAGGAGGCTTCGTATGACCAAGCCGATCAATAAGCCGACCACCAGCAACTCGGGTATTCCCGTACCCAGCGACGACCAGTCGCTCACCGCCGGAACGCAGGGTCCGATCCTCCTGCACGATCACTACCTCATCGAAAAGATGGCGCAGTTCAACCGTGAGCGGGTCCCGGAGCGCGTCGTGCACGCCAAGGGTGCAGGCGCGTTCGGCGAACTCGAGATCACCGGTGACATCAGCAAGTACACCAAGGCCAAGGTGCTGCAGCCCGGTGCCAAGACCGAGATGCTGGCGCGCTTCTCCACCGTCGCCGGCGAGCAGGGTAGCCCCGACACCTGGCGCGACCCGCGCGGCTTCTCGTTGAAGTTCTACACCGACGAGGGCAACTGGGATCTGGTCGGCAACAACACCCCGATCTTCTTCGTCAAGGATCCGCTCAAGTTCCAGGACTTCATCCGCAGCCAGAAGCGCATGCCCGATTCCGGCCTGCGTGACAACAACATGCAGTGGGACTTCTGGACGCTTTCGCCGGAATCCGCCCACCAAGTGACCTGGCTCATGGGTGATCGCGGAATCCCGAAGTCGTTCCGCCACATGGACGGATTTGGTTCGCACACCTACCAGCTGATCGCCGAGGACGGCACGAAGACCTGGGTGAAGTTCCACTTCAAGACCGACCAGGGCATCGATTTCCTGACGCAGGACAAGGCGGACGAGGTCGCCGGCACATCCCCTGACCACCACCGTCAGGACCTCTTCGGCTCCATCAAGAACGGCGACTTCCCCAGCTGGACCCTCAAGGTGCAGCTCATGCCGTACGACGACGCCGAGAACTACAAGTACAACCCGTTCGACCTCACCAAGGTCTGGTCGCAGAAGGACTACCCGCTGATCGAGGTCGGCAAGATGACCTTGAACCGCAACCCGGAGAACTTCTTCGCTCAGATCGAGCAGAGTTCGTTCGAGCCGTCCAACACCGTGCCCGGCATCGGCTTCAGCCCCGACAAGATGCTGCTCGGCCGTGTCTTCTCCTACGCCGACGCACACCGGTACCGCATCGGAGCGAACTACGCGCAGCTGCCGGTCAACGCCCCGAAGTCCGAGGTCAACTCGTACTCCAAGGACGGCAACATGCGGTACTCGTTCAACTCCCCGGAGACGCCCGTCTACGCCCCGAACTCCTTCGGCGGCCCGTCGGCGGACACGAACAAGTACGGCGACGACGGAGCATGGGATTTCGAGCCTCGCTTCGTCCGCACCGGCTACATCGAGCACCCGGAGGACGGCGACTTCGTCCAGGCCGGCAACCTGGTGCGCGAGACGATGGACGACGCGCAGCGTGAGCGTCTGGTCGGAAACATCGTCGGACACGTCCTCAACGGCGTCAGCGAGCCCGTTCTGAGCCGAGTGTTCGAGTACTGGACCAACGTCGACCCCGAGATCGGCAAGAAGGTCGAGGAAGGTGTTCGGTCGCAGCAGAACGAGACTGCACCGACCACCGGTGCCGGCGCGATCGACGATCCTGCCGACGAGGCCGCCAAGGTCTGACCGACGGGATCGGCATCACAGCGACGGTGCCGTCGATCCGGAATTATGTGTGTCGACCTGCCGTTGTGCAGTACAGACGAAAGAACAATAATGGTGTGCGATGCATACCGTCGTCCAACGGCAGGGAGGCCACATCATGACGAACCCCATCACCAGCACTCTCGACGCAGGCCAGCAGAAGATCGCGGGCGATGCGCTCCAGGGAACCGTGGTCGATCTCATCGACCTCTCGCTCATCGCGAAGCAGGCTCACTGGAACGTGATCGGCAAGAACTTCCGTTCCGTGCACCTCGAGCTCGACGAACTGGTCACTGCTGCACGTGAATTCACCGACCAGGCGGCCGAGCGTGCGACTGCTATCGGAGTGAGCCCCGACGGCCGCGCAGCCACCGTCTCCTCGACGGCGGGCACCAAGGGCTTCGGTTCCGGGTGGACTCAGGACAGTGAGGTCGTACCGGCCGTGGTCGACAACATCGCCGCCGTCGTCGAACGTCTTCGCGGACGTGTCGCCGATACCGCGGAAGCCGACCCGGTGACGCAGGACCTGCTCATTGCCATCACGGCGCGACTCGAGCAGCTGCACTGGATGTGGCAGGCTCAAGCCAGCTGAGCTTCTTCACCTCGACAGGCCCCTCGCGTACTGCGAGGGGCCTGTTGTTTTCTCCGCCGACTGTTTGCGTGTATCGACCATGGGTATTCAACGAACATGCCTGTTTCCACGCCGACGGTCGACGCTGTCCTGTTCGACATCGATGGCACGCTCGTCGATTCCAACTACGTACATGTGGACGCGTGGTCCCGCGCGTTCCGGGAGGCCGGCCGAAACGTTCCATCGTGGCGCATTCACCGCAGCATCGGGATGGACGGATCGAAGCTGCTGGAGGCGCTCGTCGGGTCGGCCGACAGTGCGGTGGCGCAGGAAGCGAAAAAACTGCACGGGGAGTATTACGCCGACGCTTCGTCGGATCTCGAAGTGCTGCCGGGTGCCCGTGCACTGTTGGCGGACTTGGGCTCTCGCGGAGTCACCGTGGTACTCGCGACCTCGGCCCCCGAAAGCGAGCTCGCGACTCTACGTGACCTGCTCGACGTCGAGGACTCGGTTGCCGTCGTGACGTCCGGTGAAGATGCCGACGTGGCCAAGCCCGAGCCGGACATCGTCGCGGTGGCGCTCGAGCGTGCCGGTGTTCGAGCGGAGCGTGCCCTGATGGTCGGCGACAGTGTGTGGGACATCGAATCGGCCGGACGCGCGGGAGTGCGCGGCATCGGTGTTTTGAGCGGCGGGATCTCGCGCAGCGAATTGCTCGACGCGGGCGCAGTAGCCGTGTTCGACGATCCCGCCGATCTGCTGGCGAACATCGAGAACAGTCCCATCTACTCCAACGAAAAGGCAAGTGCTTGAGCGAGTTCCGCAAGCCGCACCCCAGGGTCGACGGTTACGTCCCCATCGAGAGCTACGGCGCGATCGGTGACGGTCGGACCGTGGCGATGATCGCCGACGACGGGCGCATCGATTGGTTTCCGGTTCCGAATCTCGATTCACCGCCGCCGTTCGCGGCCCTGCTCGACGCCCCACACGGCGGCTACATCGAACTCGCGCCCCGGGAAGAATTTACGGTCGAGCGCGAATTCGTCTCCGGTACAAATGTTCTGAGCACCACGTTCCGTACAGACTCCGGCACCGTGCGGATCACCGACTCGCTCAACACCGGTGTCGCCGGACGGTTGCCCTGGGTGGAGCTAGCGCGTCGCGTCGACGGTCTCGACGGCGAAGTCGAGCTGACGTGGGCGGTCGCGCCGGGCACCATGCTCGGTGTCGCGTCCCCGTGGGCGTACGACACCGAGCACGGCACCGTCCTGCGCGTCGACGGATTGACCTTGGCGGTAAGAACACTGGGTATCGAGAACGTGCGGCTCGCCGACCGCGACATCAGCGGTGTCTTCACCACCCAGCCGGGCTCCCGGCACGTACTCGGCGTGGTGGGCACCGAGAACGAACCGCTGCCGCTACCGGATCCGCAGCACGTCGACGAGGGAATCGACCGGACCATCGCCAATTGGCGGGTGTGGTCCGACGAGTTCTCCTATGAGGGGCCATGGGCCGAGCACGTTGCTCGCAGTGCCCTGGCACTGAAGCTGTTGCTGCACAGCCCGTCCGGTGCCATTGCCGCCGCCGCGACAACCTCACTGCCCGAGAACCGGACCGGTGGCAAGAACTGGGACTACCGCTACGCGTGGGTTCGCGACACTGCCTACACCATTCGTGCGTTGCAGCGGTTCGGTCTTCGTGAAGAGATCCATGCTGCGGTGGCGTGGTTGCTGAAAGTCATCCGCTCCAATGACCCGTTGGTCAACGTCTTCTATACCCTCGGCGGCGAATTGCCGGGCGGGACAGAACAACCCGACGTACCCGGCTGGAAAGGCATCGGGCCGGTGGTGAACGGCAACGCCGCGGCGGATCAACTCCAGCTGATGATCTTCGGCGACCTGTTCTCGATCATCCGGCAGTACGTCGACGCGGGGAACATCCTCGACGCGCAGACCGGCCGACTGCTGGCGTCCATCGCGGACGAGGCGTGTGATTCGTGGCAGCGCAAAGACGCCGGTATCTGGGAGCTCGAGGAAGAGCAGCACTACACCAGTTCCAAACTCGGTTGCTGGCAGGCGCTCGACTGCGCCGTGCACCTGGCGGAAGCGGGAGAGATCCCCGGTATTCCGGATCGATGGAAAGCCGAGAAAGAATGCATTCGGCGCTACATCGAAACCGAGTGCTGGTCCGACGAGCGGCAGGCCTACCTCGCCTACCCGGGTGCCGACGGGCTCGACGCGTCGGTCCTGCTGGCCGCCGAGATGGATTTCGATCGTGGAGAACGACTCTCGTCGACCATCGATGCACTCGTCGACGAGCTCGGTACGGGGCCCCTGATGTACCGCTACAGCGGAGTCGCCCAGGAAGAGGTGACGTTCGTGGCCTGCGCCTTCTGGCGGGTGTCGGCGTTGTCGTGTGTCGGCCGGGACGACGAGGCCAAGGCCCTGATGGACCAGTTGGTGGAGCTGTCCAACGACGTCGGGTTGTACAGCGAAATGATCGATGCTTCGGATGGGTCCTTTCTGGGTAACTTCCCGCAGGGCTTGAGCCACCTGGCCCTGGTGAACGCCGCGCTGACCATCGCGCGCTCGCACGACGCCACAGCCTGACAGCACTCTCTTGGACAAGGTGAGATTTCATGGATTTGGGAATCAACGGTAAGACAGCACTGGTAACCGGAGCAGACTCCGGCATCGGCTGGCACACCGCGAAAATGCTGCTCGCCGAGGGTGTTCGGGTAGTGATCAGCGACAAGGATCAGAATTCGCTCGACGATGCTGCAACGAAACTGGGCGCAGCCGATGGGCAGTTGTTCGCCTTCGCTGCAGACGTGACCGACACTGCGGCCGTCGAACAGTTGGCAGCGCAGACGCAGCAGGCCGTGGGCGACATCGACATTCTCGTCCAATCATCGGGAGTGACGGGCGCGCAGGGACTGTTCCACGAGATCGACGAGGAGGGGTGGAGCTCCACCCTCGACATCGATCTCATGGGCCCGGTCCGGCTGCTTCGGGCATTTCTGCCGGCCCTCCGGCGCGGCGGCTGGGGACGCATCGTGTTGCTGACCTCCGAGGACGCAGTGCAGCCGTACGACGACGAATTGCCCTACTGCGCAGCCAAAGCCGGTGTGCTGGCCCTGGCCAAGGGACTCTCGCGTAGTTATGCGTCGGAGGGGTTGCTGGTCAACGCGGTCTCGCCGGCATTCATTCACACCCCGATGACCGACGCGATGATGGACAAGCGCGCCGAGGAGAAGGGCACCGACCGCGACGGTGCCATCGAGAGCTTCCTCGACGAGGAGCGTCCGTACATGGAGCTGGGACGTCGAGGTGAGCCCGAGGAGGTCGCCTCGGTGATCACGTTCCTGTGCTCGGATCGTGCGTCCTTCGTCAACGGATCCAACTACCGAGTCGACGCCGGTTCCGTCGCAACAATTTAGGAGAACAGCATGACCAATTTCGGATACACACTGATGACCGAGCAGAGCGGCCCCAAAGAGCTGGTGAAGTACGCGGTCGGAGCCGAGAAGGTCGGCTTCGACTTCGAGGTCAGCAGCGACCACTACTCACCGTGGCTCTCGTCCATGGGTCACTCGCCCTACGCCTGGACGACGCTGGGTGCGGTGGCTCAGGCCACCGAGCGCGTCGAGCTGATGACGTACGTGACATGCCCGATCATCAGGTACCACCCGGCCGTCGTCGCCCAGAAGGCTGCGACGCTGCAGATTCTGGCCGACGGACGTTTCACCCTGGGTCTCGGTAGCGGCGAGAACCTCAACGAGCACGTCGTGGGTGAGGGATGGCCGTCGATCGACAAGCGGCAGGACATGTTCGTCGAGGCGCTCGAGATCATCAGGGCACTGCACGCCGGTGGCTTGGTCACGTACGAGGGCAAGCACTTTCGCGTCGACTCGGCCCGGATCTGGGACCTGCCCGAGGGCGGCGTCCCGATCGGTATCGCCGCCGGCGGCGAGAAGGCCGTGGCGCGGTTCGCGGAGTACGGCGATCACCTCATCGCCACCGAGCCGGACGCCGATCTCGTCAAGGCGTGGTCGGACAACCACGAGGGCCCGGCGCGGTCCATCGGCCAGATCCCCATTTCCTGGGACCCGGACAAGGACGCGGCCATCGATCGCGCACACGATCGCTTCCGTTGGTTCGCCGGCGGCTGGGCCGTCAATGCGGATCTGCCGACGACGGCGGGATTCGCCGGAGCCACCAAGTTCGTGCGCAAAGAGGATGTGGCCGACACGATTCCGTGCGGACCTGATCTCGACGCCATCGTCGAGGCCGTCAAGCCGTACTGGGAGGCCGGGTACACCGACATCGCACTCGTGCAGGTAGGCGACGAAACCCAGGAGCGCTTCCTCGCCGAGGCCGCAGGCCCGTTGTTGGAGAAGCTGCGCGCTGCATCCAGCTGAGAACAAGCGACGAGACCCCGATCGAGACAGTCGATCGGGGTCTCGTGCTGTCAATGGACGTGAACGTCCCTGCGGTCGAGTGTCCTTGCGGTCGATGCGACGACTGCGAGAGCGAGTAGCGCCGTGGCCGCCAGGACCGACAGCGCGGCCGCGGTGGTGAGTGAACCGGAGTCACCGAAGGTTCCCGTTGCCAATTGGGTTGCGCGAGTAGCCAGTGCATAGGGCAACACGAAGATTGCTTCGGTCACCTCGGCGGTGAGGAGGAATACCGATAGACCGGCCCCGACGAGAGCGATGGCGATCGGCACCGCGAACGATCTGATCGCCATCGACAGACCGGACTGCAGAGCCGCCAGCGGTAGCGAGCTCACCACGACGAGCGCACTGGTCGCGAAGAGCTCGGTGGGGAGCATGCCGTCCAGCGAAAAGACCACCTTGCCGAGAACGACGACGGCTGCCAGCATGACGATGTTCATCGCCGCGGTCAGCGTTACCACCACAGCCGTCTTGGCGAACACGATGCGCACCGACGAGACCGGCCCACTCATCAGGGCATTCCAATTCCCTCCTCGGTGTTCGGATTTCCATGCCAGCGAGGCCAATACGGCGACGCCGAGTGCGAGTGGGAACAGGCCGTAGAACACGACTGTGCGCAACCACAATGTGTGCCATCCGTCTGCCAACTCTTCGCCCGAGGTGATCGTGTTGAACGTTCCGACTCCCGCGATGATCAGCGGGAGGAGGACGACGACCGTCCAGGCCTGCGAGCGCTTGAGCTTGATCATTTCGGCCGAGAACGCGTTCATGCTCGTACCTCCTGTCGATCCAGTCGAACGGTCATGAGCCAGAACAACACTGCCCCGATAACTCCGAGGGCGACGATGCTGGCGTAGGACGGGTTCAGCGTCACCACCTGCTCGCCTCGGTAGTCGGCGGCAGACGCCAACGAGTAATATCCCCACGGCGTCAGGTGCGCTGCCCAGGAGGGGAATCCGGAGGCGCAGATCGCGATGACGGTACCCACGATGCCGATTCCCAGCGCGACCAGTTGGTTGTCCACTCGCGCTGAGATCAGCAGGTGCAGACCGAGTATTACCAGGTTCGCCGTGACCACCGCCGCCGTGTAGCCGAACCACAGGCCGGCAGGCAACGGCTGGGTCACTCCGATGGCAGTCCCCAAGAACAGACCTGCCGCGCTGGCCACCACCGTCGCAGTAACGACGACGAGGCCCGTCGAGACGAGCTTCGCGCGAACGAGGGCTCCGCGGTCGGCACCATTGGACTGGTTCAGCAACCACCCGTTCGACTGGTGCTCGACTTCTACTGTGCGGCTGGCTATCACAGCGATCAGCAGGGGTGAGGCGATGGGGACGGCAAGGGACAGACCGGCCAGTGGCAGTGCCCAGGAGACCGTGGTCGAATCGTTCGACGTCGCTGCGGTGAGAGCGCCGACGAAGGTCAACCCTACGATTGCGGCGACCAGCACTGCGCCGATCGCGCCGATGTGCAGGTGCCGGAGTTTGGCGAACTCGTTGCGTACCGTCGTCACAATCGACCTCCCTTCGTCAGATTCATGAATACGTCTTCGAGCGATTGATTGTCGCGCCGGACTCCGTAGACGCCTGCGTCCGCGCCGACGAGTTCTGCCACCACCTGCGCGGTACCTCGATCGTCGATGCCGGACAGTCTCAACGTGTGGTCGTCGATCTGAACCGGGATCTTCTGTTGGAGAACCGAGCTCGCGCGGTTGGGGTCGATCGCGTCGATGAGGAGGTCCGGAGTGGAGGCGGCGAACAGCTCGTCGCGGGTGCCTTGGAAAATCAGGCGACCCTGGCTCAGGATTCCCAGCATGTTGGCCGTCTTGTCGATCTCACCTAGCAGATGGCTCGAAACCATGACTGTCACACCGTGTTCGGCGAGATGGCGGAGCAGGCCGCGGATCTCTTCTATGCCCGCCGGGTCCAAACCGTTGGTTGGTTCGTCCAGGATCAGAAGTTGTGGTTCGCGCGCGAGCGCCATCGCGATGCCCAGGCGCTGTTTCATCCCGAGCGAATAGTTCTTCACCTTCTTGTCGAGGTGTTCCTGCAGTCGGACGGTGGCCACTGCCCGTTCGATCTGTTCGGTGTGCAGTCCGAGCGAGCGTTGCACGATACGAAGGTTCTCCGCACCCGTGAGGTGGCCGTATCCGGGTGGAGCTTCGATGAGTGATCCGATGTGTGAGAGCAATTCGCGGCGGGTGCCGTGGTTCATCGGTCTGCCGAGTATCTCTACCTCACCGGAGGTCGGTCGAATCAGGGACAGCAGCATTTTCATGGTCGTCGATTTGCCCGATCCGTTGGGACCGAGAAAGCCGTAGACGCAGCCCTCAGGGATGCGAAGGTTCACGTCGTCGACGACGGTATGCGTGTCGTAGCGCTTGCCGAGGCTGTGAGTTCTGACGATGTCCATGCCCCGACTGTTCCGCATTCGGCCTGGAGAATCGTCCGCCTGCAGGAGTATTTCGAGGGGTATACCCAGGTATACCCTCCCTTCAGCCGGCGGTCCCCGGACCGACCAGTCCCGACTCGTACGCGGCGATCACTGCCTGGGTGCGATCGCGTACCCCCAGCTTGGACAAGATGCGCCCCACGTGTGCTTTGACGGTTACCTCCGATACCTCCATCGCAGTGGCAATCTCAGCATTGGACAGCCCGCTGGAGAGGTGGACCAGGACTTCAGTTTCACGTGGAGTCAAATCGGCGAGTTGTTCGGCAGAGGTGGACACCGGTCGCGCTCGGGCTGGGGGAGCGGACGTGAAATGCTCGATCAAGCGCCGCGTGGTGCTCGGGGCGACCACCGAATCTCCCTCGTGCACATGCTGAATCGCCGATATCAGCTCGTCGATCGGAGCGTCCTTGACGAGAAAGCCACCGGCACCGGCTCGTAGGGCGTCGAACACGTACTCGTCGAGGTCGAAGGTGGTCAGTATCAGTACTTTCGAGTTCGTGGCCTGCACGATTTCACGGGTTGCTTCGATGCCGTCCATCACCGGCATTCTGACGTCCATGAGAACGACGTCGGGGGTGGTCGCCCGAACCACGTCGATGCCTTCGCGTCCGTCGGCCGCTTCGCCGACTATCCGCACCTCGGGGCGCGAGCCGAGCACCAATTTCAGTCCGGCTCGCACGAGGTTCTGATCATCGACCAGCACAACCGATATCGTCACCGGGCCGCCTCGGTGGGCAGTGAGACCGTGACGAGGAATCCGTCCGCAGTAGGGCCTGCGTCGAAGGTACCGCCCTGCGCGAGAACCCGCTCCCGCATGCCCATCAGCCCCCACCCGGACACGGACGTCGAATCGGTTCCGCGCCCGTCGTCGGCGACGGTCAACTCGATTGTCGCCGGTCCGTAGTTCAGCTGCACTCGCACGGCTCGAACCTCCGGTCCCGCGTGTTTGCCCACGTTGGTCAACGACTCCTGAATCACACGGTAGATCACCAGCTGCAGACCGGGCGGCAACTCGACCGGCTCGCCCGTCACGCGATAGTCGACCGGAATGCCCACCGCCCGCGATCGCTCGATGAGCCCGTCGAGCTGTGCCACACCCGGTGCAGGCACCCGGTCGACCGGATCGTCGGAATGGAGAACGGAGAGCATCGACCGCATCTCCGTCATTGCCTCTCGGCCGGTGTTACGAACGGTCTCCATCGCTGCGGCGGCCGCATCGGGATCTTGTCGGACGGTCCCGACGGCACCCTCGGACAACAGCACGATCGCGCTCAGACTGTGGGACACGATGTCGTGTATCTCGCGGGCTATGCGGGTGCGTTCGGCCGCAGCTGCGTCCCGTTCCACCTGCTCGGCGCGGAGCTGCAGGCTGTGGACGTACTCGTTGCGGACACGCGCCAGCATTCCGGTCAGCCACGCGATCGCCACGATCAATACCAGCAGGCCCACGTCACCGAAGGACATGCTGTACCGCTCCATCGACGGCATCGTCATCGTGATCGTCCACACCGCCACCGCGACAGCCGCTGGGACCGAGTTCGACGGTGGTCGACTCCGAGCGACGGCGTGGAGAGCGGGAACGAGCATCACGTCCGCGACCAGCAGCTCCACCCCGAGCGCAAGTTGGAGAAAGGCGGTCGCGAGGACGACCGCGAACATCGCGAACGGACGACGCCGGTGAAAGACGTACGGCAGGCACAATCCGACCGGCAGCGAATAGGCGATCCAATCGACCGCGCTGTCAGGGACCGCGAAACCCTGGACCGGCATGTTGTAGACGAAAATCGCAGCGGCGACAGCAGAGTCCAGAAGCGTGAGGTTGCCCCGGCCGGACCGGGCGGCTTCGATCACCGTCATCGACCGATACCGTACTGGACGCGAGTCGCCGCGTCACCGTGAAGCCACCTCGGGTCAGGGAGCCAGGCAGGGCAGGTTCTTCGAGATGCTCGACGTCAAGGCCTTGCCGACGATCGCAGCGAGTCCTGGGATCGGTGCGTCGAACCCGATCGTGTAATCGAGCTCGGTGCCGCCGTCGGTAGTGGGGGTGAGCTTCTGCACGCCCCAATGGCCGCGTAGGGGGCCACCTTTGGTGATGCGGTATTCGATGAGCGAGTTCGGCTCGGAGGCGGTTGTAGTCTCCTCGAACGCGGGCAGCGGCCCCAGCTTCAGGCTGCGGACCGACCCGACCCCGTTGCGCGAGGTGTCGCCGTCGCGAACCCGGCGGATCTTGGCCATGAACAGCGGCCCGAGGTTTTCGTGCTCGGACAATGCCGCGAAGACGACCTCGGGGGGAGAGACGAACCGGTGGGTGACGTGGACGCGGGTTGGTGTCGGCATGACTCACAGTAGCGTCGATCACGCAAAGAAAAGGGACCCAGTCGACTGAATCGAGTGGGTCCCTTTCGGTGGTCCAACTGTCGGGGTGGCGGGATTCGAACCCACGACCTCTTCGTCCCGAACGAAGCGCGCTACCAAGCTGCGCCACACCCCGTGTACCGCTGGAGAAGTCTAACTCACGACTGCCTCGGAACGCGAAACGCCCTCGTCGGAGACGTTTCTCGGACCCATTCTGGGGGCCGGAGTCAGCGTGATCAGAGTCGCCTCGGGGCGGCAGCAGAAGCGTGCCGGCGCGTAAGGCGAGGTGCCGACGCCCGCCGAGACGTGCAGCTGGGTGTGCGCACCCCACTTGGACGGACCCTTGACCCGGGAACGGTCGATCTCGCAATTGGTCACCAGGGCGCCGTAGAACGGCAGGCACAGCTGACCGCCGTGGGTGTGACCGGCGAGGACGAGGTCGTAACCGTCCTGGGCGAACCTGTCGAGCACGCGTGGCTCCGGCGAATGCGTGATGCCCAGGCGTAGGTCGGCCAACGGGTTCGGCTGGCCGGCGATGGTGTCGTATCGGTCCCGCTTCAAGTGCGGGTCGTCGACGCCGGCAGCCGCGATACGTACCCCGGCGACCTCGAGTTCGCGACGTACGTGCGTGACGTCGAGCCAGCCCCGCTCGGAAAACGCGGCTCGCAGGTCGCGCCACGGCAGCGATTCACCCGTCGTGCGCTTGTGGTTCTTGTCGAAGTACTTGAACGGGTTCTTCGGCTTGGGTGCGAAGTAGTCGTTGCTGCCGAACACGAACAGACCCGGCCGAGCCAGCATCGGCCCCAGTGCCTGCACGACGCTGGGGACGGCACGTTGGTGGGAGAGGTTGTCGCCGGTATTGACGACCAGATCGGGCTCGAGGCGGTCCAGTTCACGGAGCCAGTTCTGCTTCATCCGCTGGCCCGGCATCATGTGCAGGTCGCTGATGTGCAGCACCCGTAGAGTCGCCGAACCGGGCTCGAGCACGGCCATGGACGTTTCGCGCAGCGTGAAGGCGTTGCGTTCGATGAGGGTGGCGTAGCCGAGCCCCAACGCGGCGGCACCCGCCGTCCCGATGACGGAACTCTTCAGCGGTGCCGCTCTGACGGCGTCACGCACGTGCTCGGCGGCACTGCGCAGTTGCTCGGGGGCGCTGCGCAGCTGCGTCGAAGAACGGAGAAGTGAGGGACTGAGTTGAACGGCCACCCGATCCACGATACGGCAGCAACCTGATATGGACGTGCGTGAAGGAAGCCGCGCCGCGTAGCGTTTCGGCCATGTCCGAACTCAAGGCTCGCATCCGAACCGACCTGACCGCAGCGATGAAAGCGAAAGACAAGCTGCGGCTGGCGACGCTGCGCATGATCCTCGCTGCTATTCAGACCGAGGAGGTCTCCGGCAAGGAGGCCCACGAGCTGACCGACGACGACGTCCTGAAGGTGCTGGCGAAGGAGTCGAAGAAGCGCGGAGAATCCGCTGAGATCTACACGCAGAACGGACGCGGTGAGCTCGCCGCGAACGAGCACGCCGAGGCGCAGATCATCAACGAGTATCTGCCGACGCCACTGACGGACGAGGAGCTGGCCACCATCGTCGACACCGCCATCGCCCAGGTTGCAGAGGAATTGGGCGAGCGACCGGCCATGAAGCAGATGGGTCAGGTCATGAAGATCGCGTCGGGACTGGCCGCAGGCAAGGCCGACGGATCGCGACTCTCGAAGGCCGTCAAAGACCGCTTGTGACATTTCTTGTGAACGGAAATTCGTAGTGGGCTACGAATTTCCGTTCACATGCGGCGAAGCCGCTCAGCGAGGTGCCGTCAGCCCCGGGATCGCCGGGATCTGGATCCCCGGCGGTAGGTCCGGTATCTGAATGTTCGGCAGCAAAGGGGCCGGAGCCGGTGCCGGTCGAACCGAGCCGTCGCTGACGTAGATCGTGATGTTCGAACCCGGTACCGCCGAACCCGACGGCGACGTCGACACCACGGTGCCGCGCGCAGACTGATCGGCCGTCGTCACCGCGGTCACCTGGAAGCCTGCACCCTGCAGCGTGGACGTCGCAGACGACTGGCTCTGACCCGTCACATCGGGAACCTGACCGTTGGCGGAGCCGCGGACGTACTTCTGGTCGACCGGTGGCAACGCGACGGGACCGTAGTTGTTGGCGATCGGGGTCATGGCGTCGAACCACGTCCGCGCCGGCTCGTTACCGCCGTACAGGTTGCCCGAGCCACAAGGCCGCAGCGGGAACGAGCAGATCTCGCTGGGCGTCGGCGAATCGCCGTAGGTGTACACGGCGGCGGCGTAGTTGTTGGTGAACCCGAGGAAGCCCGAGGAACGGTTCGACTCGGTGGTACCGGTCTTGCCGGACATCGGCAGGTTCCAACCGGCGGAACCGGCGGCGGACGCGGACGTGCCGCCTGCCTGGTCGTCCTTGCTCATCGCGTTGGCCAGGGTGTTTGCCAGGCCGGGCTCGACGACCTGCTCGCAGGCCTGGTGTGCGACCGGAACGGGCTTGCCGTCACGGTCGAAGATCGAGTCGATCGGGGTGGGCGGGCACCATTTGCCGCCGGAAGCGAGCGTGGCGGCCACGTTGGACAATTCCAGTGGGTTGACCCAGGTGGGTCCGAGCGTGAACGAGCCGAGGTTCTGGCTCTTCTGGAAGTCGGCCATCGACTGATCCGTGCCCGACGAACCCGGGTCGGTGTACGAGCGCAGGCCTAGGCGGACGGCCATATCGACCGTCGGCGTGACGCCCACGGACTCGATCAGCTTGACGAACGCAGTGTTGGGGGACTGAGCGAGCGCGTCGGTGATGGACAGTGCAGGCGGGTAGTTGCCTGCGTTCTCCACGCAGTACGTGGACGCGGGGCAGTTTCGGGCACCGCCGTCGCCGACGCCCTTGACCTCCACGCGCTTGGGAACCTGCAGCGTTGCGCTGGTCCCCAGTCCGCGTTCCATGGCTGCGGCCGTGGTGAAGATCTTGAAGATCGAGCCCGCTCCGTTGCCCACGAGGGAGTGCGGTTGCGGCTGCACGGTTTCGTCCTCGTCGGCGTTGAGGCCGTACGTGCGGCTGCTGCCCATCGACAGAACGCGGTGCTGGTCCTGCCCTGGTGCGACGACGTTCATGACCGTGGCGACGCCGTCGAGGCTCGGGCTGGTGTTCTCGACCAACGCGGCCTTGGTGGAGTTCTGCACCGCGGGGTCGAGCGTCGTGCGGATGAGGTACCCGCCCTTGTCGATCTGCTCCTGGCTGATTCCGGCCTGAGCGAGGTACTGCAATGCGTAGTCACAGAAGAATCCACGGTCGCCGGCCGCGATGCATCCGCGGGGCAGAGTCTGGGGGACCGGTAGTACACCCAGCGGCTCGGCCTTGAGTGCCTCGAGCTCGGCGGCGCGCTCGGGAAGGTTCTGAATCATCGTGTCGAGCACGGTGTTCCGGCGCTCGAGCACACCCTCTTCGTTGGTGTACGGGTTCAGGGCCGAGCTGGACTGCACCATTCCGGCGAGCATCGCGGCCTGGACTGCGCTGAGCTGGCTGGCATCGATGCCGAAGTAGGTCTGGGCCGCGTCCTGGATACCGAAGGACGCGTTACCGAACGGCACCAGGTTGAGGTACCGGGTGAGGATCTCGTCCTTGGTGAGCTCTTTGTCGAGCGTGAGCGCCATCCGGATCTCGCGGATCTTGCGGGCGGGTGTCGTCTCGATCGCCGCGCGACGTTCCGAGTCGGTCTTGGCCACCACCAGCAGCTGGTAGTTCTTCACGTACTGCTGATCGATCGTGGACGCGCCCTGCTCGACCTGGCCGCTCGTGGTGTTGGTCAGAAACGCGCGCAGCGTGCCCTGCCAGTCGACACCGCGGTGTTCGGCGAAGCGGCGGTCCTCGATCGAGACGATGGCGAGCTTCATCTCGTTGGAGATCTTGTCGCTCGGTACCTCGAAACGGCGCTGTTCGTACAGCCACGCGATGGGTGTGCCGTTGACGTCCGTCATCGTCGAGACGGCAGGTACTGCGCCCTCGACCAGTTCGGCCGACACGTTGTCGACGGTATCGGCGGCACGGTTCGAGGCGTATCCGAATCCTCCGGCCATGGGGAACATGACGCCGGCGAGCAACGCACCGGCGAGTGCTGAACATCCGGCGAGCTTCGCCACGGTTTTTCCAACTGACACAGGGCACAGCGTACGTGGGTACGGCTCGGACCGGCATCAGGCCCGCATGCGCTGTGTGCTGCGCCCCTGCTCGGGACGGCCGTACCAGAAATGTGACCTCGCCGTCTTGCATTCGCGGCTCGCTTTACCTAAATTATGAACACGGTGTGATTCACGTAACACTTGATAATGATTGTGGGGCAGCTCTTAGAATTTGTGCTTCGGCAGCGAAGTGCAAACGGTCTTGGAGCCTCCGGGACGTCCAGCAAGGACGACCGACACGCAAAGGGGTATCCGCATGCATACGACAACCGCGCCGACGCGACTCGATGTAGAAGAAGCAGAAGCACGCATCGCCTGGGTGTCGCACGCCCGCTGCAAGGGCACGGACCCGGATCAGCTTTTCGTCCGGGGCGCAGCGCAGCGGAAGGCCGCGACCATCTGCCGGCACTGCCCCGTGCTGATGCAGTGCGGTGCGGATGCCCTCGACAACCGAGTCGAGTTCGGCGTGTGGGGCGGCATGACGGAACGCCAGCGGAGGGCGCTGCTCAAGCAGCATCCCGAGGTCGACTCCTGGTCCGAGTTCTTCGAAACCCAGCGTCAGCAGCAAGCAGCAATCTAGTTCTTGCCGAGACCGGCAGGCGTACAGCCTGCCGGTCGCGGTCGATCTACCCCTTGCGCGTCAGCTGATCGGCCACGGCACGCAGCGCGGCGAGGTCGGAGACCTCGAACGGCAGTGAGGGAACACCGACGATGGGCACCCGGGGGTGCGCACCGGTGAAGCGTCGAAGCAACCGCACCTCGCGTGCTGCCGTCACCGCGCGTTGCGCGTGGATTCGAAGAACCGCGGCGGTCAGCGTCGAGCCCGGGTCTTCGATCCGATCGAGCAGGTCGGCTGCGGTTGCAGCGTGATCGGCCTGCACCGACGACAGCGTCGGGTGCGTCCGGTTCACGACGAGACCGGCCAACGGCATCTTCTCGGCCGAGAGGCGTTCGACGAAGAACGCCGCCTCCCGCAATGCGTCGGGCTCCGCAGCAGCAACCACTAGGAAACTGGTGCCGTCCTCGCGCAGCAGCTGGTAGGTGCGCGTCGCACGCTCGCGAAATCCGCCGAACATGGAATCCAGTGATTGAACGAAAGCCGATGCGTCGGAAAGCATCTGGCTTCCGATCACCGTGGAGACGCCGCGCATCGCCAGACTCATCGCACTGGTGACCACCCGGGTGATGCCGCGGCCGGGAGCGGTGAGCAGTCGGATGAAGCGGCCGTCGAGGAACGAACCGAGCCGCTGCGGTGCGTCGAGAAAATCCAGGGCATTGCGCGACGGCGGAGTGTCCACCACGATGAGATCCCACGACTTGTCCAGGGACAACTGCCCCAGCTTCTCCATCGCCATGTACTCCTGCGTGCCCGAGAAGGACGACGCCACCGTCTGATAGAACGGGTTGGCCAGGACCTGTTCGGCCTTCTCCGGCGTCGAATGCTCGATGACCATCTCGTCGAACGTGCGCCGCATGTTCAGCATCATCGCGTGCAACTCGCCCTTGGCACCGGCACCCAACTTCACCGGCTGCGGGCTGTTGTCGAGATCGCCGAGCCCCAGAGCCTGAGCGAGACGGCGGGCCGGGTCGATCGTCAAGACCACCACCCGCCTGCCCTGCTCGGCGGCACGTAACGCCATCGCGGCGGCAGTCGTCGTCTTACCGACCCCGCCTGCCCCACAGACGACAACGATCCTGGACGTGGGATCGGTCAGAATGCGATCGACGTCGAGTTCGGTTGCTACTGGTCGAGTCATCGGACACCCTGTTCTGCCAGCTTGGCGGCGAGCTCGTACAAGCCGCCGAGATCGACACCGTCGGCCAACATCGGCAACGACATGCGTGCGACGTCGAGTTCTTCGAGTTGCGTCGCGCTCTCCACCTGAGCCGACAGCGTCGACGCGTGCTCGATCGATTCGGTGAGCAGACCGGCGAAGTCGGCCTCGGAGAGCGTTATTCCGGTCTTGGCGAGGCCGTCCTGGATGGCGGCGGCGTCGATGTTGCCCTCGGCTATGGCGTCGAGCGAGTCGTCGGGCAGGAACGTCGGTTCGGTGCGGTTGACGATGACCGTGCCCAGCTGAAGATCTGCCGCAGCGAGTTCACGGACTGCGTCGGCGGTCTCCTGAACCGGCAGGGCTTCGAGCAGTGTGACGAGATGCACGACGGTGTCCGCCGAGTGCAGCAACCGAACCACGCCTTCACTCTGCGAACGCACCGGGCCGCCCTTGGCCAGATCGGCCATGGCCTTGGTGACGTCGAGGAAGTTCCCGATCCGACCCGTCGGCGGCGAATCCACGACGACCTCGTCGTACGCCCGGTTTCCCTTCTTGTCGGTCCGCACCACGCATTCCTTGACCTTGCCGGTCAGGAGTACGTCGCGCAGACCCGGTGCGATGGTCGTCGCGAACTCGATGGCACCGATCTTGCGCATCGCGCGGCCGGCGAAACCGAGGTTGTAGAACATGTCCAGGTATTCGAGGAACGCCGTCTCGATGTCGATGGCCAGCGCGTAGACCTCACCACCGCCGTCCGCCGACGCCACTCGCGTCTCGACCGGCGGCAGCTGCGGCACGTCGAACAGCTGCGCGATGCCCTGCCTACCCTCGACCTCGACCAGTAGTACTTTTCGTCCCCCGGCAGCGAGCGCGAGCGCCAACGCGGCGGCCACCGTCGACTTGCCGGTGCCGCCCTTGCCGGACACGAAATGCAGCCGCGCGGCATCTGCCTTCGCCGGCCATCCCTCTTGGTTCGATGTACCCACGCTTCGACCATATAGAGACTCGACGGCGGTCGTCCGACGGAACCGACAATCCCGTCTTCGCAGTGACTCACCCCTCGTGTTCGGCCGAACGATAGGGTCGACAGTCATGAGCGAAAAGATCATCTGGGAGTACTTCACCGCACCGGTGCTGATTCACGCCACCAAGCAGATTCTCGACAACTACGGGTCCGAGGGCTGGGAGCTCGTCACGATCATGGCGGGCCCCAACGGCGGCGACACCTTGGTCGCGTACTTCAAGCGTCCGAAGGGCTGAGCACGATGGCCGACTGGAGCGAACGGCTGTCCGAGCTGGGCATCGAGCTACCCGACGTTGTCCCGCCGTTGGCGGCGTACGTCCCGGCGGTACAGGTGGGTTCCCTCGTCCACACCTCGGGTCAGCTGCCCATCGTGGACGGAAATCTGATGGCCGTGGGCAAGGTCGGCTCCGACGTCTCGGCGGAGGACGCAACGGCAGCGGCGCGCATCTGCGCGTTGAATGCGCTCGCCGCGGTACATGCCCTCGTCGGTATCGATTCGATCGCGCGCGTGATCAAGGCCGTCGGCTTCGTGGCGTCCGCGCCGGGGTTCACCGGTCAACCCGGGGTGATCAACGGGGCGTCGAACGTCATCGGTGAGATCTTCGGTGACGCAGGCAAGCACGCCCGCTCGGCTGTGGGTGTGGCCGAATTGCCCCTCGGTGCGTCGGTGGAAGTGGAGCTCATCGTCGAGCTTCGGTAGTCGCCGTTCCGTGGAGTGCGGCGCAAGTCTCCTCGATCGCCGAGCGCAGCATGCTCGCATAGTCGGCGTGGTCGGGCACGGTCGTCGGGCACGCGGTCACACAGACGGTGATCAGATCGCCGTACCCGTACACGGCGTGGCTGACGCTGCAGCCGGGCCCGAGAGCCGCCATGCCCGCACACGACATCGCTCGCGCCGAGCCGAGCGTGAGCTCGAGGTTCGTTCGGTTGATGCTGGTCACCACCGTGTGTGTGTTGACGCGATCAGGTGTCCCGGTGCGAGGGGCTGCGCGCCGACCATGGCGCCCGAAGCCCAGCACCAGAGCCGCTGGATAGACCTCGGCCGATCGAGTGGCGTCGAGGTGGCGGTGATCGGTCACGTGGACGCGTTGCAGCGCCAGCGATTCCCCGACGGCCCTCGCTCGTCGGATCACGTCGGCGAGTTGTGGGTGCAATTCCACAGCAGCGGGCAGTGTGCGATTCACGGCCGGCCACGGCACCGACGCCGGCAGGGCGGTGGGCACGAGGGCTCGGAGGTCGTCACGGTCCGGTTCGCCGCGGGCCGCGAGGTATTCGGCCAGTGCGGCCCCGACGGCGGTGAGTGCAGTGACGGTTACGGTCGCCGAGCCGCCCGTCCAGTGCGACTTCGGGAACTGCATCAGGTGCACGACTCTGGTCTCGTCGGGATGGGCGTTGAATGTCACGCCCTCGACAGGCGCATGTGCCACCAGCTCCCCGTCTCGCACCGCAGCCAGGTACTTCCGCTGGGCGCGCACCATCGGGATCTGCGACCGGGCCCAACGGAACGGCAGCAGCACGGCGGCCTTCACTGCGTCGTACCGCGGGCGCGCACGCGATGCCACCGGATCCGGAAGACTCGTGTTCCCGGTGATCTCGTCGCGACCGAACAGTGCGCGGGCGATATGGGTGCCCACCGATCCGTCGGACAGCGCATGACTGATCTGAACGACGACGACAGTGGCCGCTCCCCGTGCTCCGTCGACCGCCGAAAGCCCCCGGCCCACATGAATTTTCCATGCCCGATCCGTCGCGTCGACCGGAACGCTGGACAGTTCTGCCAAAAACGAGTCGAGTGTGTGTTTGCCATTGGACAGGTCATGATCGACCAGATGGTCGCGAACAGGGTGCGGATCACGGACCCATCGCGGAAATTCCCACTGCCCCGGCGCTTCGCAGATGCGGATCCCCAGCCTCGGAACACGTCGAGCGCGATGGTCGATGTGCGCCGCCACGTCGTCGAAGCTCGGCGGATCGCTGTCACCGGAGTCGAAGACGATCACCGTGTACTGATCCATCGAACGGTGTGGGGTGGAGGCGAGATGGAACATCGCGTCCTTGACGTCCAGCACAGTCATGGGTTCAGGGCTCCCTCTCGCGACTGATCGATCAATTTCTGCAGGTGCAGTCCTCGGTGTACCGAGCATTCGTGATCGACGCCGGAGTCGACCGACTGGAGGAATTCGTCCAGTAGGACGGCGAAGCAGTCGGTCGACGAAGTGGATCGATCGGTGAGGGTCTCGACTCCGTCGGTGCCGCTCAGCTCGATGCGCATGAGCGAGGGCATGATCGGTGTCCGCAGTGACAGTTGCACCGTGCTGCGCGCGCCGCCCTTGTGCTCGAGCAGTACCGTCCAACTGTCCGACGCCACCTCGCGGTGCGAATAGGCAACGCGTGCAATCGTTCCCAACGCGGCGTCGAGTAGGTCGAACACATGTGGGCCGATGTCGAGGATCGCACCGTCGTCGTGTCGCCACTGCGAATTGGCGTATGCCCCGCCGAGGATCGCCCCGGAGAACCAGGTTCCCGAGCCCGCTGCCCAGGAGCGTCCGGCAACCGCGTCGAGGAATTGCCTTGTCTCCGGGGCGAATCGGAGAGTCAAGGTCACCATCGACCGCACTCCGGCGGCGGTGACGGCCGCAGCGAGTTCCTCGGCCTCGGCCACGGTTGCCGCAATCGGTTTGTCCAGCAACACATGTTTGCCTGCTTCCACTGCGCGTAGCGCGAGCCCCGCCTGTACCGCCGGTGGTACCGCGAAGGCGACCGCGTCGACTGCGCCCAACAGAGCGTCGAAGGAGTCGAAGACCGGCGCTCCCAGATCGGCCGCGGCTTCGGGTCTGCGCGCCCACACTCCGGTGAACTCCACTTCCGGATGAGCGAGCAGCGAGGGAGCTTGAGTTTTGCGAGCCCAGGGGCCCGCCCCGACGAGTCCGATCTTCATACGCATCGACGTTAGTCGTCGTGACCGGTCCTGTTCCACCTCGAGAACGGTGGGCGACCTACAGTACTTTCATGGCCGTCTCGAACCCCCAGCATCCCGCGTACGGACTTCTCCGGCAGGTGACGCCCACCGCGTCGGTTCTGCTCGCCGACAATCCGGGCAAGATGACACTCGACGGAACGAACACCTGGATCCTGCGGGCACCCGGGTCCGACGAGTGCATCGTCGTCGATCCAGGTCCCAAGGACCGCGCTCATCTGGACGCCGTCGCCGCGTCGGGCACCGTGGTGTTGACGTTGGTGACCCACCGCCACGCGGACCACACCGGCGGAGTGAAGCGGTTCCACCGCAAGACGGCCGCTCCGGTCCGCGCATTCGGGGAAAAGTTTCTGCACGGGGACGCTGCGACATTGGCCCACGGCGAGGTGATCGAAGCAGCCGGGCTGCGCATCGAAGTGCTGCACACCCCCGGTCACACTGCGGATTCGGTGAGCTTGGTGCTCGACGATGCGATTCTCACCGGAGATACGATCCTGGGCCGCGGCACCACGGTGCTCGACCCGAAGGACGGCTCACTCGCGGACTATCTCGACTCGCTGGACCGGCTGGAAGCAGCAGGTGCGGGAAAGACGGTGCTGCCCGGGCACGGCCCGGAACTGCCGGACGCCGCCGAGGTGGCGCGAGCGTATCGCGCTCACCGTCGGCAGCGTTTGGATCAGGTTCGCGCGGCGCTCGTCGAGATCGGCGAGAACGCGAAACCGATGCAGGTGGTACGCCACGTCTACTCGGACGTGGACAAGAAGCTGTGGCCCGCTGCGCGGATGTCCGTCAAGACACAGCTGGCCTACCTCCGCGAGAACTAGCGAGCTGCTGTCCCGAAGGAGCTCGGCCTAGCGAGCTGCTGTCCCGACTGAACCCGGCCTAGCGAGCTCTACGAGCCAGACGCTCGGAGTCCGAGATCAGCACGGACTTGCCCTCGAGGCGCAACCATCCGCGGTGTGCGAAGTCGGCGAGTGCCTTGTTGACGGTCTCGCGAGAGGCACCGACGAGCTGAGCGATCTCTTCCTGCGTCAGGTCGTGGGTGACGCGAAGCGATCCCGCTTCCTGCGTTCCGAAGCGCTGCGCGAGCTGCAGCAGCGCCTTCGCGACACGTCCGGGGACGTCGGTGAAGATGAGGTCGGCCAGGTTGTTGTTGGTGCGGCGCAGGCGGCGCGCCAGCACACGCAGCAGCTGCTCGGCGATCTCGGGGCGCTGGTCGATCCAGTCCTTGAGTGCAGCGCGGTCCATGCTGACCGCGCGGACCTCGGTGACCGTGGTCGCCGAGGACGTACGGGGGCCGGGATCGAAGATGGAGAGCTCGCCGAACATGTCCGACGGACCCATGATCGTCAGCAGGTTCTCGCGGCCGTCGGGGGAGCGTCGTCCGAGCTTGATCTTGCCGGAAACGATGATGTAGAGCCGGTCTCCGGGCTCACCCTCGTTGAACACGACGTGTCCGCGGGGGAAATCGACAGGCTGCAGCTGCTTCGTCAGCGCCGCAACCGCAGAGGGTTCGACTCCTTGGAAGATGCCGGCCCGTGCCAGGACGTCGTCCACTTGCGCTCCTTTATGGATGTCGACGATGCGGCAAACCCGCACCACCGAAGGCGTTTGTACACTGTCGTGCCACCCACCGAACCGCGTGAGCAGTTCAGGCGTCGAAGCCGGTGCAATGTCCAAACACAACAATTACCTCAGGGGAGTCTACTTCGACTCGGTCGAAACCGAGTGATCGACGCCACCACAGGTTGCCAGAGCGAATGAGCGTGTGTTCCCGTTCACCGAAAATTCATGGAAATCGCGACTTATCGGACGAAACCGTTGCTCAGCTGGCGCGTTGGTCGACCATGCCGTCGCGCGTGTCGATGGTCCGCGGAGGGGTCTGCCGACGCTTGCGGGTGTTGAACCGCGCCAGCGCGTGTGGGAACCCATCGCTGGCCAGTGTGGCGACCTCGGACTTGCTCGCCTGATCGAGGAATTCCTGTACTTCCTGCTCCCGGACGCCGAGCTTGCTGAGCCGGAACTCGACTCGTTCCATCGCGAGTGCGAAGAGCATGAGTAGTACTGGAAAGAGCACCACGGCGAGTCCTTGCATACCGGCCAGTTAACACCGAAAAGATCTCGATACAAACACGGTCCGCTGCTGCCGCGACGAACGTTACGCATTCTTGTCCGTACAGTTGTGGAGTGGATTCGACAGCTCCGAAACGCCCCGACGTGCGCAAACGCGAGGAGACGCATCTCGGCCTGGTTCGTCGAGCTCGCCGCATGAACCGGACGCTCGGGGTCGCCTTTCCGCACGTGTACTGCGAACTCGACTTCACCACGCCCCTCGAACTGGCCGTGGCGACCATCCTGTCGGCGCAGTGCACCGACAAGCGCGTCAACATGGTCACCCCGGCCTTGTTCGTGAGATACCGCACAGCCCGCGACTACGCCGAGGCGGACCGCGCCGAACTCGAAGAGTTCATCCGAACCACGGGTTTCTACCGGAACAAGGCCAACTCACTGATCGGGCTCGGGCAGAAACTGCTGGAGAACTTCGACGGCGCGGTGCCTGCGAACCTGAAGGACCTCGTCACGCTGCCCGGTATCGGCCGCAAGACGGCCAACGTCGTTCTCGGCAATGCGTTCGACGTTCCCGGCATCACCGTCGACACGCACTTCGGCCGCCTGGTGCGGCGCTGGCAGTGGACCGAGGAAGAAGACCCCGTCAAGGTCGAGCACGCGGTCGGTGCCTTGATCGAGCGAAAAGAGTGGACGCTGCTCTCGCATCGCGTCATATTTCACGGTCGACGCGTCTGTCACTCCCGTACACCGGCGTGCGGGGTGTGTGTCCTCGCGAAGGACTGCCCGTCGTTCGGTCTCGGTCCGACCGATCCGGCCGCCGCTGCAGCCCTGGTGCGGGGCCCTGAGACCGATCACCTCCTCGCTCTTGCCGGAATCGTGTCGTGAACAAGGCCGCTCTCCGCTGGTCTCTGGTTGCGCTCATTCTCGTCGTCGGGATGGTCTACGCGCTGTGGCCGCGAAGCGAAACTCCTGCCGCGGCGTCCTCGGACGGTCCCGGTCTGGGGCAGCGTGCACCGTCGACGGCCGAGCGCCGGGCCGCGGACACGCCCGAGGCCCTCGCACCGTTGAGGCAGAACGCCGGGCTCGCCCCGTGCCCGACGCCGTCGGGCGCGTCAACGGGCCCGTTGACGGGCATCACCCTCGAATGCATCGGCGACGGCTCGTCCGTCGATCTGGGTCAGGCCCTCGCCGGCCGACCCGCGCTGCTGAACATCTGGGCGTACTGGTGCGGACCCTGCGCGGAAGAATTGCCGTACTTGCAGCAATACGCGCAGCGGGCGGGTGATGCCGTCGCCGTGCTGACGGTGCACAACGACGCCAACGAGGCGAACGCCCTCACACGGCTCACCGATTACGGGGTCACTCTGCCCGGAGTTCAGGACGGTAGCGGCCGCGTCGCCGCCGCGGTGGGAGCACCGAACGTCCTGCCCGTATCCGTTTTGATATCTGCGGATGGCACTGTCGCCAAGGTGCTACCTCAACCCTTCAGAAGCGTCGACGAGATTGCCGACGCTGTGCGCGAGAACCTCGGAGTCGCGTCGTGAGCGCACCCGAGTGGCTCGGGCGCATGCTCGACGTCGCCGGCAGCGCCGGCGGACTGACCGACACCACCGGCATCAACCCGGTATTGCAGCGGCAGGCCCAGCCGGCCGACCGAACCCGTTCCGCGGCGGTGTTGGTGCTGTTCGGCGGGCCGGAAGCCGCTGATCCGACCGCTCCCGGTGGGTTACCCGCCGACGCCGACGTGCTGCTGACCCAGCGCGCATCGACGCTGCGGGATCACAGCGGACAGATCGCCTTCCCCGGTGGTGCCACCGATCCCGGCGACGGCGGTCCCATCGGAACGGCGCTGCGGGAGGCGCAGGAGGAAACCGGTCTCGACCCCGCCGGAGTCGTGCCGCTGGCGACGATGCCCGGGATCTACGTGCCGCCGTCGCGCTTCGATGTGGTTCCAGTGCTTTCGTACTGGCAATCGCCGAGCCCGGTTCGGGTTGTCGATGCAGGTGAAACCGAGCGGGTGGTGCGAGTTCCGTTGCGAGAGTTGCTCGATCCGGACAACCGATTCCAGGTGCGGCACCCTGCCGGCTACCAGGGCCCGGCCTTCTCGGTGCAGGGAATGCTGGTGTGGGGATTCACGGGCGGTATTCTGGCGGGCCTGCTCGCTGTGTCGGGCTGGGAGTCCGAATGGGACACGGGGGACATACGCGATCTGGAGGCCAGCTTGACTGCGGTAGGAGCGAGGCTCGATCGGTGACGGGTTCAGGGTGGGTAGATATCGCGGTGGTCGGCATCGCATTGTTGGCGGCAACATCGGGATGGCGGCAGGGAGCGGTGGCGTCGGCGCTGGCGTTTCTCGGCGTCGTGCTCGGAGCCGTCGCCGGCATTCTGGTGGCACCGCACGTGCTCGAACACGTCGACGGTTCGCGAACGCGGGTGTTCGTCGGCATCGCGTTGATCGTGGTGTTGGTGATCGTCGGTGAGGTAGCCGGCATGGTTCTGGGTCGCGCGCTGCGCAGCGGAATACATTCGCGCGCAGCCAGATCCGTGGACAGCACGATCGGGGCAGGTTTGCAGGCCGCGGCCGTTCTCGCTGCCGCGTGGCTGCTGGCCATTCCGTTGACGTCGTCGTCGCAGCCCGAGGTCGCGAGCGCGGTGCGTGGCTCGACTGTCCTGGGCAAGGTCGACGAGGTGGCACCCGACTGGTTGCGTCAGGTGCCCAAGGAATTCTCGGCGCTGCTCGACACCTCCGGACTGCCGGACGTCATCGGGCCGTTCGGTCGCACTCCGGTTGTCGACGTCGCAGCTCCGGACTCCGGTATCGCAGCGGGTCCGATTCCGGTGACGCTGGCGTCGAGCGTCATCAAGATCAACGGCATTGCCCCGAGTTGCCAGAAGGCCCTCGAAGGCTCCGGCTTCGTGGTCGGGTCCGACCTGGTGATGACCAACGCGCACGTTGTGGCTGGGACGTCCGAGGTGACCGTCGATTCGCCCAACGGCCCGCTCGACGCCGACGTCGTACTGTTCGACCCCGAAGAAGACGTTGCGGTGCTTCGGGTTTCGCAGCTGCAGGCACCGGTGCTGAATTTCGCTCCGGCCCCGGCCGAATCCGGTACCGACGCCATCGTGCTCGGTTACCCCGGCGGCGGGCCTTACACGGCGAGCCCGGCGCGGATACGCGAAATCATCAACCTCAGCGGCCCCGACATCTACCGCACCGGCACCGTACAACGCGAGGTCTACACGGTGCGTGGGTCGGTCCGACAGGGCAATTCCGGTGGACCACTGGTCAACTCGTCCGGCGAGGTACTCGGTGTCGTGTTCGGTGCCGCCGTCGATGACCCCGACACGGGATTCGTGCTGACGGCGTCGGAGATCGCGGACGAGTTGGCGCAGAGCTTCGATGCGCCGGTGTCGGTGGGTACCGGCGACTGCATCGTCTAGTCGTCAGGGCCTGGCGAAGTCCGGCTGAGCAACAGATGCACGCAATCTTGTCTGAGTGGGGTCAGGATCGCTTCGGCCAGGTGCTCGAGCTGGTCGATCCGGCCGGGGCCGAGCTGCTCGAAAACCCGTCGGCGCACTTGCTGGACGTACCCGGGCTCGATGCGGTCCACCGCCTGCGAGCCGGCATCGGTCAACCGTGCCAATGTTCGTCGCGCGTCCCCGGAATCGCTTCGTCGGGTGACCCACAGCTTCTTTTCCATCCTGGTCACGATGCGCGACAGGTGTGAGGGCGTGACGCCTGCACCCGCGGCCAGCTGCGTCATGTGAACGTCGCTTTCCTCGCTCATCGACAACCAACGCAGAACCTGATACTCCGCGTGAGTGAGCCCGTGCTGGTGGCCGAGGTACGCATCGAGGGCGCCCGGTAGCCACATCATCACTCCCACGAGCAGAGACCAGGTTCGGTCTTCCTGAGGTGAGAGGTGCTGGGCGTCGGACACGGGTTACACGATACCGTTGCTTGCGACGGAAAGTATTCTTGGGTAGATTACTTTCTGCGGGAAGTAATCCTGCAGCCAATGCACAGCACGGAGAGAAACATGAAGGCAGCGCGATACCACCGTTACGGTGGCCCCGAAGTCCTCGTCGTCGAGGACGCACCAGAACCACACGCGGGGGCGAATACCGTTCGTATCGAGGTCGGAGCCGTGAGCATCAACCCCATCGACTATCTGCTGCGCTCCGGTCGGTTGAGTGATGTGCTGCCGCTCGATCTGCCCGCCATCCCCGGCCGTGACGCGGCCGGAGTGGTCGACGAGGTCGGACCGGGGGTTGTCGGCACGCAGGTCGGGGATGTCGTATTCGGCGTGGGTGGGATCAGCGACACCACCGCGCACTACGCAGTACTCACCGCGTGGAGCAGGGCACCCGCGAACTGGAGCATAGAGCAGGCAGGAGCCGCCGGGCTCGCGTCGAGCACGGCATCCGCGGTCATCGAGGCACTCGAGGTTCTCGGGACCCTGGACGGAAGGACGGTGCTGATCGACGGCGCTTCCGGAGCTGTGGGCACCGCTCTGAGTGTTCTCGCCAGGGACTCGGGGGCCGATGTGATCGGAACCGCAAGCCCGCACAATCACGACTATTTGGTCGGCCTCGGCGTACGGCCGACCACCTATGGGCTGGGGCTTGCCGAACGGGTCGCCCTCCTCGCGCCGGGCGGGGTGGACGCGGCTGTTCACACGGCGCCGTCATCTCTGTCGGCGGACCTGATCACGTTGGTGGGCGACCCCGCACGCGTCGTGACCGTCCTGGACGCCGAGGGTGCCGAACGTCTGGGTGCGCAAAAGATCGACGCTCGCAACGAGTCCCATCTACTGGAGCGCGCGTCCGAGCTGGGCCGGCGCGGAATCTATCTACCCCGGGTCGACCACATTCTGCCGTTCTCCCAGATCGTCGACGCCCACGCCGTGGCCGAGCGGGGAAGCGGGAAGGTCGTCGTCACCATGCGGTGACCCGCCGCCGCATCCGTTCAGATTTCGCGCACGATCCGCAGGATCTCCTCGGACACCACGTCCGGGGCTTCCTGGTGCACGTAGTGCCCCACGTCCCGCACCGTTCGACGCGTCAGACCCGGTGCCCAGTGCCGATCCCGATCGAGGGTGGTGGGCAGCACGTACGGGTCGAGGTCACCGATGATCTGCGTGACGGGGATCGAGGTGCGTACGTCGACTGCATCCATGAAGCGGCGGCCGTCGGAGCGGAACTGGCTGCGGAACGCCCAGCGCTGATATTCGAGCGCGGAGTGTGCGGCACCGGGAATGCGGATGGCGGAGCTCATCTTGGCTGCGCTGTCTGCGAAATCCTCGGTGCTCGTCCAGGCGGACCCGGCTCGACTTCGCATCAGTTCTTCCACCGCGCTGCCGCCTCGACGGGTCAGCAACCTCTCGGGCCGCAGTGGAACCTGATAGCGAACGAAGTGCGGGAGCAGAGCAGCGCGTTGGGCGGAATCCTTCAACACTGCACGGCGCAGGGAGATGGGGTGTGGGGCGTTGATCAGCACCATCGAGCGCACCAGACGTGGATGCAGCGCCGAGCTGGCCCAGCAGACCAATCCGCCGTCGGCGTGTCCTACGAATGTGGCGTTCGGGTAGCCGAGAGCTCTGATGAGGCCGACGATGTCGCCGGCCAGGGTCCAACCGTCGTATCCGCGTGGGGGTTTGTCGGAATCGCCGTACCCACGCAGGTCGACGGCGACGGCGCGGACACCGGACCCGGCGAGTGCATCGAGTTGGTGTCGCCACGAGTACCAGAAGTCGGCGAAGCCGTGCAGCAGGACCACCAGGGGCGCGTTCGGTTCGTGTTCGCCGACTTCGACGATGTGGAACCGGATTCCGTTGGCGTGGATATCACGATGGATCCATCGTCCCGGATAGCGGACGGTGGACGGATCGGGTTGATTCATACTGCTCGACTCGCCGGGCGTCGACTACTTCTTGTAGCCGGGAATTCCGGGAATGGAGTCGTGCTGGTTCGGCAGCACCGTCGACGCCTGCTTGAGCGAGTCGATGGTCTTCTCGGGTTTACGCAACTTCTTTACTCTGCGGTAGCCCAGGAATCCGAACAGCGCCGCCGCCAACACCATGAACGCGAACACGATGAGGAAGGCCGCCCAGCGGTACAGCCACACGTCGAGCAGTTCGGCGGCGAAGAAGAAGAAGAAGAACGTGCTGAACAGCAGCACGGTCAGCGCGATGATGAAGAAGACGCTGCCCTGCAGACCCTTCTTGACCTCGCCGGTGACCTCGGCCTTGGCGAGAGCGACTTCGGCGCGCACGAGCGTCGAGACCTGAGTGGTGGCGTCCTTGACGAGATTTCCGATGCTGGCGCTACCAGGGGTGCGCGCATCGACATCGGTCAGAGGTATCGACGAAATCGTGTTCGGGACGCCGTTTCCGTATCCCTTGTCATTGCTGACGCTCAACTCTCGACCCCTTGTAATCGCTCTGCTCGGTGTTCTGCGGATCGTATCGACGATAGTGCCTAGGTAGCAGATTAACCGCTACGTGGCGGGCGAGCGATGCTCGGCCCGCCGATGGTTACCTCCCCGCCGGTCGAGGCAAACACGGAAATGTTGCACGAATCGGCAACGAATGGACCGGGGGCGTGAAATTCTCAGGTGTTCATCAGGTAATTTTCAGGGAACTTCCCTCTTCAGGAGCAATTCGTGAGTTCAACACACGCCGTCACCGACGACGGCGCAATTCCCGCACCCCAGGTGCCTCGGTCACGCATCGTGATCGCCTCGATGGTCGGCACGTCGATCGAGTTCTTCGATTTCTACATCTATGCCACCGCCGCGGTGCTCGTCTTCCCCCGCCTGTTCTTCCCCGCGGGCAACGACACCACCGCGCTGCTGGCGTCGTTCGCGACGTTCGGTTTGGCGTTCGTCGCACGACCCATCGGCTCTATTCTGTTCGGTCACTTCGGTGATCGCATCGGACGCAAGGCGACCCTCGTCGGGTCCCTGCTGACGATGGGTGTCGCGACGTTTGCGATCGGACTCCTGCCGACCTATGCCGCAGCGGGTCTGTGGGCGCCGGCTCTGCTGGCGATCATGCGCTTCACCCAGGGCGTCGGCCTCGGCGGTGAGTGGAGCGGTGCGGCGTTGCTGGCCACCGAAACCGCCAAGCCGGGCAAGCGGGCCTGGGCGGCGATGTACCCGCAGCTGGGCGCGCCGATCGGCTTCTTCTTCGCCAACGGCATCTTCTTGCTCATCGTCATCGCGACCGGCTACGACTCCGCGAACTCCGGCACCGACCATGCGTTCCTGACGTGGGGCTGGCGCATCCCGTTCCTGCTCAGCGCGATCATGGTGATCATCGGCCTGTACGTCCGGCTCAAGCTCGAGGAGACGCCGGTGTTCAAGCTGGCCGTCGAGCGCGGCCAGAAGGTCAAGACCCCGTTGGCTCAGGTGTTCAAGACCAGCTGGCGTCAGCTGATCATCGGTACCTTCGTCATGCTCGCCACCTACACGCTGTTCTACATCATGACCACGTGGGTGGTCAGCTACGGAACAGGCAAGGTGGCCGACGTCAACGGTCCCAAGCTGGCCATTCCGTACACCGACTTCCTCGAGCTCCAGCTCATCGCGGTGCTGTTCTTCGCGGCCCTGATCCCGGTCGCCGGGCTGCTCGCCGACAAGTACGGCCGACGTCCGACGCTCATCGTCATCACCGCGGCGATCGTGCTGTTCGGTCTGTCGTTCCACTGGTTCGCCGACCCGTCGTCCGCGTCGGCAGGCAAGATGCTGGTGTTCATGTGCGTCGGCCTCGGACTGATGGGCCTCACCTTCGGACCCATGAGTGCCGTTCTGCCCGAGCTGTTTCCGACCAACGTGCGCTACACCGGCTCGGGAATCTCGTACAACACCGCGTCGATCCTCGGAGCCGCAGTGGCCCCGTTCATCGCAACCTGGCTGGTGAGTTCCTACGGCGTCGGCTGGGTGGGCGTCTACCTGGCCATCGCTGCATCGTTGACGCTGATCTCGCTGATCATCATGAAGGAAACGCGAGACCGGTCGCTCGACAGCGTGTAGAGCGGCTGGCGCCGCATGTGAACGGAACTTCGTAGCCCACTACGAAGTTCCGTTCACATGCGCGGAGCGCTCAGCGACCCTTTTTGATCGACTCGAACACCTTCGGGTCGACGAGGGTGGAGACGTCGCCGAGTTCGCGGCCTTCGGCCACGTCGCGGAGCAGGCGGCGCATGATCTTGCCGGACCTCGTCTTCGGCAGCTCCGGGACGATGGAGATCTCGCGTGGTCGGGCGATCGGCGAGATCTCCTTGGAGACCTGGGCTTTGAGTTCGGCGATCAACGCGTCGCCGGTGTTCTCCTCGCCGCCTCGCAGGATGACGAACGCGACGATGCCCTGTCCGGTGGTCTCGTCGGCGGCACCGACGACGGCTGCTTCGGCGACACTGTGATGGCTGACCAGTGCCGATTCCACCTCGGAGGTGGAGATGCGGTGGCCGGAGACGTTCATGACGTCGTCGACGCGGCCGAGAACCCACAGGGCACCGTCGTCGTCGTACTTGGCGCCGTCACCGGCGAAGTACCAGCCTTCTTCGGCGTAGCGGGACCAGTAGGTGTCCTTGTAGCGGTCCATGTCGCCCCAGATGCCGCGCAGCATCGCGGGCCACGGCTCGGACAGGACCAGATATCCGTTGCCGCCGTTGCCCAGTGGCTTGGCGTCGTCGTCGACGATCGTGGCCGAGATACCGGGCAGTGGGGTCATCGCGGAGCCGGGCTTGGTGGCGGTGACGCCGGGCAGCGGCGAGATCATGATCGCGCCGGTCTCGGTCTGCCACCAGGTGTCGACGATCGGGGCGGTGCCCCCGCCGACGACATCGCGGAACCAGCGCCATGCCTCGGGGTTGATGGGCTCGCCGACGGATCCGAGCAGGCGGATCGAGGACAGGTCGTGGGCCTCGGGAATCTCCTTGCCCCACTTCATGAACGTGCGTACCAGGGTGGGGGAGGTGTAGTAGATCGAGACCTTGTACTTCTCGATGACGTTCCAATGCCGGTGCTCGTCGGGCGAATTGGGCGTGCCCTCGTAGACGACCTGGGTGGCGCGGTTCGAGAGCGGTCCGTAGACGATGTAGGAGTGTCCGGTGACCCAGCCGATGTCGGCGGTGCACCAGTAGACGTCGGTGCCGGGCTTGTGATCGAACACGTTGTGGTGGGTGTACGAGGTCTGCGTCAGGTAGCCGCCGGAGGTGTGGATGATGCCCTTGGGCTTACCCGTCGTACCGGAGGTGTAGAGGATGAACAGTGGGTGCTCGGCCGGGAACGGCTGCGCCTCATGCTCTTTCGACGCCTTTGCGACGGTCTCGTGCCACCAGAGGTCGCGTCCGTCGGTCCACGCGACGTCGGAGTCGGTGCGCTTGACGACCAGTACGTGCTGGATGGAGGCGGCTCCGTCGACTGCTTCGTCGACGGTGTCCTTGATGGGGGCGGGCTTGCCGCGTCGCCACTGGCCGTCGGTGGTGATGACGAGCTTGGCTTCGGCGTCGTCGATGCGCGAGCGCAGCGCGGTGGCCGAGAAGCCGGCGAAGACGACCGAGTGGGTCAGACCGAGCCGAGCGCAGGCCAGGATCGAGACGATGGCTTCGGGGATCATGGGCATGTAGATCGCGACGCGGTCGCCGGAGACCAGGCCGAGTTCGGTGAGGGTGTTGGCGGCCTGGCTGACGTCGGCGAGCAGATCGGAGTAGGTGATGTCGCGGCTGTCGCCGGGCTCACCTTCCCAGTGGATGGCGACCTGGTCGCCGTGGCCGTCGAGGACGTGGCGGTCGACGCAGTTGTAGGCGACGTTGAGTGTCCCGTCGGCGAACCATTTGGCGACGGGGGCGTCGGACCAGTCGAGTACCTCGGTGAACGGGGTGTGCCAGTGGAGCCGGCGAGCCTGCTCGGCCCAGAACCCGAGTCGATCCTTCTCCGCGGCGGCGTAGAGATCCGCCTGAGCGTTCGCCTGCGCCGTGAACTCGGCCGTCGGTGCGTAGGCGGTAACGGCGGTCTCGTCTGTCCCGGAGGTACTGGTCGTCATCTCGAATAGCTCTCTTTCGTCCGATGCTTTTCGCCCATGAAACGGCATTCGACAGCCCGTCTCGAGCCACTGGTGAGGGTAGTCACATGTGATGCCGATCGCACCGTTGCAATCGCCTGCAACCCCCTGATCTGCGGTGATCGGTAGTTTCCGCACGGTGGGCGGTCATCGGCGTCGCTCGCAGGAGGCCGTCTCGACGGCTCTGCCCGCACTGTGAGAAATCGACTTGCCGAAACGTTTCGATCATGTTTCCGACTTACTCGCGGGTCAGCAAAAACTGGGGGAGTTCACATGTTCGTATCAGGATGTGTCTAAAGTTCGTTCCATCAGATCGTTGGAACGGCTCACCTGCCGTGCCATGCGGTCGCCCACGAATCCCCGGGCGTCGCGCCCGAGGAACTGAGCACGGACGACCCCGTGTTCACATCTGGATGGAGGATTTTCCTTGCGTATCAAACGTGCCGCGGTAGTCACCACGGCTGTGCTGATGAGTGCGAGCCTGCTCGCCGCGTGTGGCGGTGGAGGCTCGAGCTCCAGCGGCAGCGCCGACGGGATCTACAGCATCTACATCGGTGAGCCGGAGAACCCGTTGGTTCCCGGAAACACCACCGAGAGCGAAGGCAGCCAGGTCCTCAAGGCGCTCTTCACTCCACTGGTCACGTTCAACGACGAAGACAACAGCGTCGAGTACAACGGTGTTGCCGAGTCCGTCGAGTCCGAGGACAACATCACCTGGACCGTCAAGCTCAAGGACGGCTGGACGTTCCACGACGGCACCCCGGTCACCTCGGAGTCCTTCACCAAGGCGTGGAGCTACAACGCATTGAGCACCAACGCTTTCGGTGCCTCGTACTTCTTCGAGAACATCGAAGGATATGCAGATCTGCAGGGCAGCGACACAGCCGAGCCCGCTGCAACGGAACTGAGCGGATTGAGCGTCGTCGACGACACGACCTTCACCGTCAAGCTCAACGGACCGTTCGCAATCTTCCCGCTGACGCTCGGCTACACCGCGTTCGATCCGCTGCCGGAGGCGTTCTACGCCGACCCGACGGCATTCGGTGCACGCCCGATAGGTAACGGCCCGTTCAAGGCCGACTCGGACTTCGTTCCCGGGCAGGGCTTCACCGTCACCAAGTACGACGACTACGCAGGCGACAACGCAGCCAAGTCCGCGGGCGTCAACTTCAAGGTCTACACGGAGCTGAACACCGGATACAACGATATCCAGGGCGGCGGACTCGACATCATGCTCGATCTGCCCGAGGACGCCTGGGCCACTGCGCGAGATCAGTTCGGTGATCGTTACGCCGATCGCGCTCGTCCCGACATCACTTCGCTCGGCTTTCCGACGTACGACCCGCGGTTCCAGAACCCGAACGTGCGCAAGGCATTCTCGATGGCCATCGATCGCCAGGCCATCGCGACGGCGATCTTCACCGACACCCGTACCCCCGCAGACTCTTTCGCCTCTCCCGTGGTCGAGGGCTACCGCGAGGACGCGTGTGGTGCCACCTGCGAGCTCAACGCCGACGAGGCCAACCGTCTGCTCGACGAGGCCGGCTTCGATCGCAGCCAGCCGGTGGACCTGTGGTTCAACGCCGGTGCCGGACACGACTCGTGGATGACGGCCGTGGGCAACCAGATTCGCGAGAACCTGGGTGTCGATTACGCACTGCGCGGCGATCTGCAGTTCGCTCAGTACCTGCCGCTGCAGGACGCCAAGGGTATGACCGGCCCGTTCCGCTCGAGCTGGATCATGGACTACCCGTCGATCTACAACTTCCTGTCCCCGCTGTACTCGTCCGCGGCACTGCCGCCGGCCGGTAGCAACGCCACGTTCTTCAGCGACCCGGCCTTCGACGCCGCTCTCGCAGAGGGCAACAACGCCGAGGACATCGAAGCTGCGACGGCGGACTACCAGAAGGCCGAGGACATCCTGTTCCAGCAGATGCCCGCAACGCCGCTGTTCTACGGCCTGAACCAGGCAGTGTGGTCCGATCGCGTCTCCGACGTGAAGATCGACAACACCGGCGACATCGTCCTCGAGGACGTCGTAGTCAGCTAACAACGGACACCGGTGGGTGGCAACGGATGTGACTCCGTTGCCACCCATCGGTTTCGTTTCGGCGGTGGGCTCGACGCCCGCCGAAGACCTGCGTCAGCGAGACCCGATTCGCAGGATCGCCGCATCCAAGGAGAAACCACAGTGGGTCGCTACATATCCCGCCGATTACTGTTGACGATTCCCGTCCTGATCGGCTCCTCTTTCCTCATCTTCGCCATGGTGTACGCACTGCCCGGTGATCCCATCCGCGCCCTGGCCGGAGATCGCCCGCTCGCCCCTGCCGTCGTGGCCCAGTTGCGCGACGAGTTCAACCTCGACGACAACCTGGTCGTCCAGTACCTCAAGTACATCGGTGGATTTTTCCAAGGCAACTTCGGCACAGACTTCTCCGGCCGACCCGTGCTCGACACCATCGAGCGGGCCCTGCCCGTCACCATCAAGCTCACCATCGTGGCCGTGGTCTTCGAGACGGTCATGGGCATTGCCGCCGGTGTCCTGTCGGCCCTGAAGAAGGGGTCGTTCTTCGACAACCTCGTGCTCATTTCGACGACGTTGCTGGTCTCCGTCCCGGTCTTCGTGCTCGGCTTCATCGCGCAGTTCACGCTGGGGGTGAAACTGGGTGTCTTCCCGATCTCCGGTATCAACAACGGGTGGTCGAGCTACCTGCTCCCCGGCCTGGTGCTCGCGTCGCTGTCGATGGCCTACGTCGCCCGATTGACTCGTACGTCCGTGGCGGAGTCGATGGCGGCGGATTACATCCGCACCGCAAAATCCAAGGGAATCAGCAACCGCCGCATCATCGTTCGCCATGCGCTCCGTAATTCGCTGATTCCCGTCGTCACCTTCATCGGTGCCGACGTCGGCGGTCTGCTGGGCGGTGCGATCGTAACCGAAACGGTGTTCAACCTGCCGGGTCTCGGCCGCGCTATCTACGACGCACTGGCGCGTCAGGAAGGTGCCGTCGTCGTCGGCATCGTGACGCTCTTCGTGTTCTTCTACATCTTCTTCAACCTCGTGGTGGACGTTCTCTACGCGGTTCTCGATCCAAGGATTCGCTATGAATAAGGAAGATACGAACGCAGCTCACCACGCCGCGGACGAGGGCCAGCCGGGCAACGTCATCACCGGCGAGGCCGTGGATCTGGTCGGCCAGGCCAGCTTGTGGGGCAACGCGTGGAAGTTCTTGCGCAAGAGCCCCTTCTTCATCATCGGGTCGTTCCTGCTCGCCGTGCTCCTGGTGATGGCGGTGTTCCCGCAACTGTTTGCCCGCGGGATCGATCCGCGGGTGTGCTCGCTGTCCGACTCGCGCCAGACCCCGAGTGCCGAGCACTGGTTCGGCACCGACATCCAGGGGTGCGACTACTACGCCAACGTCATCTACGGTGCGCGGATCTCGCTGTCGATCGGTGTGCTCTCCGTCATCGGTGTGCTCATCATCGGTGTGCTGATCGGTGCTCTCGCAGGCTATTTCGGCGGTTTCATCGACAGCATCCTGGCTCGGTTCACCGACGTGTTCTTCGGAATTCCGCTGCTGCTCGGTGCCCTCATCCTGTTGACGGTGACCGCACAGCGCACGATCTTCACCGTCTCGCTCGCTCTGATCGTGTTCGGCTGGATGACGGCGATGCGACTGGTCCGATCGAGTGTCATCGCGATCAAGAACAGCGAGTACGTCCAGGCTGCTCAGGCGCTCGGTGCGTCCACGTACCGAATTCTGGTGCGGCACATTCTGCCGAATGCCCTTGCGCCGGTGATCATCTACGCGACCATTTCGGTCGGTACGTTCATTGCGGCCGAGGCGACGCTGACGTTCCTCGGAATCGGACTCCAAGCTCCGGAGATCTCCTGGGGTCTGCAGATCAACCTCGGTCAGAACGTGTTCCTGACGGCACCGTACCTGGTGCTGTTCCCGGCCGCGTTCCTCTCCGTCACGGTGCTCGCGTTCATCATGCTCGGCGACGCACTCCGTGACGCACTCGATCCGAAACGGAACTGACATGAGTACTCAGAAGGACACGGTTCTGACCGTCACCGATCTGACGGTCGAGTTCGAGGTCGAGAAGGTGTGGCGCAAGGCCGCCGATTCCGTCTCGTTCACGGTCGCCGCCGGCGAGGTACTCGCCATCGTCGGTGAGTCCGGATCCGGTAAGTCGACCACCGCCATGGCCATTCCCGGTCTGCTGGCAGACAATTCACGTGTTTCCGGCAGCATCAAACTGGGCGAGAAGGAACTGGTCGGGCTGCCGGAGAAGCAGCTGGCTCCCATCCGCGGCAAGAACGTGGCGGTGATCTTCCAGGAGCCCATGACGGCGCTCAACCCGGTGTACTCGATCGGCTGGCAGATCACCGAGGCCATCCGTGCACACACCTCGCTGTCGAAGAAGGAAGCGAAGGCTCGGGCCGTCGAGTTGTTGAAGCTCGTCGAGATGCCCGATCCGGAGACGCGGGTGGACTACTACCCGCACCAACTCTCCGGTGGTCAGCGTCAGCGCGCCATGATCGCCCAGGCACTGTCGTCGGACCCGGCCCTGCTGATCGCGGACGAGCCGACCACCGCGCTGGACGTCACGGTGCAGGCCGAGATCCTCGACCTGATGCGCGACCTGCGTAACCGCATCGACGCATCGATCGTGCTGATCACCCACGACATGGGTGTAGTGGCCGACATGGCCGACCGTATCGCGGTGATGAAGGACGGCGTCATCGTCGAAACCGATGCTGCACAAACTATTTTCAAGAATGCGTCGCATCCGTACACGCAGCAGTTGCTCGCATCGGTTCCACACCTGGGCAGCAGCATGGAGTCCGTCGCGGCAGGCACCATCGCCCAGCCGAAAGCGGCGGAGGACACCCGAGCACTGAGCATCGTCGATGGCGTCATCGAGTACCCGGGGCGAACGGTGTTCCGGGCGGTCGACGGGGTCAGCCTCGATATCGAGATGGGTGAGGTCGTCGGTCTCGTCGGTGAATCCGGCTCCGGAAAGTCCACGATCGGCAAAGCCGTGGTGGGCCTGAACAAGCTCACCGGTGGCTCGTTGTCCATCGCCGGCGTCGACATCACCAACCTGTCGAATCGAGAATTACGGTCGGTGCGCAGCAAGGTCGGCATCGTGTTCCAGGATCCGGGTTCGTCGCTGAACCCGCGCTGGCCGATCGGTCAGTCGATCGCCGAGCCGATGCTGTTGCACACCGAACTCGGCGCATCCGAGCGGAACAAGAAGGTCGAAGAGCTGCTCGACCAGGTGCACCTGTCGCGCACCATGCGCAACCGGTATCCCCACCAGTTGTCCGGTGGGCAGCGCCAGCGAGTCGGTATCGCGCGGGCGCTGGCCCTCGAGCCGACGCTGCTGGTGGCCGACGAACCGACGTCCGCACTCGATGTGTCGGTGCAGGCGAAAGTGCTGGAGCTGTTCAAGGAACTGCAGCACGAGTACGGTTTCGCGTGCTTGTTCATCAGTCACGACCTCGCTGTGGTGGAGGTATTGGCCAAGCGCATCGCGGTGCTGAACAAGGGCAAGTTGGCCGAGTTCGGTACGACGGACCAGATTCTGCGTCGTCCGACGAACGAGTACACCAAGCGGTTGCTCGCGGCCGTCCCGGTGCCGGACCCGGCGGAACAGGCCAAACGTCGCCAGGCCCGCGCCGAGCTGTTGGCGGCAGGGGCGCAGTAGCGGTGTGGGGAGGGGGTACCGTCGTCTGTCGTGACGGACCCTCTCGCCCCGCTGCTGGAACTGCCCGGAGTTGTCGATTCGGCCGAACGAGCGCGTGACGCTCTGGGCGCGGTTCATCGACACAAGTCCAATCGTCGTGGCTGGCCGGCCAACGCAGCCGAGGCCGCCGTGCGTGCAGCTCGCTCGTCCTCGACGCTGGAGGGCGGATCCATGGATTTCCCTCGCGAAGGCGAGGAAGGTGACCCGGTTCTCGCGGGTGCGCTGAGGGTCGCCGCAGCTCTGGACGGTGACGCGCTGCAGAACACGCTGTCGACGTGGAAGCGTGCCCCGTTGCAGACCCTGGCTCGTCTGCACTTGTTGGCCGCGGCAGACCTCGTCGACGACGCCTCCGCCCTCGGCCGTCCTCGCGGCGATGCGGGAGTGGGTGAGCGACTCGATCTGCTCGCTCAGTTGGTGACCGGCGGAACTTCGGCACCCGCCCCGGTGATTGCGGCGGTGGTGCACGGTGAATTGTTGACGCTCAAAGCCTTCGGATCTGCCGACGGCATCGTTGCGCGTGCTGCATCGAGGCTGGTGGCTGCCTCGTCGGGTTTCGACCCCCACAACCTCGGCGTGCCCGAGGTGAGTTGGATGCGTCGAGCGAATGCCTACCGAGACGGCGCGACAGGCTTCGCCGAGGGCACCGCGACCGGCGTCGGAAGTTGGGTCATCTTGTGCTGCGGAGCGTTCGAAGCCGGTGCAGCAGAAGCGACTTCGATTGCCGAAGCTGCTCAGTAGTGAGCACATAAAAGGGCGGCGATGCCGACTTGCGTCGACGTCGCCGCCCGTTAGCACGGAGCGCCTGGTTACCAAGCGTGCACAGGTGGGCTGTGGTGGACTACCACGTGGCCTCGGCGAGAATTCGACAATGATGAGGTCATCCCTGCAACCGGTGCAGGGTTCTTGCTGATCCTTGGCGAATTTCGCAGGCCCACAGCGCTTCTGCCATTAGGTGGCAAGCTCCGCGTGGGTGCCGGTGTCCGTGCTGGGAATCCCGGTCGGGAGAGCGAATCTTCTCTTCCGATTCGTTCTTGGCCTCGCGTTCTTCCGTACGTCATTTGTACCCCGTGACGCGCCTCACATCAAGGGTTTGGGCCTCATCGTTTTCTTCGGAGCAGTCCGTAGGTGACCACACCTGCGGCAAGTGCGCTGAAACTTGCTGCGGCACTGACGGCTACGGTCTTTCCGGACGGTGTCTGAATTCGCGATCGCAACGAGACCGGGTTGGAGAACGTGAGAATCGGCCATCCGTTGGAGGCAGCTTCCTTGCGCAGTGCGCGATCGGGGTTGACGGCCGTCGGGTGCCCGACCGCGCGGAGCATCGGTACGTCGGTGATCGAATCCGAGTACGCGTAGCTCGAAGTCAGGTCGTAATCATGTTGCGCTGCCAGGGAGTTCATGGCATCGACCTTGCCCTCGCCGTAGCAGTAGAAGTCGACCTCGCCGATGTACTTGCCGTCCACGGTCACCATCGTCGTGGCCATGCTGTGGTCGGCGCCCAGCATCTCGGCAATGGGGTGGACGATCTCGTCGCCGGATGCCGAGACGATCACGACGTCGTGTCCTCGGAGCCTGTGGTCTGCGATGAGATCGGCGGCTTCGGCGAACACGAGGGGGTCGACGATATTGTGCAACGTTTCCGCGACGACAGCGCGGACCTGCTCGACGTCCCAACCGGCGGTCATGCTCGCGATGTGGGCGCGCATGCGCTCCATCTGGTCGTGATCGGCCCCGGAGAGCAGGAACAGGAATTGCGCGTAGCTGCTCTTGAGCACTGCGCGCCGATTGATCAGGCCTTGGTCGAAGAACGGCCGGCTGAACGCCAGCGTGCTGGACTTCGCAATGATCGTTTTGTCGAGGTCGAAGAATGCCGCGACGCGCGCTGGGCGTCGGCCGGCGGGGGCGTCGTCGTTGCTCGCGCTCTGGGTCACGTTTGTCACCATAGTGGCCGGTGGTGACCGGGGGATGTTGCGTGGTGACACTGGGGGACTCGGCAGAACTCGGTCCAGAAAATCCGACGGTTGAACTTGCAAACAAGGACGTCCACGGGTGTAGTATTTTCTGTGAGCCCGGTTCATTCCGGGCGGTGTTCAGCCCGACCCCCCGGGGCTGAACCAGACGACCCTCGCCTCCTCCCCCCCTGGCGAGGGTCGTCCTCTTTTCTGGGGTAGGTCGAAAATTGGTACGTAAGTCCCGTTATTCATCCACAGGGCCGAATCTATCCACATTTCCCCAAGTCACGCGCATCTCGAGCAGATTCTCGCGCAGGCTTGGCGCATGGAAACGGACTCTCGACAGCGAAGTGCACAGCCGACGGTGACGATGTCGATCGAACTTCGCAGCCTCCGCGAGGACGTGTATCGAATCGCCGCAGCCGCGGATTGTGTTGTGGAAGAGCAGAACTTACTGGTCGGTATCGGATCGACGCGGTCGATTTGGGATCGCACCGGAATAATTCTGATCGATTTCTCGTCCGCCGAGACGGCATTGTCGAACGGATTCCCGCGGCGAGAGGGTGTCATTCTGGTCACCGCTGCACCGTCGACTCTCGACGATTGGCGAACTGCCACTGCCCTCGGGGCCGAACAGGTGGTCTCGCTGCCGTCGGACGAGGACGCGCTCGTACGAATACTCGGCGAGCCTGCGTCCGTACCGACAGGAAACGGCGGGGTGATCGCTGTGGTCGGCGCTCGCGGTGGTGCGGGGGCATCTACGTTCGCCGCGGCCCTTGGACTCTGCAGCTTCCGCTCGGGTAGACGTGCGCTCCTCGTCGAAGGGGACCGCTACGGCAGCGGCCTCGATCTACTGCTCGGCTGGGAGAACACGCCCGGTCTGCGGTGGTCGGGGTTGGTCGTCGAAGGTGGTCGAGTGTCTGCTGACGCCTTGCATGGGGCACTGCCCTCCCGGGGCGGGTTGTCGGTGTTGGCGCTGGGCAGAGCCGAGAGTCGGAGCATCGGGTTGACTGCCGTAGCTGTGACGGCTGTGCTCGACGCAGGACGCACAGCGGGCGATCTGGTGGTGTGCGATGCCGCGCGTCAACCATGCGACATCTCCGACGCTCTGTACGCCGCCGCGGACCTCGTCGTGCTGATACTGCCGGCGGAGCTACGTGCCGTCACCTCTGCGGAAGCGGTCGCAGCGCACGTGGCAGATCGAAATGCCAACGTCGGCATCGTCGTTCGAGGGCCTGCGCCGGGCGGGCTGAGGGCCGACGACATTGCCGCCGCGCTCGGTCTACCGCTGTTGACGTCGATGCGCGCCGAGCCGGGATTGGCCGAGCGACTCGAGCGGGGCGGGCTCGTTCTCGGTCGGCGTTCTCCCATGGCCGCAGCGGCGACCGGTGTGCTGGAGACCTTCGCGCAGAAGCCCGGCGCACGGCGGTGGGCGGCATGAGTGCGGTCGTCACCGCGGATCTGCTGGACCGCGTTCGTGATCGCCTGGCCGCATCGGCCGACGCCCCCGTTCCGGCGACCGTGGCCGCGGCCATCCGAGCCGAGGCAGGAGGCGTCATCGGTGACACCGATATGCTTGCAGCCCTCCGTGTTCTGCAGACCGAGCTGACCGGAGCAGGCCCGCTCGAACCGCTGCTGTCCGAGCCGGGAGTGACCGACGTACTGGTCACCGCACCGGATCAGGTGTGGATCGATCGTGGTCGAGGACTCGAGCGCGCCGGAGTTCGCTTCGTCGACGAGGCTGCCGTTCGGCGGCTGGCGCAACGGCTCGCACTCTCTGCCGGCCGTCGACTCGACGATGCGCAGCCCTGGGTCGACGGTCGGCTGCCCGGAGTGGGGCGGGACGTGTTCGGCGTCCGGCTCCACGCTGTGCTGGCACCGGTGGCGAGCGGGGGAACGTGTGTTTCGCTCAGGGTGTTGCGACCGGCAACCCAAGGCCTTGCAGCGCTGCGTGCATCGGGAGCCGTGACCGAAGACGGGTACGAGCTGCTGCGTCGAATCGTGCTCGGCCGCTTGGCGTTCTTGGTCGTCGGCGGTACCGGCGCGGGAAAGACCACCCTCCTGGCCGCGCTGTTGGGTGAGGTGGATCCGGCCGAACGGATCGTCTGCGTGGAGGACGCGGCCGAGTTGGCACCGGCACATCCGCATGTGGTGCGTCTGGTAGCTCGCGCACCCAACGTCGAAGGGGTGGGAGAGGTATCGGTGCGGCAACTGGTACGTCAAGCACTGCGGATGCGTCCCGATCGGCTCGTTGTCGGTGAGGTACGCGGGGCCGAGGTCATCGACCTGATGACGGCTCTCAACACCGGCCACGACGGCGGAGCCGGAACGATCCATGCGAACTCGCCCGCCGAAGTGCCCGCGCGTCTCGAAGCCCTTGCAGCGCTGGGTGGAATGGGACGCGATGCGCTGCACAGTCAGTTGGCCGCGGCCGTTCAGGTGGTGCTACACGTTCATCGCAGCGCGGACGGTACGCGACGGCTCCGGGAGATCGGGGTGGTCGACGTCGATCCGACCGGACGGGTACACATCGTGGCGGCCTGGTCTGTGGATAGCGACGTACTGCCGGGTCGGATGCGACTGTCCGAACTGCTGGACCGACGCTGCGGCGATGTCCGATGACGTACGTACCGGTGCTCTTTGCTGCCGCAATGCTGTTGTGGCCGAGCGGTTCTCGACAGCTCTCGCGTGGGTCGGTCAGAGTATCGTCAGTGCCGAAATGGCTGGTGCCGAGCTGTACTGCACTGCTTGCGGCTGGTGCGGTGTGGTGGCTCGGTGGCGTGTGGGCCGTGAGTGCGGCGGCGGTGGCTGGTGGTACGGGCTGGAGACGCTATCGGCGGCGGGTCGAACGTGATCGGCGTGCGACCGAATTGAACTGGTTGGCAACCGGGGTCGAGGTGATAGTCGGTGAACTTCGCGTGGGATCTCACCCGGCCACGGCCAGTGCGGTGGCGGCCGAGGAATGTGGCGGAATCGCCTCGGCTGCGCTCCGCGGTGCGGCATCGAGGTCCAGGCTGGGCGGCAGGGCTGCCGACGGTATTGCCGCGTCCGATTCGCTACTGGACGCCGAGCTCGGCCGGCTGGCGGCAGCGTGGCGGGTGGCCGACGAGCATGGACTGGCGCTGGCCGAGCTATTGGATGCTGTGCGCGAGGACATGCTGGGGCGCAGACGGTTTCGTGAACGAACCGAGGCATCGCTGGCCGGTGCGCGGGCTACTGCGTTGGTGCTGGCAGGTCTGCCAATCCTCGGAGTTGCGCTCGGACAGTTGATGGGAGCGAATCCGCTGCAGATTCTGCTCGGCGGTGGCACAGGCGGGATTCTGCTGTGTATCGGCACGGCACTCGGCTGTGCGGGCCTGCTGTGGACCGACGCGATCACCGGCAAGGTGACGACATGATGTGGACTGCAGTCCTCTGTCTGGCAACGGCTTTGGTCGCCATGCCCTCGGTCGGCGGCGGGCTCCGCAGACATACTCCCGATGCCAGTGCCGAGCCCGACACCGTCGACGCTTCGAGACCCGACCCACTCGCGGTAGCGACGACATTCGACCTGCTCGCCGCATGCTTGCGATCGGGGCTTCCGATCGCAACGGCCGCTACCGCCGCAGCGCAGTCCGCTCCCGCCTCGTTCGGGATTGCGTTGCGCAAAGCCGCCGACCTGCTCGAATTGGGGGCCGATGCCGAGACTGCGTGGGATGCCGTCGCGCACGATCCGGAGACCGAGGCTTTGGCCAGGATGGCGCGCCGATCGGCTCGAGCCGGGTCGTCCATGGCGTCGGCGATGACGGAGCTGGCTGCGACACAACGAACTCGCGCCGAGGACGCGTCGGCCGCGGCGGCCGAACGCGCGGGCGTGCTGATCAGTGGGCCGCTCGGTCTGTGCTTCTTGCCTGCCTTCATCTGTCTCGGGATCATCCCCGTGGTGATCGGCCTGGCGGGCAACGTACTGGTCGGCGGTCTGCTCTGATGGCCGCATATCGAGATTTCCGGTTCGGAAACGCCGTACCGGAGCATTGGGAGGGGAAGCAACATGATGGGGAACGCACTGCAGCAGTTGAAGACTCGAATCGTTCTGTTCGGCGTGGAAGACGATGGCATGTCCACCGCAGAGTATGCGATCGGGACCATTGCGGCCGCGGCATTCGGAGCGGTGTTGTACACCGTGGTCACCGGCGACAGCATTGTGTCGGCGTTGACGGGGATCATCGATCGAGCGTTGAACACTGCCGTCTGATCGCGACCGGTGACGACGGTGCCGTGACGGTGGAGGCGGCGTTCGCGATCGCGTCCATTGTCGCGGTGATCGTGGTGTGTATCGGGGCGATCGTGTCGGTGACGATGCACATCGGGTGCGTCGATGCGGCCCGTGAGGCGGCTCGATTGGCGGCCCGCGGGGATGGGGCCCGGGCTGTGTCGGTCGGGGAGAGGGTTGCGCCGGACGGTGCGCGGGTCACGGTGGTCGAGGATGGCGAGTTCTTCGTCGCGCGGGTGGAGGTCGAGAGTCCGCTGCCCGGACTGACGTTGTCGGCGGAGGCGGTTGCTGCTGCGGAACCGGTTGCTCCCGAATGAGGCTTGATCTCCGGACGGCGCTGCGTGATGACGAGGGTGGCGCCACGGTGTTGGCGGCGCTGGCGATGTCGGCGTTGATTGCTGTCGTGGTGATGGTGATGCACGTCGGCGCGGCGGTGGGTGCTCGTCATCAGGCGCAGTCGGCGGCCGATCTCGCGGCGTTGGCCGGGGCGGGAGCACTCGACCGTGGGGTGGCCGATGCGTGTGGAACGGCGCGATCAGTGGCGAGCAGGATGTCGACTGAGTTGCGGGAGTGTGCGATCGACGAGTGGGACGTGATCGTCACGGTGGGCCAACCGGTGTTCCTCGGGCGATTCGGAATGTCCGACGCCATCGCGACGGCGCGGGCGGGGCCGGGGTGAGGGTTCGTCCGCCCGCCCGCCTGATCCACCCGGCCGAGTCCGCAAACGCGCGCGCGTTCGTCAGGTGCGAGCGGAATGGCCTCTCTCCGGCCGGCGATCTCGCGTGCGTTTGGCAAACGCGCGCGCGTTTGCGTCGAACCGGCGGCCCCGAACCCGGCGGCCCCGAACCCGCGGCCCCGAACACGAACGCGAACGCCGCCCTCGTCAAGCCGTGTGCAGCGGTCAGCGCGGCGTCAACGTACGTGCCCCGGACTGCAGGGGAGCGAATCGAGTCAGCTGAGTGACGTGCTCCGGGGTGAGTTCCGCAAGCGAATTGACCTGCAGCAGTTGCATGGTGCGCACGATTTCTTCGCGCAGGATGTCGATCATCCGGTCGACGCCCTCGCGGCCGCCTGCCATCAGGCCGTAGAGATACGCCCGGCCGACGAGGGTGAACGACGCCCCCATCGCGATGGAGGCAACGATATCGGCACCGTGCATGATGCCCGTGTCGACGGCTACCTCGAAGTCGGATCCCACTTCGCTCACGACCTGCGGCAATAGGTGGAAGGGAACGGGAGCGCGATCGAGTTGTCGGCCTCCGTGGTTCGACAGGATGATGCCGTCGACTCCCAGTTCGGCGAGACGAGCCGAATCTGCCACCGACTGAACACCTTTGACTACCAGCTTGCCGGGCCAGATCTTGCGAATGACGTCGAGATCCTCGAACGAGATCGACGGATCCATCGCCGAATTGAGTAACTCTCCGACCGTGCCGCCGGTAGAAGACAGCGAGGCGAACTCGAGCTTGGCCGTGGTGAGGAAGTCCCACCACCACCACGGACGCGGGATGGCGTTGGCGATCGTCGATGCGGTCAGCTGCGGTGGGATGGAGAATCCGTTGCGCTTGTCCCGCAGACGCGACCCGGCGACCGGTGTGTCAACCGTGAACAGGAGGGTGTCGAAGCCTGCTTTCGCGGCTCGTTCGACCAAACCGAACGAGATGTCCCGGTTGCGCATGACGTAGAGCTGGAACCAGTTTCGACCGTTCGGGTTGGTGGCCTTGACGTCCTCGATCGACGTGGTGCCCAGGGTCGAGAGGCAGAACGGAATTCCAGCGGCTCCGGCGGCGGCAGATCCGGCGTACTCACCCTCGGTCTGCATCAGGCGGGTGAAGCCCGTCGGGGCGATGCCGAACGGGAGCGCGGATGGCCCACCGAACACCGTGGTCGAGGTGTCGACGTGGGAGACGTCCCGCAGGATCGAGGGGTGGAATTCCACGTCGCGGAAGGCCTGACGAGCCCGCGAGAGCGAGATCTCGGCGTCGGCGGCGCCGTCGGTGTAGTCGAATGCTGCGCGGGGGGTGCGTCGACGGGCGATGGTGCGGAGATCGTCGATGGTCAGTGCGGCGTTGAGGCGTCGCCGACGCAGGTTCAGATCGGGCTTCTTGAACGAGAGGACCTCGCGCAGGTCGGTAGCTTTGGGCATCTGCCGGGTGACGGGCATGTCATGGTCTCGATTCGGTGCAATTTTTCGGTGAGTGGGGTCGACGACGGGTCAGGGGAGGGACTCTCGTCCAACGAAGCCCACCGCGGTTGCGGCGACGGCGAGTTTCTTTGGGCTGATCATCTTTCCCACCACACCACCCGAGGTAATGGGACAACCAGCATGGTGGGGTCGATGCAGGCATTGATCGCCGCAGTGTGATGCAGCGTTGCGAACAAGCGCGACGAAGACGTCAGCAGCGGAAGGCAGGTCACTGCGGCGGACAATCCGATGCTGCCTGCGAGCGGGTCGAGATCGGTTGTGCACACGAGACCATAAACATGTATGAGGTCTGACCACACAGAGAAGTGTATGGATGACACTCAGTGGGGTCAAGAGGCTGAAGGCACAAACCTTCTTCTGGTTGGATGACCCATATGGCTGACGATGCTGGACGGGCGCAGAACGAACCGCTGTCGTGGAAGCCGGTCCGGCGCGCCCGCGCGCACGAGTTGGTCATCGATGCAATCGAAGAACGGATCATGGCCGGCGACCTCCGTGTCGGAGATCCGCTACCGCCCGAGCGCGAGTTCGCAGCTCAACTCGAAGTCAGCCGTGCCGGGATCCGGGAGGCTGTTCGCGTCCTGGAAAGCAGCGGAATTCTCCGGTCGTCACCGGGTTCGGGTCCAGGAGCAGGCACCTTTGTTGCGGCTCTGCCGCGGCCCGCGCTCACACGTCTCCTTCGCCTGCACGTGGCGCTGGCCAATTTTCGGATCGACGACTTGATCAGCACGCGAGTGGCGCTCGAACGGGCAAGTGTTCACCTCGCAGCGGTGGCACCTGATCAGGACAAGCTCGAGCAGGCCAGGAACGCCGTGGAGATCATGGATGCGCCGGGAGTCACCCGAGAAGTCTTCAACGACGCCGACACGAACTTCCACATCGCCTTGGCCGAGGCCTCGGGGAACGACTTCGTTGCCTCGCTCACCGCAGCAATCCGGGAGTCGATGCGTGCGCCCATCCTCGCCGCGCTGCTGGAGATCGAGGATTGGGACTCGTTGGCCGACACGCTGAATGCCGAACATCGGCAGATTCTGGCCGCCGTCGAAACCGGCGACGCGGAGCTCGCCATGACGTCGGCCGAAGAACACATCCGGTCGTCCGCTGCGGCCCTGTCCATTCGAAACAGGACGGACCCGTCGTGACACACCGGCTGTGAAATCGGCTCAGCTACGCATGAGATTGCGAAGCGCGGTGGCTATCGCGGGTTCGGTGTATCCACCTGTCCGGGCTACGAATGTAGTTCGAGTGACGGCTAATTCGTCGCCTCGTTGATCGGTGAGGGTGGTGCAGGTGACCATCACGTCGCTTCCCGAGGATTGCCGAAACGATTCCAAGCACAGGTCGAAGCTGACGCGGTCGCCGACCTGCATCGGACGGCGGATCAGGATTTGTTGATCGGTGTGCAGGACATCGCTGACGGAATAGCCGATCAGCAAGTGCGCGAACAACTCCGGCAATAGCCGCGTGCCGATGACGCTGACGAAGGTGACAGGGGCGATCAGCGTGGAATACCCCAGCGCAGCTGCCGCTGATTCCAGGCGATGCGCGGGATGGTCGTCGTGGACCGAACGAGCGAACTCTCGAATTTGTTCGCGACCCACCTCGTAATCGTTCGGCGGTCGATAGTGGCACCCGACCTTGTCTGCAATAGCTGGAACGGCCGCAGGAGACAGGTCCGTTGGTTGGTCGATCACCGTCATGTCGAACCTCCAGCTGCTCCGGGGCTGTGTCGAGTTCTCTGAATTGGATCAGCCTCAGAACTGAGCAATCGTCAGATTTGCGCACCTTTGCGATCGATCACAGTCGAGTCGACAGTGTGCTGGAGATTCGCCAAGGCTCCGCCATGTCGCCAGGTGCGGGTGACAGCCGAAGTCGCGTCCACACCTCTGGCAAATGCGCGCGCGTTTGGCAGAGGCGCGCGGAATTGCTCCGTTCTGGCCGCAATTTTGCGCGCATTCAGCGAGTGCGCGCGCGTTTGCGGGAGAACCCTACACTCGGTCTCCGGCGCACAGGTCCTAGGTGCTCACCCCTCCCGAGTGATGGCCGCCAACACAGCGGTCAACACTCGAACAGCACCGTCTTTGTCCAGTGGATCGTTTCCGTTTCCACATTTCGGTGATTGCACGCAGGACGGGCAGCCGGTCTGGCATTCGCAGGAAACGATGGCGTCTTTCGTGGCCGCGAGCCAATCCGCGATGGCTACGTGGCCGCGGTCGGCGAAACCGGCTCCGCCGTCGTATCCGTCGTAGACGAAGACCGTGGGCAGGCCGGTGTCGGGGTGTAGAGCCGTCGATACTCCGCCGATGTCCCAGCGGTCGCAGGTCGCCACCAGGGGTAGCAAGCCGATTGCGGCGTGCTCGGCCGCGTGCAGTGATCCGGGGAATCGCTCGTACGGAACTCCGCTGTGCTCCAACAACTCCGGAGTGATAGTGTACATGACGGCTCGGGTGTCGAGGGTCTGTGCAGGCATGTCGAGTTCGATGGAATCGAGAACCTCGCCCGAGAGAAGGCGTCGCAGATACCCGACAACCTGGTGGGTGACGTTGACCTGCACCAGTGCGACGCGCACCTCGCCGTAGTCGACGGATTCGTGCACCGCCGTGATCGAGATGTCGGTGATCTCGCGGGCCGCGGTGTTCCACTCGGGTTGCTCTGCGTGCACCAGTGCCAGACCGGCGTCGAGATCGAGTTCGTCGACCACGAACGACTCGCCCTGGTGGATGTGGACAGCGCCGGGATGTGCAGTGGCAGGCGCTCGTCCGCCGTCGACGGTACCGAGCATACGGCCGGACTCACCGTCGACGATGGCCACCTGCACACCGGTGCCGCCGCGAATATTCACCGCACCGTGCGGAGACAGCTGCTGGCCCTCGGGGGTGATGAACCAGCCGTGCGGACGCTTGCGCACGTAGCCCTTCAGCTCGAGCTCTTCGAGTACCGATTCTGCGCTCAGCTCCTCGGCCTCGACCAGGGTGATCGGCAGTTCGACTGCAGCGCAGAGCAATTGCGGAGCCAGAATGTACGGATTGGTGGGGTCGGTGACGGTGGCCTCGACGGGCCTGTCCAGCAGGGCTGCCGGGTGGTGCACCAGGTATGTGTCGAGGGGATCGTCGCGCGCAACAAGCACCAGCAGTGAGCCCTCCCCACGTCGTCCGGCGCGGCCGCCCTGCTGCCAGAACGACGCGACGGTACCGGGGAAGCCGGCGACGATCACCGCGTCCAAACCGGCGATGTCGACGCCCAATTCGAGCGCGTTGGTGGTGGCGACCCCCAACAATGTGCCGTCGGACAGATCGGATTCCAGCTTTCGCCGGTCCTCCGCCAAATACCCTGCGCGATAGGCGGCGACGCGTCGCACCAATTGCGGATCGACGTCGGCGAGAATTCTCTGGGCCCCCAGCGCGGTGACCTCTGCGCCGCGCCTGGATCGAACGAAAGCCAACGTTCGGGCACCCTCCACCAACAGGTCGGCCATGATGCGCGACGCCTCAGCGCCGGCGGATTTCCTTACCGGAGCACCGTTTTCGCCGGTGATCTCTTTGAGCAACGGTGGTTCCCAAAGGGCTACGGTGCGCGCCCCGTGCGGGGAGCCATCTTCGGTGACCTCCTCGCACTGCGCTCCGATGAGTCGGCTCGCTGCTCGTCCGGGTTCCGAGGTCGTCGCACTGGCGAGAACGAACACCGGGGACGCGCCGTAGCGAGCACAGAGGCGTCGCAACCGGCGAAGTACCAGTGCAACATTGGATCCGAAAACACCACGGTAGTAATGGCATTCGTCGACCACCACGTAGCGAAGATTGCGCAGAAACCGGGACCACCGCTCGTGGGAGCCGAGAATGCCGAGGTGCAACATGTCCGGGTTGGTGAAGATCCAGCGCGCATTCGCGCGGGCCCACTGGCGAATCTCGATCGGGGTATCGCCGTCGTACGCACTGGGGAACACCTCCGCGAGTTCGTCTGATGCCGAACGCAACTCGTCGGTGATCGAGATGGTGGTGCGTAGCTGATCGGCGCCGAGGGCCTTGGTGGGAGCCAGATACAACGCGGTGGCGCGGGCGTCCGCGGACAGCGTCGTCAGAATGGGGAGTTGGTAGGCCAAGGACTTGCCAGATGCGGTACTCGTCGAGAGCACCACATGATTGCCCTCGGCGGCGAGAGTTGCCGCTCGCGCCTGGTGCGTCCACGGCCGCGCAATTCCGCGAGAGGTGATCACCTGCACCACTTCCGGGCCCACCCACGACGGCCACGGTGCGAACTGGGAGGCCCGTGCGGGCAACTCGGCGACGTGGGTCAGCGGGCTTTCGTCGGAGGGTGAACCGGCCAATGCACGATTCAACAGCCGCTGCCCGTAGCTGACGACATCCGCACCGCCGTGCGGATGGATCTCACTCACTGCCGGTCTCCAAGCATTCGTTCGTTCTGTCGGCTACCCGTTCGACCTGGGCTCTCCATGCTATCCCGAGCCCGACACGAGCCGTTGACGCCCTGGTGGGGGCCGCGATTCATCCGTCTCGTGTTGTGTGTTTCCACAACCTGGGCAAATTGTTCGAAAAGGGCCGGTTTTCGACTGTTGCGAACGCGGAGTTCATGGTTCACTTGACGCGGTCGCAGCTTCTGTGTTCGTTCTACGCTTCGCAGGATCTCATGTTGCGAGCGCGGTACTGGGAGAGCTCGTCCATCAGGGGGAATCCTGAGGGGGATTCGTACAAGTGCAGCGGTCGGAACCGGCCCGATGGATCGAAAGTGCGCTCCATCGAATCCGGTGTTAGAAAGAGAAGGAAAAGCATGGCACAGGGAACTGTGAAGTGGTTCAACGCCGAAAAAGGCTTTGGATTCATCGCACCAGAAGACGGCTCCGCTGACGTTTTCGTCCACTACTCCGAGATTCAGGGCAGCGGTTTCCGCACCCTCGAGGAGAACCAGCGCGTGGAGTTCGAGGTCGGCCAGGGCACCAAGGGTCCTCAGGCAACGGGCGTTCGCGCAGTCTGATCCGAGTCGAGAACTGTCATCCCCCTTTCGCGGTGGGCTCCGGTGGAGTCGATCGCGGGAGGGGGATGACGCATATCCGAACCACCCGGGTGCGGCGAAAGACGTGAGCGTGGCCGCCGATGTCCTAATGTCCATGCTGTGAACCAGCTGTCCTTCTTCTCCGCCGAATCGTTGCCGCCCGCGGTGACCGATCTCAGTGGGCTGTTGGCCGCCACCGGTCACGTCGTCACCTCCGCGGGTTCGGCCCGTATTTCTGTCGTCGTCGACGCGCAGTGGCGCGCGGATGCCATCGCCGAACTCATCGAGCAATGTGGTCTGGCTGCAGAGCTGGGGCGTTCGGAAGAAGACCGGCCGCTGGTGCGTACCGCGTCGGTGCCCGAACTGTTCGCGCTGGCGTCTCTGTGGACCAAGGGTGCTGTCAAAGCCGTCCCTCCCGGGTGGATACCGGGTTCGCGCGAACTCCGCGCCTGGGTGCTCGCGTCCGGTCGTCCCGAGGCCGAGGGTGAGCGGTACGTGCTCGGACTCGATCCCCACGCACCGGAGACCCATTCCGTCCTCGCACAATCGCTGATGCGCGCCGGCATCGCGCCGACGCTGATCGGCACTCGCGGCTCCAATCCAGGACTGAGAATCACCGGTCGACGACGGCTGCTGCGTCTCACCGAGAACGTCGGTGAGGCTCCCCGGAACGTGGACGCACGTACCATTTGGCCGCACGCGGAGTAGGCCGATATATGACTGATCTGCGAGTATTTGGTCGACGTATGTCAGTCTGTTAGTAGTGGGACAGGCAAATCTGCCTGTGAAAACGCACTAGGGAAGGTTCGGCAGCAAGGTGGCAGCACGTAAGAACGGCACGGGGGACAGCTCCGCCGAGCCGCGTCGTCTGGTCATCGTCGAGTCCCCGACCAAGGCAAAGAAGATCGCCCCGTACCTCGGGAGCAACTACGTCGTCGAGGCCTCCGTCGGCCACATTCGCGACCTTCCCCGCGGTGCCGCAGACGTACCCGCCAAGTACAAAGGCGAGTCCTGGGCACGTCTCGGCGTGGACGTCGACCACGACTTCGAGGCCCTCTACGTCGTCTCGCCCGAGAAGAAGGGCAAGGTCGCAGAGCTGAAAAGCCTGCTCAAAGACGCCGACGAGCTGTACCTCGCCACTGACCCCGACCGCGAGGGTGAGGCCATCGCCTGGCATCTCCTCGAGACGCTGAACCCCAAAGTCCCTGTTCGACGCATGGTCTTCCACGAGATCACCAAGCCGGCGATCCTTGCCGCCGCCGCCGACACTCGCGACCTCGACCAGGACCTGGTCGACGCCCAGGAGACCCGTCGTATCCTCGACCGTCTCTACGGCTACGAAGTGAGCCCGGTGCTGTGGAAGAAGGTCATGCCGAAGCTGTCGGCGGGCCGAGTGCAGTCCGTCGCCACCCGCATCATCGTCCAGCGTGAGCGCGAGCGGATGGCATTCCGCAGCGCCGAGTACTGGGACATCTCCGCCACGCTCGACGCCGGTGCCGAGGCGAGCCCCCGCAGTTTCGGAGCCCGGCTGGTCAATGTCGACGGCAATCGCGTCGCCGCAGGCCGCGATTTCGGAGCCGACGGCAAGCTCAAGACCGAGTCCGTGACCGTCCTCGACGAACCGCGTGCCCGACGCCTCGCCGACGCTCTCGAAGGCGTCGATCTGACGGTCGCGTCGGCGGAGGACAAGCCGTACACCCGTAAGCCGTACCCGCCGTTCATGACGTCGACGCTGCAGCAGGAGGCCGGCCGCAAACTCCGGTTCAGCTCCGAGCGCACGATGCGCGTGGCGCAGCGTTTGTACGAGAACGGCTACATCACCTACATGCGTACCGACTCGACGTCGCTGTCCGCGTCGGCGGTCTCCGCGGCACGGGCCCAGGCAACCGAGCTCTACGGCCCCGAGTACGTGCACCCGACTCCGCGGCAGTACACCCGCAAGGTAAAGAACGCGCAGGAAGCGCACGAGGCCATTCGCCCCTCCGGTGACGTGTTCCAGACTCCCGGTCAGCTGCACTCTGCACTGCAGACCGACGAGTTCCGGCTGTACGAGCTGATCTGGCAGCGCACCGTGGCGTCGCAGATGGCGGATCTGCGCGGCACCACGCTGACGTTGCGCATCACCGGAACCGCAGGCACCGGCGAGGAGTGCACGTTCTCCGCGTCGGGCCGCACCATCACGTTTGCCGGCTTCCTCAAGGCCTACGTCGAGAGCGTCGACGACGAGGCGGGCGGTCAGACCGACGACGCCGAGTCGCGTCTGCCCGCACTGAAGGCCGGCCAGGCGGTGACGGCCACCAAGCTCGATCCCGACGGTCACACCACCAACCCGCCCGCTCGTTTCACCGAGGCGTCGCTGATCAAGACGCTCGAAGAGTTGGGAATCGGTCGGCCGTCGACGTATTCGTCGATCATCAAGACAATCCTCGACCGCGGCTACGTATACAAGCGTGGCAGTGCTCTGGTGCCGTCGTGGGTGGCGTTCTCGGTGATTGCGTTGCTGGAAGCGCACTTCGGGCGTTTGGTGGACTTCGATTTCACAGCCGGCATGGAGGACGACCTCGATGCGATCGCGGGAGGCCGTGAGCGACGCGGAGATTGGCTGCAGAGTTTCTATTTCGGCGGCGAGACCGGTGCCGAGGGTTCGGTGGCGCGCTCCGGCGGCCTCAAGAAGATGGTCGGCCAGAATCTCGAAGAGATCGATGCCCGCACCATCAACTCGATTCGTCTGTTCGACGACTCCGAGGGACGCGAAATCCATGTTCGCGTAGGCCGTTACGGTCCGTACCTCGAACGGATGGTCAAGAACGACGACGATCCCGACGGCGACCCGATCAGTCAGCGCGCCAACCTGCCCGACGACCTTCCGCCGGACGAGCTGACCCTCGACTTCGCCGAAAAGCTCTTCTCCACACCGCAAGAGGGCCGCAAGCTCGGCGTCGATCCGTTGACCGGCCACGACATCGTCGCGAAGGAAGGCCGTTTCGGGCCGTACGTCACCGAGATCCTGCCCGAGCCGGAACCCGAACCGACGCCCCCTCAGCCCGACATCGTGCCGATCCCGACCGGCAGCGACGGTGAAGGTGGCGGTGGCGTCAAGACTGCGGTGAAAAAGGCTGCCGCCAAGAAGGCACCGGCCAAGAAGGCTGCTGCGAAGAAGGCCACCGGCCCCAAGCCGCGAACCGGCTCGTTGCTCAAGTCGATGGATTTGGCGACGATCACGCTCGACGATGCCCTCAAGCTGCTGTCGCTGCCACGCGTCGTCGGCGTCGATCCCGAGTCCAAGGAAGAGATCACCGCTCAGAACGGCCGTTATGGCCCGTATCTGAAGAAGGGCACCGATTCTCGCTCGCTCGCCGACGAGGATCAGATGTTCACGGTCAGTCTCGAAGAGGCTCTGAAGATCTACGCCGAGCCCAAGCGTCGAGGCCGTCAGGGTGAGGCCAAGCCGCCGCTGCGTGAGATGGGCGTCGACCCGATCAGTGAGAAGCCGATGGTGATCAAGGACGGCCGATTCGGGCCGTACGTCACCGACGGTGAGACCAACGCGAGCCTGCGCAAGGACGACGAGGTCGAGTCGATCACCGATGACCGTGCGTCGGAGTTGTTGGCGGACAGGCGTGCTCGTGGCCCGGTGAAGAAGAAGGCACCGGCGAAGAAGGCCGCTGCCAAGAAGACACCGGCAAAGAAGACTGCGGCGAAGAAGGCCCCGGCCAAGAAGGCTGCTGCCAAGAAGACCACTGCGTCCAAGACCACGGCCGCGAAGAAGGCCCCGGTCAAGAAGGCTGCTGCGAAGAAGGCCGACGGCGAATAGCCCGACGAGCTCGAAGTTGTTGACGTTTTTCGTGCCGTATCCATCCATAGCTTCGAGTTCGCGGGTTCGGGTTGTCGGGCGCAACCACTAGAATTGGCGTCATGGCGGGTGTGTTCAATCGATTGGTCGGTCAGGAAGATGTCGAAGCCGATCTGACGGCCGCCGCGGTGGCTGCTCGTACGGGCGTCGACTCGTCGGCGATGACACATTCGTGGCTCTTCACCGGCCCGCCCGGATCCGGTCGCTCGGTCGCCGCCTTGTGCTTTGCTGCAGCGCTGCAGTGCACCACCGAGGGTGTTCCCGGGTGTGGTCACTGTCAGGCGTGTACGACGACCATGGCAGGCACCCACGGGGACGTGCGGCGCGTCGTACCCGAGGGCCTGAGCATCAGCACCAAGGAGATGCGAGACATCGTCTCCATCGCCTCGCGTCGTCCCAGCACCGGTCTGTGGCAGGTGGTCGTCGTCGAAGATGCCGACCGCCTCACCGAAGGTGCCGGAAACGTGCTGCTGAAGGTCGTCGAGGAGCCGCCGGCGCGGACGGTGTTCCTGTTGTGCGCTCCGTCGGTCGATCCGCAGGACATCTCGGTGACGCTACGCTCGCGATGCCGTCACGTTTCGTTGGTGACGCCCACGGTGCCCGCGATCGCGCAGGTGTTGCAGACCCGCGACAAGCTCGACGCCGAGACCGCCCAGTGGGCCGCGTCGATCAGCGGCGGCCACGTGGGCCGAGCGCGTCGACTCGCCACCGACGAGGACGCACGATCGCGGCGCAAACGGGCGCTGGCGCTCGCGTCGGCTGCGGCCCGGCCCAATCAGGCCTACCTCGCGGCCGAGGAACTGGTGAGGGCCGCCGAGGACGAGGCCAAGGAGATGAGTGCCTCCCGCGACGAAGCCGAGACCGAGGAGCTGCGAACAGCCCTCGGTGCGGGCGGTACCGGCAAAGGTGCCGCAGGGGCACTGCGTGGCTCAGCGGGTGTGCTCAAGGACCTCGAGAAGCGGCAGAAGTCTCGGGCCACCAGGACCGGGCGCGACTCGTTGGATCGGGCGTTGATGGATCTTGTGGGCCTATATCGAGATGCCCTCGCCCGCTCGTATGGATCGACCGCAACGGCTACTCACCCCGACATGGCCGAGCAGGTCGAGCGGATGGCGAAAGCGGTCTCGCCCGAGGCGCTGCTGAAGAGCATCGAGGCGATCCTCGAATGTCGAGAGTCGCTGGCGGTCAACGCGAAACCGAAATTCGCCATCTATGCGATGGTGGCGACTCTGGGTGACGTGCTGCGCTAGGGTCCGAGCCCGCCGCGGGGCTTCAGGGAGGGCGATTTTCGTTTCGACGGGATGCTCCGTTAGACTCACCAACGCCGAAAGGCACGCCGCCTTAGCTCAGTCGGTAGAGCATTTCACTCGTAATGAAAAGGTCAAGAGTTCGATTCTCTTAGGCGGCTCACTCAGAAGGCCTCTGACATGCATCGGCATGTCGGGGGTCTTTTTTGATGGGCGCACGGACGCGCTGTGTGATCACGTTGTGTCAACGTTCGATCCGGCGCGCCGTAGGCAGACATCGCTCGGCAGTTCGAAGTTGTCGACCGATTTGGTCCACCCACACGCCTCGCAGCGTTTCTCTTTGGCTGGGCGAGATGGCTTCGACGCCCGCTTGGCTCGGCATCGTCGCATCGCCATCTGCGACCTGTCGTGTGAGCAATTGCGGTGGTGTCCCATGGGCGCTGGCATGGCAGCGATCGTAAGAGCGATCGAAACCCGCTGAGATCGGTCGCTGAGAGCCCTCGAACGTCGCCTGATCGATCGCGCCATTCGTGATGTGTGCACGCGATTCGTCGGGAAGTTAGTCGTCCGCTGAAATTACCTGCAAAATCGCAAACTTTGTTGTGTCGCCGGGGGCTCTTCGTCCCGCCCGTCGGAAGATGACCCGCGAACCCACAGTCGGTCGGAAGATCATCAAGTTTTCACCGTCGACCTCTTGCGGCAGAAGTTTCACGTGCTGCCAGTCGGACTCGGGCTGGTCGCCCAGCGCGTTTACTGCGCTGATGATTGCCCGACGCTCGCTGGGCGAGAAGCGTTTAAGTTCGTCGAACGCTTCAGGAGCGAAGCCAAAGACCGGTCCGGATGACGTGGTTGCAGGTTCCTGCGTGGGAGGCACCGTCTCGCTCTTGGGCTCCTGTTCGATCTCCGTCTGCGCCTCGATCGATGTCACGATGGGACCTTGCTCGACCTGCTGACTCCGTGATCGCAGAACGTTCAGTTGAACTTTCGACAACGACAGTGTCTGCTGACCCTCAAGTCTGTCGACCACGGACGCGACGAGGGTCAAGCCAGCTCCGACAATCAAGAAAGCGCCAGTGGTCACCTCAGGCGCGTCGCTGAAGTATCCGACGACCGAGACAAAGAACGACACAATGCCAACTCCACCCACAAGCCAACTGGGCTGTCCCGACCACTTCAGTTTTGGCACGAGCCGATCGTAGCGGGAACCTTGAATCAATCCACGCCGTCCAATGCAGCATGGACCAAGTCGAGCGGGCGGTGTGGATCGAAGCGGATTACGACCCTGACCATCCAAGAGTCGTCGCAGCGCTTGAAGTCCTCAAGCTCGAACTGTGGTTGCTGGCCAGCCAGTGAGCTACGAACGCGCATGTCGCGGGACGATCGCCGACGCGGCCTCTGCGGCTGCGAGGGCAACGTCGGGGTAGACCGATGTGTACGTGTTCGCTGTCGTCGCGAGGTTCGCGTGGCCGAGAGTTTTCTGCACGACCTTCATGTCGACGTTGGCTGCGAGCATCAGCGACGATGCGCCGTGTCGGAGGTCGTGCAGACGGATGGGCGGTAGGTCGGCGTCGATACACAGTCGGATGAACTCATCAGACACCCACTCAGGGTCGAGGGCCGAACCGTCCTCGCGCGTGAACACCTTGCCCGAGTCGACCCATGCCTCACCCCACACCAGCCGGTCCTTGCGCTGCCGGACGCGGTGCGTTCGCAGAATGTCGATGCACCCTCTGTCCAGTGCCACGACACGACCGCCGGCATCGGACTTCGGGGTGTCCTCGATGACCTTCCCAATGACGGTGATGCGCTCACGTTCGATGGTCGCGGTTCCGGCGTTCAAGTCGATGTCCGGCCATTCGAGACCGATCGACTCACCTCGACGTGGTCCTCGATGCGACAGCAGATGCCAGAGCGCGTACAGACGGTGCTCCGATGCTGCGTCGAGAAACGCGCCCAGTTTTGCAGGTGTCCAAACCATGACTGGTGAGGGCTTCGCGGCAAGAAGGCGGGCACGCTTGAGCGAGCGCCCCTTCATCAGCAGCGCCTCGACCTCCGCACGCCAGACTTGCTCGCGTTCTTCGGTCCACACCTTCGCCTTGGGTCGCTTCCCGCTCGGCATCTTCACGAGGGCGGCGACGTTCGCACTGACGAGACCCTCCCTCATCGCGTCCGAGAGGGCCGAACGGAGTACGGCGCGCATTCGTTGTTGTGACGCTGCGCCAGTCGTGCGACGGCCGGGTACAGCGCCTCTGGCCACTCATTCGTTACGGTCGTTGATGTCGTCGAACACCGCGGCGACGTGGCCGACCCGAAGATCGTTGAGACGGACGTGCCCGATCGCAGGTATCCAGACCTTTTCGATGTAGCGCTCGTAGTGCGCAGCCGTATTCGCCTGGATGTCGGACTTGGCCTTGATCCACTTGCGCAGGTAGTCCGCGACGGTGAGCTGATCGTTGACGACTTGGCCCTTCGATGCGCGTGCGCGGAAGTCGTCGAGTGCGGCGTGCGCACCCTTCGTTGCAAAGCCATTGCGCGCCTTTTGCTTACGTACTCCAACTGGTCCGAAGTAGCCAAGTGTGAAGCCACACTTGCCGTGCTTGGGGTTCCATGCGCCGTCGGGTCGTTTGAGGTCTGGGCACGTCGAGCCCCGCTGTTTACGTTCGCCGGTGTGGAGGTCGACTTCTGTACAGCCGCAACGCTTGTAGATCGAGCCTGCCATGAGACTTGCCTTTCTGGACGGAGATACAAGTCAGGCCCCACACCGAAGTGCAGGGCCCGAATAGGGAGCGGAGATTACTGCTGGTGCGCCAAGCTCACGTCGAAGACGTCGACGAATTGCGTGAGGCGTACCAGTGGGCAGTGCTCGCCATCGCTGAACTGCACCAGGCGATCGAGGAACGCAACGTCGCCAGTCGGAGTCTGGTGTCGCGGGGATACGCACTCGGGCTCGTCAATCGCTCCAACACCACCGACGGCCCATTCCCTAACGATCGCGCTCGGTGGAACAAGCACCACATCGAGAAGGACTTCGTCGCGAAGGCCGTCGAAGAGGGCGACAAGGGGTTCCTGGCCCACGCACTCGCGAACCGGGCAATCGTTCACGTTCTCCACACCGACGAACGTCGCGCTCAGCTGGAGACCATCACGGGCCTGCGTCGTGGGGAACAAGCCAAGGCGCTATTGGCCGAATACGTGGCCGCACATCAGGACCAGGGCTGAGAGAACACATCATGGGACTCATCGACACAGTAGATCTGTTCGACACCGTGAGGGCGGCCAGCGCACAACACGACGAAGCAGCGACCAGCGTTCAAAGAACAGCTCAGACAACGGGCGATCACGCAGTCAGAGGCGGCCTCACAGTTCGCAGACCTCGAAGCGTCGCAGGGGTGGAACGAAACTCTTGCCGAGGTACGCGAGACTGTCGACGCCAAGCTCAAGCGGGCTGAGCGCAACATCGACACACAGCGTGCCAAGGTGACTGCGCCCATCGGGTCGACCGCGGATCAATAGCTCGAAGAAACCCGACACGGGCGGGTGTGGCCCTCGCTGTTCGCAGACCTCGAGAAGGCCAACGGGTCGGCTCGTCTTGACGCAGCGATCGCGGCTGTCGACGATGCGCAGTCAGCGGTCAAGCCGTTGCTCGTGAGTGAGCTCGTGCCGTACCTGATCAAGAAGGGGTTCAGCCAGGACAGCATCGACAAGCTGTTCCTGTGCCCACTGTTCCCCAAGTTCGCCAAGGCACTCGACGACCTCGCAGATGACAGGAAGGCCGCCCCGCAGGTGTGGCACAACCTGAGCATTGCCGAGGCTCGCACCAAGGCCGGGATGAACTACAACCGAGGACTTACGCAGCACTGGGTCTAACCAGTCAACGGTAGCCGCCCAGCCCGTCGCCTGTCTTGAGGATGACGGGCTGAGTGGTAGACGCGCCAGCTTCTGATTGCAGATCAGATCGACGGTGACCCAGCCCACGTCGGATTGTGTGCACAGACGACACGCCCGGTGTAACAAAGTGGACGACACGCCGTATCGGGGGTTACTCACATGCGTGTAATTCGATCCACAGGCACTGACGTGCTGCTCAGGCGATGTGGGCAACAACGCTCCACAGCTTGTCGACACGCAGACCACAACTTCATCCACAGCCACCCAAAAGTTGTCCACAGATTCATCCACAGGGTGCGTTGTGAGTGTCGAGCGCTAAGTCCATGCTGGTCGAACACGACGAGCGAGGTGAGCGCGATGCAGTGGATGGACCTACCCGATCGAAGCGCACGGTTCAACGATCTGATGCGCCAGACCTACCGACTTTTGGACGATGCGGCGAAGCTAACCGCGAACGCTCCTGTCACGGAATCCGAGGCGACAGAACTGAACTGGATCGCGATTCACCTTTGCGACCTTGAGCGACTCGTGGGCGAGGAAGCCGTTCGCGAAACGAATGCCGGTGCTGCTTGAAGACGGCGTGCCGGTGTCTGAGAGACGGCGTGACGATCTGAACGTGCGTCGCGTGATGACGTACACCGCGAATAGCGTACGGACGCAATGAGAGCCAAAAAGCCCCACCCGCAATGATCAGCGGTGTGGGGCTTAGTCGTATCGGATCAGAACATCACGTGAGGGTCGAGAAGCAGGGCGAAGGTGGCAACCTACGCGGCTTCGATGTGCAGGCCATACGTGGCGATCATGTCGCCGCATGACATCGCTAGGTCTTCAGCCGCTTCCTGCACCTCGAAGGTGTGGGCGGTTGCCCTCGCGACATCGGTCGGTCGTTGGGCGTCAGCGAGTAGATCCGCGAGGTAGGCGGTTGCGTCAGGCAGGGCGATCGTGGCGTGGGTCATACCACGATTCTAAGACTTTTCACGTGTCAGTCCGTGAGCAAAACTTCTGTGCTACATAGCTATTCGTCGCAGCAAGGGTGCGTCGAATCTGAACGCGGAGTTGTGTCGGAGGTACCCGATATGCTTGCGGACAACGAAATGGAGGCAGGGTGTGGAGCTGAACGCTGCAGCGGGGTTGCATTCGGTACTGGAAAGAATGTTCACCTCAAGCCAGGTATCGATACATAGCGGGTGGGAAGAGGTGTTGGGAGAGGGGTATGGCACTGCTCAGTTCGCATTGCGGCACGCTGAAGTGATTGGGTTGTTTAGTCGCACAGTCAGTAGGCTGAACGCGCTTCCTGAGAGCAGTCGAACCCGTACGCGGTACTCACGTTACGTTCCAGCATGGTACGGCGCTGTCATTCCTTATCAGGCTTGGAACGTGAATTCGCACCCAGCTTCTAGCGTGATCAGCCAGGGCGATCTGGATCAGCTCGGTGGGTTTGCCGACTGGATTGCGGAGCGAGACCGTGACTTGGGCGAGGGTATCCCCGATGCCGCGATGGGGCGGCTACGCGAAGGTCTCGATGACTGGAAAGTGCTTCTGGCTGAGGCGGCGCTACCGGAGTCTTTGCGAGACCAGATAGCAGCTCAGGTGTCGCACATCGAATGGCTCCTAAGCCAGATTGGCTTGTTCGGGCCACAGCCGGTCATCCAAGGCGCGAGCAGCCTCGTCGGCACCGGTTTGCAAGCACTCGCGTTTGCACCCGCTTTCGGCAAGAAGATCGCGCGTGCATCTGCAGCGCTTACTGCCGCAATCGCGATTATTACCGCCCCGGTTGCAGCGGGCAACAATCTCTACGCCGAGTTGGAAACTATGGGCGAAAACATCCAAGAGTTGGCTGAACGGGTTGACGCTCCAAAAGAGCTTGAGAAGGCTGCACCGGAGGGCCCGGCCACCGTCCCAGATACCCACACAGACGCAATTGACGTCGAGTACGAGGAGTTGGATGATGCGGAGTCAACCGGTTCTGATCGATAGCTCTCGCCTACCTGGTCGCGGGGGCGGCGTTAAGGAAGAGAAGACCCTGTACTTGTGGATGCAGGCGGGTCGTCGCGACACGTCGAACATCGAGCGCATCTTCAACGACTGGGCGCGATTGCCCTATCAGCAGCGCCTTGAGGTCATGGCTCGTCTGGCGGGACAGGTATTCAAAGAAGACACCAAGGTTGAGGACTGAGGTGGCCAACAGGAGGCGCTCGGTTGCAATCACAACTGGTCTTCGCCGTGCGCGATCGGGCAGTGATCGAATCGTCGAACAGCAAGAGGAAGAACCTAGTCTAAAGCTTTCATGGCTGAAGGAAAATTTGATATGGGTTCTAGGCTTAATTCCGTTTGTTGCGGCCCTGCTGAGGGTGTATGCATTTTCAAGTGGCGACTCGGCCAGGTTGCTAGCAGCCCTCAAGGGACTCGATATCGTGACACTTCTTTTCAGTGCGATTGTACCAGGTGTTCCGGTGCTCGTCTTGATCATTGGAATCTACGCTGCGCTGCACTACTTAAAAATTGGATTTTGGCCTATGGTCATATTAATCTTAGTGGCTACTTTGATCGCTGTACTCCTTCTGGTGCGGGTCTCGGAGTTGATCGTCGCTCTGGCGGCATGTTTGTCTTTGATTCTCCTCATTTTCTTCTTTCACTATTTTTTCAGCAGAATGTACGGTAGGAGTTTTCCGACAGAAATAGTGCTGATCTCTTTAGTTATTTCCGTAGTTATAGGTGGCGCATTTCCAAGGGCGATCGACTGGTTGCCGAGCGAGATGATTGAAGTCGAACCGGGAGTTCCCCGTGAGGGTTCGATTGTCGAAGAGCAAGACGACGCCATTACAGTTGTGTGGCGAGATGCGGGTGTGGAACGCGTATCGACGGCGGACGTCCATAGTCGGACAATATGCTCCACTAGGGATGAATCGCGACTTCTACTTGAGGTTCTCTTGGGCAATGCTGATCCGGAAAGAACGGTGGAGTGTGGATAATCGCAGATGTCGAACTGATGGCGCATCATATTTTGATAGCCGCGTCGCATGTCGGGTGACGTGTGCACAGACCAGGATAAGAGAGGGCTGAAGTGTCATACGGTGACGACGCGGTTCGTGAGGTGTACCGAAGGTTCGCAGGCGATAACCTGCCGAAGGATGAAGCGATAAGCCTTGTTCCCGAAACGTGGAGCGATGCTGAGCACCCGTTCGAGGCGCTCGGCGCACGCAAGTGGGGCGAGCTCTGGGACTATATCGGTTACACGCACAACGGCGAGGTTGCGTCGAGGCCCGACCATTCCCTGACCTTGTTGCGTGGCTCGGATAGTGCACATCGTCATGGGTGGTCGTGGACGACCGAGAGGCGGATCGCGGATCACTACGCGGGGAAGGGCCTACACAGCAACTATGGGTGTATCTGGGAAGCGGAGGTCGAACCTCGGCGTTTGCTGGCGTTCATCGACCTCCGTGACGGCATCGAACCAGAGTTTGTGGTTCGGACCGAGGGCCTGGTCATCACGCCACACACCTGGCAAAACCCAGGCGGCCATTCGTGCATGGTCTGATGCACAGGCGCTCACGGACGAGCTGGGGCGTCTACAAGAATGCCCACACCGATCATGCGATGTGGGCGATTCGAGTCAGAACGGTTCGGTGATGGAATGTGACCCGAACATTTGACGGAACACCGATGCCATCGTGATCGCGTAACGATCGTCTGACGTGTGTTCTCTGTCGGGCTCAACCGTGAACGTGGTCATGGGTTCGCCCGTCTCGTTGAGCACGACAAACGAGCCATCGTCGAGATGTGCGACGATGCGGGTGATGTTCACTTGGTTTCAGCCTCGGCGGCCTTGGCTGCGCGTTCTTTGGTCCACGTCATGAAGCGAGTCTTCATCTGGGTGAGGTCGGATGCAACGAAGACGTAGCGCGAACCTGCCCCACACGCCTCGTAGTCCTTGCTCGCGCGGAGGAACACGCGCAGTTCGCGAGGTGTGGTGGACAGTGCCTCGGCTACTTCGCGTGTGGTCAGTGTTTCGATCTTCTTCGGTGTTGCCATCGTGTCCTCCTGGTCGGGTGGTGTGCGACAGCAACGTAAGAGACTTCGAGCGCGAGTCCAAAGGCCCGCACGTCAGCGCAGAGACCTTCTGTGGCGCAACGTGGTACGCGAACACGTGACGCATCCGTTAGGCGCTCACGACCGCGCTCAGACGTACACACGGATGCACCTGTCAGATCGACGATTATGTGCACATTGTGATCACACACGTTCGAGTACGGGCGCATACGGCGCTCGGCCACGGTAGGCGTGAAACACGGTCTGACCTGTGTAGATGTGCGACTAGCGCGTACTGGCGAATACGGCGAAGTACCCCAATGTTCCGACTCGTAATGAAAAGGTCAAGAGTTCGATTCTCTTAGGCGGCTCCACCAGCAGGCCCTTGGCACGTACCAACGTGTCGGGGGCCTTTTGCTTTGTCGTGTAGGTCCTGCAAGATCGATCCATGCGACTTGACGAGGTGCACAGCGCCGGTGACGTGATGACCGCGATCGTCACCACCGGCATCGGTGGATACGACAAGCTCGTCCTGTCCGAGGTGCCGAGACCCGCGCCGGGTCCGGGCGAGGTGCTCGTTCGAGTGTTGGCGGCGGGGATGAACAACACCGAGATCAACACGCGGGTGGGCTGGTATCAGGACGGCGGGTGGAACGAGAAGACACCGTTTCCGTTGATTCAGGGCACCGACTGCTGCGGCATCGTGTGCGCGGGCACCGAGACCGACCGATCCATCGTCGGCCGCCGTGTTCTGGTTCGGTCCTGCATGCGTGTCGACGGTTTCTCGTCGGGTGAGACGCGCTGGCTGGGATCGGACATGAATGGCGCGTTCGCCCAGTTCGTCGTCGTTCCGGCGAGTGAGATCTTCGTGGTCGATTGTGAGTGGACCGACGCCGAGCTGGCGACGATTCCGTGTGCGTACGGCACGGCAGAGAACATGATCGCCCGCGCGGGAGTGCGTCCAGGGGCGACGGTGCTCATAACCGGCGCATCGGGCGGAGTCGGTTCTGCCGCAGTGCAACTCGCGGCTCGGCGCGGTGCGCGCGTGATCGGAATCGCACGCCGTGCCAAGCACGATCAGCTCCGCGAACTCGGCGTCGACGAGGTCTACGGACGCGACGTGGACGTGGTCGACACCCTCGGCAAGCGCAGCGTCGATGTGGTGGTCGACAACGTCGCCGGCGCGGGGTTCGGTCCCTTGCTCGACCTGCTCGTTCGTGGAGGAACGTACGTATCCTCGGGCGCGATCGCGGGCCCGCTCGTCGAATTGGATCTACGAACCATGTATCTGAACGATCTCACGCTGCTCGGGTGTACAGCGTGGGATGAGGACGTGTTCCCGAACCTCGTCTCGTACATCGAAGCCGGTGAGATTCGGCCATTGCTGGCCGAGTCTTTCCCGCTCGAGCAGATCGCGGTGGCGCAGCAGCGGTTCTTGGAGAAGGACCATGTCGGAAAGTTCGTGCTCGTACCACCGGTCGTCCTCGATCAGGTCTGAGTGGCCGTCGAAGGCAACCCGGAACCCGACTCACCGACCGACTTCGTTCCGCAGACGCCGGGCGGCCGATTCGAGGGCGGGAACAGCTCGAGCTGTTCGCGTCGCACCAGGCCGTCGTGCAGTCGACGCAGGATTCGGCCGAGGCGATGGCCGCGTTCATCGAACATCGGAAGCCGCACTACGAGGGTCGGTGACTACCGGTCGATCGGGTGGCGGTTCAAGAAATCGGCGATCAGCGCGTTCACCTCATCCGGCATTTCGGCTGCCAACAGATGTGCCGCGTTCTCGATGACGACGAACTCGCTGTCGGTGATTGCGGCCGCCATGCGAGAAACCTCGTCGACGGGGAATGTCGTGTCTTCGCGGCCGGCGAGCACCAGAACGGGCGCGGTGATCGAGGCGAGTAAGCGGTGTTGATCCGGCCGACGCGAGACGACGCTCTCCCCGGCGAGGCCGACCGATCTCACGTCATGGCTGTGAACGAGTGCGGAGATTCGTTCCACCAGTTCGGGTTTGTCTCGCCGTGCGGTCGGACCGAGAAACATCCGCAGGACGCTGCGGTCGACGAGAGGCCGTGACACACGCAATTCGAAGGGTGCAGGCAGACGAGCGCTCAGCCACCCCAGTCGGGCCTGCGCCATGACCTTCACCCGTTGCAGTGGCGGTGCCACCGACGCCGTACCGTTCATCAGCACTGCGCAGCCGACCCGGTCCGGATAAGTGGCGGTGATGGTCGCGCCGATCATCGCGCCCCAGGAGTTGCCGACGATGTGAGCCCACTCGAGACCGAGCGCGTCGAGGATTTCGACATAGCAGCGCGCACACTCCGCGAAATCGAAGTGACGCGTCACAGGCTCGCTGCGCCCGTGTCCAGGCGGATCGATCGCGATTGTCGTGTAACGGTCTGCAAAGTACTCGACCTGCCGGTCCCACAGGGAGTGGTCGGTGAGCATGCTCGGCCAGAACATCATCGGGTCGCCCGTACCCGACACCTGCGCGTGAACAGTCCCCAGCGTCGTGGGGATGAAGTGATCGGTCATCGATACCTCCGGGTCTTCGAATCGAGCAGTGCGGCAGTCGGAGTCGTCATCGAGGCCTTCCCGACACGATGGGGGAGTCGGCGGTACCCCGCCGGCGTTGCCGCTCGATTCGCCTGACGATGCGTCGACAGCGTAGTTCCAGTGCTACCACGGCGATCCCGAAGAATCTGAACGAGCTGTTGGTGGTCTGACGATGGTAGTAGCGGTAGTAGATCTGTTGGCAGATCGCTGCCAGTCGAAACAGTCCGAACACTTCGTAGAACGACCACTGCTCCTCCGTCACAGGCAGTCCGGTGCGACTGCTGTAGTACGCGATCACCTCACGTCGCGTCATCATGCCGGGAACGTGGGTGGGTTGACGACGAAACCGGCGAAACAACCAGCCGTCATCGGCCTGAACCCAGTAAGCCAGTGCGCCGCCGAGATCCATCAAGGGGTCACCGACGGTGGCCATCTCCCAGTCCAACAACGCCTTCGGTACCGTCGGGTCCTCCGGCTGGAGCACTATGTTGTCGAAGCGAAAGTCGTTGTGCACGATCACACTCGGAAGATCCTCGGGTCGATGTGCACGCAACCACTCGACAACGGTGGCAAACGATCCCACGTTGCGGGTGCGCGCCTCGGCATACCGCGCGGCCCACCCCTCCACCTGCCGGGCGACGTAGCCGCCGCCTCGGTCCACCTCGCTCAGCCCGGCGTCCTCCACCGGCACCGCGTGCAGATCGATCAGAATGTCCACCACCCGTCGGCACAGAATGGACACCGCGCGCGGATCTGCGGTGAGTCGCTGCGGAAGCTCCCGTCGCGCGATGGGACCGGAGACGTATTCCATCACGTAGAACGGATTTCCGATTACCCCCGAATCCTCGCACAGTGCATACGGTTCGGCGATGAGTGAAAAGTGGGGGTGCAGCTTCTTCTGTAGCCGGAATTCGCGCGACATGTTGTGCGCACCAACGGACTTCCTGCCTGTCGGTGGACGCCGGAGAATCATCCGGGCTCCGCTGGGGTAGGTCAACAGGTAGGTCAGGTTGGACGCGCCGCCGGAGAACTGAGTGACGGTCGGCAAGTCGTTCAGCAGCGTGCTCAGCCGCGGCGCCCCGATGTTGGCACGGATCCAACTCGCCGCGGCGCCCACGTCGAATTCGTCCTCACTGCGAACACCGCTCACGTGAGCTTCCTGACTACTCGAAGTGGAAGAATCTGCATGGCCATGCCCACCAATGCCCAGGGCCAGGCGGGCACGAAGGCCTTGGCGCGTCGACGCTCTATCGCGGCAACCATGGCCGCGACTCCGGTTTCGGTGTCGACAAGGAACGGGGTGCGTTCGCGGACATGCGCGTTCATCTCCGACGCGATGTAGCCGGGGAGAATCACCGAGACGTCGATGCCCTCGAGGTTCTCCGCACGCAACCCCTCGGCGATAGCGGCCACACCGGCTTTGCTGGCGGCATACGTGGTCATCGATCGACGCATGCCCCGGACGGCCGACATCGACGAGATCAGCACCATATGGCCGCTCCGTTGGCGGCGGAACACGCCCATCGCTGCATCTGCTTGCGCTAGAACACCGACGAAGTTCGTTTCTGCCGTCTGCCGGTTGGCTTCCCAGCCGCCGGTCCCCAGGGCGGCACCCTTGCCGCTGCCCGCGTTGGCGATGAGCCGATCTATTCCGCCGAGCAGGACATCGAACCGGTTGACGGCATCGTGAACCGCGTCGCCGTCGGTGACGTCGAGTTCGATGACTTCGACTCGGCGGGTGGGGTAGCGCGCTGTGATTTCGTCCCTCAGCGAGTCCAAACGGTCGAGCCTGCGGGCAGCCAGCCCGAGATCGTAACCGAGGGCAGCGAATTGGCGTGCCATCTCGGAGCCCAGTCCCGCGCTGGCACCGGTGATGACGATGGAGCCGCGCCGAGGCGTCGGTGCTGTGTTCATTGCGCGGACCCTTCGGCCGAATTGCGGGCGCGTGCTGACGGGGTGAAGTCCATGCCTTCACGCTGCACGGTCGGCGACCGTCGAAGTTGACCGATCCCGCCACAGATGTGACCGATCCCGCCATACGATGACAGGTATGGCATGGGTGCGTTCGGCGGGTCTACGCGGCGTTCGGCAGGTGATCGAGAGCTTGGACGGCGACGCGGTGGGGCTGACGACGCGCGTGGGGCTCCCGCCTGGAGTGCTCGACGACGATGAAATCTTGGTCAGGGATACCTCTGTTGCTGCGCTCCTGGAACTCGCAGCGTCCGAACTCGGCTGCCCCGATTTCGGATTGAGGGTCGCGCTCCGCCAGGATCTGAACTTGCTCGGGCCGCTCGCGCTTGCCGTGGGTAACTCGGAGTCGATCGGCGAAGCATTGGACTGCACGTCGCGATACCTGTTCGTGCATGCCCGGGGTCTCAGTGTCGCAGCGATTCCCGACCCCCACGGTGCCCGCGGTGTGGTCGCATATCGCTACGGTTACCCGCCTGGTGTCGATGCCCCGCCGCAGAGCGTCGACATGGGCTTGCTTTTTCTGCACCGAGCGATAACCAACCTCGCCGGCGGCCCGTACGGTTTGCGGAGTGTCGAGATTCCCCACGCGCCCGCGGCGGAGCCGACACGGTACGAGTCGTTGTTCGGCGTCGCCGCCGTACAGTTCCGCTGTTCAGCTGCGTTGCTGCGGGTGCCCGATCGCCTTGCCGCGCAACAGATCAGTGGCCGTAGTCGAGCAGCTCACGACCTCGCACTTCGATACCTGCAGCATCAGGACAACAGCACTGCTGCTGTGACGACGCGGGTGAAGGCGTATCTGCGGCGAACGCTGGGAACCGTCCGACCCTCCCTCGATGCGACGGCGCGCGAGATGGCGATGGCGCGCCGCGCTCACTGCAACGCCATCTCGAATCCGAGGGCACGACCTTCGGTGCGTGTCTCGACGAGGCCCGACGCGAACAAGCCGAACATTTCCTGCGCACAACAACATTGCCCCTGAGTCAGGTCGCCGCCGTGGTCGGACTCGAAAGCCCCGCCAGTTTGAGTCGCTACGCGAACCGGTGGTGGGACACCACTCCTCGCCGCTTCCGTATGGCCGAATCCGAACATGCCATGAATCCCGCCGCGCCGAGATAGCCGGCACGAGCACCGTGGTCGGTTTCGATTCGCTGCAGACGGTTCGTTTCACCGTTGCTGCTCGGTCCCGAGCTCGAAGTCCGTGCGTCCGTAACTCACACCGTTGATCTGGAGCTCGATTGCGTGCGGGCCGGGGTAGTACTTGCGTGTGGTCAACGCCTTGAACGAATGTTGTCGACGCACATCCACGCTCTCGCCGGGCGCGATCGTTGTTGTCTTCAGCTTGAACGTCTTTCCGGTCATCCCACCGTTGGCCTTCGTGTGATGAACGATGTAGTCGATCACGACCTGTGCGGGTTCGAGGCCGAGGTTGCGGATCGAGGCTGTGAATTCGAGGTTTCCCCCGATGAGTAGTTTCGGGACGTCGAGGACCGGGCCCGTCACTGCCAGTTCGGCCGGCGCAAACCCCAGTAGCGCAAGCGCATCGGTGTTTCCGTTCTTGATCACCGTCCGAAGCGCGTGCCTAACAAGCCGGCCGGTGTTCGCATCCGGGTCGTCGAGCCATCGTGCTGCGGCCCCGACGACGATGTTCGGGTCGTCTCGACTGAAATCGTTGAGATGGTTGGCAACCGAGCGCCGAACGTAGTCACTGTCGTCTCGGTACAGCCGGTCCAGAATTGGCATCGTGCTCCCCGGACGCGCAAGTATCTCCGGGACACGCACTGCCCACGGCAGATACGGGCGGGTCCCTTCCGACGCCAGACGGCGGACGTGCTCGTCCGGTGACTGCGTCCATTCGAGCGCGATGGCGAGAGCACGATCCAGATCGGCTCGAAGGAAAGTGCGGATGGCGAATTCCGAGCTGAGCCGGCCGGTGAGCTCGGCGAGCAACGACATCCCGTCGTCGAACGCGGTCGCGGTGCTCTCCTCTGTGGCCTTCGCTGCGACAGCGCTCGTGACCGGCCAGACCAACCAGCCCTGGAAGTCCGGGTCCGTGGCTGCCCGTCGGATGGTGCCGGCGAAGTGGACGTAACTGCCCGGCAGCCCGTTCAGAAGCGCATCCCGCAGAAGATCGGCGCGCGCTCGAAGCGCGAGCGGGCCCAGAAGACCTGACGCGGCGTCGAGTAACGACAGATCAGCGCTCGGTGCGGCGGTGCGAACGGTCCGATACAGCGCGCGAGCGGTGTCCGGTCCGAGGAGTTCGTCAGCGAAGGGCATGAGGATTTCTTACTCCACGTGCTGTTGATCCCCGAACGCCGCAGGGTTGGGCAGGAAGTACAGTCCGCAACGTGTCGGTTGTATTGAAACTCCGCGATCGGTCGTGGCCGTGGTCGGCGCTGTTCTGGTGCACGGTTCCGGTGTCGCTGTACGCTTCGCTGTTTGCCATGACTGGCGAGTGGTGGTGGACCGTCGGGACCACTGCGGTGGCCGTGGTCGCCCTCGTCGCATGGTCGAAGCCCTACTCCGAAATATCGATGGGGCGGCGACGGCAAATATGGCGTTGGACGTCTGCCGTCGTCCTCAGCGTCTGCGCCCTCGGCCTCTTCGGAATAGCGGGAAGAGAGTTGTTCGGGGACAAGAGCATTCGCGTCGGTGACACTACGGACCCACGGAGGGTCGCCTGTGGGTCCGTAGTGGACCCGAGACCCGATGACATGCTCACCGCCCAGTTCCCAGACGACTTTCCCGTCGAGGCGAGTGAGCAATTCAGTCCGATTTCACTCGACAGCTCAGCGAGGCGGTGCGCCGATCGACTGGACTCCTCGGCATTCTTTGCGGCTGCGACTGCCTTGGGCGCCGCGCAACTGACTGGGCGCGCGCTGATCCACTCGAGGGCGCGACGCGTCCCGGTCGACTCCGTGACTCAGTGACTGAAGGCCGAGCCCTGAACAGCCGCATTGGTAGCGATTGCTGTCGGTTTGCAGACAGAGTTTTACGTGGCAGGTGGGCCCGACTGGTCGTCGCCGGCATCGCGCAAGTCTGAAATCACCAGGGCGGCAATCGTCTTTGAAGCTGTGACAATAGCAACGGTATGAACCGGAGTGGGATAGCCTTCGCGCAACAACACAGCGCTGAAGTGCTGGTCGACTCGGGTTTTCGGTGGGACATATCGACTCCGGTTCCGGCTCGGGCATTCTGCACGGAGAGCTACAACCCTGGGGGTCGCGTGGTTCCAGTCGTCGATGCCGAGTCGAACCGAGACGCAAGTCTCTCGTTCCGATCGGGTGAAGTGTCACCGTGAGCGGGTGGCTTTCGGTGGTGATTCTCAACGGAATCACCGCGGCGGCATATCTGGGAATCGTGCTGTTCATCGTCAGGGGACTGTTGCGAACGGGGCAGCTGCGAACCAACCGGTTGGCGGTCGCGACGGCAGCGATCTTCTTGACCTGTGCTGCGCACCACCTGATTCACGCAGTGCACTTGCTGGCGGGGTTCGACAGTCATGCCGCGCACCTCGGCGCGGGGGCCGACCCGAGCATGCTCGACGCGATGCGCGAGTCGATGGGCGGAAGCGTCGACGTTGCGGTGACGGCGTCGACGGCGATCGCCGGTGTCGTCTACCTGGGGATGCGTCGCTTCTACGGTCCGTTGCTCGGCTCGCCTGCGATGTTCGACGTTGTCAGCGAAGCCCGCTACCGACAACTGGCGGCGAATCTGCCGCACACAGCGGTTTTCCTCGTGGATACGGATTTGCGATTCGTCCTCGTAGAGGGTGCGAACCTGGTGGACGAGGGTTACGACCCGAGACGGATGGAGGGGCAGTTGCTCCGGGACATCGTGCCACCGGACGTCTACGCCCGACTCGAGCCGCATTATCGGTCGGCCCTCGCCGGAACAGAGTCTTCTTTCGATACGGTCAGTGCGCGAACGGGCGCAATTTTTCAGGTGAGGGCCAGTTCGCTGCGTGATAGTTCAGGTCGAATCATCGGTGCGATGGTGCTGTCCGAGGACGTCACCGCCGAGCGGCGGGCACGATCCGAGCTCGAACAGGCCCGCGCTTTTCGTGACGCGGTGTTGACGGCGTCTCCGGACATCACCACCGTGACGGCCGTCGACACCGGGCGTGTGACGTGGGCTTCTCGCAGCCTGCGATCGCTGTTGGACGGGCCTAGAGCAGAAGGACCGATCGATGACGAGCGGCCGCCGTGGGACGGATTCGATCGGCCCGATGACGCAATGGCCGGGGAGGATCGGTTGGACTGGGTCGTCGAAGAAGATATCGACGTCGTCCGGGCCGCAGACCGAGAAGCGGTATCGCTGCCGGAGGGTGAAAGCATCACCATTCGGTACCGGGTTCGGGCGTCCGACGGCACCCTGCGGTGGCTGTCGCGACGCAGCACCCCGTTTCGGCACGGGCGGTCGGGTGCCGCCGCGGAGGTGCTCTCGGTAGTGCGGGAGGTGACCGACGTCGTCGAGGCGGAGCTCGCCCTCGAGCGAGCAGCCCTGCAGGATCCGTTGACCGGTCTCCCCAACCGGATGCTGTTGCTGGACCGAATCGGCTCGGCGATCGAGCGCGGCGCGAGTACGGGGGCTGCCGCTGCGGTGTTGTTCTGCGATCTCGACGGATTCAAACGAGTCAACGACACCGGCGGGCACGCAGCCGGTGACGCAGTCCTCGTGGAGGTTGCTCGACGTTTGCGCTCCGTGCTGCGAGCCAACGATTCGATCGCTCGGGTGGGTGGTGACGAGTTCGTGCTCGTCATCGAAGCGCTGCCCGCCGACCGCGGATTCGGCACGCGAGCGGGAGGCGGATTGGCCGAGCGCGTGGCCGAGCGCATCCGGGCGGTGCTCGCTGCGCCGATCGTTCATGGTGGTCGTCAGTACGTGGTGTCCGCCAGTGTCGGGATGGTGTTGGTTCGCCAGGGTGCGAGCGCGCAGGAGGTGTTGCGGGACGCGGATTCCGCGATGTACCGGGCGAAGCAACTCGGCAAGGACCGAATCGAATTGTTCGACGACGCGTTGCGCGCGAACGCACTCGAGCGTGCCTACGTCGAGCAGACTCTGCGCAGTGCGCTCGATTCCGGACGGACCGGTGCAGCGAGGCTGAGCGTCGCCTATCAGCCCGTCTACGACCTCGAGAGTCGGCAACTGGCGAGTTTCGAGGCTCTGGCTCGGTTGCGCGACGACGACGGCGCAGAGATCACGCCCGACAGGTTCATCCCGGTGGCAGAGGACACCGGGCTTATTTCGGAGCTCGGTGAGCGGGTGCTTGACGATGCGCTGAGAACTCTTGCGCAGTGGCGGTCCGCCAATCCGCTCGCCTCTGCGTCGAGTGCCCCGGTCACGATTGCCGTGAACTTCAGTGCTCGGCAGGCCCAACACGTCGACATGTCCGCAGCGGTGGGTGCGGCCCTCGCTCGACACGACATGGCACCGGTGGATCTCGTCCTCGAGCTGACCGAATCGGTGCTTCTCGAGTCCGGTTCCTCGATGCTGCGTCAGCTCGGCGAACTGCGTGCATCGGGAGTCGGAATTGCCATCGACGACTTCGGCACCGGGTTTGCGAGCCTGCGGTACCTCGCAACTCTGCCGGTCAGCGCAGTGAAGATAGACCGTTCCTTCACGGCCACGATGACCAGTGATCCGACGAGCAGCAGCATCGTTCTGGCGATCATCAACCTCGCCCGCGACCTGAATCTGAGGTGCGTGGTCGAAGGTATCGAAACAATCGACCAGCTCGAGGCGTTGCCTAATTCTGTTCAGGGACAGGGTTTTCTGTTGGGCCGGCCCGCCGCGGTACCGTCGGACACGTGGGGTTCCTGATTTCTCGCGTGAACTGTCGAGAACTGGGAAGCTTTGCGCTCCCCGAAGCGTTGACACAAGCAATGGATGATCTTCTGGTTGCCCCCACCCGGATCTGGACGCCTTCTCGGGTCCTGGTCACCAAGTCCGCGTCCGAATTGCCGCACACTGCGGAAATTCTTCGCCGTTGCGAGGCGGCCGGGGTTGCCGACATCGACATCCTCCCGGGCGATCGTCTGACCGGACTGCGCGGTGAGTCCGAACGAGAGACCTACGCGCGTGCCAAGACGACCATGGCCGTCGTAGTCGCGCCGCCGAGTGTGTTGAAACCCCAACCCATTCCGCCGAGTGCAGACTGGCGTATCGACCTGGCGAAGGGTTGCCCGGCCCACTGCCAGTACTGCTATCTCGCAGGCTCGTTGTCGGGGCCACCGATCACCAGGGTGTTCGCCAATCTCGACGACGTCCTGGCCGGTATCGGTACTCATGCCGGCCGCGGTTCCATCACCTCCGGCACCGAGGAACGGGGCCATGAGGGCACCACCTTCGAATTGTCCTGCTACACCGATCCGTTGGGTATCGAACACGTGACGGGGTCCCTTGCGGAGGCCATTCGCAGAGTAGGCGCGGGTGCGTACGGCGACGACGTATCGCTGCGTTTCACGACCAAGTTCGACGACGTCAACGAGCTGGTGACGCTCGATCACGGTCGACGCACTCGAGTTCGCTTGTCGGTCAACGCAGATGACATCGCGCACCGATTCGAGGGTGGCACTGCACGCATGCCCGCCCGAATTGCCGCGCTTCGACACTTGGCGCTGGCCGGTTACCGAGTCGGGCTCACCATTGCTCCGATCATGCCGATTCCGCAGTGGCGCGAGCAATACGGCCGGCTGCTCTCAGATGTCGCCGACGCGTTGCGCGATGTTCCCGACCTGGACCTGACCGCCGAAATCATCACTCATCGGTTCACGCCGTCGAGCAAAGACGTGCTGCTGAGCTGGTATCCAGGTACGAAACTGGAGATGGACGAAAATGCTCGCACCGCGAAGAGAAACAAGTTCGGTGGAGTCAAGTACGTCTATCCCAAGGACACGATGGCGGAGATGCGCAGTTGGTTCACCGACGAACTTCGTAGCGTTCTGCCCGAGGCACAGCTGCTCTACTGGACGTGAACCGTCACAGGGCATCGAATCGGTCTCGCGCTCGGTCGATGTCGTCCATGTGCGCGGTTGCCCACGCCAGCAGAACGTCGACGGGAGCTCGAAGCGTTTTGCCGAGTGGGGTGATTCGATATTCCACCGCCACCGGGCGGGTGCTCAGAACCGTGCGTTCGATGATCCCGTTGCGTTCGAGCTTCCTCAGAGTTGCGGTGAGGGACTTCTGAGTCACCTCGGGAATCGCTCGGCGCAGATCGTTGAATCGGCAGGGGCGCTCACACAATTCGTTCAGTACGTGCAGCGACCATTTGTCGAGCACCTGCTCCAACAGTTCGCGATGCGGGGCGGTGATCGTCAGTTCTGCGTCGCCGTCGGTGGTATCGGTCATGAAACCAGGTTCCCTTGAAGTGTCCTTTGTGTACCAGGTATCAACGTTATACCTAAATTTCAACGACGAAGGGAACGCTATGAGCGTCACTCGATTCACCCCGTCCGGCATGATGCAACCGACCCCGTATCACCACGTGGCGGTGGGTCAGGGTTCTCGACACATCCACGTCAGTGGTCAGATCGGGCGGCGCGATGACGGGTCAGCGGTTGCCGAAAACGACCTCGCCGGTCAGGTTGCGCAGGCGCTCCGAAATACCGCAATCGGATTGACCGGTGCCGGAGCAACTTTCGACGATGTTCTTCGGCTGACGTTCTACGTCACGCACTGGGCTCCCGAGCTGATCGGTGAGTTCATGAACGGCGTCACACGCGTCGCCGACGAAATCGGACTGCCGACTCCGATGCCGCCGGCATCACTGATCGGAGTGGACTATCTGTTCGAGCCCGATGTACTCGTCGAGATCGAGGCAACGGCCATTCTGGACTGAATACGCGGATAGGCCGGTTACTTCTCGCCGGTGCGGCGGTCGATACTGACAAACCCACCCGACTTCAGGAGTGACATGGCCATTCTGACCTACAACATGCATGTTTCCCTCGACGGCTACATCGAGGACCCAGCCGGCAGCCTCGACTTCTCGATGCCCGACGAGGAATCGCATCGATTCTCCAACCGGCAGACCGAGGCGACGAGCACCTTTCTGTTCGGCCGGCGGCTGTACGAGGCCATGGAGGACTACTGGACCGACCCCGAGCGTGTGGGCGGTGACCCCGTCGAGGCCGAGTTCGCCGAGCTCTACAAGGCGACTCCCCGGGTGATCTTCTCCGATACCCTCACCGCAGTGCCCGACGGTTGCCGACTGGTCCGCAGCGCAGATGCCGTCGCCGAAGTGGAGCGACTGAAGCGCGAGACCGAGGGCACCTTGGCTGTCGGTGGGGCGGGCTTGGCCGCCTCGTTGGTCGACTCGATCGACCAATACGAGGTCATCTTCGTTCCGACGATCCTCGGTGGTGGAAAGCCGTACTTTCCCGTGGGCCACCGCCTGGACCTCGTTTTGGAAGAACAGAAGCACTTCCCCTCGACGGGCTGGATGTATTTGCGTTACAAAGTGGTTCGGTGATCGCGCCGGATCACGCAGAATGAAAGCATGACATTCCGAGAGCACCGTCAGTGGTGGACCTTGCCCGTGCACCAGCTGTGGCTCGATGCCGAAGCAGCTCGGCTCCTTCGGTTCGGAACTTCACTCGAGCACCCTGCCGGTGGCGCAGCGTGGTTGGACGATCGGGGGAACCCCGATCTCGATCACCCGGCGCTGACCTACATCACTGCGCGGATGGCGCACGTGCATTTCCTGGCGTCGGTCCAGGGGTATCCCGGGTCTCGTAGGAAAGCCGATCGAGTGTTCGACGGTCTGCTGACGACATTGCGGGACCACGCGAACGGCGGGTGGTTCGAGTCGAGCGCCGATGCCTCGTCACCCGAAGCGACGAAGACGGCCTACACACATGCCTTCGTGGTGTTGGCGGCGGCAGCAGCCACGGCGGCCGGCCACGCGAGGGGACGCGCTCTTCTCGACGAAGCCCTCGATATCGTGGACCGGCGATTCTGGGACGACGGGTACGGAATGTGCGCGGATACCTGGAACGCGGACTGGACCGAGCTCGACGGCTATCGCGGTATCAACGCCAACATGCACATGGTCGAAGCGCTGTTGGCGGCGGCGGACGCAGGTGCACCCGAAATCTGGCGGAACCGCGCAGTACGCATCTGCGACAACGTGATCGGGTGGTCGCAGGCCAACGAACATCGCATTCCCGAGCACTTCACCGCAGGGTGGGTACCGATGCTCGAATTCAACAGCGACGACACCGCGAATCAGTTCAAGCCGTACGGGGCCACCGTCGGTCACGGATTCGAGTGGGCGCGGCTTCTCGTTCAAGCGAGTTCGGTGGCCGCCAGCCCCGGCGGACACGACTACGTAGCCAGCGCCGCGTCCCTGTACCACCGTGCGACGCAGGATGGTTGGCAGGCCGGACCGACGCCCGGTTTCGTCTACACGACCGACTGGGCCGGGAAGCCGGTGGTCACCGAGCGTCTGCACTGGGTTCTGTGCGAGGCGATTGCCGCTGCTGCAACGCTGGGTCGGCACACCGGAGAAGGTCGGTACGACAACGACTATCGCGAATGGTGGGACGTCGCCGCGGAATCGTTCATCGACTACGTCGGTGGGTCCTGGCATCACGAACTCGACTCCGACAACTCGCCGGCGGCCACGGTATGGAGCGGAAAGCCGGACCTGTACCACGCGGTTCAGGCAACGTGGAGCAGTCGATACCCGACAAGCCCCAGCATGGTGGCGGCATTGCGGGCGGACTCGGCCTGAGTCTCACTCCCGGTGCGGAGTGCGCTCACCTGTTGTCGGGTCGACGTCGAACAGTTGGTCGGTGTTGTCGGGGGCGTAGACCACCTGGCTGGACTCGAGAGCCCGACGGCGCGCGCCTTCGCGAACTGCGAAGAAGCCGCCGGTGAACAGCGCGATCACAGCGATGCCGGCAACGATCGCCCAGCCCTCGAAACCGCCGGCGAGTGCTGCGATCAATCCACCGGCTGCGGCGATTCCGGCAAATATCATGAGGACGGCCAGCATGTTCACGACAGCTCTGGACATGCTTGATACGGGAGGCCTTTTCTCGACCATGGGGGTAGTTCCTTTCGATCAGCTCGATCGCAGGATTACCCGAAAGTCGGTCGAATATGCCGCCGGTCCTCCAGTGATACCCGTTACTGGGCCTTACGTGCTCGGTATGCAGCAACGGCCGCGCGGTTTCCGCAGGTGGTGCTGCAGAACCGTCGAGAGCGGTTTCGGGACAGGTCGAGAACCAAACCGTTGCAGTCCGGATCGGCACAGACGTCGAAGCGGGACAGCTCGTCGGCGCGGATGACGTCGATCATTGCCATCGCGGTTTCGACGACGATGCGAGTTCCTAGGGGACTGTCGTCGGCGACGGCGTGGATGTGCCAGTCGAGAGTGTCGTGCCGGACCAGTCGAGGCAAGGCGGAGGACTCGGCCAGTAGCCGGTTGACCTCGACCACGGCGTCGTCGCGGCTGCTGGTGAGCAGTGATCGCAGCGTCGGCCGCAGTGCTCTGACCGCGTCGAGCTCGTCGTCGTCACCGTCGAATCTTCCGGAGTAGCCCTGCTCGGTGAAGAACTCGGCCAGTTCCTCGCGCGTGGTCAACGTGTCCGGGTCCTCCGCGGAATTGACCAACGCCACGGCCGCCAGCAACGACAGTTCGGTGTCATGAGCGAAAAGCACATTGACACCTTACCAAGCCGCCCCCTACTGTCACATGTCATGACGGCTTTCACTCATGACGCAGACGCGCAGCTCGCGTCCACCACCGCTGCTGCGCGGTCCAGGCGCCTGTCCGGTCTCGTGTTCGCGTTGGCGTCCGCCGCGTCGTTCGGCCTGTCCGGCTCGCTGGCCACCGGCCTCCTCGACGCCGGCTGGACTGCCGGCGCTGCGGTGACCGCGCGCATCCTGCTCGCTGCTGCCGTCTTGTTGATTCCGTCGATCCTGGCACTGCGCGGCCGATGGGGCTTGCTGGCCAAGAACTGGAAGTTGATCGCCGCGTACGGAGCATTTGCGGTCGCCGGCTGCCAGCTCGCCTTCTTCAATGCCGTCGGACGCATGGAGGTGGGCGTGGCGCTGCTCATCGAATTCACCTCGCCCGTGGCCGTCATCGGCTGGATGTGGTTTCGGCACCAGCAGCGTCCCGGCCGACTGACTTTGGTAGGCGCGCTGTTGGCCGCGATGGGTCTGGTCCTCGTGCTCGACCTGATCTCCGGCGCGGACGTCGACACCGTCGGGGTGCTGTGGGCGCTCGGCGCGATGGCGGGAGCGGCCGTCTACTGGGTGCTCTCCGCCGACGAGAGCAACGGTTTGCCGCCGATCGTGCTTGCCGGGGGCGGTCTGCTCGCAGGTGGACTCATTCTGCTCGCCGCCGGTCTGGTCGGCATCGTCCCGTTCGCGGCCCCGCTGACCGACGTCACGTTCGTCGATGCTGTTGTCCCGTGGTGGGTTCCGATCATTGGGCTCGGTGTGGTGACTGCCGCGTTGGCCTACGTGCTCGGAATTGCCGCCGGTCGACGCCTCGGCTCGCGGCTGGCGTCGTTCATGGGTTTGATGGAAGTGGTTGCGGCACTGGTGTTCGCGTGGCTGTTGCTCGGCCAGGCACCGGGCCCGATCCAATTGGCCGGTGGCACACTGATTCTGCTCGGCGTCGTCGTCGTGAAATCCGGTGAACGCGTCACCGCCGACGAGCCGGTGGAGCCGCTGCAGAGCAGGGCCTGACAACTGCTCAGCCGTCGACGCGTCCGAACACCACCGCGGCCAGGATGGTGTGAGCACTCGCAATCACCGAATCGAGAGGTTCTCGTTCGGGGGACAGCAGCCACTGCTGAGCGATGGTGAGGACCGCGCCCACCAGACCCATCGCCAGGGTCCGACGGTTCGGCCCGGCCAGGCCACGGCTGGACCCCACGGTCTCGGCCACCTGTAGCACGGTCGTGGAAAACGAGGTGGTGGTTTTGCGGTACAGCGCGTCGACGGTAGGCGATACGCCGAGGATCTCGACGAAGGCAATCCGAGCCGATTTGGGCTGCTCGGCGACGAACGTGAAGAAGCCGGTGAGGGCCCCTCGGAGTACCTGTTCGCTGGAATCCGTTTCTGCGGCTGCTCCGATCAGGATGCTCTCGCGCATCGCGTCGGTGGCCCGGGCGTACGTGGCCATCAGCAAGTCCTCGCTGTTGGTGAAGGACTCGTAGAAGTAGCGCTTGGTCAGCCCGGCCTCGGTGCATACCTTCTCCACGGTCGCCGTCCGGTATCCGGTGGTGCCGAAGACCTCGACGGCTGCGTCGAGCAGGCGGATCCGACGCTCCTGCTGCCGCTGCTGCGGATCGGCACCTCGGTAGGTGCGGCCGACTTCACTGTGATGGTTGGTCACACACAGATCTTGACACCGCTCGGTATCAGATGCAAAGTGTTGGCAGACAAGCATTCGGATCGAGGGGGAGAACATGGCGGCGTCGACGCTACGAAACAAGGTGGTTCTGATCACCGGAGCAGCACGGGGAATCGGTGCCGCCACCGCGCGTGACCTGGCAGGCAAGGGTGCCCGGCTGGTACTCGTCGACGTCGACGAGGCCCCGTTGCGTGAGCTGGCGACGCAGCTGAAGGCCGAGGCGTTCGTGGCCGACGTCCGAAATCTGGACGACATGCAGCGCGCGGTCGACGGCGGCATCGCGGCCTTCGGGGGCATCGATCTGGTGCTCGCCAACGCCGGAATCGCCAGCTACGGATCGATCATGCAGGTGGATCCGGCCACGTTCCAACGCGTCATGGACATCAACGTGATGGGCGTGTTCAACACCGTCCGCGCGGCCCTGCCGTCGTTGATCGAACGTAACGGCTACATCCTCGTCGTCTCCTCGCTCGCGGCGTTCACGCCGTGCCCCGGCTTGGCGGCCTACAACGCGAGCAAGGCCGCGGCCGAACACTTCGCGAATGCGCTTCGGCTGGAAGTGAACTACCGGGGAGTCGATGTCGGCTCGGCTCATATGGCCTGGATCGACACCCCGATGGTGCAGGACGCCAAATCCGATCTCACGGCGTTCCAGGATTTGCTCGCGGTGCTGCCCGGCCCCCTGGGCAAGACGATGACCGTCGAGCAGTGCGTCGACGCGTTCGTCGACGGTCTGGCCAAGCGCAAGCGTCGCGTGTACGTGCCGCGATGGGTGGGTGCCGCGTCCTGGTTCAAGGCCGTCATCACCTCACGTGTCGGTGATCGAAGCATGCTCGAGCACGTGCCGACGATCCTGCCCAAGATGGACGAAGAAGTAGCGCGCCTCGGTAGGTCCGAGAGCGCACGCAACAAGACCAGCTGACCCCCCACCGAAGGAATTGCCGATATGACTGCCGTACTGACTACCCCCGAGGTCGATGTCCTCATCATCGGTGCCGGCCTGTCCGGGATCGGGGCCGCGCGTCACCTCGGGCACGATCTGCCCGGGAAGACGTACACCATCCTGGAAAGCCGCGGGGCAATCGGTGGCACGTGGGATCTGTTCCGCTACCCCGGTATTCGTTCGGATTCCGATATGTACACCCTCGGGTACAGCTTCAAGCCGTGGATGGGCGAGAAGTCCATCGCCGACGGCACCGACATTCGCAATTACATCGTCGAAACTGCCCGAGAAGCCGGCGTCGACAAGCACATCAGGTACCACCACAAGGTCGTTGCCCTCGAATGGTCGAGCGAGCAGCAGTTCTGGACGGTGACCGCGCAGCGTAGTGACACCAACGAGACCGTCACGATCACTGCGTCGTTCGTGTTCTCCTGCAGCGGTTACTACAACTACGACAAGGGCTTCAGTCCCGAGTTCGTCGGCCAGGAGAACTTCGGTGGGCAGGTGATCCACCCGCAGCACTGGCCGGAGGATCTGGACTACGCGGGCAAGAAGATCGTCGTCATCGGCAGTGGTGCAACGGCAATTACATTGGCACCCAACCTCGCCCGCGAGGCCGAGCATGTGACTCTGCTGCAGCGCTCGCCGAGCTACATCCTGTCTTTGCCCTCCAAGGACCCGATCGCGCAGACACTGCGCAAGCGCCTGCCGAAGAAGTTGGCCTACAGCGTGACTCGGCTCAAGAACGTGTCGATGGCCATGCTGATCTTCTCCTTGAGTCAGAAGTACCCGGAATTCATGAAGAAGCGAATCCGGAAGCTGCAGGAGGGTTGGCTGCCGAAGGGATACGACCTCGACACCCACTTCACGCCGTCGTACAACCCGTGGGATCAGCGCTTGTGCCTGGTGCCCGACAACGACCTGTTCCGCTCGATCCGTAAGGACGAGGTCTCGATCGTCACCGATCACATCGACAGCTTCACCGAGACCGGCCTGAAGTTGAAGTCCGGCCAGCACCTCGACGCCGATATCGTCGTCACCGCAACGGGATTGAACTTGTCCGCACTCGGCGGCGCGACCTTCCGGGTCGACGGCAAGGACGTGGATCTGCCCAGCACGATGGCCTACAAGGGCATGATGCTCACCGGAATCCCCAACTTCGCTTTCGTCGTCGGGTACACCAATGCATCGTGGACGCTCAAGGCCGACATGGTCTCGAACTACGTCATGCGACTCCTCGCGCACATGGACGAGAACGGGTACAGCACCGTCGAGCTCGAACGCGATCCCTCCGTCGACGAAGAACCGTTCCTCGACTTCGCCGCCGGTTACGTGCTGCGCGCCGTCGACAACTTCCCGAGGCAGGGCAGCGAAACTCCGTGGAAGCTGCGAATGAACTACTTCCGCGACCTACCGGTTCTGCGGTACGGCAAGCTCGTGGACAAGGCCATGAAGTTCGGGCGGCCTCGAACGAAGGTCTCTGTCGGTTCCTGACGGGAATAGATCTCGTCCTGGATCGTTTGTTCCGGACATGAAAATTGGCATCATCGGAAGTGGACAGATCGGTGGCACGCTCACGCGCCGACTCGCAGCACTCGGTCACGAGGTTCGGTTCTCCAACTCGCGTGATCCGGAGACTCTCGCCGACCTGGCGGCAGAAACCGGAGCGACCGCGGTGTGGGCCGCGGATGCCGCGGAGGATGCAGACCTCGTGATTCTGAGTATCCCGCAGAAGAACGTTCCGGATCTCGCTCCGGGAATCACCAGTGCTCGCAAGGCCGGAGCGCCGATCATCGAAACGAACAACTACTACCCGCAACAGCGCGACGGGCTCATCGAGGAGATCGAAGGCGGAACCCCCGAAAGCGTCTGGGTGGCCCAACAACTCGGTGAGCCGGTGATCAAGGCCTTCAACGGAATTTGGTACAAGCACTTGCTCGAGAAGGGCGTACCGGCCGGGACCGACGGGCGTATCGCGCTGCCGATCGCCGGTAACGACGCCGACTCGAAGAAGTTCGTGTTCACTGTCATCGACGAGCTCGGCTTCGACCCGGTCGATGCCGGAACTCTCGAAGAATCGTGGCGACAGCAGCCGGGTTCGCCGGTCTACGGCAAGGACTTCGGAGTCGACGCCACCATCGAGGCATTGAGCCAGGCAACCGAAGAGCGCAGCGAGGAGTGGAAGGCCTGACGGCCCGACTACAAGGCTTACCTGATGCGGCCCTCGCGGAGCGTGCGCTCCGCGAGGTCGCGTAGGGGACCGGTCAGGGCCGAATCGCCGACCCGGCACGATTGCTCGCCCACCGACACGTTCCACACGAAGGTGTCGCGGGCCTGGGATTCGGCCGGCTCGGGTGGGGGCGGCTCAGCGAGGTACGGGCGCGCAGCCTCGACCAGCGACTGCCACTCCGGCTCGTCGGTCTCGACCACTCCGCGCTTGGACATCCCGGCGATCCCGCCGGTTCGCAATACCTCGATGCGCAGGCTCATGCCCCTCGATCACACCCGATCGTCGCTCGGCTCCCGTGTTGACTGAACTCCCACGGTAGACCAACCGGTGGCCACGGCCTCGGCAACATCGGAACCGGCCCCGAATCGCTTGTTCGCCGCCGCGAGAGTTGCGGCGGCAAAGCCGGCGAAGTCCACCGTCGGCGCGAGTCCGCCGACGGTCATCGTGTCGAACCAGACCTGCCCGACGCGATCCCAGGCGGGACCTCCCAAAGTGGTGGCTGCAACGGCGAACGCGCGGTTGGGGATACCAGAATTGATGTGCACCCCGCCGTCGTCCTCGGTGGTGACGACGAAGTCGTCCATACTTGCAGGCTGCGGATCCTTGCCCAACACATCGTCGTCGTACGCGGTGCCCGGCTCGAGCAGCGAGCGCAGAGCCTTTCCCTGCACAGCAGGCAGGAACAGACCTTCACCGATCAGCCAGGACGCGTCCTCGGCGTTCTGCTTCGCGGTGTACTGCTCCACGAGTGCGCCGAACACATCGGAGACCGATTCGTTCAGTGCGCCGGCCTGGTCCTTGTACTCGAGCGGAGTGGTGTACTGCGTGAACCCGTGTGCGAGCTCGTGCGCGATGACGCCGACCGAGACGGTGAATCGCGCGAACACCTCGCCGTCACCGTCGCCGAACACCATGCGTGAGCCGTCCCAGAACGCGTTGTCGTAGTCCTGGCCGTAGTGCACCGTCGCATCGAGCGGCAGGCCGCTGCCGTCGAGACTCGAGTAGCCGTAGACCTCCTGGAAGAACGCGTAGGTCGCGCCGAGACCGTCGTATGCCTCGTCGGTCGCGGCATCGCCGGTGGGGTCCTCACCCTCGGCGCGAACCTGCCGGCCCGGGAGGTCGCGGGTCGATTTCGCGTCGGAGATGGTGCGTTCGAGTGTGCCGCCGGTCCGCGGCGCGATGGCGGTACGTGCCTGGACGACTTCTCGTCCGGCCCGCATCTCGCGGTCGGCCAGCAGTGTTGCGCGGGCACCGGCTCCCTGGAGCCGTTCGAGCAGAAACGGTGGAACTACCGAATGGAACGTCATACGCGGTGACCCCCTAGGTCCGTGGCATGTGCGGTGATGGTTTCCAGTGTGCCCGAGACCACCGACAATTCCTGATCTCCAACCGCAGACTCACTCACGCAGCGTCGACAGATCGATGCTCTCCACCTCGCTCGGGGGACGCAGCGCGGTGACGGTCGCCCAGTTCCGGGCCAGCAAGGAGGCGTCGGAGTCGTCGTCCTCCGCGTGGATCGCGTCGAACCGGACGGTGACGAAATCCTCTCCACGGTCTCCTATTTCGGCCTGCACCGCGCCGTAGCGAGCCAGAGACGCCGGGACGATGCCGGCGAAGTCGGCGAGGGGAACGTCGGGAATGTTGACGTTGACCACGGCATCGACGGTCAGGTGCGTGACCATCCAGGTCACGGCCAGATGTGCGACGTGTTCGGCGGTCTCCCAGTGCGACGGCCGGGTGGCAAGCGAGGACAACGCCATCGCAGGAACCCCGTGCGTCAGGGCGGTCAGCGCCGCGCCCACCGTTCCCGAATGCAGAACGGCAGCACCGGTATTGGGGCCGTGATTGATACCGGAGAGCACGAGGTCCGGGGCGTCGCCGAACGCTCCTCTCGTGGCGACGAACGCGATGAGGGCAGGCGAGGCCTGCACCGCGTAGGCCGTCACATCGGGTAGCCCCTCGATCTCGGTCACTTCGATACCGAGGTGGTCGTCGACGCCCATTCCCGTCAACGATGCGCTGGCGCCGCTGCGCTCCTCGTGGGGTGCGGCCACCACAACGTCGAGGCCGGCATCGAGGGCCACTCGTGCCAGCAGGGCGATGCCGTCGCTTCGCACGCCGTCGTCGTTGGTGATCAGGGCTCTCATTTCTTGCCCGCCTTGCCGTACGGGCGAACGTCCACCGATTCGGTCAGCCCGAGCACCAGATCTTTTCGGCCACTACCCAGTCCGCGGCGGGTGACGTTGGCAGTGCCTGCGCCTCCACCCAGTCGTAGCGCCTCCGGCATCGACATTCCCTGCGCAATTCCAGCGGCGATACCGGCGCTCATCGAATCGCCTGCGCCGTGATGGTCGACCATCCGCAGACCCGGGGTGACGATCTCGAGTACGTCTCCGTCCACCAATGCCAACGCAGGATCTCCCGCCCGGGAGATCACGACGACCTCCGCTCCGGCGTCGTGCATCTTCTTCATCGAATCGATCAGGTGCTTGGGGTCCTCGGATTCGGCTTCGCCGTCGGCGATGAGATCCTCGTGACTGACCTTGAGCACCGTGAGTCCGCCGGAGATCGCGGCCTGCATCGTCGGTCCCGACAGGTCGGCGATCACCGGTAAGTCGAGCGCACGGAGGTCTGCACACAGCCGCTCGTACACCTCGGGCGGCACGATCTCATCGGCATGCGGACCGCCGAGGATGGCGACGTCGCTGCGGGCGCCGGTGGCGAGCGCCGCGCCGAACAGATCGTCGAGCGCGTGCCTGGCCAACGGCGGTGGATCCACCGTGGCCAGCACCTCTCGTTCGCCGCTGCGTCGATCGTGCACGTAGGAGCCACTCTCCTGGCCGATATCGATGGAGACGACGGAGATGCCCTCACTCTCGACGATACCGCGCAGTACCGTGCCGATCTCGCCGCCGAAGACTCCGGCGAGCGTGACATCGAGACCGAGCACCGACGCCATCCGGGCGATCCAGTGACCCTGACCACCTGCGTGTACGTGCAGTTCGGTACTGCCGTTCGGGGCGGCGTCGAGAGTCACCGTCAGAAGCGGAGACGGTGCGAAGACGAGGGCAGTGGGTGTACGAGAGGAAGAAGGCACCGATGGCGAATGCCCGATTTGTCAGGTCCGAAACGGCAAGCACATCAGAATCGACGACGCAGGCGCATCCCGATCGGGCGTCCGTCGGGATCGACGAACAACCGGTAGGCGAGCGCTGCGAGTCGCTGCTGCCAGACGGGCGGCACCGAGATCTCGTGCTTGCGCAGTCGGCCGACGGGCCGGGACTTCGCGGACGGGTTGCGATGCCAGTTGTCCAGAGCGGTCGCGCTGGCCGCGATCACATCGAAGAACTGCTGCGGGTCGACGAGGTCTGCGTCGTCGCCGTCGGCCCGTCCGAGGTGCTCGCGAATCAGCTCGAGTCTCAGGTTGCGTGCATGGGTTCTGGCACCGTCGCCGAGGCCTGCCGGGTCCAAGGGTGCCCGATCGTCACGCTGCTCGTCGACGATGGCCGCGGTCAGCTCCGAATCATGGGTCCAGGAGCGGCGATTGAAGTTGTCCGATCCCACCGCGGTCCACACGTCGTCGATGATGCAGACCTTCGAGTGCACGTATACCGGTATGCCACGGTCGTTTTCGATGTCGAGTACCAGTACTCGATCACCACCGGCCGCGCGGATGACACCGAGTGCGGCCGAGTGTCCCAGCAGCGCAGAAGGAATGGTCAAGTTGCTGTCGTCGTCGAGGTGTTTGGGAACCACCACCACCAACCGCAGGTCAGGCTTGCGCCGCAGTGCCGCGGCGAACACGCGAGCGACGTCGACCGACCACAGGTACTGATCCTCTATGTAGATCAGCTCGGTGGCTCTGTCGAGCGCTTTGGCGTACGCGCGGGCCGCGCTGCGCTCGCCCTTCGTGGCGAACGGGTATGCGGGGCGTCGGCGGGGATAGGTGCGTAACAACTGCACCGAACACGTGCCCTGCGGATCCGGAGCCGGCGCAGCAGGAGGGAGTTCCGACGGCTCACGCGTCACTCCGCGCAGGAAGTCGGGTATCGCATGCCACGGTAGGCGTGAGAGCGCCGCGGGATCTTCCCAGCGTTCGCGAAAGACGTCTTCCACGTCTCGTACCGCCGGGCCCTCGATCTGCACCTGCACGTCGTGCCAGGCGGGAATCTCGCCGTACTCGGGCGGGAAGGGACGAGAGACAGGATCACCGAAGTGATCGGCATCGTCGCGTCGAGCACGGGCCAGATCGATGCCTCCGACGAACGCGACGTCGGGCAGATTTTTCCTGCCGTACCGGATGACGACGAACTTCTGGTGGTGGCTCCCGGTCACCAGCACACGCTGGTCGAGAATGACCTCGCCGCCCGCTTCCTCCAGCCGCAGCGCAAGCTTGCGGTTCTTCGGTCCGGTGAAACCCAGGGTCTCCATGTGGGAGCGCCACACCATGCCTTTGACGACGCCACCGCGGTGCGCGACGGCGGCCAGGGCATCCTCGACGGTCACACCGTCGTCGGTGAGCAGCTGTTCCGGGTCTCCGCGCCAATCGGTGAACAGCACCAGATCGTCGCGCTCGGTCTGTTCGAGGGCCCCGGCGAGCGCCGCGAAGTACGTCTTGCCGTGCACCAGATTCTCGACGCGGTTGCCCTCGGTCCACGCCGAAATCCGGGTGTCGTCGTTGCCACGCTCGGGCGCGGTGAGGAACCACGGGTGGGCGGGGTCGAAATCGCGCTCGGGAGCGATCAGAGCGGAGGTGGACCGGCCGAACTTCTCGGCAACTCCGTCGACGACGCGCCGGAAGCGCTGCACTATCACGTAGGCATCATTTCACCCGGTTTGAACGCGCCGGTGGGCGGGCACCCCGGCGATATGACTCAGGTACCCAACGTCACGCTCAGAAACGGCAAGCAGATTCCCCAGCTCGGCTACGGTGTCTTCCAGATCGACCCGGAGAAGACCGCGAAGGCCGTGGAAACGGCGCTCGAGATCGGCTACCGGCACATCGACACCGCCGAGATGTACGGCAACGAGAAGCAGGTCGGCGAGGGCATCCGTAACTCCGGACTCGATCGCGAATCGGTCTTCGTCACCAGCAAGCTCAACAACGGCTTCCATCGACCCGACGACGCGCGCTCGGCATTCGACAAGACGCTCAGCGACCTCGGTACCGACTACGTCGACCTTTTCCTCATCCACTGGCCCCTCCCCACCCGTTACGACGGCGATTTCGTCTCCACGTGGAAGACGTTGGAGGAGTTCGCAGCCGACGGCCGCGCCCGCAACATCGGTGTCTCCAACTTCCAGCCCGCCCACCTCGATCGCCTGGCGGAGGAGACCGATACGGTCCCCGCGGTGAACCAGATCGAGGTGCACCCGTACTTCGTCAACAACGACGTGTGGGCCTACGGCCGCGAGCACGCCATCCCCACCGAGGCGTGGTCGCCGATCGCCCAGGGCAACGTCCTCGACGACGCGGAACTGAAGCGAATCGCCGACGCTGCAGGCAAATCCGTCGCGCAGGTGGTGCTCCGCTGGCACATTCAGCGCGGCAACATCATCTTCCCGAAGTCGGTGACGCCGGAGAGGGTCAAGGCCAACTTCGAGATCTTCGACTTCGAGCTCAGCTCTGCCGATGTCGACGCCATCACGGCTCTGGACAAGGGTGAGCAGGGACGTAACGGACCGAACCCGGACACGTTCGACATGATTCCGGACTAATTCCTAACACTGTGGGCCCGAACGTCTTCGGACGTTCGGGCCCACAGTTGTTCTCTCGGTGCTTCGTTCGATCGGTGCTTCAGGCGATCAGTGCTTCAGAGTCGATCCCGTTGCGGCGGTGACCTGCTCGGCGGTCACACTCGGTGCGAGTTCCACCAGTTCGAGCGTGCCATCGCCGACCACATCGATGACGGCAAGGTTGGTGATGATGCGATCCACCACGCCTTGGCCGGTCAGCGGCAGAGTGCACGCGTCGAGGATCTTCGGATTGCCGTCGCGGTCGGTGTGTTCCATGACGACGATGACGCGCCTGGCACCGTGTACGAGGTCCATCGCGCCGCCCATGCCCTTGACCATCTTTCCGGGCACCATCCAGTTGGCGAGGTCGCCGGTGCGGGAGACCTGCATGCCGCCGAGTACCGCGGTATCGATGTGGCCGCCGCGAATCATGCCGAAGCTCAGGGACGAATCGAAGTATGCGGCACCGGGATTGACGGTGACGGTCTCCTTGCCCGCGTTGATGAGATTGGCGTCGACCTTGTCCTCGGTGGGGTAGGGCCCGGTACCCAGGATGCCGTTCTCCGAGTGCAGGGTGACCTTGACGTCATCGGTCAGGTAGCCCGGGATCAGCGTCGGCAGTCCGATACCGAGGTTGACGTACTCGCCGTCGACCATCTCCGCCGCGGCGCGTTCGGCCATCTGATCGCGGGTCCATCCTGCACTCATGCTCGAACTCCTGAACTGACGGTGCGCTTTTCGATGCGCTTGTCCTGGGGGCCGGTGTGGACGACGCGTTGAACGAACACGCCGGGCAGATGTACGTGGGCTGGGTCGATTTCGCCCGGCTCCACGAGATTCTCGACCTGCGCGATGGTGATCTTGCCGGCCATCGCGGCGAGGGGGTTGAAGTTCATCGCGGTCTTGTCGAACACGAGATTTCCTGCTGTATCGCCAGTTTCGGCGTGCACCAGCGCGAAGTCGGCATTGATCGACTCTTCGAGGACGTAGCGCTTGTCGCCGAACACCCGAGTTTCCTTGGGCGGCGATGCGATGGACACCGAACCGTCCACGTTGTAGCGCCACGGCATTCCGCCGTCGGCGATGGGGCTGCCGACCCCGGCGGGGGTGAAGAATGCAGGAACGCCGTTGCCGCCGGCGCGAAGTCGTTCGGCGAGCGTGCCCTGAGGGGTCAGTTCGACCTCGAGTTCGCCGGCGAGGTACTGCCGGGCGAACTCCTTGTTCTCTCCGACGTACGAGGCGGTGACCCTGCGAATACGTCCGGCAGCCAACAGGATTCCGAGTCCGTAGCCGTCGACGCCGCAGTTGTTGGAGAACACCTCGAGCTCGTCGGCGTCGGTGTTGGCGATGGCCTCGATGAGAGCGTCCGGAATACCGCACAGCCCGAAGCCGCCGACCGCGATGGTCGCCCCACGGCCGATGTCCGCGACCGCGTCGGCAGCGGACGCGTAGGTCTTTCCTGTCACAAGAACTCCTGATGTGTTCGTTGAGCAAACGATGATTGTCAGTGAACCTGAGCTGCAGTTCGATGTGGCAGGAATGGATCGGATTGCTCGTTCGGTGAACAGTTCTGCAGTTGGTGTCCATTGAGTGGACGTATGATCCTGGGGTGACGTCAGCGGAAGCCAACGCGAGTGTGATCGGAAAGATCTGTTCGTTGCTGCGTGCAGCCGGAGCCGAGGAGCCGTCCGGGGCCTCCACCACGGCCCTCGCGCGGGCGGCAGGCATCGCGCGGCCCACCACCCACCGCTTGCTGTCCACACTCGCCGAGCAGGGATTCGTGGATCGCGACGCCGGTACCGGTCGCTGGTCGCTGGGACCGGAGATCTACCTGCTGGGGTCCATGGCGGCCCTGCGGTACGACATCACGGACCAAGCGCGAAAGGTGGTGCAGGCGTTGGCGACCGACAGTGGTGAGAGTGCCTTCCTGTCTGCTCGACGGGGTTCGGAGACGGTGTGCTTACTTCGAGTGGAGGGTAGTTTTCCCCTGCGCTCGCACGTGCTCTACGAGGGAATTCGGCTGCCGCTCGGAGTGGCGTCCGCAGGGTTGGCCATTCTCGCGCATCTACCGGATCGGGAGATCGACGAGTATCTCGATGGCGTGGACCTGGTGTCGGAGTGGGGGGAGAGTCACTCCGCAGCGGAGATACGCAGACGGATAACGCATACCCGCACCACGGGATTTGCCGTCAATCCGGCACTGCTCGTGGAGGGTAGCTGGGGACTCGGTGCCGCCGTGTTCGATCGCGCCGAGAAGCCGGCGTGGGCGCTGAGTTTGACGGGTGTCGAGACGCGTTTTCGCGACGATCGACGACGGGAGCTGGGCAAGATGCTCCTCGACGCGGCGCACCGACTCACGGTGCAACTGGGGGAGCGGCCCAGCCCCGGCTAGCTGTCGAGCTCGTCCAGAATGTCTGCGGCGTCCTGGCTGCCTGCTTCCGCCAGTCTCTGCAGTTCGGCGCGATCACCGCGTTCTCCGGCAAGTTCGACGAGGATGTCGACGGCATCGGTACTGCCTGCGTCGGCGAGGTAGCGCAGTTCGTCGAGGTCGTTTCGAGAGCCTGCGAGTTCGACCAACTGGTCGAGTGCATCCTGATCGCCTTCGCTTGCCTGGGCGCGCAAGGCGGCCAGCTCGGCCGCTGTGGAGTCGGGCTCGGTCATGGGTCGGAGTGTAGAACGATTCGGCGAATAGTGGCAGGCCAGCCGGCCTTTTTGCGGCTTGCGCGTTCTTGTCGGTGGGTCGAGATAGTCTTCATTCAGTTCGAACGCATGTTCTGAAGAGTTGCTCACCGGGGGGTGAAAAATGGGTGCAGTACCGATCGTGTCGTTGGAGGCGTTGACCGCCGCCGCGCAGGCAGAAAATCGTCAGGCGTTCCGCAAGATCGCCGCCTGCTACGACGTCCACCGGACCTGGATCACCCACGACACCAAGTTCAAGCACTACAGCCGGTACGGCCGCACCGAGATGGCGGCCGCGTTGGGGTGCTCGGCGACGGTCGCCGAATCGTACATCTCCGTCGGTGTTGCCCTGCACACGCGACTACCCCTGGTACGGACAGCATTCGAGGCCGGGGAGATCGATCTTCCGCGAGTGCGGACGGTGTGCCGGATCCTCGACAACCTCTCCGACGAGATCGTGCGCATGGTCGAGGACGAGATCGTCGAATCCGCCCGCCGCAATTCGCCCGGTCCACTCGAGACGGAAATCTGGGACATCTTGCTGCGAGTCGCCCCGGAGGAAGCGGCAGCACTACGCGAGTTCGCGAAACGATTCAGGCACATCTCCTACAACCCGGCCGGTGAGTTGGCGCGGATCCGAGCGGAATTGACTGCACCCGAGGCCGCTGCCGCGTGGCAGCTGCTCGAGGAGATGGCCGACACCCTGTGTCCGAAAGACCCCCGCGGTAAGCAAGATCGCCTGTGCGATGCGTTCATGGCGAGGATGCACGGTGAACCCCGCCTGGCATGCCTGTGCCAACGCGAGGACTGCCCGAAAGCCGATGCGGCGTTGCCCGATCGTCGGGTGCCGTTGACGATGGTCACCGTCGACATCGCCACCCTCATCGGACTACTCGCCAACCCGGCATACCTGGCCGGGCATGGCTCGATCGACCCGGATCTCGCGCGGGAGTTGGCGCGTAACAGTCAATGGCAGGTCCTGCTCACCAACGCCGTCACCCTCGCGGAGAAGCTCGGTCTGGCGGTGCAGAACCAGGAGACCGGGGAATGGGAACGACGCAGGGACGGCGAGACGGACATGGCTGCAACGGGATCCGAGGCGGGGGCTGGGACGGACGCCTATGCAGACACAAACACAGATGTAGATGTCGATGTAGACGCAGCAGATGCACCGGAGACGCCGGGAGATGCGGTCGACGAGACGGCCGAGACCGTTGGGTCCGAGGGGATCGAAAAGAATGGCGTAACCGGCGAGGTTGGCGGGTCCGAGGAGGACGAGGAGTCCACACCTGTGCTGCGACCGATCCGTCGGCAATTCCCGAAACGGGTGCCGCCGATCGGGCCCAGAAGAACGCAGCAACATGTGCAGGTGCACCGGTGACCGACCGGCAAGCGGACGCACCGTCGGCCACCGACCCCGAGGCAGCTGCTCCCTCGGAAGCCACGCCAGCTTCAGGATTGTCTCCGGAACAGGCATCGCCGGCACCTGATACCGCATCGAGCTGTGCGCAATCACGTTCGTCTGCAACACCATCCGACCCCGCAGCCTCCCACCAGAAATCAGCTGAAGGCCCGGCACCAGAAACAGGCCAGGCACCACCAATAGGCCCGGCATCAGGAACAGACCCGGCACCCGCTGCCACTGCCGCCAGCGACGACCGGCACCCGCATCGCCTGGAATCACTGACCTCCGCTGCTGCCCTGTTCTGCACCCACACCCCCGTCGGCAAGGGCACACGGCACAGCTCTGCCCTCGACCTGCCCATCGCAGGCCCGCGCGACGACAGGACGATCCACGCAGTAGGCCGGACACCCGCAGCCCGCACACCCTCAGGTATTTACCTCGGCAACGCCTCCCTCGCCGCTGCTCTCGAAGCAGCGATCGCCGCCGACCCCACCCTCGGCAAGACCGTCGCACGCGACCCCCTGACCGACCGCGCGCTGGTCTACCGACCCGACACCCTCACCGCCGCAGCGGTCCGGCTCCGCGACCGCCACTGCCGATTCCCCGGCTGCCACCGACCCGCCGACCGCTGCCAACTCGACCACATCACCCCGTTCGACCATGACAACCCCCTCGGCGGCGGCTGGACCACCGTCAACAACCTCCAATGCCTCTGCGAGTTCCACCACACCGTCAAAACCGCCGGCTACTGGAGCGCCGTCATGCTCCCGGGCGGCGCGATCCTCTGGACCTCCACCTCGAAGACCACCCGAATCACCCTGCCCGCCAACGGCACAGCCGTACCCATCCTCGACAACGACCTCAGACCACACATCCCCACCAAACCCAGACGATCCGGCATCATCGCCTACCCAGACCCACCGAACCCGCCTGGCAACGAACAGCCCGAGACAGACGACACGACAGCACCACCGTTCTAGATGCAGGGTTCGAGCTACACAGTTCAGTAGTCGAACGCCTCGAACCTGACGTCTTCATCGCCCACCCACTCCAGAACTGCTTCGTGCAGGGGCCGAGCAGCGCAGACGTAGAACTGTCGTCGCCCAACGCGTCCCACGGCTTCGACGTCGGCTTCGATCATCCTTCGGGTGCGCGTTCGGGCTCCGAGCTGTTCGAGAATGCGACGCTGGGCGAGCTTGTCGGAGTCCATCTGTCCGGTGAGGAACACCGTGATTGCCACCCCCAACTGGCTGACCCGCTCGACGACGTCGACGGCGAGAGGCAGGTCCTCCGCGCGCACACTCCAGAGCAGGGTCAGCGCGAGTCCGGATTCGTGGGCAGCGTGCGCCTGTGCCGCGAATGGGGTGATCCCGACCCCCGATGCCACGACCACGACGTCGTCGGTAGTCGGCTTGGTGTCGGCGTACTTGGTGTCGGCGTATCGGGTGTCATCCTCGCCGCCGAAGCCCATGACAGTGACAGTCATGTCCGAACCCTGGGTCCATCGCGACAGCAGCCCGGTGACCGGTCCGTGCTCCCGGACGGTGATCTCGAATAGGTTGCCGCCCAGCGTATGCGGTTCGCTCGATACAGTGAACGTTCTGATGAAGTCGTCGTTGAGGGAGCTCGGGTCGTGGTCGCGCATGTGTGACCAGCCGCGATCGAGTTGGGCTGAGAAGTCGAGGGTGACGTGTTGCCCTGCGAGCCACTGCACCGGCGTCGACGATTCGCCCGGAGACAGTCGGAACGTGTACCGCGATATCGTCGGTGTGATCGGTAGCTTGTGGATCAGCGAGGCAAGCGTTCTCTCCGCCGGTCTGGGCTGCTGGCCAGCGACGCCGACCTCGCGGGCCAATCTCCTGACCGGAGGGTTGTACGGGGACGGTTCGAGAAGCGCGCCTCTGAACGCAAGGCCGTTTCTCACCAAGCGCACCGCCTCGATTTCGATCCTCACGGCCATTTTGCTATGGGGCAGAACACTTTCAGCAGCATGGCCGATCAGTACCTCCGCGCTTCCCGAAAGGTAGAGAACATCGCCGGTGTCGAAATCGGGAAAGGTGACTCCCACTGCCCGGTCGGAGGTGATGTTCCCCAACGTCTGGTAGAGGCGGTTCCCCGAGTACTCCGGATACACCAGGGTCACGCCCTCGGCGTCGGAGTTGCTGAAGACCCGGACGAATCCTGGTGCCCCGCCGCGAATGTTGGTGTCCATGCTGTCGGTACCGTGTCGGCTGGAGATGAGGAAGGTATCGGATCTTTCGATGATGGCGAGGGCCTCGGCTGGTAGCGGGAGTGAATCGCTGATCAACTGCGGAGACATTTCGTAGGGTGTTATCGCCCGCTTGTTCAGATACTTGGGGCAGTTTCCGAGGGTTTCGTCGACCACGATGTTCGCCAGGACGTCGGTGGGCCCGTTCGTCTCTGAAGTTGTTGTCTTCGTGCTCTTTTCCGCTACGATGCCGTCGAGCATCCGTCCTGCGATCTTGACCCGGCCTCGGTGCTCCAGGTCCATGGCGAGACCTGAGACCAGCCTTCCTCGTCCGTTCGGCTTGTCGTCGCGTGAGAGAGCCTCGAGCACCGGGTCTGCGGTGTGAGGTTCGAGCTGGGCCTGGAACCTCAACCGCAGGACCCCGTCCGTGGCCGGGGTTGCTGTTCCAGGAGCGCCCCCGAGCAGTGTTGTCCACACGCGGTCGTCGACGCCGGTTGTTCCGAGTGCCACGAGTGGGCTCCGACTCATCCAGGGTCCGTACGCGGCGGGCAGACCTGGAGCAGTGGGGTTGTCCTCGTAGGGCACCTGTAGAAGACGGTGCATCGTCTCTTCCCCCGGATGCCACTGGCTCGTGACATGGTCGTCAGCTGCTCGCATGACGTCTGACCTTTCTCGGATACTGTTGTTCTACTTGGCTATTCGAGGTAACGGCACGGAATCGAGCGCAGGTTTTCGATCAGGCTGCCTGTCGTGCCCCGGAGAACCGGTGCAGGAAGGCGGTGATCAGGGAGGCTACTTCGTCGAGGTGGCTTTCGAGGAGGAAGTGGCCCCCGTCCAGCAGATGAATTTTCGCGTCGGGAAGATCGCGTAGGAACGCACGGGCACCGTCGGGTCCGAAGATCTCGTCGTTCTTGCCCCAGACGGCGAGGAGCGGGGGACGTGAATCGCGGAAGTAGCGGTGCACAGCGGGGTACAGGCGGACGTTCGACGGATAGTCCGCGAAGAGCCTCAGCTGGATCTCGTCGGTGCCGGGACGGGTGAGCAGCGTGTGGTCGTGGATCCAGGCGTCGGGGCTCACGAGGGTCGGATCGGGGACACCGTGAATGTATTGCCACCGGACCGCGTCCAGTCCGAGTGCATCGCGCAGCGGCGCAGCGTTTTCCGGCGTGCGGTTCTGCGCGTAGGTCCACAGCGGTGCCCAGAACGAGTCCACGAACCCTTCCTCGTACGCGTTGCCGTTCTGAGTGACGATGGCGGTGATGCGATCGGGATGACCGAGGGCGAGGCGCCACCCGACGGGTGCGCCGTAGTCCTGGGTGTAGATCGCGTACCGGTCGATACCCAGTTGGTCGAAGAGGTGGTCGGTGACGGCGGTGAGGCTGTCGAAGGTGTAATCGAAGTCGTCTACGGACGGAGCCGCCGAGTATCCGAAGCCGATGAGGTCGGGAGCGATCACGTGAAAGCTGTTGCCCAACAACGGGATGAGATGGCGGAACATGAACGAGCTGGCGGGTGTTCCGTGCAGCAGCACGATAGTGGGATCGGACGGATTGCCGGCCTCGCGGTAGAAGACCTCGAGTCCGTCGACGGTAGTGGTGTGGTGATGAACGGCGACCATGAATAACCCCTATGGGTAGTTGATGTGGTTACTCCGATGACAGAATCACAGTGGACGTAACCTGTCAATCGGTCTATGGTGGTTACATGAACACCGAGGAGGCGCGGGCGATCGACGAAGCGCTGCTGATCGACCTGCTCAACACCACGCCGGTGGTCGAGGATCAGCCGATCGATCTGCTGGCGAATGACGCGGACGGCCGAGACTGGCTCAGTGCACGCGGTGGGACCGGAAGCGCCGAAGAACTTCGGGTGTGCCGCGACCTGCGTGACGACATCCAGCGGGTGGTGCGCAGTGAGGCGTCACCGTCGTCGCTGAGCAGGTATCTCCGCGACCTCTCGCGGGTGCCGGTGCTGACCGATGACGCGCTTCACTGGGTTTTGCAGGTGGCCGAGGATCGCCGACTGGCCGCACGGGTTGTGCTGGCCTGGGCGGGGATTCGTGAGAGTTTGCCTGGCGCACTGCGCCCGTGTGCGAACGACGAGTGCCGCTTGTTTCTGCTGGATCGCTCGCGTGCGGGCACCGCGCGGTGGTGCTCGATGGCCACGTGCGGCAACAAAATGAAGGCCCGACGGCACCGTGCCCGGGCGGCAGGCGACTGACTTCGGCGCGCGGGAGCGGGGCTCGGGGGAGAAACGCCGTACCAGTCTCGTATCGCCACAACGGAACTCGATCGGTCGGTTGTGGCAGTACTATCGACGCCGACGATCGTGGGGCTCGACACCAACAGTGTCGAGCCCCACTCGAATCGAATCAGGTTGCGATGTGAATTGCCCGACCGGGTGTCAGACCAGGTGCTGAATGTGATCGCGCGTGAATTCGATGCGCTCGTCCACGCGGCCGTCGCCCACCTTGTTCACCCACTCGGGATCGGACAGCAACGCGCGTCCGACGGCCACCAGATCGAACTCGCCGTCCTGGAATTGACCGACGAGAGCGTCCAATCCGGTCACACCCGACGCGGCATCCTCCGACCATGCCGACGTGAACACCGAATCGAGGCCGACCGATCCGACGGTGATGGTCGGAACCCCGGTCAGCTTGCGTGTCCACCCGGCCAAGCCGAGTTTGCCGTCGTGGCCGTCCAGCTCGGGGAACGCGGGATCCCAATGGCGGCGGGTCGAGGCGTGGAGCACGTCCACACCGGCGTCGACGAGGGGCGTCAGGACGCGTCCGAGCTCCTCGGGGTTCTGCGCGATCCGAGCGTCGAAGTGGTTGCTCTTCCACTGCGAGAATCGGTACACGATGGCGAAGTCCTCGCCGACGGCTGCACGAATCGCAGCAACGACCTGCGCTGGGAAACGGGTGCGGGCTTCGAGTGAGCCGCCGAACTGATCGTCGCGCACATTGGTTGTGTCCCAGAGGAACTCGTCGAGAAGGTAGCCGTGAGCGCCGTGCAGTTCGAGGCCGTCGAAGCCGGTGTTCTTCGCGTTGACCGCCGCTTGTACCCACTGGGAGGTTAGTTCGTCGAGGTCGGCGTCGGTGAAGGCTCTGCCGACCAAGGAACCGTCGAGTGCAATGCCGGACGGGCTGACGGTGGTGACGTCGGGGAACAGGCGTGGCTCGGTGCCACGCTCGACGCCGAGGTGCCACAGCTGCGGGATGATTGCGCTGCCCTCGGCGTGTACCGCGTCGACGACGCCCTTCCAGCCTTCCAGGCTGGCGTCGCCGTAGATCCGTGGAACACGGGTGTGGGGACCCGCGGCGGGGTCGGGGATGTAGGTGCCCTCGGTGATGATGAGACCGGTGCCGCCGGCGGCGCGCTTGCGGTAGTACTCGGCGACATCCGGGCCGGGGATGCCGTCTGGAGAAAAGGCGCGCGTCATCGGAGCCATGGCGAAGCGGTTGCGCAGCTTCAGCGACTTGACCTCGAACGGCTCGAAGAGCCCGGCGGTGGACAGATGCTGAGTTGTGGATGCAGTTTCGGTCACGCCTGCGCACAACCTCATGCAACACCGAGCTATTCCCCGGGCGAGGCTGTTAGCGTCGAATCCTTATGAGCCCTTCGCCGCTGATCTCTGCCACCGAACTGCACGATCTCTTCGAGATGGGACGGCCCCCTGTCGTCCTCGACATCCGGTGGACCCTCCAGAACGGGAGCGACAGAGCCCGTTACGAGGCGGGGCACATCCCGACTGCGCAATTCGTAGACCTCGGCACCGAACTGGCGGCACCGCCGAATGACCGTGGCCGGCATCCGTTGCCCGACGCGGACACGTTCGTCGCGGCGATGCGCGGAGCAGGGGTCAGTGACGATTCCGCGGTCGTGGTCTACGACGGAGGACCGGCGACCGCTGCGGCGCGGGGCTGGTGGCTGTTGCGCTACTTCGGGCACGCGGACGTGCGCGTCCTCGACGGCGGACTTGCTCAGTGGGTGGCCGCCGGATTCCCGGTCGGCACCGAACCGTCGATCGCCGCCGCCGGATCGTTCACCGCGCGCCCATCATTGGCACGAGTTCTCGACGTCGACGACGTGCTGGACTTCGCACGGAACAACGTGCTGCTCGACGCGCGGGCACCCGAACGGTTCCGCGGCGAGGTGGAGCCGGTGGACCCCGTGGCCGGTCACATCCCGGGTGCGATCAACCGGCCGACGACCGACAACGTCGGTTCGGACGGAAAGTTTCTGGCTCCGGAGGTACTCAATGGCACATTTGGTGGACTTGTGCCGGCGGGGAAAGAGGTCGCCGTCTACTGCGGATCCGGGGTGACCGCCGCACACCAAATTCTCGCCCTCGAGTTGGCGGGCATCGACGCTGCTCTGTATCCGGGGTCATGGTCAGGATGGATCACCGACCCGTCGCGACCGCGCGCGTGAAACAACCTCTGACCAGTGTGTTCATGCAACGAGGGTTGAACTTGAATCTGACTTCAACTATACCTGGGGCATGAAGGTAGAAGGCAGGGTCGCCATCGTCACCGGCGGTGGTGGCGGAATCGGCGGGGCCATCGCTGCTCGACTCTCGGAGCACGGCGCACGCGTCGTCGTCTCCGACCTCGACGGAAAGACGGCGGAAGCGGTGGTCGACGCCATCGAACGAGACCGGCCGGGGACGGCCGTCGCGGTTGCTGCGGACGCGTCGAACATCGCCGATATCGAGCGGTTGATCGCGCAGGCCGAGGAATCGTTCGGTCCGGTCGATCTCTACTTCGCCAACGCAGGCATCAGCGGCGCACCCGGGCTCGACGCCACCGAACAGGACTGGGATCTCTCGTTCGATGTGAACGTTCGCGCCCACATCCGGGCCGCTCAGCTGTTGGTGCCGGGCTGGCTCGAGCGCGGTGAGGGGTATTTCGTCAGCACCGCCTCAGCGGCAGGCCTACTTACCCAGATCGGTTCGGCCACATACGCAACCACCAAGCACGCGGCAGTCGGATTCGCGGAGTGGTTGAACGTCACGTACGGCAACCGAGGAATTCGCGTCAGTTGCCTGTGCCCGATGGGTGTCAACACCAAACTGCTCTACGAGGGACGCGAATCCGGAGATGCGTTGGGAGCGGCGGCAACTGCGGCGGTTCTGAGCGCCGGCGCTGTGCTCGAACCCCTCGACGTTGCCGATGTGGTGCTGGGCGCGATGGACCGCGAGCAGTTCTTGATCCTGCCGCACGAGAACGTACTGGACATGTACCGCAACAAGGGTGCCGATTACGACCGGTGGTTACGCGGCATGCGTCGCTACCAGGACAGCTTGCTCGACAACAACCGATAGGGGCCCACCGTGGCATTTTTCGAGACCAGCGATCGCGCGAAGAAATTCGAGTCGGATCTGTTGGAATTCATGGACTCTCACGTCTACCCGGCCGAGGCCGTGTACGAGCAGCAGATGCTCGAAGCCGGGGACCCGCACTTCCACCCGCCGATCCTCGAGGACCTGAAGAAGGAAGCGCGCTCACGTGGACTGTGGAATCTGTTCCACCCGCACCCCGAGTGGGGTCCAGGCCTGACCAACCTCGAATACGCGCCGCTCGCCGAGATCATGGGACGCAGCCTGCTCGCCCCGGAGGCCTGCAACTGCAACGCACCGGATACAGGCAACATGGAGGTCTTCACGCTCTTCGGCACTGACGAGCACAAAGAGAAGTACTTGAAGCCATTGTTGGACGGCAAGATTCGTTCTGCATTCGCGATGACCGAGCCCGACGTGGCCAGCTCCGACGCCACGAACATCGCAATGAAGATGGACCGCGACGGCGACGACTTCATCCTGAACGGGCGCAAATGGTGGACGTCCAACGCCATGCACAAGAACTGCAAGGTTCTCATCGTCATGGGCAAGACCGATCCCGAGGCGGCCACCCACCGTCAACAGTCGATGCTGGTGGTACCCATCGACGCACCCGGTGTCACCGTCCTGCGCAATCTGCCGGTGTTCGGCTACGTCGACCGCGAAGGCCATGCCGAGGTGCTCTTCGAGGATGTGCGAGTGCCGGCCAAGGACGTGTTGAAGGGGCCGGGTGAGGGCTTCGCCATCAGTCAGGCTCGTTTGGGACCGGGCCGTATCCACCACGCGATGCGCACCATCGGTGTGGCTGAGCGCGCGCTCGAATTGCTCTGTCGCCGTGCGGCATCGCGAGTGACGTTCGGCAAGCCGGTGGCGATGCGCTCGAACATCCAGGACTGGATCGCCGAGGCGCGGATCGAGATCGAGAAGACGCGGTTGCTGACGTTCAAAGCCGCCTACCTGATGGACACCGTCGGGAACAAGGAAGCGCGCACCGAGATCGCAGCCATCAAGGTTGCCGCACCGGAGATGGCGCTGAAGATCATCGACCGTGCCATCCAGGTGCACGGCGGCGGCGGTGTGAGCAACGACTTCCCGCTCGCGATGATGTATGCGCACGTGCGGACGCTGCGGCTCGCCGACGGTCCCGACGAGGTCCACAAGATGTCGATCGCGAAGATGGAGCTGAAGAAGTACCTCTGAGTGCGGCTAGCGACCCGGTTGCCAGGCCGGGTCGCGGCCGATGAAGGCCATCAGCTTGTCCTGCGGGGACGCGCCGTCGTCGACCGGGACCGCCGGCCCGTACTGCCCGCTGTCGCGCAGCATCTGTTCCATCGGTCGCATGGCATCGAGGGCCGCAGCGCAGCGCTCCTCGCCCAAGTCGGGTTCGAGGCCAAGGGCTTTCGCCAGGTCCCAGGAGTGCATCCAGATGTCGGCGGTGTAGAACATGTCGATCGCCTTGTCCACCGGCATGTCGCCGGTGTGCGGGTTGCTCAACACGCGGTCGGAAGGGTCGTCGAGAATTGCCTGGATGTCGGCAACGTGACGCTTCCACGCGGCTTTCGGGTCGGCATCGATGTCCAGGGGCTGGAACTCGATTCCCGCTCCGCCGGATAGAAAGCCGCGAGACCACTCGATCAGGTGCTTCACGACATCGATTGCGGCCCAGTCCGATACCGGGCTCGGGCGTGACCAGTCCTCGGACGAGGCGGACTCGACGAGCGCGGTGAAGGTTGCCGCGTCCTGTAGGTGCTGCTGGGCCGGCCCTGTTCGTTGCCCGAGCAGTTCGTCGAGTTTGTCGTAGCCCTCCCTCACCCCGACGTCCATGCCACTGGACAGCATGCCGTCCCGAGTTGCGAAGTCGGACATCACGCTGAGCACTCTCAGGAGCGTGCCGCCGCCGTCGCGGCCCTCGAACGTGAGGGTCTCGAGGGCAACCGAATCGGGTTGGCCCTCATAGGTGAACGTCCACACGATCCGCTCGTTGTCCCTGACCTCGTGAAAGCTGCCGAAGAAGGCTGCGATCTCTTCACCGTCCCGATCGTTGGCAAATGCCCAGGAACCTCCGGTGCGGCCCTCCCACTTCAGAATTCGCGTCGTCAACGATCTGGGGCCCACCCACTGCCGATACAGCTCGGGATCTATGTGGGCGCGGAACACCTGCTCCGGCGTTGCAGTGAACTCTCGAACGATCTCGATCGTGGGTACTTTCTCGTCCGCAAGGATCTCGGTTTCGTACATGGTTACGACGCTTCTTTCGTGTCCGGGGCCTTCGTCGGGTTGTCCTCGATGTCCATGCTGTCCAGCAGGGCGTCGAGGCGTCGATAGCGTTGTTCTGCTTCCTGTCGATAGCGCTCGATCCATTTCGCCATGAGGCCGAACACCTGCGCATCCAGATGCACCGGCCGACGCTGGGCATCTTTGCTGCGGGTGACCAGGCCTGCTTCCTCGAGCACCTTCACGTGCTTGGATACGGCCTGGAGGCTCATGTCGTACGGCTCCGCCAATTCGCTGACACTTGCATCTGCGCCGGCGAGCCGCGCCACCATGTCGCGACGAGTGGGGTCTGCCAACGCCGCGAACGTCTTGTCGAGTTGCTCCGTGTGATCGTCCATCGACTCCTCGCTTCCTCGATGAAGCCGAGCGTAAGCCGCGTGACGTGCTAAGTCAACCATTTGGTTGAGTACTCCCCTTGGCCTACCCTCGTCGGATGGGCATCGGTGACGACATGGTGCGGGACGTGATCTCCCGAGATCTGGGGCGCCCGCTACGAGTGGCGATCGACGGGGTGACGGCATCGGGAAAGTCGACCTGTGCGCGGTGGCTGGTGAATGCCATTGCAGCGCAGGGTCGTCCGGCGATTCATGTGACTATGGACGGTTTTCATCACCGGCGCGAACATCGGTATCGGCAAGGGCGGGGGTCGGCTGCCGGCTACTACAGGGACGCATACGACTTCGACGCGTTGTGTACACATGTACTGATTCCGTTGGGACCGAACGGAAGTAGTGAAATTCGGCGTCGGATCATCGATCTGGACACGGACGAGCCGGTGGATGATCCGCTCGAGCCGGTGGCTACCGATGCGATCGTCGTAGTGGACGGAACGTTTCTGCACCGGCCACCGCTGCCTGACTACTGGGACTACACCGTCTTCATCGACACCCCGATGGACGTCGCACGGGCGCGCGGAGTAGTCAGGGATGCGAATGCGCTGGGCGGTGAGGAGGCCGCGGGTATGGCCTTCGACCGGCGCTATCACGCGGCATGCCGAATCTATCTGGACGAGGTGGAGCCGCGCGCCCGAGCAACTCGAGTGCTGCCGAGTATTGACAGCCTGCTGTCGATGGGTTGATGATTGACAGCATCCTGTCAATCGATTCGAGGACGTTCCGATGACCACCATTGCGCTCTATGCCACCGACACCATGGCCGACTGGGAGTACGGGTACCTCACCGCAGGCTTGGCCATGGCGCGTGAACAGGACCCGAAGGCCAATCGGCTGATCGTGGCTTCGGAGACGGGGGAGGCCGTCACGACGATGGGAGGATTGCGCATCACGCCCAATATGTCGCTGGCCGATCTGCCGACACTCGACGCATTGATCCTGCCGGGAGCGGACAGTTGGGAATCCGGGCACGACACGGTACTGACGCTCGCCGCTCGACTCGTCGCGTCCGGAACTCCGGTCGCTGCGATCTGCGGTGCGACATACGGTTTGGCTCGAACCGGACTGCTCGACGACCGTCCGCATACCTCGAATGCCGCCGAGTTCCTCACGCAGGCAGCCGAATACCGTGGTTCGGAGCATTATCGAGACGAGAAGGCGGTGTCCGACGGCACCGTGATCACCGCGGGCGCGACGGCACCGATCGAATTCGCGAAGCTGGTGTTCGAGCGACTGAACGTGTTTCCGCAACCCGTCGTCGACGCCTGGTACGGCCTGTACACGACGGGGGAACGCAAGTACTACGAGCAACTCGCCGGAGCATGAAAAAACGCACGCCGGAGGGTGACGCGCTGACGGCTCTGGTGCTCCCCGTATTCGAGCTCAACGGCGAATTTCTCGCTGCAGCACAGGACATCACCGAGCCGACAGGTCTGACGCCGGCGTGGTGGCAAGTGCTCGGAGCGACCCTCGACGAGCCGCTGTCGGTAGCCGACATCGCGCGCCGCGTCGGCCTGGGGTTGGCGAGGCAGAGCGTGCAGCGCACCGCAAATCTGTTGGTGGACAAAGGCTGGGCCGTATACGTCGACAACCCGAACCACAAGCGCGCGAAATTGTTGGAACCCACCCCAAAGGGTCGCGACACCGTCACGGAGCTGCGGGATGCACAACACGCGTGGTCCGACGCCGTGGGAGTCGCTGTGGGAGAGGGCGAACTGCAGGCCTTCGCGGCAACCCTGGGCAAAATACTCGCGGCATCCCGTGACTACCGCGGCGGCAGTGCATAATTCGGGCATGGTTGCTCTTTCGATACTGCTCTCAGGACTGCTCGCCGGACTGTTGTCGCAATCCGATGGGGTCGACATCTTCGGTGACACCAGCGTTGGCGGTGTCCTGTTCTCCAGCGGCGGAGGGGGAGTCGCGCTGGCAGTGATCGCGGCGTTCGTGCTGGCGATGGTCGTGCGTCGACGCAGCATTCTGGTGGGGTTTTCCATTGCCGCCGCCGTTGTCGCCGGGGTGACAGCACTCCTGATGCCGTCCGACCTCGCCGAGGTGGTGGCAGGTGGAGTTCTGTTGGGATGCAGTGCAGTACAGTCGAACGGAGTAAGAATTCGACAAGCGCTCCTGATCGGGTCGTTCCTTCTCGGACTGCTCAGTGCGGGCGCGGTCGAGGCATTGCAATCCCCAGGTATCCCGCGGCGTTACGCCGACTACCTCACCGAATCCGACATCGGTACACCGGTGATCGTTCCGGTGCTCTGTCTAGTGGTGGTGCTGACAGTGGCCTGGTCAGCTCGAATAGACCGCGGGGAAAAGAACGCGCCACCCGAACGGAGCGGGCGAACAGTCGGGGCGATACTGCTGGTCTCGGTCGGCGGCCTCTTACTCGCTGTACTGTTCGGGCACAGCATCTTTGAGAGCCAGTACGGTTTCGTCGGTCGGTGGTACTTCGCAATTCTCGTCGTACCGGTGTTGTTCGGTGCCGCGGCTCTGTTGCCAGGGCGAGGCGGCATCATGATTCTCGCCGGGACCGCCGTATTGATCACGTCTACCACCACCGCCGGGGTGGGCATCGAGGTCTCGGACGGAGTCTGGACACTCGGGCTGGTGGCCGTCACCGCGGTCGCAGTAGCAGTGGGAGGTGCGCTCGGAGTGCGGTGGGGTCGCCCTGTCGTCGGCTTGGGAATCCTTGCCGTGGTCTGTGGGACCGGACTGTTCGAGTCCCCGCCGCTGGACAACGTGAACTACGCGGCAAGTCTGCTGATCTTCCCGGCCGCTGCGGCCTACCTGTACGTGGCGTGCACGTCGGCCACGCCCTCCACGCCCACGGCTCTCACCCTGGGCCTCGCGGTGCCGGTGGCGATCACGGTGCCGATGGTCGTCACCTACGGCTGGACGGCCTACACGCCGCTGACCACGATCGATACGAGTACGTTCTCGCCCACGACCGATCTGTGGCTCTCGACCGGCGCGGCCGTTGCGACGGTGGTCCTCGCAGGCGTCGGGACTCGGTTCCTCGGTCGTCGGCCACTACCGAATTAACCACCGGAGTACCGTTTTCTCACATGGCTTACAGATACCTCGGAAACAGCGGACTGAAGATCTCGGAGATCACCTACGGCAACTGGTTGACGCACGGATCGCAGGTGGAGAACGATATCGCCACCCAGTGTGTACGCGCGGCCCTCGATGCGGGCATCACCACATTCGACACCGCCGACGTCTACGCCAACGGGGCGGCCGAGACGGTCCTGGGCGACGCACTTAAAGGCGAGCGTCGGGAATCGCTCGAGATTTTCACCAAGGTCTACTTTCCGGTCGGACCCAAGGGCCCCAACGACACCGGACTCTCCCGCAAGCACATCTTCGAAGGAATCGACGCTTCACTGCGTCGCCTCGGCACCGATTACGTAGACCTCTACCAGGCGCATCGGTACGACGTCGAGACTCCGCTCGAAGAGACCATCGCCGCCTTCGGTGACGTGGTCCGCCAGGGCAAGGCGCTCTACATCGGCGTCTCGGAATGGACGGCCGATCAGTTGCGGCGCGGCCAGGAACTCGCCCGCCAGAACGGCTTCTCGATCATCTCGAACCAGCCGCAGTACTCGGCGTTGTGGCGCGTCATCGAGGATCAGGTGATCCCGACGTCGAAGGAACTGGGCATCTCCCAGATCGTCTGGTCACCCATCGCGCAGGGTGTACTCACCGGCAAGTACCTTCCCGGGCAACCCCTGCCCGACGGTTCGCGCGCCAAGGACGACAAGGGCGGCGACAAGATGATCGCGCGCTACCTCGACGACCAGACGCTCACTCGGGTACAGCAGCTGAAGCCGATCGCCGACGATCTCGGAATCACCATGGCGCAGTTGGCTGTTGCGTGGGTGCTGGCCAACGACAACATCGCCGCCGCACTCGTCGGGGCCTCACGGCCGGAGCAGATCGCCGAGAACATCAAGGCCTCGGAGGTCACCCTCGACGCCGACGTTCTCGCGAAGATCGACGAGGCGCTCGGTGATTCGGTCGAGCGCGACGCCGGCAAGACGGGCTCGCCCGAGGCACGCCTGGTCTGAGCACTCGAAGTTGCCGGTCCGACCGACAAGGTGAAGCGAACAGGGTAATAAGGACGTATGGACACGATCACCGTCGATACACCTCAGGGCCAGGTTCGCGGTCGGACCGGCGCAGGCGTCACCTCGTTTCTCGGAGTGCCGTACGCCGAGGCTCCGTTCGGACCCCGCCGATTCCAGGCTCCGTCGCTGCCGCCCACTTGGGACGGAGTGCGCGACGCACTCGAGCTGGGGGCCACCGTCCCCAAAGTGGGATACCGTCCGCCGACCAGCGAGATCCTCAGCGAACCGGTGGTGTCCGGTGACGACTGCCTGAACGTGAACGTCTTCACCCCCGATGTCGGCGGCTCGGCACCGGTGTTCGTCTGGATCCACGGCGGAGCATTCGTCAACGGCAGCAACGCCATTCCTACGTACGACGGCTCCGCCTTCGCTCGCGACGGCGTCGTGGCCGTGGTGATCAACTACCGACTCGGCGTCGACGGCTTTGCGCTGATCGACGGTGCCCCAGCCAACCGCGGGATGCTCGACCAGGTGGCGGCCCTCGAATGGGTACGCGACCACATTTCGGCCTACGGCGGCGACCCGGCCCGGGTGACCATCGCGGGAGAGTCGGCGGGCGCGATGAGCGTCGGCACCCTGATGTCGATGCCCCGTGCCGAGGGGCTCTTCCAGCGTGCGATTCTCCAGAGCGGAGCCGGCCACCACGTCATCACCGCCGAGACCGCCGCGACGGTGTCCTCGGCATTGGCGACCGCACTCGGCGTCGAGGCGACGGTCGACGGCCTCGGTTCGGTCTCGGTGGACGCGTTGGTCGACGCGCAGCGCGATCTGTCCGATCGCATCGCGGCCGAGGCCCCGACCGGTGCGTGGGGTGAGCTCGCCCTGAACGTCATGGCGTTCGAGCCGTACATCGACGGCGATGTCGTTCCAGCGCTGCCGTTTTCGCGCATCATCAGTGACGGCGCGAGCGCACAGGTGGACGTGCTGATCGGAACCACCAGCGAGGAACATGCGTTCTTCATCGTGCCCGCCGGAATTGTCTCGCACCTCACCGAGGACTACGTGAAGATGGTCCTCGCCGGGTACCGAGCAGACTCGACGGCGCTGGAGAAGTACCGCGAGCAGCTGCCCGATGCCTCGGCCGGCGAGCTGATGATCGCAGTCATGACCGACTGGTTCTTCCGCATTCCGGCCACGCGGCTGGTCGAGGCCCGCTCCGGTAATGCCTTCGTCTACGAATTCACCTGGCGCTCAACGCTGTTCGACGGCGCTCTCGGTGCCTGCCATGCACTGGAAATTCCGTTCGTGTTCGACATGCTGCACAAGCCCGAGACCGCACGCATCACGGGTCCCAACCCGCCGCAGAAGGTGGCCGACGAGATGCACCGTGCATGGGTCGAATTCGTGCGCGACGGCTCTCCCGGCTGGGACTCGTACGGCAGCGACCGCGCCGTGATGATGTTCGGCGACGAGCCTGGAGTCGTTCTGGACCCGCGGCCGACTACCCGCGAGGTGTGGGACGGGGTGCGCTGAGCTTCCTGCCACAACCTCCGAACGTCGTCTGCGAGGCCGGTCGCCGGAGGGTTAATCTCGGATATGCGCAGATTCCTTCCTGGTTTCGGTACGAATGCTCCGGTTCCGGCGCGGCCTGCTCGCGTCGTGGTGGTCGGTGGCGGTTTCGGCGGATTCAACGCCCTGCAACGCCTGGCGAAGCTGCTGGGTCCCGATCGCGCCGTGCTGACGTTGGTGGCCCCCACCGACTACCTGCTCTACAGTCCGCTGCTCCCGGAGGTCGCCACCGGTGTCCTCGATCCGCGGGACATCGCCGTCTCGACTCGCCAGGCCCTGCCGCGGGTCAGGTTGGTGCTGGGGCATGTTACGAACGTCGACTTCGAGACCCGTGAGTTGTCGGTGACCGGACCGGACGGTGACTCGACCCTCGAATGGGACAAGCTGATACTTGCCCCCGGTTCGGTCACCAAGCAGTTCGACATCCCGGGCGTCGACGAGCATGCGTACGGACTCAAGACACTGAGCGAGGCCGTCTACATCCGCAACCACGTGCTTGCGCAGCTCGATGCGGCCGACGCTCTGCCCGATACCCCGGAGGGCCGGAGCGAACGCGCCGAGCGTTTGACGGTCGTCGCCGTGGGAGCGGGTTACACGGGCACCGAATTCGTCGCGCAGATGCAGAATTGGGTCACCGGCATCGCGTCGCGCTGGGCGAGTGTCGATCCCGACGAGGTGCGTTGGGTGCTCGTCGACGTGGCCGACGCGGTACTGCCGGAACTGGGCGCTCGACTGGGCAAGGAAGCGCTCGCAGTGCTGGCGGAGCGTGGTGTCGATGTTCGGCTGGGGGTGTCGGTGGCATCGGCCACGGCCACGTCGGTGACGCTCACCGACGACGAGGTCATCCCGTCGCGCACTCTCGTCTGGGGAGCCGGTGTTGCGGCTAGCCCGCTCATCGCGAAGTTGGGCCTGCCCACCGACCGCGGCCGCCTCGTCGTGGGTGCCGACATGACCGTGCCTGGGGTAACGGATGTCTGGGCGATCGGTGATGCAGCGGCAGTCCCGGATCTCGCCGCCGATCCCTCGAAGCCGACACCGCCGACGGCGCAGCACGCCCAGCGTCAAGGTGTGGCCGTCGCCCGCAATGTCGCGGCGTCACTGGGCGTCGGGCAGGCGCGTCCGTACAAGCACACGGATCTGGGACTCGTTGCCGATCTCGGTGGATTCGACGGTGTCGCAAAGCCTCTCGGCATTCCGTTGACCGGTCCGGTAGCGAAGTTCGTCGCACGCGGCTACCACCTGTACGCGTTGCCCACGGTGTCGGCACGAGTGCGGGTGGCGACGGATTGGCTGTACGCCTCGGTGCTGCCGACCCGGGTCGTCAATCTTGCCCAGGTGCGATCCGAGGACGCGTTGATCAAGAAGGCTCAGGCAATCGATCTCTACGAGTAGAGCGGCTGCGCCGCATGTGCACGCGGAGCCTGCGGTCGTTCCGCAGGCTCCACTCCGAATTTCGTGGCAGGCTACGAAGTTCCGTGCACGTGGGTCACCGCAGGTGATGCACTTCCTGCAGCCCGTAGACCGGGGTGTCGATGCCCTCGTAGCGCGCCTTGATCTGCAGGGCCAGGTACAGCGAATAGTGCCGTGACTGATGCAGATTGCCGCCGTGGAACCAGAAGTTCTCCTGCTGCGTCGGCTTCCACATGTTGCGCTGCTCGCCCTCCCACGGACCGGGATCCTTGGTCGTGTCCGATCCGAGGCCCCAGCACTTGCCGACCTTGTCCGCGGTCTCCTGGTCGATGAGGTCCGCGACCCAACCGTTCATCGAGCCGTAGCCGGTGGCGTAGACGATGAGGTCGGCGGGCAGCTCGGTGCCGTCGTCGAGTACGACGCCGGTCTTGCTGATCCGCTCCACCTGTCCGGCAACGAGTTTGATCTTGCCGTCCGCGACGAGCTCGGATGCGCCGACGTCGATGTAGTAGCCCGAGCCGCGGCGTAGGTACTTCATGAACAGCCCCGAACCGTCGTCGCCGAAGTCGTGTTGGAACCCGGCCTTCTCGAGCCGATCGTAGAAGTCCTTGTCCTGCTCCGCGATCTGCTGATACACCGGGATCTGGAACTCGTGCATGATCCGGTACGGCAGCGAAGCGAACGTGAGATCGGCTTTGGCCGTGGTCATTCCGGACTCGACGGCTCGCTCGGAGTACAGATCGCCGAGTGCGATCTCACACAGCGAATCGGACTTGACGATGTGCGTCGACGAACGCTGCAGCATCGTCACGTCGACGCCGGTCTCGTACAGAGCCTTGCAGATGTCGTGCGCCGAGTTGTTGGAGCCGACGACCACCACGCGCTTGCCGACATAGGCGTCGGGACCGGGGTGCTCGCTGGAATGATGCTGCTCGCCCTCGAATTCGTTCATGCCGGGGAAGTTGGGCACGTTCTTCTTGCCCGACATTCCGGTGGCCATCACCAACTGCTTGGGCCGCAGGATCACTTCCTCGCCGTCACGGTCGACGACGACTGTCCACTCCTTCGCCACCTCGTCGTAGGTCGCGGACTTGGCCGTGGTCTTGCTCCAGTACGGAACTTCCATGACCTTCGTGTACATCTCCAGCCAGTCGCCGATCTTGTCCTTCGGTGCGAACACCGGCCAGTTCGGCGGGAACGGCAGGTAAGGGAGGTGGTCGTACCAGACCGGGTCGTGCAGGCACAGCGACTTGTAGCGTCCCCGCCACTGATCGCCGGGGCGTTCGGCGCGGTCGACGACGATCGCCGGCACACCCAGCTGCCGGAACCGTGCTCCCAACGCGATGCCGCCCTGACCCCCGCCGATCACGAGGGCGTACGGCTGCACGCTGTAGCCGAGCTCGTTCTCCTCCATCTCCTTCTTCTCGGCCCAGTTCTGGGTGTCGGCATTCGAGCCGTGCACCGCGCCCTTGATACGGGACTTGCCCTGCCGCTCCTCGTGTCCCTTGAGTTCCTGCATCGTCGTCAGCAGAGTCCAGGCCACGTCGTCGCCGGTGTCGGCGTCCGTCGTCAAACGCAGATGCCCCTTGCCGCGGCTCGTTGCAGTCTCGAACTCGATCCAGGCGGAGACGACGCCGTCCGTTTCGTCGGGGGTCTCGGTGGTGTGAAAGCCCGTTGGATTCGTGTCGTCGAGCCGATGGGACAGCATGTCGGCGACGCCCTCGCGACCTTCGACGGTCTTGAGATTCCAGGTGAAGGTGACGAGATCGCGCCAAAAGCTACTGACGGCGAACATGCCGGCAACGCGAGGAACATCGCGAGCGACCAGTGCTTCCTCGAACTTCGACAGCCAGCCGTCGACCCGCTCCTGAGGACTGCGCGTGCGATTGATCTCGATCGGCTCGATGGTCTGGGTCATGAAAACTCCTCGTGGCGAAAGTTCGGTGCGTTGTGTGACCCAGCACACTCTTCGAATGCGGCTGGGTCGAGAGTTGCAGTGGGTTGCACTGGGTCACGCGGGCGAGAGCTTCTTCAGCCCCAACGACTGGAATCCGACGACGTAGATCAACGTCCACAGCACCAGCCAGTCGACGAAGCCCAGCGCGTTGCCGGAAATGCCGGCCGCGACGACGGGTTCGTGCAGAACGTGCTCGGCAAGAACGAAGTAGTAGGCCAGAAACGTTCCGATGGCCAGGGCGAAAGTCAGCAGGGCACGGGCCGCCGCCGGGAACCGATTGCCGAAACCGTTGGCCCAGAAAATCATCCAGAAGGCCCAGCAGACGCCGATCTGAGCGGGAAATTGGTTGATGACGCTTCCGAGCTCGGCGGTGGCTTCGGAGCCGATGAGCAGCTTCGCCAGCGGCACCATCAGGAAGTAGATCGCGGTGCCGAGAACGGCGTTGCCGACCGTTGCTGCCAGCGCGGTCCGTCCGCCGCCACCGGCCAGTTTCCACGGCCAGTTGTCGAGCGTCTGGCCGGTGAGGATCACCGAGACGACGATCGAATAGAACCAGCCGAGTGCCGTGTCGACGGACATCAGCGGATCGGTGGCCGACAGCGAGACCGACGGCAGACCGAACACGAAGTACAGCACCAGAGTAGGGACGGCGACAAACGCGATCTCGCACAGTCCGATCAGCGGTTGCTTCATGCGCAAGACCGTCCACGGCCAGTGTTGCCAGTTCAGGACCACCATGACCCACGTTCCGAATCCGAACAGGACGAACAGTGCCCCGGCGAAAAAGCCCAGTCCACCCTCCCGGGTGCCGGCGAAATCCGGATACAGCGCACCGAGGGCGCTGCCGAGGATCCAGGTGACGGCAACGGCGAACACGGCCGTCGAGGTCAGGATCGCGAGCCCGCGCACCGGTTGCTTCAGGGAGTCGAATCCCACGAACTCACAATCGAATCCGATGAACACGATGAAGAGAATTGCCCAGAACAGCGCGGCGTTGAACGGGAGGGGATAGAAGCTCCACGGGCTGGTGGTGGGGTCTGCCAGCAGATACCATGTCGCAAGCGACACGACTGCCACGACGGCGATGTTGGCGACTCCGAACAGGAGCCAGTTGCCCTGGGGTGGAGCGAGTTTCGGCGTGCTCAGTGGGCGGTCTGCGGTTGCGGTCATGCGCTGCTCGATTCGGTGAAGGCGATAGTGACGCCGTCACTATGAGCTGAATCACACCGGACCGTCAGGGTTGCGGCAGGTTGCATCGTGTCCGGCCCGCTGCAACGCGCTGCAACCCTGTCGGAAGTGGTCGGCGTCACATAGACATGAACGCATCCGACGATCAGGAGTGAGAACGATGCGCGCAGCTGTCTACTACGGCCCCAACAAGGTGGAGATCACCGACGTTCCCGAGCCCAGCCCCGGTGAAGGGCAGGTCAAGGTCAAGGTCGGGTTCAACGGAATCTGCGGAACCGACCTGCACGAGTACTACGCAGGCCCCATCTTCATCCCCACCTCGCCCCATCCTCTGACCGGCCAGGAGATGCCGCTGGTGCTCGGACACGAGTTCTCGGGCACCGTCACCGAACTCGGCACGGGTGTCACCGGTGTGAAAGTCGGCGACCGCGTCGCTATCGAGCCGCTCTACCGTTGCGGACACTGCGGGCCGTGCCGAGCGGGTAACTACAACATCTGCGCGCAGATCGGCTTTCACGGACTGATGTCCGACGGCGGAATGGCCGAGTACACCGTGGTGCCCACCGACATGATTCATGCCCTGCCCGACAACGTCTCTCTCGAACTCGGTGCTCTCGTCGAACCGATGTCGGTGGCGTATCACGCTGCGACACTGGGCGATCCGAAACCCGATGACACCGCTATGGTGTTCGGTGCCGGACCGATCGGCATCGGGCTGTGGTTCGCACTGCGCGGCAAGGGAGTCGAGAACGTCTACGTTGTCGAACCGTCGCCGACGCGTCGAGCATCGATCGAAGCGCTCGGTGCCAAGACCCTCGATCCGACGGCTCTCGACATCCCCTCGTACATCGCCGACCTCACCGACGGCAAGGGTGCCGACGCCATCTACGACGCGGCCGGCGTGCAACCGGCCGTCGAGACCGCACTCGGATGCATCGGTGCGCGCAAGCCGCTCGTCAGCGTCGCGATCTACGAAAAGCCCCTCACCACACCGCTGCAGAAGCTGGTGATGAACGAATCCCGCATCCAGGGCTCGCTCTGCTACACCTCCGCCGACTACGAGGCCGTCATCGACCTGATGAGCAGGGGCCACTACGACACGACGGGATGGGTGGACAAGATCACGCTCGACGGCGTCATCGACGACGGCTTCGAGGCGCTGCACGCAGGCACCAAGATGAAGGTTCTGGTCGACCCCTCCACAGGAGCAGCATCATGAGCGCGGTGTTGGTGACCGGCGCGGGCCAGGGTATCGGGCGCGCGATCGCGTTGCGGTTGGCCGGCGACGGACACGACATCGCCCTGGTGGATCTGGTCGAGGACAAGATCGCCGACGTCGCCGACGAGGTTCGCCGAACAGGCTCGAAGGCAACGACATTCGTGGCCGACGTCAGTGATCGCGACCAGGTGTTCGCGGCCGTCGCACACACCCACGAGGCGCTGGGCGGCTTCGACGTCATCGTCAACAATGCCGGCATCGCCCAGGTGGCACCGCTCGACGATGTTCGACCCGAAGACACGAAAAAGATCTGGGCCGTCAACGTCGACGGGGTGCTGTGGGGAATCCAAGCTGCCGCAGCCACATTCAAGTCCCTCGGCCGGAAGGGCAAGATCATCAACGCGTCGTCCATCGCCGGTCACGACGGATTCGCGATGCTCGGGGTCTACAGCGCAACGAAATTCGCGGTTCGTGCACTCACCCAGGCTGCGGCCAAGGAGTACGCCGCGGACGGCATTACCGTCAACGCATACTGCCCCGGCGTTGTCGGCACCGACATGTGGGTGACCATCGACAAACGATTCGCCGAACTGACCGGTGCGGCGGAGGGCGAAACCTACGACAAGTTCGTCGGCGGTATCGCTCTCGGGCGGGCACAGACCCCAGAGGATGTCGCGGCGTTCGTCTCGTATCTCGCCGGACCCGACTCGGACTACATGACGGGTCAGGCACCGTTGATCGACGGTGGCCTGGTCTATCGGTAACCCCCGTTGATGTCGATCTGTGAGCTGGAGCACAATTGACCGTGATGACGCAGTCGACAGGTCCTGAACCTGCGCTGGCGGCCGGCGAAGACCCGCGCCGCTACGCGCAGATTCTCACTGCCGTGTACGACGCGACCATGACCGGCGGCAAGTCGCCAGCACGTCCCCGCGAGGTCATCGGTGACTCGTGGCGGCGGTTGCAGACCCTGGGCATCGACCCCGAAGTGGGCAACCCCGCCGAGACACAGATGGACGTCTCCGATCTCGAGCTCAGCCGGCGAGAATCGGGTCTGTTCGACATCCTCGACGACCTGGCCCGCGGTCTGGAATCGGTGGTGCAGGACGGCGACAACATTCTCGTTGTCGCCGATCGACACGGCCGGGTGTTGTGGCGCAGCGGATCGACCGCCGTCCTCGACCGCGCCGACGATCTCGGATTCGTAGAGGGGGCCAACTGGGCCGAGGACTCGGTGGGCACCAATGCCATCGGAACTGCTCTGGTCTCACGCCGCGCGGTTCAGATATTCTCGGCCGAACACTATGTGCGCAGCCATCATTCGTGGACGTGCGCCGGAGCGCCGATCCGCGATCCGCGTACCGGTCAGGTACTGGGGGCCATCGACGTCAGTGGCCCGGCGAAGACGGTGCACCCCACCACGATTGCACTGGTGGACGCCGTGGCGAGGTTGGCGGAATCCCAACTGCGCGAAATTCATCGGAGCACCCTCGATCGACTGCGCTCGGTGGCCGCACCGATGCTCGCGCGACTGCAATCCCCGGCGCTGGCCGTCGACGCGAACGGCTGGGTTGCGGCCGTCGAGTCGGTGGCTCTGCGCAATCGCATCCTCCTTCCCGAGGACCTGGCCACGGGCCGCTTCTGGCTGCCGACCCTCGGCGTGTGCGACTTCGAACCCCTGCCCGGTGGATGGCTCGTCCGACCCAACAGCACGATGGATTCCGGCGTCGCCGATGTCGGATCGACGAGAATCAGTATCGACCTACGCAATTCGCAGAAACCTCGCATCGAGGTGCGCAGCGAAGTGGGGGAGTGGACTCACGAGCCGACGCCCCGGCATGCCGAGATTCTGTACCTGCTCGCCACGCATCGGCAGGGGCGAACCGCGTTGCAGATGGCCGCCGATCTGTTCGGCGACGATGGCCGCGCGATCACGGTGCGCGCCGAGATGTCGCGGCTGCGCAAGCACCTCGCCGGCATCATCTCCACGCAGCCGTACCGATTGGACGAATCGGCGACAGTCGAACTGCTCATGCCGTCGGACATGAATCGGTTGCTGCCGCATTCGTCGGCCCCGGCGATCTGCGCGGCACGAGGCTGACCCGTAGCGCAGAATCGGGGGAATGAACCGCCTCGCCCGAATCCTCGACGCCTCGGATCCGGGGCAGGTGCGGCTGCGCAGCGCGTCGGCGACGACGCTGACGGTGCTGCTGGCGATGGTGATTCTGCTGCTGACCACGCGCGCCATCGGTCAGCCGGTGACCGTCGCGATGCTCGGCACCGTGGTGGCGATGCAGGCATCGGCGGCAGTGAAGGACAAAAACCAACACAGTCGGCTGATCACCACCGCACTGATGGCGCTGCCGGCCTCGGCGGCAGTGACGTTGGCGTCGTTGCTCTCCGAGCTCGGCAAGGTGGCCGACGTGGGCTTCATCGCTGTCCTGTTCGCCGCTGTATGGGTGCGCAGATTCGGTCCGCGCGGCACGGCGCTGGGCATGGTTGCGTTCATCTCCTACTTCTTCGCCTTGTTTCTCCGGGCGACCCCGGGGCAGGTTCCGCTTCTGATCGCGGCGATCGTCGGCGGGGTCGTCATCGCCCTGTTCGTCCGCGCTGTGATCTTTCCGGACCGTCCGATCGTGGAGGTGCGGCGGCTGCTCTACGCCATGCGTGCGGTGTCGGTGTCGGTGCTCGAGGCAGCGTCCGCAGGAGAAGGTCGAGATCTGGAACTGCTGCGCCGCAGGCTCGATCGGCTCGGCAACACCGCCCTGATGATCGACGACTGGCTCGACCGACACGACGCCGGACAACTGCTCAGCGTGACCAGTAGCGATCTGTCGCTGCGGGTGTTCGACGCCCAGATTGCAACCGAGCAGCTCGTCAGCTCTCTGTGGGCACTCGAACCCGCCAAGCCCTGGCCGACCGCACTGGGGCAGGCGACCACCGCACTGGGATCGTGTCTGCAGAACTCCCCGTCCGCGGAGCAGCTCAAAGCCGCGCGACGGTTGGCCGCCACTGCGGCCGAGCGCGCCGACCCATCGACTCCTGCCGGTATTGCGACAGTGTCCGCGCAGCGAGCCGTGCAGGCACACATCGCCATTCATCACATCACCACCAACGCCGTGGCCGAAGCGTCGAGTCCCCGGGCGGACGATGCCCAACCGGCAGACAAGGACAAGCCTGCCGGTCTGAACCCCAGTACCAAGGCTGCCATTCAGGTCGCCGTCGCCACCAGTGCAGCAACGGTATTGGGCGAGTTGGTCTCGCCGGACCGCTGGTACTGGGCCGTGCTGACGGCGTTCCTGGTGTTCACCGGGGCCTCGACGCGCGGGGAAATTCTGACCCGAGCCGGCCAGCGCATTCTGGGCACGATGGCGGGAGTGCTGGCCGGAGTGGTGATCGCAGCACTCGTGGGAAACGATCAGCCCGTCCAGTTGGTGTTGATAGTCGTCTGTGTCTTCTTCGCGTTCTACCTGGTCACCGTCGCGTACGCACTGCTGTCGTTCTTCGTCACCATTCTGCTGGCAATGCTCTACGGGTTACTCGGCACCTTCAGTATCGAGGTGCTCGAATTGCGCATCGTCGAAACTGCGGTGGGTGGTGCCGTCGGCATTGCCTCCGCGTACTTCATCTTCTCGACCGGGACGCGAAAAACTTTGGTGGACAAGGTCGATACGTATCTCGATCAATTGGAGGCCCTGATCGACACCAGTGTCGAATCGGTGATCACGCCGGGAAACGCCACCGATCTGGTGGCGTCGACACGCACGCTCGACAACGCGTTGAAAGAGGTCGTGACGGCGGGAAAACCGCTTGTGCTCGGGCCGACGACTCGCAGCAGGCGAGGGGCGAAGCGGCTACTGCGAGTGCTGACCGTCAGCGGCCGATCCGCACACACACTGGCGCGAGCCGGAGTGCTGGCGTCGCGCGCAGAACCGGAGACGGCACCCTCGGCCGATACTGCCCACGCTCTGCGCGACGCTGCGGCGGTGGTGCGTGACACTGCCCGGCAGGTCGAGGCCGCTATTGCGGGCAAGAATGTGGATCAGCCCGAGAAGGTCACCGACACAACGGTATTGGATGTGCTGCTCACCAGCGCGAACTCACCCGGGGCGGTACGAGTCGCGGTGCGGGCGCTCAACACGATGAACCGGACGCTCGCCGATGTGCTGACTCGGGCTTGACCTTCACACGGTGACAAGGTCTTGGCTCATGGCCATGATCGAATTACTCAGGCATCAGAACTCGTCTGTGCGGCTCCGGACTGCGCTCGATATCGGGATATCGCCCGACCCGAAATTTCTGAACGCGCTGATCGAGCGGTGTGCCGTCGAACCGGATTTTCAGGTGCGGGAGATGTTGACGTGGGCGCTGATTCGCTATCCCGCGGCATCGACGGTGCCCAGGCTGATGGAGGAAGTGCGCACCGGCGGGGCGCCGGCCCGCAGCCAGGCGTTGCACACCTTGTCGAAGGTCAAGGATGGTGCGGCCTGGCCGGTGATCACCGAGCCGTTGATCTCCGACGCCGACGATGAGGTGGCCCGAAGCGCGTGGCGGGCGTCGGTCGTCCTGGTGCCCGAAGGCTGCGAGCAGTGGTTGGCGACAACGCTGTCCACTCAGCTGGGACGAGGCGGGCGCGAGGTGCAGCGCAGTCTGAGTCGCGCGCTGGTGGCACTCGGGTCGGTGATCGAGCCGATGCTGCGGGAGGCCGCGTCGAGCAAGGATGAAGTTGTTCGCGCTCATGCTCGGGCCACCGAGGCGCTGTTGCTGGACCCGGATGCCGGATTCGCAATGTTCGAGGCCAAGCGTGTGGATGCACTTGGCGCAGCCGACCCGACGGGGTGAGATAGGACGATGTTGATCGGTGAGGTGGCGCGGAGATCGGGCGTCAGTGCGCGCATGCTGCGGCACTACGACCGGCTCGGCCTGATTCAGCCGACCTCGCGGAGCAGTACCGATTACCGCGAATACTCCCCGGAGGATGTCAGACGCCTGTTCCACGTCGAATCGCTCCGGTCGCTGGGTCTGTCGTTGCACGACGTCGGCCGTGCGCTGGACGATCCGAGCTTCGCGGCGGCGGTTCTCGTCGACGAGCTCGCCGCCCGCGCCGAAGAGCGCATCGCCCGCGATACGGAGCTGCTGACGCGGCTGCGTCGAATCGGGAGCGCCCGACCGGAGGATTGGGAGGACGTGCTGGGCGTCGTCGGTTTGCTCGGTGACCTGGACTCGGTGAGTGCGGGAAAACGGCAGTCGGCAGCGTTGGCGGCGGTCGGTGATCGGACCGTACCGGCGGAGGCCCTGGCCGAGGCAGTGCTGCGCGAACCCGCAACCAACGTGGCCGGCGCACTTCGGTGGGCTCTTGCACAGTCGGGTGGCCACGCGATCGCGCCACTTCGGCAGGGCCTGGATTCACCGGACCCCGAGGTGCGTCGCCGCGCCGTCGATACCGTCGTCGAGATTGCCCACCCCGACGCCACCGAGGTGTTGCGTGAGGCGTTGGTCCACGACGACGCGCAGATCGGACGCGTCGCTGCCCTGGAACTGGCGGCCCGAGGAATTGCCGACGCCGTTCCGACGCTGATCGAGATGGTCCACGACGGAACGAACGATGTGGACGCCGCAGATGCACTCGGAATGCTGGGATCCGACTCCTCGACAGTTGCGGCTCTGATGGACGGGATCGACGATGTCGCCGTGAGACTGCGAGTGACGCAAGCCCTGGCCAGCATTCCGGGACCGGCAGCCGTGCAGGCGTTGCAGGGTTTGACCCGTGACGCGGACCGATCGATCGCCCTGACGGCCGAGTACATCCTCGGCCGGAGCGAATGATCCCTTTCGGTACCGTCGAGTTCATGAAGGCATTCGGATTGTTCGCGGCACTGATGATCACGTTGACTGCCTGCTCCACCGCCACCACCCCGGCCGCGCCCACCGAACCCGCTGCCGAGAATCAGGTCACCGTCGCCGACCGGATGTTCTCGCCGCAGTCTCTGACGATCTCTGTGGGAGAGACCGTCACGTGGGTGTTCGCGGACCGAGGGATGGCGCACAATGTCGTCGCCGACGACAACTCGTTTCGCAGTCAGCTCATGGAGACCGGCCAGTTCACCCACACCTTCGACACCGCGGGCACGTTCACCTACCACTGCACACCGCATCCGGATATGACGGCGACAGTCATCGTTGAACCCTGATGAACGCTGGAACCGTGATGGACTGGTGAGCATGACGGCACCGACCCGATCGCGCAGCATCGCCGCACCCCTCGGTGTGGCCGCTGCGGTTGTCGGTGGGGCAGTGCTGCTGCACGTGCGCGATCCACGAACTTCGACCTACTTGCCCTGCCCGTTTCATGCCCTGACCGGACTCTGGTGCCCCGGATGCGGGGCCACCCGCGCTCTGGGTGACCTCAGCCGCGGAGACTTCGCGGCTGCTGCGTCGAGCAACGTCGTTGCGGTTGTCCTTGCGGTCCTTGCGGTCGGGGTGTGGGGACTGTGGGTTCGATCGCGCTGGACGGCCCGTCCGATGCCGCGCCCGCGATTCGACCGTCCGACGGTGATCGTCCTGATCGCTGTTCTCGCTGCTTTCACGGTGGTGCGCAACACTCCGTGGGGCAGCGCACTCGCCCCGACCTGACAATCCTGGGAGTAGCTGTGTTGCTGCAAATCTTCTCGATCATCGTGCTGCTGGGCGTACTCATCGCGCTCATCCCCACGGCCCGACGCGTGTTCAAGAAGGGTGACGACGAATGAGCGACTCACTGCGAGATCGGGTGCGGGCGAAACTGCTCGCCCAGATCGCCGACGACGGAGGCACACCCGCCGAGCAGGCAGAGGGCGACGACCCGCGCCTGAATGCCCTGCGCGACGACCTCGAAGCACTTGACGCGGCCCCCGACGGGGACCCGGTGATCGACGACATCGCCGCCCGTCACTGGGTTCCCTGACCTAGCTCCTATTTCAACGCGCCGAGGAAAGTCCGAAGATCCGCCGCCAACTCAGCCGGGTTCTCCATCGCGGCAAAGTGCCCACCGTGATCGGGAACTTCCGTCCAGTGCACGATGTGGAATTCCTGTTCCGCGAGGTGCCGAATGCCGATGTCGTGCGCAAACATGATGGCACCTACTGGTTGTGACGGCCTAAGCGTCTTCTCGCCCCAGGCACCGGAATCTGCTGCGTACACGGTGTATGCAGCACTACCGGCGCAACGAGTGAGCCAGTACAGAGTGACGTGCGCCAAGATGCGACTGTCCGGTTCCGCGTCGAACGGGTATGTCCAGGCACGGAACTTGTCGAGCATCCACGCGAGCTGACCGATTGGACTGTCGGTCATTGCGGCACCGATCAACTGCGGCCGCGTCGACTGGATGGATATGTACCCGAACTCGGACTGCAAGAAGTCCGCTACGCGGCGGTAGCGATCCAGTTCGACTTCGGTGCAACGCTTCTGCTCTTCTTCGTCAGGCGCCTGCTGGGGTGCGCCGATCGAACCGTTGACGTGAATCGCGGCGCAATGATCGGGATCGAGCCGTCCCATCGCAGGCGCAACGCCGGCACCGTAGTCGCCACCTTGCACGACGTACGAGTCGTACTCCAGGTGACCCATCAACTCCGCAAACGCCTTCGCTACCCGATCAGTGGTCCACCCGTCGTCGGACAGTGGCATGGAGAATGCGAATCCTGGGACGGAGGGAACTACGACGTCAAAGGGTCGACTGTTCACGTCATCCGGCTCGGTGAGGAGCGGAATGAGCTCCAGGAACTCGAGATACGACCCGGGCCACCCATGGCACAGCAGTATCGGGGTGGCATCGGCCCGCGACGATCGCACGTGCAGATAATGAATGCGCTGCCCGTCGATCTCCACCAGAAACTGGGGGAACGACTCGATCTGCTTTTCCACGTCTCGCCAGCTGAAGTCGTCGATCCACGTCGAAGCCATGGACTTCAGGACGGAGATGGGGACACCGGTGGTCCAGTCGTCGGCACCAAGAGGTTCGGGGAGACGGGCGTCGCGTACGCGTCGCGCCAGGTCGTCGAGGTCGGATTGCGGGATCTCTACCGTGAAGGGGACGGGGAACTCGGTGATGGTCATGGCAGTACGTTCGCAGCTATTGCGGACATTGTCTGTCCTGATCGCCAGTGGCTTTCCGACCTTCGATGTCGCGTCGAGTGAACCCTGGGAGGGCCCCGGGTTGGTATCGGCGTGATGCGCATCTAGTATCTATGTTGTGCTCGAGACGAAATCTGCCGCCGATACGGCGTACGCGACGGTCAAAGAGCTCATCGTGTCGGGTGATCTGCCCGGCGGTGAGCTCGTCAGCGAGGGTGAAATCGCGGCCCGGCTCGAGATCAGCCGCACGCCCGTGCGTGAGGCATTTCTCCGCCTACAGGTCGAAGGGTGGATGCGCCTCTACCCCAAGCGTGGGGCTCTGATCGTCCCGATCGCTGTGGGTGAGGCGGAAAGTGTCGTCGACGCGAGGCGATTGGTGGAGGCGGGAAGCGTCCGTGCCTTCATCGACGATGCGGGGGCCCGCTCACAAGTGGTGGATGCACTACGCGAAAACCTGCGACTGCAGGAGAAGTTGGCGCTCGACGGCACCGCCGCGCAGTTCAGTGCAGCCGACGCCGACTTCCACCGCATCGTCGTTCGAGCCGGTGGCAACCCGTTGCTCGACGCGTTCTACGACGGACTTCGCGAGCGACAGCGGCGGATGACCGCGGCCTCGGTGACGCGCGATCCGGGCCAGATCTCCCGCATCGTCGACGACCATCGCCGACTCACCGACCTGATCGAGGCCGGTGCCGCAGACGAATTCGAGCGGGCCGTCGAACAACACATGCTCGGGGTGCACGGCCTACGACCGGACAGAGGGGGAGCACGATGAGTGAAACGCTCACGAACGACCGAGACATCGACACGACGGCACGGCGCTGGCTGCTGGTCGCGTCGGGCATGTTCGCCGTCGCCTGGGGCGGAAACGAGTTCACGCCGTTGCTGGTGATGTACCGGCTCGATCACGGCTTCTCGGCAGTGGTGGTCGATACGTTCCTGTTCGCGTACGTCCTGGGCATCATCCCGGCGATGTTGATCTGCGGGCCGCTCTCGGATCGACTCGGCCGACGCCCGATCATGTTGCCCGCGCCCGCAATTGCCGCGGCCGGCTCCATTCTGATCGCACTCGGACCCGACAACGCCTACATGCTCTTCGGTGGTCGCGTGCTGAGCGGCATCGCGCTCGGTATCGGAATGGCCGTCGGCGGTAGCTGGGTCAAAGAGCTCTCCAGCCGCGACGCCACCGCCAAGCCGGGTGCCGGAGCGCGCCGCGCCGCAATGTCGCTGACTGCGGGCTTCGCCCTCGGTGCCGGAGTCGCCGGTGTGCTCGCGCAGTGGGCCCCGTGGCCGACGCACCTCGCCTACAGCGTGCACGTGCTCATTTGTATCGTCGCCGGCATCGGCATGCTCTCTGTTCCCGAAACGAGGACTGCGACAGTGGCATCGAAGAATCGGAAGCTGCTCGACGACCTTCGGATCCCGTCCGCATCGCATCGACGGTTCCTGTTCGTCGTGCTTCCGTTGGCCCCGTGGGTGTTCGGTGCTGCGAGCGTCGCCTACGCGGTGCTGCCGTCACTGATGGCCGACGCGTTGGCCGATGAGCCCGGTGGCGGCTACCCCGTTGCACTCTCTGCCGCGATGGCCGTGATCGCCCTCGGCTCCGGATTCGCGATCCAGGCCGTCGGACGACGGATCGACACACCCGCCAATGCGCGTGGCGCTCTGGTTGCGCTCTCTCTGTTGGTGGTCGGTATGGCTGTCGCGGCGTGGGCTGCGTCGGTGTTGACCATCGCCGCGGCCTTGATCGCAGCGGCCGTGCTCGGTTGTGGGTACGGCATGGCGTTGGTCTCGGGTTTGCAAGAGGTACAACGCATTGCGGGCCCCGACGACCTCGCCGGCCTCACCGCGGTGTTCTATTCGCTGACGTACCTGGGCTTTGCGGTGCCCGCCGTGCTGTCGGCGCTCACCGAGACCTGGCCCGGAGTGGTCACCTACCCGATCATCTTCGGATTCGGCGCGGTGATGGCCGCAATGTGCGGCCTGGTGGTGCGATCGAAGACGTCTGCTCACTTGCCCTAGGGTCGTGCGCGTTTTGCGTACCTGGAGGGGCGCAAAACGCGCACGAGGGGAGCTAGCCGTTTCGTCCGACAAGGCGTTGGGTAGCCCTCGGTGCATGAATACGAACGGACGTGCTCCCGCCCGTCGGCGTCGCTTCGGCTCCGAGTCCATGATCACCGCGCTTGCGGCGGTTGCCGCCCTCGGGGCTCTGGCCGGATGCTCGAACGACCCGGTCACCACACAGGACTCCGGCGCAGCGGAGGAGGTCGGCACCATCGACTTGCAGAATGTCTCTGTCGGAGCCGAACTCACCGGTGCCACACCCGAGGGTTCCGCCTCGGCGTACGGCAACGCAACGCTCGAATTCACAGCCGTGAACGAAGCCGAGACCGAGACCGACAGACTTCTCGAGATTTCCTCTCCTGCAGCGACTTCAGTGTCGATCGACGCCACGGCGGACCAGCTCGTCATCGAACCGGGCACGTCCATCGCGGCCGGGCAGGCGGTGGAGAACCTGGACGCTGGAGACGACGGAACCGACCGTCCGTTCACCGTGGCGCTCGAGTTGGCAGACGGAGAACTCGCGCCGGGAACCTCGATTCCATTCACCTTCGAGTTCGAGCGCGCAGGATCCGTCACCGTCGACGCCCCGTTCGACGTATACGAGCCAGGCGAGTCGACCGACACGGCGCGCCCCCTTCCTCCGGAGGTCACCCCCGCGCCGTGACGCACGTCGGCGGCCCGAACGGGGCGGATCGCTGCGGGCCGACCCGTTCGGATCTAGGATCAGCGGCATCATGCTGCAGTCCGCGCGCACTGCCCCGCCCCATCGGGTCCCTCCGACGGTGGCCCTCGCGGGCGCGACCGTCTGGAACCGGCGTGAGGCGTACTGGTTCTTGATCGGTGTGATCGTTCCAGCCGCCTGCTGGTCCAGGTATCCCGCGCTTGTGCCCTACGTGTTCACGGTCGTGTTGCTGATTGCCCTGGGAATCCGCGTCGGGAATTGCGTGCGGTGGATGTCGATGCTGCGCTGGGGAGTGATCGCCGACGTCGAGACCGTGGACACCGCCCTGCGCGGCGCGGGCAATCTTCGCCTCGCGCACGCCACCGGCTGGAACGTCCAACGACGTTGGTACACAGGGATTGTCACCGAATCCGCGGTGCGGTACCGGGCCGGGGAGGGGTGCGGTCACCTGTTCGTTCGGGGACTGCCGTTCACGACCGGTGTGGTGCTCGCTCACTCGAAGCAGCCGTGGTCTGCCATGGCCATCAGTGACTTTCCGTGTGACCTCTACCTGGACGGTAAGGGTCGCTGGGCGGCGTCGTTCCCGAAAGGTTTCTGGAAGCAGGCACTGGCGACAGTGGCACTGTACGGCTGCGCCGTCGCCGGGTTGATCGTGTCGCTCGGGTATCGCTGACGACGGTAATCGGCTCCCCAGACTTGGATTCAGGCCTCCGATTGCAGGCTGATTTTCGGAACTGAGGAGCCGATTCGCGACGGAGGACTACGGCAACGACGGAAGCTGCTTGTCGATCAGCCATGCGTCCCACAGAGTTCGGGGACAACCGAAGCGGGAGGCGAGGTCGGTGAAGTCAGCGGTTGCCACGGTGGAGTAGCGGTACTTGGAGGTCCATTCCTGGATCAGTCCGAAGAAGCGCTCGTCGCCGATGGTGCGTCGTAGTGCGTGCAGGGCCAGCGCGCCGCGCTTGTAGACGCGATCGTCGAAGATGCGCTCCGGCCCCGGATCGGTGAGCTGCAGATCCATCTCGAGCCCGCGCTGAATGGTGTGCGCCCGCTTCGCCTTGTCGTGAGCCGTTGCGCCGCCGGAGTTCTCGGCCCAGATCCACTCCGAGTAGCAGGCGAATCCCTCGTGCAGCCAGATGTCGGCCCACTTGCCGAGGGTCAGCGAATTGCCGAACCACTGGTGCGCCAACTCGTGCGCCACCAGACGCTCGTAGTACCGGGAACCCGAACAGTGATTGGCCCCGAAGATCGACAGCCCCTGCGCCTCGATCGGAATCTCCAGGTCGTCGTCGGTCACCACCACGGTGTACGACGCGAAAGGGTAAGGGCCGTAGAGCCGTACGAAGGTGTCCATCATCTGCGGTTGACGACCGAAGTCGTGGTCGAACTGTGCGCGCAGCCGCGGGGGAGTGATCGCCTTCATCGGCACCGGACCCGGGCTCACGATGCGATGCTCGTACGGACCGATCTGAATGGTCGCGAGGTACGTGGCCATCGGCTCGGGCTGCTCGTACACCCAGGTGGTGCGACTGGCACGAGTCTGCTTGCGTACCAACGTTCCGTTGGCCACCGCGTAGTACGGCGAATCGGTGGTGATGGTGATGCCGTAGCTGGCCTTGGACACCGGATGGTCGTCACACGGAAACCACGACGCGGCACCGTTCGGCTGACTGGCGACGAGCGAGCCCTCGGTGAGCTCCTCCCAACCGACCTCACCCCACGAACCGTTGATGGGCTTCGGAGTTCCGCCGTACGTCACCGTCACGACCAGCGCCGCGCCCGACGCGATGGGCTTTGCCGGCGTGATCTTCAGCTTGCCGCGCTGGTGGCTGAACTTCACCGAACGCGACCCGTTGACCGATACCTTCGACACGTTCATCGCCGGGCCGAGATCGAACGCGAACTTCGACACCGTCGCAGTGGTGACGGCGGTGATCTTCGCCTTGCCCGCCAGCCGGTTGCTCTCCACCTTGTACTCGAGGTCGAGCTCGTAGCGTGAGACGCGGTAGCCGCGGTTGCCGTTCTGCGGAAGATACGTATCGATGGGGTTGTCACTGGAATCGACGTCGAACACCGGTGCCACCAGCCTGCCTGCCACGATCACCCCTCGTTTCGGTCGTCGCGAATACGCGGAAAGGGATCACCCTTGGCCCACGGCGCGATCGGATTGCCTTGCCAACGAGTATGCGCGGGAACCGTATCGCCGCGCATCACCAGGGAGGCAGGGCCAACCGTCGCACCAACACCTATACCCGATGCGGGCAATGCGACACAGTGCGGTCCCAAGGTTGCCCCTGCGCCGAGATCGACCGTGTCCATGGACATGATCCGATCATGGAACAGGTGCGTCTGCACAACGCACCCTCGGTTGACGGTCGCACCGTCGGCCAACGTCACCAGATCGGCCTCCGGCAACCAGTACGTCTCGCACCACACACCGCGGCCGATGTCGGCACCGAGCCACCGCAGCCACATGTTGAGCACCGCGGTGCCCTCGGCCGCGCGCGCGAACCACGGCGCGGCGACGGTCTCGACGAACGTGTCGGCCACCTCGTTGCGCCACACGAACGAGCTCCACAGTGGGTGATCGGTCTTGCCGATCCGGCCCACCCACAACCACTTCGCCAACGCCGACACCGCCGCGGCCACGAAACCGGCGACGAGTAGAACGATGCCACTGAGCAGCGCAGCCAACCAGTACCCGACGGACTCGGCGATGGCGGTGAGACCGAACAGCACTCCGAGCCCGATCCCGAACGTCACGACGACGGGAATCAACCGGCACGTCTCGACGAGGGCACGGGCGATCTTCAACTTCCGAGGCGGATCGAACGTGCGCGACGAGTCCGCGCTACCGGCCGCTCGACGCAGTCGCACCGGTGGGCTACCGAGCCACGACGAGCCCGACTTCGCCTTGTCCGGCGTCGCGGACAGCACCGCGACCAAGCCGTTCTTCGGCACGGTTCGCCCGGGCCCGGTCATGCCGGAGTTTCCGAGGAACGCTCGCTTGCCCACTTTGGCGTCGCCCAGGTGCATCCAGCCGCCGCCGAGTTCGTAGCTGGCGACCATCGTGTCGTCGGCGAGGAAAGCGCCGTCGGCGACGGTGGTGAACTTGGGGATCATCAGTACGGTCGACGCTTCGACGTCCTTGCCGATCTTCGCGCCGAGGAGTCGGAGCCAGTGCGGCGTCAGCAGCGATGCGTAGAGCGGAAAGAGGAACGTGCGCGCCGAGTCCATCAACCGTTCGGTGGCCCAGACCTGCCAGCCGATGCGGCTGCGCACGGGGTGGTATCCGCCGACGAGTCCGATGCTGAGCAAGCGCACCGCAACGACGGTGATCAGTGCGAACACCGCCAGCGACACCAGCGTCGCGACGGGCAACATCACCAAGCCACGTTGGAAGGCGTCGAACACGGAGTCGGCGGTGTGGATCCACCACCCCATCAGCACGAGGCTGACGCCGATGGAGAACAGTGCCATGCCGGACAGGAAGAGGGATGCGACGCCGTACGCGAGTACCCAATGGGTTGCGCGCGGGGGTGTTTCGGCGGGCCACGGATGATCGGCCTTGCCGACCTTCTGCGCCGGCGAACCGGACCACATCTGGCCGGCTTTCACCCGTCCGACGACGGCTGAGCCGGCGGTGACGACCGCGTTCTTGCCGACCTTCGTTCCAGGCAGGAGTGTCGAGCGGGCACCGACGGTGGCACCGGCACCGATCTCGATGCCGCCGATGTAGACGAGATCACCGTCGATCCAATGTCCGGACAGATCCACCTCGGGCTCGATGGAACAGCCGTCGCCCAGCTCGAGCATGCCGGTGACCGGCGGCAGCGTGTGCAGGTCGACGCCTTTGCCGATCTTCGAACCGAGAGCCCGCGCGTAGTAGACCATCCACGGCGCACCCGAAAGATTGGAGGCACCGCTGGCATCGGTCAATCGTGTTGCCGCCCAAAGTCTTATGTGCATGCTGCCGCCGCGTTTGTACGCGCCGGGTTTCAATCCGGCCAACAGGATGCGAGATCCGATCACCGAGATCGCCATTCGCCCGACCGGCGTGATGAAGAAGAGGAATGCCAGCAGAATCCACCACCACGACAGCGTCGGAGCCCACGACACGTCGCCGAACCACGACATGACGTTGAACAGCAACCCCAACCAGGTGACCCACTGCAACCCGGTCAAGGTGGTCAACGGAACCGTCGCCAGAATCTGTGCCCACTGGGCGGTGCGCGATGTGGGGGCGACCTCACGTGGAATTGCCTCGACCACCGGCTTCAGGTCGTCGAGATACTGTGCGAGCGAACCCAATCGGGGATGGTCGTACAACTGCGCGACGGTGACCTCGGGGAACCGCTCGCGCAACGCTGTCACCAGCTGCGCGGCCGACAAGGATCCGCCGCCGTTGGCGAAGAAGTCGGCGTTCTCGTCGTTGACTTGAGCGCCGAGGATGTTGGTCCACAGCTGCGCCACCCACCCCGCCGTGCCGCCGAGAGCCGACGCGCCCGCCGAGCCGGGCAATGGCCACGGCAGCGCATTGCGGTCGACCTTGCCCGAGGTGCGCGTGGGCATCTCCTCGACCAACGCGAGCCGTGGAACCAGCGCCGACGGCAGCTGCTCGGCCAACAGCGTTCGGGCGGCTTCGAGATCGAAATCGGGGTCGGTACTGGCGAGGTAGCCGACGAGAACCGAGTTACCCGCACCGGTCTTGCGCACGGCCGCGGCGGCACCGCTGACGCCCGGAAGTGCTTGCAGCGCATTGTCTATCTCGCCGAGTTCGATGCGTCGACCACCGAGCTTGACCTGATCGTCGGCGCGGCCCTGGAAGAGCAGGCCTTCGAGTTCGAGTTTGACCAGATCGCCGCTGCGATAAGCCCGCTCCCAACCGAGGGAGGGCATCGGCGCGTACTTCTCGGCGTCCTTGGCCGGATCGAGATACCGCGCCAGACCGACGCCACCGATGACGAGTTCACCGATGTCACCCACCTGCACGGGAGCGCCCGACGCGTCGACCACCGCCAGGTCCCACCCGTCCAACGGCAATCCGATGCGGACGGGACCCTTCCCGTCCATGATGGCCGCGCACGCGACGACCGTTGCTTCGGTGGGGCCGTAGGTGTTCCAGACCTCGCGGCCCTCGACGGCGAGTCGCTCGGCCAGCTCCGGGGGGCAGGCTTCGCCGCCGAAGATGAGCAGCCGCACTGCCTCGAGTGCGACCGCGGGCCACAGCGACGCGAGGGTCGGCACCGTCGAGACGACACTGATGTCGCGGGAGACGAGCCACGGACCGAGATCGAAGCCGGACCGCACCAGCGACCGCGGCGCGGGCACCAGGCACGCACCGTGCCGCCACGCCAACCACATCTCTTCGCACGAGGCGTCGAACGCCACCGACAGGCCGGCGAGTACGCGATCACCTGGGCCCAACGGATCCTTCTGTAGAAACATGCGCGCCTCGGCATCGACGAACGCCGCCGCGTTGCGATGACTGACCGCAACGCCCTTGGGCGTACCCGTCGAACCCGAGGTGAAGATGACCCAGGCATCGTCCTCGGGGGTAGGCGGTCGGGCGGCGTCCTGGGGTACGTCTTGTTTCGGGGCGGTACCGGCCGCGATACCGCCTGCGGTGACGATGGCCGTGACCTTGGCCTCGCCGAAGACGAGCTCGGCACGCTCTTCGGGGTCGTCCGCGTCGACCGGAACGTACGCGGCACCGGCGGCAAGGATGGACAGAATGGCCACGTAGAGCGAAAAAGAACCCGACGGCATACGGATGCCGACGCGATCGCCGCGCCGAACGCCCGCATTGGCGAGCCATTGAGCGCCCTCGGCGATGTCGTCCAACAGCTCCGAGTAGCTGACCGACACCGCGCCGTCGTCGATTGCCGGGGCGTCGGGAAAGCGATGGGCGGTCTCGCGGAGAACGTCGATGAGCGTCCGGGCGGGAGGAGCGAGCGACGAGCGAAGAAACGCCGCCGGGGCAGGCGCGATGTCCGCGCTCGAACCCGGCAGATCGTTCTCTTGATGCACAGACAACCGGGCGTCCTTCTCGTTCGTTGGCAAGTGACTCTGTAGTGCTGGCGAGCAGCAGCGCCGTTGGTTATCTCACGTTCTGTTTGCCAGCAGGTGAACGAGCGCACGCTCCTACCGCGGAAATCCTACTGCTGCAGACGTGTGAGTCCCGGCTTGACAAAACTGCAGCGGGTTTGCAATGGTTCTGCCCACGGTCACGAGTACCAGCATCAAGCCCCGGCTTGCTGGTCGGCAACCCTCCTTCGCGGTGGGGTGCTCCGGGTGACGACCAGGCTGACGCCGGAAAACCGGCGCGGCAAGCGCGGACTCGTTCACGAACTCTTCGGTTGCGGGTCCCTCGAACGTGAGGGCTTGATCTGTCATGACGTCTGTACTTTCCCGCCCCTGTGCTCCTTTTGCCCCTGTTTCGGGCACGGATCTGCAGGTACCCCTGGTTCAGGGTGGCACGTGCACCTACGCCAACTTCGACTACGCGGCCAGCGCACCGGCCCTGGCGGCAGTGACCGATCGGATCGCGGAACTGCTGCCGTTCTACTCGAGCGTGCATCGAGGTGCCGGCTACGCCTCGCGGGTCTCGACGGCCGCATACGAGAAGGCTCGGGTAACTGTCGCCGATTTTGTTGGTGCGCAGAATGATTCGGTGGCGGTGTTCACGCGGAACACCACCGACTCGCTCAACCTGCTGGCTGCGTGTGTGCCGGGCGACACCGTGGTGCTCGATATCGAGCATCATGCGAACCTGCTTCCGTGGCGTGATCGCCGAGTGGTGGTGGCCGCATCGTCACTGGCCGAGACCATCGCGCGTCTCGACGCCGAACTGGCCGCGAAACCCGCTGCGCTGCTGGCGATCACGGGGGCATCTAACGTCACTGGTGAGGTCCTCCCCATTGCGGAACTCGCCGCACTGGCGCATCGCCACGGTGCCAGGATTGCAGTGGACGGTGCTCAGCTCGTTCCGCATCGCCGCATAGACATCGCGGCACTCGGCGTGGACTACCTCGCCTTCTCCGGGCACAAGCTCTACGCCCCGTTCGGGGCGGGAGTGCTTGTGGGCACACGTGATTGGCTCGACGCCGGTGAGCCGCACCTGGCCGGTGGCGGTGCGGTTCGGAGCGTGAGCATCGATCACACGGAGTGGGCCCCAGCGCCTCAGCGCCACGAGGCCGGCACCCCCAACGTGCTCGGAGTGGCCGCACTGGCCGCAGCCTGTGAGGCCATTGCAGGATTCGACGACGCCGAGCTGCAGGCACACGAGCACGAATTGTCGTCCCGACTGCGGTGCGGCCTGGCTGATCTGGACGGCGTCGAACTGCTGCAGGTGTGGGCCGACGCGCCCGATACCGTCGGCATCGTCACCTTCACGGTGGCCGGACGCGACCCGGGTGAGGTGGCTGCGTACCTCTCCGCCGAGCACGGCATCGGAGTGCGGGACGGAAAGTTCTGCGCGCACCCGCTGCTCCGCCGGCTGGGCCATGCGGACGGCGCGGTTCGAGCCAGCATCGGTCTCGGCAGTTCCTCGGCCGATGTCGACCGACTCGTCGACGCGCTTGCCGCCCTGGTCGAGTCGGGACCGAACTGGGACTACGCGGAGGACGCCGGCTGGTGGAACCCCGTACCCGACCCGCGACCGTTCCCCGACCTTGCTGATGGTGCCGCCGGGGTTGGATCCCCGTGCACCCCCTCGGACGGTTAGCATGGCGTCATGACCGTGAGTGTCGCGTGGCTGGGCAACCGCCACTGGTGCAACAGATATGTGGATCTGTGCCGCACTGCGTCCGGCTCGTGTTCGATTTCGGCTCCGCTCCGACCGAATGCGTTCTCCGACTTCTAGAATCAGGACCACCACTCATGTCGCACAACCACACTCGCATCGCCGTCGAATTCGATGAGATCTGGTCCGAACTGACCGTGGGTCCGGATGCGAACATTGTCCGGATCCAAGCCTCCGACCTGCGGGAAGCGCAGCAGCAACGCGCGCGGCTACGCGCCGAAGCCGTCGAGCGCGGCGAGTCGGCCGACAGCACGGCGGTGTTCCTCGACCTCGAGGTACACATCGCGGCCGATGCGCGGACGGCTCGCCGTGAGTTCGGCGGGCTGGACGCGCCGATCAGCCCGTCGTCCATCCGCTACGTCGGCACGCCGTCGGGGTTGGCCAGTCTGATCTCCGACGTCACCGCAGCCGACGTCGCCGACGGGGTGACGCTGCAGGTCCACGACGACGTGAATCGGCAGTCGACATTCCTGAGCTCCGGGGTTCTGCCGCTGCTCGGCGCTCGCGGTACTCGCTTCGACGTCGACACGGTCGACGAGGTCCTCGGCGCATCGAGCATCGCACCCACGCTCGCATCCTGAGGTTCGACGTCGGCGGGGTCAGGTCACGTCGATCGCCAAGCCTGCGGTGATCCGCAACAACTCGGTGTACGTGGACCGAAAAATCGTGTTGATGTGGCCGGCCGCGGCCCACACCTCGGCGAACCCGGCCAGATCCTGATCCACGAACGTATCCAGGTTCGTGGGGTGACCGACCGGGGCGATACCACCGATCGGCTGCCCGGTCGCGTGTTTTGCCGTGTCGAGATCGGCCCGCGCCAGCCTGCCACCGAGGCGCTCACCCGTGTGCTCGAGGTGCACGTTGTGGGCTCCGGACACGAGCAGCAACACCGGCTCGTCGTCGAGTAGAAACACCATCGACTTCACGATCGCACCCACCTCGACGCCGAGTGCCGCAGCAGCATCGGCGGCGGTGTGGGTGCCCTCCGGACTGTTCACCACCACCCCGTGATGACCACGAGAAATCAGAGTGTCGGCAACATGGGCTGCATTCGGATGAAGTAGCCGGGACATGAGCCAATGCTATTGCCCCGACGCCGTTTACGCAGAGAGCTTGCTTAACTGGGTCATTCCGCAGGCTCCACTCCCGCGAGATCACCGAACAGTCTCAATCGCGCCATGCCGCCGTCGGGAAAGATGTCGAGTCGAACCTCCGAAACCGGAGTGTCGTGGTCGAGTACGAAGCGATGCCGGGTGTCGGGCTGCAACGTCGTTCGTGGCAACAGCTCGATCCACTCGCCGTCCCCGAGCCGGCCGCGCAACGACGCGGCACCCGGCGCGTTGCCGAGGAAGCACGTGGTGTCGAGCTCTGCGAGCCGAATGAGTCCGGCACCCGCCAACTGCACCTGGACCCAGTCGTTCGCGTCGTTGCGTCGACGCGAGGTCTCCCAGCCCTCGCCCATCGACCGCGGAGGACCGGGGAACAGCAGATTGTTGGGGGAGCTGTAGAACATGTTGGAACACGCCGAGACGTGGGCACCGTTCTCGAGTGCGGCCAGGTCGACCGGGCCGGCCGCGAGGAATTTGGGGTCGGGCTTGCCGCGTCCGAGGACCCGCAGGCGAGCCACTCCGCCATCGGGATAGATCGACAGCTTCACATGCGTCCAGCGGGCGTCGGAGGTGACCTGAAATCGGTTCTCGCTGTCACCGTTGACCGGACTACGCGCGACGATGGTGGTCCACTCGGTCTGCGTGCGTAGCTCGTCCGGCGAGAGAAACCCCTCGACCTCGGCGGCCTCGATCGAAATCTCCGGTGGATAGTTGCCGGTGAACCACGAGGTGTCGACGACGATCGCCGAGACGACGCCGGGTGCCCCGAGACGCACGATGGCCTCGTCGTATCCGGCCTCGCGTCGCCGCCGCGTCTCCCAACCGTCGTAGATCTGTCCCTTGTGCCCGAACGTCGCCGTCGAATAGTCGGCTTTGCCCGGACTGACGAGATTCTCCTTCTCCGCGAACGTCTCGTCGTTCGCCCACACGACTGCGCCTCCGAGAGTGCGGACGGCGAGATCGGGCAGTGGCAGGGGGAAGGTGGCAGTCATGGGATCACACTTTACTGGTCTCGCGTGAGCTCACCGGGTTGTGTGCACGCCGACGCCGCAGTGCCGCGGCACCCAGGAGTGCCACCCCGACCAGGATGTAGAGCGCCAGTCCGAGTGCCGGCTGCCCCAGCCCCGTGCCGGAGAAGTACACGATGCTGCGCACGCCCTCGGTGCCGATGCCGGGGGTGATCCAGCGCCCGATCGAGGCGTAGAGCGACGGCAGCACCTCGGACCCGAAAGCTCCTCCGGCGCTGGGGTTTCCGAGGATCACGAACAATACGATCGCGGCGGGAACCGCGGCCACACCGATCAGGGCGCGCAGGCCCATGGTGACCAGTCCGGTGGCGAAGACCACGCCGGTACCCAGCAGGGTGAGTGCAAACCAGTGACCGGCAAAGGTTCCCAGAACGTGGGTGGTGAGGAACGCTCCGAGCGCACCGGAGGCGAGGGCGTACACCGCGAGAATGCCGACCTGAATGCAGGTTTCGCGACGCGAGGACGGTGCCCCGATCAGTAAACCGAATGCGGCGGCCAGCAGATAGCCGCCGACGACCCAGCCGACCGAGAGGTAGAAACCGGTCAACCCTCGGTTGTCGTGCACTCCGACCGGGATCTCGTCGCGAACCACGAACTGACGGCCTTGTGCGGATTCCACCTCGCTGAAGATCGATTGCAAGGCGGTGGCCTCGGAACTACCTGCCGCGCCGGCGGTGATGAGCGTGTCCGTTCCGTTCGCACCGACGACGAAGGCCCCGATGATGTCCCGGTCGCGGAGCAGCGAGCGGACCTCGGCGGTATCGGCTGCGGTGCGTGCGTCGAGCGGCGCGCCGTCGATGGCGTCGAGACGATCGGCAGTCTGCTGATCGAGTCCTTCCGGGAGGCCGCTTTCGGTCACCACCGCGATCGGGATTGCGTGTGGCGTCGGCTGATGGAACGCCGAGACGTAGCTGAGGATGAATCCGAGCTGCAGCACCAGGACTGCGGCGGCGAGCAGTGACATCTTGCGCATGGGTGAACTCCTGAACCGTGTCGAGACCCGCGAGCCTTGTCGATACCCGAGGTATTCAATACTCTAGGTATCGTGATTGCCGAGGAGCAAGAAAAGTGGGGGCCGACACAGTCGCAGCGACGACCGCAGCGAGCCGACGTACAAGACCGATTGCTCGCCGCCGCTGCCGATGAGTTCACCGAAAAAGGTTATGCTGCAGCAAAACTGGCAGATATCGCGAATCGCGCCGGCTTCACCAAGGGGGCCGTGTACTCGAACTTCGAGTCCAAACAAGCCCTGTTCGCCGAGTTGCTCGCCAAACGCTCACTCGACCTCGCGGCCCGCGTGCTGGCCCACATTTCCGATCTGGACTCCGGCGCGGCAGCGGGAGCGGGCGGTAACGAGATCGCGTCGTGGGTGGTCGCCGAACCCCGCTGGCCGCTTCTGACCGTCGAGTTCGGCATCCTCGCCGGACGCGACCCGGCCGTCGCCGAGCGCTACCGCACCGACCGTCGAGCGCTGCGGCGCGAGCTCGAACGACTGATTGCCGAACGCGCGGACCAATGGGGCGTCGGCGAGAAGTTCGATGCCCGACGCGTCGCGACGTCACTGACGGCCCTGATCTCCGGATTGGCCGTCGAACACTCGGTGGATCCGGAAGACATCGACGAGGGCGTGATCGCCGACGCGGTATCCGAACTGTTCGCCGGAGCGATAGCTAGAGCACATCTCGATTGAGGGAAGAGCGACCGGGTACTACGGGAACATGACTGCTCAGAATCCCGATCCCGATGAGACTGCCGGACTCGAACCAGGCGGTGGCGTGACGCCGGGCGACACTCCTCCAGCCGAGACAGCAGTCGGTGGACCGAATCACGAACCGCCGCAGCGCAGCCGGGTCATGCCGATCGCGATCATCTGCATCGTGGCATTGCTGGCCATTGTGATCGCCGGTGGATTGATCGGTCGCGTCGTCGGCCTGTTCGGCTGAAAGCTCGGCGATTTCAAATTTTCAGTACCGAGGCCAACCACCCTCGGGGCCCAGAAGGCGGTTCAGTCGAATGTGGTTGATCTCCGCGAGTTCGTTGCGCATGATCTTGCGCTCGGTCCGGTCGTCGTTGTCGAGTCGGTGTCCCAGGTCCACCAAGATCTCGCGCGGCTCGAACCCCTCGGGTCCGAACATCACACTGGCAACGTACGGAAATCCGAATCGCTCGTCGTAGGCGCGAGCAGCCGTGACCAGCGCTCCGCGGGTGTCCGAATCCATGGCCGCACACACCTTGCCGGGCTCCGGCAACGTCGCTGCCAGTGCATCGATGTCGCCGTCCGACAGCTCGGCCAGTTCGGCGTCGGCTGCGGAGAACAGGTCGGCGCGAGAGCGATAGCTGCGGCCGTCGGCCACCCTGGACGCCCACGCCACCGAGCAGCAACACTCGTACAGCGCATGCACTGCCTTGCGACGCGGCAGGTCGTTGAACGTCTCGAGTCCCAGTCCCTGGTGCATCAGCATGTGTAGATAGTGGGCCGACTGCGCTGCACATACCAGAGCTGAGCAGGGACTTAGCGCAGACGTTACGCGCCGTAACATGCGGTGCGGCAATCTTCGGCGATCCCGCTAGGCTCGCAACCATGACGGAACGTACCTGGAAAGCTTTCTCCGTGGAGATCGCGGACCACATCGCGCAAGTGACACTCCTCGGGCCCGGCAAGGGCAACGCAATGGGCCCCGACTTCTGGACCGAGAGCACCGAGCTGTTCACGCAGCTCGACGCCGACCCCGAGGTTCGGGCAGTGGTGCTCGCAGGCTCCGGCAAGAACTTCACCTACGGACTGGATCTGGCCGCGATGGCAGGCACGTTCGGTCCTCTCATGGCAGACAAGGCGTTGGCCGGTCCGCGAACGTCCTTCCACGACACCATCAAGACGATGCAGAAGGCGATCAACGCCGTCGCGGATTGCCGCAAGCCCGTCGTTGCAGCGATCCAAGGTTGGTGCATCGGCGGTGGCGTCGACCTCATCACCGCCGCCGACGTGCGATACGCCAGCGCCGACGCGAAATTCAGCGTGCGAGAAGTACGAGTGGCGATCGTCGCCGACATGGGGTCTCTGGCCCGGCTCCCCGCGATCATCGGCGACGGCCACCTCCGCGAGCTCGCGTTGACAGGTAAGGACATCGACGCGGCCCGCGCCGAGAAGATCGGCCTGGTCAACGACGTGTTCGAGGATCACGATGCCACCCTCGCCGCCGCCCGTGAGTGCGCCGCGGCCATTGCCGCCAATCCGCCGCTGGTGGTGCAGGGCATCAAGACCGTACTGGACCACTCCCGCTCCTCCGGTGTCGACGACTCGCTGCGATACGTCGCCGCCTGGAATGCCGCTTTCCTCGCCTCGCACGACCTCACCGAGGCGATCACCTCGGTGTTCGAGAAGCGGCCGGCTCAGTTCACCGGTAGCTGACGTGGTCGAGTTCGCCGAGGAGTTGGGTACGCAGCTGGTTCGACTACAGCGACTACGCGAGCGCAACATCGCGCAGATCTCGTCGTCGGGTGGCGTCGAGGGTGCCGCGTACGTCTGCCTGTTCCGGCTCTTGCGTGACGGACCCATGAGGTCCAGCGAGCTTGCCGCGATGGTGAATTCGGACCCGTCGACGGTGAGCAGACAGGTGGCTCAGCTCGTGGAACTGGGCCACGTCGAGCGGTTGCCCGACGAGCGGGACGGCCGGGCCTTCGTCCTCGCGGTGACCCAGTCGGGCCGGGAAGTGGCCGCGGCGATTCAGGAACGCCGAACCGAGTCACTCGGCAGAGTCATCGAGAAATGGGACCGGGACGACAGATCGGCGCTGGTGGGGCTGTTGGATCGATTCTTGACCGATTACGAAACCGTCAGGCTGGACCTGCCCGATCAGCGCGCGGGTAACGTCTGAGCCGCGAAAGACCGGAAACGCGTCGGATGTCACTGCCGTAACGGATGGAGGGAATGTGGTGCCAACCGATCACGACAGACCTCCCCAGTCCTCCGGCACGGGATCGGAATCGGGTTCGGTTCGACTCGAACGCCGCGTTGCCCGAGGCATCGCAGTTCTCGTGCCGTCGTTCGGCTTGATCGGTGTGATCGTGATGCTGTCCTCCGACGGACCCGTCGGCCCGGCCGCCGTCGCAGCGTGTACAGCGGTGCTGCTCTCGACGATCCCGGTGGGAGCCTGGTGGTGGCTACGCTCGGTCGACGCGTCGCACATGCCAGGGTGGTTCGTGGTCTACGCCGACGTCGGCGTGTCCGTGATGCTGCTGACCTTCGACGACCGGGATCTGGCCCTCTACGGCGCAGCCCTGTTCTCGGTCATCGGCACCTATATCGCCTACTTCTCGCGGCGCAACGTCCTCAAGTTCCACACCGCATTCGTCAACACCGTGATTCTTCTGCTCGCTGTGCTGGCCGTCGTCGAGCAGCCGGACGATCCCGCGTCGATCGTCGCGCGGGCCCTGGTGACCGTGTTGGTGGTCAACTCGGTGCTGGCGTTCCGAGCCGTCATTCAGCGCCAGCTCGACCTCGCCAACACCGACTCCCTGACGGGTCTGCTCAACAGGCGAGGCCTGGAACTGCGGCTGGACCGAATGATGGCCCGGTTGACCGACGAGCAGTCGGTGGCGCTGATGGTGGTCGATCTCGATCAGTTCAAGCGGGTCAACGACACCTACGGTCACGCCATGGGGGACCGGGTCCTACGCCGAACGGCCCGGCGCCTCACCACCGCGACCGGTAGACGGCCCTGCGTCGCGCGCACCGGGGGCGAGGAGTTCACGATCGCGGTCCCGGTCTGCGAGTACTCGGCCGACCACCTCGCAGACGGTATCCGTGAGTCGGTGCACGATTCGGGCGACGACGTGCCGGTCACGGTCAGCGTCGGTGTCGCCGTGCTCGATGCCGCTCGCTGGCGGGCGGCAGTGTCCTCCTACGGTGCAGCCGAGCTGGTGCACAACGTGCTGCTCGACGCCGATACGGCGATGTACGAGTCGAAGCACGCGGGTGGAAACAGAACGACGGTGTATGCCGGCGATTGATCGCCGGCACACACCGTCACTCGTTCGGGGAGAACGATCAGCGCAATGCGCTCTTGGGGTCGTTCCACAACTGGTCCGTGAAATCCTCGAGCGCGACGAGAACGATGGTGTCCTCGGTGCGGCGCAGGATCGACTTGCTGGCGCGTACCTGAACGACGTCGCCGGTCTTGTCGGTCATTCGCCACAGCGAATCCGCGCGGGTGGCCACTGTCGTCAGGAACATGTCTGCGACGTTGACCCCCTCCGGTGCCCGGTCCGGAAAGATGTCGTGCAGGTGGAAGTCCACGCGTTCGGTGCGGTCGAGGCCGAACAGATCGTCGAAGGCCTCGTTCGCGAACACGATCGCACCGCTGGGATCGACAGCGAGGATCGGCACCGGAATCCGGTCGAGAACGACCGTCACCGGCAGATCGGGAAACTGCGTCGGATCCGAGATCGGCCGCGAGTCGAGATTGCGCCGATCACCGGGGGCACCGTTGGAACTGCTGTCGGTCATAGGTCTCCCCAAACTGTGTTTCGTCGGCGCGCGGCCGAAGCGAAGTGTGTAGTGCCGAAACGATCAGTGACCCGGATTGTCCGTCAAGCGCTTGAAGGATGCAGCGATTTCGGCCTCGGCCTCTGCGCGCCCCACCCAGTCTGCCCCGGTGACGTGCTTGTTGGGTTCGAGATCCTTGTAATGGACGAAGAAATGCTTGATCGCGTCGAGTTCGAACGTCGATACGTCACTCAGATCCTGGATGTGATCCCAGCGGGTGTCGCCTGCCGGTACGCACAACACCTTGTCGTCACCGCCGGCCTCGTCGACCATCTTGAACATCGCGACAGGGCGCGCCTCGACGATGACACCCGGGTAGACCGACTCCGGCAGCAGCACCAGTGCGTCGAGCGGATCGCCGTCCTCGCCGAGCGTGTTCTCGATGAAGCCGTAATCGGCTGGGTACGCCATCGCGGTGTAGAGGTAGCGGTCGAGGCGCACACGTCCGGTGACGTGGTCGACCTCGTACTTGTTGCGCTGCCCCTTGGGGATCTCGATGGTGACGTCGAACGGCACGTGCAGTCCTCACTGTCTTCGTCGAGCCGGAACGGCCCGAGCGGTTGCGAATGTGTCGATGGTGGCGGCGCAAAGGCTACCGGACCCGAGGATACTGTTGACTGGACGTTCATGGGTACGACCACGGCAATGACGGAGGAACGGTGGCGGGGCTGACACGGCGGTTCCTCGGTCCCACAGCGGGCCGGCGGCGCAGGAAGAAGCGGTTGATCCTGACGCTGTGCGCAGTGTTCGTGGTCATCCTCGCCGTGACGACTGCCGCGCTCGTGCTCCCCTCGGTGTCCGACGGTGCCGAGACCGCGATCGCGCCGCCGCCCGACACCGTGCTGCCGAACCCGCAGATCACCCCCTTTCCGGAGTCCGCACCCTCGCCGAGCCCGGCCGGGCTGGCCGATGCGCTGGCCGGGGTGGTGGACGATTCCGATCTCGGCACCTTCACCGGAACCGTCGCCGATGCACAAACGGGCCAGGTGCTGTGGTCCCGGAACCCCGATGCGCCGATGACGCCGGCATCGACGACCAAGGTGCTCACCGCCGCCGCGGCGATGCTGGCGCTCCCTGCCGACCACCGCGTCGCCACCCGCGTCGTGCAGGGCAACGGCGAAGGCAACATCGTCCTGATCGCAGGCGGAGACCCCACGCTCACCGCACTGCCGGTCGGCACCGTCGGGTTCTACCCGGGGGCGGCCCGTATCGACGACCTGGTGGAGCAGATCCGCCGCAGCGGAACGACGGTGCGCAGCATCAGCGTGGACACCTCGATCTACTCCGGCGACACGATGGCGCAGGGCTGGTTTCCCGCCGACATCGCCGCTGGTTCGATCACGCCGATCGAACCGATCATGCTCGACGGCGGACGGTCCGATCCACTGGTCGACGAGTCGCCCCGAAGCACCACCCCGGCGCTGGACGCGGGCCGCGCACTGGCGGCAGGACTGGGCGTCGATCCGGCCGCGGTGACGACGGGTACGGCCGCGGAGGGTGCCGACCAGCTCGCGTCGGTACAGTCCGCCCCACTGCGAAACCGCTTGCAGCAGATGATCTATCGCTCCGACAACGTCCTCGCGGAGGCGGTCGGACGCGAACTGTCGATCGACATGAACACGGCAGCAAGCTTTTCCGGCGCGGTGGCAGCCATCGGGCAGACGCTCTACGCGGCCGGCTTCGACATGGCCGGGTTGGCTCTCGAGGATGCCAGTGGTCTGTCGGTGGACGGCAAGATTCCGGCTCGACTGCTCGATCAGGTGCTGACCTCGGCCGCTGGAGCGCAGCAGCCGACGTTGCGTCCGATGCTCGACTACCTGCCCGTCGCCGGTGCCACCGGAACGCTGTCGGATCGGTATGCCTCGGGGGATCGAACCGGAGCGGGGTGGGTGCGGGCCAAAACCGGAACCCTTTCCAATGCAAGCGCTCTCGCCGGATACGTCGTCGATGTAGACGGCCGGGTTCTGACGTTCGCGCTGATGTCGAACGACCGACCACCCGAGGTCAGTCGCCCCGCCCTCGATGCCGTCGCATCGACCTTGAGATTGTGTGGTTGCCAGTGAAGTCAGCAGCAGCAAGCGCCGACGAGAACGAGAGCACGTCCGGGTTCGCCGGTGCAGTCGATTGGTCGGTAGCCGCGAAAGCCGGGGCCAAGCTGGCCCGCCCGGGTCCGGCCACCTCGCGCTACACCGCCGAGGCGGCCGTGGAAGAGCTTGCGGCCGCATCGATTCGAGCCGAGGGGCCGGTCCGTGAGACCACCGGTCTGGCCGACGGACTTCCGGTTCCCGACGCCCAAGTGGTCGATCGAGCAGGCTGGATCGCGGCGGCCGCGTCGTCCATGAAGCACCTCACCGGAGACGACGACGATACGCCGCCGTCGGGCCTCCTCGGCGGAAAGCCCGCAGGCCTACAGGCGGGCGCGATGCTGGCGTTTCTGTCCAGTGCCATTCTCGGACAGTATGATCCGTTCAGCGGGGAGAACGGAACGCTGTTGCTGGTCGCGCCGAACGTGATTGCCGTCGAACGCGCGCTGCGCGTGTCTCCCAGTGACTTTCGCCTGTGGGTGTGCCTGCATGAGGTGACGCACCGTGTGCAGTTCTCCTCCGCACCGTGGCTCGGCGGCTACATGCGCGAGAACGTGGGGGTGCTCTCCGACGGTTCCGACGAGCCACTGTCGGACGTCGCCAATCGGTTGACCGGGGCGTTGAAGGCCCGCAAGAATCCGAGCGGAACGACGAAGTCGGAGGACGCGGGCATCGTCGGTCTGTTGCGCGCCACCCAACCTCAGCCGCAGCGCGACGCCATCGACCGCCTCCTGGTGCTGGGCACTCTGCTCGAGGGCCACGCCGACCACGTGATGGACGCCGTCGGGCCTGCCGTCGTACCGACCGTGACGCAGATTCGCGGTGCATTCGATCAGCGGCGACGACGCAAGGTCAGCCCGCTCCAACGCGTCGTCCGGGCATTGCTCGGCATGGACGCGAAGATGGCCCAGTACGTGCGCGGCAAGGCCTTCGTCGATCACGTCGTCGCGGCGGTGGGGATGGAACGCTTCAACACCGTGTGGACCGGCCCCGACACGCTGCCGCTGCTGTCGGAGATCGAGGATCCGGACGCGTGGATCGCCCGAGTTCTGGGCTAGTGCGTCTGCCTGAGGGAGTGGAGCCCGCGGAACGACCGAGATTTCCTGAGGGCCCCGCCCTGCTGGAGATTCGGCATGCGGTGCGGGCATGGCTCACTGCACACCCCGGGCCGGTTGCCGTTGCGCTGTCCGGCGGCGCCGATTCGCTGGCCCTGACGGCCGCGAGCGTCGCCGAGGCCCCGAACGTGCGCGCGTTGATCGTCGACCACGGTCTTCAGCCGGGTTCGGCCGAGGTCGCGGCGGCGGCAGCGGCGCGGGCGCTGGAGTTGGGTGCGGTCGAAGCTCGCGTTCTTCCGGTGCGCGTCACCGGTTCGGGCGGGACGGAAGCAGCGGCCCGCAGAGCCAGATACGACGCGTTGGATCTCGCGCGCGGCGACGCGTCGGTGCTGGTGGCGCACACCCTCGACGATCAGGCCGAAACGGTGCTGCTCGGGTTGGGCCGCGGATCGGGGCCGCGGTCGATTGCCGGCATGACGGCGTTCACCCCACCGTGGGGCCGTCCGCTGCTCGGAGTCAGGCGTGCGGTCACCCGGGCTGCCTGCGTCGAGCTGGGGTTGGAGCCCTTCGAGGATCCGCACAACACCGATACCGATTTCACTCGGGTGCGGCTGCGCCACGAGGTGCTGCCGTTGCTCGAGGACGTGCTGGGTGGTGGCGTCGCCGCTGCACTCGCGCGGACGGCCGAGCAGTTACGTGAGGACGGCGACGTGCTCGACGCGCTTGCCGGGTCCGTCGCCGACACCGATGGCCCGGACCTCGAGGTGTCGGTGATCGAACCTCTCGCCCCGGCCGTTCGCCGCCGCGTGCTGCGCCGATGGTTGCTCGAACGGGGAGTGACGTCGTCGACCGATCGACAGCTCCGAGCCGTCGACGCCCTCGTCGGACGATGGACCGGCCAGGGCGGGGTTGCGCTGCCAGGCGGAACGCCCGATGCGAGGTTGGTGTGCTCGCGGCGACATGGCAGGCTGAGCGTCGGCCTGGAGAACGAATGAAGGGAAACCCCGTGTACGAGGGCGACATCGAATCGGTTCTCATTTCCGAGGAACAGATCAAAGCGCGCACTGCGGAACTCGCAGAGGAAATCGCGAAGCGGTATCCCGAAGGTGCCCCGGAAGGTGACCTGCTCCTGGTCGGCGTCCTCAAGGGCGCGATCATGTTCATGACCGACTTCGCCCGGGCCCTGCCCATCCCGGCGCAGCTCGAGTTCATGGCTGTCAGCTCCTACGGCTCGTCGACGTCGTCGTCCGGTGTCGTCCGAATTCTCAAGGACCTCGACCGCGACATCACCGGACGCCACGTGCTGATCGTCGAGGACATCATCGACTCCGGTCTGACGCTGAGCTGGCTCAAGCGCAACCTCGCGACCCGTTCGCCTGCTTCCTTGTCGGTGGTGACATTGCTGCGCAAGCCCGACGCCATCAAGGTCGACGTCGAGGTCGCGAACGTGGGCTTCGACATCCCCAACGAATTCGTCGTGGGATACGGCTTGGACTACAACGAGCGCTACCGTGATCTGCCGTACATCGGCCTGCTGGACCCGAAGGTATACAGCTGAGCCTCGTCGTTCGTTCAGCCCGGTTCGCGGCTCCCGGACCCGCGTGAATGGACCATCGCCGCGCCGAGACGTATGCAATGGTCCATCGATGCGGATAAGGTGCCGAAGAGGTGGGGAACTGCCGGGGGAGTGCGGTCGTTGGAGGGGAAGAAGCGTCGACGCAAACAGGTGCGTGGACGCAGAGCGCCAGGTATGAGCGAGTCAGATGTCCGAGTCTCGCGCTAGCCTGGAGTATCCGGCGGGCAGGGAGCAGCCAGCGCGCGGGAGCGGACTGAAAGGACACGGCCGTCTCGGCTGAAGCTGTATGAATCGGAAGACAGTAATACGGAATCTCGCCATCGTTTTCGGCATTCTGTTGGTGATCTATGCCTTCAGCTACTTCGGTAACGACACGCGGAACTGGACGTCGGTCGACACCTCGGTGGCGATCGCCCAGCTCGACGACCGCAACGTCGAGTCCGCGCAGATCGACGACCGTGAGCAGCAGATTCGGCTGACCCTCAAAGAGGCCTCCGACGCCACCGACAATCAGAAGCAGATCATTGCGAAGTACCCGGACTCGGCATCCGAGCAGATCTTCGACAAGGTCGACTCGCAGGGTCTGAACAGCTACAACACCACTGTCACCCAGGAGAGCTGGTTCAGTTCCTTCCTGCTGCTGATCCTTCCGATGGTGCTGATCCTCGGCGTGATCATCTTCGTGATGAGCCGCATGCAGGGTGGCGGTCGCGGCGGAGTCATGGGCTTCGGCAAGTCGAAGGCCAAGCAGCTCACGAAAGACATGCCCAAGACCACGTTCGCCGACGTGGCAGGCGCGGACGAGGCCGTCGAAGAGCTGTACGAGATCAAGGATTTCCTGCAGAACCCGGCGCGCTACCAGGCGCTCGGTGCCAAGATTCCGCGCGGTGTTCTGCTCTACGGCCCTCCCGGAACCGGCAAGACGCTGCTCGCGCGCGCCGTCGCAGGCGAAGCGGGAGTCCCGTTCTTCACCATCTCGGGCTCGGACTTCGTCGAGATGTTCGTCGGTGTCGGTGCATCCCGCGTCCGCGATCTCTTCGAGCAGGCCAAGCAGAACAGCCCCTGCATCATCTTCGTCGACGAGATCGACGCCGTCGGCCGCCAGCGTGGCGCAGGCATGGGCGGCGGACACGATGAGCGTGAGCAGACGCTCAACCAGTTGCTCGTGGAGATGGACGGCTTCGGTGAGCGCACCGGCGTGATCCTCATCGCCGCGACCAACCGTCCCGACATCCTGGACCCGGCGCTGCTGCGTCCCGGCCGCTTCGACCGGCAGATCCCGGTCGGCGCGCCCGACCTGGCCGGCCGTCGCGCAATCCTGAAGGTGCACTCGGCAGGCAAGCCCGTTGCCCAGGACGCCGACCTCGAGGGTCTCGCCAAGCGAACCGTCGGAATGTCGGGTGCAGACCTGGCCAACGTCATCAACGAAGCGGCACTGCTCACCGCGCGTGAGAACGGCACCGTGATCACCGAGGCCTCGCTCGAGGAGTCGGTGGACCGTGTGGTCGGTGGTCCTCGACGCAAGAGCCGCATCATCAGCGAGCACGAGCGCAAGATCACCGCGTACCACGAGGGTGGACACACCCTCGCCGCGTGGGCGATGCCCGATATCGAGCCCGTGTACAAGGTCACCATCCTCGCTCGCGGCCGTACCGGCGGCCATGCGATGACGGTGCCCGAGGACGACAAGGGCCTGATGACGCGGTCGGAGATGATCGCTCGGCTGGTGATGGCCATGGGCGGCCGCGCCGCGGAGGAGCTCGTCTTCCACGAGCCGACCACCGGCGCGTCATCCGACATCGACCAGGCCACCAAGATCGCTCGCGCGATGGTCACCGAATACGGCATGAGCAGCAAGCTCGGAGCCGTTCGGTACGGGCAGGAACAGGGCGATCCGTTCCTGGGTCGTTCGATGGGCCAGCAGTCCGATTTCTCGCACGAGGTCGCCCGCGAGATCGACGAGGAGGTGCGCAAGCTCATCGAAGCTGCGCACACCGAAGCGTGGGCCATCCTCAACGAGTACCGCGATCTGCTCGACACCCTCGCCTCCGAGCTGCTCGAACGTGAGACGCTCACCCGCAAGGACCTCGAAAAGATCTTCCACAGCGTCACCAAGCGCCCGCGCATCACCTTGTTCAACGACTTCGGTGACCGTAAGCCCTCGGACAAGCCGCCGGTGAAGACTCCGCGCGAACTTGCCGCTGAGCGCGGCGAGCCGTGGCCTCCGGTGCCGCCGGCCCCGAAACAGCTTCCGCCGCAACAGGTTCCGCAGCCCAGCTACTCCGGTTCGCCGCAGCTGAGCAAGGGCGGCTACCCGAACGGAAGCAACAGCTACAACGGCGGCCCGGCCAACGGTGCTCCCACGAACGGTGCGCCCACGAACGGCAGCCCGGTCAACGGTGCCCCGAACAACGGCGGACCGGTCAACGGCGGCTACAACGGCGGTGGCAGCAACGGCAATTACGGTGGCACCCACAACGGTGGCGCCCACAACGGCGGTGTTCCGAACGACGGCGGCTACTCCGAGGGCTACCGCAGATCGGATCCCCGTCCGGCCCCCAATGCTGGTGCACGGCCCGATTACGGCGCTCCCGCAGGATGGTCTGCTCCGGGCTGGCCGCCGCGCGATCAACCGTCGGTTCCGCGCTACCAGGGCCCGACGACTCCGCCGGCGCATAACCCACCGGCCCAAAACCCGCCGACTCGGGATCAGCCGGAATCGAACCGACCGGATCAGAATCGGTACGAGCCGCCTCAGGGTCAGCCGACCTACCGGCAGCACCCGACCTATCAGCAGCCGCAGTCGTACCAACCGCCGACCGGTCAGCAACAGGCGTACCAGCCGCCGCAGTATCAGCCGGACCCGTTCCGACCTGATACACGGGACCAAGGTCGGACGTCTCGTCACGCGCCCCCGTACGCCGACAATCCGGACAGTTCCGCCCACAAGGAGCCGTCGGCCCCGTCGTGGGAGGTGCCCGGTCCGTCGCAGAACTACCCGCTTCCCGGTGACGATCGTTCCGGCGATACTCCGTACGAGGAGTCGCGAGGCGACGAGCGAGCCGACGAGGACGGCGACGACGGCTCGCAGACGCGTCGCTGGGAAGGGCCTGGGGGTTCGTACCGCTAGACCTGTCATTAGGCTTGCTGGGTCGACCGCGAAGGTCGGCCCAGCACGTCGTTCGAACCGTGTTGGGCTCATCTGCAATTGTTTTTTCGGACCGTTGCAGGTGAGCCCAGCCGTCTCATTCGTGGAGCCCAAACGGAGGTACATTCACGTGTCAGTCAATCGGACCGACGAGTCGACCAGCGACTCGGCAGAAGTCCCGGCAACCGAACAGCGAGCAGTGGAGCAGACGGTTGCCTACGCCACCGGGGCGGTCTTCGACCAGCCTCGCGCCGAGGCTGCAGTGCGTGAGTTGTTGATCGCTGTCGGCGAGGATCCCGATCGCCCCGGACTGCTCGATACCCCGGCCCGCGTCGCACGCTCGTACCGCGAGATTTTCGCCGGGCTCTACACCGACCCGGACACAGCGTTGAACACGACCTTCGACGAGGGACATCAGGAACTGGTACTCGTCCGTGACATCCCGATGTACTCCACGTGCGAGCACCACCTGGTCTCGTTCCACGGCGTTGCCCACGTCGGATACATCCCGGGCAAGAGCGGCAAGGTCACCGGCCTGTCGAAACTGGCACGCGTGGTGGACATGTACGCCAAGCGCCCCCAGGTGCAGGAACGTCTGACCAGTCAGATCGCCGACGCCTTGATGCGCAAGCTCGACCCGCGCGGCGCGATCGTCGTCATCGAGGCCGAGCACCTCTGCATGGCAATGCGCGGAATTCGCAAGCCGGGGGCCAGCACCACCACCTCGGCCGTGCGCGGTCTGCTGCAGTCCAGCGCGGCGTCGCGTTCGGAAGCACTGGACCTGATCCTGCGGAAATGACGCGACCGACCGATACCCGATGAGTCTCGCGAGGAGCATCCCGCCGGCCCCCGTCGTCATGGGCGTTCTCAACGTCACTGCCGATTCCTTTTCGGACGGCGGTCGGTACCTCGACGTCGACGCGGCCGTCGAGCACGGGTTGGCGATGCATCGCCGCGGGGTCGACGTCGTGGACGTCGGTGGTGAATCGACGCGCCCGGGGGCCGACCGTATCGATTCGGTTCTCGAAGCCCAGCGGGTAGTGCCGGTGATCGCGGCGCTGGCCGCAGAAGGCGTGATGACCAGCGTCGATACGATGCGCGCTTCGGTCGCCGAGGCAGCCATCGAGGCGGGCGTGTCGATAGTGAACGACGTGTCGGGTGGCCGAGCCGATTCGGCCATGGCCGGGGTGGTCGCGGCCGGTGGTGTGCCGTGGATCCTGATGCACTGGCGGTCAGCCGGGTCCGAGTATCGGCACTCCGGCCCGGCCGACCGATACGACGACGTGGTTGCCGACGTACGCAACGAGCTGATGGAACAGGTCGATCGTGCGGTGGCCGCGGGGGTGGACGAATCGGCGCTGGTGCTCGACCCCGGTCTCGGCTTCGCCAAGAATGCCCAGCACAACTGGGAACTGCTTCGCGGCCTACCCGAGCTGGTAGCGGCAGGGTTTCCGGTACTCGTCGGCGCCTCTCGCAAACGCTTCCTCGGTTCGCTTCTGGCCGACGATGACGGTTCCCCTCGACCACCGGACGGACGCGAGATCGCCACGGCTGTCGTATCGGCACTGGCCGTTGCCGGCGGCGCATGGGGTGTGCGGGTGCACGATGTTCAGGCCTCACTCGACGCGGTCGCCGTCGTCAAGGCATGGCAGGGTGGACGGGCATGAGCGAGAGCAGTGGCCCAGAGAGCAGTGGCCCCGAGAGCAGTGGCCTCGGAACGCGTCGCGGCGACCGCATCGAACTACGTGGCCTCAGGGTGCGCGGCAATCACGGTGTGTTCGACTTCGAGAAGCGCGACGGCCAAGACTTCGTCGTCGACATCACCGTATGGATGAATCTGCGGCCCGCAGCCGAGACCGACGATCTGACCCGGACGCTGCACTACGGCGAACTGGCCGAACGTGCCGCAGCCGTGATCTCGGGTCCTTCGAAAGACTTGATCGAGACGGTGTCGGCCGAGATCGCCGAGGTGGTGCTGGCCTACGATTCGCGCGTCGACGCGGTGGAAGTAGTGCTGCACAAGCCGTCTGCCCCCATTCCGCTGACGTTCGAGGATGTCGCCGTGGTGGCGTACCGGGAGCGAACGTGACGCGTGCGGTGCTGTCGATCGGCAGTAACATCGGCGACTCGCTCAGCCACTTACGTTCTGTGACAACAGGATTGGGTTCACGACTGGTGGCTGGATCGGCCGTGTACCGATCTGCGCCCTGGGGTGGCGTCGAGCAGCAGGATTTTCTCAATGCGACGCTGGTGGCCGAGGACGACGCGTACGACGCCTGGGACTGGTTGCGTCTGGGGCAGCAGTTCGAGGAAGCGGCGGATCGCGTTCGAGTGCAACGATGGGGGCCACGCAGCCTCGACGTCGATGTGATCGTGTGTGACGACGTGATCAGCGATGACCCTCGTCTGATACTCCCGCATCCCCGCGCGCACGAGCGGGCATTCGTGCTGCTGCCGTGGCTGGACGTCGAACCCGACGCCACCCTGCGCGTCGGTGACACGGATGTGCCGGTGACCGAGTTGCTCTCGCGTTTGAGTGCGGAAGAGCGTGCGGGAGTCGAACGCCTCGACGGCACCGGTGATGGCCCGTGGTGACCAATCCCACCAAGGTCGGGGATGTCTTGGGTATTTTCCTGATCGCCGCGATCGGCACCTGGCTGCTGGTTCGGGTTTTCTACGGTTCGTTGCCGCCGATTCCCGTGTACGCCGGGGCCTCGTTGTATCTCGTGGCGGTGGTCGAGGTCGTGACTGCAGTGATCGTCCGCACTCGCATTGCCGAGCACCGCGTGGGTACCGGTCTGCACGATCTGAATCCGTTGACGGTGTATCGGGCGCTGGTGCTGGCGAAGGCATCGATGCTGGTGGGGACAGCCGTCACCGGGGTGACCGTCGGATTTCTGGTGTATGTGATGCCGCGTGCCACGACGGTACGGGCCGCGTCCTCCGATCGCGTCGGGGCGATCGTGGCGCTGGTTGCGGGAGTGGCCGTCGTCGCTGCCGCGGTGTGGCTCGAGCAGTGTTGCCGAACCCCGAAAGATCGGGACGACGAGCGTTCCCGGTAACGCACGAAACATTTGATTGTTACCTCGGTTGTGTAAGTGATCGGCCGAGGATGACTATTTGCGGTCGAGTTGCCAGTTACCCTGGTGAGCATGACAGATCAGACTCGCGCAAAGAAGGGACGCCGAAACAGGCGTAGTGCGAGCCAGCTGTTTCTTGCCGCGCTCGTCGTGCTCGGCATCGTCGCCAGCGTGTTCATGCTGTTCACCGAGAGTGTGCAGTGGATGAGGGTCGGCGTTCTCTCGGCGTTGTGGGCTGCCGTGATCGGCGCTTTCGCCATGACGAAGTACCGCCGGGAATCGGCTGCGGACCAGACCAAGGCCAAAGATCTGCAGACGGTGTACGAGTTGCAGTTGGCCCGGGAGATTTCGGCGCGACGCGAGTACGAGATGAGCGTCGAGGCCCGGGTTCGTAGCGAATCGCGAATGGAGATCGACGAAGTCGCAGCACTGCGCAACGAACTCGCCGCGCTCCGCCAGAACCTGCAAGTGCTGTTCGACGGCAATTTGCCCACCGAACGCGTCGCGTTACGGGCCGAGGCAATGAGAATGCAAGAACTCGGCGGTCGACGCTACGACAGCTATCAGCCTGCCCCGTCCGGGCTGTATGTACCGGGTGGCGGTAACGGCAACGGGCCGATGCCCGCGGGTGCCGGTCTCAACGGTGTCGGAACCCCGTACGACGAGCCGGTCACGGCCGAGACCTCGGTGGTGTACCCCGAAGGACCGGACGAGATGCCGCAGGCCACCGCGGCATCGACTGCTCCCGGGTCGCAGGGTGGGTACGCGGAGAACGCGTTCGAGACCGAGGACTCGAGCTACGACGCGTCGGCAACAGCCGTGGACGAGGTCGATGCTTTCGAGCGCCCCGGAACGCGGCCGCGCCCGTACGGTGCGAGACCGGCCGCGCGGGTCACTCCGCCCAGCTCGCCGTTCACCGCCTACAACTTCGAGCAGACGCGTCCGCCGGCAGCGGAGCCGGAAGCGGAAAACTACGAGCCCGAGCCCACCGCGGAAACGTACGAGGCCGACACCGTCGTGGCCGAGCAATATCAGGCCGAGCAGTACCAGGTGGAGGAGTACTCGACGCCCGTCGAGTCTCGTCAGACCGGGTATTCCGAAGCCCCGTATTCCGAAGCCGAGCCTGCCGCCGACTACGTTTCCGACACTGCTCAGGGATCGGACCCGGCCCAGGACGGCGATCCCTATCCGGCCTCTCGTAGTGCGTTGCGCGACTCGGCGGACGCGTTCTTCTCGGTGGATCGAGACCTCGAGACTCCAGCCGTGGATGCGTCCAGCTCGCCTCGGCGCGGTCGCAGACGCGCAGAGTCGACCGACGAGGATGCCACCGGCGCGCACTCGAACGGCCGTTCCGTCGCCGAGATCATGGCCGGTCTGGCCGGCGGCGACTCGGCCGATACGACGACCACCGACGCAGGCACGCGTCGTCGTCGGCGTCGCGCCGACTGAGAACCAGATCACACCGGTATTCATGGCACCATCGGTGCCGCTGTCGCTATTGTTCCCTGCAGGACGTCTGGTACCCGCCGAGCGGGACTGGAACGAACGAGAGGAAGTTTTCGGTGACCTCATCAGGGTTCACTGGTGGTCTGTCGCCAGCTCGATTGACGGTGGGTGTCGTCTCCGCCGGGCGGGTGGGTACTGCGTTCGGGGAGGCGCTCGAACGCGTCGGACACGTCGTTGTCGGTGCTGCTGCTGTGTCGGACGCGTCGCTCGCTCGGGTGCGTGACCGGTTACCGGAGTCGCAGGTTCTGCCCGTCGACGAGGTTGCTCGTCGCGCTGAACTGTTGATTCTTGCCGTACCGGACAGCGAGTTGGCGTCGATCGTCGCCGGCCTGGCGTCCACCGGGGCGGTGGCACCAGGGAAACTCGTGGTGCACACCTCCGGTGCGAACGGTGTCTCGGTGCTCGAACCGCTGACGGCCCTGGGTGCGGTTCCGCTCGCGATCCATCCAGCCATGACGTTCAGCGGCAGAGCCGAGGACACCGACAGGATGACGGCGGCGTGCTTCGGTATCACCGCAAGTGACGAGATCGGTTACGCCGTTGCGCAGGCTCTGGTGCTCGAGATCGGCGGCGAGCCGGTGCATGTCGCCGAGAACAATCGGGCGCTTTACCACGCTGCGCTCGCGCACGGTAGTAATCACCTCGTCACCCTTGTGGTCGACGCGGTCGAAGCGCTTCGAGTCGCGTTGGCCGGACCGGGTTTTCCTGGCTCCGACGCCGAACGTGGTGTGCCCGAGCGTGTTCTGGCTCCGCTTCTCGAAGCTGCGCTGGACAATGCGCTGCGCAACGGACAATCGGCGCTCACCGGTCCGGTGGCCCGAGGCGATACCGCCGCCGTCGGCAAGCATCTCGACGTGCTCGAGACCGTGGATCCGCGAATCGCTGCCGGGTATCGGGCGCTGTCTCTTCGCTCTGCGCAGCGCATCGGTGCCGGGGCAGACCTGATCGAACTTCTGGAAGGGAAGCAATGACCCTCGCGGGCAGCTACACGAAGGGGCAGTTGACAGTTCACCACGATCCCGCGGTGATCACGTCGGTGTCCAAGGCCTTACGGGGTGTCGGAAAACAGGTCGCGCTGGTGCCGACCATGGGCGCGTTGCACGCCGGTCATCTGCACTTGGTGCGTCAGGCAAAGCTCACCGGTGCGGTGGTGATCGTGTCGATCTTCGTCAATCCGCTGCAGTTCGGTGTGGGTGAGGATCTGGATGCGTACCCGCGAACCCTCGACGCCGATGTCGCGCTGCTCCGTGAGGAGGGAGTCGAGCTGGTCTTCGCGCCGTCCGCGTCGGACATGTACCCGTCCGGTCCGCGCACCACGGTCCATCCCGGGCCGCTCGGCAGTGAACTCGAAGGCGCAAGCAGGCCAACTCATTTCGCGGGTATGCTCACCGTCGTGGCCAAGCTGCTGCAGATAGCCGCTCCGCATCGGGCGTACTTCGGGGAGAAGGACTACCAGCAGCTGACCCTGATCCGGCAGATGGTGCGAGATCTGAATTTCGACGTCGCCGTCATCGGGGTACCGACGGTGCGCGAGCAGGACGGTCTCGCACTGTCCTCCCGTAATCGGTATCTGGACCCGGAACAGCGGGACGCGGCGATGGCGCTGTCGGCCGCGCTGGTGGCCGGGGCGCATGCCGCGGCCGGGGGAGCTGAGGCCATCATCGCCACTGCGCGTGCCGTTCTCGACGAGGCACCGCTGGTGCAGGTCGATTACCTCGAGGTACGAGACCCGCATCTCGGCCCGGCTCCCGAACGTGGGGACGGCAGACTGCTCGTGGCGGCCAAGGTGGGCACCACGAGATTGATCGACAACGTCGGTGTCGCCGTCGGCACTGGTTTTCTAGAGTATCCGGACGATCCGAAAAGTGGAGAGTGACACAATGTTTCGTACCATGATGAAGTCGAAGATCCATCGCGCCACCGTCACGCACGCAGACCTGCACTACGTGGGCTCGGTGACCGTCGACCAGGATCTGATGGACGCCGCCGATCTGCTCGAGGGCGAGCAGGTCACCATCGTCGACATCGACAACGGGGCGCGGCTCGAGACCTACGTGATCACCGGTGAACGCGGCAGCGGCGTCATCGGAATCAACGGGGCCGCAGCTCATCTGGTCAATCCAGGTGATCTGGTCATTCTGATCGCCTACGGCGTGATGAACGAGCAGGAAGTTGCCGACTACGCACCGCGAGTCGTGTTCGTCGACGAGAAGAACCGGCCGGTCGAGCTGGGCAGCGACCCGGCTCATGCGCCTGCGGGCTCGGGTCTGATCAGTCCGCGCGATCTCCGGGCCGATTCCGTGCTGGTCTGATTCGATGCTCCTCGCGATCGATGTGCGCAACACCAGTACTGTGGTCGGGCTGTTCACCGGCACCGGTGATCACTCGAAGCTGCTGCGGGACTGGCGCATTCGAACCGATCCTCACGTGACTGCTGACGAACTGGCGCTGATGCTGCGTGGGTTGCTCGGAGCCGACGCGGAACAGATCACCGGAATCACCGCACTGTCGACGGTGCCGTCGGTGCTGCGCGAGATGCGCACCATGCTCACGCGGTACTGGGACCATGTGGTGCACGTGGTCGTCGAACCCGGCGTCCGGACCGGTGTGCCGCTGCTGGTGGACAATCCCAAAGAAGTGGGAGCGGATCGGATCGTCAATACCCTTGCTGCACATGATCTCTACGACTCGGCGTGCATCGTGGTGGACTTCGGCACCACCACCTGCGTCGACGTCGTATCGGCCAAGGGGGAATTTCTCGGCGGTGCCATTGCGCCGGGCCTGGAAATGTCGGCGTGGGCGATGTCGACCCGCACCGCCACGCTGCGCGAGGTGGAGATGGTCCGGCCGCGGTCGGTGCTGGGCAAGAACACTGTCGAATGCATCCAGTCGGGCACCATCTTCGGATTCGCGGGCCTGGTGGACGGCCTCGTCGGACGGATTCGGCGGGAGGTGCCCGAGGTTGCCGGAACGGACGTGGCGGTCATCGGCACCGGAGACATCGCGGCGTTGATCCTGCCCGAGTCGACCACCATCGAGCACCACGAACCGGACCTGACACTCGAAGGGCTACGCCTCGTCTACGAACGCAACATGGCAAAGCGGCGCCCGCGCTGAGGGTTTCGCGCTGATCGTTTCGAACCAGCGCTAGCGCATCCGGCGTTCGTGTGTCAGAATCGTCGGCGTGATGACGTGCATGGCCACCCAGGAGTGTTGTCGAGGCTGACCGCTGCCTCGTTCATAACGCACCCCTGGAGTAGAGCTTCATGCTTTCCACACCTGTATTTTCTGCACCCTCCCGTACCCGATTGTCCTCGCGGTCGGTCTCCGCATCGCCGACGCGGCTGCGGCCTCCCGACCTGCTCCGGATCACCGATCAAGGCGCATCGGACGTCCTCGAAGGTCGTTTCGATCACCTGCTACCCGGCGGCGGTCTCTGGCCGACCGACGAGCGCTGGGCCGCCCGCCTGCATTCCGACGACGACCTCGATGTCTGGTTGATCAGCTGGGTTCCGGATCGGTCCACCGAGCTGCACGACCATGCCGGATCGCTCGGTGCATTGACCGTCCTGAGTGGATCTTTGCTCGAATATCGTTGGGCAGGAACCGAACTGAAGCAGCGGCATCTCGACGCGGGAGATCAGGCGGCCTTCCCGCTGGGGTGGGTGCACGACGTGATGCACGATCCGGCGTCGACCACTACCGGGCCCACTCTCAGCGTGCACGCATACTCGCCGCCACTGACGGCAATGTCCTACTACGAGGTGACCGAGCGTGCGACTCTGCGCCGCACCCGCAGCGAGCTCACCGACGAACCCGAGAAGGCCACACGATGACCGTTCACACCTGGACCATTGTCGACATGCTGGAAGCCGCTCGCAAGACCATCGATCGCATCACCGTCTTCGAGTTGCGCGACGCGGTCGAACGCGGTGCCGTCGTGATCGACATTCGCCCGCAGGCCCAGCGCGCAGTCGAGGGAACGTTGCCCGGCGCGTTGGCCATCGAACGCAACGTCCTCGAATGGCGTCTCGATCCCACCAGTGACGCGCGCCTGGCTATCGCCGTCGATCACGACATGGAATGGATCGTCATCTGCTCCGAGGGCTACACCTCCTCGCTCGCGGCGGCCTCGCTCAAGCAGTTGGGTCTGCACAAGGCCACCGATCTGGTCGGCGGCTATCAGGCCCTGAAGTCGGCGGGATTACTCGGTGTGTTGACGCAGGCCGAGCACTGCGTTCGCGAGGCCGAGGCCGTCGCAGCGCACTGAACGCTCGCACGGTCTCGGACTGTAAAGTGTCTGCGCGTGAGTGATTCAGCTTCTACCCAGCCGGCCGACGACACCCCGGAGCAGCTACGGATTCGTCGAGCCAAGCGCGCTGCGCTGCTCGAGCGCGGGGTCGAGGCATACCCGGTATCGGTTCCGCGCACCCATTCCCTGCTCGAGATTCGCACCGAGTTTCCCGAGCTCGAAGCGGACACGACCACCGGCCTGATCGTCGGAGTCGTCGGCCGCGTCATTTTCGTCCGCAATACCGGCAAGCTGTGCTTCGCCACGCTGCAGGAGGGCGACGGCACCCAGCTGCAGGCGATGATCAGCCTGGCCGGCGTCGGCGAGGACGCGCTTGCGCAGTGGAAGTCCGACGTCGACCTTGGCGACTTCGTCTTTGTGCACGGCGAGATCATCAGCTCCCGTCGCGGTGAGCTCTCGGTGATGGCCGACGCATGGCAGATCGCGTCGAAGTCGTTGCGGCCCTTGCCCGTCGCACACAAGGAACTGAGCGAAGAGACGCGTATTCGGCAGCGATACCTGGATCTGATCACGCGTCCGGAAGCCCGCGAGACCGCACGCAAGCGCATCGCCGTCGTTCGAGAGTTGCGCAACGCACTCGAGCGTCGAGGATTCCTCGAAGTCGAGACGCCGATGCTGCAGACGCTGCACGGCGGTGCTGCGGCGCGGCCGTTCGTCACCCACTCCAATGCCATGGATACCGATCTGTTCCTGCGTATCGCACCGGAGCTGTTCCTCAAGCGCTGCGTCGTCGGCGGCATCGAGAAGGTCTTCGAGATCAACCGCAACTTCCGCAACGAAGGTGCCGACTCCTCGCATTCTCCCGAGTTCGCGATGCTCGAGACGTACGAGGCCTACGGCACATACGACGACTCGGCGAAGATGACGCGCGAACTCGTCCAGGAAGTGGCCATGGCTGCGCTCGGATCCACCGTGGTGACGCTGCCCGACGGGACCACCTATGACCTCGGCGGCGAATGGACGATGCTGGAGATGTACCCGTCGTTGTCGGAGTCGCTCGGATTCGACGTCACCCCCGAGACCACCGTCGACGAACTGCTCGCCATCGCCGACAAGGTCGGTGTCGAGGTGCCGCGCAAGGACGGGGTCCCGATCTACGGCCACGGCAAGCTCGTCGAGGAACTGTGGGAACACCAGGTGGGCGACGCGTTGACCGAACCGACGTTCGTTCGCGATTTCCCCGTCGAGACGTCCCCGCTGACCCGGCAGCACCGCAGCAAGCCCGGCGTCACCGAGAAGTGGGACCTGTACGTACGCGGCTTCGAGTTGGCTACCGGATACTCCGAGTTGGTCGACCCGATCATTCAACGCGAGCGTTTCGAAGACCAGGCTCGTCAGGCTGCAGCGGGCGACGACGAGGCGATGGTTCTGGACGAGGACTTCCTCGCCGCGATGGAGCAGGGCATGCCGCCGACCACCGGAACCGGCATGGGCATCGACCGTCTGTTGATGGCGCTGACCGGCCTGGGCATCCGCGAAACGATCCTGTTTCCGATCGTCAAGCCCTCGCAGGCCTGATCGGTAGGTAAAGCGCTGTTCGCCAGCAGCGGACATCGAATGGGAAACGTTTTGCATAGTGCCTGCGTTATGAACTGTAAGCAGGCACAGCAGTCCGGATCCGCGGGCGGTTGCGCAGCATTTCAGGGGTGGAGGGTCGGCGTTCGTCACGTCGGCCAACTACAGTGAGAATCAGTCTTACCTTCAAATGCACAAGCGACCTCAGCGTATGGACACTGCGGCGCTAGAAGAACTGGTGGGCGAGCTACCACCCACCAAGAAGTGAGGGAGAGCGATGTTCGAGAGGTTCACCGATCGCGCGAGGCGTGTTGTCGTCCTGGCTCAAGAAGAAGCCCGGATGCTCAACCACAACTACATCGGCACGGAGCACATTCTGCTCGGCCTCATTCACGAGGGCGAAGGCGTCGCCGCCAAGTCTCTCGAGTCGCTGGGCATCTCCCTCGAAGGAGTACGCAGCCAGGTCGAGGAGATCATCGGCCAGGGCCAGCAGGCTCCATCCGGTCACATCCCGTTCACCCCGCGCGCCAAGAAAGTACTCGAGCTCAGTCTGCGTGAAGCACTGCAGCTCGGCCACAACTACATCGGCACCGAGCACATTCTGCTCGGCCTGATCCGCGAAGGCGAAGGCGTCGCAGCTCAGGTTCTGGTCAAGCTCGGAGCCGACCTCAACCGGGTACGCCAGCAGGTCATCCAGCTGCTGTCCGGTTACCAGGGCAAGGAGCCGTCCGAGAGCGGCAGCGGTCGCGGCGAGGCGGGTACACCGTCCACGTCACTGGTCCTCGATCAGTTCGGTCGCAATCTCACCCAGGCCGCGCTCGAAGGCAAGCTCGACCCGGTCATCGGTCGTGCGAAGGAAATCGAGCGCGTCATGCAGGTGCTCTCGCGTCGTACCAAGAACAACCCTGTTCTCATCGGTGAGCCCGGTGTCGGTAAGACGGCCGTCGTCGAGGGACTGGCTCAGGCCATCGTCAACGGCGAGGTTCCCGAGACGCTCAAGGACAAGCAGCTCTACACCCTCGACCTCGGCTCGCTCGTGGCCGGCAGCCGCTACCGCGGTGACTTCGAGGAGCGCCTGAAGAAGGTGCTCAAGGAGATCAACACCCGCGGCGACATCATCCTGTTCATCGACGAGCTGCACACACTCGTCGGCGCAGGTGCTGCCGAAGGTGCCATCGACGCAGCGTCGATCCTCAAGCCGAAGTTGGCTCGTGGCGAACTGCAGACCATCGGTGCCACCACCCTCGACGAGTACCGCAAGTACATCGAGAAGGACGCCGCACTCGAGCGTCGTTTCCAGCCCGTCCAGGTCGGCGAGCCGACCGTCGAGCACACCATCGAGATCCTCAAGGGTCTGCGCGATCGGTACGAGGCTCACCACCGCGTCTCGATCACCGACGGTGCGCTCGTCGCGGCCGCCACATTGGCCGACCGGTACATCAACGATCGGTTCTTGCCCGATAAGGCAATCGACCTCATCGACGAGGCGGGCGCGCGGATGCGCATCCGCCGGATGACCGCGCCGCCAGACCTGCGCGAGTTCGACGACAAGATCGCCGACGCGCGCCGGGAGAAGGAATCGGCCATCGACGCACAGGACTTCGAGAAGGCTGCGAACCTGCGCGACAAGGAGAAGACCCTCGTCGGTCAGCGCGCCGAGCGCGAGAAGCAGTGGCGCTCCGGTGACCTCGACGTCATCGCCGAGGTCGACGACGAGCAGATCGCCGAGGTCCTCGGAAACTGGACCGGCATCCCCGTCTTCAAGCTCACCGAGGAGGAGACCACCCGTCTGCTCCGCATGGAGGACGAGCTGCACAAGCGGATCATCGGCCAGGTCGAGGCAGTCAAGGCCGTCTCGAAGGCGATCCGTCGTACCCGTGCAGGTCTGAAGGACCCGAAGCGTCCGTCGGGCTCGTTCATCTTCGCCGGCCCGTCCGGTGTCGGTAAGACCGAGCTGTCGAAGGCTCTCGCCAACTTCCTGTTCGGCGAGGACGACGCACTCATCCAGATCGACATGGGCGAGTTCCACGACCGCTTCACCGCCTCGCGTCTGTTCGGTGCTCCTCCCGGATACGTCGGCTACGAAGAGGGTGGCCAGCTCACCGAGAAGGTCCGCCGCAAGCCGTTCTCCGTCGTGCTGTTCGACGAGATCGAGAAGGCCCACTCGGAGATCTACAACACGCTGCTCCAGGTCCTGGAAGACGGTCGTCTCACCGACGGACAGGGACGCACGGTCGACTTCAAGAACACCGTGCTGATCTTCACCTCGAACCTCGGTACCGCAGACATCTCGAAGGCTGTCGGTCTCGGCTTCTCCTCGGGTGAAGGCACCGGCTCGAACTACGAGCGGATGAAGCTCAAGGTCAACGACGAGCTGAAGAAGCATTTCCGCCCCGAGTTCCTGAACCGTATCGACGACATCGTCGTGTTCCACCAGCTCACGCGAGACGAGATCATCCAAATGGTCGATCTCATGCTCAACCGAGTCGAAGGTGCGCTCAAGAACAAGGACATGGCGATCGAGGTCACCGAGAAGGCCAAGTCGTTGCTGGCCAAGCGTGGATTCGACCCCGTACTGGGTGCGCGGCCACTGCGTCGCACCATCCAGCGCGAGATCGAGGACGCGTTGTCGGAGAAGATCCTCTTCGGCGAGATCGAAGCCGGCCAGATCATCCTGGTCGACGTCGAGAACTGGGACGGCGAAGGCGCTGGCGAGGACGCGAAGTTCACGTTCCGCGGCGAGAAGAAGGCCATCATCGTCCCCGACGAGGTCCCGGTCGATCTGGCCAAGGCCAGCGGAGACAGCGACAGCGAGTAAGTTTCACCAGTTCCACGCAACGGGCGATCCTCTTCGGAGGGTCGCCCGTTGTCGTGTGTCCGCCCCCCCGGCCCAACCCAGGTCACTCCACCCCGCCCGCCCGCCCGCCCCGCCCCTTTCGGCACACCCCTCGCGTTCGCGTCAATGGACCACCCCCGTTGTGGATCAATGTGGCTTTCAGTCAGTCAGACTGCAACAATGGCGCATTGATCCAGACCCGGGCAGCGAGAGCCCCAGCGATGAGGACAAGTTCAGCGAGCACGATCCAGAACAGCAGCGCGATATCGGGCGCCCAGCGGGCCAGGGTCGACATCGGCACCCCGGCGACCATCGGCAACGCGAAGTAGAGCAGTCCTCCGGCAACGACGGCCATCAGGATGTGCGCGGGTGCCCATCGGCTCGGGGGAGTCTTGATGCGAAACAGGATTCGGCAAGCGCAGAGTGCCAGCAACACCGCGAGTGTGCTCGACGCGATCAGCGCAACCTCGTACATACCGAGGCCGGTGCTGCGGGGTTCGTCGATTCCGAGTCGGTCGAGGACCAGTGAGCGGGACGCCGAAGCCAGTTTTTCTGCTTCCAGTTCGCCGTATCGGTTGGCGGCGAACACCACGGCCAGATGGCGTTCGGGTATCAGTGCAACGTGCGTGAAGTAGCCGGGAACTGCTCCCGAATGCCATCGCATCTCGGTACCGTCGGGCAGCGTTTCGACGTACCACCCGTATCCGTAGGCCGTGCCGGATCCCGTCGGCACCGTGTCGGGACTGTTCGACGCCGGGTCGGTCAGTTGCCGCGCCGCGTAGCGCGAGAGTTCGTCGATCGACCCGCCGAGGTAGCCGTAGCCGAGTCCGGCGGCATCGATCCCGGTGTCGATGCGGCGGGGTGATCCGAAGAACGGAACGTGCCCGGGCGCGACGGCAGCCACGGTGTGCACTCCGGTTTCACGTGCGACGACGTCCGCGAACGGCTCGGCAGTGATCTTCTCGACGATGGCCTGCAGCAGTAGGTAATTCAGGCTGGAGTATTGGAAACTGCCGCGCTCGGCGGAGGTGACGTCGAGGGTGGGTACGACGTCGAGTGCTCGGTCGGTGCGTCCCCACACATCGAGTGGGGCGACGTCGTGGGGGAGTCCGCTGGTGTGGTGGATCAGGTCGGTGATGGTGACGTGGTCGGCGAGGATCGAATTACTCTCCGGCAGAACAGAATTGACAGTCGACCGCAGGTCGAGGCGCTGCTGCGAGGCGAGCGAGTACACCGTCGCTGCCGTCATCGACTTCGACACCGAACCCCAGACGAACGGCGTGCCGTCGTCGATCGGGGCACCGTGCCCGTCCACCCCGTATTCCACGTTCTCGATCACGTCCCGTTCGGAGACGACTCGGAAGGCCGCTCCAGGCAGGCCCAGATCCTCGGCGATCACCGCGATGTCCGACGCGCTGCCGTCGTCGGGGATGGTCGGGGTGGCGGTCAGGACTGCTGCGACGGTCAGGAGGGCGTGCACGATTCGCATGGATGGAGTGAACCAACCTCACCGAGGTCGACGCCTCGGTGAACACCCTGATTTTCTACCCGAGATCAGCTCGAGCGAACCAGGCCGGCGATCCAGGGCAGGATGTCGGAGTATGCGGCCAGAGCCCCCGGGAGATGGTTCGCGCCCTTGTAGGGGATAACCGGAAACTCGTACTCGCGGTAGGTGACCTGGGCGCCCAGCTCCTGCCAGCGCTCGAGTAGAGTGCGACTCTGCTCGACGGGCACGGTGTCGTCCTCGACTGCATGCGACAGGTACACCGGCATTGCGGGGGCGATGCGGCCGACGGTGTTCTCGTCGGCCACCTCGGCGAAAACCGGGTCGCTCAGCTGCTCGATCAGTGGTCGGCCGTCCCGGGTGAGTTCGCTGGTGTGTACCGTCTCGGTGGCCGCGGGGTCGGTGGTGCACCAGTCCTGCGCGGCATCGAGCGCGGCGATGCCGTCGGAGTCGAAGTGGCTGCGGATGCCCTCCGCTCGCTCCGGGTAGGAGTTGATCATGCCGTCGACGGCGAAGAGCACGGCACTACCGAGAGTGGTGTTGTCCAGATTGTCGATGTTGAGCGACGGATCTGCCGGTGGTGCACCGACATACGCCCCGACGACATCGAGGTCCGGGGCGTAGGTGGCAGCAAGTTCGGCGGCGGCCCCCGCCGCGAATCCGCCTTCGGAGTAACCGAACAACACCACGGGGGCGTCATCGTCGGCGGTTCTGGCCGCGTCGAGCAGCGCGCGGCCAGAGGCGAGCCGGTTCAGATACGTGTGTCCGCCCGGAGTGCCCAGTCCCTGGTAATCGGTTGCGACGACACGGTATCCGGCCAGCAGCAACGGCAGGATGGCCGGGGACGATCCGACGGTGCCGAGAACTGCGGATCCGGCGCAGCGGTCGGCCATACCGGAGGTGCCGGGCGCGTAGGCGATGACCGGCCGTGGGCCGGGGCCGGGCCACGGAGCGGTGGGGGTCATGGAGTACCCGGATACGACCATGGGGTCGTCGCGAGTGTCGGTGGATCGGTAGAGAATACGTTCGATGTCGAAGCCCAGTCCGAATCCCTTGGGTGAGGTGACCGGCTTTGTCCTCATCACCTCGCCGGGGGCCGCCGCGGCGAGGGTCGGGACCGGCGCGTCGTAGAAGTCTCGCAATGAATCGGCGCCCGCGACCGGCGTCGACAGCATTGCGATCGCCACCATCGCAGTCGACGCGATCGTCAGCGCGCGCACCCGCTTCTTCATCTGTCACATCCTTCGTGTCGAGATTCCCGCACTCGATGGCCCGGCCGTGCCGCCGACGTTAGCCTGAGTATCGGTCCTACACAGGTCCCACAACGAAAGGATCGAAGTTCGATGCCAACTCGTACCTCACGCACAGCTTGGAACGGCACCCTCGAGCAAGGTTCCGGCCAGGTCGAGCTGTCCAGTTCCGGCGCAGCGACTTTCGACGTGTCGTTTCCCAAGCGCGCCGCCGAGAACGCCGACGGCACCACCAGCCCCGAGGAATTGATCGCAGCCGCTCATTCCAGTTGCTACGCGATGCAGCTGTCGGCCTTGATCGCCGAGGCGGGTGGCACCCCGCAGAGTCTCGAGGTCACCGCCGAAGTCTCGCTCGGTCCTGACCAGCCCGGTTTCAAGCTGACGGGTATCAAGCTGACCGTTCGGGGCGAGGTCGACGGTCTCGACGCAGACGGCTTTGCGAAGGCCGCTCAGGCTGCCAAAGAAACGTGCCCCGTCAGCAAGGCACTGACCGGCGTTCACATCACCTTGGATGCGTCTCTGGAGGGCTGAACAGACGCGGTGCCCGATGTGAGACTGGCGAACGATCGTCAAGTTTGAAATAGTTCGTGACTTGGCCCATCTACGGATGGTTCGGCGACGAATTCAAGTCACACGTCGGGTTCGATCGGCTTTCGCGTACGTCCGGGGTACGCACCGACCGGCCTAGGAAGGATCGGCCCACTATGTTGTGGACGCGCTTCCTGGGCCTCGGTGCGATCGCAGTGGTGGCCTACGTAGTCGCCCCGCAGGAACTACCCCGGAATGCGATCTACGCAATCGTGGTCTCGGCCACAGTGGCGGCGTTCGTGTACCGCTACGTCCGTGAACCTGGTGCGGACCGGCGTACGTGGAAGTACCTGGCCGTCGGCGTCGGCAGTTGGGGCGTCGGGGACGCACTGATAGCCGTGACGAAAGTCGACGGTGCTCGTATGCCGACGTTGTCGGCCGCGGACGCGTTCTACCTGCTGGGCTACGCGATCATCGCAGTCGCGTTCGCCCGGGCCGCCGACGAGAACGGCCTGGTGTTCGGGCTGGAAGAGCTGTACGAATGCTTGATCGTCGCCGTCGGGTTCGGTCTCGTCACCTGGGTGTTCGTCGTGTCCGACGGCTCGGCACGGTCGTTCTCCGAGGCGGTCTCCCTGTGGCCGGCAACGGCGTACCTCACCGTCGACGCGTTCCTGCTGACCCTCGTCGTCAGTTTGTACCTCGTCACGCGGTCGGTCACCGTTCCCTTCCTGGCCGCAGCAGCGGGAGTGGTACTACTCGTTGCCGCCGACTGCGCGTCCTACGCCGCCGCGATCGATATCGAGATCTATCGATCGACGCTTCCGAACGCGATGTGGCTGGCCGCCTACGTCTGCTTCGGCGTCATCGCCCTGCACGACGAGCAGAAGTCGGTCAGGCGGGCCGCCCGGCCCGGTCCGCTCAGGTTCGGCAAGGGGCGGTTTTCCACTCTCTCGGTTGCGGTAGCCGTGACACCGGTGGTGATGACCGTGCAGCTGGCTCGCGGCGTTCCCGTCGGGCAATGGGGCTGGGTCATCGTGGGTTCCTCGGCGTTGGTCATCGTTCTTGTCGGGTTCCGGATGGCGCGTTTCGTGCGGACACTGCGACGGCAGGCTGCCATTCTCGAGGATGTGGCACGCACGGACGCGGTGACCGGACTCGCCAGTCGGCGTCTACTTCGCGAGCGATTGGACTCGATGCTCGCCACTCGCGGTGATTCGGATGTCTTCACGCTGGTGGTCGACATCGACCGCTTCGCGCAGATCAACGAGACGTTCGGTTACAGCGTGGGCGACAGCGTGCTGCGTGAGATCGGCCATCGACTCGTCGCATCGGTTCGATCCGACGATCTGGTGGGACGCCTCGGCGGCGATCAATTCGTGGTGGCGATGTGTCGTCGCCCAGGGCTCATCGACGCGAACGAAACCGCCGCACAGTTGCAGTTCGCCGTCAGTCGCAAGATGTTCGTCCACGACATCAATGTGGCTCTCGACGCGACGGTCGGAATTGCGGCCATCGACGAGTCGTCGGCACGTGCGCGCCGGGAGGTCTGCCCATCGGCTATGCCGGTCGACGGTGAGGCGATGATGCAGCAGGCTCATGTCGCGCTGACCGCGGCCAAGGCGGGGCAGACCCGAGTCGGTCGATACGAACCCGACATGGATCGTGACCGCCACGATCAGATGCGGTTGCTGGGCGAGCTCGACACCGCGATTCGGGATCACCAGCTGCGGGTGTTCTTCCAGCCCTGCCTGGATCTGGAATCGGGCAGCGTCGACCGCGTCGAGGCTCTGCTGCGGTGGCAGCACCCGCGCGAGGGGTTGATCGGTCCGTCGATCTTCCTGCCCGACGCCGAGCGCACCGGCATGCTGCCCGCAATTACCGCGCTGGTGCTCGACGAGGCATTGGCGCAGTGCAGCGCATTACGGCGACGTGGCATCAATCTGTCTGTCTCGGTGAATCTTTCGGTTCGCAATCTGCTCGACGAAACACTCACCGAACAGGTGTCCGCTGCGCTGACCAAGTACTCCGTGCTAGCACATACCCTGGAATTCGAGGTCACCGAGACTACTGCGATGACCGACCCGGTGCGTTCGGTGAACGCGCTGGCATCCCTACGCAGCTTGGGGGTGACCCTCGCGATCGACGATTACGGCACCGGCTACAGCTCGTTGGCGTATCTGCAGAGTCTGCCGGTGCAGACGCTCAAGATCGACCGCTCGTTCGTGTCGAACATGAACACCGACGACACCGATGCGTCGATCGTGCGATCGACCATCGACCTGGCGCGAAGCCTCGGGGTGCGAGTGATGGCCGAGGGGGTCGAGGACGCGGGCACTCTCGACGCGCTTCGATTGCTGGGGTGCGACGGTGCCCAGGGCTACTTCCTGGGTAGACCGATGTCCGCGGAGTTCCTGGCCGATGCCGTAGCGAAACTGGATTCGGAAACGCCGACGAAACTCGAGTGGGAACTCGCTCGCGCGCGCATCTGAGCAACGTTGCTCACGAGGTGGCGGGCACGTCCAACACGACCTCGAACTCGAGCAGGGATGCTCCCGAAGACACCGGTTTGCTCTCACCGGAACCGGCGTGTGCCTGGCGCGACGGCCCACCCGACCAAGCCTGGAACGACTCCTCGTCTTCCCACTGGGTGACGACGAAGTAGCGGGATTCGCCCTTGACCGGCCGGAGTAACTGGAAACCGAGAAATCCGGGAGAGCCGTCGACCGTTCCGGCGCGCGCAGCGAAGCGCTTCTCGAGCTCGGGGCCTGCGCCCTCCGGTACTTCGATCGCGTTGATCTTCACAATGGCCATTCTCGAGAGACTACGCCGCCGTTATGCTCGGCGGTGATGCTCTACGACGAGGGTGGATCCGGACGTTCGATCCTGCTGTTGCACGGGTTGATGGGCAGTGCAGCAACCTGGCGTCGACAGGTTCCATGGCTTCACGAATTCGGGCACGTGCACACCTACGACGCACCGGGGCACCGCCGTCCGGCACCGCCCGAGCTCACCACCGAGTCGTTCGTCGCGGACCTTCTGGAGAATCTGGAGTCGCTGGGCCCGAGTGTGTTGATCGGCCATTCGATGGGCGCGTTGCACGCCTGGTGTGCGGCAGCGCAGCGTCCCGACCTGGTGACCGCACTCGTGATCGAGGACATCGCTCCCGACTTCAGAGGCCGCACCGCCGACGATTGGGCCACGATGATGCGGGCATGGCCGCAACCCTTTCCCGACGCGGGTGCCGTGCGTGAATTCTTCGGAGACGTTGCGGGACAATACTTTCTGGACTCCTTCGAGCGCGACGACGACGGCTGGCGACTGCACGGCGACGTCGACACCTTCGAGGCCATCTCGCAGGAATGGGGTACGCGTCATTTCTGGGACGAGTGGGATGCCGTGAGCGCTCCGGTGTTGCTGATCGAGGGCGAGCACACCATCACCCCGGCCGGGCAGATGAAGCAGATGCATGCGCGCAAGCCCGAATCAGCGTATGTGCGGATCGAGAACGCCGCGCACCTGATTCACGACGAGGCCCCCGAGCGATATCGCACGGCGGTCCAGGAGTTCCTGCGCACACTAAGATGATCCGAATGCCGCTCGCGAAGCTCAACGGAATCGACCTGAACTACGACGTCGCCGGCGACGGACCGCTTGTGGTGCTGGTGATGGGCACCGGTAGTCCGGGAAGAGTGTGGCGAACCCATCAGGTTCCGACCCTGGTGAAGCAGGGCTACCGGGTCGTGACCTTCGACAATCGCGGCATTGCACCGTCTTCCGAGTGCGCAGGCGGGATGATGCTCGACGACCTGGTGGCCGACACGGCTGCGCTCATCGAGCACCTCGGTGGTGGCCCCGCGCGCGTCGTGGGTACCTCGATGGGAGCTCGCGTCACCCAGGAGTTGGCTCTGGCCCGGCCGGATCTGGTGTCGCATGCAGTGATGATGGCCACCTTCGGCAAGACCACCACCTTTCGTGCGCAGATGTCGAAGGGCGAGAAGGATCTGCACGACGCCGGAATCGAACTTCCTGCGTCGTACCGCGCGGCAATGACTGCGATGCAGAACTTTTCACCGAAGACCCTGGCCGACGACAGTGCGATCGGTGATTGGCTGGCGGTCCTCGAATACTCGGGCGGCCGGAAGACGGCGGGAATGCGGGCGCAGGTCGGACTCGAAATGCGCTCCGGAACAGACCGATTGGCTGCGTACCGGGCAATCAGGGCGAAGTCTCTGGTGATCGGATTCGCCGATGACCGCATGATTCCGGTACAGCAGTGCCGCGACGTCGCAGCCGCGATACCCGGTGCGCGCTATGTCGAAATAGCCGACACCGGCCACTTCGGCTACCTCGAACGACCCGATGCGGTCAACGCCGCGCTCGTGGAGTTTCTGGCGTCCTAGCTGTCGCCACCCTCGCCTGCGAGGGCGAACAATCCCGATTCGGTCTGCTCGATCAAGCCATCGGTGAGCAATGAATCGAGAGCTCGGTCGCGTTGCGTCGGGTCGGTGGGCCAGACGATGTCGAGTTGGGCTCGCTCGACCGGGCCGGTGCTCTCGCGCAGCACCGACATGAGTTTGCCGCGAACCTGACGGTCGGTGCCCGCGAACTTCTGGACCTTCTTGGCAGGCCCGGTGTGCGCCGGTCGACCTGCCTCGAGCCAGGCGCACTCCGGCAGCGGGCACAGCAGGCACGCCGGATTCTTGGCGGTGCAGATCAACGCGCCGAGCTCCATCAGTGCCGCCGAGTATCGGGCCGCCCGCGGGACGCTCACCGGAAGCAGCTGCTCCACATCGGCCAGATCTCTTGTGGTGGAGGGATTTCCGGGCTCGGCGCTGCCGTGCTGCGCACGCGCGACAACGCGTCGAACATTGGTGTCCACCACCGGAACTCGCTGACCGTAGGCAAAAGTCGCGACCGCTCTTGCTGTGTAGGCACCGATGCCCGGCAGGCCCAGAAGTGTCTCCACCTCGCTCGGCACCTCGTCGCCGTACTCCTCGGCGAGCACTCGCGAGCACTCGTGCAACCGCAGTGCCCGACGCGGATAGCCCAACTTGCCCCACGCACGGAGCACCTCGGCCTGCGAGGACGCGGCCATCGCCGACGGCACGGGCCACCGCTGCACCCACTGCTCCCAGATGGGCGCAACCCGCACCACCGGAGTCTGCTGCAGCATGATCTCGCTCATCAGGATCTGCCAGGCGCTGACGCCCGGACGACGCCACGGGAGATCGCGTCCGTCGGTGTCGAACCACCCGAGCAGAGCCTCGGCATCGATCGGCAACTGTGCGCCCTTCTCCTCGTGTCTGTGACCGGTACCAACAGTAGTGAACCCGACTCGCCTCGCGCCCGCTGCGCGTGCACAATGAAACCCATGCCTGCTTCGAACCCGATCGCTGCCTGGAAGTCACTCAAGGAAGGCAACCAACGGTTTGTCTCCGGAGAGGTCCTGCACCCATCGCAGGGCATCGAGGACCGAGCTCGCCTCGAGAGTGCTCAGCATCCCGGTGCCATCCTCTTCGGCTGCGCCGATTCGCGCGTCGCAGCCGAGATCATCTTCGACCAGGGCCTCGGCGACATGTTCGTCGTCCGCACCGCCGGTCACGTCGTGGACTCCGCCGTTCTCGGTTCCATCGAGTACGGCGTCGCAGTGCTGAACGCGCCGCTGATCGTCGTACTCGGTCACGATCACTGCGGTGCAGTGCAGGCCACCGTCGATGCGCTCGAAAGTGGTGACGTCCCCGGTGGTTACATTCGCGACGTCGTCGAACGCGTCACCCCGTCTGTGCTCTCGGCTCGCCGCGATGGTTACGCCGCCGTCGACGAGTTCGAGGCCAGGCACGTCGAGGAGACCGGCAACCTGCTGATGCAGCGCTCCCGCATCGTCGCCGAGAAGGTCGAGGCGGGGGAGTTGGCGATCGTCGGCCTGACCTACCAGCTGTCGAAGGGTCACGCGCAGCTCCGTGAGGTCATCGGCGACATCGGCGAACAGCCCGCCTGACCCGGCATTGCCGAGTTCACTGGCGCGACACGCCGCGTGGGCTCAGGGATAGGGAGCGTTCGGCCGCATACGGTTGGTTTCGTGTTGGAACCGAACGGGCCTTTGCCTCCCGAAATCTATTGGCGACGCCGTGCGCTCGCCATCGGTGCGGCCGTGGTCGTGCTCGGATTGATCGTGTGGTTCATCGCCTCGCTCAGCGGCGGTTCCGACGACACCGAGGCCGCACCGGCCGGTGTCGTGTCGGCACCGGCGTCGACGTCCGCTCTGCCGTCACCCAGTTCGTCCGCCACCGCAGGTGATTCCGGTGGTTCGGGTGGCTCCGGCGGCGGCTCGGGTGGATCGGGCGGCTCGGGTGGAGGTACCGACTCTGCAGCCGGTGGCGGCGCAGCGGTGACCACCAGCGGTGCACCGGCTCCGGTGATCGCAAATCAGTGCCCGGACCAGTCGCTCGCGATAAAGGTGACGCCGGAGAAGGCCACCTACCGTCTGGGTGAAGAGCCCGTGTTCACCGTGGTCATCACCAACATCGGCTCCACCGAATGCCAGCGCGACGTCGGTGCCGGTCTGCAACAGGCGCTCGTTTACACCCTCGACAACCAGCGCATCTGGTCCAACGTCGATTGCTTCCCCAACGCCGCGTCCGATCTGCGTACCTTCAAGCCGGGCGAGCAGGCCGGTTTCACGGTCAAGTGGTCGGGTACCAACTCCGTTCCGGGCTGCGGTGAAGAGCGCATCCCGGTGGGAGTCGGCGCGTACCAGGCGATCGCGCAACTCGGCGAGCTCAAGAGTGCGCCGGAGCCGTTCAACATCACCGGCTGAGTACGGTCGAATCTCATGACGACTCCGATAGCCCTCGCCCGTGCCGCCTACAAGACTCTCGAACCTTTTCACGTCACCGCCTACTTCAATCCCGAGTTGGGGACGGCCTACGAGGACACCGGACTCGACGGTCACGCCTGGTACGTCGGTGCACGGGCCGCCCCGATGGGTCCGTGCGCGCCGAGCGTCGTGGCGGCTGCGTTCTACAACTTCAACCCGGCGCTGATCGAGCGTGCGTGGCCGGCCGCTGTGGCCGTCGGCCTGGATGCGGTGTCCGACCGTCGGTGGGCACTGCTCGACTCCGTTCTCGGAACGGCTCTCGGCTCTTTGGCGGACGATGCAGCGCTCGCAACGTTGGCGGGCCGGCTGGGCGATATCGGTGACACCGCCTCCTTCGCAGGCCGTCCTCTCGCGGCAGCGTGGCATTCCGCCGAGCGACCCGACGTGCCGCATCTCGCCCTCTGGCACTCGATCACCGTGCTGCGTGAATGGCGCGGCGACGGCCACCTCGCCGCGTTGATCGACGCAGAACTCGACCCGGTGGAAGCAGCAGTGTTCCACGAGGCCGTTCGCCCGACCCCGCAGGCCGGCCGCCGAGCACTCGGCAAGCGCATCACGCAGCTGACGCGGCAGTGGTCCGACAGCGAATGGGACTCGGCTGCAGAACGACTCGCGACGCGCGGACTGCTCACCACCACTGCCGAAGGTGAGACGTTGACCGACAACGGCACTGCTCTCGATCAGCACATCGAAGATCGCACCGACGCCATGGCGTCGGCAGTGTGGAGAGACGTCCCCGGTGCCGAGGAGCTGATCACGAGCGCACGGCCGTATGTGAAGGCCGTGATCGACGCCGGTTTCCTGCCGGGGACGAAGAAGAAGTCCTAGTCGTACCGGATCTCAGTCGTAAGGACCCGAGATCGAGGCCTCGGCGAGTCTGGAGAGGCCTTCTCTGATGTGTCGAGCCCACAGTCCACCGATGCCGTCGACCGACTGCAGATCGGCGGCGGTGGCGGCGAGCAAACCCTGCAGTGTGCCGAACGCGCCGACGAGTCGATGAATCTGGCTGAACTGCAACCGCGGAACGCGCGTCAGCACCCGGTACCCGCGAGGACTCATCGGGGTGTCGAGGGCCTCGATGGTCGCGGGGTAGCCGAAGGCGCGGGCCAATGTCGTCAGATCCAGCAGATCGACGTCGGTCAGCTTGTCGAGTGCGGCCAGTGCCTTCTCCACCCCGGTGGTGCTCGACGGCTCGTTGCCGGCCAGATAGTCGCGCACGATCAGCTGGCGATCGACGTCGTTGTCGCCCAACAACTCTTCGAGCTGCAGGGCGAGCTGGCGGCCGTCGGTGCCGAGTTCGAGGACGTTCTGCTCGATCTCCACCGACACTCGCCGCACCATCTCGAGTCGCTGTGCGACGGTCAGGGCGTCGCGCAGAGTCACGAAGTCCTCGATCTCGACGACCGAGAGTTGACGAGTGTTGTCGTCGAGCCTGGCCTTGTAACGCTCGAGGGTTGCGACGGCCTGATTGGCGCGCGAAAGGATGGTGGCCGAGCCTTCGACGACGTGTCTGATGCCGCCGATGTACACGCTGACGATGCTCATCGACTGGCTCACGGAGACAACGGGATAGCCGGTCTGCATGGCGGTTCGCTCGGCGGCACGGTGGCGCGTACCGGATTCGACCGTGGGAATCTTGTGGTCGGGCACCAGCTGGACATTGGACCGGACGATCCGCTTACCGTCGGTCGAAAGCACTACTGCGCCATCCATTTTCGACAATTCGCGAAGCCTGGTCGGGGCGAACTCGACATCGAGCTCGAAGCCTCCATCGCAGATCGCTTCGACTTCCTCGTCGTAGCCGAGGACGATCAACCCGCCGGTGCGCCCGCGCAGAATTCGCTCCAGGCCGTCACGCAAAGCGGTTCCCGGTGCGAGCCGAGCGATGGTCTCGCGCAACGCTGGGGACGGCGTGGTGCCCTCCATGGCCAACCCCCTCGTGTTCATGTCGCCGTCGGGTGTGCGGATCTACTCGTGCGAACACAGACTACTGCGCTGCTACCTGCAGGCAGCACGACGAAGAATACCGCCCGGTGTCATACGGGGCGCATACGCGTGTAGGTCAACGCCTCGCCGACGTTGGTGACCGTCTTGACTTTGATGCCGTCGGGTATCGGACCGGCGTCCTCGGGGACGATCGCGTAGTTGAAGCCCAGTCGCGCCGCCTCGGCGAGGCGGCGGCCCAACCCGGCCACGCGTCGCACCTCGCCGGCCAGGCCCACTTCGCCCAGAATCACCATTCCCGCGGGGAGGGGTTGATCGCGCACGGCCGAGGCCACGGCCGCCGCGAGAGCGAGGTCCGCGGATGGTTCGCTGGTGCGCATGCCGCCGACCGTGGCCGCGTAGACCTCGGCCTTGGAGACCTTGACCCCGCACCGGCGTTCGAGAACGGCCAGGATCATCGCCACTCGCGCGTGATCGAGTCCGCTGACCGCACGCCGGGGCGACGGCATCGCGGTGTCGACGATCAGTGCTTGCAACTCCGCCAGTAGTGGCCTTTTGCCGTCCATTGTGACCGTGACGGCAGTCCCGGGGACGGCGTCGCTCCGATGATGAAGGAACAGCCCGGAAGGATCGCTGATGCCGACGATGCCGGTCTCGCGCAACTCGAAGCACCCCACTTCGTCGGACGCGCCGAACCGATTCTTGACGCCCCGGATCATTCGCAGTGTGGAGTGCTTGTCACCCTCGAAGTTGAGGACCACGTCGACCAGATGCTCGAGCGACCGCGGACCGGCCACCGCGCCGTCCTTGGTGACATGTCCGACGAGCAACACCGCTACCCCGGTGGTCTTGGCGAGAGTGGTCAGGGCGCTGGTGATGGCGCGAACCTGCGTGACTCCGCCGATGACACCGTCGACGTCGGCGGCGAGCATCGTCTGCACCGAATCGACGATCAGCAGGCTCGGTTTCACCTGTTCGACATGGCCGAACACCGTGGCCAGATCGGACTCGGCAGCGAGGAAAACGCGCTCGTGTACGGCACCGGTACGGTCCGCGCGCAACCGAACCTGACCGGCGGATTCCTCGCCCGTGACGTAGAGCGCGCGGCGATCCGGTGCCGAGCGGGCCCACCTGTGCACGACCTCGAGCAGCAGCGTCGATTTGCCGACGCCGGGCTCGCCTGCGAGCAGAACGACCGAACCGGGTACCAAACCGCCGCCGAGTACGCGGTCGAACTCGTCGATGCCGGTGGTGTTGGCCTGTGACGTGGCACTGCTGATCGTCGTCAGAGCGGCTGCCGGCGTGGTGGGGATCATGGCGCCGCCGCCGGAACGCAACGCCGACGCGCCTGCGCGGGTGGTCAGGGGAGCGGCGGTGGCCTGGACCTCGTCCATCGATCCCCAGTTACCGCATTCGGGACAGCGTCCGACCCATTTCGAGACCGAGTGATGACACGCAGAGCAGCGGTAGCTCGATTTCAGTTTGACCACGCACGGAGCCTAACGATCGGCACCGACAGGATCGGGGTGGTGGCTATTCGCCTTCGCTGTGCTCGGACACGGCCTCTTCGGAGCGCTCGAGCTCGTGACCGGCATCGACCGGGACGTTGACGACGACCTCGCCTGCGTTCGCGAACTCGAACGTCACCGGCAGTGTCAGGCCCGGCCGAACGTTCTCGCTGATGTCGGCCATCTCGACCTTGATCAACTGAATCGGCAGCAGGGGATCGTCGAGCTGGACGTCGGCGGGCGCACCTGCACCCAAAGCGGTGGACGGTGCGATCTCGGTACTTCCCGATTCCGCCTCGTCGACGATGGTGACCTGCGCCTCGGGGGACGAGATGCCAATCAGTTCGTCTGCAGCAGCGGAGTTGGAGTTGATGGCAGTGAAGCCGAGTTCGACGGTGCCGCCGGGTTCGATGCTGTACTCCTGCGAATCGGGGTACACCACGTGCACGTTGCGCAGCTGGATGTCTCCGACGTCAGCGGAGTTGCCGTTGACAGCAGCGACCTGAGTGGCGGTCTGGGAAATTTGGCCTGCGCCGCACGCGCTGAGGGCAAGCGCGCCACCGGCGAGGAGGGCGAGTGTGGCGGCCACTCTACGAGGGCGGCCAAGCGGTGTCGCAGCGTCGATTGAAGTCACTTCGGTCGTCCTCCATGTGGTGCCGGGCCGGCTCGGTCCATCTCGTCCACTAGGCAGAGTAGTAGTTCTCGTCCATCGACCGCCCGTGGGGTCTGCCGGCGGCCCGATGACGCCAGGTGGGGGTGCCTGTCAGAACAAGAACAGACAGAACGATGCACCTGAAAATGTGGCCCCGGATACACGTCGATGCGTCTGTGTCAACCCCTGATTCGGCACCGCGATGCCCCTGACCTGCACCGTTGATATCAGCCGTGGTATTCTTGATAAATCGAAAGGGGCACTTGTCACATGATTTTCAAGGTCGGAGACACCGTCGTTTACCCCCATCACGGAGCGGCGCTGATCGAAGCGATAGAGACACGCACCATCAAGGGTGAACCGAGAGAGTATCTGGTTCTCAAGGTCGCGCAAGGCGACCTCACCGTTCGAGTTCCCGCGGACAACGCGGAATACGTAGGAGTTCGCGACGTCGTCGGCCAAGAAGGCCTCGACAAAGTCTTCCAGGTGCTGCGTGCACCGCACACCGAAGAGCCCACCAACTGGTCGCGCCGCTACAAGGCGAACCTGGAGAAGCTGGCCTCCGGTGACGTGAACAAGGTTGCCGAGGTCGTTCGCGATCTCTGGCGCCGCGAACAGGATCGCGGACTGTCGGCAGGTGAGAAGCGCATGCTCGCCAAGGCACGTCAGATTCTGGTCGGCGAGCTGGCACTGGCCGAAGGAACCGACCAGGCCAAGGCCGACACCATGCTCGACGAAGTTCTCGCTACAGCTTCGTAGCGTGGACGGTACCGCCGGCGACGTAGTCGCGCTGGTACCCGCTGCAGGCAAAGGCCTTCGGCTCGGACACGACGAGCCGAAGGCATTCGTCTGTCTGGGTACCGATTCTCTCCTGACGCGGTCCGTGGACGGGTTGCGGTCCTCGGGTGCCGTCGATCGCATCGTCGTCATCGTCCCCGCTGATCTTCTCGACGTCGCTCGCAGCCACGTGGGTGCCGATGTCCTCGTCGTGGCGGGTGGTGCCGAGCGCACAGATTCCGTGCGAGCCGGTCTCGCTGCTGTCGGCGACGCATCCATCGTGCTGGTCCACGACGCCGCTCGCGCCCTCACTCCACCGACGCTGATCGCGCGCGTCGTGGCCGAGGTCCGCGCCGGCCGCTCCGCCGTCATTCCGGTTCTGCCGGTCGTCGACACCATCAAGTCCGTGGACCTCATGGGCGCAGTCGTCGGCACACCCGATCGCGCGGGTTTGCGCGCGGTACAGACACCGCAGGGCTTCGACGCGGACGTCCTGCGTCGTGCGTACGACGCCGCCACCGATGTCTCCACCGACGACGCGGGCTTGGTCGAGCGCATCGGCGAGACGGTGCACACCATCGTCGGCGACGCCCTCGCGTTCAAGATCACCACGCCACACGACCTACTCCTGGCAAAGGCGCTCCTATGAGAGTCGGCATCGGCACCGACGTCCATCCCATCGCTCCAGGCCGACCCTGTTGGCTGGCCGGATTGCTCTTCGAGGACGCGGACGGACTCGAGGGGCATTCCGATGGCGACGTCGCCTCCCATGCACTGTGCGACGCGCTGCTGTCCGCAGCCGGTCTCGGCGATCTGGGGTCGGTGTTCGGGACGGGACGTCCGGAATGGGACGGGGTCAGTGGAGCCGCGATGTTGACCGAGGTCAAGCGGTTGCTCGACGCCGACGGATTCACGATCGGCAACGCTGCGGTACAGATCATCGGCAACAGGCCCAAGATCGGACCGCGTCGCGTCGAGGCGCAGGAGGTTCTCTCGCGCGTGCTCGGTGCGCCGGTATCGGTGTCTGCGACCACCACCGACGGGCTCGGTCTGACCGGCCGCGGTGAAGGAATCGCGGCCATCGCGACCGCACTTGTCATGACGGGGTAAAACCACCGGTAGCATTGCTGGTCGTGACCCTTCACCTACACGACACCGAGACGAGGGCCCTGCGGGAATTCACCCCCTTGGTCCCTGGCCATGCATCGGTGTACCTGTGTGGGGCGACGGTGCAGGGAGAACCTCACATCGGTCACGTGCGCAGCGGCGTCGCGTTCGACGTGTTGCGGCGGTGGTTGCTGGCGCACGACTACGACGTCGCCTTCGTCCGCAACGTCACCGACATCGACGACAAGATCCTCAACAAGGCACGCGACGCAGGCCGTCCCTGGTGGGAGTGGGCCGCGACCTACGAGCGGTCGTTCACCTGGGCGTACGACCGACTCGGGGTTCTTCCGCCGTCGGCCGAGCCGCGCGCGACGGGTCACATCACCCAGATGGTCCAGATGATCGAGCGACTGATCGAACGCGGTCATGCCTACGCCGACGAATGCGGCGACGTCTACTTCGACGTGCAGAGCTTTCCCAGCTACGGCGCGCTGTCCGGCCACAAGCTCGACGACGTACACCAGGGTGAGACCGTCGCCGAGGGCAAGCGCGATCCCCGCGATTTCACGCTTTGGAAGGGTGCCAAGCCCGGCGAGCCGTCGTGGCCTACGCCGTGGGGACCGGGTCGCCCGGGTTGGCACCTCGAATGCTCGGCCATGGCGGAGAACTACCTCGGCGCGGACTTCGACATCCATTGCGGCGGGCTCGATCTGGTGTTTCCGCATCACGAGAACGAGCGGGCGCAGTCGATGGCGGCCGGAGACGGCTTCTCGCGGTACTGGCTGCACAACGGGTGGGTGACGATGGGCGGCGAGAAGATGTCGAAGTCCCTCGGCAACGTTCTCTCCGTGCCCAACGTTTTGAAAAAGGTTCGCCCGCAAGAGCTTCGGTTCTACCTCGGTGGCGCGCACTACCGGTCGATGCTCGAGTACTCGGACACCGCGCTCGAGACCGCGGCCGTGACGTATCGGGGCATCGAGGGGTTCGTCCGGCGAGCCGTCGAGCGCGCCGGTGAGGTACCCATGGGCAAGTGGACCGCCGGATTCGCCGCAGCCCTGGACGACGATCTCGGAGTTCCCAAGGCGTTGGCGGAGATTCACGCCACTGTCACCCTCGGCAATACCGCACTCGAGTCCGGTGACCTACCGGCCGCGGTGGAGTACGCGGGAAGTGTGCGGGCGATGCTGGACATTCTGGGCGTCGACCCGCTCGACCCGCACTGGTCCAGCGACAGTGGTTCCGACGCAGCAGCTCTCGGTGCGCTCGGCGTATTGGTCGATGCCGAGCTGGAGCGTCGAGCAACGGCGAAGGCGACCAAGGACTGGGCCGCCGCAGACGAGATACGGACGAGGCTGGCCAAGGCCGGAGTCGACGTGACAGATACACCCAACGGGCCCGAATGGTCGCTGGGTACGAGCAAGACCGACGAAGCAGGTTTGTGATGGCAGGCAATTCGAGTAGGCGCGGCGCAATCCGCAAGGACGGCACCAAGAAGGGGCAGGTCGCCGGTTCCGGAGGCAAGCGGCGTAAGGGCCTCGAAGGACGAGGCGCGACGCCTCCCGCCTCCGAGCGCACCAAGCATCCCGCCGCGCGCCGGGCGAAGCTCGCCGAGAAGTCCGCGCAGAACCGCGGCGGCACCACCGGTGGCCGCGCAGGCAGCAGGCCGGCCGGACGCAAGGCCGAGGACGGCCCAGAGGTGGTGCTCGGCCGCAACCCGGTTGTCGAATGCCTGCGGGCAGGCGTGCCGGCAACGGCCCTGTGGGTCGCAGTGGGGACCGACAGCGACGATCGACTCAAGGAAGCCGTCCAGCGAGCGGGCGATGCGCGCATTTCCATCCTCGAGGTGCCTCGCTCCGACCTGGACAAGCTCAGCGCCAACGGATTGCACCAGGGCCTCGCGCTACAGGTGCCGCCGTACCGCTACGCACACCCCGACGATTTGATCTCGAACGCGCGCACGCACCAGGAACCGGCGCTGCTCGTGGCGCTCGACAACATCACCGACCCGCGCAACCTGGGCGCAGTGGTGCGCTCGGTGGCGGCATTCGGTGGCCACGGCGTCGTGATCCCGCAGCGTCGTAGCGCGAGCGTGTCCGCAGTGGCGTGGCGAACCAGTGCCGGTGCTGCAGCTCGCCTGCCTATCGCGCGCGCGGTCAATCTGACTCGCACACTGAAGGATTGGCAGTCCAAGGGCGTCACCGTCGTCGGCCTCGATGCCGGCGGCGACACCGAACTCGACACCTTCGACGGCAAGGGTCCCGTGGTCATCGTCGTCGGATCCGAGGGCAAGGGCCTCTCGCGTCTGGTCAGCGAGACCTGTGACCACATCCTGTCGATCCCGATGGCAGGGCCGGTGGAATCACTCAATGCATCGGTGGCGGCGGGCGTCGTATTGGCCGACGTAGCTCGGCAACGCAGAGGCTGACGCCTGCTCGGCGTGGTGCCGGTCAAGAACGATGTCGCAGAGCGACTTCGACGCGGGTAGTGCAGTCCCATTTGCGCATGATGTTGCGAAGATGCGAGACCACCGTCCACCTCGAGATGTGCAACCTGGCACCGATCTCGACGTTCGAGAGGCCGGCTGCCACCAGCTCCGCGACCTGACACTCACGGTCGGTCAGCGCGGCGTCGACAGCGGCCGAGGGCGCAGCCGTAGCGGGAAGGGATGTGCGTTGTGCCGATACCGCCTGCCGGGTGATCGATTCCAATGGACGCATGCTCTCGCCGGTCGTGTACATTGCCGCGATTGCGTTCAGCAGAGGACCGGCAGATCCGACCCGGCGGCCGGTCCAACCGGGTCCGTGATCGGCTGCGGCCATCGCCATGACGTGTCGGTGATCGATCTCCAGTGGAGTGGAGGCGAGAATATCGCTCGCCTCCACTACGACGCACCCGGAGTCCCCCCGGACGCCGTGACGGTGAGACGCGGTCGAGTACGAGACCACATGCACGAATGCGTGGGCACCGTGCACCGCTGCGATGAGGTGAGCGGCATCCATACCCGCTCGTGCTCGGGGGGTGTCCCCGGACAGTTGCGCTGCAATTGCCGAGGTGACGTGCAGCCTTGCCAGGACGAGATCGTCACCACCAACGGCTGCATACCCGCCGGCTACGGCGAGAACGTCGTGCGCGTCCGCGAGACGACCGTCGTGAAGCAACCGCGCGATGAGGTCGAGCGTCACGCCGGCCGCCACGCTGTAGGACCCACCGGTCAGCAAGGCCGATGCGACCACGGTGAGTACGGACGCCGGGTCGTACTGCGAGGCCCAGACCGCCGTAGTCATCTCGGCTCGCCACCGCAGCGAACGCGCCTGCGGTGAATCGCGATCGACGGTCTCGAGCAGATGACGGCATATGTAGATGTCGCCGCCGGCCAGACACAGGTGCGCCGAGACCGTCTGCAACCGGGTCCGAAGCGCCTCGTCGACCGACGGTGTCGATGATGCATGTCCCAGCACAGTTCGGACAACACCGTGTAGCGCTCGGTGCAACCCCACCGCTGCGAGCGGGGGCGCGAGCAGTTCGGCGAGGCGTGCGGCATCCTCCCACCGGCCGGCCCGGGCACTTCGCTCCATGGCCACCAGACCGTGTCTACGCAACGATATCGCCGTGGCGGACGCACTCGGAGTGGTTGCTGCGGCCGATAATTCGTCGAGTACCCAGCGATCGATGGTGCGATACATTCGCGAGATCGATTCGGCTCCACCGTTTTTCGTAGCCCAGATACGCACTTCGTCGGCGGCGCTTCCCAGCTGGCTCAGAGCCAGTGCTGCCCGCGTCCCTGTACCGGTGGTCCCGTGTTGCGACGACGGACACCTCGATCGAATCGCTCCCGAATTTCGGAGTTCGTCCAATGCGTCGTCGAGGCGAGTCGCCGCCGGCACCACCGAACGGAGCATCGCCAGGGGTGCGGTACCGGTGCTGAGATGCAGCCACCTCATGACTTCTCGTGCGCACTCGGAACGGGCCAGAGGTTCCGACGCTGTGGTGCGGCACGCCGTCGGGCGCGTGAGACGTTCGACGAACCGCGACCATCGGGCTCCGTTCTGGAGTGCTTCGAGAACCGCGGTGGGGCCCAGGTCGAGGATCGCCGAGGCGCACGCCTCCACGTCGTCGACGGTGATGTCGCCTCCCGTGATCCCGGCGAGCACAGCTGAACCCGGCCCCTCACCGGGAGCCCACGCGCGCCACAACGCGCGTTCGAGCTGCCCGGTCACATCGACCGCAGGCTCTGTCACCACCACATTCGAGCCGAGCACCGATTCGGTCACCCTCGCCCACCCCTCGATCAGGTAGTTCGCGTACCCGGCCTCGCCGGTGTGTGCACGAGCCTGGGGTCGTCTTTGCGAACCCGCTCGAATCGTAGCCGCCGGGCATGGCACAGGCGTGCTGACAGTCCACGCTGTGACACCATCCGATCGGGTTGTCGACCCAGGCAGGGCAACCATGTGTGTATCGCACAGTGGTGTCATCGATGACATTTGGCACTCCCACACACCTGTGTTTCGGGCGCCGAAGGATCCCGCTAGCTTGGTCGGTACCCGGACCGTTCGTACTGATCACGAAGTGGAGACGTTCATGAGCGCAACATCCTGTGCCCCGGCACCCGCACCGACCGTCGAACTCCTAGCGCCTGACCTGGCCGCCCTTGCCGTTGTCGCGGCACAGGGAACGGCCCTCGAAACCCGCGCCGAAGGCTCGGTGCCGGTTGGCTTTCCGACCACGACGTGCGTCACCTGGCTCTGCAACTAGACCCCAGGGGTGCGTGTCGGCGCGGCCGCGTCCGAGCCGAACATGCTCGATACCGGGCCCGAGCTGACCGTGGCCTGCCTCGCGCGGCGCGTTCTGCGGGCCGTGGAGGACGATTCACGCGACCGGCTGTGGACGGCACTGGCAGCGGTCGGCTCACCCGAGATCGTGGATTCGACGGCAGTGGTCGAGTCCGTCATGGGGGACCTGATCGCCGAACTGTCGAGGCTGATGGCTCTGCCACTGGTGCAACACTTCCACGACTTCCGCGTCCGACACGATTTTCCTGCCGACGACTCGGGAACGTCCGCTCTGCGGGCTTTCTCGCTACACGATGTCGACGAGACCGTCGCGCGCTATCCGCTGCTGGCCGGGCGGATGGCCGCGATCGTATCGGGACGTCTCGAACAGTGCGAAGCGATAGTGGCTGCATTCGTTGCGGATCGAGTCGCTCTCGTGAACGAGGGGCTGGTCGGGGCGGGTCGCCTCACCGGTATCGACTGCACACTCGGCGATTCCCACGCAGGGGGCCGACACGTCGCCCTCGTACGAATCGGCGGGCACACCGTCGTCTACAAGAGCCGCGACTTCGGTCCGGATCGCATGCTGCGAGCGTTCGTCGATGTCCTCTCCGGCCAACCCGACTTGAACCTGAAAATTCCTGTCTTCGTCGCCGGCGATGGTTACGGGTGGCAGCAGTACGTGCAGAGGGAACAGTTGCCACCCGGTGACGCTCCGGCACGAAGGTTCCATCGGCGTCTTGGGCAACTGCTGGCCCTGTTCGGTGCCATCGGGACCACGGATATCCATGTCGAGAACGTCATCGCCGACGGTGAGTTCCCCGTCCCCGTCGACGTGGAGACGTTGCTGCATCCGACTACCGAGAAGCCTCCCGACACCGGCGACCACTACGACCTGTTGGCCGCTGTCCTCGGTGACGGACCGCTCGGAACCTCCATGTTGCCGTCGTCGAGCGACTCGATCGCTGCGGTGTCCGACGTCGTCGAGCGGCCGGGCGAGGGCGCGATGGCAGTGGAGATCACCGGTGACGGGTCCGATGCGGTGTCGGCCCGCCACGTTCCGATCGTCACCACGATGGCCTCGCACCGGCCCCACCGTGGTGGGGTTCCGATCGAGTTCGGCCGATACGCAGAGGAGGTGGTGGCCGGTTGCACGGCAGCGACTCTCGCACTTCGCCGGCACGCCGACGCGGTCCGCGGCGTCATCGATGCACATACCGACGTCCAGATGCGCCGGGTACTGCGTCCGACGGCCGTGTACGCCGCGTTCCTGAACGCATCCGCCCATCCACGGTATCTGTCGAGCGACGCAGCACGCGAAGAACTTCTCGCGTTGATTCCGCCGAGTGTCGCAGGTGGGCGCGCCGCACTGACCCTGGAGCTGGATGCGCTGCGGCGAGGTGATGTGCCGCGTTTCGTGACGAGAGTGGGATCGACGAAACTGATCGAATCCGGAAACGACCGGTCGACGGCTCTGTCTCCGGTCTCGGACACCGCACGGAACCGCGCCCATCGCTGCCTCGATGCCGCACTGCGCACTCCGATCGTGGCCACGGAGCATCTCGTGAGATCCGCAATCTCGACGGTGGTTCCGGCAGACTCGCATTCGGCGCCGTGCAATGACGCGTCGTCGAGAACGGATCTGCACCGGGCAACGATCGACCCCGACGTGTTCTCGTCCCTGGCTCGGGTCACACGGCGCATTGCGGCCCGCGCGGTCTGCGCGCCCGACCGTACGGCCATCGGACTGGTGCAATCGCTACCGGCCGCCGATGGACGTGCGACGCTGGTGTCCTCGGATCGATCGCTGTACGACGGCGCAGGAGTGCTGCTTCTCACCGCCGCTCTGGCGGGCCGGTCCGAGGATGTGCGGTGGCGGCGGCGACTTGCGAAGCACACCACGTCGTTACGCGCCCTCGCCGCAGCCGCGGTCACGCGCGACGGCGTCGTCGACCCCTGCCCGTACACCGGCGACCTCGCTACGGCATGGCTGCTCCGAGAAAGTGCACGCGTCGACGGTGACGACAGCCGGGCTGCTGCGACCATCGCATCGGTTCTGGAGGCCGTTGTGGATGCGTCCCGACCTCTCGACGTCGTCGGCGGAATTGCAGGCGCGATCGCTTTGGCCGCAAGCGACGCGAGCACTGTCCCCGGTGTTCTCCAGGTTGGATCCAGGGTCCTGTCGGATCGGCTCGCGGCCTCCGGTCCGGACGACCTCCGGGGCCTGGCTCACGGGGTGGACGGGGTGGCCTGGGCGTTGTGCCGCGCCGACGCCGCCCTCGGGTCCGAGGATCACCGCGCACAACTCCTGGAACTGCTGGCTCGGCCTGTCGAGAACGAGAAGGAACCGCGTAACGCCGGACCGTCGTGGTGTTGGGGCCGAACCGGAATTCTTCTCGCGCATGCCGAGATCGCGTACCGAATGGGCGAGCGAGACCGGGCCCTGACGCTCGCAAACCTGGTGGACGCGGAATCGGCGGACAAGGACGACACCATCTGTCACGGCGAGTCCGGAATCGTCTTGGCCCTCACTCATCTCGGGGTGCTGCTGAACGCGCAGCACCTGCTCGAAGCGGCACGGGCCCGCGGTGCTCGCCTGGTTCGCACGATAGGCCGACGCGGGTATCGAACCGGGTACGGCGGGGCGGTGGCAGAACTGTCCCTGATGACCGGTGTGCCGGGCATCGTCTACGCGCGAGCGGTGGCTGAGGATCCTTTTCTGCCCAATCCGGTCGCGCTTACCGTCGGAACCGGTTCAACCGGCGGCCGACGACTTTCGACGCCGCGTCACTTTGGACGCCGAAGCCCCCGGTAGACGGCACCGCACCCGGAACAGTGCCCCGTCGCGGCCGGATTCGAGCGTGCCGCCGACCGCGCGGACGCGCTCGCGCAGGCCTTTCAGTCCGCTGCCGTTGCCGCCGTGGTGTTCCGGGTTCATCGATGCGAGTTCGGGCACCCCATCGTTGGTCACTTCGACGGTGCGACCCTCGATGTGGATGGTGCACTCCGTCGCCTCGGGAGCGTGCCGGAGAACGTTGGTAATCGCCTCGCGAATCACCCACGCCGCCACACGCGCGCTGTCTTCGTCCAGCTCGGCACCGGCATCGCCGTTGGCCTCGACGAACACCGACGCCGATCGGAGCATCATCAGTGCATCGTCCAACTCGGAAGCGAGGTCGATCTCGCGGTAGCCCCGCACCAGCGATCGCATGTCGGAGAGTGTGCGGTGTGCGATGTCGCGAGTGTCACGCACGTAGGAATCCTTGGTGGCCGAGTCGATGTCGGCACGCAGGGCCAGTTCCGACTTGAGCGCGATGGACGTGAGCGAGCGCCCTACGACATCGTGAAGATCACGGGCGAAACGCAGCCGTTCGCGTTCGATCGACATCGATCCGATGGTCTTTCGCGCGGCGTCGAGTTGTCGCATCAGACCGAAGATCCAGAGCACCAGCCGGACGTACACCAGGTTGGCCGCCACAACTGTCGCGAACAGCCAGACGGACGCCACGCTGTCGGTGATGACGAAGGATCCGGCGACTGCAGCCGATGCCCCTGCAAGCCCCCAGGACGCCGAGACGATCGCTGTCGCGAAGGCGATGCAGATCAGGATGAGCGTCGCGAGCCACGGCAGTTCGCCCGACGCGGTTCGGCCGACAACAGTACACAGCGCGGCACCGACGACGGCGACTGCGCCGTAGAGCAGGACGAAGCGTCGAAACCGCCTGCCGCGCACGTCGGTGCCGCGTGTGGTGCCGGTGATGAGTGCCGACAAGCCGAGCAACGCGGCCGCCGTGAGGCCGACGCAGATCCACGTCTGTGCGTCGGACCATTGCAGCGGGGTACGTCCGACGAACGTCAGGACCGAGCCCCAGGCCAGGAAATAGAGGGTCGACGCCACGTAGACGCTGCCGGCACGAAGGTAACCGGATCCATCGGCCCGCACACCGAGCGCCGTGTTCGCCTCGGCGGGCTCGGGGACGGATGTACGGGTGGGACCGGTGTCTCTCATACGCGGATCCTGATCTCTGGCACTGGAACGAGTCGGTTCGAATTGTGACAGTGGACCGAAGGACGGCGGAATCGAGATGGTTACATCCAGCCCTTGTCCACGGCCAGGCGCGCGGCCTCGTGCCGATTGCGTGCACCGAGCGCGGCCATCGCGGAGGACAGGTAGTTCCGAACCGTACCGACGGCCAGCTGCAGCTCCTGTGCGATGTCCACCACGGGTGTTCCGGGGAGCACGAGCCGCAGCACCTCGATCTCCCGCGGGCTCAACGGATTCTCGGGTGCAGCGATGATGGTCGCGGCCAGCTGCGGGTCGACGTAGGAGGCTCCGCCGGCGACCTTCACGATGATCTCCGAAAGTTGCTCCACTGCGGTGGATTTGGTGACGTAACCCGATGCACCCGCGGCCATGGCCTCACGCATGGTCGAGGCGGAGACGCTCGCTGTCAGGATGACCACTTTGATCCCGAGCGGCGCGAGCACGGCACAGGCCTCGATGCCTGTCATCACCGGCATGTCGGCGTCGAGCAGCGCGACGTCGGGGGTCAGTGCCTTGGCGAGCTTTACCGCTTCGGCCCCGTTGGCGGCCCCGCCGACGACGGACAGCCCAGGGCGTAGATCCATCAGCTCGACCAAGGCGGACCTGATGGTGCCTTCGTCGTCGGCCACCACGACCGTCAGATCGTCCACAGCGCTCCCGCCTCCGGTGATCTCCGCGGTCCGCCGAGCTTCGGCGACCGGTACCGAGCGAATGTTAGCGCGGCCGAGACGGTGGCACCGGACGTCCGTGCGATGCCCTCGCGGTCGCGTCGACGAGGACTGGACCGCTCACATGACATATCTCATCCCGACGGTGTGCGGTTGAACATGCCGATCGCTGAGAAAGCACACTCGTTTTCGTGTCTCTGCCAGGGCATTGTCGAAGCATGCCCGAAAGCCGGATCGCACCGGTGAACAGGAGGAAAGAATGGACAATCCGATTCTGCTGACGATCGCGGCCTGCGAGATCGGCTTCTGGATTCTCGTGCTGGGCGGAACCACCGTCCGATATGTCCTTCGGATGCGACGTACAAGCACAGTTCTCCTCTCGTTGCTGCCCGTTCTCGATATCGTCCTGATCGTCGCGGTAGCGCTGGATCTGCGCCGCGGCGGAGAGGTGTCCTTCGCTCATCAGCTCGCCGGGATCTACCTCGGATGGACGGTGATGTTCGCGCATTCGACCGTGTCGTGGCTCGACGTGCGTTTTGCTCACAGGTTTGCGGGCGGCCCGGCACCGGAGAAGGTCCCGAAGAACGGTGAGGCCGCGTACCGGCGCGAAGTGAGAGCGTTCGTCAAGTGGCTCGGAGCGGCAGTGATTGCTCTGGTGGTGACATTTGGATTGGCCTACACCGTCGCCGACGAGCAGCAGGCTGCTGCGTTGAAGAACGTCGTGCAACCGGTCGGAATCATCACGATCGGATGGTTGGTGTTCGGCCCTCTGTGGGTCAAGGGTAGGGCCGGCGCGGAGAAGGTCGGCGCACGCTGACACTCCGCAGGCGACAGCGCCCGGATGATCGGGTCGTGTGCTCTCGGAAAAACAATGGAATCAATTGCCCGAAAAGGCGCTCCGTAATACGGTGTGCCTTTTCGGCGTGTCCGAATTCTGTCGGAAAATAATCTCGAATAATTTTGAAAATGGTCTTGCATTTCTTCTATCGATGCTTTTAATGTTTTCTGTGTGGAGGTTGGCTCCACGAAACCCAACTGAAAGGGAATCTCATGATCGACGTCACCGACATCACGAAGCTGCAGACCCTCGAGTCGGACTCGGCGTCCAGCGAGCTGCTCGCCTCGTTCTCCAGCAGCGGCTGCTGACCCAGTGTGCTTGCGGGACATCCGGTTTCGACTCCGTCAGGACCGGATGTCCCGCGTCAGCATTCAGCGGTGCCGAAAGTTCGGTGATGTAAGAATTCACCGAGCGAAAAGAATCGAGAAGAACCATACTACGGACCGAGGCGAAGATGAACATTCTTATTCATGTGACCGGAACGTTGAATTCGTGTTTCCTTCCCGTAGCTCTGAACTGGCTGAAGGCTCAGCGCCCGGATGTTTCCGTGCATGTGAACCTTTCCGATAGTGCCGCGACCTTCGTCAGTCCCAAAAGTATTTCGGCATTACTGGGCTCGTCCGTTTCCATGGACCGTTGGGACGACCCCACTCTTCTCGCGAAGTCGCCGTCGCCGCACACCTGGCTCGCAGTGCACGACGCCGTTCTCGTGTATCCCGCCTCGCTGAACACCCTGGCGTGCATTCACCGGCTCGACGCCTCGACTCCGTTTCTCAGCAGTGTGCTCAGCACCCTCGCTCCCGTTGTGCTGGCTCCGAATCTTCCGCCCGGGGCCGACGCCAATCCAGCCGTCGAGACGATGCTGAACGACCTGCGTATTCGCAGCGGGGTCACGGTCATCGAACCTGTCGCTCGCCCCAGCGCGAGCGTAGAACGCGATGCGTGGGTCGCACCGCCGCTCTGGGACTGCATGTCGGTCCTCGACGCTGCTGTCGCCGGCGGCAACGATTTCGCCGGGGTGTCGGCGTGAACGACTACCTGTCCACTCTCGCTGATCGGCGCTGGTTCGCGCCTCTCGATCGGTGGAACCTCGATACCGAAGCCAATCCGCATCTTGCTGCGGTTCCGCACGGCCTCGTCGGTGCAGCTGGCACCTGTTTGCCTGCCGCGTGGAATCGCAGTACGTCCGGTCCGTGGACGGTCTCGGTACCACCGGGTCGGCAGTTGCAGGACCAAGGCTGGAAAGTTCACCTCGCGCCGTCCGTACCGAGAACTCGGGCGGTCATCGAACGAGCGACCGAACTGTGCATCGAACGGGCGATACCGTTCAAACACCTGACGCGCCTCGAATATGCATGGGCGCTCAACGGCAAGTATGCGCCGCGCGAGGCGAGCGGAAAATCGTTCGTTCTCTACCCATCCGAGGACACCGACCTCGACGAACTGGTCCGCATCCTGCTGGCGGAATTCAGTGACGAGACCGGCCCCGCAGTATTGGGCAGCCACCGAGTTCGAGGCTCGATCGTGCATCTGAGGTACGGCGGGTTTCGGCGGATCCTGGGCCGTGACCAGAACGGGGCGTCTGTTCCCGTCATCTTCGATCCGCAGGGCCGGGCAGTCCCCGACCGGCGCGGGATCACTCCCTACGATCCCGAATTTGTCACTCGCCCGGCAATACTCGACGAGAAGACCGAAGACGGTGCAACCGGTCGACCGGAATCGGCCGGAGCGGGCCGCGTCTACCGAATCAGCGGTGCCTTGCACTTTTCCAATACCGGAGGCGTCTATCGAGGCAGCGACACCGCCGGGCGTGAGGTCGTGTTGAAAGAAGCGAGGCACCACACCGGCTACGACGCGGGGATGGTCCCGGCAACCACTCGCCTGAGGCGGCAGTATGCCGCGATGCGGGCACTTGCGCACACAGGCTACGTGCCACGAGTGATCGAATATTTCACTCAGGGAGACAGCGACTTCCTGGTCTACGAATTCGCGCCCGGACAGACCTTGCAGGAGTGGTCGGCATCCCACAACCCCGCCCTGCTGCGCTCGGCACCCGACGAACCACTCTCGCGAATCGATTCCGAGCGGTTCCGAAACATCATCGACAGCATCGGCGTGCGACTGCGAGCGATGGTGGATGCGATTCACGATGCTGGTTATCTGGCGTGCGACATCCATCCAGCCAACATCATCGTCGGTCCCGGCCCGGACGCCCGGCTGTGGTTCGTCGATCTCGAGGGCGCACTGCCGTTCGGCGACGTGAAGTCCGACTTCGTCGGCGCACAGGGCTTCTTCCGCATCGGCGGGAGCGGCCGTGACATCGACAGCTACGCCGTCGCGGCGACCGAACTGTACCTGTACGCGCCCATGATGCCGATGGTGTCGTACGTCGATCAGGGTGCCGAGCGGGTGATCGATCATGCCCGTCGCACCTTCGATTTGGATGCGACGTGGACGGGCCGCATCTGTGCGGGTCTGCGTGCCGACACGGGGTCGCTGCGCGGCCGGCGCCCCCGCACACGGGAGGAATTGCTCGACGCCGCAGCCGGGTCTCTGGCGGGTGCTGTCGACCCCGACGCCGAGCACCCGGTGCAGTGCGGGCCCGCCGGATTCGAGCTGTCGGGTCGTTTCGGAGTGAGTCACGGCCTGCCCGGAGTGCTGTGGGCACTCTGGTGTGCCGGAGCCGTCCCGGACGGGCTCGTCGACCGATACGACCTGTGGCTCGGACGCCACCTCGACGTGTTCGGCGAACACCATGCCGGCTTGCTGGACGGATGGACGGGTAATTCGGTGATCGCCTCGGTACTCGGTCTCGACGACCGAGCGCAGGCGCTTGTCGAACGGATGGTCGAGACAGCAGACACCGACCGGGCGTCGATGAGTCTGCGTGCCGGGGTTGCCGGGTACATCTTGTGCGGGCTGTGGCACTACCGACGGGATTCGCGATCGATCGATCTCGAGATCGTCGAGAAGTCCGCCGACATCCTCGTGGAGCGGGTCCATGAGGCGTTTCGATCGGCGGCCCCGATACCGACCGGATTGCTGGGGGGCGCATCGGGGATCGCGCTGGCGTTGGGACGAATGCACCGCGTGATCCCCAAGGACGACTACGCCGACACCGTCCGAGCTCTGCTCGACCATGAAGCTTCCACCTACCTCGACCACGAGAGCGGAGCGGCCCATCACTGGGACGGACACAGCCGCCTTCTCGCGTATCTCGATCGCGGGAACTGCGGATTCGTCGTTGCAGCAGATGAATTGGACGACCTGTCCACTCTCGATCATCGGTTTCTGGGGCAGGTCCAGCACGGAGCGTGCTCGCGGATCGGTGTGGCGCCCGGCCTCTACACCGGCATCGCCGGCGGCATCGTCGCCAACGCACATCTGCTCCGCTCGAGGGCATTCGACGAGGCGCACCTCGATCGGTGCCTGGATCAGATCGTTCCTGGCGTGGACGCCTTCTGTGGAGATGTCGCCGGCCGAGTGGCGGCAGCCGGAGCGGGAGCGATCCGAGCGCAGGACGATTTCGCAAGTGGCACAGCGGGTATCGTCACCGCCCTCGCACTTGCGACCGGACGAACGTCCTCGTGGCTGCCGGGGGTGTTCTGACGATGCACGCCATCGAATCCCAGCCGGAGCCACTCGCCGTAGTGACGGGTGGTTCCCGCGGCATCGGCGCGTCCCTGTGCCGAGCTCTCGTGGCTCGCGGGTTCTCGGTCGTGTTCTGCTATCGCGAGAAGCAACGCCGCGCAGATTGCGTGGTCTCCTCGATCCGGGCGCAGTATCGGCACAGCGACATTCGCGCCGTCCGAGCCGACATCACGACGACATCGGGCCGGCGTGCGCTGACCGCCGCCGTCACGGCCCGACACACAACCCTCGACGTACTGGTGCTCAACGCCGCAGGCGGGATGGAGCACGGAGCGCCCGAGGGGTACGCCGATCTGGTCAATGCGGACGCGCAACTGGCTCTGGTCGAGGAACTCGATTACCTCCTGACCCCGAGCAGTGCGGTGCTCTTCATGACCAGCTTGCAGTCGCATCGGTACGGATCAGTACCGGAGTTCGACAGCTATCGCCACATCGCTGCGAGCAAGCATCGCGGGGAACAGCTTCTGCGACGCAGGTTTTCGGTAGTCGGATGCTCCACCCCCCTGCACATCGTCGTCAGTGACATGGTGGAGGGCTCACCCGCCGCCCATCTGATGGATCTGCGTGAACCCGAGGCGGCGGCCGAACGCCGTCGCGAGGCTGCGGCGCGCGGCACCGGTCTGCCGACGGTCGAGGACATCACGCATTCGGTGGGGGCCATCGCTGTCGCAGCGAGGGAGCGGACCGCGCCCGACACGCACTCCGGCATCGAAATTCACGTAGTCGAAAGGAGACACCGATGATCACCCACCCCTGGCGTCGCTCGGCGGTCGCCTGCACTCTGGCGAGTGCGGCATTCCTGGCCACCGGATGCGCCGTCGTCAACAGTTTCGGCACCACCGAGGACCGGGCAGCAGGTGAGGCCGCGCAGCAGGCAGTCCTCTCCGGACTCGGTGCCGCCTCGTTCCAGGATGCCTGCGGCACGGTCGACTGGGCCTGCGAAGTGGACCGTATCGGTGCGGAGTCCGCGGCGGTGGTCCGCGTCGAGTCGTCCGTCACCGACTCGCGGTGGGAGCCCGCAGGCCGCGGTGCACGGGCAATCATGGAGTATCTGCGCGACGATCCCGCGAACAGTGCGGTGACCGTCGTGAAATTCGTCAACGCCGACGGTGCCGTGCTCGACACCGCGGACAAGGTCACCTACCGAATCGGCGACTGCACCCTTCCGTGTGGCAGCCCGAACGGAGGCTGAGATGCGCCGAACACAATGCGACGGTGCGCTGATGCAAGGGCATCGCACAGCCGATGCGATCGAGGCCGCGTCCGATCGCATCACCGACGTCCTCACCGAGATCGCCACGTTGGACAGCGTCCGTACCGAGATCGACGACACGATTCACCTCCTGCGAACCGCCCACGTCGAGGCACCTGCGTACCGCCGAGCGGATCGCTCGAACCGGCTGCGGGTCTACCTGCCGTCCAACAACGCCCTGTACAGCCTCGGCCTCTTCATGCTGCTGCCGGGATTGTTTCTCGACGACGTACTCGTACGGCCTGCCTCCCGCATCAAGAAGCAGTACCTTGCCCTGCAGAACGTACTTGCCGACCACCTGCCGGACCACGTTCGGATGCGTGACTACACGCAGCGCGAGTTTCTGGACGTCTCGCACGGCTGCACAGTGGTGTTCAACGGTCGACCCGAGAACGGCTATCGACTTGCCGAATCGCTGAACGACTCCACCTTCCTGGGCTTCGGTGCCGGGCCGAATCCGGCCGTCATCGGCTCTGCGTCGGCCCCGGGTGCCCTACCGGCCGCGTGCGAGAGTGTTGTGCGAAGTCGGATGTACAACAACGGGCAGGACTGTCTGTGCCCGGACGTCATCTTCGTCCACTCCTCGGTTGCGGACGTCGTGGTCGACACGATCGTGTCCCTGCTCGGTGACATCGCGGTCACCGCGGACAATCGGACACCGGGTCTGGTCAACGTGCCGTTGCTCGACGATGACGCCTACCGCCAGTTCCGCAATCAAGCTCACGCACTGCGCGACCGAGTGGTGTGGACCGGCGAGACCAGTGGTCATCCGACACACGCGCCGATCACTGTGGCCGTTCGCGACATCGCCGAGCTGTCGGCCGAATGCCCCGAATACTTCGGTCCGATGTTCGACATCGCGATCTACGACGACTGGGCCGACGTCGAGAACTACCTGCACGGGGATCCCGTCGCCGCCGGCGGAATGTACGTTTTCGGTTTCGGCGAACCCGCGCTCGAGCAGAACGGGACCATCGGAACTTTCCGTAACACGTTCGGTGTCAGTCCTTTCGACTACGAGGACGGACACCTGCCCTTCGGCGGTCACGGCGTTCGGTCGTCGTGGGTACAGCACCGAGGCGGCTCGCCGGTCGGCCGTCCCATCCTGCTTTCGGCAGAGCTCGAGCGGGCCGCGGTCCAGCCGAGGGCGGTGGCATCGTGATCGGCCGTTCTGTCCGCACCGAACTCGGCGAGCTCGACTTTCTACGGTGGAACACGCAGGTGGGCAAACACATTGCGTCCTATCTGGCTCAGCTCGACCTCGACCCGGATATCGAGTCCGACCGGTGGCACGCCGACGTGGTTGTGGCGTCATCCGAGTTGATCGACTGGACCGCAGCAGAATACGCGGCCGTCGAGAAGTCCGAGCGTCCCGCTCTGCCCACCGAGGTACTCAACGCCGACGGGTGCCGAGTCTTCGGCCGCCTCACCAAGGCGGGGTGGGAGGGAGCTGCACTGGTCCTCGGAGACGATCCGGCGACTGCCGAGCTGGTGCTCGAATCGCTGTCGGAAAGCACCGGATGTCGGCTGGGCATTCTGGTCGAGGTGATGCGTGAGAACGCGGACGCGAACTCGTGGTCCATGACCGTCACCAGCATCGGTGAACAATCGTGAGCCCGGGTGCGATGCATCCTCATCGGCTCGATCCTGCCGCAGTGCGCAGCGCTCGCGACGCGCTCGTGCGGGTCCCGACCGCTGGACGCGCCGTGCTCGCGCCGGAAGACCCGCAGGCCTTCGTGTACGTCCACGCCGCGAGCCGGGAGCTCGGACTGCCTCTGGTCCTCGGTGGTCCTTCGCGTCAGCGGGCTGCGTTCACCGTCGCCGAACGTATCTCCTTCGCGATGCCGACCGTCGCTCCATCGGTGACGGTCCAGATCGCCGCATTCGACGCCGACGCACCCTCGGACACCGCTGCGCTCGCCACGTCATCGGGGACGCTGGGCGTGGCGAGATACTCGCTGTGGTCGAACGACTCGCTCGACTATCAGCTGCGGGCGACGAGCGAGCGGCTCGGCACCGAGCCGACGAGCAGGTACGGGCTGGCGCTTTCCCCGACGAGTTCGTACGGATTCAGCGTCGTCAATCTGGCTCACGCAGGTGGCTGTATGCCGATCATGTTCGCGCCCACCTCCTTCTCACACATCACCGCCGCTCTGGTCGCGGGGGAGCTGTCGACTCTCGATACCGTTCCCGGTGTCTGGCGCTATCTGGCAAGTGCGATGCGTGAGGACAGGGCTTTGCTCGACTCCCTGCGTCGCCTCGAGGTGCGTGGTGTGGGCGGCGAGGTCGTACCCCGGGCACTGGTCGAGACGTTCGCCGGCGCCGACGCACCGTTGCACAACGGATACGGTCTGACCGAGGCCGGCCCCAATGTCTCCATTTCCTACGGCGCAGGCTACCGGGAGCACTCGGTGGGCACGCCCCTGCGCGGCACCGAGGTTCGCGTGTCGGTCGACGGGGACATCGAGGTACGCAGTCCCAGTGTGGCCTCCCGCGTGTGGCATCCCGGTACCGGTCGCGTCGTGCCCGCGCCCGATGTTTCGCACGACGGGTGGTTGCATACAGGCGACGTCGGGCGCTTCGACGAGTCGGGCGCGTTGGTCGTCGTCGGACGCAGCGACGGGATCTTGATCGGTAACGGAACGAAACTGCACTCGAGCATTCTCGAGGACCGCCTGCGCGACGTTTCCCGTGATGTCGTCGATGTGACTGCCGTACAGGTGGACCCGCGCGGCCGAGGCACGCCCCGCTTGGTTGTCGCACTCGTAGCGGGGCCGGGTGCAGGCCCCCTGGAACCGCATGTGGCGGCGTACCGCGAGCGGATTCGATCGTTCCCGGCTGGGTTTCGAGTCCGCGATGTCGTTTCGATTGCGCAGCAGCATGTTCCGATCACCGATTCGGGAAAGTTCGACCGACGAGGGCTCTCTCGAATCGTCTCGGACTACCTCGGAGGGAAAGAGGAGTCACCATGTACGCGAGTATTCTGAATTACGCGGTGGCAAGCCCCGCGCCGCGCCGGACCGGTGAAGTCGGTCCGTTCGATCCGGGACCGCACACCATTCGCACGAGTGCCGATGCCTCACGCGAGGACATGCTCACAGCATGTGAATCGCCTTCTCGAAGCGAATCCCGATGTAGCCGAAGACCATCGGATCCCCGTCGTGACCGCAGCGCAGGCCCCGGGCACTTCTCGGCCGGAAAATGTCGAGGACTACGGACTTCCGGCGGGACGGCTGCACCCGGCACTGGCTGGACAGTCCGTCCGGGGTAATACGCGTCGGCACGCTGTTGTCTCCCACGCCTGTGCGTCCGGCGGTCTGGCCCTCGCAGTTGCCGCCACCATGGCGAAATCGGGCGCGGCGAATCGCGTTCTCGTAGTTGCCGCCATGACACCGAGGTTCATCGAATCCGCCGCGTTCGCCAGTGCCGGCGCGCTCTCTTCGGAAACCTACTGTCGGCCTTTCGACACACGCGCCGACGGCACCGCGTTGGGTGCGTTCGCAGGGGTCTTCCTCGTCGGGCCACCCGGAGTGCCGGAAACTCCGCAGATCGGTGGTGTGGGTATTCGGACCCTCGGCAGCGGCGCTCAGTCGGACATCGACAGTCAGGCCACATGTATGCGAACCGCGATCGGTCGGTCGCGCACTCGAATAGGTTTGGTATCGGCCCATGCGACCGGAACCACGCACGGTGATCGGGTCGAACTGGACGCTATCGATGCCGCGGTGACTGCCGACAACCCCGATGTGGTCACCACATCCTGCAAGGGCGAACTCGGCCACTCGGTGCACGCGGCCGGTCTGGCGTCGACTGCACTCGCCCTCGAATCCCTGCGGAGATCGAAGCTTTTCGGTACGACGCACTTGAAATCTCCCATTCGGTCGTCCACCGCAGTCCTCGGCGAGGGGGAGGTGATCGATGCGCCCGACCTCACCACAGCGTTGGTGAACTCCTTCGGATTCGGAGGCAGTTCGTGCTCGCTGGTGGTGCATGCTCCTTAGTTCGATAAGGCCATACCTGGTCCGAACCGTCAGTGCAGGAATCGTTTTCGTCACACATGGAGGAGAATCGACATGAACGCCATCGATACCACCGAATTTCTCGACTTGTTCGCATCCGAGGTCGCGCGTATCAACGATCTCGATGACGACGAGGTGACCGTCACGCTCGACTCGGAGATCGGCAACGATCTCGACATCGATTCACTGGGCGTCCTCGAAATCGTCCTGCAGCTGCAGGCGAAATACCATGTCTCGATCGCGGAGGAGGACGTGCGGAGCGTAGTGCGGGTACGCGACTTCGTGAAACTGATCGAAGAATCGTCCGATCCCGCATCGGCCTGACTTCGGGAGGCAATCGTGACGACCAAGCTTACGACTCCGATCCTGACCGAGTCCGACAGTGACAGGGCAGTCCGCACACTGTGCGCGGCTCCAACGTCCACGGTGACCACACGTGGCCCTGGGTGGATGCGTGAGGCAGATGCCCGGCGCATCGTGACCGACGCGGCCGTCGCGTTTGCGGTCGGTACCGACAACGGAGGTGGGGGAAAGGCCCGGGACGTCACTGCGGTCGCGAATACCGCTGTGATTCATGCAGATCGGATGCAGACGCCCGGTCATTTCCGACTGGACCTGTGGTCCGCGGACGACGACGAGCTGCGCAGGCGTGGCGTGGCACCGATACTGGACGAGGCCGTTCGATTGCTCTGTTTCGGTGTCGAGGTCAGCCGCATCGACATCACGTTCGGTGTGTACAACGACGTGATGCTGCAGGCGCTGCTCGATTCCGAGGGATTTCGATGTGAGGGCGAACTGCGAGATCGATTCTTCGCCGCGGGACGATATTGGAACGGGGTCGTGTTCTCGGTGACCGGTGCGGGTCTCGCTCGATTTCGATCCGGCGAGGGCGAACTCGTCGAGCGCCACCGGCGCATCCGAGCACGAATCGTGGACCGGATCCGTACGGATATCGATGGGCCTGCCCACACCGACGGGAGGACCGAGGCGTGAATCTTCACGGGGCCTGGACAGAACTTGTCGCCCACGATCCGCGCGAGCACGCCGAGGTGTATCGACGGGTGTTCGACGCGGGCTCGCAGCGTTTGTTCGCAGGCAGTTCGGTGCGTCCGCTCGGTGCCACAGACATGGCCACCGACTCGTCCGCTGTGCGGTTCGGCACCATCATCCGCAAGTCCGAGAACATCCATCCCGAGGGATCGAGGACCGGCGCGGCAGGAATTTTCCATTGCAGGGTCATCGGTTCGGGTGTGTTCCATCTCGGAGTGGTTCTCGCCGACCCGGAAGACTGGGGAAACGGGCTCGGGATGGATGCCATGATCGCGTTGCTCCGATATTTGTTCCACACCGAGAATTGCCGCACGTTCGAGATGTTCGCCGGGGTACACAACACCAACACCGTGCGCATTCTCGCCAACGGAATGGTCGATCCGGAGGCAGTGTGGCGGGACTCGATCGCGGACGGTCCGGTCCTACGAGATCTGGTCGTCGGATCTCTGACGGCGAAGGACTTCACCGACGCGGGTTACCTGCCTACCGGCTCCGGCCCGCGCGACCCCGCTCCCACCGACGAACTGTGGAAGTCCGTGCGTGCCGGACTGCTCCAGGAGGCAACACCATGACCGCTCTCGACACCGGACGTTCGATCACACTGTCACAGAGAATGATCGACACGTTTGCCGAAGTGACCGGTGACCATCAGTGGCTGCATGTCGACACCGACCGCGCGGCGCGGTCCTCCTTCGGAGGAACGATCGCTCACGGAATGCTCGTCGCGTCCTTGATTCCGACGATGGTCGGCGACGTCGTCGACAACGACGAGTCCGTGCAGGCTTTCGAACGCCGATGTGCGGGCGCGGTAGCGGTGATCAACCTCGGCTTCGGCCGACTGGACTTCGCGTCACCGGTACGCGCCGGAACTGCCATCGGGGTCGAGGTCACCGGGATCGACACGCAGTCGAATGCCGATGCACTCGATGCCCGAGCCGAGTTCGTGGTGTGGGTGCATTCTTCTCGATCACGTATCGCCGCGGCCGGGACTCTTCGGCTGCGGTATCAGGCGGAGTCCTGACCCAGCCCAAGCCGCCGTCCTCGAACAACGAAGGGACCGAACATGACCCGCCTGTGGAAGCACGTGCTGGCCCGGCTCGAAAGCGATGGACCTCGCCTGTACTGCGGTGTCGTGGGCGACGATCCGGACCTGCTGGACGAAGCTCGCCTCGGTGGCTCCTTCGCGGTCGGATTCCGAGATCAGCGCACCGCAGCCTGTACGGCAGCGGGATACGCGCGCATGTCGGGTCGCGCCGCAGTGGTGACACTCCACAGCGGACCGGGCTTTCTTCAAGCGCTGGTTGGTATTTCGGAAGCGTATTCGACCCGGACGCCGATGCTCGTGATCACGGTGGCCTCGCGTGAGTCCGAACGGGAGCGCGGTGGATTCCAACACGTCCCGGTCGAGCGCTACGAGGAAGGACTCTTTGCCGACGTCCACTTCGCGCGGTCCGCGGACGACCTGGACCGCGCCCTCGCGCGCGCAATTCATCTGGCCGAGAATGCGTGCAGAGCGCCGGTGCACGTCATCGTCGACGCGGACCTCGTCATGCACGGCGATGCACCGACAGTGCCGTGGCCATCGTCGACTCCGATTGTCGTGCCTCGACACGACGCAGAGACGCTGGCACCGGTCGTGTCTGCTCTGCGTGAGGCCGAACGGTCGGTACTCGTGCTCGGCGGTGGGTGCAGGGCGTCGAGGAGCATCGACGTAGTACGTTCCGCTGCAGCTCGATTGGCACATAATTCCGGGTCGTCCGTATTCGTGACAGCCTCCGGTCGTGGGTCGTTCCCGGAAGACGACCCACACTTCGCAGGTGTGATGGGGCTCTATGCACCGATCGAGGGTCTACGAGCTCTCGAAGCGGCCGACCTGATCGTCACGGTCGGTAGCCGACTCGAGGAGACAGCCCGTATGGGGTGGACTCTCGACCCGTCGACCACCGTGATCCAGGTCGATGCAGACCCGGGGTCGTTGGTCGGTTCGGTCCCCGTCTCCACGACGGTCGTCGCGGATGCCGGAGAGTTTCTCGCGGTGACGGCGCAGGCCACCGAAGGCGGTCAAGGAGAGGTCTGGTGGACGCCCTTCGCTGTTCGGCCCTTCGCAGACACCGGCGACGTCCTCGACGCTCCGACGGTCTGGCAGGAGCTGTCTCGTGCACTACACGATCACGATGTGGACGTTCTCGCGCAGGAGAACGGGCTGGCCGATCTGTGGGGGTACTACGCTCCGGTGTGCAGGATCCCGTCCCGCGTCGTCACCCTCGCTCCCGGGGAGCAAACCGCCTTGGGATTCGGCATCTCCGCCGGGCTCGGGGCAGCACTGGCCGGCGCACGAGTGCTTGCGGTCGGCGGCGACGGAGCTTTCTCGGTCAACCTCACGACTGTGACCACTGCCGCCGAGAACCGGGCCGACATCATGTTCGTCGTGCTCGACGACGGCGGGTTCGGTTGGCCCGCGTCGACCCGCAGCGATACCTCGTTGGCTGAGTTCGGCGTTCCGTCCGGGGCGAGTGCAGTCGCCGACGCATGCGGGATCCCCTGCGAGAGAGCGTCGTCGGTCCTTTCGCTACGCGAGTGCCTCGATCGCCTCACTCCGCTGTCCGGTCCCCGTTTGTTGGTCGCGGATATCGCGGCACGCGTGCCTTTCCCACCGGAGGACGGGAGCAAGGCATGACCGCGGGAGTCCGTGCTGTCGATTCCGGTGCCGTCGATTTCGGCACGGCCATCCGGGCCACCAGAATTCGAGTGACACCACAGGGGCCGTGGACCTGGACTCGAACGGCCCCAGATCCTGCTCATCCGTTCTCGGCTCTACCCGTGGTCCCGTTCACCTCGTCGTCCGGGCACCGTGTGGTGGTCGGTGACGGTGACGATGTGGTGCGCCGCTATCGGCTTCCCGCCCGTCACACACTGGCGGTATCGGATCACGACTGGATGACCACGGTTGGGCAGTGGGCCGAAGTGCTGGCGGAGTTGCACCGACTACCCGTCGTATCCGGTTCCGATACCGATCCGCCGGCGCGCACCCGGCTTCGATCCTGGTGGTCCGAGCCCGATCTCGGAGATCGCCGACGCAGCGCAGGTCGCGCGGCGGTCCTCGACGGGCTCGATCGTCGGGTGCGGGATCGTCTCGACGATATTCTCACCGTCGATCTCTCGATCGGCGGCAGGCTCGTTCACGGCTGGGCCGATATCGGCTACAGCGTCGCCGATCCTGATGGTCGCCTCGTCGTGATGGCGGGTGAGGACGCGGGATGCGCCCCCCTCGAGTTCGATCTGGGGGCGCTCGTCGCGCAGTTCACGACGCACGCGGTCTCGTCTCCGGTGCAGTCGGCGATGGTGCCGAGCCGACTCACGCGAGCCTTGGTGACTCGGTACACCGCATCGGGGGGGTCGGATGTGGACCCGCAGGCCCTCGACGATTTCACTCTCGAAACCCTCGTTCGCAACATCGCCGACCGCACGTGGTTCACTTCGTACGAGGACGTCGAAGTCGTTCGCTGCATCGCCGTCGTCAACGGAATCGGGTCTCGCCACTGAAACGTTCCTCGGAGGGGCGGATTGTCCAGTCATCGGGCAATGTCGACGCGAGGTGAGCACACTGTCGCGAGGACGTCGTTGCAGGCTGCTGTCTGCTCTGATGCCGGCACGAGTCCGACGGGTCCGATTCAGCCGACGCCGCGAAACCGTATCTGCGTTCCGGGGGTCAGCTGCGCGGCGGCGGACACGTCGTCCGCGGTGACGACGGCGATCACCGGATAGCCGCCCGTGACGGGGTGGTCGGCGAGAAACAGCACCGGCTGCCCGGACGGCGGCACCTGAAGGGCGCCGAGAACCATTCCCTCGCTGGGCAATTCATTGTCGTCGACCAGGCTCAACGGCTCGGCCCCGTCGAGCCTGATTCCGACGCGATCCGAATCCTGCGTGACGGTCCAGGGCTGCTCCAGTAGCAGCGATCGGGCGTGCTCGGTGAACCAGTTCTCGCGTGGCCCGAACGTGACGTGCAGTGTGGCTCGAATCGATGGTGGCGGCACGAACTCCGCGGCGGGCCATGCCGCGCTGTCGTTGCCGATGGCGAGCACATCGCCGGGGGAGAGGACAGCGGGGCCGATGCCCGACATCGTGTCCGTCGATCGGCTGCCGAGGACAGCGGGCACGTCGATTCCGCCGCGTACGGCGAGGTAGCTGCGCAGACCTGATGTCGGCGCAGACAGCTCCAGTTCCTGCCCGGCTCGCATCACCAGTGTCGAATACAGTCCCTGCTGCGTGCCGTCGATTCGGCAGGCCGCGTCCGCACCGGTGACTGCGACAACAGCGTCGAACTCGGCGCGAAGCGTCAGTCCTCCGAAGGTCACCTCGAGTGTCGCGGCAGCGGAATTGTTGCCCACCAATCGGTTTGCGGCATCGTGTGAGAGCAGGTCTGCCGCACCGGAGCGGCCGACTCCGATCGACGCATGCCCCGGGCGGCCGCGATCCTGCACGGCGCACAGCGGCCCCGTCCGCAGCACGGTGAGGGTATTCATGTTCGCTCGAATCGGACGGTGGTGCCGGGGCGAAGCAGTGCGGGTGGATCGCGATCGAGGTTCCACAACTGTGCGTCGGTACGTCCGATCAATTGCCAGCCGCCGGGCGACGAGCGTGGGTAGATGCCCGAGAACTCGCCCGCGAGTCCCACTGCACCGGCCGGGACAGCGGTGCGCGGCGATGTACGTCGCGGGACGTGCAGTCGGGTGTCGGTGCCGACGAGGTAACCGAACCCGGGGGCGAAGCCGCCGAACGCGACGGTCCACGTCTGTTCACAATGCGCGGCAACGACTTCCGTGGTGGACAGTCCCGTCAGGTGGGCCACTTCGTCGAGGTCTTCGCCGTCGTAGACGACCGAGATCGTCACGGTGTCGGCGCGGTTGTAGTCGTCTGACTCGGCCGGCTCGGTGGCCGAGATCCAGTCCAGTATCGGCTGCCGCGGACCGTCGAACATCACCAGGACGGTGCGCGCGGCGGGAACGAGGTCGACGACGGCAGCCGGTGGGTTCAGAGTCAGCGCGCGGTAGTACGCCATCGACTCGTCCAGGCCGTCGAATTCGACGAGTGTCGCATTATCGCCGGCCGGGAGGATGAGCATCAGACGAAGGCGGTGATGTCGATGTGGTTGTTGCGCAGCAGCTCCGAGACGGCGGTGGCCATCGCGACTGCGCCGGGGGAGTCGCCGTGCAAGCAGATCGAGTCGGCCCGAACGTCGATGGTCGAGCCGTCCACGGCCATGGTGGTCCCATTGGTGACCATGGTCAGCACTCGCTGTGCCACCGCATCGGGGTCCGACAGCACGGCACCGGGCTCCGAGCGCGACACCAGCGTTCCCTGCGGGGTGTAGGCGCGGTCTGCGAAAGCCTCGGCGACAGTGCGCAGTCCGGCCCGCTCGGCCTCCTCCAGGAAGACCGAACCGGGGAGCCCGAGGACCGGCAGGGTCGCGTCGTACGAGCTGACGGCGTCGACCACGGCCCGTGCCTGCTCGCGGTGGTGCACGATCGCGTTGTAGAGCGCCCCATGCGGTTTGACGTAGGCAATCGCAGAGCCGGCTACCTGAGCGAGCGCGTCGAGAGCGCCCATCTGGTAGATGACGTCGGCAGTGAGGTCGGCGGGGGAGACGTCGAGAAAGCGTCGGCCGAATCCGGCAAGGTCGTGATACCCCACCTGCGCTCCGATCCGCACCGCTGCGTTCGCGGCCGAGCGGCACGTGCGCAACAAAGTGGTGGGATCACCGGCATGAAAGCCGCACGCAACGTTGGCGCTCGAGACCACGGCGAGCATGGCGTCGTCGTCGCCCAGAGTCCATGCACCGTAGCTTTCGCCGAGATCGGCGTTGAGATCGATGGCCGTCACGCTGCCATCTTAAGCGGCGACGAGCCGTCCGGAATTGGCCTTGCGTGTTGCACCCACAGCGCGGCAGAGGAGGTAGATCACGAACGAGATGGTGGTGACGAACGTCGAGACCGGCAGTCCGGGTGCGAGGGAGAGCAGGATGCCCCCGACGGCGGCGATCTCGGCGAACAGGATGGACAGCAGCGTCGCCTTGAGTGGGCTGGCCGTGACCCGCGCGGCAGCCGCGGCGGGAGTGATCAACAGCGAGAGCACCAGCAGGGCACCGACTATCTGGACGCCCAGCGCACACGCCACGCCGACGAGTACCGCGAACACGACCGACAGCGCACGGACGGGGACGCCTCTCGCCAGCGCTACCTCGGGGTCTGTACTGGCGAACAGCAGCGGCCGGTAGACCACCGCGAGCACGATCAGCACCAGCACGGCGCAGACCAGCAGCAGCTGGATTCCGCTCTGCCCGACGCCGACTATCTGGCCGATGAGCAACGAGAAGCTGGTGCCGGTTCGGCCCGGGTAGAGCCAGATGAACAACACCGACAGGCCGAGGCCGAACGACATGATGACGCCGATGACCGAGTCGCGATCGCGGGCCTTGTTGCCGAGCAATGCGAACATCACGGCCGCGACGACCGAACCGACGATTGCTCCGAGGCCCACGGTGATGCCGACGAGCAGAGCAGCGGATGCGCCGGTGAGCGAGAGTTCACTGGATCCGTGTACCGCGAAGGCCCATTGGCGGCTGACTATCAACGGTCCGAGAGCGCCCGCGAGCAACCCGAGAATTGCGGCCGCGATCAGCGCCTGCTGGACGAAGTCGTACGTCAGCAGATTGGCGGTGGTGTCGAAGTCGAGCATCTTCGAGAATGCGTCGAGAACCTTCTCGTTCATGCCTTGTCTTCTCTGTCGTGCGACACGGGTGGGTGGTGTGCGCCTGCCGAGCCGAGCGCATCGATGGAGTCGCCGGTACCGACGACCACGAGTCGGCCGCGGACCTTCAGCACCTCGACCTCGGTGCCGTAGAGCTCCGACAACACCTCGGTGGTCATGACCTTCTCGGGAGTGCCGATGCGGAACCGGCCGTCGACGATGTAGACGATGCGGTCGACGAGCGGGAGGATCGGGTTGATCTCGTGGGTCACGAACAGCACCGCCGTGTCGTGCTCCCGCCGTCGGCGATCGATGAGGCCCGAGACCAGAGATTGGTTTGCGAGGTCCAGGCTCAGCAGCGGCTCGTCGCACAGCAGGACCGAGGGGTCCCCGACGAGTGCCTGAGCGATGCGCAGCCGCTGCTGCTCGCCGCCGGACATCGAGCCGACCGGGGCACCCGCGAACGAGTTGGCGTCGACCTGATCGATCGCTCGCTGCACCGTGTCCTTGCGCTGTCGCATGCCGCGCAATCCCATGCCCCATTTGTGGCCGTCCCAGCCCAGGCCGACGAGATCGCGTCCGCGCAGCGGCAGATCGTCGTCGATGTTGCGTTGCTGCGGGACGTATCCCACGCCCGACTGGCCGCGACGGACGGGATTAGCGTCGATCGCGGCCGTGCCGGACGTGAGCTGATTCTGGCCGAGCAACACCTTGAGCAGAGACGTCTTACCGGATCCGTTGGGGCCGAGAACGGCGACGAATTCGCCCTTCTCGACCGTCAGGTCCAGGTTCTGCCACAGCGTGCGGTCGCCGAACGCCAGTCCGGCATCGCGCAGTTCTACAGCAGGCATGTACTACAGCTTTCCATCACGCTCGTCGGGTTCAGGAGGCGGTGGTGAGAGCGGCCTGCAGATCCGTCGCGGCCTTGGTCTGCCATTCGATGTACGTCATGCCTGCGGGCAGCGTTTCGGTGACCTCGACGACGGGGATGCCCGCGGCCTCGCTCGTGGAGCGAATGTCCTGGGTGACGGCGTCCTCGGTCTGGATGTTGTAGACCAGCGCGTGAACGGACTCGGACGTGAACAGATCTCGCGTTGCGGCGATGGAGGCTGGCGACGGGTCGTTACCTTCCTCGATGGAATCCTTGAAGTCCTCGGGGGTGCGATCGTCGAGATCGGACTCCTCGATCAGGTAGTGCGCGATCGGTTCGGTCTGGGCCACCGGCGCGTTCGGGAAATCGGCGGCGATCTTCGCCGTCACGTCGGTGATGGCGTGGACCTGCTCGTGGAAGGTCTCGGCGTTGGCGGTGTACTGCGCGGCGTTGTCGGGATCGAGCTGGCCGAGCTTGTCGGCGATCTCCTCGGCGGCGTGCGCTGCCACCTCGGCGTTGTACCAGACGTGTTCGTTGACCTCGCCGTGTGAATGACCGTCGTCCGCCGTGGGTTCGGGTGCGGCTTCCGAGGTGGGCTCGTCGGAGGCGTGATCGTGGCTCTCGTCGAGCAGAGTGAAGGCGTCGACCGAGGGCACGTTCTGTGCCTCGGAATCGAGGATGTCCTCGATGAATTGGTCGTAGCCACCGCCGTTGTAGACCACCAGCGACGCCTCGGAGACGGACGCCGCGTCGGCCGGGCTCGCCTCGTAGGAATGCGGATCCGCAGAGGGATCGGAGATGATCGACGTCACTGTCGCGAGGTCACCGGCAACCGCCTCGGCGACGCTTCCCCAGACGTTGGTGGACGCGACGATCGTGATCGGCCCGTCGACAGGGGTGGCGGGGGCGGACTCGATGCTCGCAGGATCGCTGGAGCTGCACGCACTCAATGTGAGGGCTGCGGCGCAGGTCAGGCCCAGTACAGCCGTGAGCTTGGTCCGGGACGCGCGATGGATGGACGACATCGTTGTACTCCTGATGGGCAAGGCTTGACGCTAATGGAAACCGTTACCGTTGTACTCTAGCGCTCGTCGGGGCTCTCGATCGAATCGGACGAAGGCGACCTCCAATTTCTCCGGAGTGCGTAGTGGGACTAACGTCCCGGTAATGGTCAGGTCGAGCGAACCGCGACGTCAAGCGACGTTGGCATCGATTGCTGCCGAGCTGAAGGTATCGCGCACCACTGTCTCGAACGCCTACAACCGACCGGATCAGCTCTCTCCCGAACTGCGCGAACGCGTACTTCAGGCGGCCAAACGGCGCGGCTACGCGGGCCCCGACCCGGTTGCCCGATCGCTGCGTACCCGCAAGGCCGGAGCCATCGGGCTGCTTCTCACCGAAGCCCTCAGCTACTCCTTCCGTGACCCGGCCGCCATGAGCTTCCTTGCAGGCCTCGCCGAATCCTGCGAGGCCGCAGGGCAGGGTCTGCTGTTGATCCCCGCTGGTGCCGAGCGAGACGACGTCCAGGCTGCCGCCGTGGTGCAACAGGCGGGAGTCGACGGATTCGTCGTGTACTCCGTTGCCGACGACGACCCCTACCTCGCTGCAGTGCGCGAACGTCACCTCCCGATCGTTGTGTGCGACCAGCCCCGCAACATCCCCGAGGCCGCCCTCGTTGCTATCGACGACCGCGTCGCCATGAAAATGCTTGCCGCGCATCTCATCTCACTCGGACACGAGCATCTCGCCGTGTTGTGCATGCGGCTCGGACGCGACCGCCGCGATGGCGTCGTGCCCCCGGGGCGGCTGGCGGACAGTCACTTCCACGTTCAGCGCGAACGTATCGCCGGCGTGCAGGCCGCGATGATCGACGCCGGACTCGATCCCGACACCCTCACCGTCGTCGAACGATTCGACCACACCGTTCGCTCCGGCCACTCCGCTGCGGCCCAAGCGCTGCAAGCCAACCGCGAAACCACGGCCCTGCTCTGCACCACCGACGTCATCGCGCTGGGTGCTCTCAACTTCGCGAAGGTCTCCGGAATCGATGTGCCGAGCCAACTCTCGGTGACCGGATTCGACGGCATCTCCGACGCGATCCGCGAGAACCTCACCACCGTGCGCCAGGATGCCGAAGAAAAAGGCCGACGAGCCGGGAAACTGGTGCTCTCGTCCTCGCACTCGGGCATCGTCGCCGCCGAAACCCTGCCGACCGAACTCTTCCGCGGACGAACCGCAGGACCGCCGCCGGAGCAACCGCCCGCAATCGCTTGACCTTCTTTCGCCCAACCGCCCGCCCCAGCTCTGCCCGACCCCCCGTTCGGGATCAATGTGGGTTTCAGTCAGTCTGACTGCAACAAAGCCACATTCATTCGGTGTCGGCCGGAACCCGGTTCGGGATGAATGTGGGTTTCAGTCAGTCTGAGTGCAACAAAGGCGCATTGATCCGGACTGGGGGTGAACCGGGGGTGGGTTGGGTGGAGGTCAGGAAGGCTGAGCGCTGAGCAATCTCGCACAACGCAGCAGACCCAGGTGACTGTAGGCCTGCGGATGGTTGCCGAGCGATCGTTCGGCAATCGGGTCGTATTCCTCACTGAGCAGGCCTGTCGGTCCGGCAGCGCTGACGAGTTGGGCGAACAGAGCCTCGGCCTCGGCGCGCTGTCCCACCAACAGATATGCCTCGACGAGCCAGGCGGCGCACAGGTGAAATCCGCCTTCGCCGCCGGGGAGACCGTCGTCGTGGCGGTAGCGGTAGACGGTCGACCCGCTCCGCAATTCGGCCTCGGTGGCAGTGACGGTGGCGGCGAAGCGCGGATCTGCCGGATCGATCAGACCCGACAGGCCGATGTACAACGTCGCGGCGTCGAGGTCGGTGCCGTCGTAGGCGGCGGTGAAGGACTGCACCTCGTCGTTCCAGCCGTTGGCGAGGACTTCCTCACGGATTTTCTCGCGCAGGGGTGCCCAGCTCGATTCGGCTGTGCGGCCGAAGGTTTCGGCCAGTCCGATAGCACGGTCGACGGTGATCCAGCCCATCACCTTCGAGTAGACGTGGTGGCGGGGATTGTCGCGGATTTCCCAGATGCCGTGATCGGGCTCGAACCAGCGTCGTTCGACGGCTTCGACCATGGCGCGGACGAGTTCCCAGTCGTCGTCGGACAGGCCGTTCTCGGCCCCCTTGGCCTTACGGGCGTGGGCGAGGGCGGAGACCAATTCGACGATGGGTCCGAAGACGTCGAGCTGAACCTGTTGATTGGCAGCGTTTCCCACGCGCACCGGACGCGATCCGGCGTACCCCGGCAGCTCGTCGATGACCGCTTCGGGAGGAAGTCCGAGACCCCAGATGGTGTACAGCGGGTGTAGGCGTTCCGGGCCCGACACCGATTCCAGTACCCCGTGGATCCAGGACAGGTAGTTCTCGGCCTCGGCGACCGATCCGACGTCCACCAGTGCGGTCGCGGTGAGTGCAGCGTCGCGCAGCCAGCAGTAGCGGTAGTCCCAGTTACGCACTCCACCGATGTCTTCTGGCAGTGAGGTGGTGGCGGCCGCCATGATCGAACCGGACTCGGCGTGCACCAGGCCGCGCAGCGTCAGTGCCGATCGCTTCATCAGATCGCGCTTGAGCGGCGGCAGGTCCAGGCCGTCGGCCCAGTCCTTCCAGTAGGCCTCGGCCGCGCGACGACGCTCGACCTCGGCCCAGGGATGTTCGCCCAGATCGTCTGTGCCGAGACGCAATTCGAGAACGATCGGTCCGTCGGAGGGGTCGACCTCGGCGTGTGCTGTCTGCTGCGACCCGTCGGACACGATGTTCCAGGTGACGCCGGGACTGCGCAGCACCATCGGATCGGCCGTACCGAGGACACGCAGGCCCTCGGCGTCGGGTTCCAGTGAGGCCCAGGCTTTTCCGAATTCCGGACGCGGCGCGAACGTCACCACGGCGGTGGCTTTGCCGGTGATGACGCGCGTCAGAGCGGTCTGGCCCTGGCCGATGTCGTGCGGGAGGTAGTCGGTGACCTGCAGGCTGGCCCATTTGGTCTGCACAGTCATCGTTCCGTCCACGTACTGCTGACTGAGTGGCAGCGATGCGCGGGTGGGTCCGACGCTGAAGTGGCCGGCCTGATCGCCGCCGAGCAGGTGCGCGAACACGGCTGCGGAATCGGGTTCGGGGTGGCACAGCCAGGTGACGTCGGCATCGGGGGTGAGCAGGGCAACCGCATTGGGGCTGGCCAACATCGTCAGACGTTCGATCCGTGGTGCATCGGCTCCAGACAGCCACTGCCGACGCTCCTCCAACAGGAACGCCAAGGCCAGCGCGACCTGTTCGGTGCTGTCGATACGGAACTCTGCGAGGGTGTCGCCCGGCCCGATCTTGACCCCGATATCGGGGCCGTGCAAATGGCCGAAAGCCTTCTCGTCGGTGACGTCGTCGCCGAAGAAGACTGCGGCAGTAGCGGCTTCCTGGTGGCGAAGAATATCGAGGGCGACGCCCTTGTCGGTGACGATGACGGCCAGCTCGATGACGGACTTGCCCTCGGTGACCTGAACACCGTCGCGTGCTGCCGCCCCGGAACGCACGGCGGCAAGCGCCTCGTCACCGGCGGCAGTCTCGGCGTTGCGCACGTGCAGCGCGACGCTGGCCGGCTTGGTCTCGATGCTGACGCCGGGATGGGCGTCGGCGATGGTTTGCAGTTCTCCGGTGATGAGGGTGAGGAGCTTCTTGGCGTCGTCGTCGATGGCGTTGACGAACCCGGCGTCGAACTCGCTGCCGTGGCTGCCCACGAGCTGCACCTCGGACGGCAACCGAGAGAGGATCGCGAGATCACGCAGGGCGCGCCCGGAGATGACGGCGGCGTTGGTGCCGGCCAGCGAGGCGAGCCCGCGCATCGCGCTCACGGACTCTGGGTGCGGGAAGGCCTTCTGCGGGTCGGACACGATCGGAGCCATGGTGCCGTCGTAATCGGACGCGACGAGCAGGCGCGGAGTCCGAGCGACTCCAACGAGCGCGCGGCGAAGTTCGAGCGGCAATTCGAGAGCAGTCACGCGTCGAATCTAGGCGATGAACCTCGTCTCGGCGTACCTGGCTTCGCGCGCTCGGCGTATCACTGCTGGTCGGGCACCAGACCGGGCGACGGCGTCACACCCGAGGCCGCCGACATCGACGCGGCGGACTTGGTGACGATGGCCAACATGGCTCGCTGCGCGGCGTCGGCATCACCGGACTGGATCGACGAGGCGACCACCCCGTGCAGACGGATCGCCTCCGGATCTGCCTGCCGTGACATCAGGGCGTGCCGGGTGCGGCCGGCGAGCACCTCCACCACGATGTCGGACATCGACCGCAACATCGGATTGCCCGACGCGGCGAGCAACGTCCGATGAAAGTTGCAATCGTGTTCGAGATACGCCTCGGAGTCGGCCGCGCGGGACGTCGACGACATTCCGATGACGGCGGCCGTCAGTGCGCCGCACTGCTCGGGCGTGGCCCGGTGGGCAGCCAGCTTGGCCGCCAAAGGCTCGATGCCCGAACGCAATTCGCTGAGCAGTAGCAGTTGCTCGGCACGAGCGGGCCCGGCCAACTGCCAACGGATGACGACCGGATCCAGAGAATTCCAGTTGTCGGAACTCTGCACGGTGATCCCGACGCGCCGCCGCACGGTCAGCAACCCCAGCGACTCGAGAACCCGAACCACTTCCCGTACGACCGTTCGCGAGACGGTGAATCGCACGGCGACGTCGTCGGCCGAGATTCGGGTTCCGCTCGGGATTGCGCCGCTGACGATGTCGCGACCGAGCTCGTCGAGCACCGAATCGTGCAATTGGCGGAAGTCGTTGGTCTCGGTCATGTTCGCTCGATCGTCCCACGGCTCGCCCGGTTTCTCGCGTCTGTCCGATCTGCACGACCTCGATGGAGCAGTATCGAGGGATGGCAGCGGAGACGACAGGCAGAGCGCATCATCCGGTTCTCGTGGTGATGGGCGTATCGGGATCGGGCAAGTCGACGGTGGCGGGCATCCTCGCCGGAGCATTGAAGTGGGACCTCCAGGAGGGCGACGACCTGCACCCGGACGCCAATGTGGCGAAGATGGCGTCGGGTCAGCCCTTGACGGACGAGGACAGGTGGCCGTGGCTCGACGTGATCGCGGCGTGGATCACCGACCACACCACGACGGGCCGATCCGGGATCGTGACCTGCTCAGCGCTCAAGCGGTCGTATCGGGACGTGCTCAGTGCTGCATCCAGGGAGGGTGCCGAGGTGATCTTCGTGCACCTGGCCGGAACCAAGGACCGGATCAGTGGGCGTCTCAATGCACGCATGGACCACTTCATGCCGTCCTCGTTGCTCGACACCCAGATCGCCACACTCGAGCCGCTCGGTGAGGACGAGAACGCCATCGTCGTCGACATCGGCCCGCCGCCCACGAAGATCGCCGAACGCGTCCTCGTCGAGCTCGAGAAGCGCGCGGGGATGTCGGAGAGTCACTGATTGCCTTGGGGTCGGCCTCGGTCCGCCGGCCCTGTTGGGATGAATGCGGCTTCCAGTCACTCAGACTGCCTGAATGGGACATTCATCCAGCTCAAACCGGTCGAAACCGAGCGGGTGAAGTCCGGACGGCGTCGGCGCGTGTCCATTTCAAGCAAGCGCGCTTGCTTTTAAGTACTACGAATGAACGAAAGAACTTGTAAAAGTACGACGAATGAGAGAAGGTGAGCTTGTTCACTTTTCAGTGAGGAGACAGCTCATGGTGCGAGGCGCACCCGCCAGGCCCGTCCAACTTCCCGTCCCCAACGCAGATGTGTGGGATTGGCAACTCGACGGCTTGTGTCGTGGTCTGGACTCGTCCGTGTTCTTCCACCCCGAGGGTGAACGAGGACGTGCCCGCTCCTCGCGAGAAAAGGCCGCCAAGCAGGTCTGCGGCCGGTGCCCGGTTCTCGAACAATGCCGTCGGCATGCACTCGAAGCGAACGAGCCCTACGGAGTGTGGGGCGGAATGTCCGCTCACGACCGCGCCGACGTCTACCGCGGGGCCGTCCGCACCGCCTGATCTCTCCGTCGGAGAACCTGTCGGTGGGTTCGTGTTTCATGACGACCCATGAACAAGGTCCTGCGTGCGACGCTCGTCAGTGCGGTCGTCATCACCACCGTCATCGGAATCGCGTCCTTCGTACTGAGCTTCGCCGCCCTGTGGGATCTCGCCACGATGGCCGGGGTTCCACGCTCGCTGTCGTGGCTGTGGCCCGTGATCGTCGACGGCACCATTCTCCAGGCCACCATCTCCGTCATCGCGCTCGCTCAATTCGAGGATCAACGCAGTGGCCGACGCTTCTTCTGGGGCGTGCTGATCACCGCAGCCCTGGTCAGTATCGGTGCAAATGCCATGCACGCCTTCATCTCCGACGCCGGCACACTGCATCCCGCGCTGTCGGCGGCCATCGCGACCGTTGCCCCGGTGAGCCTGTTGGCCGCGACGCACGGACTCGGCATCCTGGTGCGTATCCCCGCCGAGCTGCCCGAGGCCGTCACGGAGACAGTCGAGCCCGTCGCGTTCGTTCCGGTGGCAGAACAGCCACAACCAGTCGAAGAGCCACAGCCGGAAGTCCGCACTCCCATGCCGGTCCCGCGCCCGAATCCCGAACCCGTCGAGCGAGTCCGTATCGAGCAACCTGCGCCTGAACCAGCGGTTGCCTCGGTGCGCGTCGTCGAACCTTTGGACGAGGTCGATCGCTGGATACTCGACGAGGAACGGGTGGACGATCTCTATCCCGTCGACGCGCCGTGACGCCCGGTGGCACCATCGAGTGATGAGCGCACACTTGCCGAGATCCGTCGTTCCCGAGAAGCCGAAGCCGGGCCAGGAATCCGTCTGGGATTACCCCCGTCCACCCGCGCTGGAGTCCTCGAACCGTTCCCTCGTCGTTCGGCTCGGCGGCGAGGTGATCGCCCGCACCACCGCCGCCTACCGCGTACTCGAGACGAGCCATCCGCCCACCTGGTACATCTCGCCGGCGGACGTCGTTCCGGGCGCGTTGACCCCGTCCGCGGCCCGCTCGACGCACTGCGAATGGAAGGGCGCAGCAACGTACTGGGACGTGCACGGTGGAGATGCCGTCGCAGAGGCAGCCGGATGGAGCTACGAGACCCCCACTCCGAGGTTCGCCGCGATCGCGGGCTACCTCGCGTTCTCGCCCAGCCGTCTGCAATGCGAAATCGATGGAGAAGCGGTCCGACCCCAGGAGGGCGGTTTCTACGAGGGCTGGATCACCGACGACGTCGTCGGACCGTTCAAGGGCATCCCTGGCTCCTACGGCTGGTGATCACTCATCCCGCGGGCAGCAAAGCGCGGGGAACGATCTGAATCGAACTCGTCGCGCCGGGGTCGCTGCCGGTCACCAGCACGTCCCCGGTGCGCGGGTCGACCGCGACCGAATTGGCCTGTGTCACCGTCGGGACGTCGCCCAGGATGCGCGGAGCGGCGGGGTCCGATACGTCGACCACCCGCAGGAGGTTGGACGCGGTGAGCGTCACGAACAGCAGCCGCCGGTCGGGGTCCACCGCGAGCCCGTACGGGTTGCCCGGTGCGTCGATCGACGCGATCTGACGAATGCCGCCAGTGCTGTCGACCGACGCGAGAAGGACTGCCCCGCCGTCGGTGTCGGCGAATCCGGCCGTCGTATCGTTCACCGTCACTGCATGCGTGAGCTTGACGCCGATCGGGGCCTGCCCCACCTCCTGACGCGTCGCGCCGTCGTACACCCACACGCCGTTGCCCTGTACGTCTGCGACTGCCGCGTACGGACCGAGCGCGGCCACTCCACCGGGCTGCACCGGCCCCGGCGGTAGTTCCGACAACACCGAACCGTCGCGCAGGAAGATCACTCCGCCACCCATTTCGTTGGTGGCCACGATCGTGCCGTCGGAGGTCGAGACGGCATCGTGTGGTTGACGGCCGACGCCCGTGGCGGTCGACAGGATCGCGCCGTCGTCGAGTGAGACCTCGACCAGCTCGTCACTGCCTTCGAGCGGGGCGAGCACCGGGCCGTCGGGGCCGGCGAGCGAGAGGTGGCGCGGCGCACCGGTCGTCTGAACCATCTGCCGCACGGTGCCGGTTGCCGCGTCGAACAGCACCACACCGTCGGGTTCTCGGACCGCTGCGGCGGCGATTCCGGACGTTCCGACCACAACGCCCTCGGGAGCACCGGGGAAGGGTACGACGGTGCCGATCGGGTCGGCCGAATCCGGAGCTTGTGCGGGCTCGGCGGCCGGAGTCGTTGCGGGAGTGGATGGTTCGGTGGGGGATTCGGCGGCGGAGCAGCCGGCGATCAGCACACAGGCTGTCGCCGCTGCAATCAGACGCGCCCTCATCGGCGGTACTGCTCGAAGTGCAGGGCGTCGTCGAGCGGACGCCGGGTGCGCCAACCGAAGCGTTCCAAATCGGGTACCTCCTGAAATGATTCGACCGGACCCACACACAACCAAGCTATGGGGCGGACCGGTGCGGGGATGTCGAGTAACTCGGTGAGAAAAGACTCGTCGTAGAACGAGACCCAGCCGACGCCGACGTTCTCGGCAATTGCTGCCAGCCAGAGGTTCTCGATCGCGAGTACAGCAGAGAACAGTCCGGTGTCGTCGACTGTGTCGCGGCCCAGGACGTGCCGTCCTCCACGGTTCGGATCGTAGGTGACCACCACTCCGGTCCCGCTCGTTTCGATTCCCTCTACCCGAATGGGGTCGAACGTCTTTCGGCGTTCGGCATCGAGTTTGTCGGCGAAGTCCTGTCGGCAACCCGCGACGTGGGTGGCAAATGTGTTCAGGGTGTCGGGCTTGCGGACCACGACGAAGTCCCAGGGCTGGGTGTTGCCGACGCTCGGGGCCTGGTGCGCGGCACCGAGTATGCGGCGCAGCGTGTCGTCGTCGACGACGGTTCCGTCGAACTCGGCCCGGACATCGCGTCGAGATCGAATCGCGGCGTACACCGACAAGGCTGCCTCGGTCATGATATCCGTTCTCCCGTAGCAATTTTCAGACGCGCGTTCAGTTCGGCGACGAGGGTCGGTAGTAGATCCGACGAGGTGGGTCTGCCGAGGTGGTATCCCTGGGCACGCCCGCACCGCAATTCGCGTAGCGCGGTCATCGTCCTCTCGTCCTCCACACCCTCCGCAGTCACCGACAACCCCAGAGTACGGGCGAGTTCGACAGTCGACCGTACGATCGCGGCGTGCGCCGGATCCTGGGCCATCCCGCCGACGAAGGCTCGATCGATCTTGAGCTCCTGCACCGGCAACCGTTCGATGTAGGCGAGCGAGCTGTAGCCCGTGCCGTAGTCGTCGATGGCGACCTGCACACCCATCGCGTGCAGAATCGTCAGCATCTCGGTTGCCCCCACCGGATCGGTCATGGCCGAGGTCTCGGTCACTTCGAGCGTCAATCGTTCGGCAGGACAGTGGAATTCCTGCAGAGCGGTGCGCACTTGCTCGATCAGCGTGTCGTCGAACAGGTTGCGGGTCGAGATGTTCACGGCGATCTGGAGATCCAGTCCGCCCATTGCCCAGAGGCTGCGTTGGGCAAGTGCGCGGGTGAGCACATGGCTCGTCAGCGGCCGGATGAGCCCGGTACGTTCGGCCGTGGGCAGAAAAGCAGTGGGCGAGAGCACCGTCCCGCTCGGATGATGCCACCGCAGCAATGCCTCCACGCCGACGACCGTCATCGAGTCGAGATCGACCTGGGGTTGGTACAGCAGCTCGAGCTGGTCGGATTCGAGTGCGGTGGTCAACTCGCCGAGCATGATCAGTTGCGCGCTCGTGTCTCTGTCCATGGAGCGGTCGTAGAACGCGACGCGCGATTGCGTCGCCTTTGCGGCCTGCACAGCGAGATCGGCACGCTGCACCAGGCGATCCGGGGTGGCCTCGTCCTCGCCCTCGGCAGTGGGAAGGCTCGACGCGACACCCACACTCGCCTCGATCAGCAGCGTCATGGTGCCCACTTCGAACGGCGCAGCGAATTGACGCTGAACCTCGTGTGCCAGAGCGGTCGGGTCCATCGAGTTCGTCGTCCCGCACAGCATGAACTCATCACCTGCCAAGCGTGCCAACATGATCGAATCGTCGACGATATTTCGCAGTCTGTCGGCGACCGCCACCAGGACCTGATCTCCCAGACCGCGCCCGAAAGTGTCGTTGATTTCTTTGAATCGGTCGATATCGACCGTCAGCAGGGTGGTGTCACCCGCGTTCTGCCAGATTCTGTGTTCGAGTGCGCGGAGATTGGCGAGACCGGTGAGTCGATCGGTGTCGGCGGCGGCGCGGAGCCGCACGGTCTGGGTGTGGAGCAACCGAAGCAGATCGGTGATGCGCAATATCACCAGGATCACCAACGCCGATGCACACAGCAATACCGCCCAGCCCCACTGCGCAATCGGCTCGTCGCGAATCACCTCGATGAACATGACCGTCGGAGCCGTCAGGGTCGCCGCGGTCAGGACGACGACCGTCGGGGTGGTGAACGACGCCATCAGGTGGGCTTCGGGTTCGATGTTCGAGCTGGCTATTCGACGCATGGACGGATGCAGGGCGGCAACCCCGATGAGTACGTAGGACATGGTCCAACCGGCGTCGACCAGTGAGCGATCCGACGGCGACTCCGAGACGATGGAGAAGTTGTTCACGATGTCGGTGACGACCAGCAGCAGGACTGCGACCGTCAGCAAACGGTAGGACAGCGTGCGCCACTGCCGCGAACCGACGAAGTGGGCCAGCAACCCCAGCAGAAAGATGTCCATGGCGGGGTACGCAACATCCACCAGGCCGGCTGTACCCGAGATGCCACCGTCGCCCAGCGACGGTTGCACGGCGAACACCCAGGTGAGCAACCCGAACGCGACCATGACGATGGCGCTGTTGGCGACGTGTCCGCGCTCGCTCGCGCGCCATTCGTGTCGGACCAGCAAAAACAGGCCGAACCCGTAGATCGGGTAGCCCACCAGGTAGAACACGTCGGCGAGCGAGGGGTCGGGAACGCTGCCCCTCGTGACGTCGATCCACTCGAATACGATGTCGCCGACGACCCAGAGCCCGGTGCCCAGCGCGATGGTCAGCCACGTTGTGCGATTGCGCGGCCGGTGCATCCTGGTGCCGATCACGGTGGCCACCACAGCGGATGCGCCGACGACGATGAAGATCGACTGGGACCAGGCGTTGCTCGGAACCGCGAAGTAGGCGAGGCAGCCGAGTACGCCGAGGGCCGCGTACCACCGCCACCAGGCCGTCACTGTTCTCTCCAGCCGTTCACGCCGATCCGACGACTCCAACAATGGCACACTCGGTGATCTGGGTCACTTCGGCTGTCCCGATCGTTCCGGTTGTGCGTCGAGAGTATGTCGGTAGCCCGTGCGAGCATTGATTCGTGGAGTCGAACAATCCGAACCTGGCGAGCATCATGCACGCCGACCTCGACTCCTTCTATGCCTCGGTGGAGCAACGCGACGACCCCCGGCTCCGCGGCAAGCCGGTCATCGTCGGCGGGGGAGTGGTGCTCGCCGCCAGCTACGAGGCCAAAGCGTTCGGGGTGCGCACCGCAATGAGCGGCGGCCAGGCCAGGGCCGTGTGCCCGCAGGCCATCGTGGTGCCGCCGCGCATGGAGGCGTACTCGCAGGCGAGCAAGGACGTCTTCGACGTCTTTCACGACACCACTCCGCTGGTGGAGGGCATCTCCATCGACGAGGCTTTCCTCGACGTCGGAGGGTTGCAGAAGATCGCGGGCAGTGCGACCGATATCGGCCGGCAGTTGCGGCGAGACGTCGCCGAGCAGGTGGGGCTGCCCATCACCGTCGGGATCGCCACCACCAAGCTCCTGGCGAAGGTCGCCAGTGCTTTCGCCAAGCCGGACGGTCTGCTGCTCGTACCACCCGGCGGCGAACTGGAGTTCCTGCACCCACTGAACATCGAAAGGCTTTGGGGCGTAGGTAAGGTGACCGCGGAGAAGCTGCACGTTCTCGACATCAGGACCGTCGGAGACATCGCGGCCTACGGCGAGCGGTCGTTGGCCTCGGTGTTGGGGAAGGGTGCGGGCGCGCACCTGTACGCACTGGCAATGGGCCGGGATCCTCGACGCGTCCAGCCCGGAAAGTCTCGTAGTTCGATCGGCGCACAGCGTGCTCTCGGGCGCGGCAGGCACGACGCGGCCGAGGTGGAGGCATCGTTGATCGGGCTCGTCGACCGCGTCACCCACCGTATGCGCGGGGCGGAGCGAACCGGTCGAACTGTCATGTTGCGCTTGCGTTTTGCCGATTTCACCCGCGCCACCAGATCGCACACACTCGATCGAGCAACCGCCGACACCCGGGATATTCTCGACGCCGCGTTGGAACTGCTACACGACGCGGCGCCGATGATTGCGGAGAAGGGCATCACTCTCGTCGGCGTCACGGTGTCGAGCATCGACAAGGGCGGCGCGGAGCAACTGGAACTGCAGTTCGACGCACCGCAGGTGCGCACGCCGCCGGAGGCATCGGCACTCGACCGTGCGCTCGACGGGGTGCACAAGAAGTTCGGCTCCACGTCGTTGACGCGTGGGGTGCTGCTGGGCCGGGACCCGGGAATCTCGGTCCCCCTGCTACCGGACTGACTAGGCGCGAATTCTCGGCTGGACCCGAAAGCCTTCGGGCATCATGGTCAGTCGCTCCTGAACCTTCAGTCGGTACGACGGGTCGGCCTGCAGATCGAAGCGCTGCAGAATTGTCCCGAGTACCAGAACCGCTTCGTGGATGGCGAATTGTCTTCCGATGCAGGCACGTTCACCGGTCCCGAACGGTTTGTACACGTGCGCGGGGCGTGCCTTGATGCGATCGGGTAGAAAATTGTCGGGATCGAAGTCGTTCGGACGGTCACCCCAAGCCCGATCGCGGTGCAAGGCCGTCACCAGAACGACTGCCCAGTCGCCGGTGGCCATGCGGTAGTCGTCGCCGATGACTGTGTCTGTGCGCGCGCCGCGTCCGAACGCGGGCACCGTCGGCCACAAGCGTAGTGACTCGTCGAGGACACGGCGGACGTACCGCAGTTTGGGAACCTGGCCGAACTGGGGCTTGTCCGTACCCCAGACCTCGTCGACCTCGGCGCGGGCGCGTTCGAATACCTCGGGGTTGTTCGCCAGATAGTACAGCGCGAAAGACAGTGCGCCCGAGGTTGTCTCGTGCCCCGCGATCAGGAAAGTCAGGATCTGGTATCCGATGTTGGCCTCGCTCAGTGCATTCGGATTGTCGGCATCTTTCGCCGCATCCATCATGATCTGGAGCAGGTCGCTGGAGTCCTCGGTCGATCGGCGGCGGGTTCTGACGACATCGGCGAGAACGTCGGCCAAGTACTGCTTGTTGTGTGCGTACCTACGATCGGACCGGGCGAACAAGGGTTTTGCGAACGCCGGGATCGACAACAGCGACCGCCGCTGGTTGTAGGTCAGTGCGCCGACCATGGCGGCCACGAAGGGGTGTGGCTCGGCGCGCGCGAACGAGCCGAAGCTGTAGCTGAAGCCGGTGCGTCCGATGGTCTCGAGCGTCAGCTTTGTCATGTCCGAGGAGACGTCGGTGTCGGCACCACCACGAGAGCGACCCTCCCAATGTTCGATCAGGTCATCTGCGACGTCGACCATGATCTCGTGGTAGCCGCGCATGGCACCCGCGGTGAAGGCCGGACGCAGAAGATCATGGGCGCGTTGCCAGTTCGGCTCGTGGTTGTACGCGGTGAACAGCCCGTCCACCCCGATATCCCGCAGATTCTCGACTCCCGGAGGAAGGAACTTCTCGAAGCGCTTTTCGTCGCACAGCTCGCCCACCACGTCGGCACCGGACGCGAAGACGAAGCGCCGCCCGAGAATTTCGCGCTCGAACATCGGTCCGAGTCGACCGGCCAAGACGGTCGAGTCCTGAATCGGCGTGCGGGGATCGACACCGACGACGTCGCCGAGGACGGGGAGTCGGTAGGGAGGGTGCGGCAGCGAGCCGTTGCGCACCGCGAACTGTGTCGACATTGCCGCTCCCTCGTTGACCAACGATTGCTGTTGAACCGGTGTGTAATAGTGACCGTACTCACTGTTGAACTCGTGTCAAGTAAGATCCGAAGCCCATGACCACACCCCGGAAGCGCATGACGCCGGCACAGCGTCGCGCGCAATTACTGGAGATCGGTTCCGCGTTGTTCGCCGAGCGGCCGTACGAGGACGTGTGGATCGAGGAGGTCGCCGATCTCGCGGGCGTCTCCCGTGGGTTGATGTACCACTACTTCCCGTCCAAGCGGGAATTCTTCGTCGAGATCGTGCGCACCGAATCCGAGCGCAACCTCGACGTCACCGCGCCGGACACCTCGCTGCCCGTCCTCGAGCAGGTCGCAGCCGGTCTCGACGCGTACATCGCTTACTCCGACGAACACGCGCACGGCCTACGCGCCGTCAACCGGGGCGCGTTGCTCGGCGACGATCGGATCAACGACATTCTCACGCGAGAATTCGCCGTTCAGCAGGAACGAATCCTCGCCGCGCTGCCCGCCGCATTCGCCGACGACGAGATGGTCCGAACAGCCCTTCGTGGCTGGATCGCATTCGTGCGAGCGGTGTGCCTGGACTGGGTGGAGCGCAGAACTCTGGACCGGGAGCAGGTCCGCGAGCTGTGCCTACGCGCATTGTCGGGTCTTCTCGAGGTGTGAGTTGCGGGGCTATCGTCGAGGGATGTGCCGAAACATCACCACCTTGCGGGGGTTGGAACCGCACGCGACCGACGACGAGATCGAGGCAGCCGCGCGGCAGTACGTCCGCAAGATCAGTGGCGTGCAGAAGACATCCGACGCCACCCGCGACGCCTTCGAGTTGGCCGTCGCCGAGGTGACGGCAACGACGCATCGTCTCCTCGACGCACTGCCCGAGCGGCGTCAGCCCCCTCCCACGGTGCCGCCGCTGCGGCGTCCGGAAGTGCAGGCACGAATCGCGGCGGCGGGAGTGGAGCCTGCGGAACGACCTGTATCAGTGGTCAAGACTGGGTCCTAGCGGGTGCTGTCCGGCGGCACCGCCGGCAGTCCCTCGCTCACGCGTAGTTTCTCGGCCATCGAGCTGAGTAGGTTCTGAGATTCCTCGGACAGGTCGAACGCCCGGGCAGAGAGGCGACGTAGGCCGTATCCCTGGAGTCGGCCCAACAGTTCCAGGTCGTGATCTACCTTGGCTGCGTAGATGTCGTCGAAGAAGTAATCGGGCTTGACCTTGAAGAAGGCAGCCAGTGCCGCCACGGTATCGGTGGACGGGTTGGTGCGTTGGCCCGACCGCAGCTGCGAGATGTACGGCTTGGAGATCTGGTGCCCGCGCAGGGCCATAGCGTCGGCTACCTCCGCGTTGGTGTGAGGTTTGCGTCCCGGCGGGTGGATCGTGGAGAACAGGTGGTTCAGACGTGCGGCGAAATCAGCGGACATCGGGGATGTGTGTGCCTTCCTGGCATGGCCGCTGCCCACTGGGCAGGTCGATCCGCCGTGGACCGAACCGGTTGATAGTAGCCGGTACCGTGGTTCCGCTGTACCGTCGCTGACCTGCAGAAACTTAGCTGGAAACAGTACTGGTCGGTCTCCTGGCCGTGTCGGGGTCGAGTGCGCTTCGGTAGTGGTCCGTCCCGAATCGAACGGATGGTTTTCGGGCAGTATTCGTCGCACGATGGGCACCTCGGTGGCACACTGGTTTGCCAGGCGGAGGGGGTGGAGATGGCCGATCGGCGACGACGAACGTTCGACTCACGCGACGGCGATGCAGAGGTGGTCGAGCCGCTGCTGCGCGCCGTTCTGTCCTACGCTCCGCGGGACGAGTCGCCCACGCCGCATCCGTCCGAGGGAATCACTCTTCGAGCCGAGGACGGCTCCGGCTGCATTCGGCTCGAACTTGTCATTGCAGGAGATCTCGGCACCGGCATTCCCGGGCCGTTCGGATCCAGGTTCTACGAGTGTGGCGCGTACGAAGTCATTGTGCCGCAGCGGGATCCGCGCGACGGCGCTCTGCTGATGATTCATCTTCTCGCTCCGCAGGCACCGCACAGATTCGAGTTCACGACGTCGATGCCGCCGTTGTGGAGTCTGCGGCTCGAGCACGACGGCTCGGTGTCGGTGCTGGACGAGGCCGGCAATGCCGTCATCTTCATCGGCCGCCCGTGGGCGTTCGACGGCGATCTGCAGCCGGTGCACGTTCACTACACGATCGAGAACGGCCTGCTGGTGCAGAACGTCGGTGCCACCGCTGACACCGGATACCCCATCCTCATCGATCCCGATCCCGATGCCATCATCACCGGAGACGGCCGACTGGTCACCGAGGCATGGACGCCACGCCTGGCGGCCGGCGTCATCGTCGAGGACAGTCCGCCGAAGTCGTTGTCCAGCTGAATATCGTTGCGGCACAATCAGAATGGATCGTGCTGAACATGCTCCATCGGGGTGCCGACCTTGCGTAGCGCGTACAGCGTGGTGCGCACCATCGACGGCGACCCGCAGATCTGAATCTGGCGATCGGCCCACGAGCCGAATCGAGTGACGACCTTGCCGACCGCGCCCTGGAGTCGATGGTGCATTCCCCATGGGATTTCGCGCGCCGGGCCGGAGTACCACCATGGATCCTCGAGCTCTTCGGTCACCGGAACAACCGTCAGCCACGGATTCGACAGCGACAACTGCCACAAGGTGTCCAGATCGTAGAGATCGCACGGATAGGTACCGCTGACGAACAGATGCACTCGCGGATTGTTGGTGCGCTGAGCCATTTCCATGACCTGAGCACGCAACGGAGCAAGACCGGTGCCTCCCGCGATCATCAACACGTCCTCGTGGATCGCGCGATCGACGTGCATCCCGCCCAGCGGAGGACTGATGGACCAGCGATCACCGACCCGGGTCTCGGCGACCATGGCCGGAGACACCCAGCCACCGGATACGCGTCGAACATGGAACTCGATCTCGCCGTACGGGTTGCTCGGAATGGCCGGGGACAGGTATCGCCACAGTTTGGGTCGCTGCGGGATCTGCACGCTGACGTACTGCCCGGGGAAGTACGGGATCTCGCCGTCGGTCTTCAGGCGCACCACCGCCAGATCGTCGAGGATTCGTTGGTGTTCGACGACGGTGGCAGTCCAGTACGGCGGTAGTTCGTCGTTGTCGGCGGCGGTGGCCATGGCGTTGCTCACCACGGTGAGGGCGTCGTGCCAGGCCGTCTCGACCTCGTCGGTCCACACCTCGTTGCCCGCGAACGAGCGGAATGCGGCGATCAGAGCCGAACTGCCGGCGCGGAAATGTGCTCCCGAGATGCCGTGCTTTCGGTGATCTCGGCCCAGCTGCTCGAGGAACGGCTCGACGCGGTCGGTGTTGTCGAGATGCTCGAAGACGTAGCCGAGTGCCAGTACGAAGTGTTCGCGAAGCGAATCCATCGAGGCAGGAAACAGAGCGCGGAAGTCGGGGTACTCGGCGAACAGATGTGCGTAGAAGGACCTGGAGAGGCGGGCGGGGCCGTCCGGCGACGCGACCACGGACTTGAAACCGGTACGGACCAGGGAGATCGTTCGCGCGTCGAGCATCGATCAACCTCCACCCCACCGATTTCGCCACCGAGTCTGCCGTCGATGACACCGCCACTGTCGACCGTCACCAAAGTAGACCGATCGAGACTTTCGCGCGAGAGGGCTGCGCCCTCGTGCGCGTTGTGCGCCCCTCCAGGTACGCAAAACGCGCACGAGAAAATCAAGGTTGAGCGGAACAGACTCAACTTGTCTATGGTTGTACCCAGCGACACGCAAGAACCCCACACTGGAAAGAAGGTGACCGGTGGACAGTTTCACTCCCACCACGAAGTCGCAGGCAGCACTTTCTGCTGCTTTGCAGGCCGCATCCGCGGCCGGTAACCCGGATATTCGTCCGGCACATTTGTTGGTGGCGTTGCTCGATCAGACCGACGGCATCGCCACACCCTTGCTGAAGGCCGTCGGCGTCGACCCCGCAACGGTGCGTCGAGAAGCGCAGAACCTCGTCGACCGCCTGCCCTCGGCATCCGGTTCGACCACCACTCCGCAACTCGGCCGTGAAACCCTCGCCGCGATCACCGCAGCACAGCATCTGGCCACCGAACTCGACGACGAGTTCGTCTCCACCGAACACCTCATGGTGGGCCTAGCGACAGGGCAGGACGACGTCGCCAAGCTCCTGACCGGACACGGAGCCGGACCCAACGAGCTGCGCGACGCCTTCCAAGCCGTCCGTGGCAGCGCTCGCGTCACGAGCGCGGATCCGGAGAACACCTACCAGGCGCTGGAGAAGTACAGCACCGATCTGACCGCGCTGGCCCGAGAGGGCAAGCTCGATCCGGTCATCGGCCGCGACACCGAGATCAGGCGCGTCGTGCAGGTTCTTTCTCGGCGCACCAAGAACAACCCGGTGCTCATCGGTGAACCCGGCGTCGGCAAGACGGCCATCGTCGAAGGACTCGCCCAGCGCGTCATCGCCGGTGACGTTCCGGAGAGCCTGCGCGGTAAGACCGTCGTCTCGCTCGATCTCGGTTCGATGGTGGCGGGCGCGAAGTTCCGTGGCGAATTCGAGGAGCGGCTCAAGGCCGTGCTGGACGACATCAAGAACTCCGCAGGCCAGGTCATCACGTTCATCGACGAGCTGCACACCATCGTCGGAGCCGGCGCGACCGGCGAATCCGCGATGGACGCGGGCAACATGATCAAGCCGATGCTTGCGCGTGGCGAACTGCGTCTCGTCGGTGCAACGACGCTGGAGGAGTACCGCAAGTACATCGAGAAGGACGCCGCCCTCGAACGTCGTTTCCAGCAGGTCTACGTCGGTGAGCCCTCGGTCGAGGACACCGTCGGCATCCTGCGCGGACTCAAGGAACGCTACGAGGTGCACCACGGTGTCCGGATCACGGACTCTGCCCTGGTCGCCGCGGCAACCCTGAGTGACCGGTACATCACGGCCAGGTTCCTGCCGGACAAGGCCATCGACCTCGTCGACGAGGCCGCGTCCCGTCTGCGTATGGAGATCGACTCGCGGCCCGTCGAGATCGACGAGGTCGAACGCGCCGTGCGTCGCCTCGAGATCGAGGAGATGGCACTGGCCAAGGAGACCGACGACGCGTCGAAGGCTCGACTCGACAAGCTCCGCCAGGAGCTGGCCGACCTGCAGGAGAAGCTGGCCGGGCTCAGCACGCGGTGGCAGAACGAGAAGAACGCCATCGACTCGGTGCGAGTGCTCAAGGAAGAGCTCGAGAACCTGCGCGGCGAATCCGATCGCGCCGAACGCGACGGCGATCTCGGCAAGGCCGCCGAGCTCCGGTACGGACGCATCCCGACACTCGAGAAGGAACTCGCCGTCAAGACCGAGGCGTCGCCCGCTCAGGGTGACGTGATGCTCAAGGAGGAGGTGGGGCCGGACGACGTCGCCGATGTGGTGGCGGCCTGGACCGGAATCCCGGCGGGCCGGATGCTCGAAGGCGAGACCGCCAAACTGCTCCGCATGGAAGACGAACTCGGCAAGCGAGTCGTCGGACAGAAGGACGCGGTGCAGGCGGTGTCCGACGCAGTCCGACGCGCACGCGCAGGTGTGGCCGACCCCAACCGGCCGACGGGATCGTTCCTGTTTCTCGGTCCCACCGGTGTGGGTAAGACCGAGCTCGCAAAAGCGTTGGCGGAGTTCCTCTTCGACGACGAACGCGCGATGGTGCGGATCGACATGAGCGAATACAGCGAGAAGCATGCCGTCGCCCGGCTCGTCGGTGCACCTCCGGGCTACGTCGGCTACGAGGCCGGCGGGCAGCTCACCGAGGCCGTGCGAAGGCGTCCGTACACCGTGGTGCTGTTCGACGAGGTCGAAAAAGCGCACCCCGATGTGTTCGACATCCTGCTCGCCGTATTGGACGAGGGCCGCCTCACCGACGGCCAGGGCCGGACCGTCGACTTCCGTAACACGATTTTGATCCTCACCTCCAACCTCGGGGCCGGCGGCACCAAGGAGCAGGTCATGGACGCGGTGCGGCGCTCGTTCAAGCCCGAGTTCGTCAACCGCCTCGACGACGTGGTGGTGTTCGACGCCTTGTCCGAGGACCAGCTCGAGTCGATCGTCGACATCCAGCTCGGCTTCCTCACCAAGCGTCTTGCCGCTCGCCGTCTGACGCTGGAGGTGTCGTCGCCGGCGAAGATGTGGCTCGCTGCGAGAGGTTACGACCCGCTCTACGGCGCTCGGCCGCTGCGTCGACTGATTCAGCAGGCCATCGGAGACCAACTGGCGAAGCTGCTGCTCGCCGGGGACGTCCATGACGGCGATGTGGTGTCGGTCAATGCAAGCCCGGACGGCGAACGACTCATCCTGGGCTAGCAGGTCTGCGAGACGGGCCCACACGAGCACTGCTCGTGTGGGCCCGTTCTGTGTCGTCACCTGCGTATTGCCGGGTAGGTACCCTCGTGGCATGACGAATCCGGACGACCCACGGTCACCGCGGGAGCGCGACCAGGATGCGGCACAGCGCAACCGACCCGACGACGCCCATCCCACAGAGGCGTATCCGACTCAGGCGTACGGAAGCCCGGGCTATCAGAATCCGGGCTATCAGAATCCGGGCTATCAGGACCCGACCCAGCAGAACCAAGATCCACAGGCTTATCCGCCGGGGTATCAGCCGACGCAGGCGCTGCCGCCGTACGACCCCGATCAACAGGACGCAGCAAATCAGGCCTACGGCCAGACTCAGCAGTACGGCCAACCGCCGTACGGCCAGACCCAGCAGTACGGCCAGCCGCCGTACGGCCAGGCGTCGGGTTACGACACCCAGCAGTTCGCCCAACCCCAGCAGTTCGGCGGGCCACCCGCTGCGGAACCCGCCGCCGATTCGGGTGGCAAGGGACCTCGCCCGTGGGTTCTGGCCCTGATCGGTCTCGTTGTCCTCGTCATCGTCGTGGGTTTCGGAATTTCCTTTCTGAGCGGTGGATCGGACGAGTCGAGCACCACTGCTGCTGCGCCGTCGACGTCCGTCCGGCCCTCGCCGTCGAGTGCGCCCACGACCACGCCGAGTCCCACGGAATCGGGTGCGACGACCACGCCCGAACTCATCCCGGGCGGCATTCCCGAGATACTCGGTCAACTCGGTTCGTCGGTGGGAACAATCACTGCCAACGACGGTTCGACGCTCACCATCAACGGACTCGACGGTGCTCCAGTGACGATTCAGTCGACGCCGCAGACCCAGATAATCTCGTTGTCCGGTGCAGATCTGGCGTCGTTGACCGTCGGTGCTTTTGTCGTTGTGCAGGGAGAAGCCGTCGAGGACGGCACGATTCGAGCGAACGTCATCATCGAGACTCCGAATCTCGGCGGATAGCAACCCGCAGTGTCGTAGGGATGGTTCACAGGACTCGGCAGTGGTGGGCGGTGACGGCGTGGATGTCGATTAAGGTGGTTCGCGATGACGGCAATGTGGTTCGGCCTGGCGGCGATTGCACTGATAGGTGCAGTGGCCCTGCTCTACATCGACAGGTCCAAGCGAGATCAGTCCGGGCGGCTGCGGCAGATGTGGGCCAAGGCGCAGGGGTACGAGTATCGATCGCACGACGACGAACTGGTCACCCGATTCTCTCGCGCGGCCCTGTCCAAGCCGGAATTCGACGTCGCTCTGGGCGTGGTGACCGGTGTTCGACGGGGTGAGGAGTTCGTTCTCTTCGACGTCGAGGAAACGGGCACGATCGTGGCCGTGCAGCGCTCGGTCGGTTCCGATGTCGACATAGACCTGCGCCCACGCTCGACGCCACCGCCGCGCGACGAGGACATGGAACTGCTCGGTTCCATCGGCCCGCGCGTGGTGTTCGCCACCGATGTCGATATCGCTCGCCGAGTCTGCGACCAGCGAATGGCTGCTTTCACCGAATCCGTTCCCGACAATCTTCAGCTGCTGTGGAGTGAGAAGGACTGGACGCTCGGATCGTTGCCGCTGGGCAGCTCGGGCCGTGATTGGGACGCGGCCATCGACGCTGTCGCACGACTGTCCGGCATGTTGCATGTGCTTCCCCCCGTGCGCGGTAGCGCGGTCTACGGCGCACGAGCAGGCGAGCCCGGCCGCGATCGAGGCGATCCGGGCCGGCCGCTGGTTCAGGAAACTCGTGGCCAGGAGCCTCGTAGCCACCGGACTGCGGGCGCGCAGCCGCAGCAGGTCCGCGGCGTTCAGCCCCAGCAGCCCCAGTCGGGAGAGCCGCGAGCTGCCGAGCCCGTCAGGTCCGAGCCACGGGTCCGACCTCCGCAGGTGGCTCGTCCTCAGGTAGCGCGTCCCCAGACATCCCGTCCCCAGGAGCCTCGTCCGCAGGAGCCCCGTCCCCAAGAGGCCCGCGACCATGAGCCGCGTCCTCAGGAACCGGGTCGCAGGCCGCGTCCACCCCGTCCCGATGCAGCGGGCCCGCAAGCCGCACGGTCGGCGAATCCGTCGCGCCCGGTGCCGCGTCCGCCCGCGTCGCGTCCGATTCCGTTCGATTCGGAGCGGCGACGCAATCAGCCCTGATTTCTTTCGGGCGTGTTTACGGGCTCGGGAGCTCGGACGCGGCTAAATTCGTACCTCGTGACGGTTTTCGTGGTTGTGGCCATCGTGGTTGTCGTAGTTCTGTTGCTGGTCGGTTATGTCGCGAGCACGGTGCGTCGGCTGGGTAGGTACAGGGAGCAGACCGTGCAGAGTCTGCGGCTGGTCGATGTGGAGCTGGAGCGACGGCACCAACAGCTGGTGCCTTTCCTCGAGGCCGCAGAGGCATCCGGGCTTTCCGCTGATGCCGTGCGCCAACTGGGCGGTGCCCGCTCGTGGTCCAAGGCCGTGCGGGAGCGTGGCCTGGGACTGTCGGCACAGGCAGCGGCCGAGAATGCGCTGTCCGCGGCGTTTCACGCCGTTCTCGCCGAGGCCGATGCCAGTCGGAACGTGTTGGGCAACTGGGCTTTTCAAGGGCCGGCTGGGGAGCTGACCGTGACCGAACGCCGCATTGCGGGGGCAGTGCGGGTGTACAACGACACCGCCTACCGACTGTCGCAGGCGGTCGGCACCTTCCCGTCGTCCATCGTGGCCAAGTCTCGTTCGATAACCGCGCCCGAACCCTTCGTGGAAACGAGGGACGTCCTCGACGAGCAGTTGTCGGCCCAGGTAGCTGCGTAGGCGCGACTTGTCGGGAGTGACGAGCCGCCAGGAACGACGCAATGAGTTGTGGGTAAGTTCGTAGCGACCTTCGCAGACCCGTCGTACGACGAGAGGAACCCCGACATGGCCCAGAGCGCCGCGAATTCGGACCGGCAGGAACTGGCCGATCTGGTGAAAGAGCTTGCCGTCGTGCATGGGAAGGTCACGTTGTCCTCCGGCAAGGAGGCCGACTACTACGTGGATCTGCGTCGGGCGACGCTGCATCATCGGGCGGGCGCGTTGATCGGTTCGCTGATGCGTGACTTGGTTGCCGATTGGGATTTCGTGTCGGTCGGCGGGCTGACCATGGGCGCAGACCCGGTGGCGATGGCCATCATGCATGCCGAGGGACGTCCGATCGACGCATTCGTAGTGCGCAAGGCGGCGAAGGCGCACGGCATGCAGCGTCAGATCGAGGGACCGGACATCGTCGGCAAACGTGTTCTGGTGGTGGAAGATACGACGACAACCGGTAATTCACCGCTCACTGCCGTCGCAGCTCTTCGGGACGCGGGCGCGACGGTCGTCGGAGTGGCCACGGTGGTGGACCGGGCAACCGGGGCGGACGAGGTCATCGCCGCCGAGGGGCTCGAATATCGATCCCTGCTCGGCTTGGCGGACCTCGGCCTGTAGACCCCGGCCCCAATTGCCCTGCTATCGAACCAATTGCGCGACGACCACGAAGTTGTCGTCGGTGGGTTCGCCGCCTTGGACGTCGCAGTTGGCCAGGATCAATCGTCCCGGTACCGACTTACGCAGTTCGTTGTCTGCGAGCAGAGATCCCTTCGGTAGGGGGCCCACCGATTCGACGGCGTACTCCAGAGTGCCGCTCGCGGTGCGCAACACGACCGTGTCGCCAGGGGTGACCACTCGCAACGCCTTGAACGGGGCGTCCCGCTTCGAATAGTTGTGTCCGGCAACAACTACCGTCTGCTCGGTCGAGGTACCCGGCATGCCACTCTCGGCCCACCAGGCCGGTAGTTCGTCCACCGGGTTGAGCACCTGGCCGCTCTCGCCGCCGCGGTAAAGCGGATCGGGATGGATGGGGCTGCTCAAATAGGTCGTGCCGTCCGAAGCCCGAAGTTCTATGTATTCCGGCTGGGCGGGCGCAACGTCGCTCGCCGGTGCAGCCACCGAAATCTGTGACTGCACCGGCGAGCGATCGGGTGCGGCGACCCCGACTTCGTCACTCGCACAACCTGATACGAGTAGAGCGAAGGTCAGGGTCGCCGACCACAGCCAGCGGGTATTACGAGGTGGCATCGGTGGAGCTGCGGCGGCGCAGGTAGAACGCTCCACCCGCTGCCGCTACTACGACCACGCCCACTCCGGTCAGGATCACCGGGGTGTTGGACGAGCTGTCCGATCCGCCCGACGCCTCGCTCGAGGAATCGCCGAGTGCGAGATCGACCGGCGGCAGTTCGCCGGCGACGCTGACGACACCGTTCTCGTCGGTGGTGAAGTAATCCGCGACGGTGAACGATCCGTCCTCGTTCTTGACGCCGACCAGGGAGACGCCGGTCTCGTCGACGACGACGGTGGTGTCGTCGACCTGAGTGACGGGAACGTCTTCCTTCACGGTGCCACCGAGGTTGATGGTCCACTTGAACTTCGGTCCGCTGGCGGCCAATTCGGCAGCCTCGGCCTTGAGATCGGCCTCGGCCTTTGCCGCAGCGTCGGAGGTGGACTTGGCGGCTGTTGCGGCGTCCTGCGCGGCCTTCAGGGTGGCGGCGGCCTCAGTCGCCTTGGTCTTGGCGCTGGCTTCCGCTTCGAGCTTGAGCTGCAGCTCGGCTGCGGTAGCGGTCACGGCGGCGTCGGCGTCCAGCACTGCCTGGGCGGCCTTGTCGGCCTCGGCCTGCAACGCTGCGATGTCGGCACCGGACGGAGCTGCATCGAGTGCTGCCTGTGCAGCGGTTGCTGCCGTGGCCTTGGCGTCGGCATCGGCCTTCGCAGCGTCGGCTGCAGTTCTCGCGTCGGCTGCGGCCTTCTCGGAAGCGGTTTCCTCACCGGCTGCGGCCTCCGCGGCGGCCTCGAGGTTCTTGGCATTCTGCTCGGCCATCGCTGCAACTGCGGCTGCGGTCTGAGCCTCGACGTTGAGCGCCAGCGACTTCGCGGCGGTGGCAGCGGCAGCTCGAACTGCCGCGGTCACCTTGGCGAGGTTGAAGTTCTTGAACGAATCCTGAACGGCAGTAACGGAATCCGCAAGAGCCTTGTTCGACGCCTCGGCGTCGGCCTTGGCGGTGGCGGCAAGTTCCGCTTTCGCGTCGGCGTCTGCGCGGGCCTCCGCAGCGGCGGCGGTGGCTTCTGGGTCGCCCGAGACGGCTGCGGCTTCGAGCTCCTTGGCCTTCGCTTCTGCCTCCGTGGCGAGTGTTGCTGCACTGTCGGCGGCGGCCGTGGCGTCGTCTGCTGCAGTCTTCAGTTCGGCAGCGGTGTTCTTCGCAGCGGTGACCGCAGCACTCGCCGCCTGGCTCTGGACCTTGGCTGCTGCGGCCGCGGTGACGGCTGCCTTCGCCTTCACATCGGCTTCGGCAGCGGCGACCTCGGCCTTGGTGGCGTCGGTGCTCGCGGCGGCTTCGGCGGCCTTGGCTGTGTCGAGCCGCACCTGAGCGGCAGCAGATGCTTCGACGGCAACCTTGCTGGCTGCCTCGGCGTCGGCGATTGCCTTCTTTTCGGCGTCGGACAGCTGCGGGATGATGTCGAGGCTGACGGTTGCGGTGCCGTCCTCGTTCATGACGATGCCGGGGACGATCTGGGGGAGGGGACGAACGGCCGAGGGGGCTTCGGGGGCCGGTACGGCGGCTGCCGCGGCGGCCGCAGCTTCGGCATCTTGCGGCGTCACCGACGGGGCAGGCTGCTGCAGATCTGCGCTGCCTTCGGTGGTGACGGTGCCGGATCCGTCGGCAGGTGCGCCTTCTTCGCCGGTGGGAGTTCCGGGATCGGTGCCCTCCTCGGTGCCGGGCTCTTGCTGTACTTCGGAGCTGTCCGGTGTGTCGGACGGCTGAGCACTGGCGATTCCCGGTGCAACGATGGAGAGGGACAGTGCCATGGCGGCCCCGGCAGCGGCGAGGCGCGCCTTCTTGGACCTGGCGATCGACTTCTGCGACATGGAGATTGTGGCCCTTCGGTCAGTGGCAGCATCGTGCTGCGCGCACCCGTCCTCCCACGCGGAACGAGTGTTGTTGGTGAGTCACACGAACAACCGTGATGGGGGAACCGTAAACCAACCGTCCGGTCCTGCAAACAGAAATGTGCTTTACCTGTGTATTGGTTATGAAAGTGTTACTGATGAGGCTCATGTGACCAAAGGGAGCGCAGATACGACGCGACGGCCGAGATGCATGATCTCGGCCGTCGCGAAAAGGCTTTCGGATGAACGTAATTCAGTCGCCGACCGTCATGGCTCGGGCCTCGTCGATGCTGTGCGGTGCCGGTTCGTGGTCGTCGACGTGGGCCAGGACCTTGCGCCCGGTGGACAACACGACGATCGCGAGCAGCGTGCAGGCCGCACCGACCCAGAACGGGACGTGCATGTTCGATTCGCCCAACTTGCCGGCCAGGTAGGGAGCGGCGGCACCGCCGACGAAGCGGACGAAACTGTATGCCGCAGATGCCGTCGACCGCTCGACCGGTGCCGAGATCATGACGGTCTCGGTGATCAGAGTGTTGTTGACGCCGAGGAACAATCCGGCGACGGCGGTTCCCACGATCAGCACCGTCTTGTTCTCGGTGAACATCGCCATGACGCCCAGGTCGACTGCGAACAGCAATAGCGCGAGCATCATCATGTTCAGCGTTCCGAAGGCCCGCTGCAGCTTCGGCGCGATGAACACCGACGCCACGGCCAGGCACAGGCCCCAGCCGAAGAAGATGAATCCGATCGAGTAGGTGCCCATGTCCAGCGGGAACGGTGTGTAGGCGAGGAGGGTGAAGAAGCCGTAGTTGTAGAGCAGCGCGGTGATCCCGACGGTCAGCAGCCCGCGGTGCCGAAGCGCACGAAACGGGTCGAGAATCGACGTGGTGTGGGCCGGCTTGGGGGTGTCCGGCAGCATGACGACGAGCAGAATGAACGCGACGGCCATCAGGGCAGCAACGCCGAAGAACGGTCCGCGCCAGCTGAATCCGCCCAGGACACCGCCGACCAAGGGGCCGGTCGCGATGCCGATACCCAGCGCGGCCTCGTAGAGGATGATCGCGCGTGCGACTCCGCCCGACGCGGCTCCGACGATGGTCGACAGCGCAGTCGCAATGAACAGTGCGTTGCCCAGTCCCCAGCCTGCGCGGAAACCGATGATCTCGCCGACCGATCCGGACGTGCCGGCCAGCGCGGCAAAGACGACGATGATCGCCAGGCCCACCAGCAACGTGCGCTTCGGGCCGAAGCGACTGGACACCACTCCGGTGATCAGCATCGCGACGCCGGTGACGAGCATGTAGCTGGTGAACAGCAGCGATACCTGGGACGGCGAGGCATCGAGTTGCTCACCGATCGGTTTGAGGATGGGGTCCACGAGGCCGATGCCCATGAAAGCGATGACGCTGGCGAATGCGACTGCCCATACCGCGCGCGGCTGCTTCAGCAGGCTGTCGGGGGAGGTGCTGGTGGTCACGAAAGAGTTCCTCTCATTCCGTGATCGACGGGCTCGAGGATGCTGCGAAGCTCGCCCAAGCCGTCGGTCAGTTTCTGTATCTGTTCTGGGTCGAGGTCGGACAGGTACGGGACCAGTCCGTCGACGAGGTGGCGTCGACCGTCGGCGAGCCAGCGATGGCCGGCCTCGGTCATCTCGACGAGCACGGCGCGCGAGTCGTCGGGGTCGGATCGCCTGGTGACGAGGTCGGCGTTGCTCAGCTTGGCGAGCAATGCCGTCGCCGATGGTTGGGAGCATCGATCCAGCTCGGCGAAGGTACTGATGCGCAGTGGCTGGTACTCCTCGAGCAGCGACAGGGCTCGCATCCATGCTCGCGGCCATTCGTCACTGCCGAACCGGGCGGCCAGTCGAACGAAGCGCGACGAACTGGTGACCAGCTGGGAGAGCAGGTCCCGGATGTCTTCATCGGAATGACTCACGGTTTTATTGTTACATACACTAACTATCTATCGCAACGTGGGCCCGAGGGAGATCGGGAAGTCGGGGAGTCAGTGTCGGCTCAGGAGATCCGCGATGTCGCGGTCCCACTCGGCGATACGTCGACCGTCGTATCGGAAGCGCACCACGAAGTAGATGCCGAGGAGAACCACCGCGGCCAGAATCCAGCTTCCGGTCGCGTTGAAGATCGACGCGGCGACGACGTCCGACGACGTCAGTGGCCGCAGGCTCAGGTTGCCGCTGTTGTCGACCCAGATCTGAGCGGTGGTTCCGATCGGAGAACCGGTGTCGACGCTGACGCGACCGGTGTGCTCGACGCCCCGGTAGACCCAGCGGGAGTCGACGGCAGTGGCAGCGGCGGCACCGGACGAGCCGAAATCCGCCGATGCAACGGATGGCGTCGTCGTAGTCGCCGTTGTGGTGGCAGTGACCTGGTGGATCGAGCCCCTCTGATCCTCGAGGCGTTGTTGCTGATCGCTGTGAGCGGCGAGGCCGATCCACAGCGACACCGGAATCATGACGATCAGCAGCGCGGTGACCCAGTGCTTGACGCGGGACTGGCGGATGTCGCAGTCGCGAAGCAGCGGGTTGGGGTAGCCCGAGAGGTCGGTGTGTGCCGAGCGGGCCTGCCCGGTGAGTTTGCGGCGCATGATGGTCCCCACTACTTGGAAATGATTCCGACCGACCTTTCCACGATGACGAGACGACCTGCGAGTATCAAGCAGTAGGGGCCAGCGTCACATGTGACTTTGGCTGTGATGGGTTCGGCGGAAGGCGTGCGATGGTTCTCGACCGGGTGCAGCGAGCCCGCGCCGCAGCTCTGGTTGCGGGTACGGCGACGGTGTTCGGGGCCTGGGCAGGCTCGGCTGGGTTGCAAAAAATCGCCAAGCCGCTGATCGTTCCGGCCTTGGCGACCGGGCTCGATCCGGCTCGTGATCGAGTGCTGTTGGTCGGCCTCGCCGCGGCGACGGCCGGCGACGTTCTGTTGATCGATCCCGACGACGATTCCGCTCTGAAATGGGGCGCGCGTGCCTTTGCCGTGATGCAGGGGAGTTACACCTGTCTGCTGCTTCGTCGCGGTGCACGGCCGACACCGATCGATGCGATTCCGAGGTACGCCGGGTGGGCGGCCGCGGCGGTGCTGTTGGCCCGACGGCAGCCGGCGGTGGCGTCGACCTTGTCGACCTACGGGGCGATACTGGCGACCACATCGACGCTGTCTGCCCTCTCCCCGGCGCGCGGCGGCGATCGACGGCTGATGATCGGCGGCGCGTTGTTCACCGCATCCGATGCACTGATCGTGTTCCGTCGCCTGTTCCTGACCGAGGACCGTCACCGCAGGACCGCGGAGGCGATCATCCTGTCGACGTACGTCGCGGCGCAGGTCCTACTCGTCGAGGCGTTGCGGTCGAGGCAGTAGCAGAACCCGTTCGCGGTGTGCCGGATCGACGCGGACCGCGATCACCGTCCCCGGCTCGAACCGGGCGCTGTCCGATTCGGGAATGTCGTAGACGATCTTGCCGAAGTAGCTGCTCGAACCCGGCACGGTGAATTCCAGGTCCAGCTCGGCAGTGTCGTCGTCGATCCGGCGGATGGCGTCCACCGTCGCCCACCCCTCGACGCCGTGCTCGATCAGTTCCTTCTGCTCGCGCGTCGGGCGTCCGGCGATCATCATCGCCAGCCCGAGAGCCGCGCCGAATCCGGCGACCAAGGCAGCGAGCTGGTACGGAAGCGTTCCGGGCGGCGTTCGAGGGTTCAACCAGCCGATCCAGATCGCCAGCACGACGGCGTACACGATCGTCACGATGACGACAGCACGCACGATTCTCGTGTTGTTCACTTCGACACTCCTGGGCCGCCCGCAGCGGTGGTTCGATATTCGACGATAGGGGGTTACCGGTAAGTAGGGTTACATGTACGGTGATCGATGTGACTCGACCAACTGTCTTCATCTCCGGCGCAGCAGCAGGTATCGGCCGCGCAACTGCTCTCAAGTTCGCGGCCAGTGGCTACCTCGTCGGTGCGTACGACATCGACGAGACCGGCTTGGCGTCACTCGGCAAGGAAGCTGCCTCGCTCAGCGGCTGCGTCGTGACCGGCACCTTGGATGTAACCAACTCCGACCAGTGGGAAACCCGGTTGAAGGAGTTCGTCGGGGAGGGCGACGGTCGCCTCGACATTCTGATCAACAACGCCGGCATTCTTGCCGCGGGTGCCTTCGAGGACATGCCGCTGTCGGTACACCGCCGGCAGATCGACATCAACGTCAACGGCGTCATCTACGGCACCCTCGCGGCGTTTCCGTACCTCAAGGACACCGCAGGCGCGCAGGTCGTCAACCTGTGCTCCGCGTCGGCCATCTACGGTCAGCCCGAGCTGGTGACCTACGGCGCGACCAAGTTCGCGGTGCGCGGCATCACCGAAGCGCTGGACCTCGAGTGGAGCAAGTACGACATCTCGGTCAAGGCCATGTGGCCGCTGTTCGTCCAGACGGCGATGACCCAGGGTGTCTCGACGGGCACCACGAGCTCGCTCGGAATCAAGCTCACCGTGAAGGATGTGTCCGACGCGATCTTCGACGCGACCCGTCCGGTCAAGCGTCGGTTGCACAAGGTGCATTTCCCGGTCGGCTTGCCGTCCAAGGCGCTCTCGCTCGGGTCGCGCTTCTCGCCCGCATGGCTCACTCGTGAGGTCAACCGGCGCCTGAGCCACACCTAGGACTTCTCGCCGAACGATGCCGGCGGTGCGCCGGTATCGTCGGTCTTTCGAGCAATCGGTGTCGAAAGGTGGGTCGGGGTTTTTTCATGCTGAGCACGTGTGGTTCGAGCAGGCTGGGTTCGATGCGGGGTTGGCTGATCGGGATCGGGGCGGTCACGGCTCTCGTTCTCTCCGGTTGTAGCGGTGAATCCGCCGCTCAGCCCCCGCCGCCGACGTCGACCACCACGCCCGCGCCGACGACGACCACCGCGACCACCACTGTGGCTCCGGTGACGACAACCGAGGTACCGCTGCCTCCTCCTCCGCCGCCGGTCGAACCGCCACCCACCGCCGAACCGCAGACTACGTATGCGGCCATCGGGGGTGCGTATTACTTCAGTTCTCCCGACGGTCTGTTCCAGTGCGGCATCGTGCCGTTGTCGAGCCGTACCGAGGCCGGGTGTCAGGGCACCACGAGCCCGGTTCCGCCACGGCCTGACGATTGTATGATCAACTGGGGCAACGGAATTCGAGTCACCAACGATGGGCCCGCAGCATTCATGTGCTCGGGCGGAGTGGTCTACACCTCGGGCGGGGAAACCATCGATCCGCCGTTGGCTGTGGGCGCTACCATCGCCGAGGCCGGATTCACCTGCACATCCGCAGAGAACGGCATCTCGTGCGTCGACGACGCAACCGGCCACGGATTCCGCATCGCACCCGACAGCAACGAAGTCTATTGAGCGGCGACAGCAATTCGCCGTCGGAGGACATCGGACCCACCGAGTGGGGCGACAACCCGAACGGCGTCGGGCCCTGGGCCGATTCTCATTCCGAACCGCCACCGGACGATCCTCGATTGGATCCCGAGCTCCTCGCCGGTGGCGACCGCCGCAACGTCGTCGACGCCTACCGCTACTGGCGGCGCGAGGCCATCGTCGACGACATCGACACTCGACGACACTCGCTGCACGTCGCTATCGAGAACTTCACCAACGACGCGAACATCGGCACGGTGGTGCGCACCGCGAATGCCTTCGCCGCCCAGGCCGTGCACATCGTCGGGCGCCGTCGATGGAATCGCCGCGGTGCCATGGTCACCGACCGTTATCAGCATCTCCATCACCACGATTCGGTGGAGGCATTGATGGCGTTCGCCGCCGAGCAGGGACTTGTCGTCGTCGCCGTCGACAACACCCCGGGATCGGTCCCGATCGAGACGGCCCAGCTGCCGCGAGACTGCCTGCTGCTGTTCGGCCAAGAGGGTCCGGGCGTCACCGACGGAGCCCGCAAATCGTCGTCGATGACGGTATCGATCGCCCAGTTCGGGTCCACCCGCAGCATCAATGCAGGTGTCGCCGCTGGGATCGCGATGCACGCGTGGATTCGGCAGCACGCCGACCTCGATACTGCCTGGTGACACTGCCTGGTGACACTGCACTCATCCGGGGCGGGATGTAACGAATCAGCAACGGAAGTGGCAGGATCTTCGGTATGCAGGAGTTGTGGTCGCAGCGTGCGGACGCTGCGGAGGGGGCCGTCGTCGCACGGCACATGCGTCGGCTCTGGGGGCTGCCGGGCACGACGCTCGGAGTCGTGGCCTGGCCTCCGGTACGCCGCGAGCGGTTGTTCCTGCGTTGGCACTACTGGTGGCAGGCCCATCTGCTCGACTGCGCGGTCGATGCCGCCGATCGCGAACTGACGCCCAAGCGCCGTCGCCGATTGAACAAGATCACCCGAGCGCATCGCACCCGCAACATCAGCGGATGGACCAACAGCTACTACGACGACATGGCCTGGCTCGGGTTGGCACTCGAACGTGCCCAGCGACAGCATTTCGTCGGCAATCGGGGTGGCATCCAACAGATCGAGATGGAGCTGTTCGACGCCTGGGCTCCGGCCGAGGGCGGCGGCATCCCGTGGCGCAAGAAGGACGACTTCTACAACGCCCCGGCCAACGGTCCGGCCGCGATCATGCTCGCGCGCACCGGTCGACTGTGGCGCGCCCAGGAGATGTCGGACTGGATGAATCGGACTCTGTCGGACTCGCGAACCGGCTTGATCATCGACGGAGTGCACTCCACTCGCGCGATCGTCGACGCAGGCAAACAGCCCGAGGCGGAACGGGCGATCTACAGCTACTGCCAGGGGGTCGCGCTAGGCCTCGAGACCGAACTCGCGGTTCGACTCGGCGAACCCAGACATGCGAAACGCGTCCACACACTGGTCGACGCAGTGGAGAACCACCTGACCCGCAACCTCGTCATCACCGGCGGCGGTGGGGGAGACGGCGGCCTGTTCAACTCCATCCTGGCGCGCTACCTGGCCGTGGTGGCGGTGGAGCTACCCGGAGATTCGGATGCCGACGACCGAGCCCGCGAGCTCGCCGCGGCGATCGTGCTGAACTCGGCCGAGGCCGCGTGGGAGAACCGACTCGAAGTGGAAGACAATCCGCTGTTCGGAGCCGACTGGACCCGCGAAGCGAGGTTCCCCGGGCAAGGGTTGCACATCGCCACCTTCACCGAGGGCACGGTGCGACCGTCCGACGTACCCGAGCGAGATCTGTCGGTCCAACTCGGCGGCTGGATGCTGATGGAAGCGGCCTATCGCGTCTCGGCTGCTGGTTTCTAAGGTCGTTCTGCAGGCTTCTGAGGCCGCTACTCGACGACCTCTTCGACCTCGATGGTCTCCTCGGGCCGCGCCATTTCCTTGCGGTATTGCCAGATTCCCAAGCCGGTTCCGACCACCAGCAGCACGATCATGCTGATGAGAACCGCGGGCATCAGCCACGGAATGCGCTGGATGAACGAGCCGAAGTAAAACCCGATCAGCAGCAGCACCGGTGCCCAGATGATGGCGCCGAGGGTGCTGGCGATGGTGTAGCGGCGGTGATCCATCTTGGCCGCGCCCGCGACGAGTGGGCACAGCGTGCGCACCCAGGGGATCCATCGCGCGACGAGCACGGCCCAGAACCCATGCTTCTCGAGCAGCAGATTGACCTTGTGCAGGTTCTTCGTGTTGAGGTACTTGCCGTTCTTGCGGGCGACCAGCGTCGAGCCGGTTCGGTGGCCGATCATGTATCCCACCTGGTTGCCGGCGATCGCGGCAACCATCGCTCCGACCGAGAGGGCCCAAATGTGCCCGGTGCCCGACGCGTGGGTCGCCATCACGATTCCCGCCGTGATCAGCATCGAATCTCCGGGCAGGAACAAACCGATGATGACCGCGCACTCGATGAACACGAATGCCATCACGACGACCCAGACGACGAGGGGGCCTGCCGTCTGTAGTGGGCCGAAGCTGCCGGCTGCTTGCGTGGACACGTCCGGCAGCGCTGTTGCGCTCAGGGCGGTGGTAATCGACTGCACAGGCTCGATCACTTTCGGAGGATCTCGATCAGGACTTGGTGTCCGGGGCGTCTGCCTCGATTGCGTCGGCTGCCTCGCCGAGCGGAGTCTTACGGGCCTTGATCATTCGCTTGCCGACCTCGATGACGATCGGCAGGACGGAGACGGCCACGATGATCAGGAAGATGATGTCGACGTGCTCTCGGATGAACGCGATCTGCCCGAGCAGGTAACCCAGTACCGTCACGCCCGCGCCCCAGAGGATGCCGCCGACGACGTTGTAGGTGAGGAACAGCGAGTACTTCATGTGCGATGCACCGGCGACGACCGGCGCGAAGGTCCGCACGATCGGCACGAAGCGAGCCAGGATGATGGTGATCGGACCGTGCTTCTCGAAGAACAGGTGCGACTCGTCGATGTACTTCTTCTTGAAGAAGCGAGCGTCGTTGCTCTTGAACAGAGCAGCGCCGCCCTTGGTGCCGATGAGGAAGCCGACTTGATCGCCGAGAATGGCCGCGATCGGGATGAGGATGACGAGCGTCCAGATCGACGCGAACGGCTCGATCTCCGTGGACTTCGACGCTGCGATCAGACCGGCCGTGAAGAGCAAGGAATCGCCTGGTAGCAGCGGGAACAGCAGGCCCGACTCGATGAACACCACCAGCAGGAGCCCGATGAGCACCCAGTGTCCGAACGAGTTGAGCAGGTTCACCGGGTCGAGGAATCCAGGTAACAGGGCCAGATTGGTCGTCACCGATTCCGAGGCAGCTAGAAGACTCACCGCGCCCACACTACCGGCCGAAACTGGTAACTCCTGAACGGTCGGTGACGCGCGACCATGATCCCGACGACGCTTCCCTCACCGGGTACGCACGACACCGGGCGCGGCAGTTGCCATACTGCACAGGACACAATCGAACTTTCAATGGAGGAATGACGCCGTGCCTATCGCAACTCCCGAGGTCTACGCCGAGATGCTGGGCCGGGCGAAGGAACACAAGTTCGCTTTTCCGGCAATCAACTGTGTGGGTTCCGAGTCCATCAACGCCGCCATCAAGGGTTTCGCCGACGCGGGTAGCGACGGCATCATTCAGTTCTCGACCGGCGGTGCCGAGTTCGGCTCCGGCCTCGGTATCAAGGACATGGTCGTCGGCGCAGTGGCGCTCGCAGAGTTCGCGCACGTGATCGCCGCCAAGTACGACGTCACCATCGCTCTGCACACCGACCACTGCCCCAAGGACAAGCTGGACACGTACGTGCGGCCGCTGATCGCGATCTCTCAGGAACGCGTCGACGCAGGCAAGAACCCGCTGTTCCAGTCGCACATGTGGGACGGCTCGGCCATTCCGATCGACGAGAACCTCGAGATCGCCAAGGATCTGCTCGCCCGCGCTGCGGCTGCGAACATCATTCTTGAGGTGGAGATCGGTGTCGTCGGCGGCGAGGAAGACGGCGTCGAGGCCGAGATCAACGACAAGCTCTACACCTCGAACGAAGACTTCCTCAAGACCGTCGAGGCACTCGGAGCAGGCGACGCGGGCTCGCGATACCTGCTGGCGGCCACCTTCGGCAACGTGCACGGCGTGTACAAGCCGGGCAACGTCAAGCTCAAGCCGTCTGTGCTCGCCGACGGCCAGAAGGTCGCGACGGAGAAGCTCGGTCTGGCATCGGGTTCCAAGCCGTTCGATTTCGTCTTCCACGGCGGATCGGGCTCGGCGAAGAGCGAGATCGAAGAGGCACTGGAGTACGGCGTCGTGAAGATGAACGTCGACACCGACACCCAGTACGCATTCAGCCGTCCCATTGCCGGGCACTTCTTCTCGAACTACGACGGCGTGCTCAAGATCGACGGCGAGGTGGGCAACAAGAAGGCCTACGATCCGCGCAGCTACCTCAAGAAGGCCGAAGCCGGCATGACGGCCCGTGTCGTCGAGGCGTGCAACGACCTGAAGTCCGCCGGTCGCAGCGTTTCCGCAGGCTAGAGCGGCTTCGCCGCATGTGAACGGAACTTCGTAGCAGGCTACGAAGTTCCACTCACGTCGGTCAGCTGCACACCTTCCACTGTTCGCCTTCCAGGCGTAGGTCGAAGGTGCGTGGCGACCGATCGTTCGGATTGGCGTCGGTGTGCGCGATCACCTGAGCGATAGCGGTGGTGGCGTCGGTGACCTGAATGGCGTCGATGCTGTCGACCGTCGGGATACTGCCCTGTTCGACGGAGACGCGGTGGACGTCGGCGAACTCGGTGTCCGGGATGTCACGGTAGAAAGTCGCCAGATCGCCGCACGAGGTACTGCGGAGCGTGGCCAGGTCACCTCCGGCCAGAGCTCTGGTGAACGATTCGACCGTCGATCGGATCTGCGCCTCCGGTGAAGTGTCTTCGCTCGTCCGATCGATCAGCAGGTACGCCCCGGCGGCAACGGCAGCGATGACGACCACCACGGCAACCAGCGCCGCCCACCACTTCTTGTGGCTCGACTTCCCCGGCTCCGTAGGCGGCGGGCCGACGCGCTGGGGCGCTGCCTGCTTGGATCCGGCCTGCTTGGAGCCGGCCTGCTGTGGCTCGATCTTGCGGGGTTCGACCTTGCGAGGCCCGACCGGCGGGGGCACCACTGCCGGAGATTTCTTCTCTGCCGCAACAGCTGTGGTCGATTTATCAGCGGTATCGCGAGGCGGAATGCGACGCGGTGCCGCAGTCGGCTTCGCGATTGCCGCTGCCGGCTCGTCTGCGGGAGACCCGGCAATCTCGTCGGTAGTGGATTTGTCGGCGCTGATCTTCTCGGTCGGATCGTCGTCGACTGCCTTCGACTCGGCTGCAGTCTCTTCGGACCCGGCATCCTTTTTCGTCTTCGCCAGATCGATTTTCTCGGTGGCGGCGTCGGCCTCGGAGGGTGCATTCTTTTTCTCGTCCGGCATGCTTCTCCCTCGTCCACCTGATTCTTGCAAGAGCGGTATGTCTGAAATTTCGTCAGCTGGCAGCCTATCGATGGTGTCGGTGGCCGGGCGCGAGCGATGCGGGGGTGTTCGGACACGATTCGGTGACGTAGGGGCACAATGAGCGCCATGACTTCTTTCGGTGATCTGCTCGGACCCCAACCCACACTGTTGCCCGGCGACGACGAGGCCGAATCCTCACTGCTCAACCATGAGGCCCCCGAGACGGTCGCAGCCGCGCATCCGACGGCGTCCATTGCGTGGGCCTACCTGGCCGAGGCTGCGCTCGAGTCCGGTGCCACCATCACGGCCTACGCCTACGCTCGTACCGGATATCACCGAGGGCTGGACCAGTTGCGTCGTAACGGATGGAAGGGATTCGGGCCGGTCCCGTACAGCCATGAGCCCAACCGCGGATTCCTCCGATGCGTCGCAGTCCTCGCCAAAGCCGCGCGCGACATCAACGAGAACGACGAGTACGCCCGCTGCCTCGACCTCCTCGAAGACTGTGACCCCAAGGCAGCAGAAGCGCTCGGCCTGGGCTGATCGAGCCCGCGCCAGCCGCTCGCGGGGGCGCACTCGGATGAAGGCGGGGACCGCGCGCCTGCAGCTGTCGCTGCTTCCGATCATTCAATGCGCGTTGGCCGCAGGTGTGGCGTGGTTCGTCGCGACGGACATCGTCGGTCACCAGAGCCCGTTCTTCGCGCCGATCGCCGCGGTCGTCTCGCTCGGTGTCTCTCTCGGTGCTCGCCTGCGTCGTTCGGTCGAGTTGGTGGCCGGCGTGACGGTCGGCATCGGGATCGGCGATCTGTTGATCTCGCTGATCGGTAGCGGGCCCTGGCAGATCGCCTTGGTGGTCTTACTGGCGATGTCGGCTGCGGTGTTCCTCGACGGTGGTCCGATCATCGCGATGCAGGCCGGATCGTCCGCCGTACTGGTGGCGACCTTGATTCCGCCGGGCAACATGGGCGGCCCCAACCGCATGGTCGACGCGTTGGTCGGTGGTCTGGTGGGCGTTGCGATCGTGGCGTTGATCCCGACTCATCCGGTGTGGCGTGCGCGTAAGGATGCGGCAAATGTCCTGGGGACGGCTGCGAGTGTGTTGCAGAAGGTGGCCGACGGTTTGGTGGCCAACGATCCCAAGCCGATCGAGGAAGCCTTGCGTAAGGCCAGGGCGACGCAGTCGGGTATCGATGCGCTTCGCACCGACCTCAAGGGCGGCCGGGAAATTGCCCGAATCTCGCCGATGTACTGGAATCACCGCAATCGTCTGGCCGCGCTCGCGGCGACGGCCGATCCCATCGACAATGCCGTCCGGAACATTCGGGTGCTTGCTCGACGCTCGCTGACGCTGGTGCGAGACGACGAAATTCTCGATCCACGTGTCGTCGACGAGGTGGAGAAGTTGGCACACGCCGTGGAAGTTCTGCGGCAGATGGTTCTTGCCGATCCGGGGCAGAAACCGGATGCGGCGGAGGCTGCCCGAGTGTTGCGTTCGGTTGCCGCCGGTGCCAAGCCGGAGTTGATCTCGAATGCGGGCCTGTCGGCGACCGTGGTGCTGGCTCAGTTGCGATCGATCATCGTCGACTTGCTGCAGGTCGCGGGCCTCAAGCGCATTTCGGCGCTCGCCACCCTGCCGCCGACGGTGAAGAATCCGCACGTTCCGCCTGAGGTGTGACCGAGCCCTGTAGCAGTCCGACACCATTGCATATATGCGTATGTACGCATATGGTAACTGCCGGAAGTAGATACAGGCACGCAAGGGGGAGTCATGGGCGCCGGTCACGGGCACAGTCACGGAGTGGGCGGTCATTCGCCTGCAGGTGCAGGTCCGCCCAGGTCTCGCGTTCGCAAGATGGTCGTGGCGCTCGCGATTCTGGTGGTGTTCCTCGTCGTCGAGTTCACCGTAGCGTTGGCGATCGGCTCGCTCGGTCTGCTGGCCGACGCGGGCCACATGCTCACCGATGTGCTCGGTATGTCGATGGGGCTGATAGCACTTCTGCTGGCTCGTAAGGGAAGTGCAGTCGCGGCAAGGACTTTCGGCTGGCACCGCGCGGAGGTGTTGACCGCCATCGCCAATGCTGTTCTGCTGCTGGGTGTTGCGGCCTTCATCATGTACGAGGCGATATCGCGAATCGGTGACGCTCCCGAAATCCCCGGCCTACCGCTCATTCTCACTGCGGCGGCCGGTCTCGTGGCCAATATCGTTGTCATGCTGCTCATTCGCGGTGACGCCAAGGATTCGCTCGCGGTCCGCGGCGCGTACATGGAAGTCCTGGCCGACGCGGTCGGCAGCGTCGGGGTGCTCGTCGGCGGTGTGCTGATGCTGCTGTTCCAGTGGACCTGGGTGGACATCGTCGTGGGTGTGCTGATTTCCCTGTGGGTGATTCCGCGAGCGATCAAGCTGGCCGGCTCGGCCCTGCGGATTCTCACCCAGGCAAGTCCCGCCGACGTCGACGTGGACGCGTTGACCGGGGACCTGAGCGCACTTCCCGGAGTGACGGGAGTGCACGACCTGCACGTGTGGACGCTCACCACCGGAATGGACGTGGCGACAGTGCATCTCGAGTGCGAGGGGTCGTCGTCGATGGTGCTCGATCGTGCCAAGTCGTTGTTGTCCACGTACGGACTCGACCACGCCACGGTGCAGGTCGAGCCCGCCGCACACGGGCGAACGTGCAAGGAAGAGATCACCTGGTGACGGTGCGAACGTCGGTTCCCGGACGCCAGATCTCGATCTGCATCTGATCATCCACCAGTGACGTCAGCACGATCTCGGTGATGTCGAGGTCGAACACGTGGTACGGCACCAGCTCGCCCGGCGCGGCGTCGAATATCGGTTGCAGCACAGCGGGATCGGTGATTTCGACGGCTACTCCGCTGATCTTCGCGTCACCGCCCTCCATCGAATGGTGCCCCGGGTTGCTGTGCAGTGCGAAGCGTCCGTCACGTTGTAGGTCCCGCGCCTTGACGGCACCGAGCATCGACCCGAGGCGCACTACGCCGGTGGCGTCGAATTCCACTTCGGTTCCGCTCACGCGCGGTGAGCCGTCTAATCGGAGCGTCGCGAGTACATGGTGCTTGTTGGCGGTGAATCTGGCTCTGACCGCCGATGCCAAGTTCGGGGCTGCAGTCGAGAACTCGTTCCACGTCGTCATGCGGAAATTATGCGACTCGGCACCGAAAGTGTCGAGATTGCTCCTGTCAGGCCCAGAACCGCATCAGATAGTTGCCGTTGCCGGCGAAGAACTCGGGAACCCCGGACAATCCGAACAGGGCGTAGATCGCTCCGAAGAAGGCGGAGTTCACTGCGGGCACGAACAGCAAGGCCACGAGTACCAGCAAGCCGTACGTCTTGAACTGGCTCAGCGATGCCCTCGTTGCGGGTGAGAGCGAGGGCTCGAGTGCGGCGTATCCGTCGAGCCCCGGCACCGGAATCAGGTTGAGGATGGTGGCCATGATCTGCAAAAAGGCCAGGAAGCTGAGCCCGTACCAAAAGGCGGAGTGAGTGCCGTCGGTGCCGAACAGTCTGATCACGACCAGAAGTGCGACGGCGACAACGGCATTGGCGAACGGCCCGGCCAGGGCGATGCGCCGCTGCGTCGACGCAGAGAATTGGCCGGTCCGCAGATACACGGCACCGCCTGGTAGTCCGATTCCGCCGATCGCGATGAACACCACCGGCAAGACGATCGAGAGCAACGGGTGGGTGTATTTCAGTGGGTTGAGCGTCAGGTAGCCGCGGAGTTCGACCTCGCGATCCCCGGCGCGAAATGCAGTGAACGCGTGACCGAACTCGTGCAGGCACACCGAGGCGATCCAGCCGGCGAGCACCAGAACGAACACCCCGAGGCGCGCGGTGAAGGAGGTGACATCCTCCGCCGTCCACGCGAGTGCGCCGCCGACTCCTGCGACGGCCAGAACGGCGACGAACACCGGGCTCGGTAGAACTGGACTGCGTCGTAGCGGGACGGTCATCGGACCAGCAACCACTCCTGATCGTGGCGGTAGAACGTGGATCTCTTCACTGTTCTGTCGCCGGCGACGCCGTCACGCAGCAGTTGCGCTGCGGGGGAACCGAGTTGCATCGCGCGCCCGCTCACCCAACGGCGGGGCAACAGGCGTCGGCGGCCGATCACTCGCGCGCGCAAGCCCGGCATTTCCGGGGTGGGTGCCACCTCGACTCCGGGTACGACGCCGGCGAACAGTCGGGTGTCGTCGACGTATGCCTCGCCCTCGAGTTCCGCGCCGTCGGCACCGCCGAGCAGCGCTCGACCGACGACGGCTTTACCTGCATCGTCGCGAATCAGAGGTGTACTCGACGCAGTCCCGGTGAGCGCCACTTTTGCGGCGCGTGATCCGGTGCCGAGTTTGTAGATGTGAGCTGCGTTGGTCGCAGTCTCCGGTACGAATGCGACTTCGACGTGCAGGCGGTCGGTACGCATCAAGCGGGTCAGGACTGCGGCCAGGGAGGCGTCGTCGCCCAGGACGATGATGCGGGGTGCGGGAGCGGATTCGATGTCGGAGAAGATCGCGCTGCAGTCGTCGTCGGTCGGTACTGCGTCGGCGCTGCGCAGTGGGACGTCGGTCAGCGTGATCGGCAGCAGCGGGTTGCCGCACTGCAGAACAAACGGTGTCACGGCGCTCCTCGGTCTGCGATGAATCCTCGTCACGACCATAGTGCCCTCGTTTGGGCTCCACCGTAGCGGCATGCGGGCCAGCTCACCGGCTCGGCTAGACTGTTCCCCCGGCCACTGTCGCGCCTGCGACAAATGGTGACTGCTGCACTCGTTCGAGCAAATCTGCAGCACGTCCTCGCACGAAAGCAACGTAGGAGAGCACATGCCGGCGATAGTCCTGATCGGCGCCCAGTGGGGCGACGAGGGCAAAGGCAAAGCCACCGACCTTTTCGGCGAACGACTTCAGTGGGTCGTTCGCTACCAGGGCGGCAACAACGCCGGCCACACCGTGGTTCTTCCCAACGGAGACAAGTTCGCGCTGCACCTGATCCCGTCGGGAATCCTCACGCCGGGCGTCAAGAACGTCATCGGCAACGGCGTCGTCGTCGATCCCGGTGTATTGCTGACCGAGCTCGACGGGCTCGAGAAGCGCGACGTCGACACCTCGAACCTGCTGCTCAGCGCCGATGCGCACCTGATCATGCCGTACCACGTGGCCATCGACAAGGTGACCGAGCGCTTCCTCGGTGCGAAGAAGATCGGCACCACCGGCCGCGGCATCGGGCCCTGCTACCAGGACAAGATCGCTCGCGTCGGAGTTCGGGCCGCCGATGTGCTCGACGAGAAGATCTTGACCCAAAAGGTCGAGGCCGCACTGGAATTCAAGAACCAGGTGCTCTCGAAGATCTACAACCGCCGTGCGTTGGATTCACAGCAGGTGGTCGACGAGGTGCTCGAGCAGGCCGAGGGCTTCAAGCACCGCATCACCGACACCAGGTTGCAGCTCAACCTGGCTCTCGAGCGCGGCGAGACCATTCTGCTCGAGGGGTCGCAGGGCACGCTGCTCGACGTCGACCACGGCACGTACCCGTACGTGACGTCCTCGAACCCGACCGCAGGCGGCGCGTCTGTCGGTTCCGGTATCGGCCCCAACAAGATCGGGACCGTGCTCGGCATTCTCAAGGCATACACGACGCGTGTCGGCTCGGGTCCGTTCCCGACGGAGTTGTTCGACAACTACGGCGAGTACCTGGCCAAGCAGGGCGGCGAGGTAGGCGTCACCACCGGTCGCGCTCGCCGTACGGGCTGGTTCGACGCGGTCATCGCGCGATACGCCACCCGCGTCAACGGCATCACCGACTACTTCCTGACCAAGCTCGACGTGTTGTCCAGCCTGGACACCGTTCCTATCTGTGTCGCCTACGACGTGGACGGTGTGCGGCACGACGAAATGCCGATGACGCAAACCGGTTTCCATCATGCGAAGCCGATCTACGAAGAAATGCCCGGTTGGTGGGAAGACATCTCCGGTGCCCGCACCTTCGAGGAACTGCCGATCAACGCGCAGAACTACGTCCTGCGTCTCGAAGAGCTGTCGGGCGCGTACATGTCGTGCATCGGCGTCGGACCGGGTCGGGACGAGACGATCGTGCGCCGGGATATTCTGCGGTAAGTATTTCGATCTGAGAACAAGCCCCGAGGCATTCGGCCTCGGGGCTTTGTCGTGTGCCTCGTAGACGCATCAGCGCTCAATTTCAGTGGCACCGCGGAAACAGCGGACACTTGTGGGAAATCGTGCCGAACAATGATGCGCCCGCCGTTGAGTACGGTCTGACCAGTAGCGGCGTGCAGTGAAGCGGGAAATTCCACGCCCTCTGATGCTTTACATCAGTTATTGATGTGTAAACGCGTAGTCCGAAATAACCGACCAAAAAGTCTCCTGGACTTTTACCGCCACATGGGTAACGGACCAGCTAGACATGGCGAAACAATGATCATCGCACCAGTTGCGGAGGCCTCTTCGGATGGCCGACGACCCGACCGGGTCACCCCCTCACCCGGCCTGTTCTCGAAGGCCTACGAAGAAAGCAGAACGTCAATGAACAAGGCAACCAAGGGTGCAATAGCGGCAGGGGCGGCGGCGGTACTGCTTCTGGGTGGTATGGGATCGCTGGCTTTGTGGAACGACAGCGAGACGCTCGGCGGCGGCACCATCACCTCCGGCGATCTGAAGTTGACCCTGGTCGAGAATTCCGAACTCTGGCAGGACGTGTCGTACGACGTCACTCCGGTGACCATCGACATCGACACGTTCCGCATCGTCCCGGGTGACACCGTCGCTTACACCGCAGACTTCCTGGTCGAGGCAGAGGGTGAGAACCTCACTGCCAATCTGACCACCGACATCAGTGACGTGGTGGCGGGCCCCGGTTCGGCCGATCTGCTGGCTGCCATCACCACAACGTTGGAGGCTACCGACGAGGCCGGCGATCCACTGGCTACCGATGGCGCGGGCGCTGCCGTGATCACTCGCACGACGAGCGATCCTGCTGATCAGACAATCAGCGTCGAGATCCAGTTCACCTTCAGTGCGGCCACGGCAGGGGTCGTCGCCCAGAACCAGAGTATCGATCTGGCGAACTTCAATCTCGATCTCACGCAAATCCGCCCCTGAGCCCTGGTTCTCTTGAAGCACGGTCGATACTGGGCGCTGGCAGCCGCGTCCGTCCTTGTGGTGAGCTTCGGCTCGGCACAGGTGACGGGCGCGCTGTGGCGCGATGAAGAGGTGATCGGGGGCGGCACCATCACCTCGGGCACCTTGGACATCAAGGTGGGAGAAGCGGGTGCGGAGGTGAACGATTTCACGATCACAGGGCTGGGGTCGTTGAACTTCAAGCCGAACGCATTCGCTCAGGCACCGCTGTCGATCCGAAACACCGGCAGCACCCCTTTCCTCTTTCGACTGCAGAACACAACAGTGAGTGGAACGCTGCCGTTCACGCTGATCGCAAGCACCGTGGCCAAACCCGATGCGTGTCCCGCAACCGGTTCGCCAACCGGGGCGACTGTTCTGTACAACAACGTCGCAGAAGGTGCTCAGGTGCCGGTCGCGCCTGCAGCCCGTGCGCTCGCCCCAGGTGCGAGCGAGGTGTGGTGCTTCCGGCTCACCACCTCCGATCAACCACCCCAGAGCGCTACTTCCAAAGTGACGTTCTCTTTCCGAGCGGATCAGGCATGACCACCGACGACACCGACGTCATTCCGGTCGTTTCCGTGCGCGACGACGAGGACGAGCACACCGGCGTGTGGTGGTGGGTCAGTCGGATCGGCTCGTACACCCTTCTTGCGGTGATGGTTCTGATTCTTCTGGCTACCGTCGTCGTTCCGCGTGTCACCGGATCCACTCCGTATACCGTCCTGACTCAGTCGATGGAGCCGACGTATCCGCCCGGCAGTTTGATCGTCGTGCGGCCCGTCGAGCCGAACGAACTCGCTCTCGGAACGCCGATCACCTACCAAATACGTTCGGGTGAGCCCGAAGTGGTGACGCACCGCATCGTCGCCACTCGGCAGAGCGGCCGCGGTGAACTCACGTTCATCACGCGGGGTGACAACAACGGCGCTGACGACGAGAACCCGGTGCAGGTGGGTCAGATTCGCGGTGAGGTCTGGTATTCGGTTCCGTACATGGGCTACGTCAACAATTGGCTCAACGGCGAGCAGCGCAAGATCACGGTCGCGGTCATCGTCATAGGTCTGTTCGGCTATGCACTGGTGATGTTCGTCGGAGCCGGCGTGGACCGTCACCGGAGCCGGAAGGAGCAGGCGCGGTGAAGCACAGCACGTTCGTCGCCTGCACTGCAGCTTTTGCGGGCAGTTCGGTTGTTCTGCTGATGGGTGCTGGTCCAACGCAGGCCGCTCAGACGATCAAGTACAGCGCCGACGGCGAGCGGTGGTCTACCGATTTCACAAGCCCGTTGTTCGACAAGGACATTCGGTGGGTTCCGCGGGACACTCGCAGTTCACAGTTTCATGTTTTCAACGACACTGACACCGACGGGCGGTTGTGGGTGTCTCTCGACAGTGACAATCCGGCGTTCGTTCGCGCCCTCGATGTCTCGACCGGTGACGCCGTGACCGAGTCGTGCGCACTGACCAGCGTCCCCGCCGGGGAGAAGAAACAAATCGACGTGGTAGTCGCGATGTCGGAAGCAGTTGGCAACGACACCCGAACCTCCACCGCAAGAATTGATCTGGTTCTGCAGTGGGACAACAGCATGAGCGACGTGTGCCCGGAGCTTTCGGGTGCACGGATGGATATGGAAGGGGCGCAGTCCTGATGGCGCGTCACGGTAGCGGTTCCGATGCTTCGAGCGTCCTCCGCCGGATCGGCATCGCGCTGATCAGCGCGCGGGCTCGGGCCATCATGTCGATCGGTATTGTCCTCGGCCTCGGTGCCGTGGGAACCCTTGCAGCATGGTCGGATACGGCAACAGCGACGTCGGGCGTGTTCACAACGGGGCGGATCGACATCAAGTTGGGTGCTGACCCCGGTGTCGACAACAACCCTGCACCGTTCAGCACGGCGCTGACGAACCCGGCAATCGTGCCCGGAAATGTCGTGACCGCGCCGCTGTTGGTCAGAAACTCGGGAACCGTTGCGTTCACCTACACGCTGTCCGTCGTGGCAAGCAACACCGGAATCGGCAACCTGCTGAACTCATCGGTGTTCGAAACTGCCTGTGGCCCAACCGCTCTGTCCAGTGTGACCGGTCTCGGTACCTCCAAGCCGTTCACAGGATTCCCACGAACAATCGCAGTCGGCGCTACCGATCAGCTGTGTATCAGCGTCACGATGCCTTCAGGGACCGTAGTCCCAGCGCTGGGCGCAACAGGTACGGTCACTTACACCCTCATCGCGACGTCGAGCTGACCATGTCGGAAACGAATCGCCAACAGGCGCAGTTCGGTGAACCTTCTGCGAAACGAAACATGGTTCGCGAAGTAGCGCTCACGGTCGGCGCGCTCGCAGGTCTATTCTGCGTGACGATCGCCGCTCTGGCACTGCTGTTCGGGGTGACGCCCCTGGTGTTCCGTTCGGGATCCATGGCTCCGGCAATCGACACCGGCGCACTGGCAATCAGTAAGGAGACACCAGCGACGGCGGTGAGCGTCGGCGATATCGTCAACGTGACCAATGCGGCGGGAAGCCGTATCACGCACCGAGTCGTGGAGATAGGCGCCGTAGGCACCGACAGTGCCGAGCTGTACTTGCAGGGCGATGCAAACGCAGAGCGAGATGCGGAGGCGTACATCGTCTCCGAGGTCGGCCGAGTGGTGGTCAGCGTGCCGAAGCTCGGCTACGCGGTGAGCTGGTTGAGTGGACCGGTGGCGGTGTTCGTCGGGGGTGTCCTCGTCGGCGTGTTGCTGATGGTCGCCTGGTCGCCGAGGGGAATTGCGAAGAAGCGCGAAGCGGCAGACTTGCATGACTCGAACAATTCTGGCGGACGGCACATCAAAGCACCGCTCACGGTGTTGCTCGCGATCGCAGCAGTAGGGACCGTCGGGCTGTCAGCTGCGCACATTCCGACGACACTTGCCCAATTGGGTGATACGTCCACCGCCGCGAGCGGGGAGTTCCGAACGGTCCTGCAGAGACCGGCAAGCTTCAGCTGCACGAACACAGTTGCTGGTCTGACCGGCGCCAGGTTGAGTTGGCCCAACGTCAATACGGCGTACAGCTACCGTTTGGATTTCACGCCTGCCGTCGCAGACGTGACGAATCCGGTCATCCTCGAACCGTCGACCGCTACAACCAGGACCTATACCCCTCCGGCGGTATTGCTCATGGTCGGAAATCGGACTTTCACGCTCAGGGCATTTCTGGGCGATTTCCTTTCGCCATCTGCCGGCACGTGGACGATCAACTTCACTACCGCGCTACTGACTTCGTGTGTGTCCAGTACGCCGGCACCCACCAGTTCTACCTCCGGGGTCTCCGCCCGCAGTGCCCCGCAGGCCGTAGCTCCCGAAACCACTACACCTGCCCCGACAGAGTCGTCACCCGTCCCGGCCCCCGCTCCCGAATCCGCCACCTCGAGTCCCTCGACCACCTCGCCTGGCGAGCTGGAGCCGAGCACTACGACGCCGAACACCACCACGCCGACCACCACCACGACACCGTCGACGACCACCGACACCCCTGCCGCGGCTCCGGCCGCCGCACCGCCACCGGAAGAGACCACGACCACCCCGCCGGCTCCCGCGGTTCTGTCCGGCCCGGTGACCTCGACATCGGGTGCGTCGACTGCACGCGTGGTCAGCCTCGACGGCGCTCCCACGCTGCAGATCGTCGACACCGCCGGCACCGTTCAGTACAGCGCTCCCGCTACTTCCAGTGACGCCTACGGCTACGGCGTCAACTGGTCGGAGGATCAGCTGTGGCTACTCGGCCCCGATCAGCTCGTTCGTCTCGACGGCTCTGGCGGTTCGTGGTCCCGGACGCTGGTCGATCCGACGGCTACGGATCAGATTCCGGCAGACATTCTTGCGCGGTTGAACTAGCGATTCATACATATATCTCCGAATCGAACTGCGCATCTGCTCGACGGCGTGGATAATTACCGTCAGATAAAGCGACGGAAGGTCGGGCGATGACTGAGAATTACAATGGATTGGAAGTTTTCAGCTACCAATTCGATCGCTTCGCTTACGAACACCCGTGGATCGGCGCGCAGACCGGTGAATTCATGCTCGGTCCCGAAGGCGGGGGAATGCTCGATTTCACGCATGCCACCGTGTTCGCGCTACCCGAGGGCGGCGCCCACGAGGTGCACGGTCCCATCCTGGACTGGTACCTGGGACATGGGGGACCCTATGGCGCACTTGGCTATCCGATCAGCAACGAGCGTCCGACACCCACCGGTTCCGGCAGGTACAACCTCTTTCAGCGTGGAGCCATCGGTTGGTTGCCGGAAGTGGGTGCCTTCACCATCGGCGGCCGACCGGATGAATCGGACGTCAGCCCTGGGCCGGACGCTGTAATGGTTTCGGCAGTCGACGGCTCTATCTCTTCGCTTGAAATATCAGCCTGAAAACAATTCTGTTCCCCGTTTCAATCCACTTATCTGGTCGCGAGGTTTCGAATCGAAATAGCGGCACATTAGAATAATGTGGGCTCATCGAATCCGGGAACTCCTTCGATACCCAAAATTATTTGTTTTGTATTCGCTCCACCCGGTGCCGAGAAACCGCCGACTTCGGTGCCCGCGCCGAGTACTCGATGGCACGGGACGATTATCGGTACCGGATTGCGTCCGAGTGCTCCACCCACCGCTTGCGCTGCGCCGGGCTGACCGAGTCGGCGGGCGATATCGCCGTAGGTGAGCGTCGAGCCCCGCGGAATCTCGCTGCATACGGTGTACACGGAGGCGTCGAACTCGGAGACGTCGAGAACCAACGGAATGGACGTCATGTCGACGGCCTGCCTGTTCAGTAGTCCGACAATTCGATCGATCGCGTCGGCCGCGAGTGCATCCACCTGCCCGTGCGTCGCGCCGAAGCCGGCCAGGTACGCCTTCATTGGTTCGTCCGACGGTTCCGGCAGTGCAACGGCGACCACTCCGTCGTCGGTCCACGCGATACCGCAGCGGCCGATGGCGGTGTCGAAGAGCGTGTAGCTCGGCATGGGCCCAGTATCCACCTGCGCTAGATGAGCAGTCCAGTTAGGCCCGGAATGGACTTGAATTCTGGAGGCCAGTACGCGGATACTGGACAACATGGCCTCCAGAGTCCTCAATGCAACGTCACTGGCCCGCGATCTCGGTAGCTGGCGCGGCGACGCGTCCGCGGATGGATCCGGTAAGCGCAAGGCCTCGCGTCCGACGTATCGGGCGTTGGCGGACGGCGTCAGGCTGCTCATTCACGACGGCCGAATTCCGCTCGGCGTGGGGCTGCCGAGTGAACGCGATCTGTCGGCAGCACTCGATCTGAGTCGCACGACGATCACTTCCTCGTATTCGGTGTTGCGCGACGAGGGATATCTGATCAGCAAGCAGGGCTCACGCAGCACGGTCGCACTGCCCGCTGCTCCCACCCCGAACGGGCTGCTGATTCAGTCGACGTCGCCGTCGGGTCCGGTGGTGGACATGTCTCACGCGGCGATGTCGGCCGCGGACGGAACGATGACGGCCGCGTACGAGTCTGCGCTGCAAGCACTTCCAGCGTATCTGCCGACGCACGGTATGGAGCCCATCGGTCTGGCGGTGTTGCGTGAGGCGATCGCGCAGCGCTTCGTCGAACGTGGCCTACCGACCACAGCGGATCAGATCATGGTCACGTCCGGTGCGCAGCAAGCAGTTCGGCTTCTGCTGGGCACCCTGACCTCGCCCGGCGACCGTGTGCTGATCGATCACCCGACGTACCCGAACGCCCTGGAAGCCATCAGGCGGGTGGGGGCTCGGCCCGTGCCGGTGCCGGTGCGCCCCGCGGACGGCGATTGGGATCTCGACGGAATTCGCAGCGCTGCAAGACAAACGGCAGCCAAGGTGGCGTACCTGATTCCGGACTTCCACAACCCGACCGGTCAGGTACTGGGTGCCGAGGGAAGGGCCGAACTCGCGCGCATTGCCCGCGACACCCGGATGACGTTGATCGTCGACGAGACCATGGTGGACCTGTGGCTCGACGCACCGCCTCCACCACCGGTCGCATCGTTCGGGCGGGTCTCCGGTTCGGATATCGTCACGATCGGTTCGGCGTCCAAGTCGTTCTGGGGCGGCCTGCGCATCGGATGGATCAGGGCGCATCCGTCACTGGTTTCGCAGTTGGCGGGATCGCGGGCAGCACACGACCTCGGTACCTCGATCATGGATCAGCTGGCGTCCTCGTTCCTGCTGCAGGACGCAGAACCGGCACTGGAGTTCCGTCGATCGCAGCTGCGTGAGCGTCGAGACATTCTCGAAGATGCTCTGGCCGAACATGTTCCGGACTGGCGCTATCGCCGTTCGGAGGGCGGCATGTCGCTGTGGTTGCAGCTTCCCGCGCCGGTATCGAGTGCGCTCGCGGCCACGGCTCCCGCCTTCGGAGCGGTGCTGGCGGCAGGACCACGATTCGGCGTCGAGGGTGCGTTCGAGCGCTATCTCAGGCTGCCGTACACCCGTGAGCCGCAAGAACTTCGGGTCGCTGTTGCGGCGACTGCGGCGGCGTATCGAGCCTTGGCCCCGAGTGCCGAAGCGGAGCAGCCGGCTCTGGTGTTCTGAGCGGCTGTGTTCTGACGGCGAACTCGAAGTTATGGACGGAAATCAGCTGAAAATTGTCCACAACTTCGAGTTCGGACCATCAAACCCAGACCGACCCGATGTCGGTGGCAGTGGACGGCGGCGGCGTCGGGACACCGTTCTCGGTGCGGGAGAACCGCGGTGCCGGACGGTGCTGGGTGACGCCGTCGATGTCGATGAGCGAGTCGCGATCCTTCAGGTGTGGGTGGTTCGGTGCCTCGGCGAACGTGAGGACCGGCGACACGCAGGCGTCGGTGCCGTCGAAGATCGCGGCCCATTCGTCGCGGGTCTTGGTCAGGAATGTCTGCGTGAACTTCTCACGCAATTCCGGCCAGCGCGACTTGTCCATCTGCGACGGTAGGTCGGCATCGGCGAGGCCGAGTCCGGTGAGCAGCTGAGCGTAGAACTGTGGCTCGAGTGAGCCGACTGCCATGTACCGGCCGTCGGAGGTCTCGTAGGTGTCGTAGAACGGTGCGCCCGTATCGAGAAGGTTGGTGCCGCGGTCGTCGCTCCATGCTCCGACGCCACGCCAGCCCCAGATCATGTGGGAGAGAGCGGCGGTGCCGTCGACCATGGCTGCGTCGACCACCTGGCCCTGACCGGAATTCTGTCGCTCGTACAGCGCGGCCATGATGCCGAACACGAGGAACATCGATCCACCGCCGAAGTCGCCGACCATGTTCAGCGGCGGCACCGGACGCTCGCCCGCACGGCCGATCGCGTTGAGCACCCCGGTGACGGAGATGTAGTTGATGTCGTGGCCGGCGGTGTGCGACCAGGGGCCTTCCTGGCCCCAGCCGGTCATGCGGCCGTAGACCAGGCGCGGGTTGCGAGCGAGGGCGTCGTCGGGTCCGAGTCCGAGTCGCTCGGTGACACCGGGCCGGAACCCCTCGATCAGCACGTCGGCACGCTCGACGAGGCCGAGAACCTTCTCGATGTCGGCGGGGTCCTTGAGGTTCGCCTCGACGATGGTGCGGCTGCGCAGCTGGTGATCGTGCGGAGAGACCTGCCCAGCGCGTTGCACGCGAACGACGTCTGCGCCGAGGTCGGCCAGCAGTAGCGCGGCGTGTGGGCCGGGGCCGATACCTGCGAGTTCGACGACGCGGAGCCCTGTGAGCGGTCCACCAGTGTTCGACACGGTTAATTGCCTCGTTCCGACTCGTCAGCTGCGAATGTGAATGGAGACTAACTTGTACTAGGTCGTCCAACCGATTGGGGTGTGGATAATAGGGCTGTGACTGCCCCAGATCCCGTCCGCATCGGTACTCCGCTCACTCCCGGGGCCACCCGGGTGATGCTGCTCGGCTCAGGTGAGCTGGGCAAAGAGGTGATCATCGCCTTCCAGCGTCTCGGCGTCGAGGTGATCGCCGTCGATCGCTACGACAACGCTCCCGGCCATCAGGTCGCCCATCATGCGTTCACCATCGACATGAGCGACCCGGAAGAGCTTCTGGCGCTGATCGATTCGCAGCAGCCCGACTTCGTGGTCCCGGAGATCGAAGCCATTGCCACCGACGCCCTCGCCGAGGTCGAAGCCCGCGGCCGGAGCGTGGTGATCCCCACGGCTCGGGCGACGCAGTTGACGATGAATCGCGAGGGCATCAGGCGATTGGCCGCCGAGGAACTCGGGCTGCCGACCTCGCCCTACGCTTTTGCCGATTCGTTGGACGACGTTCGACAGGCGTTGTCCACCATAGGGTTTCCGGCCGTCATCAAGCCGGTCATGTCGTCGTCCGGCAAGGGGCAGTCCGTCGTTCGCAGCGACGCCGATGTCGAGGCGGCCTGGGAGTACGCATTGAAGGGTGGCCGCGTCGACCTCGGCCGCGTCATCGTCGAGGGATTCGTCGACTTCGATTACGAGATAACACTTCTCACCGTACGAGCTGTCGACGGGACCTTCTTCTGCGAGCCTATCGGCCACCTGCAGGAATCAGGCGACTACATCGAGTCCTGGCAGCCGCAACCGATGTCCGACGCGGCCCTCGCCGGTGCGCGCGACGTTGCCGAGCGGATCACGACGGCACTGGGTGGGCGCGGGCTGTTCGGGGTCGAACTGTTCGTGCAGGGCGATACCGTGTACTTCTCCGAGGTCAGCCCGAGGCCTCACGATACGGGCCTGGTAACGCTTCGTACGCAACGGTTCTCGGAGTTCGAGCTGCATGCCCGCGCTGTACTCGGTTTGCCGATCGACACGACGCTGCTCTCCCCGGGCGCGTCGGCGGTGATCTACGGCGGAGTCGACGCGGACGGCATTTCCTTCGAAGGCGTCGCCGATGCATTGGCGGTTCCCGAGACCGACCTGCGGCTGTTCGGCAAGCCGACGAGCTTCGTCCGGCGCCGGATGGGTGTTGCGGTGTCGACGGCGTCGGACATCGAGACTGCGCGGAGTCGGGCCCGCGAGGCAGCAGGCAAGGTTCGTCCTGTCGTCTGATCCGGCACAGGGCACACTGAGCTCATGAGCGCGCTCGGAGAAGTTCTGGTCGGCCTGGCGATTCTGGTCGGCCTCGTCGGTATCGTCGTCCCGATTCTGCCCGGCACCATCTTGATCTTCGCGGCAGTCGCACTGTGGGCGTGGATCACCGGCGGAGCCGCCGCGTGGACGGTGTTCGCTATCGCGACGGTGCTGCTGGTTCTGAGCGGGGTCGTGAAATACACCTGGCCGGGTCGTCGGATGCGGGAGGCAGGCGTGCCGATGCGATCGCTGATGGTCGGCGGCCTGCTCGGCATCGTCGGATTCTTCGTCATCCCCGTCGTCGGGCTCTTCATCGGCTTCATCGCAGGCGTCTACGTGGCCGAAGTGCCCAGGCACCGGAATCATTCCGAGGCCTGGCGTTCGACGTTGCATGCCACCAAGGCTGCGGGATTGTCGATTCTGGTGGAGCTGTTCGGCGCGTTGCTCGCCTCCGCAGTGTGGCTCGGCGGGGCACTGCTCGTCTAAGGGACCTGCTGACTCAGGGGACCCGGTACCAGGCCCGGGCATTACCGTCGAGCACAGCGGGTAGGTCACCGCCGACGGCGTGCGTGATGATGTCGAGGTCGGTCTCCGAGAACGGGCGTGGGGCTCGGGTTCCCGGTAGATCGGTGCCGAACATCAACGCCGCGGGGTTGACTCGATGGATCTGCTGCAGTGTGTCGGCGATGTCGAGATCCACTCGGCCGAATCCGGTTGCCTTGACGCGTACTCCGCGGTCGACGAGGTTGAGCAGGTACGGCAGACCCTGAGTGGACAAGCCCAGGTGATCGATGCTCACCGCCGGCAACTTCGCGAGGATGGGTTCGAGCGAGAGCAGCAAGGACGCATCGACGTACAGCTCGGCATGCCAGCCGACCAGTTCGTGCACGCGACGTGCCTGGGTGGTGAGCATCTCGACGTCGGTCTCACCGCGTTTGAGGTTGAATCGCATACCGCGGACGCCCGCATCGTTCAGCGCGACGATGTCCTCGTCGGAACACTCCGGATCGATCTGAGTGACGCCCACCCAGCCTCGGCCCAGGGTCTGTAAAGCAGCCAGCAGGTAGGTCTGATCGGTGCCCTGAAACGATCCCGAGATCACCGCGCCGCCGGTGATGCCGAGCCCGTCGACGTCGTAGAGGTAGTTCGAGACGGTGTAGGGATCGGGCAAGAATCCGTGGTTCTCGATGAGCGGAAACTTCGGGTCGATGATGTGTAGGTGGGCGTCGAACACGGCCCCCAGCATGCCAGCTCACGCATTCGGCGTCGCGGCCACCGTGCTCGGTGTTTGAATTCGAAACATGAAACCGGAGACCACTGTCGTTCTCGACGGCTACACCTATTTCGAATGTCCACGCTGGCACGAAGGGAGGATCTGGGTATCGGACTTCTACAGCCATCGCGTTGTATCCGCCCTCGAAGACGGTTCCGACGTGCGCGTCGAAGCCCAGGTGCCGAACCAGCCGTCGGGGCTCGGTTGGCTGCCCGACGGGCGGTTGCTGATCGTCTCGATGCGCGACTACAAGCTGCTGCTGCGGGAGAACGACGGTTCGTTGACCGTCCATGCCGACCTGTCGACGTACGTGACGGCGAACCTCAACGACATGCTCGTGGACGCGCAGGGCCGCGCCTACATCGGCAATTTCGGGTTCGACCTGATGAACTTCGCGCCCGTCGAGACGGCCGATCTGATTCGCGTCGACCCGGACGGTTCGGCGCACGTCGTGGCGTCGGATCTGTATTTCCCCAATGGGATGGCGTTCACGGGTTCGGGCGAACTGCTCGTCGACGAGACGGTCGGAAACCGGGTCAGTGCGTTCGCGATCGGTGAGGACGGTTCACTGGGGGAGCGGCGTGACTGGGCGAAGTTCGGCGAACTACCGACGTCGACGGACATGGCGACGGCCATCGGCGAGGTGAAGGTGGCGGCCGACGGCTGCTGCATCGACACCGACGGCACGATGTGGATCGCCGATGCGCTGGGTCAGCGGGTGCTGCACGTTGCGCAGGGCGGAAAGGTGCTCGACCAGCTCGATTTCGATCTCGGCGTCTTCGCCTGCGGACTCGGCGGATCCGACGGCCGCACGCTGTTCGTCTGCGCTGCACCGGATTTCAACGAGCATCAACGCAAGATCGAAACCGAGGGAAAGCTGTTGGCGGTTCGGGTGTAGTGCGCTTCGCGCATGTGAACGGAACTTCGTAGCCCACTACGAAGTTCCGCTCACATGCGGCGCAGCCGCTCTCTAGGCCTTGTCGGGCTCGGAGGCCTTCAGCATGTCCTCGCGCTCGACGACCTTGACGCGCTCGCGGCCTTCTTCTTCGCCGAGGGAGCGTTCGTGGGCGTCGAGGCGGTACCAGCCGTCCCAGGTGGTGAAGGGTACCTGCTTGCCTTCGAGGAACGAGGTCACCGCGTCGAGGGCCGGCTCGGCTGCACCGGCGAAGTTCGGCGCATCCTCGAGCAGGTTCGCGACCGTTTCGTTGGCGTCGCCCTTGGTATGGCCGATGAGGCCGACGGGTCCGCGCTTGATCCAGCCGGTGACGTACGTGGCGGGCACGGGCGTGGTGGAGTGCGGCGATTCGACCACTCGTCCGGCTTCGTTGGGGATGGTGCCTGCCTGCTCGTCGAAGGGGAGCGCGCTGATGTTCTGGCTGAGGTAGCCGACGGCGCGGTAGACGGCCTGAACGTCCCAATCGTTGTACTTGCCGGTGCCGCGGACGTTGCCGGTGCCGTCGAGCTCGGTGCGTTCGGTGCGCAGACCGACGACCTTGCCGTCCTCACCGAGAATCTCGCTGGGCGACTCGAAGAAGTGCAGGAACAGCTTGTGCGGGCGGTTGCCGACGTCGCGGATGGCCCAGTCCTGCAGGGTGTTGGCGACCATGTCGACCTGCTTGGAGTTGCGGCGCGCCTGCTCGGAGCCTTCGTCGTAGTCGATGTCCTCGGGGGCGACGATGACCTCGATGTTCGGCGAGTGGTCTAGCTCGCGCAGTTCGAGCGGGGTGAACTTGGCCTGGGCCGGTCCGCGGCGACCGAAGACGTGTACTTCGAGGGCCTTGTTGGCCTTGAGGCCTTCGTAGACGTTGGCGGGGATTTCGGTGGGGAGCAGTTCGTCGCCGGTCTTGGCGAGGACGCGTGCGACGTCGAGGGCGACGTTTCCGACACCGAGGACGGCGACCTTCTCGGCCTCGAGGGGCCAGGTGCGCGGCACGTCGGGGTGGCCGTCGTACCAGGACACGAAGTCGGCGGCACCGTAGCTGCCGTCGAGGTCGATTCCGGGGATGTTCAGTGCGCGGTCGGCGTTGGCTCCGGTGGAGAAGATGACGGCGTCGTAGAAGCGGCGAAGGTCGTCGAGGTTGATGTCGTTGCCGTAGTCGATGTTGCCGAGCAGGCGTACCTGGGGCTTGTCGAGCACCTTGTGCAGGGCGGTGATGATCCCCTTGATGCGCGGGTGGTCGGGGGCGACGCCGTAGCGAATGAGCCCGAACGGAGCCGGCATCCGCTCGAAGAGGTCGATGCTCACGCCCGGTCCGCTGACATTGTGGTCGGACTTCATGAGCGCGTCGGCGGCATAGATGCCGGCCGGTCCGGCACCGACGATGGCGACGCGGAGTGGACGAGTCTGATCAGTCATGTGCGGCGAGCTACCTTCTTCGAGGGAAGTGCGGACACCCCAGCATAAATTAAGGACTACCTGAGCTGGGGCAGTGGGCAACTTGCCGTATTCCCCGGTTTCGGGTAGGAATTGCTCTGTGCAGACGACATTCCTGGTCCGACGGTTCACCGTCGACTTCTGTCGTACCTGCACCAACATGTGTTGTCGGTGAACTGACCCGACGCCCTTCCCCTCCCTGAACAGGACGGGACCCTCTTTCGACGGCAGCGCTGCCTGAATCAGCCCTTTTCGCCGTAAACAGATTCGAGGACACATGACCACCCTGGAACAGACCGTCACCCTCACTCTCGACAAGCTCGGCCCGTCCTTCGGTGCCGAGGTCATCGGCCTCGACGTCGCGTCGGCGTCCGCTGCGCAGATCCACGCTGTCCGCCGAGCCCTCGTCGAACACAAGGTTCTGGTGCTGCGCGGGCAGACGCTCGACGACGCGGCACACGTCGAATTCGGTCGTCGTCTCGGAGACCTCACCGCCGGGCACCCGGTACACGACAGTGGCCACGTCGCCCCCGAGGTCTACGCGCTCGACAGTCAGGACAACGGGTTCGCCGACGTCTGGCACACCGACGTGACGTTCATGGAGCGTCCGCCGATGGGTTCGATCCTGCGGCCCGTCGTCCTGCCACCACACGGCGGCGACACCAACTGGGCCGACAGCCAACTCGCCTACGAGTCGCTGTCCGAGCCCGTTCGCCGAATGATCGACGGACTCACTGCAATTCACGACGGCAACCGCGAGTTCGGCTACTACCTCGCGCAGAAGCGCGGCGGCAAGGGCAACGTGTGGGACGGCAAGGAAGTCACCGCACTGGTCCCCGTCGAACATCCCGTCGTGCGGGTGCACCCGGAAACCGGCCGCAAGGGGCTGTTCGTCAATCCCGGTTTCACCTCCCACATCGTGGGGGTGTCGGAGGCGGAGAGTCGCGGAATCCTCGACCTGCTCTATGCGCACCTGACCAAACCCGAACACATCGTGCGACACCGCTGGCGTCTGGGCGATCTGGTGCTGTGGGACAACCGCAGTACCTCGCACTACGCCAATCGCGATTACGGCACCGAGCACCGCAAGATGCACCGCATCACGTTGCGCGGCGACATTCCCGTCGGACCCCGGTAGTTCCGGGCACGTCGGATCGAGGAAGATTGCCTACATGGCGTCGTGGAGTGAACGTAGGCAGCAGTGGGTCGACAGTCGTGAGGAAGCGCGCAACAACGCGTCCCAAGCGGCCGCCGACTCCGGTGAGCAGCGTCCGCCCAACGCGTGGCCGTTCATCATCGCTGCGGGCATCGTCGTCGTTCTGCTCGTCGGTATTTTCGCGGCGTCGAAGTTCGCCCCCGCGGAGGACAACGTGACGCAAGCGCAGCTGCTGACCGACGCCGTCGACGGATTCCTCGAGGCACAGAACTCCGGCGACGCCGATCTCCTGCGTGAGAACACCTGCTTCGACCAGGTCGCCGTGCTCATCCCCGGCGACGATGCGCAGTACCGCACCGACCGTGCCGGTGAAGTGGAGCGCAACGGCGAGACATCCATCGACGGAGTGCCCACGGGATACGAGGTCAACGGCGACCGCGGCGTGGTGACCGTGCCGCTGAAGGAAGAGAAATCCGGCGTGCAGACCGACGACGAGTGGAAGTTCGTCCGCGTCGACGACAAGTGGCTGGTGTGCAATGTGTGATCCAGGTATGTGTGACGTAACGGCAAGTGACGGAAGGCTGATCCAGTGACCTACGCAGGTGACATAACCCCGGAAGCGGCCTGGGAGTTGTTGCAGAGCAACCCCGAGGCCGTACTCGTGGACGTTCGAACGCGCGCCGAGTGGCAGTACGTCGGTGTTCCGGACACCTCCGGCATCGACCGTCCGACGCACCTCATCGAGTGGGTCAGCTACCCCGACGGTGCTCGCAACACCGACTTCGTCGACGACCTCAAAGCCGCAGGCGTGGACGGTGATCGGCCGGTGGTCTTCCTGTGCCGCTCCGGTCAGCGATCGATCGGTGCCGCCGAGGCCGCGACGGCTGCGGGCATCGGTCCGTCCTACAACGTGCTCGACGGCTTCGAAGGTGCCACCGACGCCGACGGCCACCGCGGAGCCACGGGTTGGCGTGCGGTCGGGTTGCCCTGGCGGCAGTCGTGAGCGGGAATCCGAAAGGCGGCGGATTCAGCAAGCCGTTGCCCGAGGGTGTGGGTCAGGCAACCCTCGGGGTTCGCGGCGGTCTGATGCGGTCCGGCTTCGACGAGAACGCCGAAGCTCTCTATCTCTCTTCAGGTTTCGTGTACGAGAGCGCCGGTGCCGCGGAGCAGGCGTTCACCGGCGACATCGATCACTTCGTCTACTCGCGCTACGGCAACCCCACGGTCAAGATGTTCGAGGAGCGGCTGCGGTTGATCGAGGGGGCCGAGGCGTGCTTCGGTACCTCGAGCGGCATGTCCGCGGTGTTCACCGCGCTTGGCGCACTGTTGAAGGCCGGCGACCGATTGGTCGCTGCGCGTAGCCTTTTCGGGTCATGCTTCGTGGTGTGCAACGAGATTCTGCCGCGCTGGGGTGTCGAGACCGTCTTCGTCGACGGTGAAGATCTCGAGCAGTGGGAGCAGGCGTTGTCGGTGCCGACCACGGCGGTGTTCTTCGAGACTCCGTCCAACCCGATGCAGTCGTTGGTCGATGTCCGGCGCGTCTCCGAGCTGGCGCATGCTGCCGAAGCAACGGTGGTGTTGGACAACGTGTTCGCGACGCCACTGCTGCAGCGCAGCCTCGAACTCGGTGCCGACGTGGTCGTGTACTCGGGCACCAAGCACATCGACGGCCAGGGACGCGTGCTCGGCGGTGCGATCCTCGGATCGAAGGAATACATCGACGGTCCGGTGCAGACTCTGATGCGGCACACCGGTCCGGCATTGAGCCCGTTCAACGCCTGGACGCTGCTGAAGGGGCTCGAGACGATGCCGGTGCGGGTTCGGCATTCGGTGAACTCGGCGCTGCAGATCGCCGAGTTCCTCGAAGCTCACCCTGCGGTGCGCTGGGTGAAATACCCGTTCCTGCAATCACATCCGCAGTACGAGCTGGCGAAGTCGCAGATGTCGGGCGGCGGTACCGTCGTGACCTTCGAGCTCGAAGCCCCCGAGGGTGAAGGCAAGAAGCGTGCCTTCGAGGTGCTCGACGCGTTGCGCATCGTCGACATCTCCAACAACCTCGGCGATTCGAAGTCGCTCATCACTCACCCGGCCACCACCACGCACCGCGCAATGGGGCCGGAAGGTCGTGCCGCAGTAGGCATCACCGACGGAGTCGTACGTATCTCGATCGGTCTCGAGGACACCGAGGATCTGATCGGAGACCTGGACCAGGCGCTGAAGTAGCTGGTTCAGCGTTCGAAGACGCTGAGCACCGTACGAAACTTCGCCGTCGTTTCGTCCAATTCGGCGGCCGGGTCGGAATCTGCGACGATGCCGCCGCCTGCCGTGGCCGTTCCGGAAAGTCCGTCCGCAGCGAGTTCGATGCAGCGAATAGTGACCATCCACTCGCCGTCGCCGCTGCCGTCGGTCCACCCGACGGCTCCGGCGTAGAAGCCGCGGGAGCCCTCGACGTCGGCGATCGCAGCCATGGCCGCCGCTCGGGGAACGCCGGCGACGGCAGCGGTGGGATGAAGTGCCAGCGCGAGGTCGAGCGCCGAGGTCGCGGGATCGGCCAAGGTGCCGACGATGGGCGTGGACAGGTGCCACAACTGTGGAGTGCTGCTCAGCTGGGGTGACTCGGGCACATCGAGCGTCTCGCAGTACGGCTCCAACGCAGCGCGGATCTCGTCGACGACAAATCGGTGCTCGGCCTGATCCTTGGCGCTGGCCGCCAACGCCGCGGAGATGCGTGCTTCTTCGGCCGGATCGGTGGATCGCGCGGCCGTTCCGGCGAACGGATGGCAGGTGACGACGTTGCCGCGCTTGCGAACCAACAGTTCCGGGCTCGAACCGATGATGTGCCCGCCCGAGGCACCGATGGGAGAAAGGTCTGCCAGAAAGCCGTTACCCATCGGATCGCGGGAGACCAGCGCGCTCAACATCGAGGCAGGCTCGATCGGCGAATCCGCGGTCACTTCGATGGCCCGAGCGAGCACGATCTTCTCGGCGACACCGGCTTTCAATTGCTCGACGACATCATGCACCCGCTGCACATGGACGTCAGGATCGGGAATCTGACGTGCAACGGTCACGGCCGGCAGCTGAGGCAGGGGGTCCGTTGTCATCCAGGGCCCGTCGAGTCGGTAGAACTCCTCCGGTTCGATCAGCGCCGTGGCGTCGGACATATCGAAAGGCAACGCGCCGACGACATTTCGGCCTTCCCGCACCGCGGTCACCGCGTCGGCGACGTCGGTAAATGCGTGTCGAACGCCCAGTCCGACGACGTGGTGATCCTGCCGGGACAGGACGAATTCGAGGGTCATCAGAACGGGTTCTGTGTGCGGCCCACCAGGTCTGCGACGGAATCGAGAACCTTGGTGGGGCGGTACGGATACTGCTCGACGGATTGGACCGTCGAGATTCCGGTGAGAACCAGGATGGTCTGCAGCCCGGCTTCGAGACCGGAGAGCACGTCGGTGTCCATCCGGTCGCCGATCATCAGCGTGTTCTCGGAGTGACCGCCGATCGCGCGCAGTGCCGAACGCATCATCAACGCATTGGGCTTGCCCACGTAGTACGGCTCTTTGCCGGTGGCCTTGGTGATGAGCGCGGCCACCGAACCGGTCGCCGGCAGCGAGCCTTCACGAGATGGCCCGGTGGCGTCGGGGTTGGTGGCGATGAAGCGCGAACCCTTCTCGACGAGACGAATGGCGGTGGTGATGGCCTCGAACGAGTAGGTGCGGGTCTCGCCGAGCACCACGTAATCGGGGCTCGAATCGGTAAGGGTGTAGCCGATATCGTGCAGCGCCGTGGTCAGCCCCGACTCACCGACGACATACGCGCTGCCGCCGGGCCGCTGATTGCCCAGGAACGTGGCGGTGGCCAGGGCCGAGGTCCAGATCGACTTCTCCGGAATGTCCAACCCGGTGAATGCGAGACGGGCGCGCAGGTCACGGGGGGTGCGGATGGAATTGTTGGTCAGCACGATGAACGGGATCTCGTTGGCCTGCAGCTCGGCGAGGAACGTGTCGGCACCGGGAATCAGATGATCCTCGTGCACGAGGACACCGTCCATGTCCATCAGATACGTCCACTGCTGGGGCTTCTCGGTTTCGCTCACCCGTCCATTGTGAACTACGCCGGTCGCGCTCAGGCTCGACTGCAGAACTATCGCGTCGTTGCGCCGGCTCCACTCCTGCTACTAACTCGCCTGCCGTTCTTCGGCACGTCGAGAGGTGGCTCTGTGCAACTGGCGTTCGCGGGCGGTGGTGCCACCCCAGACGCCGAACGGTTCGTTTGCGGCCAAGGCGAACCGCCTGCATGCGTCGCGCACTGCGCAGCCGGCGCACACCTGCTTGGCTCGATCCTCGCGTTGGCGACGCGCCGTTCGCCCCTCACCCGACGGGGAGAAGAAGATCTCCGCGTCCTGACCTCGGCACAGTGCATCGATCTGCCAGTCCAAGGATTCGGCGGTGGAAGAAACCCTGCGTTCGATCATGGCAATCGCGGCGTTCTTCGACGTAGCAGAGTTGTTCGGCATCGTGGCGACCCATTCCTTTCGTCGACGCTGCGCGAGGGCCGGCTCGCACAGAACGATTCGCTACCGAGAAGGCTCGCCGCGTCGGTGGCGGGAGGCAATGGTTGAAATCAGGCTGATTCGAGGGGCTCTGCTCGGTGCGCTGGGTTCGTGGCATGGTGGCGGTATGACTCGGCCGCTCAGGTTTTCCGCATTCGTCATGAACACCACGTCCCACATCGTGCACGGTGCGTGGCGCAAGCCGGAGGCGGAGCAGACCGATTTCTCCTCGTTGGAGCATTGGGTGTCGTTGGCGAAGGAACTCGAGCGGGGCAAGTTCGACTTCATATTCTTTGCCGATGTCGTGGGGCTGTACGACGACTATCAGGGGTCGTGGGAGAAGTTCGTCGAATCCGGATTGCAGATCCCCAGCAACGATCCCACCGTGATCGCGTCGGCAATCGCTTATGCAACAGAGCATCTCGGGATCGCGTTGACGTCGTCGATTCTGCAGGAGCATCCGTTCAACTTCGCGCGCAAGATGTCCACGCTCGATCACGCGTCGGACGGCCGCATCGCCTGGAACATCGTGACGAGTCTGTCGCCGAACGCCTGGCGCAACTTCGGCTTCGGAGACATGGCTCTCCACGAGGATCGATACGCCTGGGCGGACGAGTACGTCGATGTGGTGTACAAGCTGTGGGAAGGGTCGTGGGACGACGGAGCTCTGTTGCAGGACAAAGCATCCGGTCGGCACGGTGATTTCTCGAAGGTGCACAAGATCGATCACGTCGGCGCGCGCTACAGCGTCGAGGGCCCGCATCTCGTGGCACCGTCTCCGCAGCGGACGCCGTTGCTGTTCCAGGCCGGATCATCTCCGACGGGTCGACGCTTCGCGGCGCGTAACGCCGAGGCCCAATTCATTGCTTCTCCGACACCCGAGGCCGCGCGCTCGCTCATCTCCGACACTCGCCGCCTGGTCGTCGAGGCCGGTAGATCCGCGGGGGATCTGGAATTCTTCCAGGGTCTGTCGTTCGTCATCGGGAGCACCGAGGCGGAAGCGGCACGTAAAGCCGCCGAACTGGACGAGTACGTCGACGAGTCCATGATCATCGCGCATGCTGCAGGCGGCATCGGCGTGGACCTCGGCTTCTACGATCTCGATACGCCGATCGGAGAGGTCGAAGCACAAGGTTCGCTGAGTACTTTGCAGTGGCTTCGGGAGGCGATTCCCGACCGCGAACCCACCGTCCGAGATCTCGCCCGGATGCGGAGTCGCAGCGGCCGGGTGGTGGGAACGCCCGAGTCCATCGCCGATCGGCTCGAGCAGTGGCGCTCGGTCGGAGTCGACGGAATCAATGTCATCAATTCGACGATCCCGGGCAGCTACGTGGAGTTCATCGATCATCTGACCCCGGTTCTCCAGCAGCGCGGGCTGGCGCAACACGAGTACGGGCAGGGCACCGTCCGAAACAAACTCACCGGACGGGACAGGTTGCCCGGGTCGCATCCGGCGGCCCGATACCGGGGTGCCTTCAGTTGATGCCAGGCTGATAGCCGAGGTCATCGTGACAGCACCCGAGGCGGTGACCTGTACTCGGCCGTCGCATAGACCCCCGGTGTACGGCCGGAGTTTGCGTTCAGTCCGCACTGTTGGCGTTGTGCTCCAGGGCTGCAGCGACCCAGAACTCCAGTGCTGCTTCGCTCGTCAGCGCATCAGCATCGACGGTGATCCACCCTGCGCCCATCGAGCGATCTCGGCCCATGACGGCGTGGTGTGCTCGAGGTATTCGGGTTCGCGAGCTTCGTCCACTCGGACCAACAGAGCACGGTTCCCGGTGCCGACGCATACCACCATTTTCTCTCGCACCAGGAACGCCAGACCGCCGAACATCTTCTGCTCGCGCAGGCTTTCCTGGTCGGTGAGGTGGAAGCCGGCGCTCAATGCGTTCGCGATCACCTTCGAAGGACGCATCACCCCGAACGGTAACTAACCGACACCGAGGTCGGATCCACCGTTAATCGGACACTCCCGATTGCTTTGGCGTAGGCGTGTGCAGCAGGCAGGGCTGTGCCGTGGTGTTGGTGTGGGTCGTCATGCGGGTTGTCGTGGTTCCTCGTCGCCGGTGTCGCCGGTGTCGCCGTGGTGGTCTGGTGGGTAGAGGACTTCTTCGGGGTGGTGTGCGTGATTGATGAGCCCACGCCTGCGTGGGTCCATTCCGGTGGGTGGGTGCCAGAGGGTGCGGCCCGGGTAGCGATGTGCTGCTCCGGTTTTGGTGGTCGCCCATTTTCTTGGTCCGGTGCCGACGAGGGCGTGGTGCATGTCGCAGCCGAAGGTGAGGGCGTCGATGTCGGTGGGCCCGCCGTCGGTCCAGTCGTCGACGTGATGGGCTTGGCACCAGGTCGCGGGGCGGGTGCAGGAGGGGAAGCTGCAGCCGCGGTCGCGGGCGATGAGGACGATGCGTTGGTCGGCGGAGGCGATGCGTTTGGATCGGCCGAGGTAGAGGGCTCTGCCGTGGTCGTCGAAGATGGTGAGGTAGTGGCGGGCGTGGGAGGCCATGCGGATGGCGTCGCGGATGGAGACGCGGGATCCGGTGCCGGTCATGGCGTATCCGCAGCCCGATTCGAGGTCTTTGAGGCTCATGGTGACGATGGCGGTGACGGGTAGGCCGCGGTGGGTGCCGAGGGTTCCGGAGGCGAGGGTGTGCCGGAGTGCCAGTTTCAGGGCGTCGTGGCGGCGTTCGTTCTGGGTGCGTCGATCCCGCGCAGCGGCAGCGGCGCGTGCCGCAGTGTCGGTGTCGGTGTCGGTGTCGGTATCGGTATCGGATCCGTTGGGGTCGTCGTCGGTCTCGGCTGCGTCGGTTGTGTCGCCTGGTTCGGCACTGCCGTTGGCTGCAGCTGTGTCGTCGTGTGCTGTGCCGTCGGGTGCTGTGCCGCAACCACAGTCGGCACCGTCGCATTCACCGCAGTCGGCGCCATCGTCGCAGTCCGTCTCATCCCACGGGCCTCCATCGGTGGACTCGGCGTCACTGGAGTCTGCTTCGTGGGTGGTCGGCTCGGCCTTCGGCGCTGTGGCACTGCCGCTCTGGTCGCCCTCGTCGTCGCTGCCGCTCCCGCCGCGCTCGTCGTCGCTACTGGTCTCGCCGTCTTCGTCGTCGCTGCTGGTCTCGCAGTCTTCGTCGTCGTGGACGACCGATGTCGGGTCGGCAGGATTGTTCACCCCCGGTTTCGCGGCTTTGGAGAACAGGGCCTCGAGGTAGGCCCGCAGTTCGGAGTCGACGCAGAACTTCCCGTCCGACATCCCGTCGGCACCCTGCTCACCGAGATAGAAGAACGCATCCCGACGCTTCTTCGGCTTGGGCTTGCCGTTCTCGTCCTCGTCCTCGTCTTCGTCGTAGTCGCCGTCGGGGCTGAGGATCGAATCCAGGTGAGCCACCAACGGCGCGAAGTCGTCGGGCCGTCGGGTGCAGGCGTAGCCCACCAATTGCTGTTCGGCGAGATCGCGGGTCTGCGGATCGACACTGGCCGGCAAGTGCTTGAAGAATTCGCGGATCATCTGCACATGTTTGGCATCGAGCAATCCCGCCCGCAGCGCTGCCGCGGTGTGCGGCAACAACGGAGGTAGGACTTCACCGGACAGTGCGGTGCGATCCCCCAATTCGGCGGCCAGACGCACTCGCGCTCCGGCGGCGCGTGGGGTGATGCGCAGCATCCATGCCACCGAGCACGGTACCGAGCCGGGATACACATCGAGGCCGCGCTGATCGATCAGCTCGTTGAGCCAGGTGTACGAGTACGCGGTCACGGATCGGGTGAGTGTTTCCATGCGTTGGATCACCGCACGCCGGTCGGCGTTCGTCCACGACACCGACCCCTGCCCGGCCAACTCCGCCACCGCGGACTCGACCCGGTCGATCAGCGCCGACAGTGCGGGATCGGACACGACAGGGGGAGGCGGCACCGTCTCGATGCCGTCCACCCCTGATCCGCCGTCCCCCGAAAGCATGAACAGAATCTATCGCGACCCACCGACAGACTTTCGAACACGCGTTCCAACTCGCGCTCGGCTGCCGGGATGCCGAGTCGAAGTGCTGCAGTATGTGGCGGATTACACATCGACCACAAGTGTGACGTTGTCGATTTTCAGTAACGACGAGTCGCGTAGATGCTGGTGAGGGCGTTCAATATCCCCCAAGGCGGTCGTAACGACCACAGCATCGTTGCTTGCATCGGTGACGAAAGCCACTGCTTGGCAGTACCTCCGAACTCGAGTGCCGAGCCGGTGTCCAATGTTGTGTTACGACCCAGTGGGGATGATCGACATGAACGACGCATTCCGTTTCGCCGCTTCGTGCAGTTCATCGAAAGAACTGATCAGTCGACTTCAGTTCGGTACGACTGACCTGTGGCCGGAGGATGTCGCCCCTTCGACCCGCTGGCGCTACATGGCCGACCTCATAGATTCCGATCGGGGCATGCTCGTCGAACTCGACGGTGCACTGTCGGGGCCGGTTGTGGACGCGCTCGTCGCGACGGCGGAATTGTGCAGGCAATCGGCCATCGAACCTGTGCCCGCAGCCGATTGGGAGTATCTCCGTCGGGCGTTGGGATGGCTGGAGCGCAGTAGTGCCGGTGTCGATTGCGCTCTCATCGCCGTGGGCGAAGAATTGGCACTCATGGGTCTCGACGGGGCGGAGCAGGATTTTTCGGTTGCGACCTGGCTGTGTATGGACGTGCTGGATCGGTTTTGCGCCGCTGGTGAAACGGTCGACTTTTGGGTGCAACGCATGATCGACGTGCGATCCGATATGGTTGAGCGACAGCTTGATTCGGATTCGGTCGTCAGTGAAAAAGCGGAATTGACAGTTGCCGTCTGATTGGGAGGGCTCGTCCGTTCACTCTGTTCGAGACTTTCGTCGGTAAGTCCATTTTCTACCCCGGTTGGCAACTGCGCCTACCCTCTCGTAGTATCGAATACGAAGGACCATCCAGAGCGACCGAGAGACCTGGCTCTATGACGTCGCAGCAACCCCCCGCTCGTCGGGTGAGGGTGCTACCGCCGGGACCGATGGAGGAATACACGTGAACACCCGAGTCGCCTCAGGCTTTGTCGACGGATGTCGTCGGCTTCATGTCGATCTGTGCCGTCTGAACGGGTCGACCTGTCTCAGCTGACATTTCGGCTCAGCTCGTACTTCACGTTTCACTTCATCATCTGCGCGCACTCCTTCCTGGGCACACCCAGCTCGGACGCTGGACCGTGCGCGCGATCGACCAGATACCGGAGACACCCACGTGTCCACTCGCCCTGTACTTCTGGTGGCCGGAGTAGTTGCCGCCACCGCCACATTGCTCGCCGGGTGCGCAGGTAGCGCCACCACCTCGGCCGCCGACGCCGGACCACCGCAGTCCGGAGGGACGCTGCGTTACGGCCTGTCCGGGGCTCCCACCTGCTCCGATCCGGCGCAGGCGGGTACGAATCAAACGATCTACGTGACTCGCCAGGTGGTCGATTCGCTCACCGACCAGAACTCTGACACCGGCGAGATCGAGCCGTGGTTGGCCGAAAGTTGGGAAGTGACTCCCGACGCGAAATCCTTCACCTTCCAGCTGAAAGATGGCGTGACGTTCAGTGACGGCACTCCGCTCGACGCCACCGCCGTCAAGGACAATTTCGACGCCATCACCGGCACCCTCGGTGCCGCCAAGGCGCCGCTGGCCGCCAGTTACCTCACCGGGTACCAAGGTGCCACGGTCGTCGATCCGCTCACGGTTCGCATCGACTTCTCGGCACCCAATGCGCAGTTTCTGCAGGCGAGTTCGACGCCTCAGCTCGGGATTCAGTCCACCGCGACGTCGGCCCAGTCGGCGGAGTCTCGGTGCTTGGGCACCAATATCGGATCGGGACCGTTCACCTATGCGGACTATCAGCAGGACCGTTCCGTCGCTTTGGCCAAGCGAAGCGGATACAACTGGGGCTCTGCGGTATTCGCTCACCAGGGCGAGGCGTACCTGGACCGTATCGAGTTCACGATCGTGCCCGAGTCGGGTGTGCGTACCGGTAGTCTTTCCTCCGATCAGCTCGACGCCGTCAGCGACGCACTACCGCAGGACGCGCCGCAGATCGAGGCGACCGGTGGCCGAATCCTGACGGCATCCAACCCGGGCGTTCCGTTCGGCATTCAGCCCAACGTCACTCGCGGTGCGCTACAGGACCCCGCCGTCCGGACGGCCTTGGTGCCGGCGATCAACCGTCAGGAACTCGTCGATACGGTCCTCGGCCCCGACTTCCGAACAGCGACAAGCACGTTGGCCAGCGCCACGCCGGGTTACGTCGAGCTCGCCGATGTCACCTACGACCCCGATAAGGCGAAGTCGCTGCTCGACGCCGCGGGCTGGGTTCCCGGTGGAGACGGCATCCGTGAAAAGGACGGGCAGAAGCTGAGTTTCAAGGTCATGTACTCGGCGGTGTTCGCCGGCAACCAGGCGATTCTGGAACTGACCCAACAGCAACTGCGTGCAGTGGGTGTCGACCTGCAGCTCGAGCTGGTCTCCAATTCGGAGGCGACGGCGCGGCAAGGCACAAAGGACTACGACGCGACGTACTACAACAGCACTCGCGCCGACGGCGACATTCTGCGTACCTCGTTTGCGGTGGACGGACGAAACCTGAACGCCCGCGGTCCGATCCCGGATCTGGATGCAACGTTGACCGATCAGCTCTCGACCACCGACGTGGCGGCGCGCAACGAGATAATCGCCACCGCGCAGCAGCAGGTGCTCGACAACGGCTTGTGGATTCCCACGATCGAACTCTCCCAGGCCGTCGGCGCGGCGTCGACAGTGCAGGATCTGAAATTCGAGGCCTCGGCCCGCCTTCAGTTCTTCGACACTTGGCTGAACGCATGATCCGCTACATCGGACAGCGAGTACTGCAAGCAGTGGCAGTGCTGTGGGCTGCGTTCACCATTTCGTTCATCGTGCTGTTCCTGCTGCCGTCGGACCCGGTCAGTCTTGCCGTGGACTCGGCGGGCTCTGGTACCCCAGCCGACGCTGCGGCCATCGCTGAACTGCAGGCTCGTTACGGTCTCGATCAGCCGGTGCTGGTGCAGTATTGGCATTCACTGGTCGGGGCTGTGCAGGGCGACTTCGGATTGTCCATCGCCACCGGCCAGCCAGTGACGACGGCCATCCTGGACGCGGTGCCCAGCACGCTCGGCTTGGCGGGGACGGCCCTGGTGCTGGCCGTCGTGTGCGGAGCCGCGGTGGCCTACGCCGCCACGTATACCGAGATCCCATGGCTGAAGAACCTGCTGCTTGCGCTCCCACCGCTCGGGGTGGCAGTGCCGACGTTTTGGGTAGGACTACTGCTGCTGCAACTGTTCTCGTTCCGACTGCGCTGGTTCCCGGCGTTCGGTGACGACGGCGTAGCGTCGTTGGTGCTGCCTGCGGTGACACTGGCGTTGCCGACCGGTGCTGTCATCGCGCAGGTCCTGGCTACCAGCATGACCACCACGTGGAAGCAGCCGTTCGTGGATGTGGCTCGCGCCAAGGGGGTCTCACGCCTTCGGGTGCAGTCGCGACACGTTCTGCGTCTGTCCTCGATCCCCGCCTTCACGATTGCCGGGGTCTTGGTGGGCACCCTGCTGGCCGGATCGGTAGTGGTCGAGACGGTGTTCTCGCGCGCCGGAGTCGGACGGCTGACCCAGACATCGGTGCTGGCCCAGGATATTCCGGTGGTGCAGGGCATCGTGGTTCTGACCTCGCTGGTCTTCGTCCTGGTCAATCTCGCAGTCGACCTGCTCTATCCGCTGATCGATCCACGCATCGTGCGTGAGTACCGGCCCGCGCAGGCCAGTGCAGAACCGGAGAAAGCTCATGTCTGACATCCTGATTCGCGAGACCGCCGTCCATTCGGCAGTTCCCCCGGTAGTCGAAGAAGCACCGGCACCCGCGCGGCGCAGGGGTCCGCGAGACGTGCTGAAGCACATCTGGCTCGGTGCCTCCGTGGTCGTGCTGTTGCTGGCTCTCGGGTTCGCGCTGTTCCCGTCCGTCTTCGCCAGCGGCGATCCGCTGGTGGGTACACCTGCGGACAAGCTCCAGGCACCCAGCGCGTCGCACTGGTTCGGCACCGACAACATCGGCCGTGACGTCTTCACCCGAGTGGTCCATGGTTCCGGACTGTCTCTGACGGCAACGCTGTTGGCAGTCGGTATCGCCCTGGTGGTCGGCTCGATCATCGGTCTGGTCTCGGGGGCCGTCGGCGGAATAGTCGATGCGGTGCTGATGCGCATTGTCGATGTTTTGCTGTCGATTCCAACGTTGTTGCTGTCGTTGGCGCTGGTGACCGCTCTGGGCTTCGGCACCGTGAACGTCGCTATCGCCGTCGGCGTCACGCTGATTGCCAATTTCGCCAGAGTGATGCGCTCGGAGGTGCTGCGGGTGCGCAGATCACTGTATGTCGAAGCGGCCTACGCCTCGGGTGTGCGGTGGTTCGATGTGTTCCGCAGGCACATCCTCAGAAATTCGTACGGACCGGTGATCGCACTCGCTGCAGTCGAATTCGGTATGGCAGTTCTTGCGGTGTCGGCGTTGAGCTTCCTCGGTTTCGGCGCTGCTCCGCCCACACCGGAGTGGGGATCGCTGATTTCCGAGGGCCGCAACTTCCTGGCCACCGCCTGGTGGATGACCACACTGCCGGGATTGGTGATCGTGGCCGTCGTCGTGTCCGCGCACCGCCTAGGGCACGCACTCGAGAGGCGATCACAATGAGCCCCATTCTCGAAGTAGAGAATCTGCACGTCAATTACGGTGAGACGACCGCCGTCTCCGGCATCGGGTTCACCGTCGACCGCGGTGAAGTGGTGGCCGTGGTCGGTGAATCGGGCTCCGGAAAGTCGACGACTGCCCACGCCCTCATCGGTCTGCTCTCGGGGTCCGGCCGCATCGTGGGCGGATCGGTGACGTTCGACGGGCAGCGGCTCGACACAGCCTCGGACAAGACGTTGAACCGGTTGCGCGGCCGTCATATCGGGCTCGTCCCGCAGGATCCGACCACCTCCCTGAACCCGGTGGTTCGCGTCGGCGACCAGGTTGCGGAGGTGCTGCGGGTGCACGGCCTCGCAGATCGTCGCTCCGCGGAGGTCGAGGCCATTCGTATCCTCACCGAAGCAGGTCTGGACAACCCCGAAGTGCGGGCGCGGCAATATCCGCAGGACCTGTCCGGTGGGCAGCGTCAGCGCGTGTTGATTGGAATCGCTCTCGCGTGCCGCCCGGAACTGGTGATCGCCGACGAGCCGACCAGCGCCCTCGACGTCACCGTGCAGCGACGCATCCTCGACCATCTCGATGCCCGGATCGCCGAGACCGGTGCCGCGGTTCTGCTGATCACCCATGACTTGGGCGTGGCGGCGGACCGAGCCGATCGCCTCATCGTCATGAGCGCAGGACAGATCGTCGAAACGGGGCCTACCGCAGAGGTGCTGGCGAACCCGACGCACGCGTACACACGTCAACTGTTGGCCGCGGCACCGTCGCTGAATACGACCGTACGACCCGCGCGCACCACGGCAGCCGATCCAATCCTGACGGTCGGCGATGTATCGAAGCGGTTCACCATCGGCCGTGGTGTTCACCTCGATGCGGTCAAGGGAGCCACGTTGACCGTCGAACGTGGGCGCACCGTGTCGCTCGTCGGCGAATCCGGTTCCGGCAAATCTACTTTGGCGCGCATTGCGATCGGGCTGGAAACCGCGTCGTCGGGATCGGTCACGTTCGACGGTGTGGACATCACCGGTCTGCGTGGCAAGGCGAAGCGTGAACTGCGGCGGCGTGTTCAGATCGTCTATCAGAACCCGTACGCGTCACTGAACCCGAAGCTACGCGTCGGCGAGATCGTGCGAGAACCTTTGGACGCGTTCAAGGTCGGCTCCTCCCGCGAGCGCTCCGAGCGTGCCCGAACGCTGCTCGATCAGGTGGCACTCACCAGCGACTACCTGGCCCGTCGGCCTGCCGAGCTGTCGGGTGGGCAGCGCCAGCGCGTCGCGATTGCCCGAGCACTGGCGCTGGCACCGGAACTGGTGGTGCTCGACGAGCCGGTCTCGGCCCTCGACGTGTCGGTGCAAGCACAGATCCTGACGCTGCTCGACGACCTGCAGTCGGAGCTGGGTCTGAGCTACCTGTTCATCTCGCACGATCTGGCCGTCGTCCGTCAGATCAGCGACACCGTGGCCGTCATGCAATCAGGCGTCATCGTGGAATACGGAGACACCGCAGCACTGTTCGGCAATCCACAGCAGGACTACACCCGCGAGCTACTTGGGGCCATTCCCGGAAGCGCGCACGAGAAAGCGAGCACCAGTGTCTGACAAGCTGTTCCTGACCGCGATAGACCTGAGAGGCACCGGCGCCCATCCGCAGGCCTGGCGTCGGCCTGATTCTCGCGCCGAAGACCTGTTCACAGCAGGGTTCTGGATCGACCAGCTCCAGACTGCAGACCGAGCGGGTATCGATCTCGCGTTTCTGGGCGATTCGTTCGCCAGCCGGACGCTCGAGGCCGCAGCCGTCGCGGCACGGGCAGCCGCCCTCACCGAGCAAATCGGGCTGGTGCCCACGAGCACCGTCACGCACACCGAGCCGTTCCACATCTCGAAGCAGATCGCGAGTCTCGATTTCGCTTCTCACGGCCGGGCCGGTTGGCAGGTCGAAGTGAGTCCGGGTGCCGAGCAGGCAGCGCTGTTCGGTCGGAAAGCGGAGCAGGACAACGGCAGCCTGTGGCGTGAGGCGGACGAGGCGATCGAGGTCGTCACCAGGCTGTGGGACAGCTGGGAAGACGACGCGGAGATCCGCGACGTCGAGTCGGGACGGTTCATCGACCGAGACAAGCTGCACTACATCGACTTCGAGGGCGAGAACTTCTCGGTCAAGGGCCCGTCGATCACTCCGAGGTCTCCGCAGGGTCAGCCGCTCGTCGTGATTCGCGCCGAGTCCGACGAGTCTGCGGCGGTAGCCGCTGCGCGCGCCGACATTGTCCGTATCGCCGCCGACACTATCGAGGACGCGGCAACGACCGCCGCCCGCATTCGACGGGCCGTCGTTGCCGAAGGCCGCGACCCGGCCGACGTGTTCGTTCTGCTGGACCTGGAGACCTTGGTATCCGATTCTGCCGCTGAGGAACTCGCTCAGCTCGACAACTGGGCGGGGCACGTCAGAGCGGCTGAGACCGTGTCGCATGTCGGCGACCTCGCCGGCTTGCATCTCCTACTCGGATCCGTCGAAGCGGCCGGGCTCGACGGTGTGACTCTGGTACCGCTCGCGTTGCCGTCGGGACTGTCAGCGCTACCGGCCACCGACACTCGCATCGGATCGACTCTGCGTGAGCGTCTCGGTCTGACGCGTCCCGTCAATCGCTATGCACTCGAAGGAAAGAGCCTGTGACGAAGAAGCAGATACATCTGGGTGCTCATTTTCCCGGCGTAAACAACACCACCGTCTGGGCCGATCCGGAATCGAAGAGCCAGATCGAGTTCGACTCGTTCGTGCACCTCGCCGAATCGGCCGAGCGCGGTCTGTTCGATTTCTTCTTCCTCGCCGAAGGACTGCGACTGCGAGAGCACCGCAACAATATCCACGATCTCGACGTGGTCGGTCGACCGGACACGCTCACCGTCCTGAACGCGCTTGCGTCGGTGACGACCAAGCTGGGACTGGCCGGCACGATCAACACCACCTTCAACGAACCGTTCGAGCTCGCCAAACAATTCTCGTCGCTGGACCACCTGTCCGACGGCAGGGCGGCATGGAACATGGTGACGTCCTCGGATGCGTTCACCGGCGAGAACTTCCGGCGGGGCGGCTATTTGGATCGTGCCGACCGCTACGTGCGAGCCAACGAGATCATCGATGTCGCTCGAAAGCTCTGGGACTCCTGGCAGACCGACGCGTTCGTCGTCGATCGGGAGCGGGGAATCTTCGGTCGCGAGTCCGAGATCCGCACCGTGAGGCATACCGGGCCGCAGTTCGAGGTCGAGGGCCGCTTCACACTGCCGCGCAGTCCGCAGGGGCATCCGGTTCTGTTGCAGGCGGGCGACTCCGACGAGGGCCGAGAGTTCGGAGCAGCGAAGGCCGATGCGATCTTCACCATCCACGGCACGCTCGAGGACGGACAGAAGTTCTACTCCGACGTCAAGGGTCGGCTCGCCAAGTACGGCCGCGAGCACGACGACCTGAAGGTGCTGCCCGCAGCGACCTTCGTGCTCGGAGACTCTGCTCAGGACGCGGTCGAGAAGGCGGACCACATCCGGCATCAGCAGGTCAGCGGTAAGACGGCAATTTCGTTCCTCGAACAGGTGTGGGGACAGGACCTCTCCGCATACGACCCGGACGGTCCGTTGCCCGATATCGAACCCAGCGGGGACGTGTCCATCACCCGCGGCCGCGCGCGACATGGCGACCCCAGAACCATCGCCCAGCAGTACCGCGAGCGCGCCGAAGCAGACAACCTGAGCATCCGTGAACTGATCATCGCGATGACGACGCGGCAGCAGTTCGTCGGAACGCCTGCGCAGGTGGCGGATGAGATCGACAGCTACGTACAGAACAACGCGAGCGACGGCTTCATTCTCGTCCCGCATATCACCCCGGCCGGGCTCGATGAATTCGTCGACAAGGTAATTCCGGAACTTCAGGACCGCGGTAGCTTCCGCACCGAGTACGCCGGAACCACCCTGCGCGACCACCTCGGTCTGCGGCATCCGTACGAACAGCGTGAAGGAGTGCGAGCATCATGAGTGATTTCGAGCAGGACTGGAAGCAATGGCATGCCGACCGTGAGACGTCCTACGGTGACCCGCTGGGCTGGGTGTCGTTGACCGGCTTGTATTGGTTGACGGATGAATTCGAGACCGTCGCGGACCTGCCCGGCCGGTGGAAAGCCGATGTCGATTCGGTGACCGTCGAGGGATTCGACGGGGTGACGACGCTGAATCCGGTGGAGGGTGCACCGGGCATCCTCGTCGAGGACGGCGATCGGCGTATCGAAGTGATCCGTCGGACCGGTTCGGTCGCGCTGCGCGTACACGACCCGAAAGCACAGACCCTGCAGTCCTATACCGGTATCCCGGCCTACGAGCCGAACGAGCACTTCGTTGCCACCGGTAGGTTCACCCCGTACGACTCGCCGATCACCATCACGACCGGAGCGGTGGTGGAAGGACTCGAACACCACCACACGGCCGTGGGCACTCTCGACTTCGAATTGGCGGGCACCACACAGCAGTTGCTCGCTTTCGGCGGTGCGGGCAGTGATCTGAAGGTGCTGTTCACCGACAAGACCAGTGGTGTCACCACGTATCCGGCGGCCCGGATTCTGGCAGTACCCGCTCCGGAAGATGACATCGTCGTCCTCGATTTCAACCGGGCATCCAACCTTCCGTGTGCGTTCACCGACTACGCGACGTGCCCCGTCGCGCCTACCGAGAACAGGCTGACTGTCGCTGTCGAGGCAGGGGAGAAGAACCCGAGATGACGCGAGTTCCGTTGTCCGTTCTCGATCTGTCCCCGATCAGCGAGGGGTCGACCGCTCAGCAAGCGCTTCGTAACACCCTGGACCTTGCACGGCAGACCGAGGAGTGGGGTTACGAGCGATACTGGGTGGCCGAGCACCACTTCGTGGCGGCAGCCAGCTCTTCACCCGCAGTGTTGATCGGTCTGATTGCCGCTGCTACCAACCGGATTCGTGTTGGATCCGCCGCGGTCCAGCTCGGATTCACGACGGCTGCTGCCGTCGTCGAATCCTTCGGGACAGTCGACGCTCTGTATCCGGGACGCATCGATCTGGGTGTCGGTAGGTCCGGTCAGCGCAAGGCAGCAGCCCTGGCCGATGCCGAGCAGGCTGCGCCCGAGCGTGCGGTGTCATCAGGGTCCTCGGAGCTGTTCCCGGTAGCACCCGCCGCGGCCGCCCCGCGCAAGACCCCGATGTTGGCTGCGTCGTTGGCTTCGTTGCAGCAACCACACGCTGAGGCTCCGGACTTCCACGAGCAGCTCGACGACCTCACTGCATTGCTTGCCGGTACCTACGAGCGGGACGGGGTGTCGCTGACGGCACGGCCGGGTGTCGGGGCCGACGTGGCGCTGTGGCTGTTCGGCAGCAGCGCTGGGCCGACTGCCCGTGAGGCCGGGGCCCGCGGTCTGCCGTTCGCAGCGAGCTACCACTTCAGCCCGGGGACGACTCTCGGGGCGATCGACGAGTATCGCCGTGCCTTTGTGCCGTCGGATCGGCTGTCCGAGCCATACGTTGCGGTGTCGGCCGATGTGGTTGTAGCAGCAGAGGATTCAGTGGCGGCAGAATTGGCGGCGTCATTTCCGCAGTGGGTGCACAGCATTCGGAGCGGCCGAGGTGCAGTCGAGTATCCCGATCCGAAAGCTGTGGCACCCCTGACCGGCGAGGAGTACCAGCTCGTCGCCGATCGGGTGGACACTCAGGTCGTCGGGTCTGCGGCAACGGCGTCGGACAAGTTGGAGGCGCTGCAGGACGCAACCGGCGCGGACGAACTGGTGATCACCTCGGTCGCACATGGACATGCAGACCGGCTGCGCTCGTACGAACTACTCGGTAAAGAATGGGGACTACCGCGCCTCCGGATCTGAGCGGAACATATGCGCCGTGGCGACCGTTGTACGGCGCATGACACGAGTTGCAGTTGCGGCGTCCTACGGCGGTCCCGACGTCATCGAGATCGTCGACCGAGAGTTGCCCGAGCCGTCCGAAGGTGAAGTTCTGGTCGAGGTGAAGGCAATAGGCGTCAACCCCTTCGACTACAAGAGCTACAGCGGCGCGTTCGGCACCGACGAATCCAAACTCCCGATTGCGTTGGGTAGCGAGGCATCGGGGATCGTGGTTGCGGTCGGCGGACCCGTCGAGGGCCCGAGCGGGCCTATCGCAGTGGGCGACGAGGTGGTCGTGTCCGGCCACAACGGTACATACGCCGAGCGGATTCTGGTTCCCGCACGATTTGTGTTTCCGAAGCCGGACGCCTTGGACTGGAACATTGCTGCGGGTGTACTCGCTGTGGCTGGAACCGCCTACGACGCAATGGAATCGGTCGCTATCAAGAGCGGAGACACTGTCCTCGTGCACGGAGCAGCAGGCGGTGTCGGGTCCGTCGTGGCTCAGCTTGCCCTCGAGCGCGGTGCCACCGTCATCGGGACTGCGCGCCGACAGAACCACGATGCACTGCGTGCATTCGGGGCCGAGCCCGTCGAATACGGCGAGGGCTTGCTCGAGCGTGTTCGAGCAGCCGCACCGAACGGTATCGATGCGGCAATCGACACGGTGGGCACCGACGAGGCCATCGACGTGTCTCTCGAATTACTCACGAACAGATCTAGATTGGTCAGCACGGCAGCTTTCGGGCGGGCGTCGGCGGACGGTTTCCTCACCGTTGGTGGGCCGGCGAGCATGGAGCGTCGACGTCTGGCGTCCCCGGTGCTGTTGGAGCAGGCAGGTGCAGGGGTGTTCGAGGTGACGGTTGCCAAGACCTTTCCACTCGACGACGCCGCGAAGGCGCATGCTGAGTTGCAGTCGACGCACCCGCGCGGAAAGTTCGTCCTGATTCCCTGAGGACAAAGCTCGGCGCACAGGTTCCTATGAGCGACCGATGAACTCCTCGGTCACTCGGTGCGCAATGCCGGCGGGGTAGGGGCCTGGAGGATGAGGACGATGTGATCGAATCCTGCGGCGATGGCGTCGCCGATGTCGTTTCTCGTCTTCTCGGGTTCCTCGAACGACACTCCGAGAGCGACCGATCGCGTGATCGTCGCTGGATCGCGCCCGATCTCCGCACAGAACCGGTCGAGCAGTCTCGCTCGGCTCACTGCGTCGACGTGGGTACCGTGGAAGTCGAAGGGTTCGTCCTCGGTCCACAGTCTGCGAATCACGGTGAGCGATTCACCCAGTCTCGCAACGGCATCCGCGGCGTCACTGTACGGAAGACCGTTGCCGTCGTACTCCCGTCGCGCCATCGGCACACTCGGCCGAGACCCGGCACCGATACCGAAGTCCAGCCGACCGTGCGAGACCGCGTCGACCGTGGCGGCGATCTTCGCGAGGATCGCCGGCGGGCGAATGCGATTGCTGGTGACCATGATTCCCAGTCGTAACCGCTCGGTCCGAGCGGCCAGGGCAGCCAGCGTGGTCCAACCCTCGAAGATCGGGCCGTCGAGATCTCCGCCGATGGGCATGAGGTGATCGAACAGCCACGCGTGCTCGATCTCGGGCATGCTGTCTGCCTCGCGCCACACCCGGAGCAGGTCGGCGTAGGGGACGTTCTGTGGAGGGGTCATGAGACCGAAACTCGCCATGTCAGCGTCTCCGCAGGGACGCGTCGAGCAGTGCGGGTGGGGTGTCGAATTTGTCACCGGGAGCGAGATCGACACCGGGCGCGACGATCTCGTCGATCCTGTCCAGGATGTCGGCTGGCAAGACGGTGTCGGCGGCAGCGAGCTGCGAGTGTAGGTGGTCGACAGTACGGGGCCCGACGATGGCGCTGGTGACGCCCGGATGCGCTGTCACGAAACCGAGTGCGAGTTGGATCAACGTGAGGCCGGCCTCGTCGGCGACAGCGACCAGCTTCTCCACAGCATCGAGTTTGGCCTGTCCGGTGGGGGTGTCCGTGCCGAAACGCTCGGGCATCATCACCGCACGGTTGGTGGTGGCCGCTCGCCCTGCCCGGATGGCTCCGGTGAGGAAACCGCCGGCCAGTGGGCTCCACACGAGTACTCCCATTCCGTACTCTTGCGTGACCGGAAGAACGTGGGATTCGATGCTGCGCTGCAGGATCGAGTACTGCGGCTGCTCGGTGACGAACCGTGCGAGGTGGTGTTCCCGGGCTGCCCACTGCGCCTGCACGATTCGGTAGGCCGGATAGGTGGAGGAGCCGAAGTAGCGAATCTTCCCGGCTCGCTGCAGATCCGTCAGCGCGGCGAGGGTTTCCTCGTCGCTCGTTGTGGGATCCCAGCGGTGCATCTGGTAGAGGTCGACGTGATCGGTGTCGAGTCGGCGCAGGCTGTTCTCGAGTTCGGTGGTGATCCAGCGTCGCGAACTGCCCTGGTGATTCCGTTCGTCGCCCATCGGGTTGAACACTTTGGTGGCCAGCACGACGTTCTCGCGGCGACCTGCGATCGCCTTGCCGACCATCTCCTCGGACTGCCCCTGGCTGTACATGTCCGCGGTGTCGATGAGGTTGATGCCGCCCTCGAGTGCGGCATCGACGATGGCGGTGGCCTCGCCCTGCGTAGTGCGCCCGATGGCTCCGAAGTTCATCGCGCCGAGTGAGAGCGTGCTGACCTGGACGCCGGTTCGTCCTAATGTGCGGTACTGCATGTTGATCTCCTTGTGCCCAGTGTGGGCTACGGTGTGAGTAAGCGGAACAACGTTCCGTAACCCAACATACGGAACACTGTTCCGTTTGTCGAGACCGGGAGGGGCAGTGACCGTGGCCGAAGCCGAGCAGCCAAGAAAACGGGCGGATGCGCGGCGCAACGAAGCGACCTTGCTCGACGCGGCTGCGTCTGCGTTCGTCGACTCGGGAGTAGAGGTACCGGTGCGCGAGATTGCACGGCGGGCCGGCGTCGGCGTGGGAACCATCTATCGGCACTTCCCCACACGCGGGGATCTCGTCGTTGCTGTCTTTCGGCATCAGGTGGAGGCGTGTGTCGTCGCGGGTCAGGAGCTTCTCGCGGGCCGCGAGTCACCGCACGCCGCGTTGACGCTCTGGATCGACCGGTTTGTCGACTTCCTGGTCACCAAACATGGTCTGGCCGAGGCAATGCAGTCGGACAGCGCCGGATTCGAAACTTTGCACAGCTACTTCCTGGATCGATTGGTTCCTGTGTGCGAGTCGTTGCTCGACGCCGCTGCGGACTCGGGGGAGATTGCACCGGGGCAGAGCGCACTGGAGCTGATGCGCGCGGTCGGCAACCTGTGCATCGGTGCAGCGGACCCCCGCTACGACCCGCGAAAAATGGCGCGGGTACTGGTTGCAGGACTGCGCATCACCTGAGAGCCTGACGAGACCGCCTGATGGACAGCTACTTTCGCTTCGATCGGATAGCGTGGTCGCATGAACTCGACCGCTGACGACCTGGTGGCGCATTACCTCGACGCGCTGCATCGCGCTGATCTCCAAGCGATTCTGAGTCTGTTCGCACCCGGTGCCGTCGTGCATTCGCCGTTGTACGGTCCGACGCCCGCACCGGACTTCTATCGTGCGTTGTTCATCGATACTGCAGGTGCCGAGCTGACGTCGAAGGGCGTGGCCGAGGGACGCACCTCGGAGGGAAGGCGGCTCGTCACCTTCTGGTTCCATTTCGACTGGCGGCTGCCCTCCGGGGTGGCTGCCCCGTTCGACGTCGTCGATGTCGCCGAACTCGACGACAACGGCCGCATCGCATCGCTGTCGATCGTGTACGACACCGTCGACGTGCGACCAGCTTTCGAGCGAGAGACCGGATCGTCCTGGAGGTCGACGGAACAGGATCGGTAGCCGCGCCCGGCCTTCGAATCAGCGTGATCGCAACGGGTGCATCACCTGGGCTTCGGGCCTAGCGTCAGGTTCATGACCAGGCTCAAAGCTCGACTGGCGGCGATCATCGATCTCCTCGGATCGCAGCCTGCATGCACCCACGCTGCCGTGGACTTCGGTATCCGCGGCTGATCACGTCAATGTGACGTGTGCGTGGACTATCCGTAGTAGGAATCCCGCCACGTCAAGACCCTGGTTCCGATCAGCGTCAGCCATTTCGAGCGTTCGCCCTCCGGTACGTCGATCTCGAACCAGACCTGCCCTGGCAGAGGTCGACCCTGCAACCACGTTCCATCGCTCTGGCGGGCGGATCCGATGACTTCGATGGCCTCGTCCAGCCGCGGATCCGGCGGTGTCCCATCGAGCAGGGAGGCTTGCCGAAAGTAGTCGGCAGCGTTGAGGGCGCTGTACATCCAACGGAATGGGTAGGAGAACTGCTCCACCCATGGTCCGACGCGGTTGCCCGTCGAGAGCGTGTACAAAAGTTTTCGCCTCAGTAAATATTCTTCACCGGTGTGCCTTGCCGCTCGAGTTCTTTCCGTGGCACCGATGGCTATGTCGTACTCCAGCAACCCTTTCAACGAATTCAGGGTCGAGTGAAACGAGGAACGGGTGGATCCCTGGACCCACTCGCAATTCCATCCACCGTCCAGCAGTTGATGTTCGAGAAACCACTCGACGATGCCCTCGACGTCTGCACCCAGCCACGCCCCGTTGGCGACCGTCCACGCGTTGATGCAGCAGTCCACTTCGCCGCCCCAGTACGGCAGATTGTCGTACTCCCACCGACTGTTCTCGTCGAGCAGCTCGACCGTGCGGCGCGCTCGCAGGACCGCGGGGTCGAGACCCCACTCGCGCAGCGAGTTCAGCGACCAGGTGGTGGCGGTCCAGGGTTGTCCCGGAGCCTCGGAACCATCGAAGTTCGCGGGAAAGAAGGCACCACCCGCCCATTGACCGTCCGATTCCTGGAGGGCGACGAGTTGCGCGCCGAAACCTTCGATTGCAACTCGTTCGCGAGTTGCTTCCCAAATTTCGGAGGGTTCGTCCATGAGGTCGCGCTCGACCTGCCAGCGCAGCGCTGGTTGGGAGTCGGTGAGCCAGTTACGCAGTGAATCGGCGACCACGACGCGAAGCCTAACGCTGTTCGTCCCTGCTGAGAGAGCTAACAATCGGGTCTCGACTCGAGTGGGGTACGGCCACGCACGATCTACGATGTCCTCATGACTGCCGATCCGACCACGCCCGCACCGTCGACCAGCTCGGCGAACTGGAAGAGGCGGGGCATTCTCGTCGTAGTCGGCATCGTGCTGTTGTTGATTGCGTACTTCGTTCTGGCGGCGTTTCTGCCGCGCTGGTGGAGTCTTCGGGTCGAAGAACTGGCCGAACGTACGTTCACCAAGGGCATCCTGTGGGGCCTGTTGTTCGGCATCGTTTGCACGTTCGCGCCGCTGATGTTCTTCTGGAGCGCCTGGTCGGTCCGCAAGGGTCGAGCGGGGAAGCCGTTGGCCATCGGATCGGTGATCCTGGCTGTCGTGACCGCCATCCCGAACCTGTTGACGCTCACGATCGTCCTAGGCACCAGCAACGCGGCCCACGCAGGTGAACGCACACTCGACACCAGTGCGCCGGGATTCCGCGGAGCGACAGCACTCGGTGCCGTGATCGCCGTGGTTCTGGTGGCTCTGATCGTGTTCGTGGTGGTTCGGCGAAACCGTCGCCGCAGAACTGTTGCTCTGTCGCAGTAACGGTCAGGCGCTGCGGTCACCGTGATCGGAACAGTTGACCGGCGACCGTCGACGTGTTGCGATCGGGCGTGACCGATGTATGCCGACCCCGCGCCGTCCTGTTCACCCGTGCCGTCGACTGGGATCATCCCGACGCCGAAGCTCTCCGCGCGGCGATGGCCGCCGAGGTGGGTCCCCGCTACGCAGACCGGGCCGCTCTGATGTCGAAGACCCAGGCCAACGCCGTCGACGAGAGCACTGTGCACCGGACGTTCGTCGTGTACCGCCGCGACTCGGACGAAGTTGAACATGCCGTCGGACATGCAGCGCTGCGGTGGAACGGGCCCGATCTCGAGCTCAAGCGCATGTTCGTGCATCCTGACCATCGCGGCACGGGAGTATCGGCTGCCCTGCTGGAGGCGTCGGAAAATGCCGCTCGTGAACAGGGCCTGGCGCGACTGATACTGCAGACCGGCGACAGGCAGCCCGACGCCGTTCGGCTGTACGAGAAGAGTGGTTACACCCGAATCCCGGTGTTTCCGCCCTACGAGGTCCTGCCGTTCTCGAACACCTTCGAGAAGCTTCTGTAGTCAGGCTCGCAAGGTCATGATCTCGGCACCGTCGTCGGTGATGACCACCGTGTGCTCGCTGTGCGCGGTGCGACATCCCGTCGTGCTGCGCAGAGTCCATCCGTCGTCGTCGGTGACGAGCTCGTCGGTGTCTTCCATGATCCAGGGCTCGAGTGCCAGCATCAGGCCGGGGCGAAGGCCGTAGCCGCGGCCCGGCCGCCCGTTGTTGGACACGTGGGGGTCCTGATGCATCGTGGATCCGATTCCGTGGCCGCCGAACTGCATGTTGATCGGGTAGCCCGCTTCGCTGAGCACCGTGCCGATGGCATGCGAGATGTCGCCGATCTTGTTCCCCGGACGCGCCGCCGCGATCCCCGCGGCCAGAGCCCGTTCGGTGGCGTCGATCATTGCGGTGTCTTCTTTTCGGGGCTCGCCGACTACGAAGCTGATGGCAGAGTCCGCGGCCACGCCGCCGAGGACCACAGCGAGATCGAGAGTGAGCAGATCGCCGTCGGTCAACGCGTAGTCATGCGGAAGGCCATGCAGCACAGCATCGTTGACGGAGGTGCAGATGTAGTGGCCGAACGGGCCGCGACCGAAGGATGGCGCGTAGTCGACATAGCAAGACGTTGCCCCGGCCCCGAGGATGATGTCTTTGGTCCACTCGTCGATCTCGAGCAGGTTGGTGCCGACCGTGGCACGCTCGCGGACTGTCTCGAGAATCTCGGCGACCAGAGCGCCGGATTTGCGAGCGAGTGGGATTTTGCTGGGGGGAAGGATCTCGATCATGCGTTGCCTTTCGTCGTGTGACGAATAACTATACCGGTATAAGTATTGGTGTCAGGCGTGACGGTGCGTCGACCGTTCGTGCGACTCTATTTGCTGTGTCTGCTCATCCCCTCGACGACCCCGTCCGCAATTCCCTCGACGGTCCGCTCTCGCGCTGTGCGGTCCGCCGCGGGAGGATCGTGCGGGCGGATCCTGAGGTGTCTCCGTTTCTCGCGCACCCCGACGTGCTCGACCGGCAGGACTGGGATGACATCGAGGCCCTGTTCGGCCCGCGGACTGTGGTGGGGCTGGACGGTCCGGAGCGCGTACTGCCCGAGGGTTGGTCGCGGGTGGAGGTGTTCGGTCTGGTGCAACTCATCGGCACGCACCTCGAGACGCGGCCTTTCTCCGAGGCCGTCGAGCTCACGGCAGCAGACGTCCCGGAGATGCTCGACTTGGTTCGCCGCACCGAGCCCGGACCGTTCCTGCCTCGGACGATCGAGCTCGGCACGTACCTCGGAGTCCGACGCGATGGCGCGCTGATCGCGATGGCCGGTGAGCGCATGCACCCGCCGGGGTGGACGGAAATCAGCGCGGTATGCACCGACCCGGCGTTCCGAGGGCAGGGCCTGGCCACGGACCTGGTGCGCGCGGTCGGTCACGGAATCCGCGCCCGCGGCGAGGAGCCGTTTCTGCATGCGTCGGCGGCGAACGTGCGCGCGATCGACCTTTACCTCGCTATCGGATTCGAGTTGCGTCGGACATCGCAGTTGACGTTGGTGAGAACTCCGGAACGTGCGCCCGACGCCTGACGTCAGAACGGCGGTATCTCTTCGTCGCTTTGCCGTCATCGGTGTGCCCACGAACAAGGCGAGGCCGGGGCTCGGTCGCGTGGAGTGTGCGAGGGGCGGCCAACCGGTCAACCGCGAGAGCCCGCTCAGGGAGCGGGGGCGAGCAGGCGCTGTTCGGTGCGGTCGATGATCCGCGGGAAGGTCGCGTGGTCGCCGTAGGCACGGGCCAGGATCAGTCCGCCCTGAATCGTTGCGACCGCGTCCAAGGCACGGGCTGCCGCCTCCTGGGTCGAGAGCCCGCCTCGTTGCAGTGCCACGGCGAGAGCGTCCACCCAGTCCGTGAAGTAGTTCCGGACCGCTTCGGCGAATGTTGCCTTTTCCTGACCCAGCGTGATCGCCGCGAACAGGCACACGCTGTCGCGGGACATGAAGTAGTCGGCGACCTCCCGTGACATCGCTTCGATCGCACTCGTGGTGTTCTCGGTGGTGCGTAGGGGAACGAAGATCTGTTCCTCGAACCACGTGCCCACCTGCTCGAGGACCGCACGGGCCATGTCCGTCTTTCCTGCGGGAAAGAAGTGGTAGAGGCTGCCGCGGCCGAGCCCGGTCTCCTGCTGGATGACGGAAAGAGAGCCGCTCTCGAACCCGCGCTTGCGGAACACGTCGGCGAGGGCTCGGACCGCATCCGAGCGTTCGAGGACAGTTCGGGCCATTACAGTCCGAGGTCACTCAGGCCGGCGTGGTCGGCGGGACGGGGGCCGGATGCATCCCAGAAGAACTTACGGTCGGACTCCGTGATGGCGACGTCGTTGATGCTCGCGTGGCGGTGCGTCATCAGTCCGTCCTTGTCGAAGTGCCAGTTCTCGTTGCCGTAGGCGCGGAACCATTGGCCGGTCACGTCACGATACTCGTAGGCGAAGCGGACGGCGATCACGTCGCCTGTGTATGCCCACAGCTCTTTGATGAGCCGGTAGTCGAGCTCGCGGTCCCACTTGTCGGTGAGGAACTCCACGATCTCGGCGCGGCCTCGAACGAAGGTCGAGCGGTTACGCCACCAGCTGTCTTCGCTGTACGCGAGAGAGATGCGCTCGGGGTCGCGGGTGTTCCATGCGTCTTCGGCGGCGCGGACTTTCTGGATGGCCGTGGCCTCGGTGAACGGCGGAAGCGGAGGACGCGACATGTGGGGCTCCTATCGAAGCAGTCGGGCGTGCAAGTTGTACTGATCGATACACACTGTACCAAAAGGTACAGGCGGAGCCAATGGCTTCTCCTGACTGCTGATGGCCTCGCGCAGCGTGCGATCCGGCCGACAGGGTCTGCTCGAACTCGAGTTCCGGGAGCGGACGTGGCGACTGTGGGGTGCGTCGACGATCGATCAGTGGCTTCCGCTGGACGTGATGCGTCCCAAGAAGGACACTGCAGTGGTGTTGACTATCCGCCGCATCTCGCCGGTTTTCACCCCTGACCATCCTGAATTGGTTGCCCGTCTGATTCGCGAGCGCATGACAGCACGGGCGTGACCCGCCCCGACGAGCGGTTCACACTGGCCAGTGAACGCACCTTTCTCGCCTGGCTGCGTACCTCGCTCGGATTGCTGGCCGGCGGAATCGCGATCGTCCATCTGGTTCCCGATTTCAGTACCGGGTGGGTGCGGACGGCCCTCGGCCTGATTCTGATTGCACTCGCCGCCGCGGCACCGATCATCGGCCTGCGGCGGTGGATGCGTGTTCGTGATGCTCTGGAGAACGGTGCATCGATGCCGGAGTCTCGGGACCTGTGGATCTTCGCGATCGGTATCGGCGCGGTGGCCGTATTGGCTGCAGTGGTCACCGTTCTGGGGATCCAGTAGCGCACTGCCCGCCGCCGCAGGTGCACAATCGAAGTACTAGACGACCAACGACAGGAGTTCGGCGTGGCGCAGGGTCTCAAGCTGGGGTACAAGGCATCGGCGGAGCAGTTCGGGCCGCGTGAGTTGGTCGAGCTCGGTGTGCTCGCCGAGCAGCACGGAATGGACTCCGCGACGGTCAGCGACCATTTCCAGCCGTGGCGACACGAGGGTGGGCATGCGCCGTTTTCCCTGGCCTGGATGACGGCGGTCGGTGAGCGCACGAAGACGATTCAGCTCGGTACCTCGGTGCTCACGCCGACGTTCCGTTACAACCCGTCGGTCATCGCCCAGGCATTCGCGACGATGGGCTGCCTGTATCCCGGACGCATCATGCTCGGGGTGGGTACCGGTGAGGCGCTCAACGAAATTGCCACCGGGTTCACCGGCGAATGGCCGGAGTTCAAGGAACGATTCGCGCGCCTCCGTGAGTCCGTGCGGTTGATGCGCGAGCTCTGGCTCGGCGACCGCGTCGACTTCGAGGGCGAGTACTACACGACCAAGGGCGCGTCGATCTACGACGTCCCCGAGGGCGGCATTCCCGTCTACATCGCGGCCGGCGGACCCGTCGTCGCGCGGTATGCAGGACGCGCGGGCGACGGATTCATCTGCACCTCGGGCAAGGGCATGGAGCTCTACACCGACAAGCTGCTCCCGGCCGTGGAAGAGGGCGCGGGCAAGGCCGAGCGCGATGCGAGCAAGATCGACAAGATGATCGAGATCAAGATCAGCTACGACACCGATCCCGAACTCGCACTGGAGAATTGCCGCTTCTGGGCCCCGCTGTCGCTGACGCCCGAGCAGAAGCATTCGATCGACGACCCGATCGAGATGGAGAAGGCCGCCGACGAGCTGCCCATCGAGCAGGTCGCCAAGCGCTGGATCGTCGCCTCGGACCCGGACGAGGCCGTGGAAAAGGTCAAGCAGTACACCGATGCGGGCCTGAACCACTTGGTGTTCCACGCGCCCGGGCACGATCAGAAGCGGTTCCTCGAACTGTTCGAGAAGGATCTGGCACCGCGCCTGCGCAAGCTCGGCTGAGGCTCAGGAGACTAGAGATCGGCCGAGAGTGCGAACATCCGCATGTCTCGGTCGGTCCTGTTCTCGTACTCTCCGTACACCTCGACCATCGCGTCGAACTGTCGGTAGATGCGGGCCTTCTCGTCGCCGGTGATGCGGGTGGCCGTCACCGGAATCTTTTTGCCGCCGATGGCCACAACGGCCTTCGGATCGGCAAGGAGGTTCGACGTCCACGCCGGGTGATGTTGCTGACCGAAGTTGGATCCGACGACAAAGATCTTGTCGCCCTCGCGGTAGTACAGCAGCGGGCTCGTCCTCGGCTTGCCGGATTTCCGGCCGGTGGTGGTCAGCAACACCACCGGTGCCGCGATGGGGCCGAGGACAGTGAACCGGCCGTCGGATTTGGTCAACAGCCAGCGGTCGACGCCCGCAAGATTCCTGATCACCCAGGAACCGGGCTTGGTCGACGCGAACTTGACGGCGGGCTTGCGGATGAAGGAGGTCTCGCTGCCCCAGCGCACGTCCGGGAACGGTGAATCGGCCATGGTTCATAGGACAACCGGACTGCGCCCGGTGTCAACACCCCAACCACTAAGCAGGAGTGGAGCCTGCGGAACGACCACCACTAAGCTGTTGACCATGGCTGAGCCCAGCGGGACCGACGCGTCGGACATGTATCCCTCCAGCATCTACATCGCGTCACCGGAAGGCGACTCCGGTAAATCCACCATTGCGTTGGGTGTGCTGCAGATGCTCGCCGCGACGGCCGCCCGAGTGGGGGTGTTCAGGCCCATCGCTCGCTCCACGGACGAACCCGATTACATTCTGGAACTTCTCGTCGAGCACACCACCGCAGACCTCACCTACGAGCAGTCGCTCGGCGTGACCTACGAGCAGGTGCACACAGATCAGGACGCAGCGCTCAGCGAGATCGTCAATCGCTATCACGAGGTTGCTGCCCAGTGCGACGCCGTAGTGATCGTGGGCAGCGACTACACCGATGTCGGCAGCCCCAGTGAACTCGGCTTCAACGCGCGGATCGCCGTCAATCTCGGTGCACCGGTGCTGCTCGCACTGCGTGGGTCGGACCGCACACCCGACGAGATCGCGCAGTTGGCTGCTCTGTGCCAGGCCGAACTACGGCAACATCACGCCCACCTGGCCGCGATCGTGGCAAACCGCTGTGCCCCTGACGATCTCGATGCGGTCACCGATGCCTTGGCGTCGGTCGGGGTGCCGGCATGGAGCCTGCCGGAGATCCCTCTCCTCGTCGCCCCGACCATGGCGGAGCTGCTCGACGCCGTCGACGGCACTCTCTACAGTGGTGATTCGTCGCTGCTGCAGCGAGAAGCGTTGCGGGTCATGGTCGGTGGCATGACTGCCGAACATATCCTCGAGCGCCTCACCGAAGGCGTCGTCGTCATCGCGCCCGCGGACCGATCGGACGTGCTGCTCGCCCTGGTCAATGCCCATGAGGCCGACGGCTTTCCGTCGCTGGCCGGCATCATCATGAACGGCGGCATCGAGCCCCATCCGGCCATTGCACGTCTGGTGGCCGGACTCGGCCCCCGGCTGCCGATCCTCACCACCGATCTCGGCACGTTCGACACTGCCTCTGCCGCGGCGCAGACCCGTGGCCGCGTTGCGGTGGGTTCGCAGCGCAAGGTCGACACCGCACTGGGTTTGATGGAACAGCGAGTGGACGCGAAAACCCTGCTGGGACGGCTGGACATCGCCATCCCCACCATCACGACGCCGCAGATGTTCGAGTACCAGCTGATCCACCGAGCCCGCGCCGACCGCAAGCACATCGTCCTCCCAGAGGGCGGCGACGACCGCATCCTTCGGGCTGCCGGCCGACTGCTGCAGCGTCAGGTTGCGGACCTCACGATCCTCGGTGAGGAGGGTCCCATTCGCCGACGGGCGTCGGAACTGGGCGTCGACCTCGACAAAGCCACCGTCCTCGATCCCAACAACTGCGAGTACACCGAGGACTTCGCGGCCGAATACACCGAGCTGCGCAAGCACAAGGGCATGACGATCGAGCGGGCCCGCGAGATCATGGCCGACATCTCGTATTTCGGAACGATGATGGTGCACAAGGGAATCGCCGACGGCATGGTCTCGGGTGCGGCGCACACCACCGCGCACACCATCAAGCCGTCGTTCGAGATCATCAAGACCACCGAAGGAGTGTCGACGGTGTCGTCGATCTTCCTGATGTGCCTCTCGGATCGCGTACTCGCCTACGGAGACTGCGCCGTCGTACCGGACCCGACGGCCGAGCAGCTCGCCGACATCGCCGTGTCCTCGGCGCAGACTGCGGCCCAGTTCGGCATCGAGCCGCGGGTGGCCATGCTGTCCTACTCCACCGGAGAATCCGGTTCCGGAGCCGATGTGGACAAGGTTCGACAGGCCACTGCCATTGTGCGCGAACGAAATCCGGAGCTACTCGTGGAAGGTCCGATCCAGTACGACGCGGCGATCGAGCCGTCCGTCGCCGCGTCGAAGCTGCCCGACTCCGAGGTGGCCGGCCGCGCGACGGTGTTCATCTTCCCGGACCTCAACACCGGCAACAACACCTACAAGGCTGTTCAGCGCAGCGCCGGTGCCGTGGCCGTCGGGCCGGTTCTGCAGGGCCTGCGCAAACCCGTCAACGACCTCTCGCGCGGCGCACTCGTCGAGGACATCGTCAATACCGTTGCCATCACGGCTATTCAGGCGCAAGGAATTGCCGACTCGGCCAAGGAGAACAGCGAATCGTGAGCATCCTCGTAGTCAACTCCGGGTCGTCGTCGGTCAAGTTCCAACTTGTCGACCCCGCCTCCGGTGAGTCGCTGGCCAGCGGTCTCGTCGAGCGTATCGGTGAATCCGACGGCCGCGTCGAACTCGACCATCGTGGTGAGAGCATCGAGCGTACCCAGCACATCGAGGATCACGGCGCCGGTCTCGCTTTGGCGTTCGAGATGCTCGCCGACGCCGGCATCGAACTGGGCTCCGACGTCACTGCCGTCGGGCACCGCGTCGTCCATGGCGGTACGGTGTTCTACCGTCCGACGATCATCGACGACGCCGTAGTGCAGCAGATCTCGGACCTGAGTAGTCTTGCGCCTCTGCACAACCCGCCGAACGTACTCGGCATCGAGGTCGCCAGGAAGCAGCTGCCGAACGTGCCGCACGTGGCAGTCTTCGATACGGCCTTCTTCCATTCGCTGCCCGACGCCGCCGCGACCTATGCCATCGATGCGACCGTCGCCGCCGAGCACGACATCAGGCGCTACGGCTTCCACGGCACCTCGCACCACTACGTCTCGGATCAGGCGGCGCAGTTCCTCGGCCGCGATCTCGCGGACCTGAATCAGATCGTGCTGCACCTGGGCAACGGAGCCTCGGCCTCCGCGGTTGCCGGGGGCAAAGCAGTCGACACCTCGATGGGCCTGACTCCGCTCGAGGGTCTGGTCATGGGGACCCGCAGCGGCGACATCGACCCCGGCGTCATCCTGCATCTGCGCCGCAGCGCCGGCATGAGCGTCGACGACATCGATGCCCTGCTGAACCGTCGTTCCGGACTGATCGGGTTGTCCGGGGTCAACGATTTTCGGCAACTGCAGCAACGGATCGACGACGGCGACGCCTCCGCGCGGCTGGCCTACGACGTCTACATCCACCGACTGCGCAAATACATCGGTGCGTACATGCTCGGACTCGGCCGACTCGATGTCGTCACGTTCACCGCCGGTGTCGGCGAGAATGCGGCCGCCGTGCGTGCCGACGCCCTGGCAAACCTCGAGGGATTCGGTATCGAAATCGACCCGGAGCGTAATGCGCTGCGCAGCAAGCAGGCTCGGGTCATCTCGACCGACTCGTCGACCGTGACCGTCTTGGTGGTGCCGACCAACGAGGAGCTGGCGATCGCTCGGGCGACGGACGATCTGGTACGCGGCTAGAACAGGGAACCTAGAACAGGGATCGGGGCCGGATCGCGTTCGCCAGGTCGACCAATGAGAAGCGGTGCGCGCGATCGGTGGCGTTACGGGCCAATGCCCGCAGCCCCTTCTCGGTGCCACGCCGCAATCCGTCCTCGGTGAACGGGACGCTGAGAATCGGTTCGCGTTCGGCCGTGGCGGCGTGGCCGGAGACGATCCAGTCCAGGGCCATCGCGAGTACCAGCGTCCGCATCTGCAGTGCCCGGCTCTCCGCCTTGGGGAGCAACGCAACTCGGCGTGCAGCGGAACGGAAGTCCGCCTCGGACAGTTCGGCTCGCGAGCGATCCATCAGCAGCGTCAGCACGCTGGTCATGCGCGCCATCGAGTAGTGCCGTGAGCTGATCGGCACTTGATCCAGAGCGGCGATGGCTCCGGTCTGATCGCCGCGGCGCTGCAGCTGCCGGGCCAACCCGAACGCCGAGCTCACGATGCCTCGGTTGGTGCGCCAGACAGCTCGATAGAGGTCCTCGGCTCGGGCACGCCATTTCTCGGCTTCGTCGGCTCGGCCCGCGGCGACATGGCCGAGCAATTCGGAGGTCGCACCGAGAGCGAGCTTGGGTGCCAGCTCTCCGGGCATCGCCCCGAGCACGTTGTCGAAACTGGTGAACGCAGAAGCGTATTCGTGATGCAGCAGGGCGATCAGGCCCGCATACCACTGCACCCGCCACGGATCGGCGGTGTGGTCCTCGGACTGCACCTTGGTCAGAATCTCGGTGGCCTCGACGACGTTCCCCAGATCCAGATTGGCTTTGACCTCGGCAAGGGTGATCTCCACCCCCAGCTCGACAGGAGACGACGAGGGCGTGGAATCCGAGTTCTTGTCCGCGCCCGCGGAGATGCGTTCGATGCCGTTGCGTTTGGCGTGCTGCAACGAGTCCAGGGTCTGTCGCGGTTCTACGTGCACCGCCGCCGCGAGCAGGGGCGCGCTCGGATCGTTGGGGTCCACCAGTGGAACAGGTAGCGCCGCAACAACTTCGGTAGCCGTCATTCGTTCGTTGCGGACCGTGCCGTCCACGTAGGTGTCGGTACGGCCCACCGACTGCTCGGTTCCGAAAGTGGTACGGGGCGGGCTGAACACGGTCGACAGGCCGGGACGCTCGACGCCGGTTCGGATGGCCAGGATCTCGCGCAGCACTCCGGTCGCCTGCCCGGCGAATTCGTCCGCGGACCGAAACCGTCGAGCGGGGTTCTCGTGAGTCGCTCGCAGCAGGAGTCGGTGCAGCGACGGAAATTGCTGCAGCACTTCGGAATCCTCGACCGACGGCAGGCCGTCGAGGTACTTGCCGTTCTTCGAGGGCATGTCCAGCGTCAGTACCGCGAGCGTGCGACCCACAGTGAAGATGTCCGACGCCACCGTCGGCCCCGTCTTCACGATCTCCGGGGCCTGGTAGCCCACCGTGCCGTACAGGTAGCCGTAGTCCTCGATACCCGCTACCGCGCCGAGGTCGATGAGTTTGATCTGGTCGTCGGAGACCATGATGTTCTCGGGCTTGAGGTCGTTGTAGACCAGGCCGATCGAATGCAGGTAGCCCAGTGCAGGAAGCACTTCCAAGACGTAGGCGAGTGCCTGCTCGACGGGCATCCGGCCTCCGTCGCAGGTACCGAGGATGTCTCGCAGCGACCGTCCACCGACGTATTCCATGACGATGAAGCCGACGGTCGACCCGTCGCTGCGGGGTTGCTCGACGAAATTGTAGATCTTGACGACGCCGGGATGCGCTACCTCGGCCAGAAATTGACGTTCTGCGACCGCGACCGCGTGGGCTTCCTCGTCGCCGAAGTGCAGTAGTCCCTTGAGCACCACCCACCGGTCGCTGACGTTGCGGTCGATGGCGAGGTAGATCCAGCCCAGGCCGCCGTGCGCGATACAACCCTGGACGTCGTACTGGCCGACCACTCGATCGCCCGGCTCGAGCAGGGGCGTGAAGTCGAACGTGGTGCCACAGTGCGGGCATACACCCTTGGCGATGTCGGGCTCGCCGGGCTCGGTGCGGCCGACCTTGGCGTTGCACTTCCAGCAGAACCGCTTGTGTTGCGGCACCGTCGGATCCGACATCACCGCAGTTTCGGGATCGACCGGCTCCACCCTGGGGACATCGACCAGCCCGCCGCCGAGTCGACGTCGAAGGCCGGTGCTGCGCGATCGGCCGGATCTCGCGCGGCCCGTCTTCGAACGGGTGGAAGCAGAATGAGCAGTAGATGTCGGGTTCCGGTCGCCGACCGGCGACCGCGAGACGGCTTGAGTGCGCTCGACCCCGTCCGTTTCGGAGGGTCCGTCGGTGTTCGCTCCGACCGGTGTTCTCGATACTGCTCGGGTGCGCTCGCTGTCGTCGGCGCGCGCGACCGCCTGTGTTCGTTCCGCCGGGGCCGTGGGCTGCTGTTCGTCGTCGTCCATGATGTGAGCCCCTAGTCGCTGTACGACGCGGTCGGCGGGCCGGGGGAGGGGCCGAGGACCGTCAGCCATCGGTTGTAGAGGCGATTCCAGGTTCCGTCGGACCTGATGCGGGCCAACGTACCGTTGACGAAGCGCACCAGATCCTCGCTCTCTCGATTGATGCCGACCCCGTACGGCTCCGGGCTCAGGCTGTCGCCGACGATCTCGAGGTACGGGTCCTGCGCAGCCAGACCGGCCAGAATGGCGTCGTCGGTGCTGATGGCGTCGACCTGTCGTTGTTGCAGTACCACAAGGCAATCCGACCACATCGGCACGGTGACCACGGTCGCTGCGGGTTGCACTCGCTGCAGTCGTCGTAGTGAGGTGGTGCCCTCGACGGCGCAGACTCGTTTGCCCGCCAGGTCGCCGATGTCGCGGATGCCAGAACCCTGCACCACCAGAATCCGGTGCTGCGCCTGGAAATACACCGTGGAGAACTGCACGTCCTTACGGCGAGCGCACGTGATGGTCATGGTCTTGACCACGATGTCCACCGAGGAATCCTGCAGGGCTTCCAGTCGCTGCGCCGAGGACAGGATCCGAAAGTCCAACCGATTCGGATCACCGAAGAGGTCGCGCGAGATCTCCCGCGCGATATCGACGTCGAACCCGACCAGCTGACCGGTCATCGGATCACGGAAGCTGAAAAGGTTGCTGCCCGTGTCGAGTCCGACGACCAAGCGGCCCTTCGCGCGCAGTGCGTCGATGGTCGGTTGTGGTACCGGCGGAGCGTCTGTGCCAGTCGGCAGTGGGCGCAGGCTGGCGGTGGGGCGGGCGCACTCGTCGTCGGCCGAGGTCTCGGTGGGGCGAGCGGCCACGGATGCGCCGTCCGGTAGCGGCGGTTCGGTGAACGTCGTATCCACTTGCGGCGCTGGGTTTTCCGGCGGAGTGCAGCCGACCAGCAGGGCAGTGGCCAGGATGCCGATGGCGAGCAGGCGCTTCACAGGTACTCACGCAGCCTCGGGAACAGGCCGACACCGAACGCCACCGAGGCGACGACGGTGAGCACGTACGCACCGTTGGACAGGCCGGACAACACTCCTACCGAGCGGTCGATGTTGGAGCGCAGTTCGGCTCGCGCATTCTCTATTCCGTCGACCAGAACAGTGTCCAAGGCGTTGAAGGCGGCGGCGGAATCGGATTCTGCTGTTCCGGTGGCGATGGCGACCGCTCCGTTGAAGTCGCCGACTTCGAGGGCGGAATCGATTCGGGCATGCGAACCGGACCACGTGTTCAGCGCGTCGATCACCGCCGTATCACCCTGGAACATCTCGGACATGCGAGAGACGTTGGCGTCGAACGATTGTCCGTAGTCCTGACTGCCGCCGCGACGGGCGAGATCGAGGGTCTCGTCGGCCCTGGCCTGCTGCGCCAGGATGAAACCCGTCGTGTACGACTTCAGCGGAGCGACACCGCGATCGAGCGCACGGTCGGTGGCGATCGAGGAGATCAGTCCCACCACCAGCATCCAGCCGAGCAGACCGACGACAGCGGCTGTGGCACCGAGGAATCCGACGTTCAACGTTCGACGCGTGGTGCGCGAGAGGTACCACTGAGCCAGGCCGGTCATCAGCAGCAGGAACACCACCGACCCGATTGCGAAGAACGGCGGGCTGGTGAACCGTTCCTGATCGGCGGACACTCGTGATGCCTGCTCGGTGTACAGCTTTTCGGCCAGTGGCAACAGAGTTGTCTGCATCATGGTCGAGGCCTCACCGAGATAGGCCGCCCCCACCGGGTTTCCGGTTCGGTTGTTGGCCCTGGCCGTCTCGACCAAACCGCTGTAGACCGGCAGTCCGGCGGCGATCTGTGTCAGCACCGCGCTGGTGGCCTCGTCGTTCTCGGTCACTCCGGCCGAGGCGGCGATCAGCTCCGACGACGCCTCGCCGAGTGCCTGCGAGTACCGATCGCGTACTTCTGCCGGCTCGAGACCGCCGGCAATGAACGCGGTTGCGGCAGCAGAATCGGCCACCGAGAGGGCCCCGTACAAATTCTGCGCCGAGTTCGCGAACGGCTCGGTCCGCACCAGCAGTGTGCCCAGGGTATCCACCCGCTCGGTGACGGCCGTGGACGCCAGATTTCCGACCGTCAACGCCAACACCACCAGCGCGGTGCCCATCGCTACCAACCGCGCAGGCGTCGAACGCATCGTGTAGCGAACCGGGGGCTTGCCGGTAACGGCACCGACGGGAGTGGCCGTTGTCGGAGGCACGGCAGCGGAGGGGGTAATGCCGGCCGCGATCACGTCACCGAGCATATAAGCAGGCGGGCGGTACTGCAGGCACTACAGCGCAGTCACTACGGGCGGATGATTCCCCTAGGGTGGTGAGCATGCGAGGTGACGGGGACGGTTGGGTGATCGGTGACGACGGTTCTCGGCACTGGGGAAAGCACGGGGCTGCCGGACTGTTGCTTCGCGCACCGTCGAACACCGGAGAACCACTCGTGCTGCTGCAGCACCGCGCCCTGTGGAGTCATCAGGGCGGAACGTGGGCGCTGCCCGGCGGCGCGCGTGACTCGCACGAGAGCACCGAGCACGCGGCCGTACGCGAGGCGCACGAGGAAGCCGGTATCGCTGCCGAACAGCTGTGCGTTCGGAGCGAACGGGTCACTGCGAGTGTCGCGAGCGGCTGGTCGTACACCACCGTCGTCGCCGACACCGATCATCCACTGACCACCGTCCCCAACGGTGAGAGCACCGAACTGCGCTGGGTACCGGAATCGATCGTCGCCGATCTTCCGTTGCATCCGGGGTTCGCGTCGAGCTGGTCGGGGCTGCGCACCGTGCCGCTCCGGGTACTGCTGGACACCGCCAACGTGCTCGGTTCACGACCGAACGGCTGGTGGAAGGACCGCGCCGGATCGACCGGCGCACTGCTCACCTCGCTCGCCGAGACGTTGCCGCGCACCGTCGAACTGCCCGGCGGCCAATACGGGTGGCTCACGAGAATCGAAGCCGTCCTCGAAGGCGAGGCACGCAGCGCAGTGGTGGACGACCCACGCACCCCGACGATTCTCGCCGACGGCAGCGGCGACGACACCTTGGCCGATCAGGCCCGACTCGACGGAGATCTGACGGCATTGGTCACCGCCGACCGCGGGCTGCGCGACCGGCTCCCCGATTCGGTGCAGGTGCTGACGCCGTCGACCGTCCTCGGCTGGCTGTAGAGAGCCTGCGTTCGAGAGCTGGTCGGTCCTGCTCACATGCAGGACACAGAGTACGTCCGTACGGTCGAGAGAGTGCGTGACAAGTGGCGGTGGGCGGCAGTGGTGCTCGGCATCGCTCTGCTCCTGGCCACCCCCTCGGTGATCGAGCGCTGGCCCGTCGACGCGTCGAACATCGCCGCGGCCGACCTGCTCTCCCGAGTCCAGTCCTCCACTGCGACCCCGTATTCGGGCTACGCCCAGGCGGTTGGCGGTGTCACCCTGCCGGTGACCGACGGACTCGGGGGCCTTCCGGATCTGCTGGGCGACACCACGACCCTGCGCGCCTGGTATCGCGGCCCGGACAGCTGGCGCGTCGACACCGTGCGTCTCGCCGGTGAGCGTGGCCTCTATCGGAGCCCGGCTCGGCTGTGGAAATGGGACTACGAACAGAACACGGCAGTGGTGACACCGGTCCCCGAGCCGAGCCTGCGGCTGCCTCGCGAAGCCGACCTTCTCCCCCCGGAGCTGGGGCAGCGGTTGCTCAGCGAAGCGAGCGCCGACGAGGTCACCCGGCTGCCGGATCGCCGGATCGCCGGCCGGGACGCCCCTGGCCTCCGGGTGACTCCCAGCGAGCCACAGAGCACCGTCACCGAGGTCGACGTGTGGATCGACCCCGACAGCGGGTTGCCGCTGCAGGTCGACGTGCTGGGCGACGGGGCCACTCGACCCATCGTCAGCACCGCGTTCCTCGACTTCTCCTCCGCGACCCCCGACGCCGACACCGTGCGTTTCGTCCCACCGCCGGGAACCGATGTGCAGCAACAGGACGGGCTCGACATCGCCTCGTTCGCCGACGGGATCGACTCCGCCGGTCTTCCTCCGACTCTGGCGGGACTCGATCTGGGGGACCGCGACGGCCAGGGCGCGGTGGGAATCTACGGCCGCGGAGTGACCGAGTTGATCGCCGCTCCGCTGCCGCGCCGCGCTGCACGCGGACTCGTCGACCAGTTGCGGGAAGCCCCGGGCGCAGTCGTGACCGGCAGCAGCGTCGCGCTGTCGATCGGGCCGCTCAACGTCCTCATCACCGAGCCCAGCGCCGACCGGCGGCGCTACCTGCTCTCCGGCACCGTCACCCCGGAAACCTTGAGCACCGCCGCCCAGCAGCTCGAAGGAGCAGCCACATGATTCGCACGAGCGGCCTGACCAAGAGTTACGGATCGGTGCGGGCGGTGGACGGCGTCGACCTCGACGTGCGCGCCGGCGACATCTACGGCTTCGTCGGTGCGAACGGCTCCGGCAAGACGACGACCGTGCGGATGTTGCTCGGCCTGGTCCTGGCCACCTCCGGGCAGATGCAGGTGCTGGGCGAGGAGATGCCGCGGCGTCGCACGAGCGTGCTGCCGCGGGTGGGCGCGCTGATCGAGAACCCCGCCGCTTACCCCAATCTCTCCGGACGCCGGAACCTCACGCTGCTCGACGCGGCCGGGCCGGGTGGTGCCCGGCGCACCCGGACTGCCCGGGTCGGCGAGGCCCTCGAGCAGGTCGGCCTCGCGGGGGTGGGACGCAGACCGGTCAAGCAGTACTCGCTCGGCATGCGGCAGCGTCTCGGCTTGGCTGCGGCGCTCATGCGCACCCCCGAGCTGCTGATACTCGACGAGCCGACCAACGGTCTCGACCCGCAGGGAATCCTGGAGATTCGAGAGTTGCTGCTGGGCCTGCACGCCCGGGGCACCACGGTGTTCCTGTCCAGCCACCTGCTGGCCGAGGTGGAACAACTGTGCGACCGAGTGGGCGTGCTCGATCGGGGTCGCCTCGTTCTGCAGGATCAGCTCTCCGCGTTCCAGCAGCCCACCGGTCGAGTACTCGTGTCCACCCTGGACCCGGCCGAGGCCGTCACCGTGCTCGCTGAAGTCGAGAACGCCACCGTGCTCGAGCGTGACGGGCAGCAACTCGTGATCGAACACCCCGACTCGGCCCTGCTCAATCGACTGCTCGTCGACGGTGGGGTGCGGGTGAGCGAGCTGACGACGCAGCAGATGAGTCTGGAGCAGTCCGTGCTGGCCGTCACCGGCGCCAGTGCCGACCGGGTCGACGGTTCCGCCCGGAAGAAGGTGACCGCATGATCGGCGTCGAGCTGCGCGCGATGCTTCGCCGACCCCGCACCTGGGTCGTCATCCTGCTGCTCAACCTGCTGCCCACCATCGTCGCGGGCCTACTGGCCTTGACCGATGTGGGCCCGCGCCCGGGAGAGGGTCCCGCCTTTCTCTCCGCAGTGACCACCAACGGCCAGCTTTTCCCGCTCGCTGCGCTCGCGATAGTGCTTCCGCTGTTCCTGCCCGTCGCGGTGTCGGTCATTGCCGGCGATTCCGTCGCCGGGGAGGCACAGGCCGGCACCCTGCGCTACCTGCTGGCCCGTCCGGTGGGACGGACGAAGCTACTGGTGGCGAAGCTCATCTCGGTGGCCGCCTTCGTGCTACTGGCGGTGGTCATCGTGGCCGCCGTCGCATACTTCGTCGGGACGACTCTGTTCGACACCACGTCGTTGGCCGGCGTCGCCAGCGTCTCGGGCACGGTGCTGACCGATCAACAGGTCGCCGCACGCACCGTCATCGCTGTGCTCTACGTGACGCTGTCGATGCTCGGAGTCGCTGCCATGGGGTTGTTCCTCTCGACCCTGACCGACTCCCCGCTCGCCGCGACGCTGGGCGCGTTGGCCTTCCTCATCGCCAGCTCGTTGCTGCTGACCCTGGATGCGGCCGACGCCATCGCGCCCTACCTGCCGACGCGGTACTGGCTGGCTTTCGTCGATCTCTTCCGCGACCCGGTGCCGACGCGGGACCTGGTCCGCGGCGTCGGCCTGCAGGGCGTCTACGTCGTCGTCCTTCTGGGCGCGGCATGGGCCAACTTCACGACCAAGGACATCACGAGCTGAGACGGCTGCAATCGGCCGCGCCGAGCTGGGTGGTGGAGCTGCTGCCGAGCTGGGCGGACACCATTGCAGCGACGAGAGGATCGCGGGGCAGGTTTCCGTGATCGACGGTGGAATCTCCACACACGCTCTGCACCGGAATGTCGATGGCCCCGTCGAGTTCGGCCGAATTGGGCGGGGTCACCACCTGATCCACCTGGGTCCAGATCGACACCCATTGCGGCCCCTCCGGAGTCTCGTCGCCGGAATTCAGGGCGGCGAGCACGGAGCTGTCCGGGGCGAGCTGCTGACAGGCCGTCGGGCATCGGTCGGGCAGAACTTGAGCCGCCAGCCCCGCCACCTGGGTGCCGTGATGCGGGGAGCCGAGCGTCACGATGCGCCGGGCCTGCTCGGCACCGCCCAGGTCGGCTGCCCAGATCCGGGCCACCACACCGCCGGCCGAATATCCGACGACGTCGACCGAGGTTGCCCCGGTGCGGTTCAGAGCCTCATCGGCCGCGTCGCTCAGCGTCTGCGCCTGCACGGTCAGATCGCCGACGCCACCATCGGGCAGGGCCACCACGGTCGCGTCGCGTCCGTCTTCGCGCAGCCCGGCCGCGAGCACGTCGAGCGCATCGGTGGAACCGCCGAAACCGGGGACCAGCAGCACCGGGCCCGGCACGGATTGGTCGACGCTCGCCACGGGATCGCTCGTGACGCGCGAAGCGACGAATGCCGCCACGGCCGCGACGACCCCCACCAGGACAAGGGCGAGCACAACGAACACGAGACGACGGCGGGCCGGGGCCAGGGAGGAGAACACCCCGTCCAGTGTGCCCCGGCTAGACCTGCAGAGCCTGGACCAGCTCGCGAGCGGCTGCCTGTGGGTCCCGAGCTTCGGTGATGGCGCGGACCACCACGATGCGGTCGGCACCGGCTGCTCTGACCTGATCCACGTTGGTGGCGTCGACTCCGCCGATCGCGAACCACGGCCGCTCGGGCAGCGCGTCCGCGGTGGCCCGCAGAGTCTCGAGGCCGGCGGCCGATCTGTTGGGCTTTGTGGGCGTCGGCCACACCGGCCCGACCGCGAAATAGTCGACGCCGTCCTCGATCGCGGCGAGCGAGGACTGGGCCCGGTTCTGCGTCGAGCGGCCGATCACCACATCCGGACCCAGGATCTGGCGGGCATAGTGCACGGGCAGATCGCCCTGACCGAGATGCAGCACTTCCGCGCCGGAGGCCAGCGCCAGATCCGCGCGATCGTTGACCGCCAGCAGCGCACCGTGCCGCTTGGTCGCGGCGAGCAGAATTGCCAGCGCAGCGAGCTCGTCCTTGGCTTCGAGCGGACCGAACTCGCGCTCTCCGGCGGAGTTCTTGTCGCGCAGCTGAATGATGTCGACGCCACCGGACAATGCGGCCTCGGCGAACTGCGCGAGATCGCCCTTGTCGCGCCTGGCATCGGTACACAAGTACAGGCGAGCGGACGCAAGACGCTCACGGGGAGTCTGATTGCGGGCGGTCTGAGATGGATGCACGAAACGAACTGTATTCTCATGGTGGCCGCCACCGACGACGGAGTGGCCGAGATATCGCGGGAGTCCCGAGGATCGTGGGGCTGAGAGTGGGTTCGCCGCCCTTACCGTCAATACCTGAACCCGATCATGCGGGCGCAGGGAGTGAGGACGTGAATCGCGTGTACATCGTCGTTATCGGCGGAGGCGTCATCGGGCTGTCGACGGCGCACCGCCTGAGCCGGGACGGTCACCGAGTGGCCGTGCACGATCCAGCTCTGGGCAAGGGCGCGTCCTGGGTGGCGGGCGGCATGCTGGCCCCGTTGTCCGAGGGGTGGCCGGGCGAACACGAACTCCTGCACCTCGGTGCCGCCTCGCTGGAGCGGTGGCCGGACTTCGCCGAGCGCCTGCCCGGCCCCTCGGTGTTCTCCGCGACCGGATCGGTGACGGTTGCCCTCGATTCCGCGGATGCCGCCGATCTGCGGACCGTTGCCGAGTGGGTGGGCGAGCAGGGTCACGAACTGCAGATTCTCGGTCGAGCAGAGCTGCGGGAGCTCGAACCTGCACTGGCGCAGAACATTCGGCTCGGATTGTTGGCACCGACCGAGCTTTCTGTCGACAACAGGGCCCTCGTTGCCGCGCTCGAGCAAGGGTGTGTCGACGCCGGGGTGGAGTTCGTGGCAACCTCGGTCGACGCCATCCCCGACGCCGATCAGGTGGTCCTGGCCGCCGGTGCGCAGTCGGCGGCGCTGTGGCCCACGTTGCCCGTCCGTCCGGTCAAGGGCGAAATCCTGCGGCTGCGTCGTCGACCGAGCGCTGCGCCACCGCCATCTCGCACCGTTCGCGGAACCGTGCACGGAAGAGCGATCTACCTGGTGCCGCGCGGCGACGGATTGGTCGTCGGCGCAACACAATACGAATCCGGTGAGGACACGCAGGTGACCGTAGCGGGGGTGCGTGACCTGATCGCCGACGCCGAACGGCTCATGCCGAGTATCGGCGAATACGAACTGTACGAAACCGCCGCCGGACTGCGGCCCATGAGCCCGGACGGACTACCGATCATCGGCAGGCTGTCTCCCCAGGTGGTCGTCGCTACCGGCCACGGCCGCAACGGCATCCTGCTCGCCCCCATCACCGCCGACGCCGTTGCCGCGCTGATCATGGGTGAGCAATTACCCGAGGCGAAAGCTGCTGATCCCGAACGGTTCTTGCACATCTACAGCTCACAGATCGAAAGGACACCATGACCCAGGTTGCCATCGGTATCACCGTCAACGGCGAGGACCATCTGCTCACCGAGGACATGACCGTGCGTCGGCTGCTCGAATTCCTGGGCATGCCGGAGAAGGGTATAGCCGTTGCCGTCGACGGTGCCGTGCTGCCCAAGAGTCGATGGGACACCACCGACGTCGAAAAGGGTTGGACCATCGACGTTCTCACGGCGGTTCAGGGTGGCTAGCGCACTCACCATCGCCGATCGCACCTTAACTTCCCGGCTCATCACCGGCACCGGGGGAGCGGCCAATCTCGCGGTACTCGAGGAAGCCCTCGTCGCGTCCGGAACCGAACTGACCACCGTTGCGATGCGCCGCGTCGACGCCGCCGGTGGGACGGGAGTCCTGGATCTGCTGCGCCGGTTGAACATCGCGCCGCTGCCGAACACCGCAGGCTGCCGAGGATCGGCCGAGGCAGTGCTCACCGCGCAGCTGGGCCGCGAGGCGCTCGAGACCGACTGGGTCAAACTCGAAGTGATCGCCGACGAGCGGACCCTGCTGCCCGACGCCATCGAACTGGTCAAAGCCGCAGAACAACTCGTCGACGACGGCTTCCAGGTGCTGCCGTACACCACCGACGACCCAGTACTGGCCAAGCGCCTCGAGGACATCGGCTGCGTGGCCGTCATGCCGCTCGGCTCACCCATCGGCACCGGCCTCGGCATCGCCAACCCGCACAACATCGAGATGATCGTCGACGCCGCCTCGGTACCGGTGATCCTCGACGCGGGCATCGGTACGGCCAGCGACGCCACCCTTGCGATGGAACTCGGCTGCGACGCAGTGCTGCTCGCGACCGCGGTGACCCGGGCCAAGGATCCCGCGCTGATGGCGTCGGCGATGCGACACGCGGTGGCCGCGGGCTACGAGGCCCGACACGCGGGACGAATCCCGAAACGATTCTGGGCGCAGGCAAGCTCGCCGATGTGAGCGGTGCGTCGGCCTAGCTCGGTCCCAGTCCTGATCCCGGCCTGGTCTCAGTCCCGGTCCCGGTCTTCGCAAACGCGCGCGCGTTTGCGAAACGCGCGCGGAACAGTGGCGAATACGAGGGCGAATCGGTAGTTGTCAACCTGTCTGAGACAGGTGGATGTTGATTCCGGTCGGTGTTGG